>NZ_JBNDKV010000001.1:0-1332204 GCF_050435705.1 Paraburkholderia sp. JPY419 | reverse complement strand
GAATACGCGTACTGGATGGCGGGCAGCGATCATCTGTCGCCCGGCAACGCGGCGCGCCATCTGGTGCGCCTCGCCGACGGCACGCTGCTCAATCGCTACTGGGACGAGCGCGCGGCGCCGCGCGACGAGTCGTACCGCGAGGATGTGATGACGGCGCAGCAGATACCGCAACGCGACGCGCAGGATTTGTGGCGCAACCTGCGCGCGGGCGGCGAAACCGGCTGGGATTTCAGTTCGCGCTGGTTCGCCGACGGCAGGACGCTCGCGACCATCGACGTGACCTCGCTCGTGCCAGTGGACCTGAACTGCCTGATGGTCGAGCTCGAACGCGCGCTCGCGAAAGCCTACCGGGTGACCGGCGACGCAGGCCACGCGGAGAATCTCGAACTACGCGCCCGCGTGCGAGCCGATGCGATCCGCCGGATGCTGTGGGACCCGCAACTGCACGCTTTCGCCGACTACGACTTCGTGCACCGCACGCTCACGCACCGGCTGACTGCCGCGACCGTGTACCCGCTTTACACCGGCGTCGCGACACGCAACGACGCGCGCGAAGTGGCGCAGACGATCCGGCGGGATCTGCTGCGCCCGGGCGGTCTCGCGACGACGCGGACCGATACCGGACAGCAGTGGGACGAACCGAACGGCTGGGCGCCGCTGCAGTACCTCGCGGTGATCGGGCTGCGCCGCTACAGCGAGCCGGAGCTCGCGCGTGATATCGCGACCCGCTGGATTCGCACCAACGTCGCGTACTACCAGCGCACCGGCAAGCTGGTCGAGAAGTACGACGTCGACGCGAGCGACAAGTCGGCGGGCGGCGGCGAGTATCCGCTACAGGACGGCTTTGGCTGGACCAATGGTGTGCTGCGCGTGCTGATGCAGCTCTATCCGGATGCGGTGAGTTCGACGAAGCCGGCCGATCTGCCGGGCGGCGCGGCGGGGGTGTCGGATGCGGCGGCATCGGCGGCGGCCGCGCCGCAGACGTCGCACAGCACGTCGCCCGCGGGCCACTAGTCGGAGAGGTAGTAGCGATACCAGGATGATGGGTTGACTGCCTGACGGCGACGCAGCCCGTTAGCATGCTTCGGATAGCTCGAACGGCCCCCTAGTCACCTGGAAAGTCTCGAAGATGAATCGCAAGCTCGACGTACCAACGGCCGAACCGGTGCCGCCGCAGGCGCAGGCGACGGCGGCGGCCAAGGCCGCCCCGCCGGCCGCCGATGAAGCCGCCGCGCATTGGCAGCGCAACCTGTGCGTGTGCGTGTTCGGCTCGTTCACGACCATCGTCGCGATGACGGTGCTGCTGCCGTTCCTGCCGCTTTACGTCGAGCAACTCGGCGTGCAGGATCATGCGGCGATCGTGCAGTGGTCCGGCGCCGCGTTCGGCGCGACGTTTTTCAGCGCCGCGCTCGTCGCGCCGCTGTGGGGCAAGCTCGCGGACCTCTACGGCCGCAAGCTGATGCTGATCCGCTCGAGCCTCGGCATGGCGGTCGCGATGTCGCTGATCGGCATGGCGCACTCGGCCTGGCAACTGGTCGCGTTGCGGCTGCTCGCCGGGCTGCTCGGCGGCTATGCGTCGGGCTCGATGATCCTCGTCGCGACGCAGACGCCGAAGGCGCGTTCGGGCTGGGCGCTCGGGGTGCTGTCGTCGGGGATCATGGCGGGCAATCTGGTCGGCCCGCTGCTCGGCGGCTTCCTGCCGCCGCTGATCGGCATCCGCGCGACCTTCTGGGCCTCGGGCGCGGCGATCTTCGTCGCCTTTCTCGCGACCGCGTTTCTGATTCGCGAGCAGCCGGTCCGCAAGCGCGCGGACAGCGCGTCGAAGAAAGGCGCGTGGGCCTCGGTGGACGACAAGCGGCCGGCCATCGCGATGCTTGCCACCGGCCTGCTGCTGATGGTCGCGAACATGTCGATCGAACCGATCATCACCGTCTACGTCGCCCATCTCACGAAGCCTCAAAGCGTGACGATGGTCGCGGGCTTCGTCATGTCGGGCGCGGCGCTCGGCAGCGTGATCTCGTCGTCGCGCCTCGGCAGGTTCGCGGATCGCGTCGGGCATTGGAACGTGATCGTCGGCTGCCTCGCGGTATCGGCGGTGTTGCTCGTGCCGCAGGCGTTCGTCACCGCGAGCTGGCAGCTGATCGTGCTGCGTTTCCTGATGGGCATTGCACTCGGCGGCCTGTTGCCGTGCATCGCGAGCGTGATCCGGCACAACGTGCCGGCGAGCGTGACGGGCGCGATTCTCGGCTACTCGGTGTCGTCGCAGTACGCGGGGCAGGTGGCCGGTCCGCTGCTGGGCGGTTTCGTCGGCGGCCACGTCGGCATGCGCGCGGTGTTTCTCGGCACCAGCGTGCTGATGGCGCTCGGCGCGCTCGCGAACTGGCGCGTGAAATCGCGCAGCGTACGGGCCGAGGCGGCGCGCTGATACGAGCCGCGTCGACGCTCGGCACGTTTGCGATTGCGGCGCAAACAAGCGGATTGAGTAGATGGGAAAACCAATCGTTGACGACGAACCGTTCATGAGGCGTTTCTCAGACTCGGTTGTTCCTTGATCTGCTGGAACACGCTCAAGCGTGCCCAGAAGTCTTTATGAAACCGTTTCTAAGTCGTCCGCTGTCCCCCCGTGATCACCCGCTCCAACGACAGCTTCAAGTGGCGCTGCATCGCCGCCTGCGCCTGCAGCGGATCGTGCGCTTCCAGCGCTTCCAGAATCACCAGATGTTCTTCGGGCACGGCGCCCCACGTCGTTTCGTTTTCGAAGTGGCCACGCAGCTTTTCCGACAGCGGACTATGTCGCGCATCGAATAGCGAGCTGACGGTGCGCACCAGCACTTCGTTGCCGGACATCTGCGCGATCGCCAGATGGAACGCGCGATCGGCGGCGACCGGAATTCTGCCCGCCTTCACTTCGCGCTCCATCTCGTTGTAGATCGCGCGCAGCATCTTCAGGTCTTTCGGTTTGCAGAACGGTGCGACGCTCGCGATGATCGAGCCTTCGATCAGGCAGCGCGCGCCGAGGATGTCGAGCAGGCTATCGCCGAGTTCGGCCTGCGACAGCGACGCATCACTTTGCGCGGACGGCGTCGCGCACAGATAGACGCCCGAGCCCATGCGAATCTCGACGAGGCCTTCCAGTTCCAGCGCGACCAGCGCCTCGCGCACCGACGGCCGCGATACGCCGAGCGTTTCCGCCAGCGCGCGCTCGGGCGGCAGGCGGCCGTTCGGCGCGAACTCCGGCTGAGCGATCAGATCGCGCAATTTTTCCGCGATCTGAAGGTACAGACGGCGCGTGTCGGCAGGTTTGGTGTTCACGAAACGTTTCCCGGCAATGGAGCTTGTGCAATCCCGATAAGGCGAGCGCCGATTGTAGATCGAAGCGCCCGGCGCGCAAATCGCGCGCGCTCGGCTGCGCGCTGACAGCGTTCGGGGTTTCCCCCAACATCGTGCAAATTGGCTTGACCAGTATCGCATGTGCCGTTACTTTTGCAAATTGGTAAGGCCAGATCGACGCCAAGTAGACGCCAGGCGAGCAGCCCTGCGGGCCGCTCCGCTCCCGATACCCGATCAATTCCTCCATGACGATGAAGACAGTCATTTGCGAACAACCCGGCCAGCTCGCGCTCACCGAACGCGCGATGCCGAACGCCGGCCCTGACGATGTGCTGATCCGCATCCGCCGAGTCGGCATCTGCGGCACCGACTTCCATATCTTCACCGGCAATCAGCCGTATCTGTCGTATCCGCGCGTGATGGGGCACGAGCTTGCCGGCATCGTCGAAGCGGCGCCGGCCGGCGCGCGCGTCGCGGCCGGCGACCAGGTGTACGTGATGCCGTATCTGTCGTGCGGGCGCTGCGTGGCCTGCCGCGCGGGCAAGGGCAACTGCTGCGTGAACATCCGCGTGCTCGGCGTCCATACCGACGGCGGCATGACCGAGTACCTCGCCGTGCCGCAGGCCTTCGTCTTCAAAGCCGACGGCGTGACGCTCGACCAAGCCGCGATGCTCGAGTTCCTGGCTATCGGCGCACACGCGGTCGCGCGCGCCGACGTGCAAGCCGGGCAGCGTGCGCTGGTAGTCGGGGCTGGGCCGATCGGCATGGCCGTGACGATCTTCGCGAAACTGCGCGGCGCCGAGGTCAGCGTGCTCGACGGCCGCGCGGACCGCCTGTCCGTTTGTGCCGGCGCATTGCAGGCCGATCACACGGTGCTGCTCGACACCACCGACGCCGCGACCGATGCCGCCCAACTCGCCGCGCTGACCGATAACGAGTTCTTCGACGTGGTATTCGACGCGACCGGCAACGTGAAGGCGATGGAGCGCGGGCTGCAGTTCGTCGCGCACGGCGGCAAGTACGTGCTGGTATCGATCGTCAGCGAGCGCATTTCGTTTGCCGATCCCGAGTTCCACAAGCGCGAGACGACCTTGCTCGCGAGCCGCAACGCGACCGTCGCCGACTTCGAAACGGTGCTCGAAGCGATGCGCGCCGGCAAGCTTCCGACGGCCGCGCTCAATACCCACGTGGTCGAGCTCGCCAATCTGCCGGGCGAATTCCCCAAGCTGCTGAAACCGGATGCCGGCGTCATCAAGGCGCTGGTGGCCTGTTGAGCGAGCGGGGAAAACGGACGATGCGCAACCCGATTCTTCAATTCGGCACGAGTCGCTTTCTGCAGGCGCACGCGGATCTGTTCGTATCGGCGGCGCTCGACTCGGGCCGCGCGCTGGGGCACGTGAGCGTCGTGCAGACGACGGCCAACCCCGAGAGCCTCGCGCGCATCGACGCGTTGCGCGCGCACCGGCTGTACGAGGTGCGCATTCGCGGTCTGCATCGCGAAGCGGTGATCGATACGACCACGCAATGTCATGCGATCAGCGAGGCATTGAACGCGAATACCGATTGGCCAACAGTGGTGGAGCGCTTCGCGCACGACGCGCGCGTGGTGATCTCGAACACCGGCGACCGAGGCTACGAGTGTTTCGCCGACGACACCGCCGAGCTATTGCGCGACGACAAGAGCGTGCCGCGCGGATTCGCGGCGAAGCTCGTAGTGCTGCTGCACGCGCGCTTCAAAGCCGGCGCCGCGCCGCTGACGCTGCTGCCATGCGAACTCGTATCGGGCAACGGCGACACGCTGCGTGGCCTCGTCGCCGATATCGCGCGCGACTGGGGCGGCGGGACCGAGTTCCTGCGCTACATCGAGCACACCTGCATCTGGGTCAATTCGCTGGTGGACCGCATCGTGTCGGAGCCGATCCGGCCGGTTGGCGCGGTTGCCGAACCCTACGCGTTGTGGGCGATCGAGCGGCGTGCCGGCATGGTGCTGCCGTGCGAGCACGAAGCGATGATCGTCACCGACGATCTGTTGCACTACGAACGCCTGAAGCTGCTGCTGCTGAATCTCGGGCATACGTGGCTCGCCGAGCGCTGGCAGGCCGACGCGCGCGATCCCGACGAGAACGTGCTGCACGCGATGCGCGATCCGCTGTTGCGCGCCGATCTCGAATCGCTGTGGCGCGACGAGGTACTGCCGGTCTTCGATGCGCTCGGTCAGGGCAGCGACGCGCGCGCCTATCTCGACGACGTGCGCGAGCGGTTCGAAAACCCGTTCCTCGATCATCGCCTCGCCGACATCGCGCGCAATCATGAGCAAAAGAAACAGCGGCGCTTCAAGCCGGTGATCGAACTCGCCCGCGAGCTCGGCGTGCGTGTCGAGCAACCGCGTCTGAACGCGGCGCTTGCCGCGTGCGTGCAACGCGGCTAAAGGCGCGGGCCGCAAATCCGCAGTAAATCGGGTCGTCGACCCTGCAGTACACCAGCGGCTCACGAGGTCGCAAGGTTCATCCAAACATAGGCTTAGCCTGGCCAGCAGGAGACGGTTTCATGAAGAAGATGCGTTGGGTAGTAATTTTTCTGTGCTTTCTCGCGATCGCAGTGAACTACATCGATCGTGCGAATCTCGCGGTCGCCGCGCCGCAAATCGAAAAGGCGCTCGGCATCGGCCCCGCCGAGATGGGCTTCATCCTGAGCGGCTTCTTCTGGACCTACGCGTTCATGCAGATGCCGTTCGGCTGGTTCGTCGATCGCGTCGGCGCGCGCATCGCGCTGCCGCTCGCGGTCGGCTGGTGGTCGGTGTTTACCGCGGCCACCGCGGTCACGACCAGCGTCGCGGGCATGTTCGGCTGCCGCCTGTTGCTCGGCGTCGGCGAGGCGGGCGCGTATCCGTCCTGCACGAAGCTCGTGAGCCAATGGTTCCAGCCCAAGGAACGTGCGCTCGCGACGAGCATCTTCGATAGCGGCTCGCGGGTCGGCTCCGCGCTGTCGATTCCCGTGGTTGCGCTGATCATCAGCACGCTCGGCTGGAAGGCGGCTTTTGTCCTCACCGGCTTGCTCGGCGCGGTCTGGATCGTCGGCTGGTTCGTGATCTATCGCAATCCTGTGCAAGACGAGATGGCCGTCGCACTCGAGGCTACTCCCGCGGCTCAGGCAAGCGCGGAGAAGGTGACATGGGCGTCGCTGTTTCGCCACCGCACGCTGTGGGGCATGATGCTCGGCTTCTTCTGCCTGAACTTCGTGATCTATTTCTTCATTACGTGGTTTCCGAGCTACCTCGTGGAGACCCGTGGCTTCTCGCTCAAATCGCTCGGCACGCTCGGCATGATTCCGGCGTTGATCGCGATTCCGGGCGGCTGGTTCGGCGGCTTCGTGTCCGACGCGCTGTTCCGGCGCGGTTGGAGCCTGACGGCCGCGCGCAAGACCTGCATGGTCGGCGGCATGCTGTTGTCGTCGGTGATCACGCTGTCGGCGTTCACGGAGAACACGTATCTGATGCTCGCGTTCTTCGGCATCGCCTATGGCAGCCTCGCGTTCGCCGCGGCGAGCATCTGGTCGCTGCCAGGCGACGTCGCGCCGACGCCGGGTCATGTCGCGTCGATCGGCGGGATTCAGAACTTCGCATCGAATCTGGCGGGGATCGTAATCACGACGTTCACCGGCGTGATGGTGGCGATGTCGAAGGGCTCGTTCACGATTCCGCTCGTCGTCGCGGGCGGCTTCTGCTTTCTTGGCGCGTTCAGCTATCTTTTCATCGTGGGACGCATCGAGCCGCTGTCGCTGGAATCGGACAGCCGCGATCTGCCCAAGGGCGTGGGCTCCACGATCTGACGTATTCTGTTCGAACGCTTACGGATAACCCTGTCTTCGAGGCTTTTCATGTCGACTCAAGCTAGCGGCGCGTGCCCGATCATTCGCCTGCATCCCGCCGACGACGTCATCATCGCGACCCGGCAGTTGTTGCCGGGCACGCGCATCGACGCGGAACAACTGGTCGTCGCCGGGCTGATTCCACCGGGGCACAAGATCGCGACGCGCGACATCGCGCAAGGCGAGCCGGTCAAGCGCTACAACCAGATCATCGGCGTAGCGCGTGAAGCGATCGCGCGCGGCCAGCATGTTCATACGCACAATCTCGGCATGTCCGAGTTCGCGCGCGAGCATGCGTTCGGCGCCGATGCGCAGCCGACCGTCTACGTCGATGAACCCGCGCATTTCATGGGGATTCGTCGCGACGACGGCCGCATCGCGACGCGCAATTACATCGGCATTCTGACCAGTGTGAACTGCTCGGCGACGGTTGCGCGCGCGATTGCCGATCATTTCCGGCGCGACGTGCGTCCCGACGCGCTCGCCGACTATCCGAACGTCGACGGTGTAATCGCCTTGACGCACGGGCTCGGCTGCGGCATCGACATGCAAGGCGAGGGCATTGCGATCCTGCGTCGTACGCTCGCCGGTTATGCGGTGCATCCGAACTTCGCGTCGGTGCTGTTCATCGGGCTGGGCTGCGAGACGAATCAGATCGACGGTGTGCTCGCGGCGGGCGGCCTCGACGCCAGCTCGACGAAGCTGCGCAGCTTCACGATCCAGGACAGCGGCGGCACGCGCAAGACGATCGAACGCGGTATCGCGATGGTGCGCGAGATGCTCGCCGATGCGAACCGCGTGCAGCGCGTGCCGGTACCGGCTGCGCATCTATGCGTCGGTCTGCAATGCGGCGGCTCGGACGGCTACTCGGGCATCTCCGCGAATCCGGCGCTCGGCGCCGCGGTCGATCGGCTCGTGCGGCATGGCGGCACCGCGATTCTGTCGGAAACGCCGGAAATCTACGGCGCCGAGCATCTGCTGACGCGCCGCGCGGTGAGCGCCGCGGTCGGCGACAAACTGCTCGCGCGCATCGCATGGTGGCAGGACTATTGCGCGCGCAATGGCGGCGCGATGGACAACAATCCATCGGCGGGCAACAAGGTGGGCGGTCTGACGACGATCCTCGAAAAATCGCTCGGCGCGGTCGCGAAGGGCGGCACGACGAATCTGGTCGACGTCTACGAATACGCGCAGCCGATCGCCGCGAAGGGCTTCGTGTTCATGGATTCGCCCGGCTACGACCCGGTGTCCGCGACCGGACAGGTCGCCTCGGGCGCGAACCTGATCTGCTTCACGACCGGGCGCGGCTCCGCTTACGGCTGCGCGCCGTCGCCGTCGTTAAAGCTGGCGACCAACACCGCGTTGTGGGAGCGCCAGCAGGACGACATCGATATCAATTGCGGCGGAGTGATCGACGGCAGCGCGAGCATCGACGAACTCGGCGAAGCGATCTTCCGCATGATGCTCGACTGCGCTTCCGGTACGCGCACCAAGAGCGAGCTGCACGGCTACGGGCAGAGCGAGTTCGTGCCGTGGCAGGTCGGCGTGGTGACCTGAACGGCTGCGCAGCGACACAACCAACAATCAAATAGACGAGTCAATCACGCACTGGAGGATGCAATTGGAACGCCGCCTTTATTCAGGCCGCGACGTGAAGCGCGCGCACAGCATCGATGATCTGCGCGCGATGGCCCGCAAGCGTCTGCCGAATTTCTGTTTCGAGTATGTGGAGGGCGGCGCCGAAGACGAAGCGACACTGCGGCGCAACCGCGACGTGTTCCGCGAAATCGCTTTTCTGCCGCGCACGCTGGTGAACGTCGAAAAGCGCAATCAGAGCGTGACGCTGTTCGGCGAGCGCAGCGCGTCACCGTTCATGATCGGCCCGACCGGCTATAGCGGCCTGATGTTTCGCGAAGGCGACGTCAAGCTGGCCAGCGCGGCGGCAGCGGCCGGCATTCCGTTCGTGCTGAGCAACGTGTCGACGGTCTCGCTGGAGGACGTCGTGCGGCGCGCGGGCGGTCGCGTGTGGATGCAGGTCTATATGTACCGCACGCGCGAATCTCTCGCGAAACTGGCGCAGCGCGCGAAGGCCGCGGGCATCGAGGCGCTGGTCGTCACGACCGACAGCGCGGTGTTCGGCAAACGCGAATGGGACCTGCGCAACTACATCGAGCCGCTGAAGCTCGACTGGCGCAACAAGTTCGACGTGCTGCGCCATCCGGGCTGGATGGCCAACGTGCTGTGGCCGAACGGCATGCCGCGCTTCGCCAATCTCGGCGACCTGCTGCCGCCGGGGCAGGACAGCGTGAAGGGCGCGACGATCACACTGGGCCGGGAACTCGACCCGTCGTTGTCGTGGGACGATATCCGCTGGCTGCGCGATCTGTGGCCGCGTCGGCTGATCGTCAAAGGTGTGCTGGGTGCGCCGGATGCGCTGAAGGCGCTGGAGGCCGGCGTCGACGGCATCGTGCTGTCGAATCACGGCGGGCGGCAGCTCGACAGCGCGGTATCGGCGATGGACGTGCTGCCCGAAGTCGTCGAGCAGGTTGGGGGTAAGCTGTGCGTGATGCTCGACGGCGGATTTCGCCGCGGCTCCGAGATCCTGAAGGCGGTCGCGCTGGGCGCCGATGCGGTATTGCTCGGACGCGCGACCACCTATGGTCTGAGCGCGGGCGGTCAGCCGGGCGCCGAGCGGGCTATCGAGATTCTGCAGACCGAGATCGACCGGACGCTCGGCTTGCTGGGTTGCTGCGATATCGCCGGGCTCGACCGTAGTTATCTGCGTTGGCCAGGGCAGCAGGCGCCGCTGTCGCGCGTGCAATCGCAAACGCAGACCCGAACGGTGCAGGCGCGCGCAGCGGCTCTGTCCGCCTGACGAACTGGAGATATCTGATGCAGCAAGAACCGAACGCCGCGACCCGCGGTAACGAAGCCGTCGCCGCGCTGCGCGAAGCGCTCGGCGCGGACATCGTGAGTCTGCCGGCCGAATTTGGCGGGCGGCAGTTCGCCGACTGGAGCGGCACGCCATCGACCGATCCGATCGCGCTGATCCGACCGCGCACGACCGAAGAGGTCGCCACCGCGCTCAGGATCTGTCATCAATTCCGCCAGCCGGTCGTCACGCAAGGCGGCATGACCGGGCACGCGGGCGGCGCCTGCGTGCTCGGCGGCGAGGTTGCGCTGAGCGTCGAGCGGATGAACGGCGTCATCGACATCGATCCGGTCAGCGCGACCATCACCGTGTTCGCGGGCACGCCGCTGCAGGCGGTGCAGGAAGCGGCCGATCACGCCGGCTTCATGTTTGCGCTCGACCTTGGCGCGCGCGGCAGTTGCACGATTGGCGGCAACATCGCAACGAATGCGGGCGGCAACCGCGTGATCCGCTACGGGATGATGCGCGACCAGGTGCTCGACGTCGAAGCGGTGCTCGCCGACGGCAGCGTGATCGGCGGCGAGCGCAAGATGATCAAGAACAATACCGGCTACGACCTGCGCAACCTGCTGACCGGCAGCGAAGGCACGCTCGGGGTCATCACGCGCGCGGTGCTGCGGCTGCGCGCCAAACCGCGCGCAATCTCGACCGCATGGTGCGGCATGCCGGATTACGAGGCGGTGACCACGCTGCTCGGCCGCGCGCAGGAGCGGCTGCCGGCCGGCGTGTCCGCGTTCGAGGTCATGTGGCCCAGCTATTGCGAGTTCGTGCGGGAACGCCTGCCCGAACTGCGCGTGCCGCTCGGCAGCGATCACGCTTACTACGTATTGCTCGAGACTTGCGGCGCGGACCCGGAGCGGCAGGCGGCGGCGTTCGAGGACTTTCTCGCCGACATGCTCGACGCCGGCGTGATCTCCGACGCCGCGATCGCGCAATCGGACGCCGACGCCGCGGCGTTCTGGGCGATTCGCGACGCGCCGGCCGAATATCCGCGCCTGATCCCCGGACGCATCTCGTTCGACATCAGTTTCGCGGTCGCGCAGGCGGGCGATGCGGCGCAGCGTTGCGACGAGCGGCTGCGCGCGCGCTGGCCGCAAGCGACGATCCTCGTCTACGGGCATCTCGGCGACGGCAATCTGCACGTGGTGGCGCAGGAACCGGGCTGGACCGACGAGGACATCGATGAGGTCAAGCGCGTCGTCTATGAACTCACTGGGGAAATGGGCGGCTCGGTATCGGCCGAGCATGGGATCGGCGAGGAAAAGCTGAGCGTGCTCGGCATGTCGCGCTCGCCGGCCGAACTCGCCGCGATGAAGGCGATCAAGCTTGCGCTCGATCCGCACAATATCCTGAACCCCGGCAAGGTGATCGCGATGTAGTGCGGCTCCGAGTCACGCGTTTTCGCCGGTTGCGAATACGCTGTCTTCCGGTTCCGTCTGTTCGACGTCGATGCATTGCATGCGCCAGTGACCGCTGATCAGGCTGCGGCCGCCCTCCGCGCACCACTGCACGCGGCCGATCTCGCCTTCGAACGGCCCGTCGAGCTGGTTGAGATCGAGCCCCTCGAGCGCGCAGACCGGCGTCGTGCCATGCGGCGCGCACACGAGCGTATTGCCGCAACACACATGCAACGCGCCCCAGTCGGGCAAGTCGAGCCCGAAATGACCTTCGCGCGACCATTGCCGCGTGTCCTTGTCGAGCCAGAGAATGGCGAAGGCCATCGGGGTGACACGATCGAACGTGTCGAGATGAACGGTCAAACGCATGACAAGTCTCCGCAATATAAATGACCGGTTCGTATTGGCCAGGTACCCGTTGCCCGAACGTGTGCGCGTCCTGCGCCTATCAGGAATAAGATCAGTGTACGGGCGGCGAAACGGCCCTTATTGACCTCGATCAAACGGTTCAGGGCGGCGGCCGATCGCGCGACACAATGGCGCGCCTATGCTGATCTGATGAAAGCGGCGCGCAGCTCGCGATCTGCATGACGTCAGCGTGCCGCCGCCGAAGCGTCTGAAGGAGCAACCCGATGCGAGCGATGGTGTTCGACGGCAGCTCGGCGACCCTGACCGAGCGGGAAGTGCCGGATCCGCGGCCCGGCGCCGGCGAGATTCTGATCGACGTTCATGCCTGCGGCGTGTGCCGCACGGACCTGCATCTGGTCGATCGCGACCTCAAGCATCCAAAGCGGCCGGTGATTCCAGGCCACGAAATCGTCGGCGTGGTGGCCGAGTTGGGCGCGGGCGTCAGCGGTTTCAACGTGGGCGAACGGGTCGGCGTGCCGTGGGTCGGGCGCACCTGCGGTCACTGCCGCTACTGTCTGTCCGCCCGCGAAAATCTCTGTGAAGACGCCGGCTTCACCGGCTACACGATCGACGGCGGCTATGCCGAGCGCACGGTCGCCGATAGCCGCTACTGCTTCCATCTGCCGCCGCACTACAGCGATGTCGAGGCCGCGCCGCTGCTCTGCGCGGGTCTGATCGGCTATCGCACGTTGAGCATGGCGGGCGACGCCGAACGGATCGGCATCTACGGTTTCGGCGCGGCCGCGCATCTCGTCGCGCAGGTCGCGCGTCACCGGCAGCGCACCGTCTATGCGTTCACGCGTCCCGGCGATCACGCGGCCCAGCAACTCGCGCTGCGCCTCGGCGCGACATGGGCGGGCGGCAGCGACGAGGCGCCGCCCAGCGAACTCGACGCCGCGCTGCTGTTCGCGCCGGTCGGCGCACTGGTGCCGCTGGCGCTGCAGGCGGTCGCGAAGGGCGGCGTGGTGGTGTGCGGCGGGATTCATATGAGCGACATTCCGTCGTTCCCGTACGCGTTTCTGTGGGGCGAGCGGCGCGTCGTATCGGTCGCCAATCTGACCCGCGACGATGGGCTTGCGTTCATGCGCAGCGCCGCGGAGACCCGGCTCGCGATCGAGACGACCACCTACCCGTTGCGCGACGCGAACCGCGCGCTCGACGATCTGCGCCACGGCAAGCTGACCGGCGCGGCCGTGCTCGCGGTCCGCTCATGATTTGTTCGCGAGCCATGGTCGCTTGATGCAGATCAAGCCGCCCGCCGCGCCGGCGTTCATTATGTAAGCGCGCACCGTTGGGCGCCCCGTCACGGGCCGAGGCGCGGCGCGACGATCCGAGGAAAGCCGATGAACACTGCTGCCGAGGGCAACACCTTCCACCGCGTGATGATCGCGTCCGCGGGCGGCACCGGACTGGCGCTCGCCACGCATGTCGCACGGCAGTTCGTCGCCGCGAATGCGCGCTTTCGTCTCGTCGACCGCGACCAGCGCGCGGCTCACCGTCGCGGCATACGCGCGGCACGCCGCATCCGGCCAGTGCGGGCGGGCCCTTTTATCTGTAGCAGGGGCGCGCCACGCGCGTTGACAAATCCAACCTCAGTGGAGAATCGGCATGTATCAACATATCCTCGTCGCGCTAGACGGCAGTAGCTTTTCGAAACGCGCGCTGAAAGAAGCGGTGAATCTCGCCGCGTTGACGAAGGCCGTCGTGCATCCGGTTTATGTAGTCGACAAGACGCCGATCTTTTCCTATGCCGGCTATTACGACCCGCTCGCGCTAGTCGAAGCATTGCGCCAGGACGGCCACTCGGTGCTCGAGCAGGCCGAGCAGGCCTGCGCCGCCGCCGATGTGCGTTGCCGGCCCGCGATGATCGAGTCGGAGAGCCTGTCCGACGACGTCGCCACGATCGTGCTGCGCCACGGCGAGGACGTCCACGCCGATCTGCTCGTGCTGGGCACGCATGGGCGACGCGGCGTGCGGCGCCTCGTGATCGGCAGCGTGGCGGAGCGGGTGCTGCGTTTCTCGACCTGTCCGGTGTTGCTGATGCGCGAGCAGATCAGCGAGGAAGCGCCCGAGGAGTAATCCGCGGTAGCGCGGCGCGGCGGCGTGGCAGCACTACACGAGCGCGTCGGCTGGTATCTGGATCGAGATCCTGAAACCATGGCCCGGCGAGCTGGTGAACGACACGTTGCCGCGCAACTGCCGCACACGTTCGCGAATGCCAAGCAGCCCGAATGAATGTGTTCCCTGCGCATGATTCAGCGCGACACCCACGCCGTCATCGTCGATATCGAGCGATACGATCGGGCCCGCGCAGGTCATGTCGATGCGTACGCGCCTCGCCTTGGCGTGCCGCGCGACGTTCGTCAACGCCTCCTGAACGATGCGAAACAGCGCCGTCGCCGCGAATTCGCCGCATACCGGCTCGGCCGGTTCGAGATGCACGCTCGAGCGCACGTTGTAGCGTTTCGTAAAGTCTTCGGCCAGCCAGTCGAGCGCGGCGGCGAGTCCGAGGTCGTCGAGCAGCGGGGGGCGCAGATCGGCGGCGATGCGCCGCAGCGAAGCGGCCATCCAGTCGATCTGCTGTTGCAGCTCGCGCGTTTGCGCCGCAAGCGGCTCAGTGTCGGCTTGCTTGTTCAGCTTCGCTTCGAGCAGCGCGACGCTCATTTTTAGCGCCGTCAGCCGTTGGCCGAGATCGTCGTGCAGTTCGCGCGCAATCCGTTTCTGCTCGTTTTCACGGGCGATGTGCGTGTGCGTGGATACCTGACTCGCGCGTTCGAGTTCCGCAAGACGCATGCGCTCGGTCAGATCGCGCGTGACCTTGGCGAAGCCGAGCAGCGCGCCCGACGCATCGTGCACGGCGGAAACGACCGCATTAGCCCAGAAACGCGAGCCGTCGCGACGCACACGCCATCCTTCGTCCTCGGCGCGGCCTACGGCTGCGGCGGTTTCCAGTTCGCGCGCGGGCTTGCCGGCAGCGATGTCTTCCGGGGTATAGAACTTCGAGAAATGCTGGCCGATGATTTCTTCGGGCGTGTAGCCCTTGATGCGCTGTGCGCCGGGATTCCAGCTGGTGACGCGGCCGGCGGGGTCCAGCATGAAGATCGCGTAGTCCTGCACCGCCTCGACCAACATGAAATAACGATCCTCGACGGACACGTCCGACCCGGACGCAGCACTGCTGAAGCAGGAAGACTCGCCGCTCGATAGACCCATCGCTCCTCCGGGCGGCCACGCAAGGTCGCGTACCGCAACGCACTGAGTTATATCAGTTCAGGAGCGCCTGTTCCACCCGGCATGTCCCGCGAACGAACGTGGGGCGTGCGTCGCGCCGGTGCTCAAACCCGAGCCAGTCGTTCCGGGTCTTCGATGCGGATCGTTTTGCCGTTCGCCTTGACGAGGTGCTCGCGCTGGAACTTTGAGAACATCCGGCTCACCGTTTCGAGCTTCATGCCCAGAAAGCAGCCGATTTCCTCGCGCGTCATGCGCAGATGAAACTCCGCCGCGGAAAAGCCGCGCGCCTTGAAGCGCTTCGATAGATTCAGGAGGAACGTCGCGACGCGCTGCTCGGCGGTCATCGTGCCGAGCAGCATCATCTGGCTCGATTCGCGCACGATCTCGCCGCTCATCATCTGATAGATGTGATGCTGCATCGGTTTGATCTCGCGACAGATCGCCTCGAGCTGCGCGAACGGAATGATGCACACGACGCTATCTTCGAGCGCAATCGCATCGCAATTCTGCTTGGCCTCGCCGATGCCGTCGAGGCCAAGCGAGTCGCCGGCAATCTGGAAGCCCGTAACGTGCTCGCGACCGTCGCGATGCATGACCACGGTTTTGAATGAGCCGGCGCGTATCGCGTAGATGCTTTGAAACTCGTCGCCCGCGCGATACAGCGCGTCGCCGCGTTTGATCGAGCGCGTCGAGCAGATCAACGCATCGAGCCGGCTCAGTTCGTCCGGTGTCAGCTCGGGCGGCATGCAGATCGCGCGCATCGCGCAGGTGGAGCAGCCCGTGACGGCGTGGCGTGCCGCCGCGGTGCTGGGCGCGACGTGGATCGGTACGACGTGCGAGGTGCGAGGCGCGTCGTGGCGCGGTTCACGGACTGCGGCAACTTGCATGATCGGCTCCTGGCGGTCAGACCCGGTGCGCACGACGCGCATAGGCAATCGCTTCGATGGCGCGGCAGGCGAGCTCGAACTCCGAGGTCTTGTCGAAGAAGAAGTCGGCGCCCGCCGCTTCGCACGCGCGGCGAAACGCCGTCGCGTCATGATTGGTCAGCACGATGCTGACGATGGACGGCCGCACCCGCGCTAGCGCAGCGAGCAGCAGGAGGTCGGTCTTGCCCGAGAAGCACGGGTCCAGCACCGCGACATCGGCGCGACTCGCGACGATGTCGTCGAACGCGTGCTCGACGCCCGCCGACTCGCCGGCGATTTCGATGCCGGGAATCAGCGCGATCAGGCAAGCAAGCCGGCGCCGGACCTCGACCGCATCGTCGACGAGGAAGATTCTCGATAAGGTGGCTGACGGGGCGGTGTCCATACCGACCAGTATTGGCGACCTAATCTTGGAAATATATCGGCAGCGCTTTAAGCGGTGCTAGGAGTTCAGGTAGTGGTTGTAGGATTATTCCTGGTGGGTTGCTGGCGATGTCGTCCAGCAGCGGCGGCACCGAGCGGCGGCCCGTTGACCTGCGTCAAGCCGAGTGGCGGGGCGCGCTTCACACTGTCGGTGCAAACGCGCGAGGGCACCACTTCGGGTCATGCCAGCGCTTTCAGAGGGAGTCCGACATGTATGCACGAATTCTGGTTGCACTCGACGACAGTCCCAGCGCGCAGCGCGCCTTCGCCGAGGCGCTGAAGCTCGCGAAGCTGACGGGCGCCACGCTCGAAGCCTGCTGCGTGGTGGGGCACGGCAAGTGGTCGGACAATGCCGACGTGGCTTTCGAGCCGGAACCGGCGGGCGCGGCGCAAGATTTCGCCAGCCGCGCGCTCGATGGCCCGCGCGAGCTGTTGCGCGAGGCGCAGGTGCCGGGCGGCGTGCGGGTGATCGACGCTTACGCCGAAAACGTGTCGGCGGTGCTCGCGCGCGTCGCCGACGAAATCCAGGCCGATCTGATCGTGATGGGCACGCATGGCCGCCGTGGCGTGCAGCGCTTTCTGCTCGGCAGCGTCGCGGAGTCGCTCGTGCGGTCGACCGACATACCGGTGCTGATCGTGCGGCATGACGAACAAGCCCACCCTCGGCCCTGAAGCGCCGCGCAGAGCCAGTTTCTAGCGGCTCAGGTGAGTTCGCTCAGGCGGGTCCGCTGTCGGCGCTGTCCGGGACTGGCTGGACGCGCGTCGCGCCGCTCGCCTGCGCGGGAATCATCAGCACCGGGCAACAGGCGCGGCGCAGCACGCGCTCGGCGACGCTGCCGAGCATCAGCCGTTGAAACCCGCGGCGGCCGTGCGTGCCCATCACGATCGCATCGGCGTGCCATTCGCGCGCCGTCTCGACGATGCGATGCGCGACGTCTTCGCCGGTGGTCGCGGCTTCGACGGTGCGGGCCGTGCCCTTGACCCCGCGTGCGCTCATCCGGCTCTGCGCGTCGGCCGCGATCCGCTTGCCTTCCTCGATGAACGCGTCCTCGATCGTGGAAGGGTCGAAGCCGGGCGCGTCGTAAGCGATGATGGGTACGTCGATCACGTACAGCGGCATCAGCTCGGCGCCCGATTCGGCGGCGAGGGTCAGCGCGGCGTCGAACGCGCGCGAGGCCGTGGCGCTGCCGTCGAGCGCGACGAGTAGGCGGTGAAACATGGCGGGCTCCTTAAGCGCGCACTTCAGTGCGACAACAGCACCGGCACGGTCATCGATTCGAGCATCGTGCGCGTCGCGCCGCCCAGCACGACTTCGTGCAGACGCGAATGCGCGTAGGCGCCCATCACGATCAGGTCGCAGCCGAGGTCGGCCGCCTGCGACAGCAGCGCGTCGCCGACCGGCGCGCGGTCCGCGACGCTCAGCTCGCGCACGTCGATCTTGACGCCGTGACGCGCGACGGTGAGTGCGATGTCGTCGCCGGCAGCCGTGCCCTGCGGCGGACGATCGGCCGACGAATGAACCGTCAGCAGCGTCACTTTGGCCGCGTGCGCGAGGAACGGCAGCGCGTCGTGGATCGCGCGGGTCGCTTCGCGGCTGCCGTCCCACGCGATCAGCGCGTGGCGGCCCGGCGCCGCGAAGGTGCCGCTCGACGGCACCAGCAACACCGGCCGCCCGGCCGACAGCACGATGTGCTCGACGAACTGTTCGGCGACGAACGCGTCCGGGTCGGTCGGGTCGGGCTGGCCGAGCACGATCAGATCGGCGACCCGCGCATAGGGCGGCACGACGTCGTTCGCGTAGCCGTTCGCGGCGATCCAATGGCCGTCGACGTTCGCCCGCACGAGTTCCGCGCGAAACAGCCGCTCCAGCGCGCTGGCACGCTCGTGGCGCAGGCGCTCGTGCTCGGCGTAGTAGTCGGCGGTGCCGGCCATTACGAAGAACGCGTGCCGCGGCGGCACGTACGTCGAAAACAGGCCGGTCAGCGTCGCATGAAAGCGGTGTGCGAGCTGCAATGCGATCTCGAGGCGCGGATGTGCACGAACGCTCGTATCGAGGTGAACGAGAATGCTTTTGTAGCTCATCGCCAAAGCTCCGTGACAGAACGTGGGAAACGGGCGCAAGCGGGCTCGCGCCCGTCGTCAAATGGAGTCTATGGGCCCGGCGGGCGAGGCTGTTGATGCAGATCAAGCGCGGGCCGTCGCGAGCTCGATACGGTGGCAGACGCGCTCGACGGTTTGCAACCGCGCCTGGCAATCCTATGCTGTCCTCTGGAGGGCAGCGATATGGCATCCGAACCCGACGCGCCGCTCGGACGCTTCGCTTTACCATGGACCTCGACGGCATCCGGACAGCCCGAAGGCTGGTTCGATTACGCGTCGGCGTATCAGACCGCGCAGCGCGCAGCGCGCGAGTACGCGGCGCGGAGCTTCGCCGACTGGAGCAAGTCGATCGCCTTCGCGGTACAGCGCGAGGCGGAGTGGCTCGACGAGGCGAACCGCGCTTGCGCCGCGTGGTCTGCGTGGTGGCAAGAGGCGTACGGCATCGCGCCGGGCGTCGCGCCGCTCGCGGGCGGCCTGAGCGCGTGGTGGTGGAGCTCGCAGAACGCGCTGCCGTTCGCGGGCGTCGTTTAGCCGCGCGGGCCGGCAAAGCCGGCGCGCGCACCGTCGATGGCAGACACGGCAAGGAGGAGTTCAGATGGGAACGGATCGCGTGGCATTGGTCACAGGCGGGATGGGCGGTTTGGGCGCGGCGGTCAGCCGGGCGCTTCATGACGCGGGCATGACGGTCGCGGTGACGCACTCGGCGCACAATGATCACGTGCCGACCTGGCTGGAGCACGAGCGCGACACGGGGCGCGACTTTCACGCATACGAAGCCGACATCGCCGACTTCGATTCCTGCGCGCGCTGCGCGCAACGCGTGCTGACCGAACTGGGCGCGGTCGACGTGCTGATCAACAACGCCGGCATCACGCAGGACACGAGCTTCGCGAAGATGAGCAAGGAGCACTGGGACGCCGTGCTGCGCACCGATCTCGATGGCCTGTTCAACATGACCAAGCCGCTGTTGCCCGGCATGCTCGAGCGGCGCCACGGCCGTATCGTCAACGTGGGGTCGGTCAACGGCTCGCGCGGCGCCTACGGGCAAACCAACTATTCATCGGCCAAAGCGGGCGTGCACGGCTTTACCAAGGCGCTTGCGCTCGAAACCGCGAAGCACGGCGTGACGGTGAATACGGTGTCGCCCGGTTACCTCGCGACCGCGATGGTCGAAGCGGTGCCGCGCGAGATTCTCGACACGAAGATCCTGCCGCAGATCCCGGTCGGCCGGCTCGGACGTCCGGACGAGGTGGCGGCGTTGATCGCGTTTCTATGCTCCGACGAAGCGGCTTTTATCACCGGTGCCGATATTGCGATCAATGGGGGGATGCATATGCATTGAGGAGTGTCCTAGACGGCGATAACCAGGTCTGTGTATTTCGACAGGTGGCCGTCTGAACTCAGCAAGCGCAACGGCTCCGAAAGAGCTTGTGCGACCAGAAGCCGATCAAATGGATCCTTGTGAATATCGGGCAAATCTCGAACCAGAGCGGTATGCACTGCCCGCACGGGCAATTCCAGAAAGCCGCTCGCTTCGATCTCGGAAACGAGGAGATTGACGTCCACCTCGAGCTTTCCAAGACCGGCTTTGATCGAGGCCTCCCAGATACTCGCGCTGCTGACGAAGACCTCGCTTGCATCGAGTATCAGCTTACGGGCAGCTTTGGTTAGCTTGCGATCGTCCGTGACTGCCCAGAGGAAAACGTGCGTATCGAGAAGGAGTCGCATCAACGGCCTTCGAATGCCGCGATAACGTCATCGGGCAAGGGTGTGTCGAAGTCGTCCGCAATGCGAACTTTCCCCTTCAGTCCACCAAACCGCCGAACGGGCTTGGCATATTCCATCGGTACGAGCCGCGCTGCCGGCTTGCCGGCCTTTGCGATCACGATCTCCTCACCGCTGGCCGCAGCATCGACGAGGCGCGAAAACTGGGTCTTTGCTTCGTGGATATTGACTGTCTGCATAACTGCTCCTAGTGGGCTAAGTCCATGTTAGTCCGGTCCGGTATGGCAGTCACGTGACTATCACTAGTTGCTTGCCACACTGCCTTCACCGCGCTTGACCCACGTCAATGACCGCCACTCCGACAGGAACAAGATAAGCCCATAGCGAGCGCCTGGACTTGCATCTGCGTGGAACAGGTCCGTTCGACACTGGCAACGGGAGGCGAACATGGGCATTGACATGCAGATCGTCTACCTTGGCTTTGCGGGTGCCGCACCGCTCGAAGCGGAAGCAGGTGCGCAGCTGGTGCGTCTCGCGCGGTTTGGCGCGCTCGTGTCGCACTGCCATCTCGCCATCGAGGCATTGCGCCCGGGATCGGCGCGTCCGCTGTATGACGTGCGGCTCGATCTCGTCACGCCCGCGCGCGAACTCAAGCCCATCGCGCACTGCGCTGACGACGACGCCAAAGCGGCGATCCGCCGCGCGTTCGATGTGGCGGAACTGGCCCTCGAAGCCGCGATCGGCATGGAGCGCGGGAACTGAGTAAACTGGCGTCGTCACGTGATGCGCGGACTGCCGGCGTTGTCGCGGCCACCTCACGCCGATCTGCGGTCTGCCGAACCCCTGGGCGCGCGGCGCGGCTGGCAAACCTCCGACGCAGCCTGTTCGACATCGCGCCAGAATTCGCAGAGGCCCGGACAAACCGCATCGCGCCAACGCGGGCCGATGAACAGATCGTAGTGATTGCACTGCTCGATGGTGAGCTGCCGCGCGGGCGGCATCGGCGATGTATCGCACAGCGCATGCGCGCAATGCGTTTGCGCCGTGCCGGTGATCTCGTCGCTGTCGCCCTCGATCGTGCACAGCGGGGTATCGCGCAGCGCGGCGATCTGCACCCGGCGCCCGGCGACCGACCATAAATCACGCGGCAAAAGATGTTCGTGAAACACCACGCGAAGCATGTCGAGGAAGTAGCGCTCCGTCATATCCAGGACCGCCGCATACTCGTTGGCCGAGCGCAGCGCCCGCTGCGCACCGGGCATGTCGCCGGCGAGCCAGCGGGACCAGTAGTCCGCTTCGAGCCGCAACTGCCGCTCCGGATGCGCGGCAAAAATCGCGGCCTGCTGGATGAATCCCGGATACACGAGACGTCCCGCGCCGCGATAGGGCGGTGGAACGATATCGATCGCATGATCGTGGAACCACTCGAGCGTATGCGAACTCGCGAAGCGGTCCGTGACGGTCGGGTTCAAACGGGTATCGATCGGGCCACCCAGCAGCGAGATGCTCGCAAGCGGGGCGGCCTCGTCCACGGCGAGCAGCGCCGCGGCGCCGAGCGCGGGCACGCTCGCCTGACAGATTGCGACCACATGAACCGGCGAGCCGAACGTGCGGGCGGTGCCGATGAAGCTGTCGAGCGCCTGCACGTAGTCGTCGAGCGATAGCGGGCCCGCTTCGAGCGGAACGTCGCGCGCATCGGTCCAATCGGTCACGAATACGTCACGTTCTTCGAGCAGCGTCTCGACGGTCTCGCGCAGCATCACCGAGTGATGTCCGGCGAGTGGCGCGCACAACAGCACTGGCGGTTTGGTGTCGGTAGGTGGTGTAGGCAGGTTGCGCTTGAATCTGAGCAGCGCGCCGAGTGGCAACGAGGCGACGACGTTTTCGTCGACGCTCACGCGGCGACCGTCGACGGCAACCGAGTGGATCGCGAATGGCGGCGTTCGCTCGAAAGCGCAGGTCGATCTCAGCAGCCAGTGGCTGAACGCGTCGGCCGCATGATTCGGGCTGAGCCAGCCCGTTTGCGCGCTCGGCATCGACCCAGATTCGGTTAGAACTCCCCCCACCATCGCGCGAGCGAGGCGTTGCTGTGCGTCGATAAAGGCGTACCACATGATGAACCCCGGCATTCGTCGATCATGAGGGCAGCGTTGCCGCACCGGCACGAACTCGTGACGCGGGTACGTCGCAAAAGCTTACCGCGAAACCTCGGCGCGAGGGGCCTGAAATCGATGCGAGCGCGGTGCATGCCGGCGCCTCAGCATCTCGCATGCACGGGTCGTTGCGCGTTTTCCCGGCAGGGTTTTCACGCGATTTCGCGTGAGTCTGAAGCGAAGCTGAAGGCGTCGGGCGAGCGATCGGCGTCGAGCGTGACGCACGGTTCGCGTCGACGCTTGACCTGGATCAACGAGACGGGCGTTGCACGGACCTACGCTGACGGTGGTAGCCGCTCGCAACAACCCGAGGAGCATTCGATGGCTATATCAGCAAACGCACAGCAAGGAACCTGGTCCGTGAATGTCCATACGGAGGAGGCGGCAGAAGGCGGATTTCAGGCGACGATCCATGTCAAACATGTGTCGCCCGAAGGTGACTTCGAACGCACCTTTCAGCAATCGCAGGTGTTCGCCGTGGAAAGAGAAGCGGTACTCGAAGGACTGCGCGAAGGCATGACATGGATCGCGCTGAAGACGACGCGGACCATCGGGGTGTAAAGCCGATGAGGCCCGCGCGGTGTCATGACAACGTGCGACGTCAATCGAGCCACGTTTTGATCGACGTAGCCATCGCATTAGTCGAGATGCCATAGCGATGGTGCAGCGTCGGCAGCGCACCAGCGGCGAGGAACTCGTCGGGCAGCGCGATTTGCCGGAACGGCGGCGCAACTCCAGCGCTGAGCAGCGTGCGCGCCACGGCTTCGCCGAGTCCGCCGATCACCGTATGGTTCTCCGCGACGATCACCATGCGGCCCGTGCGCTTCGCTTCGCGCAGGATCGTCGCGGTGTCGAGCGGCTTGATGGTCGGCACGTGCAGCACCGCCACGCCGACGTTGTCTGCCTCCAGTGCCTTCGCGACTTCGAGCGAGCGCATCGTCATGATCCCCGACGAGATCAGCAGCACGTCGTTGCCGTCGCGCAGCAGCTTCGCCTTGCCCAATTCGAAGCGATAGTCGTATTCGTCGAGCACGGCGGGCACGTTGCCGCGCAACAGGCGTGCATAGACCGGCCCTTCGTGTGCGGCAATGGCCGGCACCATCTGCTCGATATCGAGCGCGTCGCACGGATCGATCACCGTCATGTTCGGCATCGCGCGCATCAGCGCGAGATCTTCGGCCGCCTGGTGACTCGGGCCGTAGCCGGTCGTCAGGCCCGGCAACGCACAGACGATCTTCACGTCGAGATTGTCTTCGGCGATCGTTTGATGAATGAAGTCGTACGCGCGGCGCGTTCCGAACACCGCGTAGGTCGTGACGAACGGCTGCGCGCCTTCGTGCGCGAAGCCGGCGGCCGCGCCCATCAGCAGTTGCTCTGCCATGCCCATCTGGTAGTAGCGGTCCGGAAATTCCTTCGCGAAGATATGCAGGTCGGTGTACTTGCCGAGGTCGGCTGTCATGCCGATCACGCTCGCCTTGGTGCGTGCCAGTTCGACCAGCGCGTGACCGAACGGCGCCGAACGCGTGACCTGTCCTTCGGCGGCAATCGACGCGATCATCGCCGAGGTTTTAAGGCGCGGCTTATTTGCAACGGTACTCATGCTTGTCTCCCGGCTTCGAGCGCTTCGAGCGCGAGTTGCCATTCGTGTGCATCGACGCGGATGAAGTGATTCTTCTCGCGCGCTTCGAGGAACGGCACGCCACAGCCCATCTTCGTATCGCAGACGATGATGCGCGGTTGCGGCTTGTCGTGATGGCGCGCGTTATCGAAGGCGCGCTTCACCGCGTCGATGTCGTTGCCGTCCAGGCGCTGCGTGTACCAGCCGAACGCTTCGAGCTTGTCGACGAGCGGCTCGAACGCCATGATCTGCGTTGATGGACCATCGGCCTGCTGGTTGTTTACGTCGACGATCGCGATCAGGTTGTCGAGCTTCCAGTGCGCGGCCGACATCAGGCCTTCCCAGACCGCGCCTTCGTCGAGCTCGCCGTCGGAGAACAGCGTGTAGACGAAGGGGTCAGACGCTTTGCGCTTCAATCCGAGGCAGCGGCCGACGGCGATCGTCAGCCCCTGGCCGAGCGAGCCGCCCGACATCTCCATGCCGGGCGTGTAGCTCGCCATGCCGGACATCGGCAGACGGCTGTCGTCGCTGCCGTAGGTTTCGAGTTCATCGGCGGGCAGGATGCCGGCTTCGAACAGCGCCGCGTATAAAGCAATCGCGTAGTGGCCATTCGACAGCAGGAAGCGGTCGCGGCCTTCCCATTCGGGGTCTTCGGCGCGGTAACGCATCGCGCCGAAGTAGGCGACGGCCAGCACGTCGGCGATGTCGAGCGCCTGGCCGACATAGCCCTGGCCCTGTACTTCGCCCATCAGCAACGCGTTGCGGCGAATGCGGTACGCACGCTCGGCGAGCGTGACCGACTCGGTGATGGTCTCAGTGTCCATCGGTAGCTCCTGTAGCAGGTCGAGAGAGAGGTTCATCGGTTCACGGATCGCGCGGGCACCAGAAAGACCAGCAAGGCGCCCAGCGTCACCGCGGCGGAAATGAAGATCAGCCCGGCGGTGGACTTGCCGGTCAGATCGTTGAGCCAGCCGACGATCGCCGGAGAGAAGAAGCCCGCCAGATTCGCGAAGCAGTTCACCGCGGCGATACCGGCCGCCGCGGACATGCCGCCGAGCAGCGCGGTCGGCAGCGACCAGAACTGCGACGACGAAGCGAGAATGCCTGCCGACGCGACGCTCAGACACACGATCGACGCGCCGACGCTGCCAAGCAGCGGCAACGTCGCGAAGCCGGCGGCGGCGACCAGCATCGGAATCGCCAGGTGAAAGCGGCGCTCGCGGCGACGATCTGCGCTCATGCCGATCAGCGGCAATGCGACGATCGCGCACAGATACGGAATCGCGGTGAACAGGCCAACCCACAACGGATCGGCGACGCCGGCCTTGCGGATGATCGTGGGCAGCCAGAAGGTCAGGCCATACTGGCCTAGCACCACGCAGAAGTAGATCGCGGCCATCAGCCACAGGCGCCGGTCGCCGATGAAGTCGCGAATCGACACGTGCGTGACCGTCTGTTGCGCATCGTTCGCGACGTTGCGTGCGAGCAGCGTTTTCTCCGCATCGTTCAACCACTTCGCTTTGGCGATGCCGTCGTCGAGATACAGCAGAATCGCGATGCCGAGCACGAGCGACGGCAGCGCTTCGAGCAGGAACAGCCATTTCCAGCCCGACATCGACAGCGCGCCGTGCAGCGAATGCATGATCGCGCCGGACAGCGGTCCACCGATGATGCCCGCGAGCGGAATCGCCATGAAGAACAGCGACAACGCTTTGGCGCGGCGCTGCGCCGGGAACCAGTAGGTCAGGTAAAGGATCACGCCGGGCGCAAAGCCGGCCTCGGCCACGCCGAGCAGAAACCGCAGCACATAGAACGCGGTAGGTGTTCTGACGAACACGAAGCTCGCGGAGATGACGGCCCACGTCAGCATGATGCGCGCAAGCCAGCGGCGCGCGCCGACGCGATGAAGAATGACGTTGCTCGGCACCTCGAACAGGAAGTAGCCGAGAAAGAAGATGCCGGCGCCCATCCCGTACACCGTTTCGCTGAATTGCAGATCGTTGAGCATCTGCAGCTTCGCGAAGCCGACGTTCACGCGGTCCAGATACGCGCCGAGATAGCACAGCATCAGGAATGGAATCAGCCGCCGGGCGACTTTCGCATAGGTCCGCGCTTCGAACGTGAGTTCGTCGTTCCGCGGCAGCACGTCGCCGGCAACGGTCGCGGTGTATTTCGCTTTCATCGATGTCTCCTGTGTGCGCCACGGCAGGCGCTGCTGCGCGTGCCCGCGGCCACGTGCCCCGGATAGTGTCCCGGGTGCGTTGCATGCGCCGTCTGGCGGCGCGCGGTGTTTCAGTGAATCAGCATGCCGCCGTTGACGTCGAGCGTGATCCCCGTCAGGTAGCTCGACAGGTCGCTCAGCAGAAACAGGCAGGCGTTCGCGACGTCCGCGGCGTCACCGAGCCGGCCGAGCGGAATGCCTTTGATGATGTCCTCGCGCATCGCGGGCGTCAGTTTGTCGCCCGTGATATCTGTATGGATGAGGCCCGGCGTGATCGAGTTCACGCGGATATGGTTCGCGCCGAATTCACGCGCCATCGCCTTGGCGAGACCGAGCACGCCCGCTTTCGCGGCGCTGTAGTGCGGGCCGCCGAAGATGCCGCCGCCGCGCTGCGCCGAGACCGACGACATGCAGACGATGCTGCCGCCGTTCTGTTCCTTCATCGCCGGGAGTACCGCTTGCGACATGTACAGCGTGCCGCGTAGATTGACGTCGACGATCGCGTCGAAGTCCTTGCCGCCGATCTCGAGCGTGCGCACCGGCTGCGTGATGCCCGCGTTGTTGACGAGACCGTCGATGCGCCCAAAGCGCTGCAGCGTCTCGCGCGCGGCCGCGATGCAGGCGTCCTTGTCGGTTACGTCGCAAGCCAGGCCGAGATGCTTCGCGCCGAGCTCGGCGGCCGCGCTTTGCGCATCTTCGCGGCGCAGATCGAGGATCACGACGCATGCGCCTTGCGCGGCCAGCGCGCGCGCCGTGGCCTTGCCGATGCCTCGCGGCGACGCCGCACCCGTCACGATGATGGTCCGGTTCTCGAGCAACATGGTTTGTCTCCTGGGTGTTGACTGGTGCCCAGAGTGTCGGCTCGCGAGGCGCCCGCATCAACGCGGAAACGTTCAGCAATAGCTGAGAAAAATTCAGATGACGGATGGAGCGCACGCGCGGCGCTGTGCCACGCGTGCAGCCGGACGCGAACGAAAACGCGGATTCAGCCCCGCAAGTCGGCGGCCGCTTCGCGCTCGATCCACGCAAGGAAGCGCTCGACGCGCGGCAGGTCCGCGTTCTGCGCCGGATAGACGAGATGGTGGGCACCGACTTCGACCGCGAAGCTGGCGTCGAACACGGGCGCGAGCAGGCCTTCGCGTATCTTCACCGATGCGAGCATCAGGCTTTCGAGCGCGATGCCGAGCCCGAGTGCCGCGGTTTCGAGCGACATGTACGAGCGGTCGAACGAAAAATCGAAGGTCTTGTGCGCGGCGGAGACACCGGTCCTGCCGAACCACTGTTTCCACTGCACGAGCGGCGACTCCGAATAAATCAGCCGATGCGACAGCATGTCTTCCGGCGTCTTCACCGGATGTTGCGCGAGGTACTTCGGCGACGCGAGCGGCGCGATGAACTCGCCGCGCACCGTTTTGACTTCGACGTTGGCCCAGTTGCCGTAGCCGTGGCGCACGTCGATGTCGTAGAAGCCGTTCGAGAACGACACGTTTTCGTATGAGCAGGCGACGTTCAGCTGGATGTCGTCGTTCGCTTCCTGGAACGACGACAGTCGCGGCAGCAGCCACATCAGGCCGAAGCTCGGGCTCGAATGCACGCGCAGGATCTCGACGTCGGTACGGCTCGACGCGCGTTCGGTCGCGCGGCTCAGGTCCGCGAGCGAGCCCGTTACGTCGGCCAGATAACGCTCGCCGGTCGGCGTCAGCACGAGTCCGCGGCCGGAGCGCTGGAACAGCGCCTGCCCGATGATCGATTCGAGGTTGCTCAGCTGATGACTCACCGCCGACGCGGTCAGGCCAAGTTCGTCGGCCGCGCGATTTACGCTTTTCGTGCGGGCAACGCTTTCGAACGCGATGATCGCCTTCAGCGGTGGGATGCGCATAGTGAAATTTTTTTTCAGTTGCAGTGGAAGGAAACCGCCTTGTTCGCGAGTGATGCGCGCTGCCATTCTGCCCGTAAGCCGCACCGATACCGATATGGCGCAGTGCACCACTGCGCAGGAGACAGACTGCCGCGCATTATCCGTTTTTTCGCCGCACGCGATCTGCGCGGCGTTCGCGCTAGTCAAGCGAGCTTCGCTCGACATCCGTCATCGCCTATTGTGCCGCCTGACGGCATGCGCAAGCTTCGCGGTTATGCGCAGCTCAAACGCTGTGACTTGATCGCCGCCCGGCGATGAGCGTGCGAATGCGGTGCTTCAACGCGTCGCCGCTTCGTCTTCCGTCTCGCTCGCCTCGCGCGTCGAATTCGTCGCCGGTGCTTGCTGATTCACGTCGTCGACGACCTCTGGTTGCTTGCGCTCCAGCAAGCCGGCGACCGGATGCCCGCTCTGCCACCGGCCGGAACGCCCCGCATACGCGCAACAAGCGCCGACTACGAATGCGCCCAGCGCGGGCAGCGGAAGCGCAAGGCTGAGAAACACCGAACCCGTGCCGATCGCCACCCACGCGACGAAGGATATGTTCTTTCGATTGATTAGTGCGCGTCGGCTCATCGCCGTTTCTCCTTTGCCGCGCGCCGCGCCTCGTGTGCTCGTCGCAAGACGGTGGCGTGCGTGAGATAGCGATGCTGGAGCGCCGGGACGAGGGTCTTCTTCAGATCCCGGTGGTCGGATCGATACGTGCGGCGGGATCGCTTTCGACGACACCGCGTGTGGCTTCCCAGTACGGTTCGCGATGATAGAACTGGTGGACCGACGCGCCCCATGCGCGATCGGCCATCGCCGGCCAATGGTCCTTGTCGAAGCCCGGCGAGCTTTTCACTTGCTCCGCCGTGGCGTCCAGGCGGAAGCACTTGCGGTCCGTGTCGAGCGTCAGCGCGCGCCAGGGGATCGCGTGCAAGGTGCCGCCGATGCCGAGAATCGCGCCCTCCGTCAGAACCGCATACGCGATGCGGCCGCTGCGCACGTCGAGCATGATGTCGGAAATCTTGCCGAGGTCCTGGCCGTCGGAAGACATTACCTTGTTGCCGTCGAGCGTGGCGGCGGCCATTACCTCGGGTCCGGGACCATCGCCAGCGCCGGCGCCGGCGCCGGTGATACGTGCGCCGGTGGCCGGCTGTGCGGGAGTCGAGGGGGCGTTCGGGTCGAGAGGGTCGGGCAGGTCCATGTCGAAACTCCTGATTTCCACGGAATATCTGCACTCCGCAAGGCGCGTACCTGATGCAAGATTCGACGACTAGAATAAAACCATGCCGTGTCGAGACGGCTGCGCTGCGCCCGCAGAGGGGGAGCGATCATGCGTTGTGGAATCGTTGGTCTATGCACTGGCGTGGCGGGCGCGTTTGCGCTGTGTGGCTGCGTCTATTACGGTCCCTATTCGTACTATCCGGGAGCGGGTGGCTACTACGCCTGCACCAGCGGGGCGGCCACTGCCGCCACGGAATCATCGACCGGGAACGCGCCTACTGCGGCAAGCGGGACAGCCGGCGCGAATCCGGCGCCAAACGATTTGCCGTTGTCGGGACAGGATTGCACCTATGTCGCGGTTCCTGCGCCTGCTTATTACGGCTATCCCGGCTATTACGGCTATCCGGGCTATTACGGGTATCCCTACGGCTACCCATACGGTTATCCATGGGCTGGCTACTACGGATGGTGGGGACCGTCAGTGGTGATCGGAGGCTACTGGGGCGGTGGCTATCATCATGGCGGCTACTACGGCCACTGGCACGGCGGACATGGCGGGCACTGGCATTGAGCAGCCAGCACGCCACCCAACTACGAAAACGTCCCGGGATAAAGGTCCTCGCTCATGTCGAGATTGCCGGTCTGCGCATAAATCAGCGGTTTTCCGCCCGCGCCGGCTAGCGCGCCATCGACGACACGCCCGATCACCACCCGATGATCTCCCGCCGCGATGTCATCGACCACCCGGCACTCGAAATGCGCGAGCGCATCGACCAATAGCGGCGCGCCGGTCACGCCGGTACGCCAGCGAGTCGTCGCGAGCTTGTCGACGTTGCGGCCCGACTGCGTGCCGAAGTGCTCGGCGAGCTTCTGTTGATCCGCGCGCAGCACGCTGATCGCAAACACCGCGCCGCTGCGCAGCAGTTCGTACGACTGATGCTCGGGACTGATGCCGAGCGCGACGAGCAATGGTGCAAACGAAACCTGCATCACCGAGCTTGCGGTGAACGCATTGCGGCGCTCGCCGTCCGCTACGCCGATCACATATACGCCTGAGGTCAGATGCCGGAAAAGCTGCGCGATCCTGTTGCTCATAGGGGATGAACCATTCCAATGTGTTGTCGTCGATCGCCGCTTTGCCGCTATTGCAGAAGAATTGTGCGGCAGCGCGCAGAATTTCCCGCTTTGGCTCGTATGCTCTGAAGCTATAAACGGAAGCCAAAATGACAACCAGATGGCTTCCCGAGGCCCTTCGCATTCGGCAATCACATGCGGAGTGTGGCACTCATCGTCGGGGGACATCATGAGAAATCAAGCGAAGAGCACCGTCGCGAATCCATCATATTTCAAACGTGCCACGTCATCGATGTTACCTCGATATGTGCTGGCTCGTTGCCGTTCAGTCACCCCAACTTCGATTTCCTGGCGCTAGCCGCGCCGTTGTGAAATACAAGATCGCGTCCACCGAATCAGCGTCCGGCGCAGAGCGCAAGCCTTAGCGAACAGGATGCGGTCGGCGAATGTTGCGTGACCGCCTACGGAGTCAAATGATGAGCCTGAAAAAAAAGCAAAAAGGTGTAGTGGCCGTCGAAACCGCGCTCGTACTTCCGCTTCTGTTGCTGATTGTGTTCGGAATCGTCGAGTTCGGCCTGGCTCTGTACGACCAGGCTGTCATCACCAACGCCGCCAGGGAGGGCGCGCGGGCGGGCATCGTGCTAACGAGTCCCAGACCCACGACCACGGACATTACGAGCGTCGTGACCGGCTATACGTCCTCGTACCTGATTTCGTTTGCGGCGAAAAACCCCGCGCCGTCGGTCTCGGTGACCAACGCAGGCGGGTCGTTCGGCACCGCGTTGGCGGTCAAGGTCTCGTACACGTTCACGGGGTTGTTGCTCGGCCCCCTGATGAACCCGTTGACTGGGCCGATCACGTTGAGCTCCACGGCCACGATGAATAACGAATAAGAAGAACATCATGCGTAACGTCCATACCCTGCGTACTCAGCGCCGCGTCAAATCGATGAAGAAGCAGAAGGGCGCGGTGGCCATCATGGTCGCGCTGCTGCTGCTTATGCTCCTAAGCTTCGCGGCGCTCGCGATCGACATTGGCAACCTGATGGTGGCCCGCACTCAGGCACAGACTGCCGCGGACGCCGCTGCGCTTGCAGGGGCACAGTGCCTGTATGCCCAAGCCAGCAACGCTAGCTGCAACAACGCGAGCGCCGCCAATCCGGATTGGAACGACTCGCAGACCGTGGCTGTTTCGTTCGGGCCGAAGAACAACGTGCAGGGGGCGGCCGTGCAATTGCATACGTCGGATGTCACCACGGGCTATGTGAATGTGACCAATGTTGCGGCTGGTGTATCCCAGGCCACCGTGCCGGTAGCAAGCGGAAAGATCGTGCCTGCGGTCCAGGTGACGGTGCACAAGGATGGGACCGACTCCAACGGGAGCGTCCCGCTGTATCTGGCGCAAGTGCTGAACATCGCGTCGCTGAAGACGAGTGCGACGGCGACCGCGGTCGTGGCTAGTCCGGGAACCGCTGAAGTTGGGGCACTGTTCCCGATCGTGATGTCGCAATGCCTGTACAACTCCTACTGGAATTCGGCGACCAGCTCCCCCAAGCTTGCTACCAGTACAACCGACCCCCAAGCAGCTCCGGGCACCACCTCGCCGATTGCGCAGACGATCGGCCAACCGTACATCTTCGGGATCAGAGCGTCGTACCAGCCCAACAGCAATTGCAACGCTGGGCAATGGACGTCCCTCTCCTCTGCTAATAGCCAGCTCGGTTCCGACGTCATAGTCGGGTTGATGACGAGCGGAAACGCGAGTCCGATGTCTATCGGCCAACCGATCTATCTCGAAACGGGCCTGAATAGCAATGCGTTCCATAACGTTGCAACGTGTAGTCAGGTCCCGGCGGGTTCGGCGGGTAGTTGTGCCTGGGTGACGGTAGCCGTGGTGAGTGACGTCACGGGGGAGCAAGGGACTACCCCGCCGATCGTCGCATTCGGGTGCCTGCACATTCTGAAGGAGACAGGCAGCGGCACCAACGCACTGATCACCGTCCAGATGGGCAACGATCCGAACTACTGCAAAAACAGCCAGATGGACGGCATCGGCCCCAACTATGGGACGATCATGATGCCCCGGTTGGTTCAGTAACATTGCCATCGAGGCGCGCTTCACGGCATGGCAACTCTGCGGCGTAGCAGAAGCCCGCCTCAACGCTGTTCGACCAGGATGCCAACACCCAGTCAGCGCGACTCAACCTGTAGTCGCTGACTCGACAATGCCGTGCGCAGTGTCCCTGGCCACGCGCTCATATCGACGCTCGAAGCCGCGCCAACAGCCACTTCTTGAAAATCTTGAGTTTCGGGTTGAGGTCCTCCCCGTTACGGTAAAGGAGGTGGTACCCGTGTTGGATGGTGCATGTGTGCGGGATGGCCTGCACCAACCGCCCGTCCCGGAAGTCCTGCTGAAACAGGAACAAGGGCACCAATCCGAAGCCGAGGCCTGACATGGCGGCTTCGCGCATCATCAGCATCTGCAGAAAGCGCGGGGATTTGCCGAGGCTTGGCATCTGCAGCCCGTGCTGTTCGAAAAACTTCTGCCAAGGTTCTTCGCGCGTGCCGGCAATGCTCAGCAACGGGGCCGTGAGCAAGTCGGCGGGTTCATGCACATCGACCTGCTGCTTCATGCGCGGCGAGCAAACCACGCCCGCCTCGGTCGTGTCGAGCAGGCAAATCGAATCATAACCAGGCCACGGGGGTGAGCCATAACGGATGCGAGCATGGACGGGCGCGTCGTAATCAAGTTCCTTGAGTTCCTCGGCCAACACGTCAACCTGGATATCGGGGAATCTGGCGCGGAACTCGCTGATGTTTTGGACCAGCCAGAGGGTGAAGCCAACGTTGACGGAAAGGATCAGCGTCGACTGGTCTGCGCTCTCCTTCAGCCGGCTGCCCGCCTCGGCAATCTGGTTCAGGCCCATCGTAATCTGTTCGTGATAGGCCCTGCCGACGGGTGTCAGTGAAATCCAGCGGCCATTGCGTTCGAACAGGCGAACCTCGAGTTGTTCCTCGAGCGTCTGGATCATGCGGCTGATCGCGCCTTGGGTCACATGGAGTTCGGCGGCCGCCGCGGTGAAGCTTTGCAGGCGGGCAGCGACCTCGAAATATCTGACGGCTGTCAGAGAGGGAAGGCGCTTCATTTCAAACGTTCTTGCATGAGTTGAACTCATTCTAACGTACAAGGAATCGTTTTAGATCGGGTACTTACCCCACCTACACTGTGCTCACTCGAACTACATCGATAGAGACGACATGAACGCAGTGATTGAAACCCAACCCTTCACGGCCACCGAGGGCGAAGCGTACCGCCAGCGCGCGCTGAAAGCGGGCGAGGCATTCCTGAAGGCTGTCGACGCGATCCTTCCGGTGCTGCGCGCAGGCCGCGAGCAGTCCGAGCGCGAGTGTCGCGTTCCCGATGCCAGCGTCGAGGCCATGCTCGATGCCGGCGTGTTCCGCAGCCTCACGCCGCTGCAATACGGCGGCCTGGAACTCTCTCCGGCGGACTTCTACGACGGCCTGATGCGCATTGCCCAATGCGACAGTTCCGCGGCGTGGATCGCCGGCCAGATCGTCTGCCACAACCTCGAAATCGCGGCGATGGACCCGCAGATGCACGAGGATTTCTGGGGCGTCTACGGTCCGGACGCCCGTGCCTCCAGCTCTTACGCGCCGCTCGGCAAGACCGAACCGACCGAGGGCGGCTATATCCTCGATGGCAGATGGACCTTCTCCAGTGGCGTCGATTTTGCGCACTATGTCGTGCTCGGCGGTGGTGAGCGCAATTTCCTGGTGCCGATCAAGGACCTGGTCATCGACCACGACAGCTGGGACGTGCAGGGCCTGCGCGGCACCGGCAGCAAGGCGGTCACGGCGAACGAGGTGTTCGTGCCGAATCACCGCATCCACGTGATGGTCGATGTCGTCAACGACATCAACCCCGGCTACGAGGCGATCCAGACACCGCTGTATCGCGGCGTGTCGTGGATGACGGTGTTCTACGCGACGGCTGCCAATACCGTGATCGGCACGGCGCTGGAAGGCGTGAACCTGTTTCTTGAACAGTCCCGCAATCGTTATACGAAGATGGGCACCGGGGCACGCCTGGCCGAAAACCCCATCCTTCATCTGAAGCTCGCGGACGCGTTGACCCGCATCAACGACATTCGCACGCGGACCCTGAACAACTGGCGGCATATTTTCGATCAAGCCTGCAAGGGCGAACCGATTTCGCATCTGGAGCGTCTGCGCGTGCGCTTCGAATCGGCCGATTCGTTCGCCGCCTGCTTCGATGTCCTGCATGACATCTGGCCGATGGTCGGCGCAGTGGCTTCGCAGAGCTCCAATCCGATGCAGCTGATCTTCCGCAACCTGATGGCGGCGCGCACGCACGGCACCGGCGGCAAGGAGCTCGCGGCGAGCGCTTATTCGCGGGCGCTTCTGGGTCTGCCGGCGCCCGAATTCAAGGTCAACGACTTCGCCACTGCCGCCTACTGGCGCTAATCCCGCAGACATCACGGAGCGAAAACGCAATGATGATTCAACAGCAATTCGTCGCGGACAAGCGGCCGTGGGCCCTGCTGGAGCGTGGCCGCCCGCTCGATGACAGCCGCTCATTCCGACGCTGCCTTGGTCAGTATCCGACTGGGGTGACGGTGATCACGGCCAGTCATGACGGCGGTCCGGTCGGCATGACGGTGAATTCCTTCGCCTCTGTCTCGCTGGACCCGCCATTGATCCTGTGGTCGATCCGGCGCGAGTCGAGAAATGTCGAGGCTTTCAGGAGCGCAGAGCATTTCGTGGTGAACATGCTCGCGCATGACCAGGTCCAGGTGTCGCAGTGGTTCTGCACGAGTCATCCGGAGAAGTTCGAGCTGGTGTCGTGGGTGGCGGGGCTCGGCGGTGCGCCGTTGATCTACGGTGCGGTTGCGCAGCTGGAATGCCAGCGCGTTTCCGTCCAGGAAGCCGGCGATCACCTGATCCTGATCGGCGAGGTCAAGCAATACGCGCATTTCGACGGCAAGCCCCTGACGTTCAGCAATGGCGAATACGCGATGACGCAGGGGCTGCCGCGCGAGCATCACGGCGCACCCAATTGACAGGGGATTCAAATTGCAAATCCAGGAAATCGGCTATCTGGGCATCGACGCCACCAACATGGACGAGTGGCGTGCGTTCGCAACGGACTACATCGGATTCGAAGTCCGTTCACTGGCTCAGGAGTGTCTCGGCCTGCGCATGGATGACTATGCCTGGCGCCTGTTCGTGCGTCCGGCGCAGCGCAATGGCGTCGGGTTTATGGGCATGAAGGTCGACGGCCTCGAAGCCTTGGAGACAGTGCGCGATGAAATGACCGCGGCGGGCATTCCGGTGCACGAAAGCAATGCTGTAGAGCGGTGCGAACGCAGCGTGCAGCACATGTTGTGGGTATCTGACCCAGACGGCAATCGTATCGAATTTTTCGTTGGACGTAGTACCGACGCGAGCCCCTTCAAGCCGGGCCGCCCGATCGGAGGCTTCCGTACCGGTTCGCTGGGGTTCGGCCACGTTGTCATCGGCACTCCGCTTCTGGAGGAGATGGAATATTTCTACATGAAGGTGCTCGGCTTCGGCCTGACCGACTATATGGAAGGGGACATCAAGGTGCGCTTTATCCATGCCAATGAGCGGCATCACTCGCTGGCGCTGGTCAAAACCCCTGCCAGATTCCTTCATCACGTGATGGTCGAATACAAGTTCATGGACGATGTCGGCCGGCTATACGACAAGGCGTTGACCATGCCGGGCATGATCCAGACGAGTCTCGGCCGACACGGGAATGACCACATGCTGTCTTTCTATTCGAAGACGCCCGGTGGATTTCTCATCGAAACGGGGTGGGGTGGCCGGCTGATCGATCGTGAAAGCTGGAAGCCAGAGGAGCTCTGGTGCATGAGCCTGTGGGGGCACGAGCGTAGCTGGGAGACGCCTGAAAACCGGCTCAAGCAGCGCGAGCAAAACGCGCTGGCCGCCAGCAGGGGAGCGCTGGCACCGGTTGAAATCAACGGCGAAGGCGGATTCGTGAGTCGCGATGCCGCGATCTGACGGCGTGCAGTGAGTGTGCCCGCCCGCCGGTTTTTTCTGGCGAGTACGAACCGAACCGCTTCCAACGGAACTGCGATGCCCCACCTGACTAGACGCCGGCCGGATCGGCGGCTGATCCTGTTGCTTGGCGCGCTTGCCGCCTGCGGTCCGCTCGGGACCGATATCTATCTGCCGAGCCTGCCGGCGATTGCCGCATCGTTCGGCGTCCCGGCCGCCGCCGCGGCGGCAACGCTGACGGCTTTTATCGCCGGGTTCTCGATCGGCATGGTGCTGTACGGTCCGATCTCCGACGCGTACGGGCGACGTCCGGTGCTGCTCGCCGGTCTCGGCCTGTTCGTTGTCGCCAGCGTTGCATGCTGCCTCTCGGCCTCCATTAACCAGCTCATAGTGATGCGCTTTTTGCAAGCGCTCGGGGCAGGCGCTGCCTCGGTGCTTGCGCGGACCATCGCGCGTGATGCTCACGAGCCCGGCGAAGCGTCGAAAGTGCTGTCGATGGTCGCGCTGGTCACCTCGGTCGGACCGCTGCTCGCGCCGTTGATCGGGGGGCAACTGTTGCTGCTCGGCGACTGGCGCACGGTATTCGTCGCACTGACGCTGTTCGGCGCGTTCTGTTCAGTGGCCGGGTGGCTGCGTGTGCCGGAAACGTGGCCGCGGGAGAAGCGCGCTAACCAGGCCGTGTTGCAGTCGTTCGCCGCATACGGGCGGCTGCTGCGCGATCCGGCCGTCTGGGGGCATCTGCTGTGCGGCGGGATGGTGTTTGCCGCGATGTTCACCTACATCACGGAGACGCCGTTCGTCTATATCCAGTATTTCCATATCTCGCCGCAGCACTATGGCCTGTTCTTCGCACTGAATGTGCTCGGCATCATGGCCGGCAACTTTTTGAACACGCGCTATGTCGGCCGGTTCGGCGTGTTGCGGATGATTTCCGCCGCATCGACGCTCTCGTCTGGCGCAGCACTGTTCGTCGCTTTTGCATGCTTGACCGGGTGGGGCGGGCTGTGGCCGATGGTGGCCGGACTGTGCTGTGTCATCGGCGTGGTGGGACTGCTTTCCGCCAATTGCGCGACCGATCTGATGTCGCGCTATCCAGACAATGCCGGCGCGGCAGCGGCGCTGTTCGGCGCGACCCAGCTCGCCTTCGGCGCGCTGGCGAGCTTCGTCGTCGGACTGTTTCCGGGGATCTCGCCGGCCGGCATGGGCTGGACCATCGGCGTGTGCGGCGTGCTCGGCTACGTCGGCAGGGTTCTGATCGTGCGGGGACATGGACGAGAGGCCCTGGCGCTGTCGACGTGAATGTAATGAGGGCGCCTGGATGATCTGAAGTCATTCAAGCCGCGAAAATGTTGCTTTGTCGTAGAGTTTCGGGCCCGTAACCTTGGCTCATGGAGTGCCACGGACGACGGCCCGTCGATCAAATACCAAAACGACCATCTAACAGGAGACTCAGCATGTCACAGGCACTCAAGGCCAGATTCAAGCACGTCGGCATCCATGTGATCGATGTCGACAGGATGGTGGAGTTTTACCAGCGATGGTTTGGCCTGGTGAAGACGGACGAGGGTAGCGGGCCTGTCGGCAAGGGCGTATTCCCGAGCTCGGACCCCACCGAACATCATCAGATCGTGTTCGTGGCCGGGCGTGAACCCGGCAGCAAATCCATCATTAATCAGCTGTCGTTCATGGTCGATGGGCTGCCCGAGCTGAAAGCCTATTACAAGCGGGCGCAGGACGAAGATCGCAAGATTACCCAGGTCAAGAGTCACGGCAACTCGCTGAGCATCTACGTGCTCGATCCAGAAGGCAATCAGATGGAAATCTATTGCGACACGCCCTGGTATGTCAGCCAGCCGGTCAGCCTGCCGCTGGACCTGACCCAGTCCGATGAGGAAATCCTCGCCGGGGTGGAGCGCGCGGTGCGCGCCAATCCGACCTTTATGATGCAGGACCAGTGGGTGAAGCAGGCGAGGCAGCTGATGGCCGGCTGATACAAGGCCGGCCTGATGGAGCAGGTCGGCATCCCCATCACTAGTTCTGCAAATTAAAAAATGGCGGCACGACCGCCAATCAGGAGACAGCAGCAATGAAGTATCGAGTATTGGCGGCGACTTTTGCTGCGATGTTCGCAGGGGCCGCGCATGCGCAAAGCAGTGTCACGCTTTACGGCATCATCGACGACGGCCTCAGCTACATCAGCAACCAGGGCGGCCACAGCACCTTCAAGATGGACAGCGGCGTGGTCGCGTCGGACCGCTGGGGCTTGACGGGCAAGGAGGACCTGGGGGGCGGCCTGCGAGCCGTCTTCACGCTGGAAAACGGCTTCGACGTCAATTCGGGTGCTGCGGGGCAGGGTGGCGCGCTGTTCGGGCGGCGCGCATTCGTCGGCCTGTCGAGCGACCGGTTCGGTACGCTGATCGCCGGTAACGATTACGACTTCATCTATGACTACGTGACGTTCTACACGAACACGGCACAGTTCGGCGGCGTGTACTCGTTCCATCTCGGCTACGACATCGACCGGCTGGCGGGCGAGCAGGTGCACAACATGGTGCGCTACGAGACCCCGAACATCGCGGGTTTCGGCGCCGGCGCAATGTATGGCTTCAGCAATACGGCAGGCGCGTTCGGCGGTTCCCCAACGGCGCCCCGGACGATCAGCGTGGGCCTCAAGTACAGCCCGACCGGCAGCTTCAATGCGCCCTATTCGTTCGGCGCGGCATTCACGAAAGTCGACGGCGGCTATAGCGTGCCGGGAGCGGGTACGATCGCCCAATATGCGCTGGGTGCGAAATCGATCTACACCGCGGCCCTCGGCGGACTCGTGAAACTCGGCAATTTCGCCATCAACGGCGTGTACACCTATACCAACGCGTCTGACACTCCGCTCGGCACGGTGACCGTGAACGCCTATGAAGGCGGACTGAGCTGGCATCCGGCGCCGGATTTCCTGGTAGGCGCGGGCCTCGCCTATGTCGATCAGCGCAAGCTCGGCAAGTACAACATCGGGACTCTCGGTGTCGACTATCGGCTGTCGAAACGCACCGACCTGTTCACGGTCGGCACCTGGCAGCACGCGTTTGCGGGCGCGAAAGTGGCAGGAAATTTCTATGCGGTGACGCCGTATTCGCAGTCACCGACGATGCCCAACGGTGTGGGTGCATCGTCGACGCGGACGCAAACGATCGTGCAACTCGGCATTCGCCACGTGTTTTAAGAAGGAGAGAAGATCATGAGCAGCAGTTCTCTTGGCACGAAGATGATGCCCTCGCTCGAAGCAACGTCGAAGATGACCCGATCCGCGGGCCTGTGGATCGTTTGTGGTGCCGCCATCGGCCTGATGTTCGGCTTCGGGCCTCTTTTCTTCAGCGTCGCGGGCGTGTTCCTGAAGCCCATGGCGGCGACCTTTGGCTGGGGCCGCTCCGACGTGGCGGTGCTGCCGATGTTCTCGCTGATAGGGACGACGCTAGGAGCGCCGGCAGTCGGCTTTCTTGCCGATCGGCTAGGCTGGAGCAAGGTCGTCGCGGGTTCGATCGCGCTTCTCGCGGTTTCGCTGGTTGCGCTTGCAGTTGCGCCGGCTAATCACGCCTATTTCGCCGCGGTCGGTTTCCTGATCGGCTTTCTCGGCTCGGGGACCACGCCCGCAGGCTACCTGGGCGTACTGCCGCGCGTCTTCGACAAGCGCCTCGGCATGGCGTTCGGGTTCGCGATGATCGGTACCGGTGTGGGTGGCTTCTTCGCACCCATCGCCGCCAACCGACTGGGCGTGATGATGGACTGGCGCCATTGGTTTGGCGCGAGCGCGCTGGTGGTGCTGGTGCTCGGCTTCGTTGCGCATCGGCTGATGTTCCGCAATCTGCCGGAACAGAAGTACTTTGCCGCGGATGCAAGGGCGGCGGCATCGGTCGACCCGGGGCTTACGCTCGGCGAAGCGGTGCGCGGCTATCGCTTCTGGCTGCTCGCGATCGTCATGTTCCTGATTTCGAGCGCGATTCTTGGCGGCTTCGTGCATCTTGCTCCGTTCGTTAGCGACCGGGGGCTTGGACACGATGTCGGCGCACAGGCGGCGGGCTTCGTCGGTGCGGGTCTCGCGATTGCGCGGGTGGGGCTTGGCGCAGTGCTCGACCGCGTGTTTGCTCCATTCGTGGCCTGTGCAGCGTTCTTTGTCGGCGCGGTGGGTTTTGCGATCTTCCTCACTGGCGCCGCGCAGGTGCCGGCGTTGATCATTCTGGCGGCGTTGCTGCTCGGCATTTCGACGGGCTCGGAAGGGGATCTGATTCCGTTCCTCGCGCGCAAGTATTTCGGCAATCGCTCGTTCGGCTCGATTTACGGCTGCCTGTTCGGCGCGGCGACGCTGGGCGGCGCGGCCGGCCCGTTCCTGTACGGCCTTGCATTCGACCGCCTGGGCTCATATGCGCTGGTGCACGAAGTCTCGCTGGTTGCGTGCGTCGTCGGCGCTGCCGCGATCCTGCTGCTTGGGCGCTACCCGGCAATGAAGGCCGCGGGCGAATAACGATTGGGATGACACTTCAATGATGCTGACAAGAGACAACACTTCGAAATTCGTGCAGGCGGGCGCCGTCAAGGTGCACTATCACGAGGCCGGTACAGGGCCCGTCCTGCTGTGCATTCATGGCGGTGCGCCAGGTGCTTTCGGCTGGGGGAACTTCGGCCGCAACCTGGAGGCGCTGTCGCGCCATTTCCGCACGCTCATCGTCGACCTGCCGGGCTACGGCAAATCCGACAAGCCGCAGATCGAGGGGCCGCGCACCAGTTTCTATGCGCGCACCTTCCGCGACATGCTCGAGGCGCTGGGCATCGCCAACGCGCATGTAATGGGTCTCGCGACCGGCGGTTCGGTAGCCTTGAAAATGGCGATCGACTATCCGGAGCTGATCGATCGCCTGGTGGTGATCAGTGCGCCCGGCGGGCTATCGCTTTTCCAGCCCATGCCGCCCAGGCCGGATACGCACAATTACTACGCCGGCGAAGGTCCGAGCATGGAGCGCATGCGTGCCAATCTCGAGCGGCTCGTCTACGACCCGACGATCCTCACCGACGAGGTGATCCGCGAACGCTACGAGGCGAGTATCGAGCCCGAGTTCATGAATCAGGCGCCGGAAGGTCACGGCGGCAAGCCGGGGCAGACACTGGAGCCGTTGTGGCAGGACCTGCACAAGATTCAGGCCGAGACGCTCGTCATCTGGGGGCGCAATAACCAGACGATCAACTACGACAATGCCCTGTTCATGTTGACCCGCATTCCCCGGGCGCGCGTCCATATCCATGGCAACTGTGGACTGTGGGTGCCCTACGAGAAGATGGAAGAATTCAACAGTAATGTCACCGGCTTCCTGTCGGTGGACCTGACGGCGAGGCCTGCACAATGAAGAAGCACACCAGCATCTGGCAACACCTGTTCAAGACGCCCCACAAGCTGGCGTGGGTCGATGCCGCCGGTGTCGATACGCGCTATCTGGAAGCCGGTCCGGCCGATGCGCCGGTGGTGATTCTGCTGCATGGCACGGCGGGCAGTCTGGAGAATTTCGGCGCGAACTATGCGGCGTATGCCGGCCATTTCCGGGTCATCGGTCTGGACATGCTTGGCTGCGGCTGGACCGACAAGCCCGATTACGACTACCTGATCGAGGACTACGTCGAGCACGTGCGCGGCTTCATGGACGCCATGGGTATCGCGAGAGCCGCGGTTGTCGGCGTGTCTCTGGGCGCCTGGGTGGGCGCGGCACTGGCATTGGCCCATCCGGCTCGTGTCGACAAGCTGGTGCTGGTGGCCCCCGCGGGCATCATCGTCGATCCGGAAGAGGAGCGACGCTTTGCCGAAGGTGTGCGCAAGAGCCGATCTTCCGCCGCGGCCGAACCTGGCTGGGAAACTGTTTCCGCTGCCTTGAAAGCGCTGCTTCTGGACCCGGAGGCACTGTCCGACGAACTGGTTGGCGTGCGCCTCGAGATTTACCGCGACCCGCGCATGAAGGCAGCCATGCCCCGTCTTCTGGCCTTCTCACTGGGCGGCCAGGCCCTCAGCGAGGAACAGTGGCGCAGCCTGACCCTGCCTGTCCAGGTGATCGCTGCCGTTGATGCGCCCAATATGTTTCTCAGCAACGCCCATGCGATCGCCAGGACCGTACCGAACGCGCAGCTCGTGGAAATCAAGGGCTGTGACCACTGGGCACAGTATGAACAGCCTGAGAGATTCAATCAGGAGAGCATTGCATTTCTGCAAGAAGCCTGATCATGCAGACGCCGAGCGCTAACCTGGCGTCATGGAGCAGGCCTGGCGCCGATGGTGTTCAACACCGGCGCCAGTGTCACTCACGCTCTTTGATCTTGCATCAGTTGACTGCGCGCTTCGCGTCGGAATCCCACAAAAGCGATACACGCGTCACGCAGTTCACCATTCCCGCTTCGAAGCTGATTTCGCCATCCGGATCCAGCGAGAAGTCGGGAATGCGCTTAAACCACTCCTCGAGGAACACGCGAATCTCGCTGCGGGCAAGGAGCGCACCGGCGCAGCGATGAGGACCGTTGCCGAAGGCCGCATGTTGCGAAGCATTGGCACGTGCGAAGTCTGCATGCATCGGGCACTTGAACTTGCGCTCGTCCATACCGTGTAGCAGCGGACGGACGTACACCCGATCGCCCGCTTTGAACCGCACGCCCTTGTATTCGAAGTCGCGCGTCATCACCCGGCCTGTGCTCGAAGGCGCGAACATGCGCAGCAACTCCTCCACCGCGTTGCCCGCCAGTTCCGGGTGCTCCGCCAGTTGAAGACGATGCGCCGGATTGCGGGCGAGATACAGCACGGCAAAGCCCATGGTGGACGCGACAGTGTCGAGTCCGCCGAAGATGACGTTGACCATCATGCCGCGGATCTCTTGCTCCGTGAGGGGCCTGCCGAATACGGTTCCATTCACTATCGCGCTGATCAGGTCCGTACCCGGCTCTTTCTGGCGCTCACGAATGATGCTCTCCAGGTAGCCGAACAGCATGCGCTGCGACCATTCGCGACGCTCGGGATCGTTGGCGCGAACGCTCGCCTCGGTCCACGCAAGCAGATCGTCCAGATCGGTGAGCGGGAGGTTCACGAGCCGCATGAAGATCGTGATGGGAAACTTCATCGCGAAGTCGGCCATGAATTCGCATCGGCCTCTTTCCCGGAAGCTTTCGATCAACGAGACGGCCAGTTCACGGATCCCGCCTTCCATGTCGCGTATCACTTTCGGCGCGAAAAAGCGGTTGATCAGTGCGCGATAGTCGGCATGCTCAGGCGGATCGGCCGAGAGCGGCAAGATCTGCATTGTTGTACTAGCGGGCAGCGTGATTTCGCGCATGGAGAACGGATCGTGATTGCGCTGCGCGAATTCGATGTCTTCCGCTCGCGTGAGAATCCAGTGACCGCCGTTGTACGGCGTCCAGATGATGTCCGGACCATCGTGCAGACGTTTCCAGGCGCCGACGATGTCGGCTTCGCCGCCGGGAGGCTTGCTGAAATCCCAATCCACCACGAGTTCGGGAGGAACATGGTCGGGAACTGGAACGAGTGGGACCGCGCTATGAGACATGTGTGTTCTCCGCGAACAGGTTTTTCGTCGTGGGTTTCGTCAGGTTTGGGAAGCGGGTAGCCGGACGACTAATCCATCGAGATCGTTGGTCAATTGAATCTGGCAACCGAGTCGGCTGTTGTTGTTGGTATCGATGGCGCCGCCCAGCATGTCGAGTTCCGCGTGTTTCGCAGGCGGAATCCTTGCGGTCCACATATCGTCGACGTAGCAATGGCAAGTCGCGCAATTGCAATAGCCCCCGCAGTCCGCGAGGATGCCGGGCACCGAATTGTCGATTGCTGCTTGCATTAACGACTGTCCGGCAATCGCATCGACGATATGCTCGGTGTTGTCGTGCTCGATAAACGTAATCTTTGGCATTTCAGTGTCCTGATGTTTTGCAGTCGGGCGAGCCACGCAGTCGCAGTTACCTAGCTAACCGTGAAGCCGCCGTCCGCGGCGATGATCTGTCCAGTAACATAGCTAGCGGCAGGGCTCGCGAGGAAGAACACGCTTTGGGCAACCTCGATCGGGGCGGCCATTCGTCCCATCGGAACTCGGCCTGCACCAACGATGGGTCCTCGAATCTTGAAGGTCGCGCTGATGTTCTTGCCGCCTTCGCTGGCCATGCCGCCTGGGAGGATCGAGTTGACGCGGATGCCATCGGCTGCGAACTCGCTGGCGAGTGATCGCGTGATGCTATCAACGCCAGCCTTCGCAGCGTCGTAATGGGCATTGACGCCCCACAGCGTGGGTCGAAGTGCGCCAACGGAGGAAATGTTGACGATCGAGCCACCGCCGCCCTTTGCCTTCATACGCGTGATAGCCTCGCGGCAACACAGAAACGTGCCCCGAAGTGTGACGTCCTGCATCTGGTCCCATTGCTCGACGGACATTTCAAAGAATTCGGCTTTCGAACGGTGCGCGGCGTTATTGATCAGAATGTCCACACCGCCGAACTTTGCATCGACGGCGGCGAAGAGTGCCTTGACGGATGCTTCGTCGGCAACGTCGACTTTGCATGGAATCGCGATGCCGCCGTTGGCTTCGATCTCTGCTGCTGTTGCGCAAGCGGCATCCGGGTTCAGATCGGCGATCACGACATTGGCGCCGGCCTCGGCAAGCAGTCGCCCGGTCTCGCGGCCGAGACCTTGCGCAGAGCCGGTAATAACGGCGGTCTTGCCCGTGAGATTGAAAATCTGCGCGAGGCGCGCGCCGATCTGCGTTTCACTAAACATGGAATGCTCCGGTTTGATTGATCGATGAAGGTCGGGCTATTCGGTTCGCTTCAGTCGTGGTAGTGCCACGGTGAACCGCCGACCCAGGATTCGCGGCAGCCGCCGACGTCTTCAGCTAATCAGAAATCCGCCGTCGAGCGTAATCGATTGGCCCGTCATATAGCGGCCCGATGGCCCCGCGAGATACAGCACCGCGGCGGCGATATCGGCGGGGTCGCCCCATCCGAGCGGCAGACGTCGCTCAGCATCCGTACCGGGTCCCGTGAGCTGTCCTGTCTTCAGGCGAGCCTGCATATCCGGATGAAACTGAACCTTGCCGGGCACCGCACCGGGCAGCACGCAGTTGACGAGAATCCGGTCGCGGGCATAGTCAAGCGCTGCGGACCGCACTAACCCCGCGACGCCGGCGCGCGCGGCGCCATAAGCGCCGTTGCCATTGAGCACGGCATGCGTGGCGCCCATGGTGGTGACGTTCACGATGCGTCCACCCCGCCCTGCGGCGAGCATATGCTTGATCGCTTCTCGCATGCAAAAGAACACAGACTTCAGGTCGATCGCCATGACTTCGTCCCAGGCGGCTTCGGAGAACTCTGTAAGCGGGCCGTTATTGGTCATCGCCGCGCAATTGACTACGATGTCCGGGCTGCCCCAAGTGGCCTTGACCTGATCGAATAAGGCAATCACCGACGCTTCGCGTTCCACGTCCGTCTCGATGGCGATCGCTTCGCCGCCCGCCGAAAGGATTTTGTCGACGACCGGTTGCATATGCGCGGCACTGTGATCCGCGACTACCACCCGCGCGCCGGCCTCGGCCAGAACCGGCGCAATATCAATGCTGGAATTGCGTCCCTTGTCGGTAACGACAGCGATTTTCCCGCTAATGCCGAATAGCCGTTTAAGCACGGTCGTGGTCATCGAGTTGTCTCCTGGGGGGCTCGGTTTAGGCCTTTTTATGAATTCTAGCCACAACACCCGGTACACAATGGTTACTGGACGGAACGATTAGAGTGAACGAATTTCACTAATTCCGCGCTTTCGCGAACCGCGAGAAAAAAGCCGGCTCGGCGCCGTGTTAGCGAGCCGTCGAAGCGGGGCCGTGCAAATAAACGCACGTCGTTTTATTAAAGAAACGAAAGCGCCAGCCGGGATTTCCCTCGTTGCGAGCCTTCAGACGTGCCCCGCAACATGCGCGTGGACGATGTCGAGCACGAACGCACATTGAACTCACAGGAGCGCGTCAAGATGAGTGTTGCGAAGAAAAGCCTCGCCCTGACGGAATCACACGGGCCACAGTCAGACACCGGCAGGCTTCCGTTGCAGGTCGAGGAAATCACACCTTCATGGCTGACCTCGGCGCTCGCCCAGAGCCATGAGGGCGTAGCGATTGAATCGCTGGCTATAGACGACGTGATGTACGGCACGGCTACCAAAGTCAGGGTGCGTCTCGCTTACAACGCAAGAGGACGCGAGCTTGGCATGCCGGAGTCTCTGATCGTCAAGGGCGGCTTCGTTCCCGAGTATCGCGATCTGAACGCCTACATATACGAATATGAGGCGAGGTTCTTCAAAGAAGTCCATCCGTGCTTACTTGCGAATGTGCCTGCCTGCTTCTATGCAGAGACGGACAGTCGAAGCGGGCAGTCAATCGTGATCCTCGAGGATCTACGTTCTCGGCAAGTGGAGTTCTGTCGCGTGCAGCGGCCGCTGACGTTTGCGCAGGCGGCGGCAAATCTGGATGCCCAGGCGCGGTGGCATGCGCAGTTCTGGCAATCGCCGGCGCTCGAGAACGGTGGCGAACTGGGCTGGCTCGCGGCGCAGGACCCGCTGCCCGACGGCGAGGCGGGCACGTATCACTGGGGTCAGCTGAAACCGGATGTGTTCGCCAGCTATACACAGTTGCCGCGCGGCGCCGCAGTGCCTAAGCGGTTTCATGATCGTGACTGGATGGAGCAGGCGCTCCTCGATCTGCGTGCTTTCGACCGGATCGGGCCGATGACGTTTCTTCACGGCGACGTACACCTCGGCAACCTCTATTTCGACCGCGACGGCACGCCCGGTTTTCTTGACTGGCAGTCGTATCGACGCGGACCGTGGGCCCATGACGTCACGTACTTCCTGATATCGGCACTCGATATCGCGGATCGGCCGCGATGGGAGCGTGAGTTGCTCGAATACTATCTCGAGCGGCTTGCCTTTCACGGCGTGGACAAGCCGCCGTCATTTGAAAGCGCGCTGGATGCTTACCGGCGCCACATCGTCTATGGGCTGTTCTTCTGGCTTGTAAATCCCGTGGAATGGCAGGCGGAAGTCAACAATTGCGCAGTTGCGCCTCGGTTCGCGATGGCGGCGCTCGATCACGAGATTCACGACCTCATGGGCCGATAACCTGCGAATGCGCTTGACGTAGCCACGTCGGTAGGAGTACATTTTTGCGATCGTCATTCACATACTTGAATGACGGCGTGATGAAGGAGGCAACGCATGTCGGAAATGGTCGCCCCGCGCAGCAGCACAACCTGGCATAGGGTGTATGCGTGGGCGGCGCTCGGTGCGCTTTTCGCTTTTGCACAAATCCGCGCCTATGTGGCGTGGATTCGTTCAGAGGACTTCCGCCCCGTGGAATTGGGCGCGGATCCGATTCCAGAGTCCGTGAAAGCGACGATCGACCATTACCAGTGGGTCAGCGTGCTGATCCTGATTCCAGTAGCGATCTGGTATGTCTACGGAATCGTCAAGAGTCGCCGCATCGACGCGGTGCGTTTGATGATGATCGGCTGGCTCTCAGCATATTGGCTTGATCCGTGGTTGGACTTTCTTCGACCGATGTTCACCTATAACGCCCATGCGCTGAACTTCGGCTGCTGGTGCCGTTTCATTCCGTTCTGGCAATCGTCACATGCTCGCATCGCCGAGCCGATTCTGATCGACGCGCCAAGCTACTTCTATACCTTCACGGGCACCGCCGTGGTGGCGTTGTGGGCGATGCGTGCGACCCGCAAGCGTTGGCCTCGTGCCGGCAACCTGCGACTCGCGCTCGCGGGCTTCGCCGTGATCTGGATGACAATGGGCTTGCTCGACATCGCTGCCAGCCGGTTCATGGGGTTCGACGCGTGGCCGGGGGCGTTCCAGAGCGCTTCTTTCTGGGGTGGTCACTACTACCAGTTTCCGGTCTATGAGTTTTTGCTGTTTCCGTCTGCTTTCGTGGCGTCGGCCTTCCTTCTGCTGAGCGTCGACAAGAACGGACATACGGCCATCGAGCGAGGCGTCGATCGTATCGAATGGCATCCAGCGGTTCGCACGGCGCTTCGGGTGTTGGCTTTCATCGCGTTTTGCAACGTACTGAACCTGGCCTACACGACCGCGATGGGTGTGCACGCGGTGTACGCCGATCCGTGGCCAGCGGATATGCCAAGCTGGCTTGCGAACAGCCGCTAGCCACATATTACCGGCCTCGTCAAACGCTACAGCCAACAACAGATGATGCATTGCCAGCAGCAGCGCTTCGCCGACGTAACGTATCGTGTAGAAGACGACATCGCTATCGTCACGATGGACCATCCACCGGTCAACGGTCTAGGGCTGAGGGTCCGCCGTGGACTCGTCGCTGCGTTCGACGCAGCGCAACGCGATGCGCTTGCTCGCGCGATCGTGCTTACCGGCAGTGGACGCGGCTTTTCGGCGGGAGGCGACATTCGCGAATTCGGCACTTCTGCTGCAACGGCTGCGCCAGCGTTGTCGATGCATGTTCATCCGGTGATCGAGGCGAGCGACAAGCCGGTGGTAGCCGCTATCCACGGGTTCGCAATTGGTGGCGGCCTGGAAACCGCGCTGGTGTGCCACTACCGTGTGGTCGCGGACAGTGCGCAGATCGGTCTGCCCGAATGCAAGCTCGGCGTGATCCCTCTTTCCGGCACGCAGCGTTTGCCGCGCGTGCTGGGCCTCGCAAAATCGATCGATTTCATTCTTGGCGCTCAGATCGTGCGCGCAGGAACGTTCCGCGGCACCGCGTTATTCGACCGGATCGTCGAGGGCGATGAGGAGCACCTGTTGCGCGTTGCGATAGAACTGGCGCGTGAGAAGGTAGGGAGCACGTCATTGCCGTTGATTCGCCGGCTGCCGTTGCCCGGTTGCGATCCGGTTTCCGTGGTTGCCGAGGCGCGCTCACGCCTCAGCTGTAGCGAGGCGGTAAAAAGCGAGTGTCTGAATGCCATCGCAGCCGCGGCCGAGTCGGCCGATTTCGATGCGGGTATGGCCGCGGCGCGTGCGATCTATGACCGGCTTATTTCGTCCGATGAGGTGTCAAGGCAGCGAGATCGGTTTTTTAAGTCTCGCCACGACGGCCCCGCTGGATAAGCATCGACCTACTCACTATTGCGCCGTAAGCTGCTTGCGCAAATCGCCTTTTTTCACCTTTCCTGAAGGCGTACGCGGCAGTTCCGAAACCACGCAAAGGTGTTCCGGCGTCTTTTGCTTCGCCACACCCGCAGCGGCAAAGTGGGTCTGGACTGCGCTCAGATCGAGCGAGGTGTGTTCGTGCAAGACGACGACCGCACAGACTCTTTCGCCATATCGCGCGTCTGGCTGCGCGACGACGGCGACATCGCGCACGGCCGGGTGCGTGGCAAGCACTCGCTCTACTTCGAGCGACGAGATGTTTTCTCCCCCGCGAATGACGATGTCTTTCTTGCGGTCCGTGATGGTCAGGCAGCCGCTTTCGTCGACGCGGCCGATATCGCCGGTCCGGAACCAGCCATCATGCGTGAACGCGGTCGCATTGAGCGCCGGATCGGTGTAGCCGACAAACAACTCCGGTCCCTTGATCAGAATCTCACCGTCGCGTCCCGTAGGCAGGTCGCTGTCCAACTCGTCGACGACGCGCACCTGCGAGCCGGGTTGAATGCGGCCGTCCGTGCAGGCCCGGATATCAAAGGAAGAATCGGCCCATCCGACGCTCACTGTCGAATGCTCGGTCAGCCCGTAAGCGCGGGTTCCGGCGAATCCGGCCTGGTCGGCGATCGCGACGTGCTCCGGCGTGACGCCCGTGCCGCCCAAGCCGTAAGACACGAGGGACGCCAAACTGCGCCCGTCGCGGCGAGCGGCTTCTAGAAGTGCCTGGAGATGGAACGGTGTGCCGCCAGAAAGGCGCACGCGATACTCATCGACCAGTCGCGCGGCAAGTGAGGCGTCCCATCGGTCCATAAACACCATCTCGGTGCCGGTTATGAACGGACGCAACAGGAAATTGAAGCCTGCAATATGACCAGCAGGGAACGGCGTCATATACGGCCCTGGCCCGTCGATGAACGGAATGTGCCACTCCGCGCCTACGGTGCGATGAGAGTGCTGCACCCCTTTCGGGGAGGCTGTCGTTCCGGACGTGTACAGCAGCAGGCAGATGTCTTCCGACGTTGGCAGGTCGACAGGGCGCTGATCATGCGTTGTCGCGGCGAGTCGTTGCAGCGCGCTAAATGTGATGCCGTTCGAGGGTGCCCGATCGCCAACGACGATAACGCGCTCGAGGTCAGGCGTGTTGCCAAGCGCGGCGACACGCTCCAGATAGTCGGTGCCCGACCCGAAGCCGGGCACGCAAAGAAATCGGGCGCGCGATTGTCGAAGGATGAAACCGACTTCGGCGGGACCGTAGATGTGCACGATTGGCACGAGCACCGCACCGATCTCGAGTGCAGCCAGATACAGCAGCGCAGTCTCACGCTGCGTGGGCAGTTGGATCGCGATCACATCGCCTCGACGCAGGCCGATGGCTCTCAGCGCCCGGCCTATCTCTTTCGCGTCGTGCAGCAGGGACCGGGTGGTGCAAGTGTAGGCACCGCCCTGGGTATGAAAATGCAGCGCAGTGGCGCCGTGCTTTTCGACCGCGTGCGCAATCAGGGCCGAGAGAGGCAGCTCGGTCGACCACGGCGTTGTCATCGGATCGCGCATGTCGGGGTTCATGCCAGCAATGCTCGTAGCAGGCTCACCAGCGCGAGTGGCTGATCAAGCATCATGTGATGGCCTGCGCGTGGCATCGTGATGGGGCCCTTCGCGCCGGGAATCGCATCCACGATGCGGCGAGCGCGATCGGCGCTGACCACGCTGCTGCACTCGGCGTGAACATAGCTGACGGGTACTGTGATGCGATTCAGCAGGTCTTCCTCGCCTTCGACGGGCTGGAGAACCCGCAGCTTGGGGTCGAAGCGCCATACCCAGCCGTCAGCGGTTCGACGAAGCGATGTTTGCGCGAGATGCTCGAGCAGCCACGGCTCGCAATCTTGTTCAGGGATGAGTCGAAACCGACTGACGGCGGTATGCCAGTCCGGATAGGGGCGTGGCGGCGGCCGTCTTTCCACCGCAGGCAAGTTGTCGCCGCGTAGCATGAAATACGAATCGAGCACGATTGCATGCGAGAGACGATCGGGAAACGTCGCGCACGCCTGAAGCAGACGCGATCCGCCAAAGCTGTGGCCGACCACGACGCACGGTCCAGAGCCGATTGCATCCACGACGGCGACGAGATCGCGCACGAAAATGCCGGCGCTGTATTCCTGCCTGTAGGCACTGTCGCCCATGCCGCTGAAATCCAGAGCGAAAACGCGAAAGCGATCGGTGAAGAACGGCGCAATGAAGTCCCACCAGTGCGCGTGCCCAAGAAAGCCGTGCGCGAAGACGAGGGGCGGCTTAGCTGTGTCTGCGGCATTCCGCGAGACATAGTGCACGGTAACCCCGCTGCCTTCGGTGAAGTGGGATCGACGCGGCTGCGTCATCGCGCCATCGAACCATGAGGGTGCACGGTCATTCATCGTGGATTTTCCATTGCCTGAGGATTGCTTCGCAACGACCGCTATGCGAGTGGGATGTGCTGTCGATTCGCATCGATCCAGTCCACCATCGGAGTGAGCTGGACACCACGTTCGGAAAGCGCATCGAGATCGACGCGATACCCGACCGCGTTGATCCATTCCTGTGCATTCACCCATCCCGGTAAGAGTCCCTTTGCTCTGGCTTCATCCGGTGAGACGTGCGAAACGCGGATCTGTACACCCATTACCTTGGCGAGGCGCTGCGCGACTTCGGACATCGTGAGCTTTTCGGACGCCAGCGGCACGGTGTGACCGTGCCAGCGTTGCGGATCGGTCAGGGCGCTGGTCGCGAGCGCGCCCACGTCGTCGGCGGCAATCCAGTCGAGTCGTGCGTCGGGTAGTAATGCGGTGAGCAGCAGGCCTTCGCGTAGGTGCGGAAACATCGCGGCTGCTTTCGGCTCAGCCAGATTGTCCATCATGAATGCGGGTTGCAAGACCGTCCACGATTCGAAACCCGCCGAGCGAACGGCCTCTTCGACGTCCCATTTGTCCGTCCAGTATTTTCGGTTCCAACGCCTGTCGTTCCAGCCGGGAAACGTCTCGTGATTGCCCGCCTGCGCCACCGAGGTATGAACGAACTGCGCGACGCCCGCGTTACGTGCTGCGTTGATGAGCGCAAAGCCTTGGCGGCGTTCGCTGTCGCTGCGATCAAAATCAGGAAGGAGAACGGAGAAGACGGAACCGACGCCCTCCAGCGCTTTTTCGAGGGAGTCGCTGTCGTCCAGATCTCCCTGGAGGGCCTGCGCATTCATTTCGACAAGTGCACGCGCAGCCGGCGAGTCTGGATTTCGTGTCAGGAAACGCACCTTGCGCCCAGCCGCAACGAGATGCCGAGCCGTGGCGCCGCCTTGCATGCCAGTGGCGCCGATGACCATTACCGCGTCGGATGAATCGATCATGACTTGTCCCGTGGTCGAACGATACGCAGGTCAGGCGTGTCATGCCTGGACGGTTCGCGCGCGATGCCGCTGCTCCCGGTGACAGTGATTGCAGATGCGCGGCCTCGTGCTCCGAAGCACGCGTTCTGATATTAGCACGATGTTCAATTAATGTGGGAGCGGAGCGTGAGCCGATGCTTCAGAAAGGTAGGGCGTGTGGCGGCGCGAAGACGAACCTCGTCTTCACGCCTGATGCGACGATCAGTGCTGCGGCCGCAGCGTTTGAACGAGGCCGCCTTCATGCGCAACGATCACTTCGCAGCCCGGCTGATAAACGTCGGCGATTTCGTCTCCGCGCAGACGGTTGCCCTGGAAACCGCGCAGATAGCTCGTCTCGTCGAGTCGCAGCACATGTTCGCCATGCGCGTCGCGCACGACGATCTGGCCCGATGCGATCGACGTCAGCGTCCCCACATACGGCAGGCGCGGCTCGAACGGGAAACTTCCGCCGTGCGGCAAAATGCGCGTGTCGAGAGAAAGACGAAAACGGTCCGAATGATTGCTGAGGCCGGAGTGCGGCGTGCGCCGACTCATCAGCAGGACGTCGCCCAAGCGGTAATTCGTGCGGCGCCATGCGTCTTCGGGCACGCTAGCGAGATCGATCGGGATGATCTTGTCGCCGTCTTTCCTGTGCAGGCACGGAAGCTTATGCAATCCTTCCGCTACGGCCAGCCCGCCAACTTGCGCATCGATATCGCTGAGCGGAATCCAGCAGATGATGAAATCGAGCCGGTCGCTGTAGATGGCATCTTCATGAATGAAGTCGAAGCGCGTGCGGCTTTTGTCGATAGCGGGCGGCGACGTGCGGTATTCGGTGAACGGCACCCAGTAAAGCGGTACGCCGAACAGCCGCTGAAAGAACGCACGAATCGCCGGGTCTTCCATCACAGTGCGTGCGGCACGCTGTTCATTCATCGCCTTCACAGGAAAGAAGCTGAAGTTTTCGCGTTCTTTGCCGGTCCATCGCACGTCTCGATCGTTACGGTCCACGAAGCCGTGGCTGTCGAGGTGGTCAACCAGCAGACCGCGCATGCGCTCCAGCGGCTCATGGTCCAGAACGTCGCGGAAAAACAGGTAGCCGTCTTCGTTCCATCGTGCTTGCAGCGCGGCGTGATCGCCGATCAGGTCGTTGGAAACGTTGAATTCGCGCATTGCCGGCACGATATCCACGATTGGTGTGCTCATAAATTGTCTCCTTAGATCGCGGGGCGCACCGATGGCGCCTTACAGCAATCCGCGCTCTTCCGAAGTGCGGGTGGTGGTGTCGATGCCCAGTTCCCGCAGCGTCTCGAGAACGGCCGTGGTAGCGGAGGCGACGGCAGGAAAGCCGACATACGGGAGCGCCTGCATGAGTACGCCTTCGAGTTCGCGTGCGCTCAGACCGTTGCGCACGGCAATGCGGACGTGGTTCTTCAGTTCGAGTGTCTGCCGGTTGGCGATGAGGATGCCCAGCGTGACGAGGCTGCGCTGCTTGCGCTCGAGTTTGTCGTCGCCCCATACATCCGCGAACGCGTAGTTGACGGCAAGGCGCGAAATGTCGGATCCGAAGCCGGTGGACTCGCTCGCGGCCCGCAAGCCGGCTGCCTTGTCTTCACCCATGATTTCGCCGAATACCTTTAAACCGTAGGCAAGCTTTTCTTCGAGGTTCTTCACTTCTGTCTCCTGTTTGACCGCGACGGCGCGGCTATTGGCAGCGGATGCGATTCCGCGTTCCCCGCCGTTCTGGTGGCCGGCGATAGCAACGATGATGCGTGCTAAGATCGCGGCGAAAGAGGATCAAAATCTGCATATTGGGGGATCGAAATTCGCAAGCCCGCCGCTCCGACTGAACCGGTGAAAGACGTTGCCGCGCTCGTGCTGCCAGGCAGTTATCTATCGAGCGTCGGCGCGCTCGTAGACGGATTCGCGCTGATCGCACGACACATATTTGGGCAGTTCGCTCCTCCGTACCGGCACACGATGAAGACGCAGGTGCGTCTTCTCGGCGCCAACGGAAACGACCTGGAGTTCGCCGGCGGGCGAAGGATGGAGAGTGACGGGAACCTGCTCGGCGATACCGAGTACCGCATCGTCTATGTCCCGGCTTTTGCGGTCGCCAGCGAAGAGGCACTCGTTACGCTCCTCGACCACGCGGAGCCGGTGACGGACTGGCTGCGCTGGCAGCGTGCGCGCGGAGCAGTATTGGCAGCGAGCGGCACGGCAGGGGCGCTGCTCGCGCAGGCGGGCTTGCTCGACGGTGGCCCGGCAGCGGTCCCGCGAGTGCTCAGAAGCCTGTTCCGCTCGCGCTTTCCAAAGGTGCGCGTGGACCCGGGCTCCACGATCGCCGAGCATGACGGCGTGCACACTTGCAGCGTGCCGGCAAGCGAGTGGCAACTCGTGGCCCGTCTGGTCGATCGTGCGATATCGCCGCACACCGCTCAATGGCTCGCATCGACGACCGGCACCGACGGCGAGCGCGAGGAAGGCCGCCTGACGAGCGACGATCCGCTCGTGAGCAGCGCGCAATTCTGGCTCGCGCAGCGTTTCGCTCAGGACTTCAAGATCAGCGAGCTGGCGGACCTCCTCGCCGTCAGTCATGCCACGTTGCTGCGTCGCTTTACACGTAGCCTGGGCGTGACGCCGCGTGCCTATGCGAGTTCACTGCGCATCGAGTCTGCCAAGAGGATGCTGCGCAACACACAGATCTCCGTCGAGCAGATCGCCGTCATGGTGGGCTATTCGGACGTGCGCGCATTTCGCAACATCTTTCGCAAGCACGTTTCGACGAGTCCTTCCGCGTATCGGCGGCGCGGCACCGACCGCGAGTGAAGGCGCCCGGCGCTCAGGCCGAATATCTGTCGAGTTCGGCTTTGCCGAAATCGGTTGTCCGAAAGCGTTCGAGCAGGTAGTCCACGAAAACCCTGACTTTCGCGGGCAGATACTGGCGGTGGGGATAGTGCACGTAAATGCGTGGTCCCACACCCTCCGCCTCGTCTCCGCGCACCCTGTAGTCGGGAAGCACGATCTTGAGCGCTCCGGCGTGCAGATATGGCAGCACCACGGGCACCGAAGACGGCGTGATGCCGGCGCCGCTGAGAGCGGCGATCAGGCTGGTATCCGGCTGACCCGCGACGGTGAGGCGGCCGCGGGGATGATGGATGAACGCCTTTTCCCCGCGATTGGTTCGTTTTCGCGTACCGCCGGGCAAGCGTTCGAGATGAAGCGCCGCGAGCCCAAAAGGCATCCGGATGCCGATGAATTCATGTTCGGCCAGTTGATCCGGCGATTGCGGCACGCCCTTGCGTTCGAGGTAGTCCTGACTCGCGACCAGTACGATTGGGTAGTCGCACAGCGGACGGGAGACATGGTTGGTTCCTCGTCCGCGCGCATGTTGAATGCTCACGTCGATACCGTCATTGACCAGACTTGGCGCAACCTCGTCATAGCTGATGTCGATTTCGACGAGCGGGTAGCGTTGCAGAAACTCCGCAATCACCGGAGTCAGGCAATGCCTTCCGAACGTGGGCGTCACCGAAACCTTGATCACACCCTCCGGATGCTCAGGGCTGCGCCGCACATCCGCGACGGCTTCGTCGAGTTGACTCAACAACGGCGCCACGCGTTGAAAGAACTGCCGCCCTTCGCTCGTCAGACTGAGCTTGCGGGTGGTCCGGTTGAAGAGGCGCACGCCCAGTTCACGCTCCAGAGCGGCAATGCTCTTGCTGACGGCAGGCGGTGTGACCTGGAGCCGGGTGGCCGCTGCGATGAAGCTGCCGCAACGGACGGCCTGAACGAAAGGCTGCAGGTTTCGAATTTCGGGCATCGTCAATTAATGAAAGAAAGTCACTCTAGATGTTCCGTTCGGTAAGCAGTGTAAAGCATGGGCCATCGCTAGAATCGAATTTATCAGAGCCGGCTCGCGTCGCGCGCCAGCCGGCCAGCAGAACGTTCAGGAGACGACGAAACCGACCACGACGGCGCGCCCGGCGTCTGTTCCTGCACGCGTCTTCTGCCTCCAGAATTCAAACGCTCAATGGAACAGCACATGTCACTTTCCCCCTCGCACCAACACCCGCTCGACGTCCCCGGCCGACTCTTTATCGGCGGCGCATTTGTCGAAGGTGATGGCGACGCCAGCATCGAGCATGTCAACCCTTCGACGGGTCGTCCTCAGGCCGTTGTGCGCCTGGGTAGCGCGAGCGACATCGACCACGCCGTCAAGGCGGCCAAGGCGGCCCAACGCGTATGGATGGAGATGGGGCCGCGCGCGAGGACACGATGCTTCAGGCGCCTCGGCGAGCTGCTCGAAGCGAACCAGCAGCAGTTGGCATTTCTCGGTGCCCGGGAGTCCGGCATTCCAGTGGGATTGCCGCTGATGGACATGGCGCTGGGTTGGGTCGATCACTACATGGGCTGGATCGACAAGATCGAGGGTTCGTACGGCGAGTCTTATCCGGCGCCGGGCTTCAACTACACCCGGCGAGAGCCTTATGGTGTGGTGGGCGTCATCATTCCCTGGAACGGTCCGCTGATGGCGACCTGCATGATGGCGCTGCCTGCAATCGCGGCCGGCAATGGCGTCGTTCTGAAGCCGCCAGCGCTTGCGCCTTTCGTCGCGCTGCGAATTGCTGAACTCGCTCATCAGGCCGGCTTGCCAGCGGGCTTGTTCAATGTGGTGCCCGGCGAGGCCGAGGCTGGCGAGGCGCTCGTGGCTCACCCCGACGTCGCCAAGGTCACGTTCACGGGCGGCGAAGGCGTCGCGCGGCGTGTGATGGCGACAGCCGCGGCATGTCTGAAGCCGGTCGCGTTGGAACTGGGCGGCAAGTCCGCCAATCTCGTCTTCGAAGACGCCGATCTCGACGCCGCAGCGATCCAGGCGGTGTATGGGGCATTGGGGCTGAGCGGGCAGGGTTGCGTGAACCCGACCCGTTTGCTCGTGCACCGATCCCGCTACGACGAAATGGTGGCGCGCGCCGCGGCGGTGGCTGCCAGCATGAAGGTGGGCGATCCCTTCGATTCCGGCACGGTCGCCGGACCGGTGATATGCCAGTCGGCTTGCGATCGTATCCTGGGCATCATCGCGCAAGCGCGACGCGACGCGAAGCTGGTTGCGGGCGGCGAGCGATTGGGCGGCGAACTGGCCAACGGCTTCTTCATCCAGCCGACGGTGTTCGCCGATGTTCAGCCCGGGAGTGCGTTGGAACAGAACGAGGTGTTCGGTCCCGTGTTGTCGATCACTCCGTTTGCCGATGACACAGAAGCGCTGGCGATCGCCAACGGTACGCGTTACGGGCTCGGTGCTTATCTGCACACCAATGATCTCGACCGGGCGCACGCATTCGCCGAGCGGCTCGACGCGGGCTACGTGAACATCAACGGCTTCGCGTCGATGGCACCCGTCGCACCCTTCGGCGGATACCGCCAAAGCGGCTTCGGCAGGGTGGGTGGCTGGGCCGGTATGGAGGAGTATCTGCAGCTCAAGAACGTCTTCGTTGCGCGCAGAGAAGGCAAGCGATGAGAGAAAGCGTTTTCGACTATATCGTGATCGGCGGCGGTTCGGCTGGGTGCGTCATTGCGGCGAGATTGAGCGAGAATCCTTCGACACGCGTTTTGCTGCTGGAGGCGGGCAAGGAAGGAAAGGGATTTCTCTTCGACATGCCAGCCGGCAGTTTCGCGCTGATGGGCAATCCCAAGGCGGACTGGATTTATCCGACCGCGCCAGATCCCTCCGCTTGTGCGCGCGTGACGACATGGGCAGCAGGAAAGGCGCTAGGTGGAAGCAGCAGCATCAATGGGATGGTTTATATCCGTGGCCAGCGTGGGGATTACGACGCGTGGCGGGACAGCGGGTGCCCGGGCTGGGGATTCGACGATCTGCTTCCGTATTTCCGCAAGTCCGAGAATTTCACCGGTCCAGCGTCCCCGGCGCATGGCTCTGATGGTCCGCTGAGCGTCTCGCCGCCGCGCGTACTGCATCCATTGGCCCACACCTTTCTCGAGGCTGCGGGGCATTGCGGCATGCCAGCGCGTGCCGAATATTGCGCAGGCGACGTGCATGGATCATTCATCGTCTATGGCACGACCCGGAACGGCAAACGCTGCAGCGCTCGCAAGGCCTACCTCGAACCTGCGCTAGATCGGCCCAATCTCACTGTCACGACTGACGCGATCGTGGACCGTGTGCTCTTCGAACAACGGAGGGTGATTGGTGTGAAGGTGATTGTCGCAGGCGAGAGGCGCACTTTTACCGCTCGCCGCGAAGTTGTGCTGAGTGCGGGAACGATCGCTTCGCCCGGCGTGTTGCTGCGATCTGGCATCGGCACCGGTGCCGATCTGTCCGCGATGGGTGTTGAGATCGTCGCCGATCTGCCCGGCGTCGGCCGTAACGTGCAGGAACATTGCGGGGTTTCCCAGAGCCGACTGACCGACGTGCCGACGTACAACACAATGGTGGGCCCCTTGCGTCTCGTGGGACATCTGCTGAAGTATGCAACGGTAAAGAGAGGGATTCTGACCTCGATAGCCGTCCACGCGATGGCCTACGCGCGCAGCGCACCCGAACTGACCGAGCCGGACATTGCCATGAGCTTCCTGCCGCTGGCGATAGCTTTCGTCGGCGGACATCCCGCGCTCGCGAAGCAGGCAGGCGTGACGATCGGCTCCCAGGTGCTGAGACCCCACGGCCGCGGACGGATCCGCCTGAAGGATCCCGATCCGTGCTCGAAGCCGGTCATCGAGCATGCGTTGCTTGGTGATCCACGCGATCTTGCGTTGACCATCAAGGGCAGCCGTCTTGTGAGCGAGGTGTTCGCCGCAACCCCGCTGGCGAGACACGTGATCGGCGATCATGAACCTGCGTCGTTGCCTGAAAGTGATAGTGCGTGGGAGACGTACGTGCGCCAACGCGTGGGCATCGGCTACCACCCTGTAGGCAGTTGCCGGATGGGAGCCGACGACATGGCCGTAGTCGACACCCGGTTGCATGTTCGCGGTGTCGAGCGGCTACGCGTGGTCGACGCATCCGTCATGCCGAACATCATTTCGGGCAACACGAACGCTGCGACGATCGCCGTGGCCGAGAAGGCGGCGGAAATGATTATCGCGGGTTGATCTGGACGATTTGCCTGATCTGGAGCGCGCACATGAGCATTCCCAAAGCAGTGTTGGTACACGGCGGTCATTTTGCAGCGGATTGCTGGACTGCGGTCGTAGATGAACTCGAGGGAAACGCAATCGCTTTCGACCTGCCGGGGCGCGGCCGCCATCGCGGTGAATCGCTGGAGGGGATGACGCTGGAGCGGCACGCGCGCTCCGTGCTCCACGACATGGACGATGCCCACATTGAGCGCGCCGTGCTGGTGGGGCATTCGATGGGCGGCTCGATGATTTGTGCCGTCGCCGCGTTGGCGCCCGAGCGCGTTAAACGCATGGTGCTCGTCTCGGCGCCAATTGCTCCCGAGGGAATGAGCAACGTCGAAGCTATGACGCCGGAGATCAGGACGGTGTTATTGAATAGCCGGGACGCTGGAGACATCGTCCAGCAAAAGACACCCGAAGACTTCACGCGCTATCTGTTCTGCAATGACATGCCCGCCGAGCTGGCCGACGCGACTTGCGAACTTGTCGTTGCAGACTCGATTGCACCATTGCTGGAGTGTGTGCCTTTCGCCGGAGTAACACCGGCTATTCCCCGCACCTTCGTCAAGCTGACGCGCGACGTCGCATTCACGCCTGATGCGCAGGACCGGACGATCGCGACCTTGCAACCCATCGACATACTCGAAATCGATGCAGGCCATATGGCCATGCTTTCAAATCCGAAGGCAATCGCCCGGATTCTGCTGCAGTTCATCTAGCACTCCGGCTTTACGCGGCAGTTCCGCTCAGCAGCGCGTTTCGTTCGTCGCGGGAAAGCGTGAAAACGCACAGCATTTCGGCGAGTCGCTGGGTCTGCTGCTTCATGCTATCGGCTGCGGCCGTGTGCTGCTGAACGAGCGTTGAGTTCACCTGCGTCATGCGGTCCAACTGTTCTACCGCAACGCTGACCTGACTGACTCCGGCCGACTGCTCTCGCGATGCCTCCGCGATCTGGCTGACCAGATTGGTTACGCCACGAACTTGCGCGACGATGTCGGCAATCGTCTTGCCTGCCGAATCGACCAGCTTCGATCCTCCTTCGACCGTTTCGACGCTTTGCGTGATCAACGCCTTGATTTCCTTTGCGGCCTGCGCGCTGCGTTGAGCGAGATTCCGGACCTCGCCCGCTACCACGGCGAACCCACGTCCGTCTTCGCCGGCTCTGGCGGCTTCGACCGCGGCGTTCAGGGCCAGAATGTTGGTCTGGAAGGCAATGGCATCGATGACGGAGATGATGTCCGAAATCTTGCTGCTCGACTGCGTGATTTTCTCCATCGTCGAGATGACCTGATCTACTACTCGTCCCCCATCTTCGGCCGCCTGGCTCGCGCGGGCGGCCAGACTACTCGCCTGTCTGGCTGCGTCGGCATTGTGACCCACCGTCGAGTTGATCTGCTCCATCGAAGCAGCCGTCTCTTCGAGACTGCTGGCCTGCGTTTCCGTTCGTCCGGAAAGCTCGAACGTGCCCGCGGCAATATCGTTCGTTGCCTGTTGCATGGTCTTTACGCCATTACGGACGTCGAGCACGGTGGCACGCATGTTGATACTGACCTGATTCAGCGTTCGGAGCACATCACCGATTTCATCGCTTCGAACGCTGTGGCACGTGGCGCTCAGATCGCCCGCGGCAATCTTCATCGCAGTTCGCGCGGCTTCCTGCAACGGGGCGGCGATGACGCGAGACAGGAACACGCCCGCAGCGGAGGTCAGCAGAATCAGTGCGGCGAGTTCGCTCCCGAACGAGAACGAGGAAAGACCGTCAGCGCAGCTCGCCAGTCCGAGTATGTCCACCAGGGCGAGCACGCCGAGGACGCCCCAGATGTAGCGCTTCAGACCAACCGAGCGAATGCGGTTGGCGGCCTTGCCAAAAATGCCGCGGCGCACGATGCGCCCTTGCTCCCATCCGAGCTTTCCGTCATGGTCAGAGCGAAAACGTCGATACAGTGCTTCGGTCTGCTCGATCTCACCATGAACCGGCTTGCTGAGAACCATCAGGGAGCCGATGTATCGTCCGTGCGAAACGAGTGGCGCCATGTTCAAACGGCACCACACGAGGGTGCCACGCTTGCAAGCGAGCTTGATCAGTCCGCTCCATGGCTTGCCCTGCCTAACAGCCGCACCGAGGTCGGCCAGTACCGGTTGGGGAACGTCGCGTATGCGGTCCGCTCCCTGCGTAGCCTGGAGTTCCTGCAGCGAAAAGCCCGTGACACGTTGATAAACCGGGTTCGTATAGACCACCTGAGATTGCACGCCTACGCAGCAGACCATCAGCTCATGGTCCTGTAGCTCGTAATCGCGATTCGTATTGTCCTGTTGCCCCATATCTGTCCAAGCTCACCTGAGCTGCCTTTTGATTATTATTCGTATTGTGGAACGACATTCGAAAATGTATGTGGATCGATGCTTGACGTCAAGCTGGGGAGCACCCGATATGTCGTGGGGGGCCCCCGCGTTCACCATGACCCGCGTTCAACAATGTGACCAGGGTTCGTCCGCAGTGCCCCGCAACGGGACAAAGGCGATATGCTGGCGACACCCGATATCAAAGTCATATCAGCTCATGGAATTGCGGCATCTCAGACATTTCGTTGCGGTTGCGGAGACCCAGCACTTTGGCCGTGCGGCTGCGCGACTGGGCATGGCGCAGCCGCCGCTCAGCCAGTCGATCATGCGGCTGGAGGAGCAGCTTGGTATCAAACTGCTCGAACGCACACCGCGAGGCGTTTCGCTCACGCCCGCCGGAGCCGCGTTGCTCGCGGAAGCGAAGCCACTGATCGCGCAAGCCGAGCTGGCCGAGCGGCGCGTGCGGCAAGCCGCCGACGAACTGGCGAGTTTGAGCGTTGCGTTCGTGCCGATGTGCGCGGTTCGAATCATGCCGCTAGCCATTCAGGGGCTCCGCAAGCAATGGCCCGGTGTCGACGTCCGGTTGATCGAGCGCGGCAGTGCTTTGACCGTCGCCAGCGTGAAAAACGGCAGCATTGACCTGGGCGTGGTGGCCACCAGCGCCGCGGACGTCTCGGGTTTGGAAAGCGTGGTTATCGAGCGTCTGCGTGTGGTCGCCGCGGTTCCGGCGAAGTGGCCGGTGGCGACGCAGCGTTCGATTCGCATCGCGGATCTCGCGCGATATCCGCTCATCATGTTCCCTCAGCAGATGTCGCAGCCGCTCTTCGCCGCGTTCGAGGCAGCGCGCCGCGAGGCGGGGCTGTCGCCGCGCGTGACCCAGCAAGCGCGCCATCCTTATACGATGCTCAATCTCGTGGCTCACGAACTGGGTGTCGGCCTGATGCTGGACTCGGCGCGGTACTTGCCCGTGGAGGGTGTCGCCTACATCGACATCGAGGATGTTCCAGCTTCGGGCGAAACCGAAGTGTCGCTGGTGTGGGCGGATAGGCCACACAAGCCCTACCATCGTTCGATGCTCGACATCATGCGTGAAATCGCGTCGTCGACGGCTACGTGATACCCACAGTAGCTGCTCCTTCCGTCATGCGGATCCTCGTTTATCTTGACACCTACAAACGGGGCGTTTATTTTTCCGAATGACGTTCAGAAAATAACTTGCTCGCGACGCGAGCCAAAAGGAGGAGCAGTGAGCACGAATGTGGCGAGTCTATTCAATCTCGATCAGAAAGTAGCGGTGGTGACAGGGGCAGGTTCGGGCATCGGACGTGAGACGGCCCTGCTGCTAGCGTCGGCCGGCGCGGCGGTGGTCGCGGCCGATCTGAACGAGGAAGCGGCGCAGCAGACGGTCAAACAGATCGAAAGCGCGTCAGGCAAGGCTATCGCGGTCAAAGTCGACATCGGCAATGAAGCGTCGATTCTCGCGATGTACGAAACCGTGCAGGCGAAGCTCGGGCGCCTCGATATTCTCGTCAACAACGCGGGTATCTATCCGAAGACGCAATTCGTCGAGACGTCGGCCGAGAAGTGGGACAAGGTGCTCGGCGTCAACCTGCGCGGCACCTTCCTGTGCATGCGCGAAGCGATCAAGCGGATGCAGGGTGCCAAAAACGGCGGTTCGATCATCAATATTTCGTCGGTGGCTTCGCTGCAGCCGGTGATTTTCGACAACGGCGACTACGGCGCATCGAAGGCGGGTGTCAACAACCTCACCAAGGTCGCAGCTCTCGAATTCGCACCACACGGAATTCGCGTGAACGCAGTGCTGCCGGGCGGCGTCGCAACGGAGGGCGCGGCCGCATCGACGAAGGTTCATCAGGCCCACGGGCCGATTACGCAGCCTGGCCGCATGCCGCTCGGTCGCATCGGTGTCGCCTCCGATATCGCGAGGGCGGTGCTGTTCTTCGCGTCGCCGGCATCGGACTATGTCACCGGACAGCTTCTCGCTGTCGATGGCGGCTTCCAGGTCTCCTGATTGCCCGTCCGCGTCTCATTGCCGACCTCCGTTGCACACATGACCATGTGTGCAACGGGCCGCTCGCGCATGCGATTCGGTCTATCCCTTCACGGCTAGTGAAAACACCGACGCCATTAATTGAACGACTTGTTGCATAACAGTTTTCCGTGACCTAGGATGTCTATCTAGAGGCGCCATGCAAGCGCCCGCCAGGCATAAGTCTGATCGGAGACATGCGATGTACTTTCTCGACAGCGATTTACGAGGTCCACTTGCGGACTACACGTTCGACTATCGTCGTCAGCGCGCTGAAAACGGCGCTCCCTCGTCGAAAGAATCGGCTCGCGCAAGACAGCCGAATTGGGTGACGCGCGCGCTGGAAGCAATGGCGCCTGGTACTCTCGGCAAACTGCGCATGGGGGGCCGGACACGATGAAAACGCTGACTCGCGAGAGCGCACGAGAAGCGCGCAGAGTATGGCTGCCGCTCATTCTTCTGTCGATTTCGGCAGCAGCGGTCTGGCTGCTGCAACGTGACCTGCACATGGAAGAACTAGGTCGGTCCGCGCTGTTCGGCGTGGTGATGACGTTTGCCGTGCTTGGCTTGACGGCACTTGCGGGCATCATCGGATGCGCGATCGCGAGCCGTGCGCGAGCGCAGGAAACTGATTTGTCGACAGGCGAAGGCTATTGCTTCGTTGGCGCCGTGATTGGCGCGGTCGTCTTTTTTGTCGCCATGACCATCTAACGGTAAAAACGATGAATGAAGAGTTGAACGCACGCGTGCAAGCGCTGTTGGACAAGCACGACATACTCGAGTGCGTGCACCGGTATTGTCGCGGGGTCGACCGCATGGACCGTGAGTTGACGCTGTCGGCATACCATCCGAGCGCGATCGACGATCACGGCGCATTCGTTGGAAATGCAGAGGAATTCGTCGACTGGGCTTTTGGATACCATACCGAGCATCAGTTGTCTCACCACCATATGGTGTTCAATCACAGCGTCGAATTGCAGGGCAATGAGGCGCACGCGGAAACGTACTGGCTTTTCTTCGGAGAAAATCGCGTCAAGCCGGACACGCTGGCGGTGGGGCGCTATATCGACCGTTTCGAGAAGCGTGATGGTGTGTGGGCCATTGCCGCTCGTGTTTGCATCTCTGAAGCGATCAACGAACTGACGCCTGCAGAAGTACCTGCTGCATGGCGCGAAATCCTGATGAGTAACGGCGTTAGTTCAAGAAATCGTGAAGACGTTTCTTATGAACGGCCTCTAACGACGCGTCAACCCGCCGAGGCTTGAGGCCGCACGCAAGCCTGTAACGACGCTCGCCGCGGATACGCAAATCGATTTTCCCCAAAAAGCCAACGCCGGCTGGAAGCCGACGTTGGCTTTTAGCTATTGGGTAATGACGTATTCCCGCCGTGACCGACAATCGAGAGAAACTCGCGGCGCGTGGAAGGATCGTCACGGAATGCGCCCAGCATTCGACTCGTCACCAGCGACGCGCCCGGCTTATGCACGCCCCGCGTGCTCATGCACTGATGTGCGGCTTCGAGAATGACGGCGACCCCCTTGGGTTGCAGCACGGTGTTCAACGCGTCGGCGATCTGAACGGTCATCTTCTCCTGAATCTGCAAGCGCTTGGCATAGACATCGACGAGGCGCGCGAGTTTGGAAATGCCGATCACGCGATGCTCGGGCAAGTAGGCAACGTGCGCGCGTCCGATGATGGGCACCATATGATGTTCGCAGTAGCTTTCGAAGCGAATGTCCTTTAGCACCACCATCTCGTCATAGCCATCCACTTCGGAAAACGTGGTTGCCAGGATCTGCATTGGATCGGATTCGTAGCCCGAGAAGAACTCGCGGTATGCGCGCGCGACGCGTGCGGGTGTTTGAATGAGGCCTTCCCTTTCGGGGTTGTCGCCTGCCCATCGGATGAGTGTACGCACGGCTTCTTCCGCTTGATCCAGGGTCGGGAGAACCGACGCTTCCTCAGCGCTGATCTCGTTGTCTCGCTTGTTCATCAATTCTCCTGATCGTTCATGCCTCGTGCAATCACATGCGTGTCCGCGAGTGCAGCATATGAGCATCGGCAATGGAGGAGTGTATATAATTGCACGATGTTCGTAAATATAAACGAATGACGCATTTCACACGCGACGCTCGACCGCTGCACGTTGACGAATCAGGATGCACTTACACAGGAATCAGCAGATGAAAACGCGCATTACAGAGTTGCTTGGGATTCGATACCCGATTGTTCAAGGGGGCATGATGTGGGTGGGCCGCGCGGAATTGGCCGCTGCTGTCTCGAACGCCGGTGCGCTCGGCACCATCACCGCCCTCACTCAGCCCACACCGGAGGCACTGCGCAACGAGATAGCTCGCGTTCACTCGATGACGGATCGGCCATTCGCCGTGAACCTGACAATCCTGCCGACGATCAAGCCGGTGCCGTACGACGAGTACGTGCAAGCGGTCGTGGAGAGCGGTGTGCAGATCGTCGAGACGGCGGGACGCAATCCCGAGTCATATATGCCGTCATTCAAGGCTGCGCGAATCAAGGTGATCCACAAGTGCACGTCGGTGCGTCACGCGCTGAAAGCCGAGGCGTTGGGGTGCGACGCCGTGAGCGTGGACGGATTCGAATGCGCCGGCCATCCCGGTGAGGACGACGTGCCGAATCTGGTCCTGTTGCCGGCCGCGGCCGCGAAGCTGCGCATCCCGATGATTGCCTCGGGTGGCATCGCCGATGCGCGCGGCATGGTCGCCGCACTCGCGCTCGGCGCGGATGGGATCAACATGGGAACGCGTTTCATGGCAACCCGGGAGGCGCCGATTCACGAGAACGTCAAGCGCAAGCTCGTAGAGCATGATGAGCGCAATACGGCATTGATCTTCCGCACGCTGAAGAACACGTCGCGTATCTTCAGGAATTCGGTAGCGGAGCGAGTGCTGGAACTGGAGCATAAAGAGGGTGCGACGTTTGCGGATCTCAAGCCGCTCGTCAGCGGGGAGCGCGGCAAGCGTATGTACGAGACGGGCGATACGGAAGATGGAACGTTCCCGGCCGGTCTGGCAATCGGGCTTATCGAAGATATTCCCACCTGTGCGGAACTCGTGAATCGGATGGTCATGGAGGCGCGCGCACTCATTCATGGCCGGCTGACCGCGCTCGCAGCAGAGAGCTGAAGTCGAAAGAAGACGGCAATCGAATGCGGCTGCCCGCGCATGAGATTCAGGGGGGAGTGGACAGCCGATACAGGCATTACGAGCGCAAGCACGCGCGCGCGGTCAGATGACGGTGTTCGTCGAGCCGCTCCAGATGAGCCAGCAGCGACCGGGAAGCGGCTGGCCACAGTCTTTTGGGAACATCGGTGTAAGCAAGCCGCAGCCAATCGTCGATCGAACCGCTCGGCAGCGCCTTGACCGCGTCGGCGATCTTGGCTTCCCGGGCGAACCGGTGTGCCTTGAGGCGCGCGATCTGGTCACGCGCACGGTCGAGCACGTACCCGTGTGCGGGGAGAATAAATTCGATCTCACGTTCGGTACAGATCGCGTCGAGTCGGTCTAGTGACGCAAGGTACGCCGTCATATTGCCGTCCGGAGGATCGATGATGGTCGTGCTGCCATTCAGAATGTGATCGCCGCTGAATAGCAGTCCGTCCTCCAGAAGGACCAGGCACACGTGGTTGCTTGCGTGCCCGGGCGTCGAGACCACCAGCAATCGATGCGTCTGTCCGTCATGCGCAAGCGTGAGCACCTCGCCGTCGAGCAATTCACGGTCGGGGACGAAGTGATTGCTTGCCTTGGCGGCAGGTCCGGACGGCACGCCGAGGATGGGTGGCTTGTGCGGGCACATGGACTGCAGCGGCCTCGCTCCGGGCGCATGGTCCACGTGGGAGTGCGTGCAGACGATCATGCGAATGTCGCCGCCCGTTGCCGAGAAGATGCGTTGAAGGTGCGCCTGGTCGCCTGGTCCCGGATCGACGACGACGAAGCCAGTCGTCGCCGTGCCGACGATGTAGCTATTCGTGCCTGGACCGGTCATCAACCCGCCGTTCGTCGCGGTCAATCGCATCACGTTTCGCAGGAGTGGGATCGCTTCTGTGGATCGCCAATCGAGACAGTGGAGCACCTGGCCATCGGGGCACACGAGGCGCAGTTCGCCGTATGGGGCATCGCCTTCCATGCACCGCATGACACTGCCTGATTTCATCCCACCACGCGGACAACTGCTCCAGAGTGACTTTTCCACCCTACACGCGGCGAGCAGTGCATCAACCGAGTCGAACGAGCGAAGGCGCTCGAGCGTGCGCACCGTTGGAAAGATCATCGCGAAGTCGCCAGCGGCATGGCGTGCCAGCGCCTCGTCGGGGCGGACCCACAAGGGTTCGAACTGCTCGGCGCCGTCCGCGACCGCGGTTTGATCGACCGGCATGCGCGCCACGAAAAACCGGACGTCAAAGCGCCGCGGCAGATCACGGTCGGTGATCCAATGAGCAAGCGGATAAACGCAATCCGCAGCGAGCGTGAGCCCATGCTGCGAGCAATGGTCCTCGATCGCTGTTGCCCGCTCGAGCTTCGCAATGTCGTGGTCGTCGACGAGCACACCGTCGTGTCGCCATGCCAGCAGCACGCCGAGTTCTTCGAATGTTTCCCGAATGGCAGCCACGGCCTGAACCGCCTGCGTATCGTCTTGCGTGGCGCGCCGTCGTGCGCTGCCGGCGATTCGTGCATCGGAGGAGTCGATCGCTCCGCCGGGAAAGACGAACGCGCCCGGCGCGAAGCTCGCCTGCGCCGACCGTCGTGTCATCAGCACTTCGATGGTTGGCGAACCTTCGTACAGCGCGTCGCGGACCAGGAGCATCGTCGCAGCGGGGCGTGGCGCCGCCGGCTGTCGTTGCGGGTGAAGCAGTTGTTCGGGACGTACCACGTCTCTCCCTCTGGTTGAACGGATAACGCTGCGAAAAGCCTTAAATGCGCTCGAAGATGGCCGCGATGCCTTGGCCCCCGCCGATGCACATCGTCACGAGCGCATAGCGGCCGCCGCAACGATGCAACTCGTGAATGGCTTTGACCGCAATGACGGCGCCGGTCGCGCCAATCGGATGACCGAGCGAAATACCCGACCCGTTCGGGTTGACCTTGGCGCTGTCGAATTCCAGTTGCTTCGCCACCGCGCAAGCTTGCGCGGCGAAAGCCTCGTTCGCTTCGATCACATCAAGGTCGGCGACGGTCAAACCCGCGCGCTGCAGCGCCTTCCGTGTTGCAGGCACCGGACCAATGCCCATGAATTGCGGGTCGACGCCCGCGTGAGCCCAAGAGACCAGTCGCGCAAGAGGACGAAGGCCGCGTTGTTCGGCGGTGCGGCGGGCCATCAGCAGGACAGCTGCGGCGCCGTCATTGAGACCGGACGCATTGCCGGGCGTGACCGTACCGTCTTTCTGGAACGCCGGGCGCAATTTGGCGAGATCGGCGAGGGTCGTGCCCGACCGCACATGCTCATCGGTATCGAAAGCGATTTCGCCTTTTTTCGTACGCAGGGCGACCGGCACGATCTGCTCGCGGAAGTTGCCGTCGTGAATGGCTTGCGCAGCGCGGCGGTGCGATTCGACGGCGAGCGAGTCCTGATCGTCGCGCGTGATGCCGTACTTCTTCGCGACGTTCTCTGCGGTTACGCCCATATGGCAAGCACTGAACGGATCAGTCAACGCGCCGACCATCATGTCGATCAGACGGATGTCGCCCATGCGCGAACCCCAACGCGCGCCGGTGGCCACGTAGGCTGCGCGCGACATGCTTTCCGCACCTGCGCCGATCGCAATTTCGGTGTCGCCGTGCGCGATGGCCTGGGCGGCGGAGATGATTGCCTGGAGGCCGGAGCCGCACAGCCTGTTGAGCGTCAGCGCCGGTGCTTCGGCGCTGACGCCGCCTTCCATCGCGGCGACGCGCGCGAGATACATGTCGCGAGGCTCGGTATGGATCACGTTGCCGAACACCACATGACCCACATCTTCACCCGGCAGATTCGTACGCTCGAGCAGCGCGCGAACGACGGTTGCGCCGAGCGTCGTGGGCGGAACGCTCGATAGCGCGCCACCAAAATCTCCAATAGCGGTGCGAACGGCAGCGGTGACGACGACCTCATCCGACATGATGGCTCCTTGGTCCCGAGAATCGGTTACGATCCGGTTCGTGTTTAACAATATGAATGCCGTTCGAAAAGTAGCGCATTTTCGCTTTCGTGTCCACGCAATTGTGCAGTGCGCAAGGATGAGATGGTGCCGAGCATTTCGTGCTTCATTCGCGCCGGATCGCGGGTTGGATATCCGGCTTCCTTGTGGGTGACAACGGATAGACGCGGGTTCGATTTCGCGCTATGCTGGTTCAACATGATGATCGACGTTCAATTATTGGTTTGTCTTGATCCGCGAGATTTTGCGTGTATCGGATGGCGATGCGAGCGCGCGCGGGACATGACTTGCCAGATAACAACAGGACGATTCAGATGGATGCAGGTACGGCTTCGCACGATGCCCTGATGGATGTGCCGTTTCGCCCGGTCCGCCTCGGCAGCATGGACGCGATCGTCGAGCGAAGGCCCGATGGAAGCGTGATGTATGAACTGAAGGAACCGCTCGAACCGTATCCCGTCCGCTTGACGGAGCGGCTCGAACACTGGGCGAGTGTCACACCCGAGCGTGCGCTGCTTGCGCGGCGGACGCCGGACGGCAAGTCATGGGAGTCCCTGACCTATCGGCAGGCGTTCGACGGCGCGCGTGCGCTGGGGCAGGCGTTGCTCGACCGAGGCTTGTCGCCGTCCCGTCCGTTGATGATTCTTTCGGATCGGAGCTTCGAACACGCGCTGTTCGCGCTCGCCGCATTGCACGTCGGGGTTCCCTATATTCCGGTGACGCCTGCATACTCGCTCTTGTCGCAGGACTTTTCGAAGCTCAGGCAACTCGCTGCCGTATGCACGCCCGGCCTCGTCTTCGCTGATGACGGCGCGCAATATGGCCGTGCATTGCGCGAGGTGTTCGGCGACGTCGAATGTGTCGTCGTCGGTCCGTTGCCGGAGGGGCGTGCCGGTTCGCGTGTCGCCGATTGGCTGAAGACGCCGGTTACGGCCGACGTCGAAAAAGCGTTCAACGCGGTCGGCCCGGATACGGTGGGCAAGATCATGTTTACTTCGGGAACGACGGGCGCACCGAAAGGCGTCATCTACCCGCAGCGCATGTTGTGCAGCAATCGACAGCAAGTCGCCCAGGTGTTCGCGTTTCTTCAGGATGGGCCACCGGATCTCGTCGACTGGCTGCCGTGGCATCACACCTTTGGCGGCACGCACAACTTCGGCATGGTGCTGTATGGCGGGGGTACGTACTACCTGGACCCAGGCAAGCCGACGCCGGAGGAAATTGGTCCGACGGTGCAGGCGTTGCGCGAAATCGCACCGGTCGTCTACCTCAATACGCCCCAAGGGCTGGCCTCGCTGATTCCGCATCTGAAGGCGGACGACGCGCTGCGCAAAAAATTCTTCAGCAAGCTCGCGCTCATCTACTACGGCGGCGCTAGCCTGCCGAAGCACATCTGGGCGCAACTCGACGAGCTCGCGGTGCGAACCATCGGCCAGCGTGTTCTTATCATGTCGGGCATCGGCGGCACGGAAGCGGGCCCGACGCCAATGTCGGCAGCCTGGGATCCGCGACGCGAGGCGATTGCGGGCTTGCCCGTGCCCGGCGTCAAAGTGAAAGTGGCTCCGGTGGACGAGAAGCTGGAAATCCGCTTTTTCGGCGACTGTGTGACGCCCGGCTACTGGAAAGATCCCGACCGCACCGCCGCCGCGTTCGACGACGAGGGCTATTTCCGCTCGGGTGACGCCGCAACCTTCATCGACCCGCAGCGTCTGGAACTTGGACTGCGTTTCGACGGACGCATCGCGGAGAACTTCAAGCTATCCACGGGTACATGGGTCAACGTCGCGGAGTTGCGACTGTACGCGCTGAACGTGTTTGGCCCGTATGCGCGCGACATCGTGATCGCCGGGCACGACCGCGAATACCTGAGCGCGCTCGTCTTCCCCGACATCGAAGCGTGCCGTGCGCTTTGCGACGACCTTCACGATCCGATGCCGGACGTCGACCAGATCATCAACAGCCGCGGCGTGCGCGCCTTCTTCCAGGCGGGGCTCGACAAGCTCGCCGCGCGTGCTGGCGGTAGCTCGGCCCGCATTGTCCGCATCGTGCTCGAAAGCGAGCAGCCGACGCTCGATAACGGCGAATTGAGCGCGAAGAGCGCAATCAGCCAACGCAATGTGCTCGAGCGGCGTCGTGGCGTCGTGGACGAGCTCTATTGCGTGCCGCCCACGCCGCGCACCCTGGTCGGTAACGCTGCCGCGGCAGCGGATGCAGATCGAGTTCAACGTACTGAAAACGCTGGAAGCTAAACAATGGATTTTCGCGTAGACCCCGCGGACATGGCGTTCCGTGCAGAAGTTCGGGCGTTTCTCAAGCAGCATCTGCCGGCGGATATGGCCTTTCGCGGGCAGCAGGGGTTTCTCGCAGGCGACGACGATTCGCAGCGCTGGACCCGCATTCTGCATGAGACGCGCGGATGGTCGGTGCCGCATTGGCCGGTTGCCGACGGCGGCACAGGCTGGAGCGCGATGCAGCGCTACATATTCGAAGAAGAGTGCTATCTGGCGGGGGCGCCGGCGCAGAACCAGGCGGGTGTGTCGCTAGTTGGCCCGGTGATTTGCGAGTTCGGCAATGAAGAGCAGAAGCGCCGCTTTCTGCCGCCGATTCAACGCGGGGAAGTGTTCTGGGTACAAGGCTTTTCGGAGCCGGGCTCGGGCTCCGATCTCGCGTCGCTGCGTACGACGGCGGTTCGCGATGGAGACCATTACATCGTCAACGGGCAGAAGATCTGGACCAGCTTTGGCACCTCTGGCCAATGGAATTTCGTGCTGGTGCGCACGGATACCGAAGCGAAGCCGCAAAAAGGCATTTCCTTTTTGCTGCTCGACATGACGTCGCCGGGTGTTACCGTGCGACCGATCGGCTCGCTCGACGGCTGCAACCACCTTGCCGAAGTGTTCTACGACAACGTGCGTGTGCCCGCCGAAAACCTGATCGGCGAAGTGAACAAGGGCTGGGGGTATACGAAATTTCTGCTCTTCAACGAGCGCGCGTTCCTCGGCGCCGAGGCCCCGGCGCTCAAGCGCTATCTGCGCAAGATCCGGCACTACGCGTCGCGCGAGCACGCGGCCGGCAAGCCGTTGATCCAGGACCCGACGTTTGCGGCACGTCTTGCGCAGTATGAGCTGGAGGTTCGCGCCATCGACATGGCGGTGCAGAAGATCCTGCATCAAGGGATCGACGAGCGCAGCGGCGGAATGGCAATCGGCTCCATGCTAAAGGTGCGAGGCTCGGAGCTCCATCAAAAGCTGACTGAGATGCTGCTCGAGGTGATCGGCGACTACGGTGCCGTGTTCTATCCTGATCCGAACGAAGAGCGAGCGCTGCGCGACTCGTCGTTTATCGGGCCCGAGTACGCGCCGGGCCTCGCGGCAGAGGTTTTCTATCGACGTGCTTGCACGATCTATGGCGGAACGGCCGAAATTCAGCGAAACATCATCGCCAAGGCGATGTTCGACCTGTGAGCTCGAGTCGATCCACGAACATCCGTCGATTCCCGTTGGGGGGAATCGCATCAATTGCCGGCAGAAAGAGGGTGCAGCATGGATTTTGAGTTGAGCGACGAACAGCGGATGCTGCTGGAAAGCGCGCAGCGCTTTGTGCAAAAGAGCTATACGTTCGAACATCGCCGCAATCTGGCCTCGAAAGAAGGAGGCTTTTCGCGCGACACGTGGCGCACGCTCGGCGAAATGGGCTGGCTCGGTATCGCCGTTCCGGAGGAAATGGGCGGGCTCGGTTTCTCGCCCGTCGAAAGCGCCATTGTGGCCGAGCAGATGGGCCGCGCGCTGGTGTTGGAACCGTATGCGATGTGCGGTGTGTTTCCCGCGTCGTTGGTGACTCGCTGTGGGCGCGAAGGGCAGCGCGAGACGCTGCTTGCCGAGATCGTCTCGGGGGAGGCTGTTTGTGCGGTCGCGCACAGCGAACGCGAGGCGCGAGGCCAGGTGCACTATGTGACGGCCACCGCCACGAAGACCACCGACGGGACGTGGAGGCTGGATGGCTACAAGACGCTCGTGGTGGGCGCACCTGTCGCCGATCGCCTCCTCGTCGTCGCACGCACGGCCGGTGCGGCCGGCGACAAGGATGGCATCGGTATTTTCGTCGTCGATCCGAAGCAGGCAGGTGTAACGCTCAAGACCTGCGCGTTGCTCGACGGCACGCCATCGGCCGACTTGCTGCTCGAAGGCGTCGTGGTGGCGCAATCCGATGTCTTAGGCGAAGCGGGCAATGCCTTCGAAGGGCTGCAGGCCGCCGTCGACGAAACGATCGTCGCGATCTGTGCGGAACTCGTAGGCGATATGGAGGATGCCATCGAACTCGCTTCGGAATATTTGAAGACCCGCAAGCAGTTCGGCGTCGCGATCGGCAGCTTCCAGGCGCTGCAACACCGGATGGCCGACATGGCGATCGAAGCGATGCAGGCGCGAGCAACACTGCATCGCGCATTGCTCGCGCTCAGCGAGAACGGGCCAAATAGAAGCGTCGAGGTTTCAGGCTGCAAGGCGCAGACCACTCGCAGCGCGAAGTTCGTGACGCAGCAAGGCATCCAGTTGCACGGCGGTTACGGCATTACGAACGAATACAAGGTGGGCCATCACTATCGCCGCCATCTGGTACTCGACGCGTTGTTCGGCAACATGGACTATCACCTGAATCGTTACGCACGGCAGATTCAGTGCGAGGTATTGGCTGCGCTGGCGTGAACCCTATCGAGGAATTGCGATGGACGCGAAAGTAACCGATTTGCTCGGCGTGACTCGAGAAGACGCCGTTCTTACGCTGACACTGAATCGGCCCGAGGCTCGCAACGCGCTGAACCTTGCATTGACCGAAGCACTCGTCGGCGCGTTGAACCGCTTCGAAGCGGACGAAAGCCTGCGTGTGCTGATCGTGACCGGCGCAGATCCGGCCTTTTGCGCGGGGCTCGATCTGAACGAGTTCTCGGCGCCCGATGCGCCGCGCTCGTGGGTCGCGGAAATGATCGATATGTGGCCGCGCATCACCAAGCCGGTGATCGCGGCGGTCAACGGCGCTGCCGTTACTGGCGGTCTGGAACTTGCGATGGGATGCGATTTCATCATCGCGTCAGAGCGCGCGCGCTTTGCCGATACGCATACGAAAATCGGCGCGCTCGCTGGCGGCGGCATGACTGCGAGATTGCCATATATCGTGGGTCCGAGGTGGGCAAAGCAGATCAGCTTTACCAGTGACCCGATTGACGCGGCCACGGCGTTGCGCATTGGCCTCGTCAACGAGGTGGTCGGCCACGGTCAACTGATGGAGCGGGCAAGCTCACTCGCGAAGACGATCGCGAGCCGCCGGCCCGATCTCGTCGCGACGGTCAAGCGTGTGATCGATCAGGGTGCGCTAACTTCACTGGAAGAGGCCTTGCGAATCGAGAAGGCTGCATTGGCGCAAAGAAAAAAGAATGGCGGCATGGCGTGGCAGGCGGGGAAATAACCGGCTGCCCAACCAAAGCGCTTAACTCAAGGGACGTATGTACCCGCATGGCAAATCTCTACGATCTTCCAGACGATATTCAGGTGACAGCCGCCGGCGGCCTGCGCATCATCACGCTCAATCGGCCAGACGATCTGAACGCGTCGACCACGGAGATGCTGTTCAGCTATCCCAAGCTTTTTGCTGCGCTAGCCTCGGACCCCGACGCGTGTGTCGGCATTCTCACCGGTGCGGGACGAGCTTTCAGCGCTGGCGGAAACATGAATCACTTTGTCAAGACGCTCGACGACCCCGAGTTCGCCGCGCAGGTCCAGGAGAACGCGCGTCGAACGATACACGGCTTCATCGACGTGCCGATTCCGCTGATCGCTGCGGTCAACGGGCCGGCCGTCGGCTGGGGCGCGACAATGGCGACCTTGTGCGACATCGTTCTGATGTCGGAGAAGTCGTTTCTCGCGGAACCGCATATCAACATCGGTCTGGTCGTCGGTGATGGGATCTCCGTGGCGTGGCCGCTCTACACCAGTCTGTTGCGAGCGAAAGAACTGATCTTCACCGGCGAGCGCATCACACCGCAGCAGGCGGTCGAATTCGGTCTTGCCAATCGTGTCGTCGAACCTGAAAAGCTGATGAACGAGGCCTTGGCGCTTGCTGAAAAACTGCTCAAGCAACCGCGCAATGCGCTGCGCGAAACCAAGAAGCTGATGAACCTGCATCTTCATCGCAGCGCGGCGCAGATGCTCGACACGACGCTTGCGCGGCAGTTGGCGGCGACGCTCAGCAACGAGCATCATCAGATCGCGTCGTCTTTCATCGCTCAGCAGAAACGCAAGCAAGGCTAATTCCGCTCGCCGAGTCTCGTGTTCATCCCTCCGCTCATTTCGTGGAGTACCAATGCGCTCATCACTATTCGACCTCACCGACAAGGTCGCGATCGTCACCGGATCGAGTCGCGGCATCGGTTACGCCAGCGCCCTCGGCATGGCGGAGCACGGCGCGAAAGTCGTCATTTCCGGCCGGAACGCCGACGCCTGCGAAACTGCGGCGCAAACCATCAACGATAAGATCGGCAGCCGCGTGGCCATGCCGTTCGCGTGCAATATCGGCCGTAAAGCCGAACTGCAAGAACTAGTGGCCGCGGCGAACGGCGAGTGGGGCCGAGTCGATATCGTGATGGCCAATGCGGCGATTCATCCGTGGATCGGATCCACCCTGGATCTGCAAGACGAAACGTTCAACAAGTTCATGCAGGTCAACGTTCAGAGCAATATCTGGCTCGCGCAATTGACCGTGCCCGGCATGATCGAGCGTGGCTATGGCCGCTTCATTTCGGTGGCATCCGTGGTCGGATTGTTCGGTGATGCCGCGACGGGAACTTACGGGCTCACCAAAGCCGCCGACATGCAGCTCGTGAGAAACCTCGCGATGGAATTCGCAGCAAAGGGCGTCACCGCCAATTGCATCGCGCCCGGAACGTTCAAGACCGAGATGGCGCGATCGCAATGGGAGGACGCGGCGATGGTCGAATGGTACCGTGGCCGCAATCCGTCGCAGCGCTTCGGCGAGGTCGAGGAGATCGCCGGGCTCGCCGTGATGCTCGCTTCGCCTTCGGGCGGTTATATCAACGGCCAGACGATCGCGGTGGATGGCGGCCACACGATTTCGTTTCGCTGACGTGCGGGAGGAAATGGCATCGTGCGCCCCCACACGTTCAGCACGCGAATCACCGATCTGCTCGGTATTCGCCACCCGATTCTTTGCGGCGGTCTCGGGCCGCGCGTATCCGACGCACGGTATGTCGCGGCGGTGGTCAACGCAGGCGGCATGGGCTTCATTGTCGGCGCGGGCTTTCCCGATTCCGACGAATTCCGCAATGAGTTGCGCACCTGCCGTGAGCTCACCGGTGCCAGGAACTTCGGCGTCAATCTGTACATATCGCGGCAAGCGGGTGGCGTGGAGCGGGTCAAGCAACAGATCCGCATTCTGATCGAAGAGAAGGTTGCCTGCGTGGAGACGGCCGGTGCGAGCCCGGAAGCGGTCGTGCCGCTGCTCAAGGAGGCGGGCATCAAGGTTTTGCACAAGGTGCCCGCCGTGCGCTATGCACATACGGCGGCGCGGATGGGCGTCGACGGCGTGATCGTCGTCGGTAATGAATGCGGCGGTCATCCAGGCGTCTACCAGATCGGCAGCATCGTGCAGGCCGCGCAGGCGCCGCGGGAAATCGGCTTGCCGGTCGTGATCGGCGGCGGCATCGGCACCGGGCGGCAGCTTGCAGGGGTGCTCGCGATGGGCGCCGACGCGGTCCTGATGGGTACTCGCATGATGGTCGCCGAGGAGCTATGGATTCATCCCGAGGTCAAAGCGAAGGTCGTGGCGGGCGACGGCAGCGAAAGCGTCGTGGTCAAGTCTGCGATTCGCGATCACCACCGCGTGCTGCGCAACGAGAGCGCCGAGGCGGTCATGGAACTGGATCGTGCGCAGGTAAGCGAGTTCGAGCGGTTCCGTCCGCACGTGATGGGCGCGCTCGCGCACGAGGCTTACGTGACTGGCGACACACGCAAAGGCATGATCGACTACGGGCACGCCGCGGTCTTTGCTGACGCGGTCCGCAAGGTCGAGGCAATTTTCGATGAGATCATCGACGACGCGGTGGCGGCGTCGAGCCGGTTGAACAGACTGATGACCTAGACGACCAGCGCGGCGACGATAGAGCGAGCAGCAGCCCGTCACGAGGCTCAGGCGGTTGCGACCCCCAGGCTACAATCTGACGCGAAGTGGTTCCAATACCGGCGAACCATACGCATCATCTATCGACAAGTCATGAGCGCAGAGAAAAGGTCGCGAGCCGCGCGTAAGGGGGAGGCTTTACCACGCGCAAAACGGGGTCGCCCATTCAAGGCCGATGCAGAGAGGCGCCAGGACGAACTGCTCGACCATACGCTGGAACAGTTCATGGCCGTCGGCTATCGAGCCGCGACGATGGACGGCATTGCGGCATCGTTTGGCGCGAGCAAGTCTACGATCTACCGGCGCTATGGAAGCAAGGCGGGCCTGCTGCGCGCGGCGATGGAGCGCGGCGTTCCGCTGCTGCTCGATCCGCTCACCAACGTGTCCACCGACGCACGTCGTTCGCCGCGCTCCGTGCTGCGCGACTATGGGGAAATCATCCAGTCCTACCATGCGGACCCGAGCATACGCGCGATGTGGAGGGCGGTAAGCGAGGCGCGAGAAGAACTGAACGAGATGCTCGAAGACGTCGTCGATCAGCAAGACAGGGCGTTGGCTCCGATCGCTGACTATCTCACTGCGTTGGCAATCAACGGAAAGATCGTGGTCTCCGATCCGCGCGCGGCGGCCGCGTGCTTTGGCGCGCTGACGAGTGGCGGCCTCGCCAGCTTCCTTGGCGAGCCGCTTCGCGATAAAGAGCGGCATGCCGCGCTAGAGCTCGCGCTTACGCTGTTCCTCGACGGCATACTTCCGCGCGCAATGGATCGGAAGTAGTCGCGATTTTCGTTACGGCATTAGCCAAACAGTTTGCGCAAGGTGCCGCCCATCGGAACGGGGAGCGTTGCGCCATCGTCGTATGGCCAGCGCAACATGCCGAGGGCGGCCGCGGCGCCTCCATCCACATGCAGCACCTGACCCGTGACCGATTTCGCAAGATCAGACGCGAGGAACAATACGGCATTCGCCAGATCGTCCGCACTCGGAGGAGCTTGCAACGGGATGTACATCTCGAAGGCCTTCGCCCACCACTCGGGCGGGGCATCGGCGTTGAGCGAGCGCCAGGGTTCGGGAATAGCCGCGGCATTGCCCGCGCTGGGCGTCGTGTCGGGCGCAATCAGGTTCACGCGGATTCCGAGCGGCCCGAGCTCCCAGGCCATTGCCTTCGAGAAGTGGGTCGTTGCGGCCTTCGCGCCAGCGTAGACTGCGAAGCCGCCGGCGCCGCGATGCGCTTCGATGGTCGTAAAGTTCACGATCGAGCCGCCACGGCCGCCGCGCTGCAACAGCGGCACTGCGTGACGCATGGATTCAATCACGTAGCCGAAGTTGCGCTGAATGTCGTCCGCGCAATCGCGCTGCGTGCGTTCCATGAAGGGCTGCATACGAGTGCCGCCAACCACGTTCACGAGTAGATCGATCGCATCGAAGAAGCCCGCAGTCGCATCATAGAACTGCGCGAGCTGCTCTGGCTGTGTGGCATCCGCGTGCATGCCGAACACGCGGCGGCCGAGCGCTCGCAATTGCGCCGATGTGTCCGCAATGCCTTCGTCATCGATGTCGCACAAAGCGAGATCGACGCCGGCCTCGCCTAGTGCCAGGGCGACCGCTTTTCCAATTCCTGCGGCGCCGCCAATCAACACCGCTCTGCGACCTTCAAGTGCGCCTCTGCGATCCAGAATACCCATTCGCCTTGTCCTTTCGTTTGGTGATGTGCGCGACCGAAGCGTGTCGCAATCTCATGTATTGAATAATGGTACTGGCGGTGCTATTGTTGATCAAGAACATCAAGGCAATCAGCGGAACACGCGATAGCGGGTTTCGATAAAGACTCCGATGCGACCGCGTCGATCAATGGAGGAACCCGAGTGACCGACATCGAAAAGCTCGTTGCAATCGAGGAGATCAAGCAACTCAAAGCGCGCTATTTCCGTTGCATCGACACAAAGAACTGGGACGGATTCAAATCCGTGTTCGCGCCTGATGCCCGGTTCGATATCAGCGATGACGTGCCCGGATGCATTCTCGTCGGCAGGGAAAAGATCGAACAGGCAGTCAGTGTTCCTCTTGCGGAATGCGTGAGTGTTCATCACGGCCATTGTCCGGAAATCGAAATCACGTCGGGCACGACGGCGAGCGGCATCTGGGCGATGGAAGACATGTTGCGCTGGGAAGCGGACTCGGGATATCCGAATCGCACGCTCCACGGCTACGGCCACTATGTCGAGACCTACGAGAAGATCGACGGCAAGTGGCATATCAAGAGCATGAAGCTGCAGCGACTGCGCGTCGATGTCGGAGCGCCGGCATGAACGCGCAGGGCGTGTCGGATGCGGATTCGACAATCCGCTTCGACGGCCGCGTTGCGATCGTGACTGGCGCGGGAAGCGGATTGGGCCGCGACTATGCGAAGGCGTTGGCGGCGCGTGGCGCCGCCGTCGTCGTGAACGATCTGGGAACCGATCCGCGCGGCAACGTGCTGTCGGACATCGGTGCCCGGAGCTCGGCTCTGGGTGTCGTCGAAGAAATCGAAACCGCAGGTGGCAAAGCGATCGCCTGCCATGAAAGTTGCGCGACGAGAGCCGGTGGAACTGCAATCGTGGACGCCGCGCTGAATGCATTCGGCAGGGTCGATGTCCTCATTCACAACGCCGGATTTCTACGCAACGCGCCATTTGAGGAACTCACCGACGAGCAGATTCGCTCGATCATGGACGTTCACCTGATGGCCGCATTTTATGTGGGCCAGCCAGCGTGGCGCGCGATGCAGGCCGCGAAATATGGGCGAATCGTCCTGACCAGTTCCGCATCCGCGATGTTTGGTTCCGTGTGGCAAGCCAACTACGGTGCCGCAAAAGCGGGTTTGGTGGGGCTGATGAACAGTATCGGCGCGGAAGGCGAGAAGTACGGCATTCAGGTCAACGCGTTGCTGCCGTGCGGCGCCAGCCGGCTCGGTCAGGGCAGCGATGAATGGCCTGCCGATTTCCATGACGGTATGCCGGAAGATTTCGCACTGGTCGCGGCGGGCATCCGCAACGAATTTGTCGTGCCGATGGCGATATGGCTGGCAAGTGAACGGTGCAAGGCCAATCGCGCGCTGTATACGGCTACGGGCGGGCGGTTCGCACGCGTTTTCGTCGGCGAGGCCGATGGGTGGTTGAGCCAGCACGGCCGCCCTCCTACGCCGGAAGACATCGAGCGACATCTGGCCGAAATCGATGACACGACGCACTTCGACCAGCCGCAAAGCGTTTGGGGAGAGTTCGAATCGATCATCAGCGCCTATCGCGCCGAGGCAAAGCGGCGGCTGGACCCGACAGGCCTTTGACCAACGACAGGGAGCAACGAGACATGGAGAAACGATCGTGACACGCAAAATCGGCATCATCGGCGCCAACTGGAGCCTGAAAGTGCATGGCAGCGCCTGGCGGCTGTTGCCGGATGTGGAGGTGGCGGCAGTCTGCACCGCGCACCGCGAGACCGCCGAAGCAGCGGCGAAAGCCTTCGGCGTGCCGCGCGCCTATTGGGACGTCGCGGATCTCGTCGCCGATTCCACTCTCGACATCATCGATGTCGGCAGCCGGCCTTCGTATCGCTATGACATGGTGATGGCCGCGCTCAACGCGGGCAAGCACGTCTATGACGCGCTGCCGTTCGCGGTCGATACGGAACATGCGTTCGCGCAGAGCGAACTGGCCGCGAAAAAAGGGCTGGTCGGTGTGGTCGACGCGCAGTTCCGCTGGGTGCCCGCGGCGATGCACATGCTGAAGCTTGTTTCAGAGGGCTTCCTTGGCGAGCCACTCGGTTTCAATTTTCAGCTTCTTCAGCCATTGCGTAACCACGACGGTTTCATTTATCCCCATGCCTCCTATCCTGGCGGCGGCGTGTCGCCGTACAAGTGGTTAGCCGAATCCACAAGCGGCGGCAGCGCATGGCGCAATTTCGGCAGCCACATGGTCCTGTTTCTGATGCCATTGCTCGGCCGGGTGAAGGCGGCGACCGGGTCGGACACGACGGGCATCAAGCAATGGCGTTTGCCGGACGGTAGCACGTACGCGCCAGACACCGCCGATCTCGGCTGCGGCGTGTTGCGCATGGAAAACGGCGCGTTGGGCACGATCCAGACAAGCTGGGCAGTCGCCGACGGCCCCGGCATTCGTGCCGAATTGTGGGGAACGAAAGGACGCCTGCTCTACGTCGATCCTACGTTCGGCGATGGCATTTCATCGCGTCTCTATGCGGGCAAGCCGGAGCCGTTCGAGTTCGGTACGGCCGCGGGCGAATGGCTCGAAACCCCGGAGCACTATTTCGCGGTGCCGGGAACGGGGTTCTCGAAACAGAATGCTCCGTCGTACATGGTGTCGATGGGCTGGATGTTTCACGACATGCTCGAAGCGATCAAGCACGAGCGCACACCCTCGCCGAGCTTCGAAGAGGCTGCCCACGCGCACCGGGTAGTGGAGGCGGTGATCGAGTCCGGCCGGAGCGGACGATGGATCGAGATCGCCGATCGTTGAAGCGGCCAGCATGGCCCCTCACTACTCGAGCCAGGTGGGCGGGCGGCGGTTCGCACGCCCGTCGCCCACGCTTCTTCTTCACTTACTTCACGTACTTTCGGAACTCCGGCTTACGCTTTTCGCGGAACGCATTGCCGCCTTCCTTCGATTCGTCCGTGTCGTAGTACATCGCGAGCGCCTGCATTGCGAATGCGCCGATACCGCGGATATTCTCGGTGTCGATATTGAACGAACGCTTCGCCAGCGCAATAGCGGTGGGACTCATCTGCAGAATCTCGTCACACATCTTCTTCGTTTCGGCGTCGAGCTGTTCGGGCGGCACGACGGCATTGATGAGCCCCCAGTCGAGCGCCTGTTTCGCGCTGTATTTGCGGCACAAATACCAGATTTCCCGCGCGCGCTTCTCGCCGACGATGCGCGCGAGGTAGGCGGTACCGAAACCGGGATCGACCGACCCGACCTTCGGTCCGACCTGGCCGAACACCGCGGTCTCGGAAGCGATGGCGAGATCGCAGATCGTCACGAGCACGTTGCCGCCGCCGATTGCGTAGCCGTTCACCCGGGCAATCACGGGCTTCGGAATGTCGCGGATGATGCTTTGCAGTTCCTCGATCGGCAGACCGACGGTGCCGCGCCCGTTGTAGCCGTCGCCGGACTGGTCGCCGCCCGTACAGAATGCCTTGTCGCCGGCACCCGTGAGCACGACGACGCCGATATCCTTGTTCCATCCCGCGAGGCCGAAAGCCTTGATGAGCTCTTCGACGGTGTTGGCGCTGAATGCGTTGTAGACCTTCGGGCGATTGATGGTGATCGTCGCGATCCCATCCGCCTCCTGATAGCTGATGTCCTTGAATTCCATGTCGTAGTCCAATGTTGTTGGTTGTTTGCGGCAGCGGTGCCTTTTAGCCGGCCATCGTCAAACCGCCAGACACGCTGATGACCTGGCCGCTGATGAAGGCGGCGTCGTCACTCGCGAGGAAGGCAACCACGCCCGGGATGTCGCTCGGGTCGCCCATGCGGCCGAACGGTACGGCCTTCACGAGGGCCGCCTTGATGCGCTCGCCTTTCTCGCCTTGCGCGAGGTTGTCGAGAAGAGGGGTCGCGGTGGGACCCGGGCAAACGACGTTGACGGGAATCATCTGGCGAGCCATTTCGCGCGCCATCGTCTTCGTGAATGCGATCAGGCCGCCTTTGCAGAACGAGTACACCGCTTCCATCGAGGAGCCCACGCGCCCCGCATCCGACGAGATATTGACGACACGGCCGCGGCCGCGCTCGGACATCCGTCGCAGCACGGCATGGTGCATGTTCAGCGGTCCGTACAGGTTGATCGCAACCACCTTGTCCCAGAACGGCTTCTCGGTTTGCAGGAAAAATGCTCCCATGTCCCATCCGGCGTTGTTCACGAGAACCTCGATTGGTCCCAGTTCTTCTTCGACTCTCGCCACCGCGGCATGCACGCCTTCATGGTCCGTGATGTCGACGCGGTACGCGCGCGCCTTGCCGCCCGCTGCTTCGATCTCCGCCGCAACACGCGCCGCGCCCTCTTCGTTCAGATCGAACAGCGCGACGGTCGAGCCTTCCTCGCCGAACCGTTTGCTGATGGCCGTTCCGATTCCGCCTGCGGCGCCGGTGACGATGACGACCTTCTCCTTGAGCCCCTTCATTGATTCCCTCCGTGATATGCGAGGCGCTTTCGCGCCAGTTAATCCTTGCTCAGCGCTTCGGAAACTTCGTCGGCTTTGCCCGTGGCCCGGGCGAGCAGCGCGCTGGCTTCGTCTTCGCTGTAACCCGCTTCGATCAGAACCTGGATGCTGTGCTCGCCGAGATTCGGCGGCAGATAGCGAACGTTGCCGGGCGACTCGGAGAAGTGCACCGGTATCGAGGTCATTACCATGTCGCCTTCGGTTGGGTGCTCGAAACGCTGGAAGAAGCCGGTCTCCTTGATGTACGCGTCGTGCATCAGGTCTTTCAGGTCGCGTACCGGGCCGTGCGGCACGTCGGCGGAGGCGAAGATCGCGTTCCATTCCGCGGTGGTCTTGTTGCGGATCGCGTCGCCGACGATGCGGTACAGCTCGTTGATGTTGCGCATGCGCTCGGTCATGTGACAGAAGCGCGGGTCCTCGAGCAGATGCGCGGCATCGATTGCGCACAGCACGCGGCGCCATTGCTCGTTGTTCACGGCGAGCAGGCAGATATGCCCGTCTTTTGTCGCGTAGGGCCGGCGGTGCGGCGAGAACATGCGCGGGTAGCCGAGACCGGTTCCGTCATTGGAGCCCAGTGCACCTTCCCAAAGATGCTCGAACAGATTGAATTGCAGCATCGTCTCGAACATCGGCACATGCACGAGTTGGCCGACACCGGTCCGCTCGCGGTGATAGAGCGCCATGCCGATCGACGACGCCAGCACGTAGCCGCAGAACTTGTCGACGATCACGGTGGGGAAGTAGCGCGGCGAGCCGTCCGTGTCGCGGTTCATCGAGGCGATGCCGCTCTCGCCCTGGATCACGTCATCGAAAGCGGGGCGGTCCTTGTAGGGACCGTCGATTCGATAGCCCGCGCCCGACGCATAGACGATGCGCGGATTGCGCGCCCGCACCGTCTGATAGTCGATGCCGAGGCGCTCGGCCGCGCTCGGGCGCATGCTGTGCACGATCACGTCGGCGGTCTCGACGAGCTTGAGCAGCGCTTCGCGGCATTCGGCCAGCTTGAGATTCAGGATCACACTCCGCTTGTTGCGGTTCATGATCGTATAGAACACGGCCATGTCGGGATTGCGGCCGGGACCGTTCTTGCGGTTCTGGTCGCCTTCGGGCGGTTCGATCTTGATGACGTCCGCGCCCATGTCGCCGAGCAACTGTGTGGCGACCGGACCGAGCACGTTGATGGTCAGATCGATCACGCGGACACCGGCTAGCGGGCCGGTCGCCTGTTCGAGAGGTTGTTGTGGATTTTCCATGCTCAGGCCTTGTACTCCTTGCCCTTAACGAGCCTGAGCGGCGTGTACACCATCACTTCCGTGCCGTCCTGCTTGACCACGCGGTTGCGGGTGCGCACGAGCCCGAGGCCGGGACGCCCCTTGCTAGGCCGGCATTCGATCACTTCGCATTCGACATGGATCGTGTCGCCCACGTAGGTCGGGCCTTTGATGTCGAGCTCCATGTTCAGGAACGCAAAGCCGACGCCCTGCATGGTGGCCTGCGTGAGCAGCCCTTCCATGAGCGTAAACACCAGCGCTCCCGGCGCGACACGGCCCTTGATGGCGGATTGCTCGCGCAAGAACTCGGTGTTGGTGAACAGGACTTCCAGCATGCCAGTCACCGAGACAAAATTCACGACGTCCGTTTCCGTGACCGTCCGGCCTACGGTCTTGAACTTGCGTCCAACGGGCAGATCCTCCCAGTGAATCCCCAGTCCAACCGTTTCGATTTCTACCATTGCCTGTCCTCTGTTGTTGTCGCTCGATTGTTAGATCAGCTGTCGTCGTCAGTTCTTCTTGATGCGGCCGAGCACGTTGTCCGCGACGATGTTGCGCTGAATCTGGTTGGTGCCCTCGATGATCTGCACCACCTTCGCGTCGCGGAAATATCGATTGATCGGGTACTCGTTGGAGATGCCCGCGGCGCCGAAAAGCTGTACGGCGTCGGTCGCGACCTTCATCGCGACATCCGATGCGAACATCTTCGCCATCGCCGCCATGGGGGCGAGTTCACGGCCTCTGACGCCCGCGTCGACGAGCGACGCCGTGCGATAGACGAGCTGGCGCGCAGCCTCGGTCTGGGTGACCATGTCAGCGATCATCCAGCGCACGCCCTGAAAGTTGCTGATGCTCTGACCGAATGCAACGCGGTCCTGAATGAATTTGACGGTGTGATCGATCGCGCCCTGCGCGATGCCTACCGCGCGCGCGGCCACGATGGGGCGGCTCGTGTTGAGCGTCTCCATTGCCACCTTGAACCCCTGGCCGCCTTCGGGCCCGAGACGATCTTCCGTGCGGATGAAAGCGTCGTCGAAATAAAGCGGACACGACGGGACGCCGCGCGCGCCCATCTTGTCTTCTTCGTTGCCGATCGTCAGACCCGGCGTGTTGCGATCGACGATGAATAGATTGATGCCGAGCGGCTGTCCTTCTTCATCGAGCGTCTTCGCGGCGACCAGAATGAAGTCGGCGATATGCGAATTCGTGCACCAGATCTTCGAGCCGTTGAGCACATATCCGCCGTTCTTGCGGCGTGCCGTGGTGCGAATGCCCGAGACGTCGGAGCCGCTTTGCGCTTCGGTAATCGACAGAGCGCCCCGCAAGTCGCCGGAGGCGAGTCCAGGCAGAAGGCGAGCCTTCTGTTCTTCGGTGCCGCCTTCGAGAATCGCTCCGAACGGCGTCCATTGCACGACCAGCAGATAGCCCGTGTTGTAGCAAACCCGCCCGAATTCCTCGACGGCGATACAGGCCGACATCAGGCTTCCAGCGCCGCCATACGCTTCGGGAAACGGCAGCGTGAAGAGGCCCAGTTCCTTGAGCAGAGCGTACATATCGTGCGGATACTCGGCCGTACGGTCGATCTCGTCGGCGCGTGTCGCCACGCGCTCCCTTGTGACGCGGCGGATGAGGTCGCGGATCTGAACCTGGTCGTCTGTTAGTTCGTATGTCACTTCGAGCTCTCTTGCTAGCGGTTTTTCTGGGGCGGCCCCGGATTCGTCACCGGAGAGGGACACGTCGCCCCCGCCGACCTCTTCCGACTCACGCCGGTCTCTTCAGGTAATTGAACAATGTTCGATAAATTAAACGAATCGCTTGCCGGTCGTCAAGCGCTGAAACCTGCGGCCGCGGGTTTCTCCGAGGTGCGCCAGCAATTTGGTCGGGATGTAGTGGCAGCCTTGCGCGACGGGGCGTGGCGGGGGTTTTCCGGCGTTGACAGCATCCTTCCAATCCGTTTAAGATTTGGAACAGTGTTCGGTTATGTGTTCCATTTTGACCCGACAGAGTGGCTCGATTCGGCGCGAGCCCGTGGCAAAACGATTTGGAGGAGCGGGGAATGGACTCTCTTTGTCCTGAAGTCGATTATCAGAAGTTTCTGGCCGAGGGCCGCTTGATGATCCAGCGTAGCCGCAGCAGCGGTCGCTATGTGTTCTACCCGCGCGTAGCTGAGCCGGTTACGGGGATGCGCGACCTCGAATGGGTCGAAGCCTGCGGGAATGGCACGGTTTATTCCACCACCGTGGTGCGCCAGAAATCGCCCACGCCAAGCTACAACGTCGCCGTGATCGATCTGGAAGAAGGTGTGCGCATGCTCAGCTGTGTAGAGGGCATCGAGCCAGAGGCCGTGCGCATTGGTATGCCCGTGCAGGCGAAGATCGTGTACCGGGGAGATGCGGCACTGCTTGTGTTCGAACCAGCCTGACGCCCGCTAACCGCAACCGGCCGTCAAGAGCCGGTCGCACCGATGAAAGGTAGATCGATGGAATTCAACTTGCGCGGGCGTACCGCACTGGTGGCAGGCGCCACCTATGGCATTGGGGAAGCACCTGGCTTGTCGTCGCTGGATCTTGCTGCGCGTGCCTCCGTTGACGCGCTGGCTCAGGTAGGGCTGACGCCTGGCGATGTCGACGGGCTTTTCGTGTGTACGCCGGACGACATGCTCTCGGGCCTCACGTTTGCCGAATACCTCGGTATTAACCCGAGGTTCACCGACAACAATCGAAGCGGCGGCTCGGCGTTCGAAATATACGCGCACACCGCGGCCATGGCGTTGTGTACGGGACAGATCGACGTTGCGTTGATCGCATATGGAAGCAATCAGCGCAGCGCGGCGGGCAAGCTGGTGCAATCGTCGCGCCCCTCGCCGTGGGAGAGCCCGTACAAGCCGATGAATCCGGTTTCGTCATATGCGCTTGCGGCGGCGCGGCATATGCATCAGTACGGCACGAAGCGCGAGCATCTCGCCGAAGTGGCCGTAGCCGCGCGCAAGTGGGCGCAGCTCAACCCCGAAGCGTACATGCGTACGCCGTTGTCGATCGAAGATGTGATGAGCGCACGCCTCGTGTCCGACCCGCTTTCCGTGCGTGATTGCTGCCTCGTGACCGATGGCGCGGCGGCGGTCGTCATGGTGCGCGCCGATCGGGCGCGCGATCTGACCGACAAGCCGGTATATCTATTGGGTGCAGCTTCGGCCACCTCGCACCGCGAAATCGCGAGCATGCCGGACCTCACGGTGACCGCCGCAGCGGAATCAGGCCGGCGTGCGTATGAGATGGCGGGCGTGAAAGCAGGCGATATCGACGTCGCGATGCTCTACGACGCTTTCACGATCAACACCATTCTGTTTCTCGAAGACCTCGGCTTTTGCGCTAAAGGCGAAGGCGGCCACTTCGTAGCGGACGGCGGCATCGCGCCGGGTGGCCGGCTGGCGGTGAACACCAACGGCGGCGGTCTGTCCTGCGTTCACCCCGGCATGTATGGACTCTTTCTGATGGAAGAATCGATGCGGCAATTGACGGGCCGCGCCGGCGAGCGCCAGATCCCCGGCGCGAAGCTGGCGATCGCGCACGGCAACGGCGGCGTGCTGTCGAGCCAGGCCACGGTGATTCTCGGAACACAGGAAACGCTGTAAGACACGCCGCCCGCCAGGGTCACTGTCAACAGCTTTGCATGGGATCAGAGTAAGTGCTACAGCGCCGACTCTGATCGACAGGAGACGGACAGATGAGCGAAGAGACCAGCAACGATGCAGCCGAGATCGTACACGTCCGGCAAGACGGTGCGATCGCGATCGTCACTTTGAACTATCCGCAACGGCGCAACGCGTTTTCGCTAAAGATGCGTGAGACCTTGTGCGCGCAGCTTTATCGCCTGATGCACCACGAGGAGACTTGCCGTGCGATCGTATTGACCGGCGCAGGCAATACGTTTTGCGCAGGCGGAGACATTTCGGAGATGCAGGCGCGCAAGGTACTCGAATACCGCCAGCGCAATGAACTGCCACTGGATATTTTCAGGCTGATGGTCGAAGGACCAAAAGCGGTTGTCGCGGCCGTCGAGGGGTTTGCGTTCGGCGCCGGCCTCTCGCTCGCCGCCGCTTGCGACTACGTCGTCACGTCGTCGGCCGCGCGATATGCGAGCGCGTTCGTCAAGGTGGGGCTGCTGCCCGATACGGGGCTCTATTGGTCGCTGTCGCAGCGCGTGGGCGGCGGTCTTGCACGCGAACTGATGCTGAGCGCGCGCGAGTTCGATGGCGTCGAAGCAGGCGAAACCGGTTTTGCGAATCAGGTCGTAGAGCCCGGCGAGGCGCTGAACGCCGCATTGAAGGTGGCGCAACAGTACGCGGAACTGCCGTCGGTGGCCACCGCGCACCTGAAGGCCGCGCTCGCGACGGGCATCCGCACGCTCGACGATGCGATCGAAACCGAAGTCAACCTGCAGCCTATCCTGCGCCGCAGCCGCGAACACCAGGAGGCGGTGAGCGCCTTCATGGAAAAGCGCAAGCCGGTATTCGTGGCCGACTGAGGGAAGGCAATATGAGCGAAAAACAAACGGCAGAAAACGAAGTGACGTCGCTGATCGAGGTGACCCGCGAGGGACCCGTCGCGATCGTGACGCTGAACAATCCCCGGCGCCGCAACGCGATGGGACGCCAGATGCGCCAGTTGCTGCGCGACACCATGCATCGGCTGATGGTCGACGATCCGGATTCGCGCGCAATCGTCCTCACGGGCGCGGGCGAGCACTTTTGCGCGGGCGCGGACATCTCCGAGATGACGAAGCGCACGATCCTGCAAAGCCGCGAGATCCTGGCGGAGTCGTGCGTCGTGGTGCGGGAAATGCAGGCTGGACCGAAACCGGTCGTGGCGGCGGTGGAAGGCGTGGCCTTCGGCGCCGGTCTGTCGCTCGCGGTGGCGACCGACTACGTCGTCGCCGCTTCGACTGCGCGGTTTTGCGCGGCGTTTCTGCGTGTAGGTCTGATTCCGGATACCGGCATTCTGTGGACGCTGCCGAAGCGCATCGGCATGGCTCGCGCGCGAGAGATGCTCTCGCTCGCCACCGAGATCGACGGAGACAAGGCCGTAAAGATCCACCTTGCGAACGAAGTCGTCGAGCCGGGTACTGCGCGCGCGAAGGCAATCGAAGTGGCGCGCGGCCTCGCCGAGCTGCCGCCGCTCGGCGTGGCGCTGCTGAAGGACGCGCTGACCAACGCCGCGACGACCATGGAAGGCGCGCTGAGAGCCGAGATCGACTTTCAGCCCATCCTGCGTCAGTCGAAAGACCATCAGGCTGCCTGCAAGGCGTTTATGGAAAAGACCACACCGGTCTTCACGGGCGAGTGAGCGCAGGGAGCAATGCGATGACTATCGAGCAGGAAGAAAAGGCTGCGGACGAGATCGTGCAGCTACGCCGCGAAGGCGACGTGACCATCGTCACGATGAACTATCCCGAGCGCCGCAACGCGTTCTCAATGAAGATGCGTCTCGCGCTGACCGAGGTGTTCCAGCGGCTGATGCACGACGACCCGGATACCCGCGCGATCGTGCTGACGGGCGCGGGCGGCCATTTTTGCGCGGGCGGCGACCTGTCCGAAATGCACGCGGCCACGCCACCGCTGCTGGCGCTTCGTGAGCGCATCGCAGTGGGCGTGCGTCTTTTCAAGCTGATCTATACGGGCACGAAACCCGTCGTTGCGGCGGTAGAGGGCACGTGCTACGGAGCGGGGGTGTCACTGGCTGCCGCATGCGACGTCGTGGTAAGCGCCGATACAGCGAGATATTCGTGTGCCTTTAGCAAGGTTGGACTGTTGCCCGATACCGGCATTCTGTGGACGCTGCCGCAAAAGATCGGCGGCGGCAAGGCGCGTGAGCTGATGCTCAGGGGCAATGTGGTCGACGCCGCCGAGGCGCGCCGCCTCGGCCTCGTCAGCGAGGTGGCCGCAAGCGGCGGCGCACTCGATGCGGCGATCGAGACAGCGGCGCGCTTCGCGAGTTATCCGCCAGTGACGCTGGCGCTCCTGAAGGCGAGCCTCGTCAACGCGGGCAATTCGATCGAAGACGCATGCCGCCTCGAAACCGACCTCAATCCGCTGACCCGTCAAACGAGCGACCACACGGAGGCGGTAAAGGCCTTCATGGAAAAACGCAAGCCGGTTTTCACGGGCGCCTGACGCTGCCATTCTCCGTTGCTGTCTCTACTGGAAGTTCAACGCATATGTTTACGCCCGACCTGCTGAAGAACAAACGAATTCTCATCACCGGAGGCGGCACTGGCCTTGGCAAGAGTATCGGCCGACGCTACCTCGAACTGGGCGCCGAACTCGTCATCTGTGGTCGCCGCAAGGAAGTGCTGGACGCGACGGCCGACGAGTTTCGCGGCGTGGTGCCGGGCGCCCGTGTCACGACGGTGCAGGCGGACGTGCGCAGCGCGGAGTCCGTCGAGTCGATGATGGACACGATCTGGCGGGACGGTCCGCTCGACGTGTTGCTGAACAACGCGGCGGCCAACTTCATCGCGCGCACGGAAAGCCTGTCGGCGCGGGCAGTGGATGCGGTGCTCGACATCGTGCTGCACGGCAGCTTCTATTGCACGATCGCGGCGGGCAAGCGCTGGATCGACGCGGGTCACTCGGGCAACGTGATCAGCACGGTATCGACGCCCACGATGACGGGCTCGGCCTTTACCGTGCCGTCCGCCGCGGCGAAGGCGGGTGTTCTGGCGATGACCCGCAGCCTCGCGGTCGAGTGGGGCCCGAAGGGCATTCGCCTGAACGCGGTGGCGCCCGGACTTTTCCCGACACCGGGCGCATGGGAGCAGTTGTACCCGCCCGGCTCGCAGGTCGAGCCGCAGGAGCGCTCGGTGCCACTGCGGCGCTTCGGCGATCACACGGAACTTGCCGATCTCTACGCTTATCTGGCGTCGGATGGCTCCGGCTACATCACCGGCGACATGATCGTGATCGACGGCGGCCGCTGGATGCAGGGTGTGGGCGGTCCGACCTTCCGCGCCATGCAGGACTGGACCGACGAGCAATGGGACGCAATGCGCGCCCACGCTCGCAAGGGGTGAACGATGGGGCCGCTTGCAGGAGTTCGAATCGTCGAGCTGGCGGGCATCGGGCCGGGGCCCATGGCGGCGATGCTGCTCGCCGATCTCGGCGCGACGGTGTTGCGCATCGAGCGCCGCCAGCCGGTCAAGCTCGGTATCGAGCGTCCGCTGCGCTACAACCTGTTGCTGCGCAACCGAAAGACGATTGCGCTCGACCTGAAGGACCCGCAGGCCGTCGAGCTCGTGCTCGGTCTGGTGGAGCGCGCCGACGCACTGATAGAAGGTTTCCGGCCGGGCGTGACCGAACGGCTCGGGCTGGGCCCGCAGGTCTGCCTCGAACGTAATCCGAAGCTCGCTTACGGACGCATCACCGGGTGGGGCCAGGAAGGTCCGCTCGCGCGGTACGCCGGGCACGACCTGAACTACATCGCGATCACCGGCGTACTCAACGCAATTGGCCGCTGCGACCAGCCACCGTCGATACCGCTGAATCTGATCGGCGACTATGCGGGCGGGTCGCTGTACCTGGCAATGGGACTGCTCTCGGCGATTCTGCATGCGCGCAACGGCGGCGCCGGGCAGGTCGTGGATGCCGCAATCGTCGATGGCACGGCGAACCTCGCCACCACGTTCTTCGGCATGCAGGCCGCCGGCATCTGGCGTGACGGCCGCGGGACGAATGTCACCGACTCGGGATCGCACTTCTACGACGTGTATGAATGCGCGGATGGTAAGTGGATCACGGTCGGCCCTATCGAGGACAAGTTCTATGTCGAACTGCTTCGCCTGCTCGACATCGATCCGCAAACGCTGGGAACGCAGCTCGACGCCAGCAACTGGCCCGCGGCACGCGCGCTGTTCGCGCTCAAGTTCAAGAGCCGCACGCGCGAGCAATGGTCGACTCTGCTCGAGCATACGGACGCGTGCTTTGCTCCCGTGCTGTCGTGGACCGAGGCACCCGAGCATGCGCATCTGAAGGCGCGCGGCACGTTCATCGAAGTCGACGGCATCGTGCAGCCCGCGCCGGCGCCACGCTTTTCCGCCACCGTGCCCGCGAAGCCGACGCCGCCCGAGGCCCCCGACGCGTCCACGGTCGAGGCCGCGCTGGCCGCATGGCTCGATCCGGGCCGCATCGGCGAGCTGAAAGAAGCGGGAACGCTGGCCTGATCCGCACCGTCAGGCGACCCATCAAGACGAGACGAGACACTCATGGATCTGCGATATACCGACAAAGAGCTGGCGTTCCGCAATGAGGTGAGAGCCTTCTTCAAGGAAGCGCTGCCCGCCGACATTCGACGCAAGGCGAACTTGGGGCAGCGTTATTCGGCGGCCGACCTGCGCCGCTGGCAGCGCATTCTGTACGAGCGCGGCTGGGCGACTCCCGCGTGGGACAAGGCGTGGGGCGGGACGGGCTGGAGCGCGGTGCAGCAGTACATCTTCAAGGAAGAGCTGCACATGGCGCCGGCGCCCGAGACGCTGTCGTTCAACGTGAACATGATCGGTCCGGTTTTGATCGCGTTCGGCAGCGAAGAGCAGAAGCGCCATTTCCTTCCTCGCATCGCGAGCCTCGAATACTGGTTCTGCCAGGGGTTTTCCGAGCCCGGCGCCGGTTCGGACCTGGCCGCGCTGCGAACCCAGGCGGTCCGCGACGGCGACCACTACGTGATCAACGGGCAGAAGCTGTGGACTTCGACCGCGCATCACGCCGACTGGATGTTCTGTCTCGTGCGCACGGATTCGAGCGGCAAGAAGCAGCAGGGCATCACGTACCTGCTAATCGACATGAAGACACCGGGCCTGACCGTGCGCCCGATCATCACGATCGACGGCCACCATGAAACCAACGAGGTGTTTTTCGACAACGTGCGCGTGCCGGTTGCGAACCGGATCGGCGAGGAAAACAAGGGCTGGGATTACGCGAAATATCTGCTTGGCAACGAGCGCAGCGGCATCGCGCGCGTGGGCGTTTCGAAGATGCGCGTGCGTCATGCGAAGGAGCTCGCGAAGCGCGTGCCCTGCGGCGACGGCGTGCTGTGGGACGACCCGCGTTTTCGCGAACGTGTCGCGGCCGTCGAGGTGGAGCTGAAGGCCCTGGAAATGACGCAGATGCGCGTGATCGCCGAAAGCAGCGCGCAGGACAGCCACGTGCCCGACCCGAAGACTTCGATCCTGAAGATCAAGGGTTCGGAACTGCAGCAACTCGCGGCTGAATTGCTCCTCGAGGTCGCAGGGCCGGACGCCTTGCCGCTCGATCTAGACTTCCTGCGCGGGCTTGGCGATCCGGTTCGGGAACCCGAATGGGGGCTCACGATCGCGCCGAATCACTACTTCGCGCGCCACGTCTCGATCGTGGGCGGCTCCAACGAGATTCAGAAGAACATTCTCGCCAAGTCCGTGCTCGGACTTTGAGCGACCGGCGAACTGCGGAGAAGCATCAGATATGGACTTTGATTTCACCGATGAGCAACGCATGCTCAAGGACAGCGTCGAGCGGCTCGTCAAGGACGAGTACGGCTTCGAGCAGCGCGCGAAGTATCTCGCTGAGCCTGACGGTTTCAGCCGGGAGCTCTGGGCGCGTTACGCCGACATGGGTCTGCTGGGCCTTTCGTTCCACGAGGAATACGGCGGCAGTAACTGCGGCCCGGTCGAAACGATGATCGTGATGGAGGCGTTGGGCCGTGGGCTCGCAGTCGAACCGTATCTTGCGACGGTCGTGCTGGGCGGCGGCTTCGTGCGCCTGGGCGGCAACGCGGCGCAACGCGCGGCGATTCTGCCGCAGATTGCGCAGGGTGAGCTGCAGATGGCGTTCGCCCACAGCGAGGCGCAGTCGCGCTACGACCTTGCGGACGTTGCGACCACCGCACGGCGCGACGCCGACGGCTGGGTGCTCGACGGCGCCAAGCGCGTGGTGCTGCACGGCGGCAGCGCCGATCTTCTGGTGGTGTCGGCGCGCGTGTCGGGCGGCAGACGCGCGCGCGACGGCATCGGTCTGTTCGTGGTCAGGGGCGACGCGGCGGGCATGACGCGCCACTCGTATCCGACGCAAGACCGGTTGCGTGCGGCAGACATCGAATTGTCCGGCGTGCGCGTTGCGGATAGCGACGTGCTGGGCGTGGCGGGCGCCGCGTTGCCGCTGATCGAAACGGTCGTTGCGCACGCCATCGCGGCGGTGAGCGCGGAAGCCGTGGGCGCAATGGCCGCCGCGCACGAAGAAACGGTCGAGTATCTGAAGGTCCGCAAGCAGTTTGGCGTGCCTATCGGATCGTTTCAGGCGCTCCAGCATCGCGCGGTCGACATGCTCGTCATGGTGGAGCAGGCGCGCAGCATGGCGCTCTTCGCGACCATGATGAGCGAGGAGCCGGATGCGGCCGAACGCGATCGCAGTATGTCCGCGGCGAAAGTGCAGATCGGACGCTCGGGCCGTTTCGTCGGTCAGCAAGGCGTGCAACTTCACGGCGGCATCGGGATGACCGAAGAGTGCAAGATCGGCCACTACCTGAGACGCCTGAGCGTGATCGATATCCAGTTCGGTTCGACCGAACATCATCTGACCCAGCTCGCCAATGCCGGCGGGCTGATCGATGCAGCAGCGTGAGCCGCGCGTCCAGCCAAGCAAACGGAATCCATTCATGAGCCGAATTTCCAAACCCGATCAATATCAGGAACTGCGCGACGCGTTGCGCGACCTCTCGAAGGAGTACCCGGACGAGTACTGGCGCCGTATCGATCATGAGCGCGTCTATCCGGAGGCCTTCGTCGACGCACTGACGAAGGCCGGCTGGATGGCTGCGCTGATTCCACAGGAGTATGGCGGTTCCGGCCTCGGGTTGACCGAGGCGTCCGTGATCATGGAGGAGATCAACCGCAACGGCGGCAACTCCGGGTTCTGCCACGGCCAGATGTACAACATGAATACTCTGCTGCGTAATGGCTCGGAAGCGCAAAAGCGCAAATACCTGCCGAAGATCGCGAGCGGAGAGTTGCGTCTGCAATCGATGGCCGTGACTGAGCCGACCACCGGAACGGACACGACAAAGCTGAAGACCAACGCTGTAAAAAAAGACGGCCGTTACGTGGTCAACGGCCAGAAGGTGTGGATATCACGCGTGCAGCACTCGGACATGATGATCCTGCTCGCGCGCACCACGCCGCTGTCGGACGTGAAGAAGAAGTCGGATGGGCTGTCGTGCTTCCTCGTGGACCTGCATCAGGCGATCGGCAATGGCCTGACCGTGCGACCGATTCCGAACATGGTCAACCACGAGACGAACGAACTGTTCTTCGATAATCTGGAAATCCCTGAAGAGAACCTGATCGGCGAGGAAGGCAAAGGTTTCAAGTACATCCTCGACGGGCTCAACGCCGAGCGCGCACTGATCGCCGCCGAGTGTATCGGCGACGGCTACTGGTTCGTCGATCGCGCATCGAAGTACGCGAGCGAGCGCATCGTGTTCGACCGGCCGATCGGCATGAATCAGGGCATCCAGTTTCCGATTGCCGAGTCATACATCGACGTGCGTGCGGCCGACCTCATGCGCTACAAGGCTTGCGAGCTGTTCGACAATCATCAGCCGTGCGGCGCGGAAGCGAACATGGCGAAGCATCTCGCGGCCACGGCTTCGTGGAAGGCCGCCAATGCCTGTCTGCAGACACATGGCGGTTTCGGGTTCGCATGCGAATACGACGTCGAACGCAAGTTCCGCGAAACGCGTCTCTATCAGGTGGCGCCGATTTCGACGAACCTGATTCTGTCCTACGTCGCCGAGCACGTGCTCGACCTGCCGCGTTCATTCTGAGCTTTGGAGGGATCTCATGCGCTTCGAGACCATTCTGTACGACGTCAAGGACCGTATTGCAACGATCACGCTGAACCGTCCGGAACACATGAACACCTGGAACGACCAGGTGGCGACCGAGGTGTACGAGGCGATGCAGGCGGCGGGCGCGGATCATGGCGTGCGCGTCATCGTTTTCACCGGTGCTGGCAAGGCGTTTTGCGCGGGCGGCGATATTCACAGCTTTGGCGGCGACCCGGCCGCGCTGATGACGAAGCTGCCGCGCCCGTTCGACATGCGCAAGCGCGCCGACTGGCAGACGCGCTGCTCGTACTATCCGGCCATCCCGAAACCGGTGATCGCGATGCTCAACGGTGCGACGGTCGGCATTGGCCTGATCCACGCGCTCTTTTGCGACCTCCGCTTTGCGTCGGAAGACGCCACCATCACGACGGCATTCGCGCGCCGGGGCCTGACCGCGGAATACGGCATGGCCTGGATACTCGCGCGCCACGTCGGCCAGGCGCACGCGCTCGATCTGCTGATGTCGGGACGCAAGATCAAGGGGCGTGAAGCCGAACGGATGGGACTCGTGAATCGGGCAATCCCGGCCGACAAGCTCGTCGAGGAGACCTATGCCTACGCGCGCGAAATGGCCGAGTACTGCTCGCCGCGCTCGATGCGCATCATGAAGGAGCAGGTCTGGGAGGTGCCATTCCAGACGCCCCACGAGGCGGTGATGTACGCCGGACTGGACATGCCGATCGCCAACCAGTGCGATGACTACAAGGAAGGCATGGCGAGCTTCCTCGAGAAGCGCAAGCCGAACTTCACGGACCACTGAGCACACATAGGACTATCACCTCATGCTGAACTACGAAGTCGTCAAGAACTGGCCGATCGAGGATGTTACGCAGACGTACAGCGAGCGCGACGTGATGCTGTATTCGCTGGGTCTCGGGCTGGGCGGAGACCCGCTCGACACCGAACAGCTGCGCTACGTGTACGAAAAGGACCTGCAAGCGATGCCGACCTGCGCGGCCGCGTTCGCGTGGCCGAAATCGTGGATGCGCGACCCGCGCACCGGCATCGACTACCTGAAGCTCGTGCATGGTGAGCAGGACGTGCGTTTCGTGCGCCCGATGCCGGTGGCGGCGACCATCGTCAGCAAGACGCGGGTGAGCCGCATCTCGGACAAAGGCGCGGGCAAAGGGGCGATCGTCGAACTCAAGCGCGACATCATCGACGCCTCGACGGGCGAACAGCTTGCCGAAGTCCGGCAGGTGTCCTTTCTGCGTGGCGACGGCGGGTTCAGCGCCGAGTCGGGCGCGAGCGACGCGCCGCCCGAAGCGCTTCCGGCGGTGCCCGAGCGTGCGCCCGATGCGGAATACGTGTTCCCGACCGGTGCCCATGCTGCGTTGATCTACCGCCTTTCGGGCGATGCGAACCCGCTGCACGCGGACCCGGAGGTAGCATCGAAGGCTGGCTTCAGCCGTCCCATTCTTCACGGCCTCGCGACCTACGGTATGGCGGGTTACGCAGCGATTCGCAGGTTTGCGGGCAACGACGCATCGCGCCTGAAGCGACTGGCGTTGCGCCTGACTTCGCCGGTGTACCCCGGCGAAGAAGTGCGCTTCCAGTTCTGGCGGGACAGTGACACGCGCCTGCATTTGCGCGCGCGCGTCGACGCGCGCGACGTGGTGGTGCTGAACAACGGCATCGTGGAAATTGCCTGAAACCGCGCCCGGCAACGCCGACGTGCTTTGCCGGGCAGCGACTGGAGCCTGAAATGAAACGACCCCCATGTTCACTGTTGTTCGCGGCCCCCCGGGGGGGGCTTCAGCCTCCCTTGGGGCGGCCCGGCGGGAGGCTGAAATGGACCTGAAAGAGAGTCCCGCCGACAAGGAATTTCGCGCCACGGTGCGCGAATTTGTAGCGACGCATTTGCCCGACGACATTCGTGAACGGGTGCTGAACTTCCGCCATGTGCCGCGCGAAGACTATGTGCGCTGGCAACGCATTCTGGCCGGGAACGGATGGGGCGCACCTGCATGGCCCGCGCAATTCGGCGGCGCCGCCTGGAATGCCGCGCAGCGCAACATTTTCGACGAGGAATGCTTTACCGCCGGCGCGCCGCGCCAGATGCCGTTTGGCCTTTCGATGGTCGGACCGGTGATCCAGAAGTTCGGCACCGACGCGCAGCGCGAACGGTTTCTGCCGCGCATCGTCTCGATGGAGGACTGGTGGTGTCAGGGTTACTCCGAGCCGGGGGCGGGTTCCGATCTGGCGTCGCTCAAGACGCGTGCGGACCGCGTCGAGCGCGACGGTCAGTCGTTCTACGTGGTCAACGGCCAAAAGATCTGGACTTCGTTTGCCCAGTGGGCGAACTGGATTTTCTGCCTGGTTCGCACGGATGGCAGCGGCCGTCCGCAGGAAGGCATCTCGTTCCTGCTGATCGATATGTCGACGCCCGGCATCACGGTCAGACCGATCCGCACGCTCGACGGCGGCCACGACGTCAACGAAGTGTTTTTCGATAACGTGGAAGTGCCGGTGAGCAATCTCGTCGGTGAAGAGCATCGCGGCTGGTCGATCGCGAAGTACCTGCTCGGCCACGAGCGGACCAACATCGCGGGGCTTGGCAACTGCAAGCGTTTCATGCGACGTCTGAAGGAAATTGCCAGCACCGAGCGTAAGCACGGCAAGCCGCTCATCGAGGACGTCCGCTTTCGCGATCGCATCGCCAGGGTGGAAATCGATCTGATCGCGCACGAATGGTCGCTGCTGCGCGTCGTCTCGGCCGAAACAGCGGGACGTCCGATCGGACCGGAGGCTTCGGTGCTGAAAATCCGCGGTTCGGAGATTCAGCAGGAGCTTACGGAACTGATCATGGAGTGCGCAGGCCCCTATGCGGTGCCTTTTGTAAGCGAGGCGCTGGAGGCGGACTGGCAGGGCGAAACCGCGAACGGCGAGTTGCTCAACGCGCTGGCCGCGCACTACCTGGACTGGCGCAAGATTTCGATCTACGGCGGTTCGACTGAAGTGCAGAAAAACATCATCGCCAAGCAGGCGCTCGGCATCTGAGGACACGCCATGGACTTCACGCTGGTTGAAGAGGAACAGATGCTGGCCGACGTGGTCGGCCGTTTCGTCGAAAAGGAATACGACTTCGAGGCGCGACGCCGTCTCGCCGCTACGCCCGAGGGCTGGTCGGCTGCGCACTGGACTACGCTGGCCGAAATGGGCGTGCTGGCACTGAACGTGCCGCAGGATCATGGCGGCCTTGGCACGGGGCCGGTCGAGACCATGCTCGTGATGGAAGCCTTCGGCCGTGGACTCGTATTGGAGCCGTTTGTTTCGACCGCGGTGCTCGGCGCGAAGCTGATCGGGCGCGCAGGACACGAGGCGCGCAAGGCCGAGTTGCTGACCGGCATCGCCGACGGCAGCCTGAAGACCGCGCTGGCGACGCTCGAACCCGGCGCGCGTTTCGATTTGTGGAATGTTGCGACGAGGGCCGAGACCACGCGTGACGGGTTCATCCTGAATGGACGGAAGGGCGTCGTATTGCACGGCGACAGTGCGGACATTCTGCTGGTTTCGGCGCGTACCGCGGGCGAGCAGACCGATCAGCACGGCATCACACTCTTCGCCGTCGATGCGCGAACCCAAGGCGTCCGCGTCAGAGGATTTCCCGCACTCGATGGCCAGCGAGTCGCCGAGGTGGTGCTGGAGGACGTTCGCGTTGATGCAAAGGCTGTCATCGGCGCGTTCGATCAGGGCTACCCCCTGCTCGAGTGGGCGGTCGATCAAGGCATTTTTGCGCTGTGCGCGGAAGCGCGTCGGCGCGATGTCGCGGTTGAGCGAACTGACCTTTGAATACCTGCGCACGCGAAAGCAGTTCGGTTCGCCGATCGGTAAATTCCAGGCGCTGCAGCATCGCGCCGCCGATATTTTGACCGCGGTAGAGCAGGCGAAATCGATCGTCTACTTTGCCGCCGCCAAGCTCGGCGAGGACGACGACCGCGAAGCCCATCGTGCCGTCACAGCCGCCAAGGCGCTGATCGGCCGTAGTGCGCGCTTCGTGGCACAGCAAGCGGTGCAACTGCACGGCGGGATGGGTATGACCGACGAACTGGCGGTGGGGTGGTACGTGAAGCGGCTCACCTGCATCGATATGACCTGGGGAAACACCGAACACCATCTCGAACTGTACGGAGCGTTTCTGTAATCGCAGTTTGCCCGACGACCCAGAATGGTCCCGACCGCCGATACCGGTCGATTCGAAAAAGGAGACAACAGATGTCAGTAGCTGCTCATGGCGCGGCTCCGGAGCTCGCGCCAATTCCCGCGCACGTATCGCCCGAACGTGTGTTCGACATCGATATCTACAATCCGCCGGGTGCCGAGGACGACTATCATCTGTCGCTCAAGCAGTTGCACGCCGAAGGCATTCCCGACATTCTGTGGACACCGCGAAACGGCGGACACTGGATCGCGACGCGCGGCGATGACATCTATCACATCCTCAAGGACTACGAGAATTTCTCGTCGAAGCAGCTGACGGTGCCGCTCGTCGAGCATCAACCGTTGCCGCCGATCTTCTTCGATCCTCCGCAGCACACCGCCTATCGCGCGCTGATCGCGCCTGCGTTCATGCCGCAGGCAATCGGCAAGCTCGAGGAGAAGGCGCGCGAAATGGCGATCGAACTGATCGAGGGTTTCTATCCCAAAGGCGAGGTGGAATTCGTATCGGGGTTTGCGCAGCATCTGCCAATCGGCATCTTCATGAACATGGTGGCGCTGCCCGCCGAGGATCGCGAGTACTTGCTCGGCCTCGCCGACAAGATGGTCCGCCCGGTCGATGCCAACGAGAAGCTCAAGGCGCTCGGTGCGATTTTCCAGTACCTGGGGGTGAAGATCGCGGAGCGCCGCGCGAATCCGGGTGACGACCTGATCAGCAAGATCGTCCATTCGAAGATCGACGGGCGTGCGCTCACCGACGAAGAAGTGCGCGGGCTTTGCGGTCTCGTGCTGATTGGCGGCCTCGACACGGTTGCCTCGGCAATGGGTTTTATCGCGCGATTCCTCGCCGGCAGCCCGGCCCACCGCAAGCAGCTGATCGACAATCCCGAACTGACGCAGAAGGCCGTGGACGAGCTTCTGCGGCGCTTCCCGGTGGTGAATCAAGGGCGGCGGATCACACACGACTTCGAATACAAGGGCGTGCTGATGAAGGCGGGCGACATGATCGTCATGCCGACCACGCTGCACGGTCTGGACGAGCGAAAGTTCGACGATCCGCTGACGGTGGATTTCACTCGGCCCACGCCGATCCATTCGACGTTCGGCAATGGCGCGCATCGTTGTCCCGGCTCGTTCCTTGCACGCGTGGAATTGAAGGTTTTCCTTCAGGAATGGCTGAAGCGGATTCCCGATTTCCAGATCAAGCCTGGCGAGAAGGCCGGTGTCCACGGAGGTGTGAACGGCACGCTGTACCACTTGCCTCTTGTCTGGGACGTGGCGCGCTGAAGAACGGTTGCGATGGCCTTAGCAGGCCATTGTGACCATGGGCGTCTGTAGAAGACTATCTACGGCTCGGTACGCCCGTCATATCGCCCGCGCCTCGTTCTATGGCGATGCCTTGCTCAGCGCGCGCCAGACAACCTTCATGGCGTGACGGAACGAGTCGACATCGAGTGTGTTCGTGTGGGCCCGGCGAAGATAGACGACGAGGCCCTGAAGATGTGAAAGGAGCAGGGCACCGCGCAGCGTACATTCTCTCGCCGCCAAGGTCGGGTTTATCTGTGCGATCAGTTCCGCCAGCAAAGCCTGGAAATCCGCGGTGGTTTTCGCCATCAACGCATGCAAGACGGGCTCGTGCTCCGCCAGACTCCACGTTTCCAGAACAAACGCGCTAACGCGCTGGCCGCCGGGCGCCGTCAGCACAGAGAACGCCTCGTCGACGATGACTTCCAACCGGGTCTCCGGTGGCCGCCGTTTGTCTTCTGCGATCGTCCGATAGTGTTCGAAATAGCGATCTGTAAATGCCTCGATCGTGGCCCGCAATAGTTCTTCGCGAGTGCTGAAATAGTGCTGCAAGGTCCTCAGTCGGATTCCCGCGTCGCTGGCAATGCGGCGTTGGGTGAACCCAGCGTTACCTTCCGATGCAAAGACCTCGATCGCCACTTCGATGATGGCGGGCACGCGGGTGGTTCGATTCCCTCGCCGTCTTGGTCCGTCTTCCGCCGTCTTGTCGAGATCTGCCGATGAGATAGTCAGGTCTTTCATCTGTCGTGCTCTCCTTCGCGTCTGCTGCCTGTCGCGCGCATTGTCAGTCCCGGATATGCAAACCTGCAGATCATTCCCCACCTGATACGAGCATCGCTCGATCCTGATCGGCCAGCCGCGACTTTTTGATCTGATGATAGTCAGCTGACGAATAAAAATTCGTCCATCGACTAATTACTTTCAGATGGCGTCTCAACCATTTAATTGCTGCGTCACATATCGTACTCCACTGCAGCATGGTTCTGTCCATACCAGCATTTCCCCTGGTGCCACTTGGGCTTGATAATGGGTCGGCTGACCACTACTATTTAGTCAAACGACACATTACGGCAGAAGCAGATTTTTCTCGCAGCGTCGGAAGCCGGAACGGAGATTCGCAGCTGTCAGGCCGGGCCGGTCAAGGTCGCCAATTTTTGCGTTCGTGGCAGCGATTGCCAGCGGCGCACACGGGGCGGTTGAAGGAGCAGGACATGAAGCGTGGAGAAAGTTCTTTGCGTTCGCTCATCGAAAAGTGGCTCGCGCCAACTGCGACCACCCCGGTGCACGTAACCCGATGTACCTTCGCAAATTCGAGTCAGACGAGGTGTGTGCTCGCGCGGTCGTCTGCCTCGGAGAGGTCCCTCGCGATATTCTTCTTTCGGCACGACGACGGAGCCTGGCGAGTGTTCCCACCGCCTCCCCGAAAACCAGAAATGCACTCCTGCCCAGGCGCGGGATAAGGAATTTTGTCTTGTCGCGATTTGTGGTCAGAATATATGGATGCACTTCCAGGGAAACTGACCCAATCGCACAAGCGTTTTCGGCTGCTTCCGCGATTCGTCCTCCTTTCGCGTTCGAAGTGACAGACGAAAGACTACCTCGTCCCTGATCTGCACCGCGTACCGGACTCGAGCCGAAAAATCCCGGCTGCGTGCGGCCTGCAGATCGATTCATGATCCGCTCTCGCGGATTGCCAGGAAGCCACCCATGGTTTGCATCGCCATTCCTCGCAGGCGACGCGGATGCCTTGTCAATGCAAGCGTCGCGGCATCCCGTTTGCGCGACGCGCTGGCCACGCATCGGGCACCGATGCGTGCTCCGGTCATGCGCGCATCGCTTCGAATTCGTCACCAATCGCAAACCCACGTTTACCCCGAATTTCGAACGGCGTTCGAAAAAATGCATCACGTAGGGGTGGGCGAGCGTTGACAGTCGAGTTTCGAGCGTTTATCTTTGCGAACAGCATTCGTATTCTGGTGACGTGGTAGGAGGTATCTGAAACGCGATGCTGATGAGGTGGGGGAGGCCGGTTTCGCTTCATTGCTAAGACTGCGGGAATCCAACGGCCTTGGCCTTTTCTGCGGCAGTTCGACAAAGACAAGAGGAGACGCATGAAACAGAAGAGTCTTAAGCCAAGGGCGATCAGCCTTGGCGTACACGCCGCCTGTATCGCCGCGGCATGCGGGTTGTGGAGCGCGAACGCCAATGCATTCCACTTCGATGTGCCGAACCCGGACATCGACATGCAATGGGACAACACGGTGCGCGCGGACTACGGCATCCGGCTGCAGAACCCGGACCAGTTCTACACCAGCAGTCCGACGTACGATGAAGGCAATCTGTCGACGCCGAAGTTCAGCACGATCCAGGCGATGCTGAACCTCTACAGCGAGTTCGATTTCAAGTACAAGGAAACGTCCGGCTTCCGCATCAGCATGGACGCGTGGTACGACCCGACGTTCAAGAATCACAATACGAGCAATCCGGCGTTTCTGCCGAACTATCCGAACAACGAGTACACGAGCTACATCAAGAAGTACTATCAGGGGCCGAGCGCCGAACTGCGTGATGCGTTCGTGTTCAACACCTTCGACCTCGGTGGTCACTCTGTCAACGTCAAGCTCGGCCGGACGGCGATTACCTGGGGGCAGTCGGCGTTCGCTACGCTGGGTGGTGCGAACTCGGTGGCGATCGGTCAACAGCCGCTCGACCTGATGAAGCTGACGCAGAGCCCGAGCGCTTCGCTCAAGGAAATCGTGTTGCCAACGGCTCAGGCCGCCGTGACGGCGAACATTACCGACACGATTTCCCTCGGGGCACAGTACACGTTCGAATGGAATCACGACCGGCTGCCTGAAGGCGGCACCTATTTCGGCGGCGCGGATCCGATCCTCTACGGCCCTCCGATCGCCAGCTACGAAACCATTCCGGGGCTGGGCACGTTTGGGATTCCTCGCATCGCGCCGACCAAAGGTCAGATAGGCGACATCGGCTTGAACGGCAAGTGGCGAGTCGATTCGCTCGCAACGACCTATGAATTCACGTATCGCCACTTCGCCATGAAGATGCCATGGGCGGCGGTGCTGCTCCCGGGTGCCGGACCGCAACTCTTCCCTGGCTTCAACCTGCCCGGTGTTACGGCGAAGTACGGCAACAACGTGAACCTGATCGGCGCTGGCTTCAACAGCGCAATCGGCAACGCGGCAGTGGCGGGCGAACTGTCGTATCGCTGGAACATGCCGCTCACAGCCGTCAATACCACGACGGTCAACGACGCGCCGACGGGTCGCACGCTGCACGGTCTGCTGAACGTCACGCAGTCGTTCGGCAAGACGCCCTTGTGGGACAACATGTTCCTTCAGGCTGAATTCGCGTTCAACCAGCTGCTGAGCGTGACACACAATGCGGGCAACTTTGCGAATTCCAGCTATGACACGACCGGCCAATGCTCAGCATCGGGGAACAACCCCTTCAACAACTGCTCGACGCGCTTCTGGGCTGGAATCGGCATTGGTGCGAGCCCGCAGTGGTATCAGGTGTTCCCGGGGGTCGATCTGACGATGCCACTGTTCGTCAATCTGAATCTGAAGGGCTACTCTTCGGTCATTACGCCAGCGGCCGAAGCACAAGGGCAGAACACGTTCGTGGTCGGGCTTGATTTCACGATTTACAACAAGCACCAGGTGAACGTGACCTACACGTATTACATGAACAAGAAGGGGTACTCTACGACGGGAGCCGCGACTGCACTCGGCGCACCGTATAGCGACAAGTCGTGGATCGGCATCACCTATCAGACAACGTTTTGATGATGGAGGCACCTGTGAAAAGACTCCCAAAGCTTCTTAAGGCGCTGGCGATACTCGCCGCAGTTTGGGCTTCACCCTATACGCTGGCAATCGAGAGCGGGATTACCCCGTTCGGAGCGGAAATTGCCGGCAACAAGGACGGCACGATTCCCGCCTACACGGGCGGCATCAAGGAATTCCCGGCCGGCTTCAAGCCCGACTCCGGAAAATGGGCGGACCCTTTTGCCGGTGAAAAGCCTGTTCTGCAAATCACGGCCCAGAACTATCAGCAATACGCCGACAAGCTGAGCGCCGCTTCGATCGAACTGTTCAAGCGCTATCCGACTTACCGGATGGACATCTACCCGACGCACCGCTCCGTTTCGTATCCGGATTGGTACCTCGAGAACTCGGAGAAGAACGCGCAAAGCGCCAAGCTCGAAAAGAATGGCCTTTATATTTCGGGCGCGTTCGGCGGTAAGCCGTTCCCGGTCCCGAAGAACGGTCAGGAAGCGTTGTGGGACTGGGAATTGCGTTATGTGGGCACGGCCCAGAAAAACAACGTGAAGACGTGGCTCGTCGATTCGAGAGGCACTCCGATTCTTGCTGCACAGTTCAAGAGTTCGCTGCTCTATCCGTATTTCGAGCCTAAGTATGAAGCGGAGTTTCGCAAGAAGGGTCCCCTTGCGATCTGGTATCAGGTCTATAACGACTACGCCGCACCGTCCCGTCTGATCGGCGAGACGTCGCTCTTCTGGTACTTCACGGATTCGGCCGATCACGATCAGCAATCGTGGGCATACAACCCGGGCCAACGCCGCGTGCGCGTGGCGCCCGATCTCGCCTATGACACCCCGAACCCCGGCTATTCCGGCGCGATCACGATGGATGACATCCAGCTGTTCTACGGGAAGATCGACCGCTGGGACGCAAAACTGGTCGGAAAGAAGGAAATGTACATCCCGTACAACGACTACAAGCAGCAGTACGATACGCCTGCAAGCAAGATCCTCACGTCGAATTTCGTGAATCCGGATCATGTGCGCTGGGAACTGCACCGCGTGTGGGTCGTGGACCTGACGCTCAAGCAGGGCGCGCGTCATATCTACAGCAAGAAGACGCTGTATTTCGACGAGGACGGCGGTGGCGGAATGATGGACGCGTATGACCAGTCGGGCAAGCTGTATCGCGGTGGCTTCGAAACCACGGTGCCCGCCTACGACTACAAGGTTCCGTATTCGCTCGGTAACTGGTTCTACGACTTCAACAGCGGCATCTATATTTTTGGCAGCCATCCGGCGGAGTCGCCGGGGATCATGTTCAACGTGAGCTTCCCGAACGACTACTTCACGCCGGAGCGTATGCAATCTGCGGGTGTGCGCTAATTGCGCGCTGAGTCGAGGATAAGGTATTGAGTGAGACGTCCCGCCCGGCTTGCCTGGCGGGACGTCTCACCAGCGGAGGCTGGATCGAGTCGCACGCATCGAAAGTAGTGTGGTTGCTTTTGGTATTGGGTCAATCTGGAAAGTGATGGAGACAGTTTTGAAGAAGCACCGGCTGTTGATTAACGCGTTCGCGCTTGCTGCAGCAATTTGCGCCGCGCCGATGTCGAATGCGATCGAAAACGGGATCACGCCTTTCGGGGCTGAAATCGCCGGGAACAAGGACGGGACGATTCCCGCCTACACAGGCGGTATCACACAGTTTCCGACCGGATTCCAGGCAGATTCTGGCAAGTGGGCAGACCCGTTCCCGGGTGAGAAGGCAGTGCTGCAAATCACTAACGAGAACTATCAGCAGTACGCGGACAAGCTGAGCGCGAGTTCGATCGAGCTGTTCAAGCGTTATCCGACCTATCGGATGGACGTCTATCCGACCCATCGCTCGGTGTCGTATCCGGACTGGTATCTCCAGAATTCGGAAAAGAACGCGCAGAACGCGAAGCTCGAAAAGAATGGCCTGTTCGTTTCCGGTGCGTTCGGCGGCAAGCCGTTCCCGGTGCCGAAGAACGGTCAGGAAGCATTGTGGAACTGGGAACTGCGCTACGTGGGTACGGCCCAGCGCAACAACGTGAAGACGTGGCTGGTTGATTCGAGAGGCACGCCGATCCTCGCCGCGCAATTCAAGAGCTCACTGTACTACCCATATTTCGATCTGAAACAGGAAGGCGAATTCAGGAAGAAGGGCGGTTTCGCGATCTGGCAATACATCAACAACGATTTCGTTGCGCCGGCGCGAATGATCGGCGACACCACGCTCTACTGGTTCTTCACCGATACGGCCGATCACAACCAGCAATCGTGGGAATACAACCCCGGTCAGCGCCGCGTGCGCGTCGCGCCCGACCTTGCCTACGACACGCCGAACCCCGGCTATTCGGGCGCGATCACGATGGACGACATCCAGTTGTTCTACGGACGCATCGATCGCTGGGACGCGAAGCTCGTCGGCAAGAAAGAGATGTACATCCCATACAACGACTACAAGCAGCAGTACGAAACGCCGGCGAGCAAGATCCTGACGCCGCATTTCGTCAGCCCGGATCATGTGCGCTGGGAACTGCACCGCGTGTGGGTCGTCGACTTGACGCTTAAGCAGGGCTCGCGTCACGTGTATGGCAAAAAGACGGTCTATTTCGACGAGGACGGTGGCGGCGGAATGATGGACGCCTATGACCAGTCCGGCAAGCTGTATCGAGGTGGCTTCGAGACCACGGCGCCTGCGTACGACTACAAGGTGCCGTATTCGCTGGGCAACTGGTTCTACGACTTCAACAGCGGCATCTATATTTTCGGCAGCCATCCGGCGGAGTCGCCTGGGATCATGTTCAACACGAGCTTCACGAAGGACTTCTTTACACCTGAGCATATGCAGTCGACCGGCGTGCGATAGCCGATTCAGGTACAAGGAAGGGCGCAGTACGTGCGCCATGCCGGGTATCGCATGGCGCACAGAGAAGTTTCATAAAAATCCAGGACTGTTCGCGTGACCGATCGCCAGTTACTGTGAAGGAGACACAATGCGCAATACCCTGTTTCGTTGGCTGGCACTCGTCGCGGCGGCATGCGCCGCCAGCGGGTCGGTCCATGCCGAATTCGCCGATCCGATGCGTTCGCCTGCCGTGATCAACCTGCAGGCCGCGCATGAACCGCTGATCGCGTTGGCCCAGGCCGGACAGCGTCTGGTCGCGGTAGGCCCGCGCGGGGCGATTCTGGTTTCGGACGACATGGCCATGCACTGGCGCCAGGTCCAGGTGCCGGTGAGTTCGGATCTGGTCGCTGTCACGTTCAAGTCGGCCGCGCTCGGCTGGGCGGTCGGACACGACGGCGAGGTGCTGCACACCACCGACGGCGGCAATACCTGGACGCGGCAGCTCGACGGCCAGCAGGCGGCGAAGCTGATGAGCGCCTACTACGCGAAGCAGCAGGGCGATTCACCCGATCTGAAGGCGTCGCGCGAAGAGGCAGAGCGCTTCGAAGCAGACCGGGGGGGACGTCCTTTCCTCGACGTCTGGTTTGATGATGAGCGTTCGGGCTGGGTCATCGGCTCGTTCAACATCATTTTTCACACCGACGACGGCGGCAAGAACTGGGTGCCCTGGTTCGATCGCGTCAACAATCCCAACGCGTTGAACCTGCATGCAATGCGCCGTATCAACGGGACGCTTTATATCGTGGGCGAACAGGGGCTTCTGCTCAAGCTCGATCCGGGCAAGCAGCGTTTCGTCGCGGTGCCTACGCCGTCGAAGGGCAGCCTCTTCGGTCTCGCTTCCTCGGGCAACGCGTTGATCGTCTACGGTCTGCTCGGCAACGCATATCGCTCCATCGACAGCGGCGCGACCTGGGAGAAGATCACGCTGCCGACCGGCGCGAGCATTCTGGCGTCGGCTGAACTGCCGAACGGTCACCTTCTTCTCGCGACCCAGGCGGGTGAGCTGCTCGAGAGCGCCGATCAGGGGGCAACGTTTCAAAAACTTGGCGCGAGCCAGCCGGGCGGCATCTTCGCGATGGCGTTGCGCGGCGACACGGCGGTGCTGGCTGGTGCGGCCGGCCTGTCGCGGATCACATTGTCGAAGTCGAACTAAAAGGGAGCAGACATGGCTGGCGGCAACAATGCCCAATTCGACAAGATGCCCGTTGTGGCGGATCTTGCCCAGTTCGATTCACGTTCAGGCAACGCGCTTGAACGGTTGATCTTCAACCGCCGTCCCTGGCTCATCGTCATCTGCGCGATCATCACGGCGGTGCTAGGGTTTCAGGCCCTGCGTCTCGATGTGAATGCGAGCTTCGAGAAGATGATTCCGCTGTCGCATCCGTACATCAAGAACTATCTCGCCAACAAGGCGGACCTTAAAGGGCTCGGCAATTCGCTGCGGATCGTCGTCGAGAATCCCTCGGGCGATATCTACGATCCGAAGTATCTTGCCGCGCTGCGACGCGTCAATGATGCATTGTTCCTGATTCCGGGCGTCGACCGTCCTGGCGTGAAGTCGATCTGGATGCCGATCGTGCGCTGGAACGTGGTTACGGAGAATGGCTTCGCGGGCGGCCCGGTGATGCCTGACGGCTTCGACGCGTCCGCGCGGGCCATCGCACAGCTGCGCACGAACGTGGCGCGCGCAAACATCGTGGGCAGCATCGTGTCGAATGATCTGCATTCGAGCATGATCCAGTTGCCGCTGCTCGATCACTATGCCGATACCGGCAAGGCGCTCGACTACGCGAAGCTCTCGCATCAGATCGACGAGGTCATCAAGAAGGAAGGTCACGGCGAGGTGCACGTGCACGTGGTGGGCTTCGCGAAGCTGATCGGCGACCTGATCGACGGCCTCAAGCTGGTGGCGATGTACTTCGGCGTGGCCGCGGCGATCGCGCTCGGCGTGATCTTTCTGTACACGCGCTGCTATCGCAGCACGCTGCTGGTGGTGGCATGTTCGCTGATTGCCGTCGTCTGGCAGCTCGGCATCATTCGCTCGCTCGGCTATGTGCTCGATCCCTATTCGGTACTGGTCCCGTTCCTCGTTTTCGCCATCGGCGTATCGCATGGCGCACAGAAGATGAACGGGATCACGCAGGACATCGGGCGCGGCACACATCGCTACGTGGCGGCACGCTACACGTTCCGGCGGCTTTTCCTCGCCGGTCTCACGGCGTTGCTCGCGGACGTGGTTGGCTTCGCGGTGCTGATGGTCATCGACATTCCGGTGATCAAGGATCTGGCGTTCACGGCGAGCGTCGGCGTGGGCGTGCTCGTGTTCACGAATCTGCTGCTGCTGCCGGTACTGCTTTCATACATTGGCGTCAGTCCGTCAGCGGCACGACGCAGCGTGCGCGGCGAACAGAACGAGGCGCGCGGAACCTCGTCGGCAGGCGCGCTGTGGAACCTGCTCGACCGCTTCACCGAACGCCGCTGGGCCGTGGGTGCGATCGTTTGCGCGGCGGCACTCACGGTGTTCGGCTGGTCGATCAGTCAGCATCTGCAAATCGGCGACCTCGATTCGGGCGCGCCGGAGCTTCGTCCAGACTCGCGCTACAACCTCGACAACGCTTACGTCAACACGCATTTCGGCTTGTCGAGCGATCTTTTCGTCGTGGTTGGCAAGTCGTCGCACGGCACTTGCGACGCCGACAATTTCCCGCTCGTTCTCGAGGCTGACCGACTCGAAGCCACACTGCGCAACGTGCCGGGCGTGCAGACGACGACTTCGGTTGGTGGCCTCGCGCGCTGGGTGACGGCGGGCTTCTACGAGGGCTACCCGAAGTGGTACACGATCGACCGCGTGCCTTCGATCGTCAACAAGACGGTGTGGCAGATCCTGCTCGATCATCCGGACCTACTGAGCCAAACTTGCGGCACGGCGCCCGTGATCGCCTATCTGACCGATCACAAAGCCGCGACGCTCTCGCGTGTCATGGAGGCGGCGGAAGCATTCGCGAAAGAACATAGCGACGCCGACCACCAGTTCCTGATGGTTGCCGGCTCGGCCGGCATCGATGCAGTGACGAACGTGGTTGTCGCGAAAGCGAACCGCACCATGCTGTTCATGGTGTATGCGGCGGTGATCCTGCTGTGCTTCATCACGTTCCGCAGCTGGCGCGCGGTCGTGGTGGCCGTCGTGCCGCTCGGAATCACTTCGGTGCTGTGCGAGGCGCTGATGGTCAAGCTCGGCATCGGCGTGAAGGTGGCGACGCTGCCGGTGATCGCGCTGGGCGTGGGGATTGGCGTCGACTATGCGCTCTATCTGCTGAGCGTGCAGCTCGCGTATCAGCGTGCGGGGCAGCCGCTGCGCGTAGCATATCGTCATGCGGTGCAGTTCACGGGCAAGGTCGTGGCGCTGGTCGGCGTGACGCTGGCTGCCGGCGTAGTGACGTGGGCCTTCTCGCCAATCAAGTTTCAGGCCGACATGGGCATCCTGCTGACGTTCATGTTCCTGTGGAACATGATCGGTGCGCTGATCCTGATCCCGGCGCTGTCGAATTTCCTTCTGCAGGGAATTTCGCGCAAGGCGGTGGCGAGCGGCGTAGCGGGTGGTTCGGCGAACGTCGAAGCTTGTAGCGGCGAGGTCACGCTGCGGTAGCGAGTATGTGGCGGTGCCGCGCGTTGCGCGCGGCACCGCCTCGCAGCACAAATAAGTTGGCCCGCTGGCCGCTCGGCCTTACACCACGGACATCGAAAAGCTCAGGATCTCCGAGACTCCGCCGTCGACCATCAGCATCTGGCCATTCATGTAAGAGCTGGCCTGCGACGCGAGAAACACGGCGACGCCGCCTAGTTCCTCGGGATTGCCCCAACGGCCAACCGAAATGTGCGAGCGCACGATCTCCTTCATTTGCGGATTCGATGTGACGGGCTCAGCCATATCCGTGAGGAAGTAGCCGGGGCAGATCCCGTTGCAACGAATGCCGTGTCGCCCCAGCTCCGCACCGAGCGATTTCGTGAGTCCGGCAACGGCATGCTTACTGGCCACGTACGCTTGAAGCTTCTCACGGCCGAGCACCGACACATAAGACCCGACGTTGATGATGCGTCCGTGTCCGCGTTCGATCATCGGGCGCGCCACTTCCTGCGCGAGCAGGTATGCGGCCGTAACGTTGGTATCCATCGTTCTTTGCCACATATCGACGCTCGACTCGAGAAAGTCGCTCCACTCGCAAATGCCCGCGTTGTTGAGCAGTACGTCGATGCGGCCATGGCGCGCAAGGACGTTGCGAACGCCGTTTCGGATGGCGTTCTGATCGGTGAGGTCGAACGGTTCGATATCGACGACGCCGCCTGTTTTGCGAATCGATTCCGCGGCGGCTTCGAGGCTCGTACGCGAACGCGCGCAGAGGATGACGGTCGCACCGGCCGACGCCAACGCCGACGCCATGGCAAAGCCGAGACCGCGCGATGCGCCCGTGACGAGCGCGATTTGTCCTTCCAGTGAAAAGAGCTTCATTGTCTGACTCCCGTGGATGATGGGAAGGCTGATTACTGGTGGCGAATGACGACCTTGCCGAAATGTTTCTGGCTTTCGAGGTGCCGAAGCGCATCGGGTACATGCGCGAAGTCATAGACCGAGTCGATCACCGGCCGCAGTTTGTGCAATGCGATTGCGCGGTTCATCGATTCGAAGTCCTGGCGGGAGCCGACGCGGATCGGTGCGATTGTCAGTCCGCGCGTGAAGAATCCCTCGCCGGGGGAGGGGGCACCGGTCAGCAGTCCGACGACGCTGATCCGGCCGCCGTCCCGTGTGCAAGCAACCGACTTGCCGAACGTTTGAGCTCCGCCCACCTCGACGACGAGATCGACCCCAAGGCCATTGGTCAGGCGCAGCACGGCGTCTTCCCAATTGGGCGTGTCGCGGTAGTTGATGGTCGCGTCTGCGCCCAGTTCGGCCAGGCGTTTCAGTTTCGACTCGCTGGACGAAGTGGCGATCACGCGGGCGCCGAAAAGACGTGCTAGCTGCAGAGCGAAGATCGATACGCCGCCGGAACCTTGCACGAGGACGGTCTGGCCCGGCAGCAGGGGCGCATGCTGACACAGTGCGTTCCATGCGGTGACGGCGGCGCACGGCAGTGTCGCGGCTTCCTCGTCGGAAAGGTGCTCGGGAACACCAATCAGTTCTTCCTCGCTCAGTACGACTATGTCGCGAAGCATCCCTTCGACGATAGCGCCGCGGCCCAAAGTATCTGCGTATTGCGGGCGCGCTCCGCCGTGCCAGTTCTCCGCGAAATTGGCCATCACCCGGTCACCCGGTTTGAAGCGACGTACACCTGCGCCGACCGCGAGCACGACCCCCGCGCCGTCCGAGGCCGGAATGAAGTTCGGTGCCATCCAGTCGCGAAACGCTCCATTCATCAGCAGCAACTCACGGAAATTCAGTGAACTCGCGTTGACCTGCACCGATACCTGATGAGCGCCAGGTGGCGCCGGATCGGGTTCCTCGCATAACGCCAGTCCCGCAATGCCTTCGAAACGCTCACATCGATAGAGCTTCATTTGTCGTCTCCTTGGTGTTGAACGAGGGCGTCGAATTGATCGCCGAGTGACGCTTTCCTCATTCTTCTCGTTGACAGCTACAAAAAGAACGGTTCAGAATATAGAACATTGTTCAACAAAGCGTTCGGAGCGTCAAATTGAAGATACTGGTCGCGGTGAAGCGCGTGATCGACTACAACGTGAAACCTCGGGTCAAGTCCGACGGCTCGGGGGTCGATCTGGCCAACGTAAAAATGGCCATGAACCCGTTCGACGAGATCGCGGTGGAGGAGGCGGTGCGCCTCAAGGAAGCAGGCGTTGCGACTGAAGTCGTCGTGGTATCGGCGGGCACCGCGCAATCGCAGGAGGTACTGCGTACGGCACTCGCCATGGGGGCGGATCGTGCGGTGCTAGTGGAGAGCGATGCGGATCTGCAGCCGCTCGCGGTCGCAAAGCTGCTGGCCGCCGTAGCCGCGCGGGAAAACCCGCAACTGTTCTTGCTCGGCAAGCAGGCCATCGACAACGACGCTGGCCAAACTGGGCAGAAACTCGCCGCATTGCTCGGCTGGCCGCAGGCGACGTTTGCGTTCAAGACGGAAGTGGATGGTCAACAACTGCTCGTCACGCGTGAGATCGATGGCGGGCTCGAACGCGTCGCGCTGGATCTGCCTGCAGTTATCACGACGGATCTGCGCCTGAACAGTCCCCGCTATGTGACGTTGCCCAACATCATGAAAGCGAAGAAGAAGCCTCTCGATACGCTGAATCCTGAAGCGCTGGGCGTTGACGTCGCGCCTCGCCTGAAGGTTCTCGAAGTGACCGAGCCACCGGCGCGCAGGGGCGGTGTGATGGTTCCGGATGTTGCAGCGCTGATTGAAAAGCTTCGAAACGAAGCGAAGGTGATCTGATCATGACTATTCTCGTTATCGCCGAACACGACAATGCGACCCTGAAGCGCGCCACGCTCAACGCCATCACGGCGGCGGGCGCAGTGGGTGGCGACATTCATGTGCTGGTGGCGGGCCACGGCGCGTCGGCCGCCGTCGAGCAAGCCGCGAACGTAGCCGGTGTCGCCGAAGTGCTCGTCGCGGAAGCACCCGAATACGCGCACGGGTTACCGGAAAACCTCGCCGCACTCGTGGTCTCGTTGGCCCGCGCTTATACACACGTGATCGCAGCGTCCACGGCGGTGGGCAAAAACTTCATGCCCCGTGTGGCCGCGCTGCTCGATAGCGCGCAGATTTCCGATGTCGTTGCCTTCAAGGCTGCCGATGTTTTCGTGCGCCCGATCTATGCGGGTAATGCACTAGCAACAGTGCAATCGTCCGACCCGATCAAAGTCATCACGATTCGGCCGACCGCGTTCGATGCCGCAGCGACCGGTTCGACCACCGCGCCGTCACGCGCTGTTGCATCGGCGCCGGCTTTCGATAAGGCCCGTTTTGTCGGGCAGGAACTCACGAAATCGAGCCGGCCGGAGCTTGCGGCGGCAAACATCGTGGTGTCGGGCGGGCGTGGCATGCAGAACGGCGACAACTTCAAGCTGCTCGACGCGCTTGCGGACAAGCTTGGTGCGGCCGTGGGCGCGTCGCGTGCGGCGGTCGACGCCGGCTTCGTGCCGAACGATTATCAGGTCGGTCAGACGGGCAAGATCGTCGCGCCTCAGTTGTATATCGCGGTGGGCATCTCGGGAGCGATTCAGCACCTCGCCGGCATGAAGGATTCGAAGGTCATCGTCGCGATCAATAAAGACGCGGAGGCACCGATCTTTCAGGTGGCCGACTACGGTCTCAGCGCGGACCTGTTCGAAGCTGTTCCGGCGCTGACCGCAGCGCTCGATTGACGTTCGCCCGGATTGACAGCAATCCGGGCGTCAGCCTAGCATCTGAACGCCGTTCACAACAATTGAACCGGTCGTTGCATATCGATTGCGAACCACTCGGCCACAACATAAAGAGTCGGAACCGGCGCCTACGCCGGCCACATCACGAAGGAGATAGCAATGGGTAACAGAGGTCCCGATTCGGGTGAACACACGGTCCGTCTCGATTTTGTGCCGAAGGACAGTTACCTGTCGAAGCAATTCCTCGAGCGGGAGAACGAGCGCCTGTGGCCGCACGTGTGGCAGGTTGCATGTCGGCTGGAAGAAATTCCCAACGTCGGCGACTACGTCACCTTCGACGTGGCCGGCGAGTCGATCATCGTGGTGCGAACGGCGGCTGATCAGATCAGGGCCTTTTTCAACGTCTGCCAGCATCGTGGCCGTCGCTTGACCAACGGCAGCGGCAAGGCCTCGAAATTTCACTGTGCCTATCACGGATGGCAGTGGAATCTGGATGGCAGCGTCGCGCGCGTGCTCGATCGTGACGACTGGGCCGGCTGCGAGGAAATGACCGACGGTGATCTGCGTCTCACCGATGTTCTGGTGGACACGTGGGGCGGATTCGTCTTCATCAACATGGACCCGAACGCGGAGCCGCTCGCTAAATTCCTCGATCCGGTACCGGAGATCACGAACTGCTTCGAGTTCGAGAAGATGCGCTACCGCTGGTACAAGTCGATTCGTCTTCCGTGCAACTGGAAGGTTGCACTCGAAGCGTTCAACGAGGGTTATCACGTCGCGGCAACACATCCTCAGTTGCTGGATGTCGCGGGAGATGACGTAACGCGAAGCTTCGCCTACGGCCGCCACGGCATGTTCGGCTACTCGACGGCCACGCGCATGATCGGTGCGCCGTCACCGCGAACCGGCAAGCCGATGCCGGAGGACGTGCGTCAGGGTCTCGTCAACTTCTTCCGTGTGATGGAAGAGACCCTGAAAGCAATCAATACCGCGCGCGACTACGAAGCGGCGAAGCGGCTGATGACGGAAATGTCGCCCTCAGGTAACCAGTTCGAAGTCCTCGCGAAGGCAATGGATTTCCAACGCGAAGCGGCGATCGCCGAGGGCGCCGGCTGGCCGGAGATCACTTTCGAGCAACTCGGTCGCGCGGGCGCGGACTGGCATGTCTTCCCTAACCTCGTGTTTCTTCCGTACCCCGACGGCGCGCTGTTTTACCGCGCACGCCCGGACGGCGACAACCCCGATTCGTGCATCTACGACATCTGGTCGCTGCAGCGCTTCGCGCCGGGCGCGGAGCCGCCGCTCAAGCGCGAGTTCTACTACGGTGTTGATGACTGGAAAGAGAACGCTCAGGAGAACTTCGGCCTGATCCTGTGGCAGGACTTCCAGAACATGACCAATGTGCAGCAGGGGATGAAGTCGCGCGGCTTCAAGGGTTCGCGCACGAATCCGCTGCAGGAATCGTCGGTTTCGAACTTCCATCGCGCGCTGCGCGAATTCATCGCGCGGGAGGAGTGATGTCGACGAGCTGGGACGCAACGTACGACTTCGTGGTGGTAGGCAGCGGCGGTGGTTCGATGTGTGCGGCGCTTGCCTGCAAGTCGGTGGGCAAGGAAGCGCTGATCATCGAGAAGCAGGCGAAGGTCGGTGGCTCGACCGGCTATTCGGGTGGTGTCTGGTGGCTGCCGAACAATCACGTGATGAAGCGCCACGGCGTGAGCGATTCGTATGAGCGCGCACGGCAGTACTTCGACGCCGCGGTCACGTATCAAGGACCGGGCACCTCGAATGCGCGACGCGAGGCTTACCTGCGCACCGGGCCGAAGATGGCGGAGTTTCTCGAGCAGCAGGGGATGCAGTTCGTGTACGCGGACGGCTGGTCCGATTACTACGACACGCTGCCCGGCGGGGAACCCCGTGGCCGCTCGCTATTGGCGAAGTTGTTCGACGTGAAGGAACTGGGCGAATGGGCGCCGCGCTTGTCGCGCTATAAAGGCCCGTCGATGCCAGCCAACTCGGACGAGTACCCGACACTGTTTCTGATGAAGCGGACGTGGGGCGGCAAGCGCAAGGCGATGCAGCTCGGCGGCCGCATGCTTTACCAGAAGATCACCGGCAAGGAGCTGGTGGCCAACGGTGCGGCGATTCAGGGGCGCATGCTTCAGATGGCGCTGCGCGCGAACGTGCCGATCTGGACGGACACGCCGGTACGGGAGTTCATCGTCGAGGACGGACGTGTGGTCGGCATTGTCGCAGTGCGCAGCGGCCGGGAGTTGCGCGTGCGCGCTCGCCAGGGCGTCCTGCTCAATACGGGCGGCTTTTCACACAACGCGGAGATGCGCCGCAAGTACCAGCCGCAGCCGTCGTCCGCGGATTGGACCAATGCGAATCCAGGCGATACCGGTGAAATTCTGCAAGCTGCGATCGCGCTCGGCGGCGCGGTGGATTGCATGGAAGAAGCGTGGTGGGTCGTGACGTCGCTCGGCCCCAACGAGGAACTGCCGGAAGGTGCGCGCGCTCCGGATGGTTCGCCGTTGCCGTTCATGCATCACCTCGACCTCTCTCTGCCGTTTTCGATCATGGTCGATCAGGATGGCGAGCGCTTTTGCGACGAAGCGGGAGCGTACATGGAGATCGGTCAACGCATGTACGAGCGCCACAAGCAGACTGGAAAAGCGGTGCCCGCGTGGGTCGTGATGGACAGCCGCCAGCGCAAGTACTACCCGTGGGGTACGGCGATGCCGGGCCAGATTCCGCAGAAGTGGCTCGACAGCGGATACATGATCAAGGCTGACACGCTCGAAGAGCTAGCCGCGAAATGCGGCATCGAGCGTGCTGGTCTGCTCAAGACGGTCCAGCGCTTCAATGGGTTCTGCAAAACGGGCGTCGACGAAGACTACGGCCGCGGCTCGCGCGCATTCGATCGCTGCCATGGAGACCCGACCATCAAACCGAACCCGAATCTCGGGCCGATCGAGGAGGGCCCGTTCTACGCGGTGCGCATGTATCCAGGCGATGTCGGTACTGCTGGCGGTCTCGTAACCGACGAGTTCGGACGTGTGCTGAAGGATGACGGTTCGCAAATCCCTGGGCTTTACGCCACCGGCAACTGCACGGCATCCGTGGTTGGCCGGTGTTATCCGGGCGCCGGCAGCAGCATCGGCGCATCGTTTGTGTTCGGTTACATCGCGGCGCTGCATTCGAGCGGCGCGCAAAAGATCTGGTGACACAGGAGAGTGACGAATGAATGCCTATCAGCCGCCCAGCAGCGAAGTCCTGGTCGACATCTACAGGCGCATGACACTCATCAAGCAGAACGATGAGCGCTTTCGCGCCGTGATCAAGGCCGGCAAGCTGGTCATGCCGTACTACTCGCCGCGTGGGCAGGAAGTGATTCCGTCGGCGATGTCGGTGTGCCTCACCGATGACGACTACATCTGCACGATCTACCGCGGTGTTCACGACATGATCGCCAAAGGTGTGCCGCTCAAGGAACTCTGGGCCGAACTCGGTGGACGAGTGACCGGGACCTGCAAGGGCAAGGGCGGTCCGATGCACGTTACCCATCCCGCTTCCGGCGTGATGGTCACGACCGGCATCGTCGGCAGTTCGATGCCAATTGCGAATGGCCTGGCGCTTGCCGCGCAGATTCGTGGTGAACGGCGGGTGGCAGTCGCTTACTTCGGCGATGGCGCATCCAACATCGGCGCGTTCCACGAGTCACTGAACATGGCGTCCGTCTGGAAACTGCCGGTGATTTTCGTCTGCCAGAACAACGGCTACGCCGAGCACACCAAATACGCTTACGGCACCTCCGTGTCCAATATCGCGCAACGCGCCGTCGCGTACCAGATGCCCGGCGTGACGGTGAACGGCAACGATCCGATCGCGATGCACAAGGCGGCGCGCGAGGCGGTCGAGCGTGCGCGTGACGGTGGCGGCCCGACGCTCATCGAAGCGAACACGTTCCGCTTTCAGGGCCATGTATTTGGCGATCCGGACGCGTACATGGACAAGCACGAAAAGGCGGCCTGGGTCGCCAAGGACCCTGTGCCGCTGTTCCGCCAGTGGCTCATCGATGCAAAGCATGCGAGCGAAGAGCAACTGGCCGCGATGGAAGCCGGGCACGAGGCGCAGATCGACGCTGCGGTCGAATTCACGTTGTCGAGCGAATATCCCGATGTCGCTGAGCTTCGTCGCGACATCTTCAAGGACGAGGTGCTTGCATGAGCCAGATGCCAACCAACATCAACACTATCCAGGCCGTCAACTTCGCGCTCGACGATGCAATGGCCGCCGACGTCAACGTGATCGTGCTGGGTGAAGACGTTGCCGACGGTCAGGAAGGCGGCATTGTCGGCGTAACGAAGGGACTGTCGTCGAAATACGGCACGTCGCGCGTGCGTTCGACGCCGATCTCGGAGCAGGCCATCATCGGTGCGGCAATCGGCGCTTCGATGGTCGGCATGCGCCCGGTGGCGGAAATCATGCTGATGAACTTCACGACCGTCGCGATGGACATGATCGTGAATCACGCGGCGAAACTGCGCTTCATGTCGGGCGGGCAGACCAATGTGCCGATCGTGATCCGCACGATGACCGGTGCCGGCTTCGGCACGGGTGGTCAGCACGCGGACTACCTCGAAGCGTGGTTCGCGCACGTCGCCGGCATCAAGGTGGTCGCGCCTTCGAATCCTGCCGATGCGTATGGCCTGATGCTGTCCTGCATCCGCGATGACGACCCTTGTCTGTTCATCGAGAACATGCCGACCTACTGGAACCCGGGCAATGCGCCGGAGCGCGGCGTGGCGATTCCACTTGGAAAAGCCAACGTCGTGCGCGCAGGCACGGACGTCACGTTGATCAGTTACAGCCGCCGCGTGCAAGAGGTCATGGTCGCCGCGGAGGCGCTCGCCAAGGACGGTACCTCCTGCGAAGTGATCGATTTGCGCACGGTCTCGCCGCTTGATACCGAAACCATCCTGACTTCGGTTGCCAAAACAGGGCGCGCCGTCGTGGTGCACGAGGCCGTCAAGCCGTTCGGCGTGGGTGCTGAAATCGCATCTCGCATCTACGAGGCCCTCTTTCGCGAACTCAAGGCGCCGGTGCAGCGCGTGGGCGCGCAATTCTGCCCCGTGCCGTTCTCCAAGCCGCTCGAAGACGCGTTCGCGCCGGGCGTGGCAGACATCGAAGCGGCGGTTCGCGCGACGCTGAAATGACAAGCACGCGCTCCCGCAATTTCCATCATCAATAGAGCAAGCTCATGACCACACAAGTTCTGCTGCCCAAACTGGGCTTTTCCATGAATGAAGGCACGCTGGCCGAATGGCTGGCGGAAGACGGCGCGACCGTGAGCGAAGGGCAGATTCTCTACGCGCTCGAGAGCGACAAATCGGTTCAGGAGGTCGAGTCGCCAGCGTCGGGCACGCTGCGCATCGTCGCCCAGGTTGGCGAAGTGTATCCCGTCGGCACGGTGCTGGCGGAAATCGTCTGATTGGCCGCAGGCCGGTCACGCTGTTCAAGAGTCGTTTGAAAAGGCATCCGCGATGAGTGTCGAATCCGTAGCTACCCGAGCGCAGTCCAACGTGAATACTGGTTCAGGCGAGGCCGCTGCGCCAGCGTTTGGTGCGAATCTGCCGCCCTGGCCGCAGGTCGATTTCGCCGAATTCGGCGAGGTAGAGGTCAAGCCGGTGTCGCGCATCCAGAAGCTCACAGGAGCCTTCCTATCGCGCAACTGGCTGACGATTCCGCATGTGACCCACCATGACGATGCCGATATTACGTCGCTCGAAAGCTATCGCAAGGCGCGCAACGACGCGAATCCGGCGGTCAAGCTGACGCCGCTCGTCTTCCTGATCAAAGCCGTGGTGCGGGCTTTGCAGGAGTTCCCGCAATTCAACGCGTCGCTCGACGGTGACGGCAAAAACATCGTTCTGAAGAAGTACTTCCACATCGGGGTCGCCGTGGACACGCGCTTTGGATTGCTCGTGCCGGTGCTGCGCGATTGCGACAGGAAGAGTGTCGAAGAACTCTCGGTGGAACTTGCAGCAATTTCGCAGAAGGCCCGCGAAAAGGGACTATCGATGGCAGAGATGTCGGGTGGCTGCTTCTCGATCAGCTCGCTGGGCGGCTTTGGCGGGACTGGCTTTACGCCTATCGTCAATGCGCCTGAAGTGGCGATTCTCGGTGTGACTAAAACCCGGCTGGCGGCCGCGCCGGCGGATGACGGCGGCGTCAGCTGGCGCAAGATGCTGCCCTTGTCGCTCAGCTACGACCATCGCGTGATCAACGGAGCCGACGCGGCGCGCTTCGCTGCATTCATCGGCACCGTGCTGGCCGATCCGCAGACGCTCGCAGGTTAACAGACGATCTGACACAACAACGACGGGATTGAGATGAGAACCCTTGGCGAGATGATCGAGCGAAACGCTCGCTTGCATGCCGACCACACGGCGCTCGTGTATGCGGAACGGCGTCTGACGCACGCTCAGTTGGCGGAGCGTGCAAGACGCTTTTCGGGCGCGCTGTATCAGCGCGGCCTGCGACGTCAGGATCGGATTGCGATCCTCGCAATGAACTGCGCGGAGTACTACGAGACCTACCGTGCATGCGAGTGGGCCGGTTTTATTCTCGCGACCGTCAATTTCCGGCTGGCGCCCGCGGAGATTCTCTACATTCTGAAGGATGCGGCGCCCAAAGCGCTCGTCTTCGAGGCTCAGTATGCCGATGTCGTGGACGGACTGCGTTCGCAACTGCCCGGAATCGAGCAGTACATCTGCATCGGCGACGCGCCTGATTGGGCCGTTTCATTCGAGGCGGTGATGGAAGCCGGCCCAGTGGAAGGGCCGCCGATCCGCTCGAATCCCGAGGATTACGCGTATCTGATGTACACGAGCGGCACCACAGGGCGTCCCAAGGGTGTCGTGCGCACGCACCATGCGATGTGCGTGACCGCGGAAAGCTGCGCGCTCGTGACGGAGTTTTCTGGCAAGACGCGTGTGCTGCAGACGACGCCGGCGTTTCATGTCGGCGGGATCGGCTTCGTTAATGCGGTCGCGTGGATGGGCGGCACGACGGTCGTACATCGCGCCTTCGATCCAAAGCAAATGCTCGAGACGATCGCACAAGAGCGCATCACCTTCACGTTCATGGTTGCCGCCATGCTTCAGGCGGTCCTCGACGTGCCGGAGCTGTCGGGCTATGACGTGTCGAGCATCGAAAACATCGTCACCGCGGCTGCACCGGTGCCGCCGCCACTGCTTGTGCGTGGCATTCAGGTGCTCGGCCCCGTGTTTTCGGTGCAGTACGGTATGACCGAGAGCAATGCCTGCTGGCTGCCTGCGCACGAGGTGAAGCCTCAAGGGACGCTGGAACAGGTACGGCGCCTGGCATCGGTGGGACGTCCGTGTCCCGGCATCGACCTGCGCATCGTCGACGATCACGGCAACGATCTGCCGCAAGGTCAGACCGGCGAGGTCTGGCTGCGCTCGCAGACGCAGTTGAGCGGCTACTGGAACAACAGCGTGGCGACGGTGGAAGCACTGCGCGACGGCTGGTACCGCTCGGGCGACATGGGCTACCAGGACAAGGACGGCTACATCTTCCTCGTCGACCGCAAGAAGGACATGATCATTTCCGGCGGCGAAAACATTTATAGCCGTGAAGTCGAAGATGCGCTGGGGCAGCATCCGGCGGTCATCGACGTGGCGGTGATCGGCGTGCCGCACGAGAAGTGGGGAGAGTGCGTGAAAGCGATCGTCGTGTTGCGGCGGGGCGAGCAAGCGGGCGAAGCCGAGCTGATCGAGTTCTGCCGCGGCCTGATCGCGAGCTACAAATGTCCGAAGACCATCGCCTTCGTCGACGAGCTGCCGAGACTGCCGACCGGCAAGATCAGCAAGGTGAGCTTGCGCCAGCAGTTTGCCCAGTGAACGGCAATCGCCTCATTCGGAGAGAATCGATCATGGCCAAATGGCTAAAGAGTTCGGAATGCGTGAAGTTTGAAGTAGCGGAACGGGTTGCGCGCATCACGCTGAATCGTCCGGACAAGCGCAACGCCATCAACAATCCGCTACTGCAGGAACTCAAAGCGGCGTTGCTCGAAGCCGACGACCTCAAAGCGGTGAACGTGATCGTGCTGTCGGGCGCCGGCCGCGATTTCTGCGCGGGCTACGATCTCGTGACGACGTATTCGGACCGTGCCGCGGACGCCGTTGATCCGGGTGACTATCGCGGCACGATTCGCAGCTTCGACGACGACTGCTGGTCGATGGAGCGGCAGTCGGAGACGGTCAATCTGATGGCCGAAATCCACAAGCCGATCATCGCGCAGGTGCATGGCAACTGTCTTGCGGGCGGCACGGACCTGGCGCTCGCGTGCGACATGGTGATCGCCGCCGACGATGCGAGGATCGGTTTTCCCGCCACGCGTGCGAACGGCTCGCCGCCTGCGCATATGTGGTTCTATCACGTGGGCCCGCAGTGGGCGAAACGTCTGCTGCTATCGGGCGACTCGCTGACGGGCCGCGACGCCGCGAAGATTGGGCTGGTCATGGATGCGGTGCCGGCAGAACAGCTCGACGCGGAGGTGAACGAGCTGGCGCGCCGTCTGTCGTTCGTCGATGCCGATCTGTTGGCTGCGAACAAGCGCATCGTCAACCTCGGCCTGGAGTTGGCCGGCTCGCGCACGCTGCAACGCATTGCGGTCGAGAACGACGCCCGTGCTCACCAGAGCCAGGGGCCGCGGCGCGCGCAATTCAAGGCAGACATGGAAGCGGTTGGCCTCAAGGAGGCGCTCAAGCGCCGCGACGAGCCGTTCGGCGACGGGATGATCCGGCTGCACGCTCGCGGCAGTTGACCCGTCGTTCGAAGCGACCACTCCAACCCAAACGAAGGTCCGAACATCATGGATGTTGAACTCACATTGAACGGCGCGGTTGCGACGCTGTGTCTGAACCGCCCCGAGAAGCTCAACGCGCTGACACCGGAGATGCTCCAGCTGATTCTCGGCCACCTCGATCGCATCGAACAGGACCCCGAGATTCGCGCGGTGATCCTCACCGGCGCAGGCCGCGCCTTTTGCGCCGGCGCCGACATCAAGGGCAGCGGCGCCGCGCCGCCGCAGATGAGCGTAGCGCACGCGCGTGCATCGATGGCGGTGTATCAGAAGATCGCGCTGCGGTTGTACAACCTCAACAAGCCGATGGTCGCGGCGGTACGGGGTGTGGCCGTGGGGATCGCATGGAGCTTCGCGCTGTGCGCGGACCAGCTTGTCGTTTCCGATACTGCGCAGTTCATTCCCGCATTCCTGATGCGCGCCACCTTGCCTGAAGGTGGCATGGTGCATCTGCTCGCCCGTCATTGCGGCGAGTTTCGCGCGAAGGAAATCATGTATCTGAATCGCCGGCTGAGCGGCAAGGAAGCGCTCGATATGGGTCTGGCGAGTCATCTCGTCGAAGACGGCGACCTCGATGCGGCTGCCGAAAAGCTGGCTGGCGAGCTTGCGGCCGGCCCGACTTTTTCGCTCGGGCTGACCAAGCAGTTGTTCAGGTTGAACACGGGCAGCATGGAAGAGTTTCTTGCTCAGGAACTTAACGCGGTGGCGCTTGCGGTGAACTCGGAGGATGCGGCGGAAGGACGGCTCGCGGCCAGAGAAAAGCGCGCACCAGCGTTCAGGGGCCGCTAGGCGGAACCCCGCACGAGCGCGGCACAGCGGCGCGGCAGAGCAGACAAAGGCGAAAGAGATTCAGGAGTCAGGCATGCATTTCGGCTACAGCGAGGAAGACGAATCATTTCGTCAGGAAGTCAGGAAGTTTTTCAACGAGCATGCACCGGCCGACATCTCGCGCCGCTGGCATGATGGCGTGCATCCGCCCGCGCGCGATGACATCCGCAGATGGCAGCGCATTTTGTACGAGCGCGGCTGGGGCGCGCCCCATTGGCCGGCCGAACATGGCGGCACTGACTGGAGCGCGTTGCGCAAGCACATCTTCATGGAAGAGCTGTACAACGCCGATGCGATGGACTACGGTTGGCAGTCCACTCAGATGGTGGCGCCCGTCATCATCGCGTTTGGCTCGGACTGGCAGAAGGAGCGTTTTCTCGGGCCTATCCTGCGTGGCGACGAGTTCTGGTGCCAGGGCTTCTCGGAACCGAACGCGGGCTCGGATCTGGCCGGACTGAAGACCACGGCCGTGCTCGACGGTGACGAGTACGTCATCAACGGCCAGAAGATCTGGACCAGCGACGCGACGATTGCCGATTGGGGCTTCTTCCTCGTCAAGACCGATACGACCGTGAAGCCGCAACGCGGTATCTCCTTCCTGCTGGTCAGAATGGACACACCGGGCATCACGGTGCGTCCGATCGTCTCGATCGAGGGCGGCAAGGGGCTGAATGAAGTGTTCCTCGAGAACGTGCGCGTGCCGAAGGCGCATCTCGTGGGCGAGGCTGGCATGGGCTGGACCTATGCGAAGTATCTGCTCGAAAAGGAGCGCACGGCGAGCGCGTTCCTGTATTTCAACAAACGTGAGCTGCAACGCGCGAAAGACATCGCCGGACAGGAGACGGTGGACGGCGTGCGCTTGATCGATACGCCCGGGTTCGCGCGCAAGGTCGCGGAGGTCGAAGCGGACCTGATGGCGCTCGAATGGTCCGTGCTGCGCATCCTCGCTGAAGAGAAGAGCGAGCGCAATCTCGACGCTGTCGTCTCCGCGCTGAAGATCAGCGGCTCGGAGATGCAACAGCGTGTGACGCAGCTGCAAATGGACGCACTCGGTCCTCGCGCGATACGTTTCGACGACCACAGCGAGCCAGATGGTGATCCGGTAGTCGACGAAAACTGGCCGGACTACATGGGTGGCCGCACGTCGGGCTATCTGATCGCTCGCGCATCCACCATCTATGGCGGCGCGCGCGAAGTGCAGAAGAACATCATCGCCAAGCTGGCATTTGGACTGTAGCCATGGACTTCAACTTCTCCGAAGAACAATTGATGCTGAAGGATGGCGCCGAGCGCTATGTTCAGCAGGAGTATGGATTCGAGGCGCGCACGCGCATCGCGGCGGGACAAGAGGGCTTCAGCCGCGAACATTGGCGCGCCTATGCGGAGCTTGGCTGGCTCGGCCTGACCATGCCGGAAGACGTCGGCGGTCTCGGTTGCTCGTTTGTCGAGACGGCGATCCTGATGGAGGCGCTGGGCCGCGGCATGGCGCTCGAGCCGGTCGTACAGACGGCGCTGCTTTGCGCGACGATCATCGAACGAGGCGATGCGCCGGGTCAGCGCGAGACGCTGCTTCCCGCCGTCATCGAGGGCAAGCTGCTGCTTTCGCTCGCGGATAGCGAAGCGGGCAGCCGGTACAAAGTGGGATGCCACGCCCGAACGCACGCGCTCAAGACAGCCTCGGGTTACCTGATCAGCGGGGCAAAAACGCTGGTGATCGCAGGCGCGTCGGCGGATCAGTTTCTCGTGACCGCGCGAGTCGAAGGTGCGTCGCAGGGCGTGGGCGTTTTTCTCGTCGATCGGCGCGCTGCGGGCGTGACGTGCCGTTCGTACCGCTTGCTCGATGGATCGCGTGCCGCGGATATCGACCTGCACAACGTCGAGCTCGGTGAGGATGCGCTGATCGTCGGCCCGGAACGCGCGCTGGAGGTGCTCACGCAAGCCACGGAACTCGCGATTCTCGCGAGCGTGGCCGAGAGCCTCGGCATGATGGAAGCGGTGACGGCGATCACCTCGGAGTACATCAAGGGACGCTCGCAGTTCGGCCAGCCTATCGGCAAGTTCCAGGCGTTGCAGCACCGCATGGCGGAGATGTTCGTCGCCACCCAGGAGGCGCGCTCAATGCTGTACTGCGGGATCGCCCACCTGAACAGCCCGGCGGCCGAACGCAGCCGCGTGATCTCGGCGGCCAAGGCCGTTGCCGCGCGCGCCAATCGCTTCGTTTGCGCGCAGGGCATCCAGTTGCACGGTGGCATGGGGCTCACCGAGGAATATCCGGTGGGGCACTACTTCCGCAAGATGACGATGATGGAGAAGATGTTTGGCGATATCGACTTTCATCTCGACCGCGTTGCGGCCGGCTGATCGAGGCGCCGTTCGAGTCGCCGTTATGCCGCAACTATCGTTCGATGGACAAGTCGCCATAGTGACTGGTGCTGCCGGTGCAATTGGCCGCGCGATTGCGACTGAGTTTGCGCTTCGCGGCGCACGGATCGTCGTGAACGACTATGGTGGCGACACGACCGGCGACGGCGGAAGTGCCGAAAGCGCGCAAGCGGTTGCCGCCGAGATCCGGACACTCGGCGTTAATCCCGCATCGTCTGCGGCTTCCCGGGCTTCATGACGATGAGCACTTTGGCAAAACAACTCCATGGAAAGGTCGCCATCGTCACCGGTGCGACCCAAGGTCTGGGCGAAGGCATTGCTCTACGACTTGCGCGTGCTGGCGCGAAGATAGTCGTAAACGGCCGCTCGGCGGAAAAGGGAATGAAAGTCGTTGAATCTCTTTTCGCCATCGGCGCAGGAGCACTATTCATTCCGGCCGACGTGACCGACAAATCTCAGGTCCAATCTCTGGTGCAAGACGGCGCCAGCCATTTCGGGCGGCTGGACATTCTCGTCAACAATGCGCAGGTCGTACCGGACCTGGTAGAGGTCGAATCCTCGGCCAACGACGCCAACCTCGAAGTGGCGCTTCGTTCCGGCCTCTACGGGTCGTTGTGGGCCAGTCAGGCGGCACTGCCATGGTTTCGCAAAGCAGCAGGCGGCCGGATCGTCAATTTCGGGTCGATCAATGCCGTCTACGGCAGCAGATACGGTCTTGCCTACAACGCCGCGAAGGAAGCGATCCGCGGTCTCACGCGAACCCTTGCGAATGAATGGGGGCGCGACAACATCACGGTCAACGCAGTTCTGCCGTCCGGCTGGAGTCCGTCTTACGCAGCCTTCTATCGCGGCGATGCAAAGAAGGCCGAAGCGGTCGCCCGTCTCAATCCGATGCGCCGTCATGGTCGTGCCGAGGAAGACATTGGTGCAGCGGTTCTGGGACTTGTGTCCGAGCACGGCCGCTTCATCACTGGCCAATCCCTCTTCATAGATGGCGGCGCCAATCTTCTGGGATTACCTCAATTGCATTCCGTGGGCACCGTGTTTCAGTGAAGGCGGACAAGATGAGCCAGTTCGACAAGAAGCGCGCAATCGTTTTTGGCATCGACGCGATCGGTCGTGGCATCGCTCTGCGCCTCGGGCGCGAGGGAGTCGCCGTTGCGTTGATCGATGCTGATATCGCCGGGGCCGAGGCTGTCGCGCGGGACATTTGTCGTGCCGGTGGACGAGCAATTTCGTCAGGCGTTGCATGGGATGCAGTGCATGGAGCGATCGAGCATGTCGTCGACCAACTCGGCGGCCTGGACATACTGGTCAACAACGTTTTGCCACAGCCGCATATCGGCTCGCTGGAAGAGCAACCGCCGACGGAGTTCGAGACGTCACTCGGGCGCGTTCATGCGGCCGCAGCAGCCATGCAGGCCGCGCTGCCACACATGCGTGCAGCGGGCGGCGGACGCATCATCAATGTGGGCCACCGTTACGGCGAAAACGTCAATGACGGAATCGCTGCCTACAACGCGGCAGCGTGGGGGCTGGTCGGACTGACTCGTACGGCAGCCGTGGATTGGGGCAAGTATCAAATTGCCACCAACCTGCTGCTACCTCTTGCTGATACTCCAGAATTCAGGGTCTTTCATCAGCGACGTTCAAAACTCCTCGACCTGATGGTTGCGCAGTTACCTCTGCGTCGCCTCGGCGATACGGTGGAGGATATTGGCGCGACAGTGCTTTTCCTGGCCTCCGAGGCATGCAATTTTGTTAATGGCGCCGTGATCTACGGTGATGGTGGTCAGCACACAGCGGGCCCGGTCCTCAATCCCGGCAAGCTTTCACTGGCCACTCAATAAAGATCACTTACCGAGGAGAATGAGGATGCAGCGTGTCAAGGACAAGATAGCCATTGTGACCGGAGCCGCGTCGGGCATCGGCGCGGCCTGTGCTGCGAGACTCGCGGATGAGGGCGCGCTGCTCGTCGTGGCGGACCTCAATCTCGAAGGCGCACAGGAGCAGGTTCGTCGCATCAAGGAGTCGGGCGGCCAGGCAGTCGCGGCGCGTGTCGATATCGGCGACGAAGGTTCGATCGACGCGATGTTCGAGTTGACGCTCAAGAGCTGGGGCGGCCTCGATATCCTGCACAACAACGCCGCGGCCACGTCGCTTTCCAGTACCGTCGATGCGGCGGTCGAGACAGTCGACGTCGCTGTCTGGGACGACACGATGCGCATCAATCTTCGCGGCACCATGCTGGCTTCCCGGCGTGCACTGCCGCTGATGCGGGCACGTGGTGGCGGTTCGATCATCAATACCTCGTCGGGTTCGGCTCAGGCGGGTGCTCTGGGGTATAGCGCATATGGTGTCTGCAAGGCCGGTATCGAGAACCTGACGCGCTACATCGCCGCGCAGCACGGTAAGGAGGGAATACGCTGCAACGCGATTGCTCCCGGCCTGATCGTCACTCCGGTGACCCAGGCGTACTACGCGGGCGTGCTCGGGGAGATGATGTTGAGCCACCATCTGACGCCGCGGCTCGGGCAGCCCGAAGACATTGCGCATGCGGTGGTGTATCTCGCTTCGGATGAAGCGGCGTTCGTCACCGGCCAGGTGTTTAACGTCGATGGCGGGCTTCTTTCGCACCAGCCTTACTATGCGGACGAAATCCGTGCGCGCTCGGCGGCGACGACTAACGTTGCGAAGGGGGCGGCATGACGACGGATTCCGGTCTTCATGCGCGTATCGAGCGCATCGAGGCGCAGCTTGCTATACAACAGTTGCCGGTGCGATACGCGCTTGCGGTCGATTCGCGCGATCTGGACAGTCTGGTGCAACTGTTCGCCGAAGACGTCAACTGTGGCCGATGGGGCGTGGGGCGCGCGGCGCTGAAGACCTTCTATGGGTCCGAGCATATTTTGCGCGGCTTTTACCGCAGCATTCACCAGATCTGCGGCCACACAGTCGATTTCATCGACGCCGACCATGCAACGGGAAGCGTCTATTGTCGCGCGGAGCATGAGGACAACGGTGCGTGGGTGGTGATGGCCATCTGCTACTTCGACCACTACGTGCGGCGCGATGGGCAATGGTACTTCGAGCGTCGCGACGAACAGCACTGGTATTCGACGGATTGGCTCGAGCGCCCCGGTGCGCCGCGCTTCCAGAACTGGCCCGGCAAGTATGAAGGCGACCGGTATCAGCCGCGCCTTCCACAGAGTTTTCCTACGTGGGCAACCTTCTGGAGCGCGAGCGAACAGCACGCCATCGACGCTTTGACGAAGGCGCCGTAAGCACGGCAGCGTCCGCGGCTCTTGCGCGTTACAGCGCGGCTTCTCCACGCAAGAGCACGTCGGCACCGCCGTCGGCGAAGGGGACTTGACCCACCATGTAGCCATTGGCTGGACTCGCAAGGAATGCGAGGAGCGGCACGATCTGCTCGGCGGTGGCGTAATTGGGCACGACGGTGGGCACGCCGGCGGCAAGCGCCTCGCGACCTTCGGCAGTTTCCAGCAGCGGCGCGACCATCGGCGTCTTCACGACGCCCGGCGCGACACCATTGAGCAACACGCCCTTGTCAGCCCAGCCGGGCAGCACCGCCGTGCGCCGTATCCACTGGGTCAGCGCGCGCTTGGATGACGCATAGCCTTGTGCGCCGATCTTTGCAGCTTGCTCGCGTGCCGCGGCTTCGTTGCCGTCGAGGCATAACTCGACGAGGCGTGCATCGACCGGATGAAGCGATGCGAGCGATGAGATCACCACGGCGCGTGGCTCCCTTGCGCGATGCAGCAGCGGCAACAGGCGTGGCAACAGATCGGTAACGCCGAAGTAATTCACCGCCACCAGCGTGTCGCCGGGCACCGGCGGCGACACGCCGGCGCAGGCGACCACCGCATCGATCGACGGTGTGATCTGCTGTACGCGCGCGACCAGCGCTGCGCGCTGCGCCGGGACAGTGAGGTCCGCGCAAACTTCCGCATCGCGGAGGTCGACGCCGATCACCCGTTCGCCGAGCGCGGTCAAATGCCGGGCCAGCGCCGCGCCCATGCCCGATGCGGCGCCGGTGATCAGCGTCGTGCGCGGAACCTTCATGTCCGTCACGCTTACGCAGCCACGCCGGGCAGATGGACGACCAATCCGTCCAGCTCCGGCGTCACGAAGATCTGGCATGTCAGACGGCTGTTTTCGCGCACGTCCATCGCACAGGTGAGCATGTCGACTTCATAGGATTCGGCCGCTGGCATGTGGCTGCTCCAGGCCTCGTCGACGTACGCATGGCAGGTTGCGCAGCTGCAGCTGCCGCCACAGTCGCCGAGAATGCCGGGGATCTGGTTGTTGACTGCCGTCTGCATCACGGAATCGCCAACGGTGGCGCTCACGGCGGCTTCGCTGCCGTCCGGCTGAATGAATCGAATGAGCGGCATGGCTTCTGAACCTCTGAAAAATTAGTTGGACTGGGGAAGCAGACTCTTCAACGGGATCGATTCGTCGGCGAGATCGGCCGCGCGGACTGGAATCTTCTCGGCAACGAATCGCTTGGCCAGCACGAATTCGGGCACGCGACTGACCGTATCGGCTGCGAGCATCACGCCGTCTTTCAGATAAAACGCAGAGAACGAGCGGGTATCGGGATTGCCGCGCAGCACGAACTCGTCGTAGCCGTGGGACAAGCCGACCATCTTGAGCTTCAGATCGTATTGATCGGACCAGAACCACGGCACGCTATTGTAGACGCGCTCCTTGCCACACAACGAGGCAGCCGCGGTGCGGGCCTGCTCCAGCGCGTTGGGCACCGACTCGAGCCGCAGGCGCCGGCCGAGCGAAGGGTTGGGGTGGTTGGTGCAATCCCCGACCGCGAAAATATCCGGATCGGACGTGCGGGTGTATTCGTCGACCACGATGCCGTTGTCGACGGCCAGCCCGGCTGCTTCTGCAAGTTCGGTGGCGGGCTCCAGTCCCACGCCGACGATGACGAGATCCGCGGCGACGCGCGTGCCGTCCGCGCAGCACACGGCCGCGACCGCGTCGCCCGACGCGTCGAGTTCGAACTCACTGACGATCGCGTTGGTGCGGATGTCGACGCCGGCCTCGCGGTGCACTTTCTCGTAGAACGCGGAAAGCTCGGGCGCCGTGACGCGCGCGAGGACGCGTGGCAATGCTTCGAGCACGGTGACGTGCAAGCCGCGCTTCACGGCTACGGCAGCCACCTCCAGTCCGACATATCCGCCGCCGATGATCACGAGGCGCGAGCTGGCATGAAACTGGTTTCGAATGCGCGCGACGTGATCGAGCGTGCGAAGGTAGTGAAAGTTCTGCAGCTTCTCGATCGTTTCGATACCGGGCAACGCCAGGCGCCGCGCGCGCCCGCCGGTAGCCAGAACGAGTTTCGTATAGCCGATTTCGCTGCCGTTGGAGAGCGTGACCCGTTTCGCGTCACGGTCGATGCGTTGCCCGCGCACATTCGGAATGAACTCGACACGCGCTTTGTCGTACGTCGACAGCGGTTTCAGGTAGAGCTGCTCGGCGGTCGATTCGCCCGACAGAAATGCCTTGGAGAGCGGCGGCCGTTGGTACGGCAAGTGGGATTCCTCTCCAACCATCACGATGCGCCCCGTCCATCCCTGTTCGCGAATCGCGGTCGCGCATTCTCCCGCTGCGTGACCCGCCCCGACGATCAGTGCGGTGTTCTCTGCGTCTCCAGCTGTCATGAAGCCAACTCCATCTCATACGGCCACAAGTTCGCTGCGGCCAGAAACTGCGAATAGTGTTCTAAATTGTGAACGAGCGTCGTTGCTGCTGTCAATGCTCATGAACCCCGCTGAGCCGCCGTGGAGCTGACCATTCCTTCGATGCCGCCAACCGCGAAACGGATCAGGTAGGTGCGCATGCGCTCGATATGCGCCGTCGCGAGTGCCCGTGTTCGGGATCGCGCTTCCTGCGCGTAAAGCTCGTTGAGCACGAGATGAAACACGGACTCGACGAAATGCTGCACCAGTTCGACGGTCTCCCGGGTGGCATGAGGAAGCGCGTTGGCGAAGGCGTCACGATAGCGCGCGGCCGCCGGCGCGTATTGGTCATAAAACGGCGCCGTGAGGTCGGGGCGCTCCAGAAGGCAGCCAATCTGGGTCAGCAGGCGCAGGTAGTTTCGCCACCCCGGATCGCCGCTCGTCAGATGCGCGAAAGCCGGTGCGGAAAGTGCGGTCACGATCGTCTCGACATCGGGACGCTTGCCTCGCAGCGGCGCGAGTCCGGCCTCGAGCGATTCGATGACCTGCCGGCTGATCACGGCCGCCCGACGGCCGATCGCCTGTTGAAACAGCGCATCTTTGCTGCCGAAGTGGTAGCGCGCGAGGCTCAGCTCCATGCCACAGCTCTGCATGATGTCGCGAATCGACGTGCCGAAGTAGCCGTGCATCGCGAACAGCCGCTCGGCCGTATCGAGAATGCGCTCTGGCGTCGTGCTGCGCGCCGTGGCGCGCGGCTCATTGATGGCAGTCGCCGGGCTGCTAGCGGCGTGAGTGGTTCTGGACGGCATGGTTTCCCTTTTCATGGCGGGTGCGGATCGGACAGTGCGCGACCCCTTTCAGCGAATGATAAAACGATCTTGCACATTCGTGCAAAATCGAACATAGTTCAGCTATCGGCACGTCGCTACCAGGCAGAGGTGCCTTTAAATGAACGATTAATGGAGACAGGTACCATGGCGGGCGCGCTGCAACTCGAGGACTTCGACGATCCCACGTTCAACCCCTTTTTCGAGGATTCGCTCGCTTTCGGCGCCGATCCCAACCCGTATCCGCGGATTGCCGAGCTCCGCGAGAAAGGCTCGGTTCAGAAGGGCGACTACCGTGTGCTGATGGGCGCGGCAGCGGATCTCACGATGTCGGATGTTGCGCATTACTGCGTATTCGGATACGACGAGGTAGCGCAGGTGCTCGGAGATCCGGTCACGTTCTCGAACAAGTCTTACGAGCGCAATATCGGCATCAGCTTCGGACGCAGCATCTCGACGATGGACGCGCCCGAGCACCCGCGTTACCGCCGCATCTTCCAGAAGGCCTTTTTGCCGCACACGGTGGCAGCATGGGGCGATACGCTGGTCGATCCGGTCGTGAACGAACTGATGTCGAAGTTCATCGATCGCGGACATGCGGATCTCGTCAACGAGTTCACGCTTCACTATCCGTTCAATATCATCTATCGCCAACTGGCATTGCCGCCGGAAGACGTCAAGATCTTCCACAAGCTGGCGATCGCGCAGACGCTGGTTTCGATCGATGTGGCGCATGGTGTGGAGGCGTCGACGAAGCTGGGTGCTTATTTCGCTCGACTCGTCGAGGAGCGCCGCCGCAATCCGGGCGACGATCTCGTCAGCTCGCTGGCCATCGCGGAAGTCGATGGCGAGTTGCTGCCGGACGAGGTCGTCATTTCGTTCCTGCGCCAATTGGTGAATGCGGGCGGTGACACCACGTATCGCGCAACTAGCGTGCTGCTGCTCGCGCTGTTGCGCGATCCCGCGCAGCTCGAAGCGGTGCGCGAGGATCGCACGCTGGTCGCGCAGGCGATCGAGGAGGCTCTGCGCTGGGATGGCCCCGTGTTGATGCAATCGCGGATGGCCTCGCGTGACGTCACGCTCGGCGGTGTGGAGATTCCGGCGGGCGCATTTCTCGACGTGTTGGCGGGAAGCGCCAATCGCGACCCCAGCCGCTTCCCCGATCCGGACAAGTTCGACATCTATCGAAAGCCTGCGCACCGGCACTTCGCATTCGCGTATGGCCCGCACGTATGCATCGGCCAGCACCTTGCGCGCGTGGAAATGACGCGCGCGCTCAACGCGATTCTCGATCGCCTGCCCAATCTTCGCCTCGATCCGGCCGCGGCAGCTCCACAGATCAATGGAATCATGATGCGCGTTCCGCATTCGATTCCCGTCGTCTTCGGCTAACCAGAACAGCGCCAGCCTCGCGTGTCGTGGACGAGGCTGGCCGACAAGGCACGTGTGACGGGCCAGCTCACGAGGTAGAGCTGGTCCGCACGCACGGACGGTGGAGAACGCATAGATGATCGAGTTTGACTTTATCGTGATTGGCGCCGGTGCCGCAGGTTTGCGTGCTGGCCAATCGTCTTTCGGAAAGCGGGCGCCATTCAGTGCTGCTGATCGAGGCAGGTCCGGAAGATCGCAATCCGTTGATCCGAATGCCTAAAGGCTTCGGAAAGCTGCTAGGCGATCCAGCTCATGCCTGGTTCATTCCGGTGCAGCCCGATGACGGGAACGGGCATCGCAACGAGATCTGGCTGCGCGGCAAGATGCTCGGTGGTTCCAGCAGCATTAACGGCATGGTGTATATGCGGGGTCATCCCGAGGACTACGACGGATGGGCAGAGCTGGGTGTCGAGGGATGGAGCTGGCAGAATCTGGCGCCGTGCTTCCGGCGCATCGAGGATCACGCGCTCGGCGCCGATGAGCTACGAGGCGAGGGTGGACCGCTGAAAGTGTCGCAGTACGCGCAGCGCAATCGTATCGGCGACGCCGTGCTCGAAGCGTGCCGGTCGCTCGGCGTGAGGCGCGTTGAAGACATCAACCGGCTCGATCATGAGGGCGTGGCCTATCTGATCTATACGATCCGCAATGGTCGCCGGCAAAGCTCGGCCGAAGCCTTTCTGAAGCCTGCAAGGAAGCGCAAGAATCTGACCGTCGTTACCGGCACGCAAGCCGCGCGAATCGTGTTCGACGGCACGCGCGCCGTCGGTGTCCAGTGCGAAAGCGCGGGGCAGCAGATCGCTTACCGGGCGCGCCGCGAGGTCGTGCTGTCGGCGGGCGCGCTCGAGTCGCCGCGGCTTTTGCAGCTTTCGGGCATTGGCGATCCAGTCCATTTGCAGTCGCTCGGCATTCCTGTCGTGGCGGCGAATCCGGGTGTCGGACGGAACATGCGCGAGCACTATCTGTATATGGTGCAGGCGCGTCTGCAGCATTGGCGCGATTCGCAGAACCGGCAGTTCAGCGGCATGCGGCTATGGCGTAACGCGATGCAGTATTTTCTCTTCCGCCGTGGCGTGATGTCGCTCGGCTCGTATCAGGTGGGTGGTTTCGTCAAGACCGCGCCCGATGCGAAGCGTCCCGACGTTCAATTGATGATGGCGCCGTACTCGATGGATTTCGGCGCGGCGGGTTACGCGTTCGAGTCGTTCCCGGGCATGCAGCTCTTCAGCTATCCACTGCGTCCACGCAGCGAGGGGCACGTCAGGCTCCAGTCGTCGGACCCGCGCGTGCCGCCTGAAGTCGTCGCGAACTACCTTGCCGATCCGTACGACCAGCAGATGGCCGTCAATGCGTTCCGGCTCATGCGCAACGTGCTGGCCGCCGAGCCGCTCAGGAGTCTGCTGGTGGGGGAGACACGCCCCGGCCTCGACGTCCAGACCGATGACGAAATTCTTGACCTGTACCGGCGCGACGGCCAATCCGGTTTTCACGCATGCGGCACTTGCAGGATGGGCTCGGACCCGCTTGCCGTACTCGATTCGCGGCTGCGCGTGCGCGGTGTCGAAAGTCTGCGCGTGATGGATCTGTCCGTCACACCCACGATGATCTCCGGCAACACGAACGGCCCGATGATGGCGATGGCATGGCGCGCCGCCGGGCTGATCCTGGAGGATGCGCGATGAGTCGCCTCGAAGACTATCGCGGACGCTTCTCGAATATCGAATTCGAGCGACGCGACGGTGTTTTGCAAGTCCGCCTGCATACGGATGGCGGCCCGCTGAAGTGGGGCGCACTCGAACGCAGCATTCACAGCCAGCTAGGCGAGGCGTTCTATCAGATCGCACGCGACCTCGACAATCGCGTGATCATCCTGACCGGAACCGGCGATTCGTTCTGCGACGCGATGAATTACGCCGAGTTGCCGGCGGAGCCGCTTTCGCAAGTCTGGCCGCGCTTGCAACGCGAGGGGCAAGACTTGCTGATGCAACTGCTGGACATTCCGGTTCCGGTTATCGGCGCGATCAACGGGCCTGCGCATATTCATGCCGAGCTGCTGGCGCTGTCCGACATCGTGCTCGCCTCCAGCCACGCAGAAATCTCGGATCAGGCGCACTTCATTCACGGCGTCGTACCCGCGGACGGCGTGCAGATCGTCTGGCCGATGCTGATCGGCCACAACCGCGCCCGCCACTTTCTGCTCACCGGCGAGCGCATCAGTGCGCAACGCGCGTGGGAGCTTGGTGTAGTCGGCGAAGTCGTCGCGCCCGACACGTTGCTCGAACGCGCCTGGCAAATCGCGCGCGAAATCGCGGCGAAGCCGGTCGAAACGTTGCGATACACGCGCGCGGTCTTTACGCAACCGTTCAAGCGTCGCATGGTCGCCGAACTGGGCTATGGGCTGGCGCTCGAAGGGCTTGCCGGTATTGCCGCGCAGTCTGGCAGAACGTAGCCCGTCAACGCGACATGTTCACAAATGGGAGACCCGATATGACATTGGCAGTGCAAGCATCAACGCAGCGCAGCGCGATCGTTCAGCAGGCGCTCGACCGCGCGACGCGCGAAGGCGGTGAGATCGGCGTGCAAGTGGCGGCTTATCTGAACGGCAAACTCGTGATCGACGCATGGAGCGGCGTGGCCGATCCGTCCACCGGCCGTCCTGTCGATGGCGACACGCTCTTCAATGTCTATTCGGTCACGAAGGCCGTTGCGGCAACCGCGTTGCACATCCTGGCCGACCGCGGCCTGATCGAGTACGACGCGCCGGTGACGCGCTACTGGCCGGAGTACGGCGCGCACGGCAAGGAGAAAACCACGGTGCGCGACGTGCTGACTCATCGCGCGTGCGTGCCGCAAATGCCTGAAGACGTCACGCCGGAGCTGATGTGCGACTGGCACTGGATGACCCGCGCGATCGCGAACCTGGAGCCGCTCGCCGAGCCGGGGACGAAGACGCTTTACCTTTCGATGACGTTCGGCTGGATCGTTGGCGAGCTGGTGCGACGTGCCGATCCGAAGAAGCGCTCACTGGGCCGTTTCGTCCGGGAAGAGATCGCGATGCCGCTAGGCATCGAAGATCTATGGATTGGCATCCCTGACGAAGTCGAACCGCGCATCGCGCGTCTCACGGATGCGATGGTGCCGGCTCCCGCGGAGTACCTGCCGCCGCTATTCCTGCGCTCGATGCCCGAACAGGTTGCATTGACGCCGCAAGTGTTCGAGCGTCCGGACGTGCGGCGCGCGGAAGTGGCGGGTGTTGGCGGGATCTTCAATGCGCGCAGCGAGGCGCGCTTCTGGGCGATGCTCGCATGTGGCGGTGAGTTGGACGGCGTGAGGATACTGTCGAAGGAGCTCGTCGCCACGCTGAATACGCCACGTGCCAATAGCGAAGAGCCCGACCCGGTGATGTTCGGCTTTCCGATTCCGATCACGATCGGCGGCTTCTGGTTCGGCGGCAACCATCCGCCGGTGACGGCGGTGCGTTCGCCGCGCGCGTTGTGCCATCCGGGTCAGGGCAATTCGATCGGCTGGGCGGACCCGGACACCGGCCTTGCCGTCGCGATCTGCCATAACAAACTGTTCAACCCGACCACACCGGAAGAAGACCCACTGCTTCCGATCGCTGCGGCGATTCGCAACGCGCTGGATCTGGAGTGAGCGGCACGATGGTCATGGATATCGCGTATTTGCAGCAATGGACCGGGCGCACGGAGGAAATGCGGGACCACGTCACCCTCACGCCGATGACAGCGCTCGGCGCCGTCCTAGACCGGGACGACCCGCCCGCGGCAGCTGGCGATGAGTTGCCGCCGTTGTGGCACTGGCTCTATTTTCTGCCGGTTCATCGTCAGTCGATGGTCGGGCTCGACGGGCATCCGAAGCGTGGCGGTTTCCTGCCACCGGTCGACTTGCCTCGCCGCATGTGGGCAGGCAGTCAACTGGAGTTCGTGCGATCGCTGGAAGCGGGCAGCGCGATCACCCGACTTTCTTCGATCGAGAGCGTCGCGCACAAGCAGGGGCGCACCGGCGATCTGGTGTTCGTCAAGATCAAGCACGAAGTAAGCGATGCGAATGGCGTTGCGCTCGTAGAACGCCAGGATATCGTGTATCGGGATCATCCGGTTGCTGGCGAGAAGCCGGCGGCGTCACAGGCCGCGCCCGCAGGCGCCCATTGGGCCCGCGAGATCAATCCCGATCCCGTGCTGCTGTTCCGCTATTCGGCACTGACGTTGAATGGTCATCGCATTCACTACGATCGGCCTTACGCAAGCGGCGAAGAGGGCTACGAGGGTCTCGTCGTGCACGGCCCGCTGCTCGCCACGCTACTCATGGACTCGCTGAGATCGGAACTGCCGGGCGCGCGCGTCGGAGCGTTTTCGTTCCGCGCAATCAAACCGGTGGTGGACACTTCGCCTTTCTATGTATGCGGAAAGCGAGACGAATCCGACCCAGGCAAAGTGAGCTTGTGGATCGCTGGTAGCGACGGGTCATTGCGGATGGATGCCACGGCTGTTCTCAGCTGATCGTTGAGTCCGGTCCGCCGGCGGGTACGCCGTAGCCGGACCGGGCGCTGAATTGGAGACTTATGCGTTCGTTTCTTTTTGTGCCGGGAAGCAAGCCCGAAAGATTCGCCAAGGCGCTCGCGGCAGGCGCCGATGCGGTGATCGTTGACTTGGAGGACGCCGTTGCAGACGCGGACAAAGCGTCGGCGCGTGCCCATGTTGCCGATGCGGTACGAACATTTTCGGCATCGCCAGTTTGCGTGCTGTTGCGCATCAATGGCGCTGGAACACAGTGGTTCGACGAGGACCTGTCACTTGCCGCGTTCGATGGGATCGATGGCGTCGTGCTGCCCAAGGCGGAGACGCCGGCTGCGTTGACCGCCGTAGCGGCGGCAACGACGAAGCCAATCTGGCCGCTCATCGAATCCGCCGCGGGCGTCTGGAATGCGTTGGAGGTGGCACGCATGCCCGGCGTGAAGCGGCTGGTCTTCGGCTCGGTCGACTTCGAGCTCGATCTGGATTGCGACGGCTCATGGGACGCGTTGCTGCTCGCGCGTTCGCGTATCGTGCTGGCTTCGCGCGTCGCTGGAATTGAAAGTCCGGTCGATGGCGTCACCGTGGCGATCGACGACGAGCGGCAGCTCGCCGAGGACTCGTCGAAGGCGCGATCGCTGGGTTTTGGCGGCAAGCTGTGCATTCATCCGCGCCAGGTCAAAGCGGTCAACGCCGCTTTCAGCCCGAGCGCGGATCAGATTGCCAAGGCGCGGCGGATCGTCGAAGCGTATGAGCGGGCGGAAGGCGGGGCAGTGTCCGTCGATGGACGGATGGTGGACTTGCCCGTGTTGCTCAAGGCAAGACGTATCGTCAGCGCGTCCGAAAAGGTGCGCGATTCGGCAGAGGGGTGAGAGGTGCGGCGGACTGAGCGCTGCATCGCCCGCGCCGCCACTTCAAGGGGTGACGCGGGAGTGCTGCGATTTGGCTTACACCGGGTCCCACGGCGTGAGCGCCATGGAAGGCACGTTCGGGAAGAAGCTCGCTTCGAACGCCGGCATGACCTGCTCGGCAATCGCTTCGGGCGTCCAGCCGCCGTCGCGATGCAGCGAGCGGATCATCCGGATCTGGTTGAAGAAGTAGATCTCGTTTGCGCGCACGCCGAAGATCTGCCCCGACACCTTCGCGGCATGGTCGGAAGCGAGGTAGACCGCGAGCGGCGCGATCTTGCGCGATTCCATGCGCTTGAGAACTTCGACGCGTGCCTTTTGCTCAGGTGTCTCCGAGGGGATCGAGGCCGTCATCGCGGTCCATGCCCACGGTGCGATGCAGTTCGAGCGCACGTTGAATTTGGCCATGTCGAGGGCAATCGACTTCGACAGACCGACGACACCCATCTTGGCGGCCGAGTAGTTCGCCTGTCCGATGTTGCCGATCAGACCCGACGTGGAGGTCATATGAACGAAGCTGCCGCCGTTTTGCGCCTTGAAATGCGGAGCCGCGGCGCGTGCCACGAAAAACGACCCGTTCAGATGAACGTCGACGACGGCCCTCCACTCATCGAGGCTCATGTTGAAAAACATACGGTCACGCACGATGCCGGCGTTGTTGACCACACAGTCGATGCGGCCGAACGTGTCCAGCGCGGCCTGCACGATCTTCTGCGCGGAGTCCCATTCGGCCACGCTGTCCGTGGAAGCAACCGCTTGGCCGCCGGCCTCCTTGATTTCCGCGACGACGCGCTGTGCGGCGAATTCGCCGGTTTCGGCGTTGCGACCGAGGTCGTTGACGACGACCTTGGCGCCGTTCGCCGCGAATTGCAGCGCGAAATCGCGCCCGATGCCGGCACCCGCACCCGTTACCATTACCACCTTGTCCTTGACGAAATCGCTCACTCTTGTCTCCGTTCTATACAGGCGTTGATGTTGAAAAGCTCGCCCACGTATAATAACAAAAACTGAACGCCGTTGCGGAATATGAACGATGTTGCTTTGGCAGCGAGTGCCTGGTGGTTCATCCATTCGAGGGCTACAAAATGAAAGGAGACACGCAATGAACGACATGAAAGGCTGGACCGTGCCGGACCATGTTCCGCGGGAACTCGTGGTCGATTTCGACTATATGAATCCGCCCGGTGCCGAAGACGACGTCCATCGGGCGTGGAAGACGCTGCATACGGGTCCCGATATCGTCTGGTCTCCGTACTATGGCGGCCACTGGATCGCCACCCGCGGCGAAGACATCGAGGCGATGCAGAAGGACCATACCCGTTTTTCGCATCGCAGCGTCAACATCCCGCCGCTCAATGAAACGCAGCTCGTGCCGCTGGAACTCGACCCGCCCGAACATACCCAGTACCGCAACCTGATCGCGCCCGCTTTTCTGCCGCAAGCTATCGCGTCGCTGGAAAACGACGTGCGCAGCCTCGCAATCGAGCTGATCGAAAAAATCGCTCCACGCGGCGAATGCGAGTTCGTGTCGGAGTTCTCGAAGATCCTGCCGATCGTGATTTTCCTGCGTCTGGCCGATCTCCCGTTGAGCGATCGCGGACAATTGCTCGAATGGGCGGAATGGGCCGTGCGCGGCAATGTCGAGCAGCGCAACGAATCCCAGCACCGGCTGATTGGCTATATTTCCACCTGGGTGGAAAAGCGCAAGGCAGAGGCGGGCGGCGATCTCGTCAGCCTGATCGCGAACGCGCAGATCGACGGCAAACCGATCAGCCCTGAGCGGATGTTCGGCATGTTTATCGTCGTGCTGTTCGGCGGCCTCGATACCGTCGCATCGATGATGGGTTTCATCGCGCGCTTCCTCGCGGAGAACCCGGCTCACCGGCGCCAGCTAATCGACAATCCTGAACTGATGGTTTCGTCAGTCGATGAAATGATTCGTCGCTTTGGCGTGGCGAACACCGCGCGGCTCATCACGCAGGACATGGAATACAAGGGCATCCAGTTCAAGAAGGGTGACCAGATTCAACTGCCGAACTCGCTCTTTGGCCTCGACGACCGGAAGTTCAGCGATCCGCTCGCCGTCGACCTGACGCGCAAGCCAGTGCTTCACGCGGCGTTCGGCAACGGCCCGCATCGCTGCCCGGGGTCGTTCCTTGCGCGTACGGAGATCAAGGTTTTTCTGCAGGAGTGGCTCAAACGCATTCCCGATTTTCGTATTCGCGAGGGCGACAAGCCGCGATGCGGTTCGGGCTCCGTCAACGGCATGCTTTATCTGCCGCTCGTCTGGGACGTAGCACCCTGAAGTATCCCACCCTCAACGACTCATCGACGATCATGAAAAAGTGGCAATGTATCTTTTGCGGTTTCTACTACGACGAAGCAGCGGGACTTCCGGCGGAGGGCATTGCGCCAGGCACTCGTTGGGAAGACATTCCGGATGACTGGGCATGTCCTGAATGCGGGGCGACCAAGGCTGATTTCGTGATGATCGAGGTCGAGGCCTAAGCGTTCGGACACGCGCACGGCGTCGAGCCGTGCGCGTCATAGCCCCGGGTCAGGCGCGCTCGAACACGGCGGCAATACCCTGGCCGCCGCCGATGCACATGGTCTCGAGCGCATAGCGTCCCTTTCGGCGCGTCAGCTCGTGCAACAGCGTGGTCATGATCCGCACGCCCGTTGCGCCGATCGGGTGTCCGAGCGATATGCCCGAGCCATTCACGTTGAGCCGGTCGATGTCGTGCCAGTTCCAGCCTTTTAGGACAGCCAGTACCTGGCATGCGAACGCTTCGTTCACCTCGACGAGATCCATCTGATCGAGCGTAAGACCGGTGCGCATCATCAGCTTCTGCACTGCGGGCACGGGACCGATGCCCATCCGTGACGGCTCGCAGCCAGCCGCGGCCCATCCCGTTAGCCATGCCATAGGCTCGAGTCCGAGCTCTTCGAGGCGGTCTTCCGCGACGACGAGGCAAGCGGCGGCCGCATCGTTCTGCTGGCTGGAGTTACCTGCGGTGACCGTTCCGCCCGGCATCAACGCGCGAAGCTTGCCGAGGCTTTCCATACTGGTGTCCGCACGGAATCCCTCGTCTTTGGAAAACAGCAGCGGCTCGCCTTTTTTCTGCGGAACGCTGACCGCAACGACCTCTTCGGCCATATGGCCCGACTCCCACGCTGCCGCGGCGCGCTGATGGCTGCGCAGCGCGAACTCGTCGGCGGCCTCGCGGCTGATGCCATAGTCGATGGCGAGATTTTCTGCGGTCTCGATCATGCCGGAGATATACCCGAAACGTGATTCCGGCTGCGAGCGCTCTCGGCCGCGCGCGAGCCGGTCGTGAAACTGCACGGAGCCCGAGCGGGCGCCCCAGCGCATGTCCGTGCTGTAGTACTCGATGTTGGTCATGCTTTCCACGCCGCCAGCCAGCACAACGTCCGCGGCACCGGTCTGCACCATCATCGCGGCGGTGGCGAGCGCCTGCAGGCCGCCGCCGCAGCGGCGGTCCAGCTGCATGCCGGGCACGTCGACGGGCAGGCCGGCCTGCAGCGCGATCCAGCGGCCTACGCACGGCGTTTCGCTGTTCGCATACGATTGTGCGAAGACGACATCGTCGATGCGAGCGGGGTCGAGCCCTGCACGCCGGATCGTTTCGTTCGCGACGAGTGCACCGAGCTCTTCGACGCTAACGCCGCGCAGGCTGCCACCAAAGGTGCCCACGGGCGTTCGTACAGGGGAGACAATTGCCGCGCGTTTCATGGGACGTTTCCTTGCAAAGTTTGAGGTTGCGGATGCGGCTGCGCTTGCGATCAGGCAACGAGCGTCGCGCTTCCGGTGCGATGAAGGGGCAGGGCGCCCGCCATCTGATCGAGAGCGCCGCGATGATCCGGATGGGCGATCGCCAGCATGCGTTCGCGCCGTTGCCGCAGCGTCAGGCCGCGCAGATCGGCTACGCCGTATTCGGTCACCACGATGGCGGCGTCGCTGCGTGGCGTGCTGACCGGTCCATTCAACGACGCGACGATGCGGCTGGCGCCCTTGCTTGCGGTAGACGGCAATGCGATGACTGGAACGCCGCCACGCGAGCGCCGCGCGCCGCGCAGAAAATCCAGTGCGCCGCCCACCGCGCCCACATACACGCCACCGGCAACCTCGGCGTTGATCTGGCCGCTCAGATCGACTTCCACAGCCGAGTTGATGGCGACGAAGCGCTCGATGCTTGCGAGCACGTTCGCGTCGTGCGTGTAGCGGGTCGAACGGAACTCGACGGCGTCGTTGCGATGCGCGAACTCGTGAATGCGACGGCCGCCCATCATCACGCCTGCAATGGTCTTGCCCGCGTCGATGGTCTTGCGCGCATTGTTGATCACGCCGATTTCCATCAGATCGGCGACTTTGTCCCCGATCGTGCCGGAATGAATGCCGAGGTCGCGCCGATCGCCGAGGCAAGCGAGGATCGCTTCGGGAATCGCGCCGAGGCCGAGTTGAATCGTGGCGCCGTCTTCGATCAAAGCGGCCGTGTGTTGTGCGATCGCCTGATCCGTCGCGCTTGCCGCGCTTGGCGAACTCTCGGGCAGAGCGCGTGATGTCGGGAGAATGAAGTCGATCTCGTCGTCGCGAAGATACCGTTCGCCGTAAGTCCAGGGTGCCTGTTCATTGACCTCCGCAACGATGACGCGCGCGCGCTCGAGCGCAGGGATCAGATACTCATGCGCGACCGACAGGCTATAGCGGCCTTGCGAATCGGGGGGCGCCAACTGCAGCAGCAGCACGTCGATCGCAAGCTGACCCGAGTCGATCATCTCCGGGAACTGCGAATAGTGGCACGGAAGAACGTCGAGCGCGCCAGCCTTGGCCAGTGCGCGGTTGGAGCCGCTGCCGCAGTACGAAACGAAATCGATGCAGTCGGCGTGCTCGGGGCGGCACGTGTCGTAGTTGCTGGCGCCGAGAAAAACCCGGAACGCGCCGACAGCATGCCGTTGCTCGAGCAGCTTGCGGGTGAGCGCAAGAGGCTCCGCGTTCGATTGGCCCCATGTGACAGTGTCGCCGCGACGGATGATGGACGCAAAGTCGATGGCGTCCGCCTCTAGCAGTATGGGCATGATGTTGTTGGCGTCAATTGGCGGCTTGCGCAAAGTCATGCGCTTCGTTGTGCTGCCCCCGCACGGCGCCCGAGGCAACGAGTTCCGCAATCCGGTCTTCGCTGTAGCCGATGCTGTGCAGGACGAGCTCCGCATGCTCGCCCAGTCCCGGAACCGCGAGCGGTGGCGACGCGGGCTCCATGCGGAAATGAATCGGGCTCGCTACGTGGGCGCGTCCGGACGGATCGGTCTGGACCATTCTTCGCTCATGAGCATGTGGATGGTTTAGCGCCTCCGCGGTCGAGAGCACCGGCGCGACGCTGACGTTCCGGCCTTTGAACCAATCGAGCCATTCATCGAGCGTGCGTGTAAGGAATGTTTGCGTCAGGAATGCTCGAACGCGTATCTGGCCTTCACCGGCCGGGCCGGTCGCGTCGGCGACCAGGTCGGGACGGCCGAGCGGCGTAAGAAGGTTGCTGGCAAAACTGTATTCCCGGCCGCCGAGGCAGAGCCATTTCGAATCGGCGGTCTCGTAGGTGCTGAGCATCGCGAGTCCGCTATCGCCCTCGGTCGCTTCCGACGATTGCCCGGCCGGCATGTTGAGCAAACGGCCGCTCAGGTACGGCTGTGCCGTGAGCGCTGCATCGAACAGCGACACGTCGATGTAGTCGCCGCGCCCGATTTCCCGGGCGCGCAGCAGCGCCATCAACACAGCGGACAATGCCGTCAGCGAACCGGCCAGCGCGGCGAGCGACGGTCCCGTGGCAATCGGCATTCCCCGCTCATCGCGCGGCAGCGTACCTGCAAGCGATTGAACTACCGGATCGTGTGCGGGCAATTGACAGAGCGGGCCGGTCTGGCCGAATGCGGTAATCGCGCAATAAACGACCTTCGGGTTCGCGCGGCTCACCGTGTCGTAGTCGATACCAAGGCGAGCAGCGACGCCCGGCCTCGACGATTCGATGACGACATCGGCCTCGTTCAGCAGCTTCAGCGCGACCTCGCGTCCGTCCGGATGCTTCAGGTCGAGGCCGATGCTGCGCTTGCCGCGGTTGATCGCCGCGAAGAAAGCGCCGTCCGTGCCGGGTGCGCCGCGCGTCGGGTCGCCGGTGACCGGTTCGACCTTGATGACTTGCGCCCCGTGATCGGCGAGGTTGGCAGCGAGGAACGGACCCGGCATGAACTGCGACAGGTCAATGACTCGAAGGCCGGTCAGTTTCATGCCAGAGCAGCGCTGAAGCCTAGCTGGCGTTGGGCAATCGCGGCGGCTTCCTTGACGATGCGGGCGATCAATTCCGCGCAGGTCGGCAAATCGTGAATGAGGCCTGTGACGATACCGGCGGGGAAAGCGCCGCCTTCGACTTCTCCCGTAGCGAACGCATCCATCCAGCGCTGTGCTCCGGTCAGTGCGTAAAGGTCCGAGTGCGTCACGTTTTTGCTGCGCTCAAGTTCGAGCGCGGCGAGGCTCACGCTATTCTTGACCACGCGGCTCGGGTCCCCGATCGAGCGGCCCAACAGGACGGTATCGCGCTCGGTCGCTTCCAGCAGACGTTGCTTGATCGCTGGGTGGACCGGCGATTCTTGCGTGAGCATGAAACGCGTACCCATGTTGATGCCATCCGCGCCGAGCGCGAGAGCCGCCATCAGGCCGCGCCCATCGGCGAAGCCCCCGGACGCGAGAATCGGCACCTTGAGCTTTTCGGCTGCGGCGGGAATCAGGATCAGTCCGGGGATATCGTCTTCGCCAGGGTGCCCCGCGCATTCGAACCCGTTGATGCTGACGACGTCTGCGCCGAGCGATTCGGCCTTCACCGCGTGGCGAACCGTGACGCACTTATGCACGACCTTAACGCCATGTGCCTTGAACTCGGCGATGTATTTCGCGGGGTTGCTGCCAGCCGTTTCAACGACCTGGACGCCCTGGGACACGATCGTGCGAACATACCCGTCATAGTCGAGACCGGCATTCGCGCCGAGAACGGTCAGGTTGACGCCAAAGGGCTTGTCCGTGAGCGAACGCACCTTGTCGATTTCGCGCGCGAGTGCATCGGCGCTTGCATGGGTGTGCGCGGAGATGAACCCGAGCCCCCCCGCGTTGCCCACGGCCGCCGCCAGTTCGGCTCGCGCCACCCAGCGCATGCCGCCCTGAATGATGGGATATTGAATGCCGAGTAATTCAGTAATGCGGTTGACATACGGTTTCATCGCGCGCCTGTAATCTGGATAGGGAGTGTGGGTGCCAGAGAAATGCGCCTGACGCGCGTGACCTGGCGTGCTCGGTTTGCCACGATGCGCGTGGCGTTCTTGGTGATTCAACAATCGCGAAACTGGGGTTTGCGCTTTTCGGCGAAGGCTGCCATGCCTTCCTTTCGATCTGCGGTGGCGAAGGTCGAATACGCCATGCGCCGCTCGAACAGGATGCCTTCCGCGAGGCTGGATTCGTAGGCGCGGTTCACACACTCCTTCGCCATCGCCACGACGGGTTGCGAATATCGCGCGATCTCATCGGCCGTTTTCAGTGCTTCTTCGACGAGCGTGCCGACTGGCACGATGCGGCTTACGAGGCCGCATCGTTCGGCCTCGACGGCGTCCATCTTGCGGCCGGTGAGGATCATCTCCATCGCCTTCGATTTGCCGAGCACGCGCGTGAGGCGTTGGGTACCGCCAGCGCCGGGAATGGTCGCCAGCGTGATTTCGGGCAGGGCGAAACGGGCGTTGTCGGCGGCGAGAATGAAGTCGCACATCATGGCCAGTTCGCAGCCTCCGCCCAACGCAAGACCCGCGACCGCCGCGATGACCGGCTTGCGGCAACGCGAGGTGCGTTCCCAGTTCGATGTGATGAACTGGTTCTTGTAGACGTCCATGTACGTCCATTCGTTCATCATCTTGATGTCGGCTCCGGCGGCGAACGCCTTTTCGCTGCCGGTCAGCACGATCGAGCCGATGGCGGGATCGGCTTCAAAGTCGTCGAGTGCTGCCGTCAGCTCGTCCATCAGCTGGTTGTTCAGCGCGTTGTAGGCTTGCGGACGGTTCAGCCTGAGCAAGCCGGCTTTTCCGTGCGTTTCGACGATGATCGTCTCGTAGGCCATGGTTCTTCCTTGAGGGAATGAGGGGCAACGCTGCTCGCGCGTGGTTCGTCGGCGCGCGGCGCGCCCTTCGGGTTACGTCACAGCGTACCGCACGTTGCCAATTATTTGAACGACGTTTATGATTCTGAATGTGAGGCCCGGCTTTGTCAATTGAGCGCGAGGGCAGATTCACTAACGGGAAACACCGCGAGGAGACACTGCATGACTACTCGTCACGAGGACGGACAGATTCGCGTTGAGCAGCGCGGGAACCTGCTTTTGATGGGCATCGACCGGCCGGAAAAGCGCAACGGATTTACCCCGAAGATGTTCCGCGAACTGGCCATGGCTTACACGCAGCTCGAACAGAGCAGCGATATTTTTTGCGGGCTGGTCTACGCCGCAGGGGATCACTTTACGGCAGGGCTCGACATGCCGAAGATCGCGCCATTGCGCCGGGAAGGGAAATCCCTGCTTCCTGAAGGCGAGGTCGATCCGTTCAACTTGCGCGCGCCGCTGCGCACCAAGCCGGTCGTCATTGCGCTCAAGGGAATCTGTTTCACGGTCGCGGTCGAATTGATGCTCGCATCGGAAGTGGCTGTGGCGGCCGACAACTGCCGTTTCTCCCAGCTTGAAGTCAAGCGGGGGATCATGGCAGGTTGTGGCGCGACGTTCCGCATGGTCCAGCGTGCCGGCTGGGGCAACGCGATGAAGGTACTACTTACTGGCGACGAATTCACCGCACAAGAGGCGCGGCACATGAACTTCGTGCAGGATGTCGTGCCCGCGGGGCAGGAGTTCGACCGGGCGCTCGCGATCGCAGAGCGAATTGCGGCGCAGGCACCGCTCGCCGTGCAGGCCACGATGCAGAACGCGCGGGTTTCGCTGGGACAAGGCTGGCAGGATGCTTACGCGACCATTCAGTCGACCCAGCAGTTTCTCTACAACACTGAAGATGCCACGGAAGGTGTTCAGTCCTTCATCGAAAAACGTGCGGCGAAATTTGTCGGCCGCTGATGCATGGCTTCCGGCGCAGCCGGTGCGAATTCAAGGGGACAGTTTGTTATGACAAAAGGCGCGTTGGCGGGTGTTCGCGTCCTCGACCTGAGCCGTATTCTCGCGGGGCCGTGGGGGGCTCAAATGCTGGCGGATCTCGGCGCCGAGGTCATCAAGGTCGAGCGTCCGGGAAAGGGCGACGATTCGCGGCAATTCGGCCCCCCGTTTCTGATGGATCGGGACGGCAAGGCCACGCGCGAGTCGACGTTTTTTATCAGCGCGAACCGCGGCAAGAAGTCGATCACCTGCGATATCTCTACGCCTGAAGGCCAGGCGCTGATCCGCTCGCTGGCTGCACAATGCGACGTGTTGCTCGAGAACTATAAGGTGGGCGACCTCAAGCGTTACGGGCTCGACTACGAGAGCCTCAAGCTGGTCAATCCGCGCCTGATCTACTGTTCGATAACCGGGTTCGGCCAGACCGGACCGTATAGCCCACGGCCGGGCTATGACTCGATTTTCCAGGCGATGGGTGGCTTGATGAGCGTGACTGGAAACGGTGACGACGTGCCCGGCGGCGGCCCTATGAAAACCGGGCCCAGTCTTGCCGACATCCTCTGTGGTCAGTACGCCGCTTCGGCGATCATCGCGGCCCTCTATCATCGCGACGCGGCGCAAGGCGGTACTGGCGAAGGGCAGTACATCGACCTGGCGTTGCTGGACGCGATGATTGCTGCCACATCGCACTATGCAAGCCAGTACCTCGTTTCTGGCCAGATTCCGATCCGGCGCGGTACCGAGGGCAATGGTGGCATGCCGTCCCGCATGTTCCGTTGCGCCGATCGCGACATCATGATCGTTGCCGGCAACAACGAGCAGTACACGCGAATGTGCAATGTTCTCGGGCATCCCGAGCTTGCTACTGATCCGCGATTCAGCGAGATCGCTCTGCGCGTCAAGAATCGTCGCGCACTGGGCGAAGTGTTCGAGCCGCTGATCGTCGAATGGCAGAGCGATGAACTGCTCGCGGCACTCGACGCCGCCGGTGTGCCGGCTGGACCGATCAACAATCTGGAACAGGTGTTCGCAGATCCGCATGTGCAGGCACGCGAGATGTGCGTGGAAGTCGCGCACCCGCTCACAGATCAGGCCGTTCGTATGGTGGCGAATCCGGTCAAGATGTCGGGCACGCCTATCGATTCATACGGCGCGCCGCCGACGCTCGGCCAACATACGGACGAAGTGCTGCGTGACGTGCTCGGTATGTCGCAGCCCGATATCGATGCTCTGCGCGAAAACAAAGTTCTATAGAGCGCGGAAAAGCCTGTGAAGCGCATTCTTCGAGGGTGCGCTTTTTTTATGGATTACCCACCAGTTCCTTGAGGGGTGCATTGCGCCCGAAGGTCGAATGGTTGCTGCCTCCCGCAGCAGGCCTCGTGGGTACGTTCATACCACGCATATGCAACCAGGAGTACTTTGATGCACATTGGAATCCCCGCGGAAACGCGGGCGAACGAAAGCCGTGTGGCCGCGACACCTGAAACAGTCAAGAAATACGTCGCCCAGGGACACACGGTGACGATCCAGACCGGGGCGGGCATTGGCGCGAGCTATCCTGACGAGGCGTACATCGCCGTGGGCGCGCGGGTCGCCGACGCGGCTGCCGCCTTCGGCGCGGACCTCGTGCTCAAGGTTCAGTCGCCAACGCAGAGCGAATTGCCGTTCATGAAGCGGGGTTCGGTGCTCGTCGGCATGCTCGACCCCTTCAACGTCGACAATGCGACCACACTCGCCGCGGCTGGCGTCACCGCGTTCGCGCTCGAAGCCGCACCGCGCACGACACGCGCACAGAGCCTCGATGTGCTGTCCTCGCAGGCCAATATCGCCGGGTACAAGGCGGTGCTCCTGGCTGCGAACCTTTATCCGCGCTTCATGCCGATGCTGATGACCGCCGCAGGCACCGTGAAGGCGGCGCGCGTGCTGATTCTTGGTGCGGGCGTGGCGGGTCTGCAGGCCATTGCCACGGCGCGGCGCCTTGGCGCGGTGATCGAAGCTTCCGATGTGCGCCCGGCGGTCAAGGAGCAGATCGAGTCTCTCGGCGGAAAGTTTCTCGACGTGCCGTTTGAAACCGATGAGGAACGCGAGGCGGCCCACGGTGTGGGCGGCTACGCTCGCCCCATGCCACCTTCGTGGCTCGCGCGCCAGTCGGCGCTGGTGCATGAGCGCGCAAAGCAGGCCGACATCGTCATCTCGACCGCGCTGATTCCGGGCCGCGACGCGCCGACGCTGCTGCCTTCGGAAACCGTGCAGGCGATGAAGCCGGGCTCGGTCGTGATCGACCTCGCTGCGGGACGCGGTCCGGTCGCCGAGCAGGCCACGGGACGGCGCGGCGGCAATTGCCCTCTCACCGAGGCCGACAAGGTCGTAATGCACCATGGCGTGCAGATCTGCGGCTACACGAACCTCGCTTCGATGGTCGCCGCCGATGCCTCCGCGCTCTACGCGCGCAATCTGCTCGACTTCCTGAAGCTGATCGTCACGAAGGAGGGCATCGTCAACATCGATCTCGCGGACGACATCGTCGCGGCTACGCTGCTGGCCCGTGACGGGCAGGTCACGCGCAAGGCATGACGAGAAGGAGAACAGGAATGGAAGTCATCAATCATACGGTCATCAATCTGATCATCTTCGTGCTAGCCGTCTACGTCGGCTATCACGTGGTCTGGAACGTCACGCCTGCTCTGCATACGCCGCTGATGGCCGTGACCAATGCGATTTCGGCGATCGTCATCGTCGGCGCGATGCTCGCCACGGGACTGACCGTGGGCGGGGCGGGCAAGTTCTTCGGCACGTTCGCCGTGCTGCTCGCGGCCGTCAACGTGTTCGGCGGATTCCTCGTCACGCGGCGCATGCTGGAGATGTTCCGCAAGAAAGAGCCGAAGAAGCTCACCGGCAAGGAGGGTGCGTAAATGAGCATGAACCTAGTTACGCTGCTTTACCTGGTGGCGTCGGTCTGTTTCATTCAGGCGCTCAAGGGGCTTTCCAACCCGAGGAGCGCGCGCGCTGGCAATACCTTTGGCATGATCGGCATGGCGATCGCCATTCTCACCACCCTTGCGCTTATCGTGAAGGAGTCCGCGCAGTTCGGCTCGAATCTCGGGCTCGGGCTTGCGTTGCTTTTCACGGCGCTCGTGGTGGGCGGCGGTCTTGGCGCGTATGTCGCCGCGCGCGTCGAGATGACGAAGATGCCCGAGCTGGTCGCGGCGATGCATTCGCTGATCGGTCTTGCTGCTGTCTGCATTGCGTACGCGGTAGTTTCCGATCCCGCCGCATTCGGGCTCGTTGCAGAAGATGCGCCGTATCCGGGCTTCCTGCCATACGGCAACCGCATCGAGCTGTTCATCGGCACTTTCGTGGGGGCGATCACTTTTAGCGGCTCGGTGATCGCGTTCGGCAAGCTGTCGGGCAAGTACAAGTTCCGGCTGTTTCAGGGCGCGCCCGTGGTCTACGGCGGCCAGCATCTGATCAACCTGATGCTCGCGCTCGCGATGCTCGGCTTCGGTGTCCTGTTCTTCCTCACGCAGTCGTGGCTGCCGTTCATCATCATGACGATCATCGCGTTCGTGCTCGGCGTGCTGATCATCATTCCGATCGGCGGTGCGGACATGCCGGTGGTCGTGTCGATGCTGAACTCCTACTCGGGCTGGGCGGCGGCGGGTATCGGCTTCTCGCTGAACAACGCGATGCTGATCATCGCCGGCTCGCTGGTCGGTTCCTCGGGTGCGATCCTGTCGTACATCATGTGCCACGCGATGAACCGCTCGTTCTTCAGCGTGCTGCTTGGCGGCTTCGGCGGCGAGGCTGGCTCAGCGGCAGCGGCTGGCGCGCAGGAGCAGCGTCCGGTGAAAGCGGGCTCCGCCGATGATGCGGCGTTCATGCTGGGCAACGCCGAGAGTGTCGTGATCGTACCGGGCTACGGGCTGGCCGTGGCGCGCGCGCAGCATGCGCTGAAAGAGCTGACCGACAAGCTCGTCGAAAAGGGCGTGGACGTGCGCTATGCGATTCACCCGGTGGCGGGCCGCATGCCCGGTCACATGAACGTGCTGCTCGCCGAAGCCGAGGTGCCCTACGACCTCGTGTTCGAAATGGAGGACATCAACAACGAATTCGGCCAGACCGACGTAGTGCTGGTGCTCGGCGCGAACGACGTCGTGAATCCGGCGGCGAAGAACGATCCGAAGTCGCCGATCGCGGGCATGCCGATCATCGAGGCGTACAAGGCGCGCACGATCATCGTGAACAAGCGCTCGATGGCCGCCGGTTATGCGGGCCTCGACAACGAGCTCTTCTACATGGACAAGACGATGATGGTGTTCGGCGATGCGAAGAAGGTAATCGAAGAAATGGTAAAAAATTGCAGCTAGGGGGCGAGTCATGACGACCGGGACAGGCAACAGTCGCATCGCAAGTACAGACCAGTCAGCAGTAGGAAATATCGACTCGGGCAGGGACGTGCGGGATATCTCGCGACCGCATCAAGGTTCGGACGCTGCCGGACGAGGCGGGAAGTCACCGCCGTGGGCTTGGGGCAACTGCCGCAGCGAATTCGACTGGATGGACGTGCACTTGCCGTCCTTCACGTCGGAATGGTTTTAAGAACTTTCTTAACCGACGGTTCGAAACCGCACTCTCCGCAATCGGCCTCCAACTTCTAGCGCGACGCGGGGCAGCCGGCCCTGCGTTGCTCTGGAGGGCCGGCTCGGTGGTCTTCTCGCGCGTCGCTCTCTCGCGATGCGCATCCAACTCGACGTTTTCCCACAAGCCGTTGATTGTTTTTGCGGGCGACGGTGAGCCTTGGAGTCTGCACGTGCAAACGCTCCTGTGTCGACGAACACATCCAAAACCAGCGATGAAAAAAACGCCTTGGCTCGGTGTCCCGCAGCCAAGGCCAAACTCCACACGCTCTCGCGAAGTGTGTGAGAGGAGAAGTCGTCCCTGATCACTCTTCGATCTTGGTGCTACGCGCCGGGCGCAAAATCATTTCTCGGATCGAAGTTCGCGATAATGCAACGATCTGTTTAAGTTGGATCATTTTCTTGATCTATCGAAAATGCAACTGTTCGTTTCGTATATTGCACTACGTTCAAAAAGACGCACTAAAGCATTGACTGCCCGCCGTCCACACTGATAGTCTGTCCTGTTATGAAATTAGCGTCGTCACTGCACAGAAATGCAACTGTTCGTCCAATATCGCGCTGAGGATCGCCGAAGCGCCCAACTGCAATTTCAGAGAGATAGCGAGTACGTTCCTGGGGATTGGCTTCGAGGTAGGCTTCGGCAGCAGGCGTGAGCGCTGCCGGGCAAATGACATTGACGGTAATGCCATAGGCGCCCCATTCGCGCGCCGCGACACGCGAGAGACCACGAATGCCCTCCTTGGTTGCGGCGTACGCGCCGAACCCCTTGAGACCTTCGATGCCGGTGCGTGAACCGAAGTTGATGATGGCGCCGCGGCCTCGCGACTTCATCTGCGGCAATACGGCTTGCATGAAATACAGCGTACCGTATAGGCCCGACTCGAGCGTATTACTCCAGTCATCGTCGGTAACAGACTCAACTGGTACACCCGGGCTGCTGCTTTGCGCATTGTTGATAAGCGCGTCTACACGTCCGAACCGCTCGACGGCAAGCTCGACTGTCCGAACGGCGTCGGCGCGATTGCGCGTATCACCGGGCACCACGAGCACTTGTGAACCGAGGACGGTCAATTGCTCGGCGGCCTGCGTGAGTTTGGCCTCCGTACGACCAGTCAGGACCAGGCTCGCTCCCTCAGCGGCAAGTGCGCGTGCAATACCGAGTCCGAGGCCTTGCCCACCTCCGGTCACAATGGCGACCTTTTCTGCCAGTTTTTTCGTGTGCATGTGTGAGTCCGAAAGTGATGGTGAACGGTGTAGTTCGGCGCGCAAGCGCACCTCGAGGATGTTCCGGAAAGTGATGCCCGGCATTCCAATTTTATGAACGTCGTTCAACTATATCGTAACAAGAGAGCGGGGGCGCCCTGGCGTATTCCCGAATTCGGATGGCGCAAAAGTGTGCCACATTGCGATCGTTGTAAAACTATGTGAATAGTTCCCGTATAATCGATACAGTCAATTCATGGGGAAAATCATGTTGAAAGAGACCTCAGCGCCGGCGGACCGGGACGTCAGCGGGCCGCGCTCGCTGACCCGACTCCTCGGAATTTTCGATGTGCTGGCGAAGTCTCCGGACGGTATGTCGCTGGCAGAACTGAACGTCGCCCTCGAGTCACCCAAGAGTAGCCTGCTCAATCTGCTGAGGCCTCTAGTGGCGGAAGGGTTCTTGATGCACGACGCAGGCCGCTATCGTTTAGGGCCGTCGATCTTCCGGTTGTCCGCGGGTGTGATGGCCGCGTGGAACTTCTCGAAGATGCTGCGCCCGTTCCTGGTGGATCTCTCGAAGAGCACCAATGAAACCGTGTATATCGGTGTTCTTGACGCCGAGCACAAAGAGATCACCTATGTCGACGTGATCGAAAGCGAGCAATCGGTGCGCTATTCAATGCACATCGGTCTGCGTCGCCCGCTCTATTGCACGGCTGCGGGGCGCGTACTGCTGGCCCATGCACCGGACGCGTTCGTTACCGATTACATGAAGTCGGTCAAGTTCGAGCGCCGCACGCCGCAAACGATCGCAACGAAGAAAGCGCTGCGTGATGAACTCGATCATATTCTCCAAAGCGGCCTGTCGGTGAGTCGCGGCGAACTGCTGCCGGATTCCGCCGGTGTGTCGTCGCCGATCTTCGGGCCGAATGGCAATGTGATCGCGGCGATGGCGATTGGTGCGCCGCTCGAGCGCTTCGACCGCGAACGCCATCGACTCGAAGAGAACATGATCAGAGTCGCTCAGCGGGCGTCCGCGTTGGGGCAAGCAGAAGAGGAGTGACTGGCCGGGCGGTCGGCTGCGCGGTGAAGCGCGTGCTTCACCGCGCAGCGGGCGTGGCGCAGTTTGAGATGCGTTGCACCTGAGCGCAACGCATCGATCGAAACGACAATCAGTTTGTACGACGCTTCGGCAGCATGGATGCGATCAGCAGTCCGGCAATCGAACTGCAGGCAATGTAGACGAATACCGAAACATGGCCGCTATCGGCGGGAAACGATGCACCGCTGTGTCCGGCCGTCGCGCTGCGCAGTAGTGAAAAGACCGCCTGGGCGCCTACCGCGAAGAAACATGAGAAGAACACGTAGAGCATGCCCGTTGCCTCGCCTGTCTGATGTGCAGGCGTCGTTTCCACGATCTGGTTGTACAGCGCAGTGCTCGTAAAGGCGAGGCCGAACGAGCACAGCACCGCACCTGGCACGAAGAGCAGCAGGCTGCGATGAAGCACGATCAGTGAGGCCCAGGCCAGGGCCAGTATGAGCATGCCGATCATGGCAGCGGGGCGGGCCTTGTAGCGGGCCGCAACACGGCCGCTCCAAGGGCTTGCGACCAGCGCGACGATGTTGATGCTAAACATCAGCAGTCCAGCCGTCGTTGCGCTCAGCCCGAATCCGGCGTGCGTGCCGGCAGGTTGCTGGGCGAGCAGCGAGAAAACCTGTCCCAACTGCATGGCGCCAGCCGCGAGGAATGCCATGCATGCATTCGCCAATACGACTTCGCGCATTTTCAGCAGACGTACGTTGATGAGCGGATGACGGGCTCCGAGTTGATGGCGTGCCCAGAGTCCGAGCACGATCATCCCGCCAACGATCAAAGCCCATAGCCGCACATCGCCGAGTCCCCACGCGCGGATTTCCTGCACTGCGAACAGGATGGCACACAGTGCTGGAGCGAACGCAAGGCCTCGAATGTAGTCGATCCGGACGCCGGGATTCGGCGGAGACGGCGGTGCCCACGTGCGTACGGCTGCGGCGGCGACGACGCACAGCGCGACTTTGAACCAGAAGCCGCCCTGCCACGAATAGTGATCCACGACGACGCCCGCGCAGATGTAAACCAGCCCCGCCGATACCATTCCCGCCGCACTGATCAATCCGACCGCGGCTGGCACCCTGGCGGATGGCAGGTTCTCACGAACCAACCCGATTGAGAGCGGCGTAATGCCTGCCGCGATCGATTGCATCGCACAACCCGCGACGAGTATGCCGACGTCGGTCGCGCACGCAGCGACGACTGCGCCGACCGCAGCGACAGACATCACCACCAGCAGGATTCTGCGGTAGCCCAACAGGTCACCGAGTCGCCCACTCACCGCTGCAAAGACGGCCGAGCCGAGCCAGTATGCGGTCACGGTCCAGCTCACGGAGTTCGACGCAGGAAAGGCCTTGTAGAGCGTGACCAGCACCGTATAGATGACGGTGATGCCAGACGAAGCCGCTACCGCGGCAAGCAGGATCGCGATCGTGAACCCACGTGGTGGTCCCGCCACGCGTTGCGCTCGATGTGCCTGCGGGGAGAGTACTTCTGCTTGCATGAACGTCTCCGGTTGCATGTATCGTTTGGATTATACTTATATCCGAACAGTGTTCGCATTGGTGTTTTGTATGTGCGATCGATGCAGGCCACAAGGATGGCGAGGGCGCTGCCCGATATCAAACCGATATCGACGCTTTTGAGTTCGATATGAGAGTTTTTCGGTCGATGGCTTGACCCGATACTTCTCTCAAGGGCGCTCGTTCAGCAGCGCTCCCCACAATCAGGAGATAGAACATGCAAGCGTATCAAGGGAAGATCTACGACGCGGACACGCACTTCTACGAAGTCGAGGACGCATTCAGCCGCTACTTGCCCGCGCAGTTCAAGAAGGACTGGTCGTTTACCAGCCGCGTGACGGCAGACGGCAATCGCTGCATGTATGTCGGTGACCGCAAGGTGGAAATCAGCGAGGGCTACACCTCGGCCGAGGGGCACGTGCCGCCGCCGGGCAAGCTGCATGAATGGTTGCGCGCGATGAAGGAAGGCAAAGATAACGTCGACATGCGGGTGCCCCCGACCCCGGACATGTTCAACCGCGACGCGCGTTTGCAGAAGATGGACCAATTCGGTGTCGAGGCGTGCACGATGTACATCGGCGAAATGGTCGCGTGTATTTCGTATCTCAACGAGCCGGTCGCCGCCAATGCGGTTCTGCATGCGTATAACCGCTGGATGCTCGAAGACTGGGGTTTCAACTACAAGGATCGCATCTACACGACGCCGGTCGTCACGCTCGACGATCTCGATGCCGCTGTCGCCGAGGCCAAGTGGCTCGTGGCGAACGGCGTGCGCGTGGTCCTGATGCCGATGGGGCCGTTCAATGGCCGTGCGCCGGCGGACCCGTACTTCGATCCGTTCTGGTCGATTCTGAACGAGGCTGGCGTGCGCGTGACGTTCCACGTGTCGGAAGCGATCTACATGAAGGATCACATGGCGGTGTGGGGCGAGCCGGTGCAGCAGTCGCGCCAGCGTCAGACCGCCTTCGTCTGGATGCACGGCTACGGCGAGCGTCCCGTGATCGAGACGCTGTCGTCGTTCATCTTCTATAACTTCTTCGAGCGTTTCCCGCGCGTCAAGCTGTGCAGCGCGGAAAACGGCGCGGAATGGGTGCCGTCGATGCTCGTCAAAATGGACAAGTGCCGCGGGATGGCGAAGAATGGTTACTGGCCGTGCGGTCAGTTGAAGAAACGCCCGAGTCAGATCTTCAAGGAAAACGTCTTCGTGGTCGCGTATCCGGAGGACAACATCGCCCAGATCATCGCTCAAACGGATTCGTCGGACTTCCTGTTGATGGGCTCCGACTATCCGCACGCGGAAGGGGTGCCGGAACCGAAGGACTTTGCGTCGGAAGCATGCAATGCGCTGTCGGAAGAAGACACGCGCAAGATCATGTACGACAACGGTCGCAGGTTCATTCCGCTGCACGTGTGACCGCTTTTGCGCTGGGCGCCGGGTGTGCGCTGGTCGGCGTCATGCATTCGCGCGGCAGCGCGAATGCAGCGTCCGTCGACGGCGGCAGACTGTCCTGCCGTCCCGCCGGATTTCTTCATTGTGAATAGGTTAGCCATGAATATTTCGGACTATAAGGCGTTGTTGCTCGAACGCGATGGCGGCATCCTGACTGTCACGCTCAACCGCCCTGAAACGTTGAACGCGTTCGACGAGCAGATGGACATCGAGATGTCGCGGCTTTTTCTCGATGTCGCCGAGGATGATGAAACCCGGGTCGTCGTGTTGACGGGCGCAGGGCGCGCTTTTAGCGCGGGTGGCGATATCGAGCACATGCAGCAGGTCATCGACAACCCGACGCTGTTTCTCGAAGGCATGCAGCGCGCGAAGAAAATTGTCTTCTCGATGCTCGATTGTCCGAAGCCGGTCATCGCAAAGATCAACGGTCATGCAATTGGCCTCGGCGCGACGATCGCACTATTCTCGGATCTGAGCTACGCGGCCAATCACGCGAAGATCGGTGATCCGCACGTGAAAGTCGGCTTCGTGGCGGGCGATGGCGGCGCGGTGATCTGGCCGCAGCTGGTGGGCTATGCGAAGGCCAAGGAATACCTGTTGACGGGCGACCTCGTCACCGCGGAAGAGGCAGCACGACTGGGTCTCATCAATCATGCGGTGCCGGCCGACGAACTGGATGCCGTGGTCGACGCCATGGCGAGGCGTCTCGCCAACGGCGCTTCACGCGCGATCCAGTGGACCAAGGCGTCGATCAACATCGGCCTGAAGCAACTTGCGCATTCCATTCTCGACGCGTCGATTGCATACGAGGCGTTGTCGAACCTGACGGAAGACCATCAAGAGGCGGTCAACGCGTTTCGCGAGAAACGCGAGCCGGTGTTCAAGGGACGTTGAGCTTTTTACTGCGTCCGGCTTTAGCGATGTAGGCGGCGGGCGCGGCCAGGGAGGTCTGACATGCAACGGGTAGTGGCGGTAACGGGTGGATTCGGCGCGCTTGGGCGCACGGTTGGTCACGTGTTTGCTGAGAACGGCTGGGAGGTTGCGCTGATCGACAAGGCGCCTGCGCCAGAGAAAGCGAGCGCGGAGCAATTGCACGCTTCGTGGTGGCGAGGCGGCGTCGAGCTAACTGATCTCGATTCGGCGCGCTCCGCGATTTCGGATATCGTCGAGCAGCTTGGCAAGCTCGATGCGATCGTCAATATAGCGGGGGGCTTTCGCTGGGAGACGTTGGCGGACGGCAGTCTGGACACGTGGGATCTGATGTACCAGATGAACGTACGCACGGCAGCGACTGCGTCGAAAGCCGCGCTCGACTATATTGCCAACAGCGCGGAAGGCGGACGCATCATCAATATCGGAGCCGGCGCTGCACTCAAGGCGGGCGCGGGCATGGGAGCGTATACGGCTTCGAAGTCGGGGGTGATGCGTTTGACCGAGGCGCTGGCCGAGGAACTCAAGGGCCGCTCCGTTACCGTCAACGCTATCTTGCCAGGCATCATCGATACGCCGCAAAACCGCAAGGATATGCCGGACGCCGACTTTTCCCGCTGGGTGCGGGCTGAAGAAATCGCCAACGTGATTCTCTTTCTCGCGTCGGTTGCCGCGTCGGGGGTAACCGGGGCGTTGATTCCGGTGACCGGGCGCACGTAAAAAAACCGCAAACGATGGTCCAGCGGGCAGTCAGGCGAGATGTCCCGAGCGTTTTCTGTCTCGCTGGATGGTCAAACAGGCCACACCAAATGCGATCCGGCGAAGAAGGCCGTCGCCAGCAGCGGACTAGTCAACGGTATGCTTGAACTGCGTTCGCTTGCGGTTGAAATCGATCGTGGACTATAGCGCTCAGCAGATCTTTGCCGGGCCTCTCGCGGCGTTCGCTCATCCAGCCTTGAAACTCAGTTGATCGATCTGACTTGGCCGCCATCGACGCGATAGTTGGCACCGGTCATGTAACCGGATAGCGGACTAGCCAGCAGGGCGACCATGCGGCCGATATCCTCCGGCTCGCCGAACTTGCCGGCCGAATTGACGAAGATCTGGGAAGTAAAGCGGCGCTCCACCTCTGCCCAGTCATCGACATCCCAACCCTGCTTCAGTGCGAGATCCGTAAACGTACTTTTGACCGCAGGCGACATGATGATGCCGGGCGTCACGGTGTTGACCGTGATCCCCGTCGCGGCGAGTGTCTTGGCAAGCGATGCGCTCATGTTGACCATCGCTGCCTTGATGGCCTGATATTCGGCAAGATCGGGTTCCACTTGTGTGGCGGCCGCGCTTCCGATATTGATGATGCGCCCGAAGCCGCGCTCCTTCATTCCTGGAGCCAGCTTCTGGATAAGCCTGACGGCCGCGCCGACATTCTGCTCGAAGGTCCAGAGCCAATCGGTCCAGAGCGTCTCGAGCCAGGCTGGATTCATCGCACCACCTTTGCCGTCCATGCGATGTGAACTGGCACGGCCGCCGGCGTTGTTGACCAGGATGTCGACTCCGCCGAGCCGCTCGATGATCTGATCCGCGACGCCGTTGCAAGCCGCCTCATCGGATAAGTCACCCACGACGTAAGAAACCTCGCATCCGGCAGCCGTGATTGCTTCTGCCACGTTCCGGCAACGTCCTTCATTGCGGCCGTGCACGAGCACGACGGCGCCCTCGCGAGCCAGGACTTTTGCGATGCCCTCGCCAATTCCCGAGTTGCTGCCGGTGACCAGTGCGCGCTTGCCGCCAAGCTGCAGATCCATTGTCAGTTTCTCCCGCTCATAGAAAATGTCCTCATCGTGTCGCCGCTTGCACCGAAGCGGCGATCTCGGCCGCCGTGGGATTGCGCCGGAGCGTGAGTCCGCCAGTGACATGAGGGCAGTGCGAACAATGCACTTCAAGTTAGTCGTGCGAGCGAATCGTTGCTGAACCCGAGGAACGGCTCGCCAAGCCGCGCGCGCCGCGCCCAGTTTGGATCATGCAGAAGCGAGCGTCCTACGCCAACAAGATCGAATTCGCCGCGCGAAAAGCGATCGAGCAGAGGGGTGAGATCGGGCTGCGCGGAGGTCTCGTCCCCGGCCATCGAATCGTAGTAGCCCTTGTTAATGCCGATTCCACCAACGGCCATCGAAAGCCTGCCGGTTACCTTCTTCACCCAACCAGCGAGATTCATTTCTGAGCCCGGGAATTCCGCCCGATTGAAGTACCGGGTGCTCGCCTCGAAGATGTCGACGCCCGCGTCCGCGAGCGGGGCGAGGATCCGTTCAAGCTCGTGCGGATCGTTGGCGAGACGCGCGCGGAAATCCTGCTGTTTCCACTGGGAGAAGCGGAACGTGATCGGCATCGTGGCGCCGATCGCTTCGCGAATTGCGCGAACGACTTCGGTGGCGAAGCGGCTGCGCGCTGCCAGATCTTTGCCCCATTGATCCGTGCGCTGATTGGTTTCGGCCCACAGAAACGCGTCGATCAGATAGCCGTGACCACCGTGAATCGCGATTCCGTCGAAGCCGGCGGCCTTCGCATAGCGGGCGCTTCGACCATAGGCCGCAATGACGTCCGCGATCTCGGTGTCGGTCATCGGGCGAGTTGGCGTCATGACCCGCTCCATGTAGCCTGCGTTCAGCGATGTCGTTCGTCCCGCCGGTCCCCACAATCCGGAGGGGCGCAGCGGTGCCGCAGCCGGGAAGGGGCCCGTATTCGCTTCCTTCATCGGACCCATGTGCCACAACTGAGGAAAGATGATGCCGCCACTTGCATGCACTTCGTCCGTCACGCGGCGCCAGGCCGTAACGGATTCGTCGTCGGCCAGCACCGGGATCGAATTTTCGCCTAGTCCCGCTTCGCCAAGTGCTGCCGGATGATCGACACCAACGCCTTCCGTGATGATGAGACCTGTCTCGCCCTGCGCACGGCGCTTGTAGTAGGACGCGACGTCACTGCCAGGCAGTCCATTGGGTGAAAAGCCGCGGGTCATGGGTGACATGACGATACGGTTGGCAAGCGTGACGCCCCGTACGGTGAGGGGCGTAAAGAGCGATCCGATATCCATGGGCGTTCATATAATTGACTTTCGTGCGGATAATGATACGCTATCTTTGATTGAGGAAGAAAGAAATCTGCCGCCGTGTTACATCCGGCGTCGAAGAGGAGAATTGCATTGGAGCAAACAGACGCACTGGCCGTCTTCTGCGGGCAAGCAGATGACGAAGGGACCATTCCAGAAGGATTTGCGTTGATGCCGGCGTTTGGGCCCTTCCATCAGATGTTCGGACCAACGTACTTTCGTAAGACCGAGCGCGGACACGTGATTGGGATGTATGTCCGCGAGGCGCATCGCAACCTCGGTCAGATGATGCACGGCGGCGCGGTTTGCATGCTCGCTGATACGGCCATTACATGGGCGAGCAAGCATTCGCGCGAGCCGGCGGTGAAAGTGTTGACGACGAGCTTGACCGTCAACTTCATGGGCAACGCTGAGCCCGGCGATTGGGTTGAAGCTCGTGTCGACGTTTTGCGTTCGGGAAGGCGAGTGATCTTCTCGGACTGTCAAATCTGGGCGAATGCGAAGTGCATTGCCCAGGCGTCGGGGCAGTTCCAGGTGATGGGGGCGTTTGACAACTAGTCCTTCGCGGGACTAGAAAATGTAGCGCCCCACGTTACGGCATTGATCTGCCCCGAACCCTATCCAGAGTCGCCCGATATTTCCACGCCGTCAACACGAACCGATGAATGCGTTCGGCCCGGCGTTTGCGCTCTGCACGCGTGGTTTGTATCGCAAGGTGGACTTCGGGCGCGCCGGTGACCAACGTCAGCAGATCGCGCGCCGAGTTCGCAGGGTCGTCGATCTCGATCACTCCGCTGGCCGCGGCGGATTCGAGCGCGCTCGCGAGGGGCGCCAGCATCGTAGCTGTGTATTGCAGAAATTGTTTTGCGATGTCCGGGAAGCGCATCGCTTCGCCGATCACTAGCCGGGAAGTGTGCATGCTGTCCGGGGTCGCCATGTGCTCGACGAGCGCGTCGATGAGGGCTGCCAGGTTCGTCGAAAAATCGCGGCCCGGCTCGACATGCTGTGAAATCTTGCCGCGCAAATCAGCCATCCCGCGCCAGACGATGGCGCGAAACAACTCTTCCTTGGTTCCGAACTGACGGTAAATCGTCGTCTTGCTGACGCCCGCGATCGACGCGATTTCTTCGACTCTGGCGGCGCCGAAACCTTCTCTCATGAAGACCGATTTGGCGGCATCGAGGAGGCTCTCGCGCATCTGGAGCGCATCGTCGTGGGTGGGCCGGCCGGCCGTTCGCTGTTTGCCCGCGGCAGCGAGCCGCGAAGCTCCGTCGGGAGCAAGAACTGCCATAGGTTTGAACATCGGTGAGTGTTTTATGACGGATACAGGCCGCCAGTATACTCACGTGTCCCGAGGGGCGCCACTGACGGCGCCCCTCGGTTCCAAGGTCAGTGCGCGAGGCTCAAACGTTGATCATGCCGCGTACATACGACTCCATCGTACCTGCGCACGAAAGTTTGTCTTCGCCTTCTTCGAGATCCGCATACCGGCCGACCTGCCTGACTAGCGGTCCCCGCAGTCCGTCGGTGTTGCCGGCCGGCGAAAAGTCGACGGTGACCTTGTCGCCGGTAATGAAACCGCCCCAGTATCCTTCGGCCAGCAGATCGAAGAACGCGAACCGCCCTTCGACGACACCCTGACCATCGGAAGGATTCAGCAGGTGCTCACCCGATTTGTCGAGAACGAACGGAACGATCCACGGGCAGATAGCGTAGCCCTGCGCAACGTCCGACCAGGGACCGGTGCCGATCATCTCGGTCATGCCATAGCTGTTCTGAACGTTCTCCGGCCGGATACCGTAAAAGCGGATGACCTGCTCGCGGTAGTCGGCGGGTGCGGCAGTGCCTTTCAATCCGCCTCCGGCCGTGATCACCGTGTCGGGGTGGCAGATCCCATCCGTTATCCCGCGCTGGCGGGCGCGCTCCACGAGAGTCCAGTGCAATGACCAGTTGCCTTGCACGAGCACAGGGACGTCCCGGCGCGCCGTAAGCTTGTCGAGAAACCGGTCGATCATCGCGCCCGTGTGTCGCTGGCGTGCCACCGCCTGCTCCTGGAATGCCGCGACTTCACTGGGCTTGGCGGAGCCATCGGCCATTGCGCGACGCATGCGGCCCATCGAGATCGTTGCAGAGGCGAGCACCGGGTCGTCGAACATCAGGGTGCTTTCGGCGCCGAGTCGCTTTGCTGCGTTCAGTACCGGCTCAATATGCCGATGCGCGCCGCCAGGCGGCATCATCAGGAATACCGGGCGTTTGCCGAAGTCTCTTTGGATCAATGCGTTGCCGTGCACGCCCAGCTTCACGCAGGACTCGGTGACATTGTCGAGATCGGCTCGCGTCTGGCTGACGAAGCTGCACTTGCCGGACGTGCCGCTCGAGCTGAACACGTGATGACCTGCGTCGCGCAAGCGATCCATCCACGCGTCGACGTTATCGACGCCGTTGACCTCGACGTCACCAACGCGTTTGCTCGATAGTGTCTGCAGCCAGACGGACAGATGCTTCCAGCGGCCGTTGTCGATGAACTGCTCAGGGTAGCTCTTGTAGATTTGATGCGCGAACAGCAGCGGCACCATGTCTGCGTGACGGTTGACGTCTGCGATGCCGACATCGTCCGCTCTGCGGCGCAGCAGCTTGATCTGCTCGCGGCGCTCGGCGAAGCGCTCTTTCATGGCTGCGAGCTGAAGCTCACGGAGATTCTCGGGGTGATTGCGGAAGGGGTCGCTGTCGCCACGAAGCATTGCGTAGAACGGGTCCAGAGCGGACATGTTTGTCTCCTCTGCAGAAAATTGCTGCGATTTTATTGATCGAAATTGGTGGAACTCGAGACTTCAAGCCATGTTTCGAGGTTGTCCTGTACCGATGCGAGCTTTTTGCGGACGACGTCGACGGCGTCGGGACCGAGCGGCAGACGCAGCGGCGGCGCGTCTGCCGACACCGCGCGGACGATGGCCTCGGCGGCCTTCGCGGGATCGCCCGCCTGGGTGCCGTGGTAGCTGCTCATATATCGGCGCATTTGCCCCACTGTCTCCGAGTAGTCGGGCAATTCGTTCTCGCTCCACTTCAGCGATCCACCCGCGAAGTTCGTGCGGAAACCGCCCGGCTCGACGAGGGTCACGCCAATGCCAAACGGGTGGAGTTCCTGAGCCAACGATTCTGAAAGCCCTTCGACCGCGTGCTTCGACGCGCAATAGAAGCTGCAGCCAGCGATGCCGATCACGCCGGCGACCGACGAGAAATTCACGATATGGCCGCGCTTACGCGCGCGAAAGTGGGGCAGCACCGCTCGTATCACATTGACCGTGCCAAAGACGTTGGTATCGAATAGTTGCCGCGCCTGCTCGTCGGAAACCTCTTCGAGTGCGCCAAACAGGCCATAGCCGGCATTGTTGACGAGTATGTCGATAGCGCCAGTGCGCTCGAGTGCCTGCCCAACGGCGCGTGGTACCGCCGCCGCATCGGTGACGTCGAGCAGCAGGCCGTGTGCGCGGCCGGGCGCAAGATTTTCAAAGGAGGCGATTTGCGTTTCATTGCGTACAGTGCCGACCACTTTGTCGCCGCGAGCGAGGACTGCCTCGGCCAGGGAGCGGCCGAAGCCGGACGAAACACCGGTGATAAACCACACGGCCGGATTTGTCGTTTGTCGTGTCATCGTTGAGTAGATTCTGTAGATTTCTGGGTAGATAAAATCATCCGGCGGTGCGAGCCTCAGTCATGTCTGCGACCTCTCCGCGAACATAGGCGTCGATCGTTCCGGCGCAAGAGAGCTTGTCGTCACCGCCGGGCAGGTCCCTGTAGCGAACGACGTCGCGAATGATGGGCGTGCGCACGCCGTCGATGCCATGACCAAACTCGACAGTGACCTTGTCGCCGCTGATGACCCCGCCCCAGCGACCATCCGCCAGCAAGTCGATCATCGCGAGTCGTCCTTCGACAACGCCTTTTCCATCGGGCGGATTGAGAAGTTCTCCGCCTTTGGAGTCGAGCACCAGCGGGACCAGCCACGGCGGTACGGCCCACGCCTTCGCTTCATGGAACCACGGGCAAAAGCCTGACACTTCGCCCATTCCGTAGCCGTCGTTGAAATTGGCCGAGTTGAAATTGAAGAAGCGTTCGCACTGCTGCTGGAAATCCTCGGGCAAGTTCGCGCCTTTTTTGCCGCCTCCGATACTGATGATCGTATCGGGATGGAACTCGCCGTCGGCGATGCCGCGTTCGCGGCCGGTGGCCACGATCTGGTACAGCATGCCCAGCATGCCCATGATGAACATCGGCTCACGACGCCGGTCGAGCAATTGGTCGATGAAAAGCCGGAAATCGGCTTGTACGCGCTCGCTACGTTCCCGACTCTCGTTCTGGAACGCCTCGATTTCACTTGGCAGCGCGGTACCGTCCGCGATCGCGCGTCGCATGCGCGCCATGCGCGTCGTGTGCGCGGCACTCTGCGGTACGTCGGACATGTAGTGGAGGTCGCCGGGCACGGCAATCGATTCAGCGAACTTCGCCATCCGTTCCGTGCCCGTATAAGAGCCTGAAGAAGGCGTCAACAGGAACACCGGATAACGCCGCGACGGATCGCGCATACCGCTCGCGGCCCACCGAATACCCTGGGCGAGCAGCCGCCATCCAAGTTCACGGTCGACCTCGCTTTGGTATATGAAGGACTGCTTGCCCGACGTCCCGCTCGAACTCATCACGTAGTGTCCGTTGCGGCGCAGCTCGTTGATCCAGTCATCGAGGTCGCGAATCGCGTCATATTGGAGTCCGTCGATCTTGCGCGTCGTGAGCGTTTGCAGCCACGCAGTGAGATGGCGCCATTTACCCTGCTCGATGAACGCATCGGAATAGCTTTTATATACGGCGTCGGCAAAGAGCAATGGCACGGCATCGCTGATGTTCTTCACTTCGGTAACGCCAGCCTCGCTGGCCCGCTTGTCGAGAATACGGATCTGCTGCCGTCGCTGTGCGAAGCGCTCGCCCACGGCCTGAAGCTGCATCGTGTGGAGGTTTTCGGGCGCATTCCGGAAAGGGTCGGCGACGTCCGTGAGTGGCAGCAGCTTAGAAAGGGCTTGCATCATCGAGTCCCCTCCTGATTCGGACCTGATTCCTCCGATACCCATTTCATGAATCGATGGATCGGGAACATGCCGTCATGGGGATAGCCGCCGACTCCGTCAGAAATCGACTCGCCCAGCGCCACCATGCGCTGGACACCAGCGCAGGCGAGCGCATCGCGTACCTCCGTGACCCGGTGAGGCGGATAGATCCCCACCGTCTGCGTGGCGACCGTCGCGTGCCGCGCGCCATCGCGAAGGCTTGTTACAGGAACGACGTTGACGGTCTTGCAAATGGGGTGAAAATCCACCATTTCGTCAGAACGAATGACGAGCCCCTTGCCGTCATAGCCACCGAACACGCGATAGATCGGTTCCATTTCACGCAGCACGTCCACGGCCTCGCGAATGTCGGCGGGCACGAGCGGGCCTTGGCCGTCGCCGTACCGATAGTCTTCGCCGAGTGCCAGCGCTAGTTGCTCGCAGTAGCGGTCGGCGTCGTCTTCGTCGCCTTCGACGAATTGATACCGGCTAGCATTGCACGCGTCCTGATTGAACGACAGCACATCGGCTGCGCCCGCACGCGCGACCTCGCGCAGTACTTCGTCCGATGCAAAGGCCTCGCGGCCGATCAGCGAGATCGATACCTTCGGATCGAACGCGACCAGCTCGAGCCCGGGGCCGGCATAGCGCATCACGTGCCGAACCGCGCTTTCCCCGCCCCACACGACGATTTTGTCGAAGTACTGCGGACGATAGAGAATCGACTCGACGTTTTCGTCGCCACCGCGCCAGTACGCGGCAGAAAACGACTGGGTAATCGGATGATCCGGGTCGATTTCGGCCATGGTGCGCAGGATTGCGGTGGCCGTGAAAAGATCGTTCGAAGGCAGCTTCAGCAGGTGAACACCCTTCGTCAGCGCCGCGCGCATGACCGTCATGGCTGCGACCATCGGCGAGTTGCCTGCGAGGATATGTACGAGGCGCGGGGGAAACGCGCGCAGACGACTCGGGCGCCCGCGCAGAGTACGTTCCACCCAACCGTCCACGAGGCGCGCGTCGCCGAGACTCACGCTCAGTTCGTCCTCGATCACTTCACGCAAGAAAAGATTGGGAATGTCGCGATAGCAGTTTTCGAGGATCCGTCGCCCGAGCGGACTGACCTTGATCATCGAGTCGAGCGCGGCCTGCATCAGCGGATTCACGTCGAGGTGCAAACGCGGACCCAGCTCGACAAGAAAATCGATGATCTTCGCGACAGGAACATCGAAGGCAGGGCCGGATTCAGCGCGTGGCCACACCAAATCGTCCAATTCGATTTTAGGCGTGCAAAAGCCCTGCCCCAGATCGCGAGACACGTGTCTGATCGCGCTTCCGGTGACGGTGCGCCCGCGGTATATGTGAGGAACCAGCAGCGGTGCGAGGCTGGCATCCTGCGCCGGGTCCGCGCTTTGCTTTACGGTTGTTTCGGTATGCTCCATGAACAACTCCTTTTCAGTAGCGGGTACGCGTCGACCTGAGCGCCGACGTGGATCGATTCGGGGGATCTCGCCGCTCAACTCAAGTTCGCGATCATCCGATCGAGCAGATTCCGGGCGGCTTCAACTTCATCCACTGTGAAGCCGTGAAGTTGGCGATTGCTTGTTTCGACGATGAGCGGCAGAGTCTCGCGTAACAGCTGTCGGCCATCTTCTGTCAGTGCGAGCTCGACGGAACGTCTATCGGAAGTACTGCGGATCCGTTCAACCAATCCTCTTTTTTCAAGCGAATCGAGCTTGCGGGTCATGATGCTGCCGTCAGCGAGAAGTATTCGGCACAGGGCGGTAGGTGTACGAGCACGCTCGTCGAACAGCGCTTTCAAAATCCCCCACTGAATTGCAGAAAGTTTGCTCGCCGCGAGCTTCCGGTCGATTTCCGCGCCAAGCAGAAGATGAACCATGTTCATCTTGAACGCGACGCTTTCTTCTGTGCGGTACTCGTCCGGAGCAAGCGTATGCGCGAGTTCGGCGCTAGCCGGACGTCCCTGAAGTGCGGGGGATTCGAGTGGGGTCATCGATTACCTGCTAAAAAAATTTTTGCGTTTGCAAGCAACTATATGCACGTCATTCAAAATATGCAACGCACCGGGGGGTGTGGTTTTCCCCATGTTGCGACCGAAAGGCTGTCTGCGCGACGATGCGCACGCGTCTTTCATCCGCAATATTCGGGAGGAACCTTGTCTGAATCTGGTGTGGTAAGTGACATGAGGTTGCCTGTCACTGTCGGGGAAGTGACGGCGGAGTGGCTTACTTCAGCGCTGGGATTCCGCTTCAGCGGCGTCGAAGTGCTCTCATGCGAACACGTGGATGTACTGCCGGGCACGTCGACCAAGGTCCGCGTGGCTCTGGAGTACAACGACGCGGGACATGCGATGGCACTACCGTCGCGCATGATCGTGAAGGGCGGTTTCGAGGAACATAGTCCGTCGATGAAGGAGATGTATCGCAACGAAATGCGCTTCTATCGGGACGTACTGCCGTTCATAAATATGAACGCACCGAAATGTTTTTATGCGGGCGCCGATCCTGACGCCTGGCAGGCGGTCGTAGTGATGGAAGACCTGGTCGAGCGTAACGTTCGATTCTGTCGTGCTCAGCAGCCGCAGGGCTACGAACAGGTGGCCTTGCGTCTGAGTGCAATGGCGCGCTATCACGCGCAAACATGGAATAGCCGGGAGTTCGACAAGGGCGGGCGGCTTGATTGGGTGGGGGAGCGCTTTTCGGATTGGTCGTTGGAATATCAGAACCGCTACCTCGAGCCGGATGTCTGGGCGCACTACGTATCGCTGCCGAGAGGGGCCGCTGTAAGCCGGCGTCTGCACGATCGCGGCTGGATGGTGGCAGCGCTCGGGCGCATTGCGCGCGAACACAAGGGCAAACCGGTGTGTCTGATCCACGGCGATACGCACCTTGGAAATCTCTACGTCGAAGCTGATGGAGCGCCGGGTTTTTTCGATGCTCAGGTTAGCCGGGCGCCTTGGAGTCTCGAGGTCGCTTATCACATAGGGTGCGCGCTCGATATCGAAGACCGGCGCTCGTGGGAGCGGTCGCTACTAGAGCACTATCTTTCCCAATTGGCGATTAACGGGGTTCAGGCGCCAGACTTCGACGCAGCGTGGGGCGACTATCGACGCGATCTCGCATACGGATACTTCATCTTCGCGATCAACGAAACGCGCTTCCAGACCGAGGCGGTGAACACGGCGTATGCGGCGCGCTTTGGTGCGGCATTGGTGGATCATGGCGAAGTGGGCTAGTCGATTTGATCGAAGGCCAATAATGCAACTATATGTTGCATTATTGGCCTGACGAGACTAAGCTCAAGCATCAGTGACGTCCTCGCGAGCGAGGGATGAGCGCTAACGAATACCCGCTCGATCGAACGCTCCAGACGACGATCGATCTACCACAACCGGCTACAGCATGCCCGCTCCGAAGGTCTTTCATCAACGTTTAAACGGCAAGATCGCGATCGTGACCGGCGCAGGATCGCTCGGTCAGGGTTTCGGCACGGGCAAGGCAATTGCCTGTCTTTTCGCCGCGGAGGGCGCGTCCGTTTGTCTCGTCGATCAGCAATACGAGCGGGCGGCGGAAACGCTCGCGCTGATCACGGAGGCGGGCGGCAGCGCGTTCGTCTCGACCGGCAATGTCACCGACGGTGCGGTCTGTGCGCGCATTGTCGAGGAGACCGTCGAGAGGTACGGCGGCCTCGACATTCTCGTCAACAACGTCGGTATCTCGGGCGCGCCGGGGCGGTTGCAGGACGTCGACGAGGCGTCCTGGGATCGCGTGATCGACGTCAACCTGAAAAGTGCCTTTTTGATGAGCCGAAGTGCGGTGCCGAAGATCGTGGCGCGCGGAGGCGGGGCAATCGTCAACATCGGTTCGGTCGCGGGTATCCGCAGCCACGGGTCAGCCGCATACGGCTCATCGAAAGCGGGCATGGTCGGCTTTACGCGTGAACTCGCGGTGATGTACGGCCGCGATCATGTTCGTGCCAACGCGATTGCTCCGGGGCATATTTTTACGCCGATGGTCGAAAGCATGCTCAATGACAAGGCCCGCGAACGCCGCCGAAAAATCGCGCCCCTTCCGTTGGAAGGGGATGCGTGGGACGTCGCGGCCGCCGCGTTGTTTCTCTGCAGCGATGAATCGCGATTCATTACCGGCACGTGCCTACCCGTAGACGGTGGTGTGACGGAGGTCGCCGCGCTTGCGGCATACGACCTGGTTCAACAATAGCCGTCGATCTCGGCAGTGTGTGGCTCGCCACATGAAGCGTGTCTATTGGCACAGAGCTTACAGGGCGTGTTTTCTGGTAACTTAGCGTGGCTGAATTGACCCGCGTGACAGGAAACGGCACCTGTAGGGCGCTGGCACGGACCGCTGAGTCGCGGTCCATGCCGATCGCCTGTTTGCTCGGCAACGCGTATTTGCTGTCCGGCAAGCGGGGGTCCGAACCAATCGATAATCGCATGGGTGCTCGCAAGACCGCAGATTCGCTATTCGCCGCGTTAGCGGATGCTTCCCGACGACAACTGCTGACTCTGCTGAATGCGGGTCCTCAAAGCGCAGCCGCATTGGCGCGTGAGCTGAAAATATCGCGTGCGAGCGTGATCGAGCATCTGAATGCGCTTGTCGAAGCCGGCTGGGTCGACGTCGCTTTGGAAGACGACGGCGAGGCGTCCTATTCGAAACGTTCTCAAGCTGAAGCACAATTTCTGGCCGAATGCGAGGCGTTGCAGAAGCCCGTGTGCTCAGAGGCTAGCGATGAGTTGGACGAACAGGCTGCGGCTTGGGCGCGCGAGTGGCCAGCGGAAGACGCGAATGTCTACCTGATCGGGCAACGACTCCTACGACTATCTGCTCACATCGACCGGGCGCTCAAGGAAGCCGCCGCGAGTCAGGGCCTGCTGGCAGCCGAACTGTTGCTATTGGATGCGCTTCTGGTTTCCGGTCCGCCTTACACGCAGTCTCCGACGCAACTTCAAAAACCGCTGGCAATGACGCTGGGCGGCATCACGAAGTGTGTCGGCAGGCTCGAACAGATGGGCTTGGTGGAGCGCATGCCAGACCCGGCGGATGGTCGTGGAATACTCGTACGAATGAAGTCACAGGCACGCAAAGTATTGAGGAACATCCTCCATCAGGAGGCGTACGGCACTGACTGGGTGGCATCCAGTCATATGGCGCCTGAACGGCGAGCGGCACTCTCGACCTTATTGCGGGAACTGCATGTCTTTGCAGACGCGGAGGCCGCACGTCGGGATGCCGAGCGCGGCTGACATAGCTTCGGTGATCGCCATTTCGACAGCAAACCCCTAAGTCATCGCCATCGCTGCTCGCAATCAGCGCGCAAGACACAAAACCCATCCTCGGCCTGCGCTCTCAGCAGGCCTTCTCTCCCGTCTTTCGTTGCCATCGACGCATCCGGTGGCATATGGCCAATCCCGCATGACGCTATGTTCGTGAGCGAAAGCTCAGGGGAACACATTGGCGCGTTTGCTTCCAGTGCCGTCTCGGTACAAACACCTGGACACCGCAATTTACTTTCCCAGTAAATTATATTTCAGATGTTCGATGACGGGCAGCACATTGACGCCAAACGGAGACTGAAGCGATGAGGGCCGCATATTTCACGAAGGTAGGTTTGCCTCTAGAAGTTAGGGGTGTTGCCGATCCCACTCCAGCATCGGGAGAAGTTGTACTGAAGATTCACCGCTGCGGTATCTGCGGATCGGATCTACACATGACGGATGGACACGCACCGCATTTCACGCTTCCAGAAAATTCGACCCTAGGTCACGAATTTGCCGGCGAGGTGGTCGCCGTAGGTAAGGGTGTTGAGAAGCTGAAGATTGGCGATGCTGTAACCGCGCTGCCGTTTGTCGGATGCGGGCATTGCGCGACCTGTCTTTCCGGGAAGCCGAACTTCTGCGCGCAATTCAAGGGAGCCGCCGCCGGCTTCGCTCAATATGCAGTCGTTGCCGAGCGCGTAACGACCCGGCTTCCGAAGACGCTGAGCATGGAGGACGGCGCACTGATCGAACCGATGGCTGTCGGCTTGCACGGAGTTGCGCTGGCGAAGCTCACGCCGGGCGCGAGAGTGCTCGTGATTGGCGCGGGTCCCGTTGGGCTAGCCGCGACGTTCTGGGCTCGCCGCCTCGGCGCTGGTCGCATTGTTGCGACCGCTCCGTCACAGCGCCGCGAAGCGCTTGCGCGACACATGGGGGCCGACGAGTTTGTGGTTCCGCAGGAGGGACACGATCTGGCGGCACTAGCTGCCGATGCTCTCAAGGGTCCGCCAGACGTCGTGTTTGAATGCGCGGGACAGAAAGATCTGATTGCAAAGGCGATTCATTGCGTTAAGCCGCAGGGCGACGTCATAGTACTCGGCTTCTGCACAGTGCCGGATCAATTCATTCCGGCAGTCGCGGTATGGAAGGAAGTGCGAATTCAGTTCGCGGTCACCTACAGTATGCAAGAGTTCACTCACGTCGCGAACGTGTTCGACGCGGGCTCTGTAGAACCGCGCGCGATGATTACCGACCGCGTCTCGCTTGACGCGCTACCCGATGCATTTGAAGCACTGCGTGAACGGTCGACGCAATGCAAGGTAATGGTGAACCCATGGCTCAGCTGAAATCCTGGAGCGACTATCTCTCCCAGTTGGCAAACGCGGAGAGTCTGCTCGAATTGACCGAGACACCGCGCGATCCTCAAACGCGCGCGGAGCTGTATCGGCAGTTTCAGATGAATCTCTCGCTTGCCTACTTCATCTACTTCCAATCCGATCCGCTTCATCCTGACTGGTTGCCTTTCCTTAACTCGGTCTTCATGCTGCAGCCGAATCCCGACGACACCTATTTCGTCGCACCGTTGCGAGGTGACCTGCGATATCGGTTAGTTGGAGAGCGCGGCAGCGTGCATTTGCTGACGCTGGATATCGGCCGCGGCATCATGGGTACTACCGATAAAATCCACCCTCCGCTGGGTCAGTTCGACCTGGACGACCTCGAGATCGGCGCGGACGGCAGCTTCGAAGTTTTGTTGAGCGCACGGCGTCCCGCCGGTTATCACGGCAACTGGCTCGAGTTGCACCCCGAGGCTGACTTCGCAATGCTGCGCCAGCGCTCGTATGCGTGGGGAGCGGAACGTGACGCACGAATCGCTATCGAGTGTCTCGATGCTCCCCGGACGAAACCGCCAATGGGTCACGAGGAGATCGCGAGGCGTACCGGCGAGTTGATGGACTACGCGGAGCGTCTGTCACGTCGCTGGCTCACGCATATGCAGCAACTGCGCATGCGGATCAACGTGAACGAGTTCGAGTTTTTCGCTTTCGGTGGTGGCCTCGCGAAACAGGCGTACTGGCAAGCGATTTTCGATTTCGGTGACGACGAAGCGCTCATTCTCGAAACCCCACTGCCGCAGACACGCCACTACTGGAACGTGCAATTGAACGACGCTCTGTTCAACGCGCTTGACTATATCGATCACCAAAGCAGCCTCAATGGGCATCAGGCGCACGTCGACGAAGACGGCTATTTCCGCGCCGTGATTGCGCACCGTGATCCGGGTGTCGCGAACTGGCTGGATACAGGCGGGGTCAATCGGGGGACCGCAATAGGCAGATGGTATGGGTGCAGTTCGGAGCCGGTTCCGACGCTCAAGCGTGTGCCAGTGTCCGAGTTGCGCAATCACTTGCCGACGGGGACTCGCTTCGTTGACGCAACCGAACGCGAGAGACTCGTGCGCGAGAGACGCATGGGTGCGCAGCTGAGACGGCGGTGGTAAGCACGATTAAGGATCTTCAGGAGACGATAGATGTCGCCATCAAAACGATTTTCGGGTGCGGAGGATGAGCTTCATGCAGTCGCGAGTGCCGCTACTGGCTTGAGCGATTTCGGCTCCAGCGCCGAATACATGCCCGGCCTGACGCAACTTCTGAACGCTTTCGACGAAGATGGCCCGCGCTTCGCGCCAGGGGGCCGGGAATTTGCGCGGAATGCAGTTGTCGGTGCGTTGGTCTCGCGCCTGACGCTAGCGGAGGGCCTGCGCAAGCATGCCGATGTCTTGTCCCAGACTCCGCGGCGTCCGCTCGTCATCACCGGCATACCTCGGACCGGCACGACCGCATTGCACAAGTTGCTTTCGGTCGACCCGCAATTTCAGGGTTTGGAAAAGTGGCTGACGGTCTTTCCGCAGCCACGGCCACCACGCGACACCTGGACCAACCACGTTCAGTTCCAGGCGACCGCGGCCGGACTCGAGGCCTTTTTCAGGTCGGCGCCGGAGATGCGCGCAGCACATAACATCGTCGCCGACGAGGTCGATGAATGCCTCGAAATACTCAAACAGGGCTTTTGCAGCAATCTGTGGGGATCGTCCTTCCGCGTACCTCAATACGATCGCTGGTGGCGCGAGCAGAGCGAACTGCCGGCCTATCGCTACTTTGCAAAGGCGCTTAGTCTGATCGGCGCGCGCGACCCTGAAAAGACGTGGCTGCTGAAAAATCCCGGACATCTGATGCAGTTGCCCGCTCTGTTCGAGGTTTTGCCCGACGCATGCGTGGTGCAGACACATCGAGATCCCGTGGAGGCGCTGCCTTCGCTCGCGAGCGTGCTGGCGATGGCGCGTCGAATTTCCGAGGGCGAGCAAGTCGACAGGGACGAGATCGGCACGCGCGAACTCGACAACTGGGCGCGCGCCAGCGAAGCAGCAATGGCGGCACGCGCGTCCTTGCCGAAGAAGCAGTTCCTCGATATAAGGCAAGCCGAGCTTCACGCCGATCCGATTGGTACGATGCGGCGGATTTACGGTCACTTCGGCTTCCAACTGACCGAGGAAACGATGGAAGCAATGCGCCGACGCGTTAAGCAGAGCCCTGAACGCGCTCATGGCGTGCATAAATATACCCAAGCCGAATTCGGCCTTGCACCCGAGGCGATCCGGGAGCGATTCTCCCGCTACATGACTACCTATGGACTGCAATGATGAGCACGCCGTCACTTTCTCCGTTTTCCGGCTTTCTGCAGATCGCGTACGTCACCACCGACGTGGACAAGGCAATTGACCACTTTTGCAGGGAACAGAATGTGCAGACGTGGGCGCGCTTGCCCGGCATTGAAATCGAGTCGATCGCCGGGCATTACTGCAAGCTGAACATCGCGCTAGCATTCGTCGGATCGGTTCAGCTCGAACTGATCGAGCCGTTATCTGGCGACGACCGTGTGTATCGTGATGCGCTGCCGCGAGACGGATTCGCGATTCGCCATCACCACATCGCGCAGTTGATCGATAGCGAAGCGGCGTTCGAAACGCAGCGTAGCGAAATGGCTGCCGCGGGCGTGCCCATCATCATCGACGGTCAGTCGCCCGGGTCCGCCCGGTACTTCTACGCAGATCACCGGGCAACGCTGGGTCACTATATCGAGCACATCTGGTACACACCAGCGGGTCTGGCCGCGATGGAACAGGTGCCTCGCAATGGAGCGGTTCAATGAACACGGCTGGCACCGTGCATTCGGTTGACGACGATCACCGCCTGGCCGTGCACATTGCTACGGCGGCCGGAGCTGCCTTGAACGCGATACGCGCGTCGGCGGTCCTTGCGGGCAAACCACTGGGAGCAGCGGGCGATGCCACGGCAAACGAGCTGATCACGCACATTCTCGCTCACACCAGACCGGCAGACGGCTTCCTTTCGGAAGAGTCCGCACCGGATCCAAAGCGGCTAGCCCTCGATCGTGTATGGATCATCGACCCCCTCGATGGCACGCGCGAGTATGGCGAATGCCTCGGGCGGCGCGACGACTGGGCGGTCCATGTCGCACTGACGGTTTGCGGCGAGCCGCGCGCTTGTGCTGTCGCGCTTCCGGCTCGTGGCGTCACGTTCGGAACTTTATCGCCGCCTGAGTTGCCCCCAGCGCCTGAGGGGCGCCTAAAAATTCTCGTGAGCCGTTCCCGCGCCCCCGAACTGGCACTACGGGTTGCCCAGCGCTTGAATGCCGAGCTCGTGCCGATGGGTTCGGCAGGCGCAAAGGCAATGGCAGTGCTGCGTGGCGAGGCGCACGCATATCTTCATGCCGGCGGGCAATATGAATGGGATTCGTGCGCTCCGGTAGGGGTCGCGCTTGCGGCCGGACTTCATGCCAGCCGCATCGACGGTAGCCCATGCATCTATAACGGGTCGGACGTCTCGATGCCCGATCTGCTCATATGTCGACCGGAGATCGCCGAACTGATGCTGGCCGCCATCGCGGCCGCGCAGTGAATCGCCTTTGTAAAAGGATTTGCCATGCCCACATTGACTCACCTGCGGCGGCTCGAAGCCGAGAGCATTCATATCATGCGAGAAGTCGTCGCTGAGGCACAGCGCCCTGTGATGCTTTACTCGATCGGCAAGGACAGCGCCTGCATGCTCCATCTGGCAAAAAAGGCGTTTTACCCGGCGCGGCCCCCGTTTCCGCTCCTGCATGTCGATACGACCTGGAAGTTTCGCGACATGTACACGATGCGCGACCGGATGGCTCGCGAGGCCGGAATGGAGCTCATCGTCCACCAGAATCCGGAAGCGAAAGCACTTGGAATCAATCCGTTCGATCATGGTTCGCAGGTTCACACCGACATGTGGAAGACACAGGGCCTGAAGCAGGCGCTCGATAAGTACGGCTTCGACGCCGCTTTGGGGGGCGCTCGCAGGGACGAAGAGAAGTCGCGTGCGAAGGAGCGAATCTTTTCATTCCGTACAGCCAGCCATCAATGGGACCCGAAGAGTCAACGACCCGAACTGTGGCGCCTTTATAACGCGCGCAAGAACCATGGCGAGTCGATCCGCGTGTTTCCCATCTCAAACTGGACCGAGCTGGACATCTGGCAGTACATCTACCTCGAGAACATCGCCATCGTGCCGCTATATTTCGCGGCGCGGCGACCCGTAGTGAATCGGGGCGGCACGCTAGTGATGGTGGACGACGACCGCATGCCGCTTTCGCCGCACGAAAAGGCAGAGGACAGAATGGTGCGTTTTCGCACGCTGGGTTGCTATCCGCTGACCGGCGCGGTCGAGTCGAACGCCACGACATTGCCGCAAATCATTCAGGAAATGCTCTTGACGACGACCTCCGAGCGCCAGGGTCGGGTGATCGATCACGACGGCGCCGCATCGATGGAGAGGAAGAAACAGGAGGGGTACTTTTAATGGCACACGTCTCTGACCTGATCGGGACCGATATCGAAGGGTACCTGAAGCAGCATGAAAAGAAGAGCCTTCTGCGTTTCATCACATGCGGGAGCGTGGATGACGGCAAGAGCACGTTGATTGGCCGTTTGCTCTATGAATCGAGGATGCTATTCGAGGATCAGCTTGCCGCGCTCGAAGCCGATTCGAAGAAGGTCGGTACGCGTGGTGGGGAAATAGACTACGCGCTGCTGCTCGACGGTCTGGCTGCGGAGCGCGAGCAGGGCATCACCATCGACGTCGCCTACCGGTTTTTCTCGACGGACCGCCGCAAGTTCATCGTTGCCGATACGCCCGGGCATGAGCAGTACACCCGCAACATGATAACGGGGGCTTCCACGGCGGATCTCGCCATCATCCTCGTCGATTCACGCAAAGGCTTGTTGCAGCAAACGCGACGGCATAGCTATCTCGTGTCGTTGATCGGCATTCGCAACGTGGTTCTTGCGGTGAACAAGATGGACCTGGTCGATTACTCCCGTGAGCGGTTCGACGAAATTTCACGCGAGTATTGCGAATTTGCAAAAAAAATCGGTATATCCGATGTGACGGTAATTCCGATTTCGGGCGTAAATGGCGACAACGTTGTTGAAAGGAGCACAAAGACGCCATGGTACGACGGGCCGTCCTTGATGCATCACCTCGATACTGTCGAGATCGACGAAGCCCGTTTGCAGACCCTGCCATTGCGTTTCCCGGTGCAGTGGGTCAACCGCCCGAACCTTGATTTCCGTGGGTTTGCGGGAACTATTGCGTCCGGTGTCGTACGCGTCGGGCAGCGTGTGCAAGTTCAGCCGTCAGGGCGGGAAACCACCGTCGCAAGAATGGTGACGGCCGATGGAGATCTCGACGAGGCCTTCGCGGAACAGTCGGTGACGCTTCTGCTCGCCGACGAAGTGGATGTCTCTCGTGGCGATCTGATTTCAGCGGCCGATTCGCCAGCGCAGGTTGCCGACCAGTTCGAAGCAACGCTCGTATGGATGAGCGAGCACCCCATGCTCCGTGGGCGCAGCTACCTGCTGAAGATCGGCACTCGGACCGTCACGGCAACGATATTGCCGCTGAAATACAAGCTCAATGTCGAGACGCTCGATCACGTCGCCGCTGAGACTCTCGCGTTGAACGAAATCGGCGTTGCCGAACTGGAGTTCGACCGTCCGATTGCTTTCGATCCATACGAGCGGAACCACGAGACGGGCGGTTTCATCGTCATTGACCGCATGACCAATAGCACGGTCGGTGCGGGTATGCTGCGCTTCGCACTGCGCCGTGCGACCAATATTCGCTGGCAGACGCTGGAAGTCGACAAACATGCGCGACGGACCCTCAATGGGCATCAGAGCGTCGTCGTCTGGCTGACAGGCCTTTCTGGTGCGGGTAAATCGACGATTGCGAATCTGCTCGAGAAACGCTTGCATGCAATGGGCAAGCGAACCTATCTGCTCGATGGGGACAATGTTCGGCATGGATTGAACAAGGATCTCGGCTTCACGGCCGAAGACCGCGTCGAAAATATCCGGCGCATTGCCGAGGTGGCGAAGTTGATGGCCGACGCCGGCGTGATCGTCATTACCGCATTCATTTCGCCGTTTCGTGCGGAGCGCGCACTGGCGCGCGAACTCATGGAGGAGGGTGAATTCATCGAGGTCTTCATCGACACGCCATTGGAAGTGGCTGAGCAGCGCGATCCGAAAGGACTCTACAAGAAAGCGCGTCGCGGAGAGTTGAAGAACTTCACTGGCATCGATTCACCCTACGAGGCGCCGGTGAAGCCCGAAATCCACATCGATACCACGACCAGTTCTGCCGAGGTTGCTGTAGAGACGATCTTCCAGAAGTTGCAGACCGCGGGATTTCTTGACGTGTCGAGGGGATCGCCGCTCTGAGAGGTCGCGGGGCGGCGTGCCTCGCGCGTCTTGCGTTCATATTGTTATACGCCATTCATTTATATATACTCCCTGCTGTCGATCACGGGAGACGCAGAGCGCAATTCCCGTGTTGACATCGTCCACTCGGGCGACAGTCCAACAGGTATCGGGACGTTTCGACGCGTCAAGGAGGCAGTGGGGATGGCGGAAAGCAATCAGCAAGGCTATGGGCCGCGCGAGTCGATGGAATACGACGTGGTCATCGTCGGCGGCGGTCCCGCAGGCCTCTCCGCGGCGATCCGCCTGAAGCAGCTGGCAGTCGAAAAGAATGCCGAGATTGGCGTCTGTGTGCTGGAGAAAGGCTCGGAGATCGGAGCGCATATCCTCTCGGGCGCAGTCATGGACCCACGCGCGCTCGATGAACTGATACCCGACTGGAAGGAACAGGGCGCGCCGCTGAACGTCGCCGTGACCGAAGACAAGTTCCTTTTCCTTTCGGAAACTGGTGCGAAGTCGGTTCCGAACTGGGCATTGCCGGACAACTTCAAGAATCACGGCAACTTCGTGATCAGCCTCGCGAATGTCACGCGCTGGCTTGGGACAATGGCCGAGGCACTGGGCGTGGAGATTTTCCCGGGCTTTCCGGCCGCTGAAGTCCTCTACAACGAGGACGGCTCGGTCAAGGGCGTCGCCACCGGCAACATGGGCATTGGCAAAGACGGCGAGCCTACCGAGAACTTCCAGCTCGGGATGGAGTTGCACGCGAAGTACACGCTGTTCTGCGAAGGCTGCCGCGGTCATCTTGGCCGTCAGCTCGACGAGAATTTTAATCTCGGCAAGAACGCCGATCCACAGGTCTATGGCATCGGCATCAAGGAGCTGTGGGAGATCGATCCTTCGAAACATCAGCCGGGTCTGGTGGTTCACACGGCTGGCTGGCCGCTGGAGTCGGACACCTATGGCGGCTCGTTTCTGTACCACATCGACAACAACCAGGTGATGGTGGGTTTTGTCGTCGGTCTCGCGTATCAAAACCCCTATCTTTCGCCATTCGAGGAGTTCCAGCGCTACAAGACGCACCCGGAAATCCGCAAGTTCCTGGAGGGCGGCAAGCGCGTGTCGTATGGTGCGCGCGCGATCACAGCCGGCGGCCTGATGTCTCTCCCTAAGCTGGTATTTCCGGGCGGTGCGCTCGTGGGTGACGATGCCGGCTTCCTGAACGCCTCGCGCATCAAAGGCAGTCACGCTGCGATCAAGACCGCCATGCTGGCCGCGGATGCCGCCTTCGATGCGTTGCAGGCTGGCCGCCAGCACGACGAACTCGCGGCCTATCCGGAGGCGTTCAAGCAGTCGTGGCTCTACACGGAGCTGTACAAGGCGCGCAACTTCAAGCAGTGGATGAGCAAAGGCCTGTACCTCGGCACGCTGATGGTGGGCATCGAGCAGAAAGTGCTGGGCGGTAATGTGCCCTGGACGCTGCATCACCGGCATCGCGATCACGCAATGCTGAAACCCGCCTCGCAGTGCAAGCCGATCGAGTATCCAAAGCCGGACGGCAAACTCACGTTCGACCGTCTGTCGTCTGTTTTCATTTCGAATACGAATCACGAAGAGAATCAGCCGGCGCATCTCACGCTCAGGGACGCGAGTGTGCCGGTGAACGTCAATCTGCGAACGTATGCAGGCCCAGAAACCCGCTTCTGTCCAGCAGGCGTCTACGAGTACGTGAAGGACGAGCAGGACGAGGACCGTCTGCAAATCAACGCGCAGAATTGCGTGCACTGTAAGACCTGCGACATCAAGGACCCGACCCAGAACATCGTGTGGGTCACGCCGGAAGGCGGCGGCGGTCCGAACTATCCAAACATGTAAGCAGATGTCAGCCAGGTCTCAGAGGTAAGTCTCAGAATGAAACTGATTCGGTCAATCGACGAGCTGCGCGCGCAGTTGCGCGGGCAAAACCGTACCGCATTCGTGCCGACCATGGGCAATTTGCACGAAGGGCATTTGTCGCTTATCCGGCTTGCCCGGCAGCATGGGGATCCGGTCGTCACGAGCATCTTCGTCAATCCGCTGCAGTTCGGGCCGGAGGAGGATTTTGCGCGCTATCCGCGAACGCTGGAGGCGGACATCGAGAAGCTCCAGAAGGAGAACGTCTATGTCGTCTTTGCCCCTACGGAAGAGGATCTATATCCTCAGCCGCAGGAGTATCGAGTGCAGCCGCCTGGCGGCATTGGCGACATGCTGGAGGGTGAATTCCGGCGCGGGTTTTTCCAGGGTGTGTGCACGGTGGTGATGAAGCTGATGTTGTGCGCCCAACCGCGTGTCGCCGTTTTCGGAAAAAAGGACTACCAGCAATTGATGATTGTTCGGGAGATGTGCAAGCAGTTCGCGATGCCGACGGACGTGGTAGCGGGCGAAACCATCCGTGATTGCGACGGTCTTGCCTTGTCCTCTCGCAATCGTTTCCTGACGCCCGAGGAGCGGGTCGAGGCGCCAACGTTGTATCGGCTCCTGAACCAGATCCGCGACAAGGTTTTGAGCGGAGAGAAAGATATTCAGGGTATCGAACGACGCGCGTTCTCCACGTTGGTCGATCGGGGCTGGCAGCCGGATTACATCTCGGTGCGCAAGCAGGCCAATCTGCGATCACCCACGGCGCAGGAGGCCGATGACAGCAAGCTGGTTATCCTTGCCGCTGCGCGCCTCGGCAACACGCGACTGATCGACAACATGGAAATTTGAGTTCTCGATGCATAGCCTTGCGCCGCGCTTGTGGACCAGCAGGGCAGGGTGCCAATCCGAAGGCTAATCACGTGCCTTCCCAATCCGGCCGTTTGACATGATCGAATCAGACTCGGATCACGGCGGGTCCTCCCGCCGCGCAGTACTCGTAACAGGCGCCGCCAGGCGGATCGGGCGGGCGCTTGCGCTCGGTTTCGCTGCGCGAGGATGGGATGTCGCGGTGCACCATCACGAGTCAAAACAGGAAGCCCGAGAGGTTGTCGACCACATCAAGTCGCAGGGGCGCAGATCGGTCGCCCTATGCGCTGACCTGGCGATCGAGGAACAGGTCGAGCAACTGGTACCGGCGTGCGTGGAGACCTTCGGTCGACTTGACTGCGTGCTGAACTGTGCGTCACGGTTCGATGAAGATACCGCCCAAACCTTCGGTTATGCGCGGTTGCTCGAACTGACGGCGATCAACGTTGCCGCACCGCTGGCGTTGGCGCGAGGACTCTTCGAGGTGGTGCCGGACAGCGCGGTATCGGACGAAGCGAAGCGCGGTGTAGTGGTGAACGTGCTCGACCAGAAGCTGTTCAACATGAACCCCGACTACATCTCCTACACGGCAACCAAGGCTGCGCTAGCCAACGCGACCGTCGCACTTGCGCAGGCTCTCGCTCCGAAAATCAGAGTCGTGGGGCTGGCTCCGGGATTGACGTTAGTGTCGGGCGATCAAACACAGGCGCAATTCGACACAGTCCATAAGATGACGCCGCTTCTGCGCGGTTCGCGACCGGAGGATATCGTCGAAGCGGCGGCGTATCTCGCGAATGCGCATGGCGTCACGGGGACGACATTGGTCGTTGACGGAGGTCAGCATCTTGTATCGAGCAGCCGTGACGTAATGTTCATGGGCTCGGTGTCGAAAGGCCGCACTGCGGCTGAGTGTCTCTGCGCAGACCGTCAGTGAATCACTGATGGCGAAGAAAATGTGCATCCGCCGACCGTCGAGGGCAAGCAATGAAGCGGAAATTGCAAGGACTCGCTACACGCGAGAAGCTACTCGATAGCGCGGAATGCCTTTTTTTCGAACGTGGTGTCGCGTCGACGACCCTCGAGGACATTGCTCGTGCGAGCGGTATGACTCGTGGCGCCATCTATGGTCACTTCACGAACAAGTGGTCGCTCGTAAGCACGCTGTTCGAACGCTCAGAACTTCCGCTGGATGCATTCACTGTGTGCGGCGCAGAAGCCGCGATCGCAACCATCGATGCGTTGCGTGTCGAGCTCGAGCGGCGGTTGGTCGATGTGCTACGGATAGGGACGAAGCGGCGGTTGTATTCGATCGCGCTGTCCACTACGGAAATTGATGGCGATTGCACTTTGCCGGCATCGATGTTCAGGGAGTCGGCGCTTCTTGCACAGTATTCGATCGAGACGACCTTGGCACGCATCGCAAAGCCGCCAGGTACATCTGAGGATCTCGACTACGCGTTCGAGGCAACTTTTATTCATGCTTGCCTGACAGGATACTTCCGCCGCAGCTTGATCATTCCGCCTCCTGCAGGAGCCGAAAAGCTGCTTGCCGGAAAGATCGTGCGAAAGGCCTTGTCGTCATGGTTCATAGAGAGCCCCTCGTTGTTCGCGGCTCGCGGCGGGCTGGCGTCCGAAGCCGGCATTCGTCGATGAAAAGGAACAAGATAACCTCGATCTTGCAAGGAAAGAACATATGAATTTCAAAACGCTAGCTGTAGTCGGTGCCGGAACAATGGGCAATGGCATCGCTCAGGTCGCCGCGGTGGCGGGTCTCCACGTGGTCATGACCGATGTCAACGAGACGGCGCTCTCCAAGGGCCTGTCAATCTTGACGGCGAATCTCGGGCGTCTCGTCGACAAGGGAAAGCTGGACGCGGCGTCGCGTGATTCTGCGCTAACCCGTATCGAAACTTCCACTGACTATCAGCGCCTCTCGACGGCAGACATCATTATCGAAGCGGCAACCGAGAACGTTGATCTGAAGATCCGCATCCTGAAGCAAATCGAGTCGGTGGCGCGTGCCGATGCGGTCATTGCGTCGAACACATCGTCGATTTCAATCACCGCGCTCGGTGCGGTGCTTACTGATCCGACACGTTTCATCGGCATGCATTTCTTCAACCCTGTACCGCTAATGACGCTCGTGGAGGTCATCCGTGGGCTGCAAACCGCCGACTCCACTGTCAATGCGGTGCGCGAGTTGACTGAACGGCTCGGCAAGACTCCGATAGGCGTGACCAACTCGCCAGGCTTCGTAGTGAACCGTATCCTCGTGCCAATGATCAATGAGGCGTTTTTCGTGCTAGCGGAAGGCGTCGCCACCGCGGAAGAAATCGACGCCGGAATGAAGCTCGGTGCGAATCACCCGATCGGGCCACTCGCGCTCGCCGACCTGGTCGGGCTAGACGTTTGTCTTTCTGTCATGGATGTTTATCTGAAAGACTTCGGAGATTCCAAGTATCGCGCATCCCCGCTATTGCGGGAGCTGGTTGCGGCGGGACGGCTAGGGCGAAAAGCCGGTTGCGGGGTCTATAAGTACTGAAGCCGCCTGGCAGCGTAAGCTGAGCGGCAACAGGGATTTTGCGGCCGAATACGGACAACCGCTACTGATTATGCTGCGGGTTTCAACTACCGCCTTGCGATTCAATCAATGTGGATGGAGGCATCAACTCGGCCTCCATGTGCACTGGGTGTCGCCGCAAGAGCAGCGGTCCGGCGAGCATCAGCAAGGCAGCGGCAGTTAGCGTCTTCGAGACACCAAATTGATCCGCACAAACGCCCCATATCAATGCACCCAATGCCATTGAGCCTTGGAACGTGAGCAAAAAAACTGCTAACGCCCGAGCTCGCACCCAAGCGGGAAGAGTCGCCTGGAAGGCCGAGGAGACGGTGGAGTTGAATGTGATCCACGCGGCACCCCCGACGAGCAGGGACAGATATACAGGTGCGCTGTACTGCACATAGGCGGCGGTCAGCGTCGCAATGCCGAACAACACAGACGCACCGCAGACTAGAGTATTGAGCGCCAGATAGCGGCGTACCCGACCAAGTGCAATTCCACCAGCCACGGCGCCTGCTCCCATACTCCCCAGCATCGTACCGTACCCACCGCCGCCTAAACCTGGGTTATTTTTCGCTACGATCGGCAGTAGCGCCCACAACGCGCTTGCGCTAACTACAAAGGTGAATGTGCGAACCAGATGTCCGCGCAAAACACCGCAACCAAGCACATAGCGTACGCCCACCCACATCGCGCTTACCAGACGCTCCTGCTTTGAAACGACTTGTTCTTTTTCCGGCTTGTACCAAAGCAAAAAGATGGTCACTGCGACCGCAAATAGCCCGGTCGTTAGTGCGAACACTGCATACGATCCTATCCCAGCGATGACTGCACCTGCCAACGCGGGGCCCACTGCGCGCGCGCCATTGAACGCGACTCCATTGAGAGCGATCGCAGAGAGCAACGCCGATCGAGGCACTGCTTCCGCGGTTGAGGATTGCCAGGCCGGAACCGATACGGCACTGCCTGAACCGAGCAAAAAGGTGAAGATCAGCAGTCTGACTGGATCGATTGCATCCAGCATCAACAGAACATAAAAAAAGATCGACGAGACCAGCATCCAACAGTGCGCGGCTAGCAAGAGGCGGCGCTTATCCATCGAATCGGCGAGTACTCCTGCTGGCATCCCGAGCAGGAAGGCCGGCATCGTGGTCGCAGCCTGGGTCAGTGCAATCATCACCGGGGACGTCGTGAGCGAAGTCATCAACCATGCTGCCCCAACGTTCTGCACCCAGGCGCCAAGGCTCGCCGCCAACATTGCCATCCATATTGCGCGAAACGGGCGATAGCGAAGCGGGCCGGGCTCGGGTTGTGGTTTCGTGGAATACATTGGGGTTCAGGCTGTGGACATTACGCGTCTTGCTGGGTGCAGATCGCTTTACGTGGATGCCGGGATCGATGCACTGGGTGCGAAAATTAGAATATGGTGCATAAATATGAACACGCCTGACGCAACCTGTCAATGCCGATTTTGATTTCCACCGTCGTGAGAAGAAGACGCCGGTGCTGACGTTCAAAGTCGGTGAAGCATCGCGCGCCGGTTCGACGTCAACGTTGACCGGCTCAGAAACTGATGTCACATTCCTCGTTGGAAACGACGAGGCTTCGGCCATTTCGTCTTGCAACCGATCCTGAGAGTTGCTCTGTTTCGCGTTTCGACTATGTCATTCGAATTCATCCAACCCGATCCGACCGTCCACGACCCCCTTCAAGCAGAGCACACATTGCTGGACTTAGCGGCGTGTGGCCGCACTGTTGCTCAATTGTGGGAAGCGCCGAAGTCTTTGGTGGTACCGCGCAGCTATCTGCGTTACCCCCAGTTCGAATCTGCACGCTCCGCTTTTCTTCGCGGCGGATGCCCCGTCTGGCTACGCATGTCGGGCGGCGGCCTCGTACCGCAGGGTCCGGGGATTCTAAATTTGAGTCTGGCTTATTTCGTCGAGCAGCAGCCGAGCAAAATGAGCGAGGCGGTGTACCTGCACTTATGCGAAGTCATCGGGAGCGCGCTGCGCGTGATCGGCGTCACGACCCATTACCAGGCAGTGGACGGTTCATTTTGCGACGGTCGCTTCAATTTGGCTTGGGGAGTCGACACTGACGCTCGCAAGATTGCTGGCACGGCGCAGTATTGGCGACAGGCGCCAGCCGCGATGCGGACGAGCGATGGACGGGGCCATCTGGTGCTCGCGCATGCCGTATTGCTTGTCAGTGCCGATCCGGATGAGGCGAACCAGCGGGCCAACGCCTTCGAAGAGGCGGTGGGCAGTGGCCGTCGATACGACGCAAACAAGATCGTCACTGTGCTGCAAGCGCTGGGAGGGGCAGGGATCGGCAGGGAGCTGCTGATGCCCGCCGTGTTGGCTGCGATCGAGGACAGTCTCACCGACATTCCACTACCGACAGAAGCGCAGTAACCCGCTTGGCGGGCTCGCTCGCCTCGGTCGGTGTAGCGGGGCGGCGCACGGCGAGCCATTCTCCCTGATATCGAACAATGCCGCTGTCAACGGAATGTAACCTGAAGTGCTTAAGTTTGAAGGTTCGAGCGATGGGCAGCCGTGCCGGGTGCGTAAAGCAGAACAAAGGGCGAAACCTTCTGGAAACGCTCAATACAGACACGGACGTGCTGGGGCGGATTGAAATGCATCATCGCAAGAACACCGCGCGCCCGCGCAAGTTGCGGGTGTCCAGCGCAAGTACCCTGGGCCCGCAGGAGGCGTAGTTGAGGAATTGCGTCGCGGAGCGCAGCTTGCTGCAACCATTGATCCGGTCAGTCAATCTCGTGGAGGCAAACCATGCTGTTCAAACGAGGAATTGCAGTTCTTGCCGTTGCTCTACCTCTCACGGCCGCGCAAGCGCAAACCGTCGACATCACCGGTGCGGGCAGCACTTTCGCAGCCCCGATCTATAACAAGTGGGCCGACGCCTACCATAAGGCGGGGGGCGGCAAGGTCAACTACCAGGGCATCGGGTCAGCGGGCGGCATCAAGCAGATCCTCGCGAAGACCGTGGATTTCGCAGGCTCCGACGCGCCGATGAAGGACGACGAACTGGCGAAGACTGGCCTGTTCCAGTTCCCGACGGTGGTGGGCGGCGTGGTGCCGGTCGTGAACCTGCCTGGCGTGAAGCCGGGTCAACTGGTTCTGTCGGGTGCGGTGCTCGGCGACATCTATCTGAGCAAGATCAAGAAATGGAACGATCCGGCGATCGCCGCGCTGAATTCGGGCATGAAACTGCCGGATACGGACATCGCCGTGGTACGCCGCGCCGACGGTTCGGGCACGAGCTTCATCTGGACGAACTTTCTGTCGAAGGTGAACCCGGAGTGGAAGTCGAAGGTCGGCGAAGGCACGACGGTGAACTGGCCGACCGGTACGGGCGGCAAGGGCAATGACGGTGTTGCCGCCTTCGTGCAACGGCTGCCGGGCGCGGTCGGCTATGTCGAGTGGGCGTATGCGAAGCAAAACAACATGGTCTACACCAGCCTGAAGAACTCCGCCGGTGCGGTGGTTGCGCCGAAAGCCGAGACCTTCAAGGCGGCCGCCTCGGGCGCGGACTGGAAGACGTCGTTCTACCAGATCCTGACCAACGAGCCCGGCAAGGACGCATGGCCGGTCGTCGGCGCGACCTTCGTGTTGCTGCACGCGACGCAAGAAAAACCGGCGCAGGGCGCGGCAACGCTGAAGTTCTTCGACTGGGCGTTCAAGAGCGGCGGGCAGGCTGCCAGTGATCTCGACTACATCTCGCTGCCGGATTCGGTCGTGTCGGAAATCCGCGAGCAGTGGAAGACCAAGGTCAAGGATGCGTCGGGAAAACCGGTGTTTCAGTGAAGGCCTCGTTGCGACCCGCCTCGAACAGATCGTGGTCGGTCATGGGTGCAATCAATTGACTCAGATCAAGTAACGGCCGCATCGAGGCGGGTAACGTGCGCGTGACGGTCTTTCATCACCGCACGCTGGGAGCCAGGCAATGGTCACGCGCAACGTCGAGGAAGTCATCAAGCAGATTGCCGCCGCTACCAACACGCCTGAGGAAACGGTCTCGCAGATGTACGCGCAGACGTGGATCGAATACAGCGAAGGTGCACGAATCACGGACTACCTGACGGTTCTGGTCGCTCGTCGTGTGCGCGACAACCTGCGCAGGCGGCAACAGCATTCGCATTGAGCGTGGGTTGGTCAAGCGCCGTTGGGCCATGCCGCTTCCGCACCGAAGCGCTCGACCATAAATTCAATAAAGCTCCGAAGCTTAGGCGACGTCCGCCGCTCACGCAGATACAGCAGGTTCAGCGGCCGCTCGGGCGCGGCAAACGCCGGCAGCACTTCTACCAACCGTTTCGCTCGCAGATCCGCGGCCACCAGGATCTCGGGCAGCATGGCGATGCCCAGGCCGCGCAACACCGCCCGTCGCAGCGCTTCAGAATTGTCGATCCTCAGCCTGCCGTCGACGGGCACGCTCACGCGGCCGTCCGGACCCTGCAAGCTCCATTCGGCCTGCGCCGCGTGCCATTCCGAGCGCGGCGGATACGCGTACGTCAGGCACTGATGCGCGCGCAGCGCGTCGGGCGATGACGGCATGCCATGCGTTGCCAGATACCCGCGTGACGCGCACAACACCAGACGGTACGGCTGCAGAGGCCGCGCGACGAGATCCGGATTGCCCAGCGCGCCGATCCGAACCGCCGCCTCGAAGCCGTCGTCGAGCAGGTCCGACAGCGCATCGGTGGCGACGATATCGAGCTTCACATCGGGATAGCGCTCGCAGTAATCCGCGATCACCGGCATCAGGCATTCGTTGCTGAACACGACGGGCGCGGTTACGCGCAGGCGTCCGCGTGGCGTCGCGAGGTGATCAAGCGCGAGCCGTTCTGAATCGTCGACCAGCCCGACGATCTCGATGCATCTTTCATAGTAGGCCTGCCCAAACGCGCTGATCTGCTGCTTGCGCGTGGTGCGATGGATGAGTGTCGCGCCAAGCCGTGTTTCCAGCGCCTGAAGGTGATTGCCGACCATCGTCGGCGACAGGTCGCATGCCACCGCCGCCGCCGTCAGGCTGCCGCTTTCTACTACGCGCACGAACACCGTCATCGCTTTGAGGAGGTCCATTCCTCAATAATAATTGGTTCTGTTGCTATTTGCTGTCCGTTTATCAATCTTCGCTGTGGGAATACAGTCCGCGTATCCGACGCTTGCGGCCCATTCCGGTGCCACATCGCCCGACTTCACGCACGGACATCATGCGCAAACAGCTCAGCTCACCGGCCCGGTCACCACGTCTTGCCTTGCTCGCGACGAGCCTCGGCTTCGTCATCATCTGTCTCGACGTCACGGTGGTGAACGTCGCGCTCGCACGAATGCGCGATGGCCTCGGCCTCGATTCGACGGCGCTGGAATGGATCGTCAACGCGTACACGCTGGCGTTCGCGAGTCTGCTGCTGACCGCCGGCGCGTTGGCCGACCGGTTCGGCGCGCGCCGCATGTTTGTCGCCGGGTTCGTGGTGTTTACCTGCGCATCGGTGGGGTGCGGGCTGTCGGATGGCGCCGCGCTGCTGGTTGGGTCGCGGATGGTGCAGGGCATCGGCGCGGCGCTGTGCGTGCCGTCGTCGCTGGCGCTGCTCGGCGCGGCGTTTCCGGAGCCGCAGGCACGGGCCAGGGCGGTCAGCTTCTGGGCGGGCACGGCGGCGCTCGCGCTGGGGGCGGGTCCGCTGGTCGGCGGCGTGCTCGTCGACCGCTTCGGCTGGCCGGCCATTTTTCTGATCAACGTGCCCATTGGCGTCGCGGGCATCTGGCTGACCATCGCTCATGCACCCGACACGCAGGGTCATGCGACCCGTCGCATCGACCTGGCCGGCCAGACGCTTGCCGTCGTTGCGTTGGTCGGGCTGACGTATGCGGTTGTCGAAAGCGGCAGACTGGGCTGGACTGGCATGACCGTATTGACGGGAATGGCCGTCGCGGCCGTTGCGGGCGGGCTGTTCGTCATCGTCGAGGCGCGGCAGGCGCAGCCGCTTTTACCGCTCGCGCTGTTCCGCCACGCCGCGGTGAACGTTAGCGCGCTAACGGGGCTGTCGCTGAATTTTGGCTACTACGGACTGATGTTTGCGATGAGTCTGTTTTTCCAGAACGCGCGTCACGACACGCCGCTCGAAACCGGCCTCGCGTTCCTGCCGATGACGGCGGTGGTCGCGGTCGCAAACGTCGCGTCGGGCTCGCTCACGGCGCGCTTCGGTTATCGCCTGCCGATGCTTGCCGGCCAGGCGCTGGCGGCGCTCGGCTATGTTTCGCTTGCGTTCGTGCGGGTGGATAGCAGCGCGCTAGCAGTCGCGTTGCCTCTGCTGAGTGTTGGCGTCGGTGTGGCGCTCGCGGTGCCGTCGATCAACACCGCGGTGCTGGCGCACGTGGAACCGTCGTACATGGGCATTGCGTCCGGCGTGTTGAACACCGCGCGTCAGATTGGCGGCGTGCTCGGCGTGGGGTTGTTCGGCGCCCTTGTGCGGCCGGAGTTCGACCATCTTGCCGAAGGTCTGCATCTGGCCGCGATCCTGGCCGCTACTGTGACGCTTTTGAGCCTCCTGAGCATAGTCATGGGCCTCAAGACGTCCGGATCGATGGTCACGGACGCTGCGCGTTGAGAGCATTGTCGCCGCCGCCTGCCTCATGCGCGGAAGCGCCGGCCATCACGCGCCAGCGGTCGCTGTCGAGCACGGCTCGAGCGTCGATCCGCCCGAACATGTCCAACAGAGGTGCGACGAGGCCCGTCCAGCCCGTCTGATGACTGGCCCCGAGCCCTGCACCGTTGTCGCCGTGGAAATACTCGTAGAACAGGATCAGGTCGCGCCAGTGCGGATCGTCCTGAAACTTGCTGGTTCCGCCGTAGACGGGACGTGTTCCATCCGCATCGCGCAGGAAGGTACCCGTCAGTCGCCGGACGATTTCCTGTGTCACCTCGAAAAGCGTCATGTAATGCCCGGACCCGCTCGGGCATTGCACCTTGAATTCGTCGCCGAAAAAGCTGTAGAGGTTCATCAGTGCCCTGACAACGAGCAGGTTCACCGGCATCCATACCGGACCTCGCCAATTGGAGTTCCCGCCGAACATGCCCGTATTCGATTCGGCCGGCAGGTACTGCACTTTGTAATCGGTCCCACCGATGTTGAGCACATACGGATGCTCGAGGTGATAGCGGGAGAGCGAACGGATGCCATGCGGTCCGAGGAACTCGTTCTCGTCGAGCAGGTATCCGAGCACGCGTTCGAGCTTGCGTCTGTTCAGGATCGACAGCAGCCTGCGCTCCCGATGGCCGATAAAGCCCGTATCCGTCGGAGCCACGTGGGCGAGCAGCTCCGGGTAGCGTTTGCGGAATTGGGCGATCAGCTCCATCAGTTTCGGATACCGCGTCACCGAATCTGCTTCGAATACGGTGGTCGCGCACAGCGGCAGCAGCCCCACCATCGACCTGATCTTCAGACGCATGGTCTGGCCGTCGGGAAGCCGCAGCAGATCATAGAAGAAGCCGTCATGCTCGTCCCACATGTCGTCCGGATGTTCGCCGCGCCGATCCATCGCATAGGCGATCCACATGAAGTGCTGGACGAACCTGAAGGCGATCTCCTCGTACATCGGATCGTATTCCGTCAGGATGATCGCCATCTCCAGCATGCACTGGCAATAAAAAGCCATCCACGCGGTTCCGTCCGCCTGTTCCAGCGATCCACCCGTCGGCAGCTGCGCGCTGCGATCGAATACCCCGATGTTGTCCAGCCCCAGAAAGCCGCCGGCGAACACGTTGCGTCCCGACGGGTCCTTGCGGTTCACCCACCAGTTGAAATTGAGCATCAGCCCCTGAAACGAGCGTTCGAGAAAGCGCGGGTCGGCCCGTCCCAACTCTTTGCCGTACCGGTAGAGCCAAAGCGTGGCAGCCGCATGCACGGGAGGATTGACGTCGCTGAAGTTCCACTCGTAGGCCGGAATCTGGCCGCTCGGATGGACATACAGGGTGCGCAACATCAGCAGCAATTGCTCCTGCGCGAAATCGAAGTCGACGAGCGCCAGAGAGATCGTGTGGAACGCCAGATCCCAGGCCGCGTACCACGGGTACTCCCATTTGTCTGGCATCGAGATCACGTCCGCGTTCAGCATATGGAACCACCCGGTGTTGCGCACATCGAGCCGCTCGCCGTCCAGCAACGGATGGCTCCCATGCTCGCGCAGCCACAGTTCGAGATCGAAGTAGTAGTACTGCTTGCCCCACAACATGCCCGCCAACGCCTGACGGTGCACCCGGCGCTGGTCTTCCGTCAGCGATTTCGGCGCGATGCGCTCGTAGAACTCGTCCGCATCGGCAATGCGTTCGTTGAACGTGTTCTCGAAGCCGTCGAACGCGTTGTCGTGGCTCACCGCGCTCAGGCGCAACCGGATCGTCACGCTGTCGCAGCCGGGTATGTTGCATACGTAATGGGCCGCCGCCTTGGTTCCCGTTTTGGCCGGATTCACCGCCTCGCGTTGTCCGCCGATCACATACGCGTGGAATGCGTCTTTCACATAGGGCGAAGCATTGGGCTGATTCCACAGACGCCGTGCATTGCTTTCGTTTTCCGTGAACAGCAGTTCCGTCGCGCCTTCGCAATAGAGCCAGTAGTCGCCCAGCTCATGATGGTGCGCTCGAATGACGCCCGGCGCCTCTTCGCACAGCGACGGCCTGGGATCGTCGTGGTTCTCCGACCATGTATTGCGAAACCATAGCGTTGGCAGGATTCGAAGCTGCGCCGCGTCCCGCCCGCGGTTGTGCATGCAAATGCGCACCAGGATGTCTTGTGGATCGCGCTTCGCGTATTCGACGAATACATCGAAATAGCGGTCGTCATCGAACACGCCGGTATCGAGCAGTTCGTACTCGAGTTCTTCTCGCGATCGCTTGCGGTTCGTCTCGATCAGGTCGAGGTACGGATATTCCTGCTGCGGGTACTTGTACAGATACTTCATGTACGAGTGCGTGGGCGTGCTGTCGACATAGAAGTAATATTCCTTCACGTCCTCGCCATGATTGCCCTCGCTATTGGTGAGCCCGAACAGGCGTTCCTTCAGAATCGGGTCGCGCCCGTTCCAGAGTACGAGCGCGAAGCAGAGTCGCTGCTGGTCGTCGGATACTCCGCCGAGCCCGTCTTCTCCCCACCTGTAGGCGCGTGAGCGCGCCTGATCGTGGGTGAAATAGTTCCAGGCGTCGCCATCTTCGCTGTAGTCCTCGCGGACCGTTCCCCATTGCCGCTCGCTCAAGTACGGCCCCCACTGCTTCCACGGCACCTGCGCCGCATGCGCGTCGTTCAAGCGTTTTTGTTCCGTGACATCGACGTCTGCGAGAGCCATTTCTGCCTCCGTTACGACCGGATGAACCTGCAACAGGCGGGGCGTCGCTCTATGACGATCGCCCAGCGAGCCCGGTGGATACGTGCTGCTGCGAAGCAATCCTGATGTGCGAGACGAACCACGCCGCGAGCACGAACCACCCCGCTGCGACGACGAACGCGACGACGTAGGCGGTTCCGGCACCAGCAAGCGCCTTGACCCACGACAGCATCCACCCGGTCGCCGCGGGGCCGAGGATCTGCGGCAGCACCATCGACACTTGCCAGATGCCCATGTCCTTGCCGCTGGATGCATCGTCTGGCAACACTTGCAGTGCGAGCGCCCAGTCGACGGCTTGATAGGTCCCGTAAGCGGCGCAGAAAACGAGTCCGACTGCGATCACCAGCAACAGGTTCGGACGCAACGCCAGCATGACAAAACCGATTGCGGCTCCGGCCATGATCCAGCTTGTCAGGCGGACGACGGGGACGGCGCCGTGGCGGTCGGCGAGCCGTGCGCCCAAGAGACTGGCCGGGATCGCCAGCACCACGCCGACACCAAGAAGCCCGTTCATCACACCGGTCGGATGACGAATGCCGATCACGTCCTGCAGGTAGTACAACATGAAGGTGAAGATCGACCAGATTCCCATGTTGCCGAACAGACGGGTTACCAGCACCCAGTAAAAGTTTCGGTGGAGGCGCGGATCGAGATAGAACGAGCGCATGAACGCGAGGAGTTCGAACCGTTCATGGGATCTGACAGGCGTCGGCTCGCGCGAGCCGCGAATCGTCAGCCAAAGGCAGAGCAGCATGATCGCAATGAACGTGGCCACCGTCGGATACAGGCGGCCCGGCGAATAGAGCACGACGAGCACCACGTTGCCACTGATCGTGCCGAGCACGGACATCACGTTGAGCCACGCGCTCGCGCGGTTGGTTTCCCGTTTTGGCACGACATCGGGCACCAGCCCGGCATACGGACCCGCCGCCCAGTTCCACCAGAACTGCAGATGCAGGAACGCGAGTGCATAAAGCCATACGCTCGCCCCTCTGTTGAATGAAGCAAGCCATACCAGGGCAACCGCAGTGCCGAACACGCCGGTGACGAGAAACGATCGCCGACGTCCATGTTTTGCGATGGAGCGATCTGACAGGGCGCCGGCCAGCGGCGCCACGATCATTGCAACGAATGCGCCGGACGCAATGACGGAGCCGGCCACACCTTCCTTCAATGCGGCATCGCGTCCGAGCATTTCGGCGACCTGTGACGGCACCAGCACCGGAACGACCGTCATCCATTGCGTAAACAGCGCAAACCACAGCGACGCGATCTGTATGTGACTGAGCGTCGTCAGGCGAGGGGCGGGCGGTCTGGTCGACACATTCCGGGCTGGACTGGATAGCGGCATGTCAGAGGTCCATGGGCGTCGCGCGTTTTGCTGCCCGGTCAATGCTTGCTAGCTTACGGGGCTGCAGAGAAAGATTAGAACATTTGATCTGGCTTATGCATGCGAGGGCAGTGCGTTCGTTGCCGTCGGGCGAGTACCCACGTCAAACGCAGCACCGGCACGTCGTATGGCTTGATGTCCGCGAACCAGGTGGGATATTGAATCAGCAGCCGCCCTTGCACGTCGGCCAACTTGCTCCGTGCGGCTTTCCTTCCCGCACGCGACTTCGGCCGGGGAGCACAGACTATGCCAGACACAGCAACGCATGGCGTCAGGCGCGCAATGTGCTTGCAGATAGACCCGTGGATCAAGGAGAAAAACGATGACCCTGCTCATCTATCTGGTCGGATGGATCATTTTCATTGGCGGCGTCGCGTGGGGATTGATGGCGCTGCATGTCGCGCAGCACATCATTGCCATCGTGGCCGTGATTCTGCTCGGCATCGCGGTGATTACGGGCGCTACGCGAGCGCGTAATCGAGATCGGTCGTCATAGCGAAGTTCCCTCGTGCGCCACGGCGCTCAGGTACGCTACGGCGCGCTCGCGATGTACCATTTCCGCGTGGAGTCGCACGCCGGACATCGTGGAGTACATCATGGGAAGCGCATGGAAACGCCGCTTCAAACTGCTTGTCCAGCGTTTCTGGCAGCCAACCAGCGCGTGCATGACCTGTATGCCGGGGAGCTGGGGCAACGTCATGAGCCTCACGCACTGGGCGATCGCATTCAAGACCGGGCTGCTCACCGGTGTGCTCGCGCTGCTGCTCACCTTCACGCCGGCGGCGAAGTGGTACGGGAATCGCTATAGCAACGCACTGCTCGTCGGTTGCCTGACCGCCATCGGCGATGCCTACTCTCATCTGAGCCACTACCGCTTTCATGCTCTCGAACACATCGCGACGGGGATCATGTCCGGCCTGTTTGCGCTCGCTGCGTCGTACCTGTTCGAGGATCGCGCGCGCCGCGTGCGCGCGGTATGGTCGCGTTTGTTCGGACAATCAGTGCGGTGACGAAAGCAGCTTGAAGCGCTTCCACAGCTTCTTCAATGTCCGATGATCGGCAGCGACCCGTGACGCGAGAAAGCCGCGTGCGAAGGCCGCGCCCGAGGCGGCCTCGGGCGCCGTCGTCAGCAGCGACTTCAGCAGCTGATCGGCGACGACGGCATCGTTGCGCCAGCCGAGATCGTCCTGAAGCGCGGTGAGCGCTTCGACATAGTGGCGGACGACCCGCCGCGGGCATAGCGACGCGAAGAACTCGGTGGCGTATCGAACCTTCTTCGCCGCGATGCGGGCGCGGTGACGGCTGTGATCGTCGAGATCGGCCAAACCCTTGCCACGTTTGGTCAGTTTCTTGTGCCGACGTCGCAGAACATCGGCGGCGAACGGCTTCACTGGGCTGCCGATCTCGTCGCGCTGTTCGTCGGACATCTCATCTCGCCAACCCTTGCGGCTCAACCACAGCGCCAACTGGAGCGCGAGCCGCGTATAGCGAACCGATTCGACCGCGGCCGCCGCGCGCTGCCGGTTGTCGACGGCATTCTGCTCGCAGGCCTCTCTGACGGGGCGGATCTCGTCCGTATTGCCGTCGGCGCCGGCATGTTCGAGCGTCGATGCCGCGAGCACTTCCCAGTCGCGCGCGGCGCCCAGTTCCGAGGCAATCCAGCGCAACTCCTCGTCGAAGCCGGGAGCGGCGGGGATGACCTTCGCAAACAGGTCGAGAGCCGAACGCAAGCGGCGAAGCCCCACGCGCATCTGATGGACGCTCGATGGATCGTGGCCCGACACGACGCCCAGTTCATTCGCGTGGACCTGGTCCAGACAGTTGCGCACAATGACGCAGAATGCATCCTCGATCGAATCGCGCTTGTCCAGTTGCACCGGTTGCGCTTTCACCGCCTCTCTGTGCTCGGCTACCAGCAGTGCATACCCGATATCGGCCTTGCTGCGACGATCGATATGTAGTGGCACGGTTTCGAGCATTTCCAGCGCGACGCGGTACAGCATGTCCGGATCGCCCTGTTTCAATTCCAGTTCCACGGCGGCGATCTGCACCGAGCCCGACTCCGCCTCGATGGTTCCTTCGTCGAGCGCAAGCTCGAGTTCGTCTCCGGACGGCTGGCGCAGCTCAAACGCCGAGCGATTGATCCGCGTGACGAACACTGGCTTCAGTTGGGCGGGAACGGTCTCGTCGCGAATCAGCTTCCCGCAGTCGCTGTCGTCGGGGATCTGGTCGCACAGCAGCTTCAGATCGGGCGTGTCGCTATTCACGGGCATCTCGAACTCGTCCCTGTCGAACAGGCCGGCCTTGGCCGATCCTTCAAGCTTCAGCGTCTGGATTTTCTCCTTGCCGACGCTGCGCACGCGCAGCGAAGCACCGCACCAGTGAAATGAAAACTCGGGCGTATCGAAATAGGTGCTCGTCAGCAGGCGAGGCGCCCCCGCTGTGGCTTCCGATTGCGCAAGTATCGACGCGTTACGCAACTTGCCGAGATCTTCGTTCGCAACGCGCAGCTTCAGCTCCCGTTCCATGCCGCCTCCGAAATGAGCACCATACCGTCAGACTACACCGGATTCGCTGGGCTGCGTCGCGTCCGATCGTCCCAAGTGGCCGCTCCGAACCCGACGTTTCCTGGAGACGGGTTGGGTTAGCAGCGCAAGCAGGCATTCGTGCAAAACTTGTCCACCGTCTTAGCCACCTCTTCTGTGCAAGCTTTCGTCGTGCTTAAAACGGTGATGCACGTCGACCCGATACAAGCTCACAACGACAAATAGCGAGTGTTCCCAAAGTAAATCGGGGAAAACGGTATGCGCAACTGTGGACCGACATGTTGGAACCGCCAGGCTAACGGCCCGCATTTGTGGTCGACGCCATTCGGGTCGGAATGAGGATGTGCAAATCTTGACAGCATTTTGCAAATTCCCCCGAGGATATAGAGTATGCTGAAAAAAAGACTCAAGAAACTCCCAGAAGTCGCGCCCAAAAATATTTTCCGAAATGACACTAGAGCACATTCCCCAATTCTTCGAAGGAGTAGGGCAATCATATGCCGCACAGAGTAAAAACGATCATTCTCATGGCGCGGTAACGACATTAATCGATGTGATGCAACGCGCCACCAGGCGATGCACGTAACGCAAGCGGAGCGCCAAACAGGTGAACGAATACGAGCAGCTCATAAGCAATGATTCAACAAAGAAGATCAATACATATATCCATGGCGGAAGAGCCGTCGATAACGAAACACTTTTCATTTGCATCGCAACCGAAGAAGCTTGCAAACACTTTGGAATTAAGGACTACAGTGGTGTGCTGGCAATCGTATTGGTACTTGCTGGACAACCGTTAATTCCAACTCGAGCAAAGCCAATGGGGACAACACGTGGGACATCTATTGCATCGCTGGTCCTTCGCGCACTCGTGAACGTCAATTTCAAAGAAGCAATTCTGCCTACCCTCACCAATCAATCAATGAAGAACTTCAGGTTTTCCTTGACGAGAAATCTAGGTGCATTCGTAGGACGCTGGATTCCGCAGCTAGGTATTACATTAGCAGCTTATGACGTTATAAGGATCGCCGCCTCATCTGTCATGCACTACAATAAACTGGTAAGAAACGAGGATCGTATAAATGATGCCACCACCGGAAGTTTCGGCTGAGCTGGAGGAATTCTTGCGGGAGAGAATTGGAATTCCGCCAAAAATAGCAATAAAGCCATCCAGTTCTTTAGAAGACGATTTTGGCGTCACGGGCGACGATGCGAGCAAGCTCATCAACACGTTCGCAATAACATTTAACGTTCAATCCGGCGATTTCGAATTTCTTAGATATTTTAATATGGAAGGATTCAGCGTTTGGCCATTTTCGATTCTTACCCGGTATCTTCTAAAACTCAGAGGCGTGAAAGACTACAAAAATAAAGAGCCAATTACAGTCGGAATGCTGCAGCGTGCGATTGAGCTAGGTGTGTGGGACAGCCAACGCGTATCGGAAGCGCGAAGCGCGTCGCCCGGGGAGTGACCGCCAATGGGAGTCATTGCGGCCTGCGGTCGATAAGGTCTCACCTCGTGCCATGCAGTAAGAATGCCGTACAAAACTCGCCCGAAGGCAGTGCCTTGCCCTAGGGTTTGCACGGCTCGACGCACCCCGAGTTCGCGATTCTCACAACCGTACACACGGGGACATCTTGATTAGGAAATGATCATTTCCTATAATCGCGCCATGACCACACGCCACCATCCTGCCAGACAGCCTCGAGCTCCAGGTCGTCCTCGCGAATTCGATATGGATATCGCGCTGGACGGCGCAATCCAGATTTTTCGCGAACGCGGCTATCAAGGGACGTCTCTTGGCGACCTCGGTGCCGCGATGGGCCTCACGGCCGGCAGTATCTACAAGGCGTTCACTGATAAGCGAGCGGTGTTCCTTGCCGCGCTCGAGCGCTACATCCATCTACGAAATGGCCAGTTGCAAAGCCTGCTCGACGCGGAGCAAACCGGCCGCGACAAGGTACGGGCCGTTCTACGGTTTTATGCCGAGTCCGCGGTCGGCGACGAGGGCAAGCGGGGCTGTCTCGTAGTCGGAAGCGCAATCGATCTGCTCGCTTTCGATGATGAGGTCGCCGGTCATGTCGCCGCTTCTTTGCAGCGAACGGAGCGTCTGTTGTGCCGTCTGATCCGGCTGGGCCAGACAGACGGTTCGATCGCTTCCGCCGTGGATGCGGACGCCACCGGTCGCGCCCTGTTGAGTTTGACGCAAGGTTTGAGGGTCGTCGGCAAAGTCGGGCGGCCCCGGGCGCACATAGTGGCGGCGGCGGAGCAGGCCATGCGTCTGCTGGACTAAGCACAGCAAGATATAGCATCGCATCAGTTACCAGTGCTGCTCGCCAAATTAGGAAATGACTATTTCCTAACTTAAACCGCCGATGAGAAGCAGCCGTTCAACGATGTAATCACTCAACCCAAAGGAGTCTCGTTCGTGAAAGCACTTCACTCGCCCATGCCATCTGGGCGTTCCGAAATCGTAAGCACGCTGCCAGCATCAAGGCCCGTTCCGGGGTTGGAAGGATTCGAGCACAAGTTCGCGACCGTAGACGGCTTGAGACTTCACTACGTCACCGGTGGAAACCCACAGAGCGATGTGGTCGTGTTGCTCGCGGGCTTTCCGCAGAGCTGGTTCGCGTGGCGCAACGTGATGGCGCTGCTTGCAAAGACCTATCGAATCGTCGCACCGGATCTTCCCGGACAAGGTGATTCGGATCGTCCGATGGACGGCTACGACACCCAGACCCTTGCGAGCCATGTCCACGGTTTGCTCCAGCAACTCGGAGTGACCCGGTACTTTCTCGCCGGACACGACATTGGAGCGTGGGTGGCTTTTCCGTACGCGGTGATGTTCGCCGACGAGGTCCGTCGACTTGCGCTGCTGGATGCGGGGATCCCCGGCGTGACCTTGCCCGATGCATTGCCGATTTCACCCGAGCGTGCATGGCGTACCTGGCATTTTGCGTTTCACGTCCTACCTGACCTGCCGGAAGTGCTGCTGGCCGGCAAGGAACGCGAATACCTCGACTGGTTTTTGCGGCGAAAGACGGCCAATCCCGATACTTTCACTGAAGCCGGCATCGATGAATATCTGCGCATTCTGAAGAAAGACGGCGGCTTACGCGCCGGCCTTGCGTATTACCGCGCCGCGCACGTGTCCGCCCGACAGAACGCGGAATTGAAGCAGCGAGGCATGCTCGATTTGCCACTGCTGACGCTCGGCTCCGATCAAGGGTCCATCGCCGATATGGCGACCCCTCTGCGAGCGTTTTTCACCGACGTCCAAGGCCGCACCATTAGTCACTGCGGGCACTTCATTCCCGAAGAACAACCGCGCGCGGTCGCCGACGAACTCACGGCATTCTTTGGCAGCGCATAGGGATAACGGGGCAGGTGGACGCGGGCCGCCTGGCACGGCTCAGGCGATGCGGGCGTGCTGTACGACGATCCACGCGGACCAAGCAAGCAACGCAACACCGAGCGGCTTGCCGATGGACCTGCCCCAGCGGAAGTTCTTCTCGGCCGACATGATCCCGCCCAGCGCCAGCATCCAGCCGACGCTGCCGGTGCCGACCGCGAACATCAGCAACATCAGCGCCCAACAGCAGCCGACGCAGAACGCGCCGTGACTGATGCCGAGCACGAAGCTCTCGCGGCGCGCGTTTTTGCCCCGCCAATGCCCGGTGATGAACATCAGCGGCGAGCGGCATTTGTCGAGACATCGATGTTTGAGGCTGCTGAACTGATAGAGGCCCGCGAGCGCGACGATCGCGGCGCCGATCAGCCAGCCGTTGGCAAGCAAGCTCGGAACTTGCTCGGCGGCCAGATGGAGCGCCGCGTCGAAGCCGTGCGCGACTACGCCGAACAGCGCCCACGTCGTCGCATAACCGACGATCAGAAGCGCTATCAGCGTGCGCCGGTTTTCGCGCGCGACGGTCATCCGCCGGAAGGTGTCGAACAGCGGGAAGGCGCTCGGCAGCATCATCGCCGCGATCATCAGCAGCCATGCGGCGCTGTGCAGCAGCGCCGCGATGGTGGCGCTAGCACCGGGCACCTCGCGGCATATCGGGCCGACGAGCGGCAGTTCGGCCCAGCTCGCGTGACGCAGGTAACGCGCATAGGGACCCGCGTCCCACACCCATAACGCGATCCACGCGCTGCTCGTCAATGCGACGAAGAGCGGTGCGAACAGCCGCGAGCGTGCTTGCATCTTCACGACGCGAAGTTGAACGATCCCTGAATGGCGTTATGTCCGCTCAAGGCTAGGTCGAGATCGAGCTTTTCGTGCCGCAGGCGGAAAGAGTTCGCCTTGCCGACGAAAGCAGGGGAGCCCGGTATCGTCGAAAAGATGCTTTCGACCAGCTTGGTCGGCTCGCCGGTCGGGCCGCGATAGGGCTCCAACTCGGCATCGATTGCTTCGCCGACTTTCATCCTGCCCTTGCCGTCGACGACCGTGTATTCGATCGGGACGCGTTCCACGCACACGACTTCGCCGATCAACTGCACGAGATCCGCGAGGGGGCCGCCGCGCTCGCCACGGTGCACGCTCACCAGAGCGTCGAATTGCGCGTCGCTCGCGCGCTCGTCGACGAACATCGCGACGCGCCAGCCACCTTTGAGCACATTGCCGGGAATGAATGCCGCGAACGCGATAGTCAGGCCCGAGACATCGACGCCGTCGATCGTGCCTCGCTCGTAGTGGTATGCAAGCGCGCTGCGGCAAACGCCGTTGTCGGGATCTTCTCCGATCCAGCACGGACACAGCACCTTGCATTCGCACACTTCGAGGATGCTGCCCATCAGTTGATAGCTCATTTGCACCTCCGCTGCCGGTTGAATCCGGCCGGGAAGAACATCGCCGGACATCCTCTGTTGTAGGCGTTAAGCGCGCAGTAATCAAAGCATTCGAGCGACGGCGAATGATTGAAACGGCTTACACAGTCGGTGCTTTTGCGGTGGCGGGCAGGCGTGCGCACAGCACCCGAAGCGCATCGCGCATCGCCATTTCCCACAGGCTAACTCTTATATAAGACATAAGACATTTGACCGTGGAGGGGTATTGCAATTAAAATCGCGATCGAAGCAGTGCCCGGCACAGCTTGGAGTGCCTAAAAAGCCTTTCCCTGAAACGCAAATACCAGCAGGTCCCCCATGCTTGAAAACTTTCGTGCTCACGTGGCCGCACGCGCCGCGCTCGGCATTCCTCCCCTGCCGCTGACGGCTCAGCAGACCGCCGAGCTGGTCGAACTCCTGACCAACCCGCCCGCTGGCGAAGAGCAGACGCTGCTCGACCTGATCACCAATCGCGTGCCCGCCGGCGTGGACGAGGCCGCCCGCGTGAAGGCAGGTTTCCTCGCCGCCGTGGCCAAAGGCGAGACCGCCTGCGCGCTGATCCCGCGCGCCCGCGCCACCGAACTGCTCGGCACGATGCTGGGCGGCTACAACATCCAGCCGCTGATCGAACTGCTGTCCGACGCCGAAGTGGGCACCGTGGCCGCCGACGCGCTGAAGAAGACGCTGCTGATGTTCGACCAGTTCCACGACGTCAAGGAACTGGCCGACAAGGGCAACGCCAACGCTAAGGCCGTGATGCAAAGCTGGGCCGACGCCGAATGGTTCACGAGCCGTCCCGAAGTGCCGCAAAGCCTGACCATCACCGTGTTCAAGGTGACGGGCGAAACCAATACCGACGACCTGTCCCCGGCCCCGGACGCGACCACCCGCCCGGACATCCCGCTGCACGCGCTGGCGATGCTGAAGAACGCGCGCCCCGGCATCACGCCGGAAGAAGACGGCAAGCGCGGCCCGGTCAAGTTCATCGAGTCGCTGAAGGAAAAGGGCCACCTGGTCGCGTACGTGGGCGACGTGGTCGGCACCGGCTCCTCGCGCAAGTCGGCCACCAACTCGGTGCTGTGGTTCACGGGCGAAGACATCCCCTTCATCCCGAACAAGCGCTTCGGTGGCGTGTGCCTCGGCGGCAAGATCGCCCCGATCTTCTACAACACGATGGAAGACGCCGGCGCGCTGCCGATCGAACTCGACGTGTCGAAGATGGAAATGGGCGACGTGGTCGAACTGCGCCCGTACGAAGGCCGTGCGCTGAAGAACGGTGAAGTGATCGCCGAGTTCCAGGTCAAGTCCGACGTGCTGTTCGACGAAGTGCGCGCCGGCGGCCGCATTCCGCTGATCGTCGGCCGCGGCCTGACCGCCAAGGCGCGTGAAGCGCTGGGTCTCGCTCCGTCGACGCTGTTCCGCCTGCCGCAGCAGCCGGCCAACAGCGGCAAGGGCTTCTCGCTGGCGCAGAAGATGGTCGGCCGTGCTTGCGGTCTGCCGGAAGGCCAGGGCGTCCGCCCGGGCACGTACTGCGAACCGAAGATGACCTCGGTCGGCTCGCAGGACACCACGGGCCCGATGACCCGCGACGAACTGAAGGACCTGGCGTGCCTCGGCTTCTCGGCCGATCTCGTGATGCAGTCGTTCTGCCACACCGCCGCTTATCCGAAGCCGGTGGACGTGAAGACCCACCAGACGCTGCCGAACTTCATCAGCAACCGTGGCGGCATCGCGCTGCGCCCGGGCGACGGCGTGATCCACTCGTGGCTGAACCGCATGCTGCTGCCCGACACCGTGGGCACCGGCGGCGACTCGCACACGCGCTTCCCGATCGGTATCAGCTTCCCGGCAGGTTCGGGTCTGGTCGCCTTCGCGGCCGCCACCGGCACGATGCCGCTGGACATGCCTGAATCGGTGCTGGTCCGCTTCAAGGGCAAGATGCAGCCGGGCGTGACGCTGCGTGATCTCGTCAACGCGATTCCGCTGTACGCGATCAAGCAAGGCACGCTGACGGTTGCCAAGCAAGGCAAGAAGAACATCTTCTCCGGCCGCATTCTCGAAATCGAAGGCCTGCCCGATCTTAAGGTCGAGCAAGCGTTCGAACTGTCGGATGCTTCCGCCGAGCGTTCGGCCGCCGGTTGCACGGTGCACCTGAACAAGGAACCGATCATCGAATACCTGAACAGCAACGTCACGCTGCTGAAGTGGATGATCGCCCAGGGCTACCAGGACCCGCGCAGCCTGCAGCGCCGCATCAAGGCGATGGAGCAGTGGCTGGCCGACCCTCAACTGCTGTCGCCGGATGCCGACGCCGAGTACGCAGCCGTCATCGAGATCGATCTCGCCGACATCCACGAGCCGATCGTGGCTTGCCCGAACGATCCGGACGACGTGAAGACGCTATCGGACGTGGCGGGTGCCAAGATCGACGAAGTGTTCATCGGCTCGTGCATGACCAACATCGGTCACTTCCGCGCCGCGTCGAAGCTGCTCGAAGGCAAGCGCGACATTCCGGTCAAGCTGTGGGTGGCTCCGCCGACCAAGATGGATCAGAAGCAGCTGACCGAGGAAGGCCACTACGGCGTGTTCGGCACGGCTGGTGCGCGTACCGAAATGCCGGGCTGCTCGCTGTGCATGGGTAACCAGGCTCAGGTGCGCGAAGGTGCGACGGTCATGTCGACGTCGACCCGGAATTTCCCGAACCGCCTCGGCAAGAACACGAACGTGTACCTCGGCTCGGCGGAACTGGCGGCGATCTGCTCGCGTCTGGGCAAGATCCCGACCAGGGAAGAGTACATGGCCGACATGGGCGTGCTCAATGCCAACGGCGACAAGATCTATCAATACATGAACTTCGACCAGATCGAAGACTTCAAGGAAGTCGCAGACGGCGTGACGATGTAAGTGTGCTGTCGGGCTACGGCGTGTTGTTCGCGTCGTAGCGCCACGAAATGGCGCCGCGGGCTGAATGCCTGCGGCGCCATTTTTTTGTGCGTCGCTATGCGAATCAATAGAACTCGCGCATGGGTTGAGACTCTCTCAAAATTCCCCAAACCATCTCTTCGCAGATTTTCCTTCGGTCTGCTTGACATAGCCTTTCGTGGTGTTTACGATTCGTCCGTTTTCAACGATTGGGGCTAATGCCTTGGAACCCTGTAGTAGTCGATCTTCGAGCAGTTTGACCGCCTGACCCGCAGGACGTCCGCCCCATCAAGCCGCCGTCCCGCCATCAGGCGGGACGGTGCGCGTCGCAGTATTCGTCGCAGTACCCCCCTCGCACCTTCAAATAGCTACGCACAAACCGGCGCGATTGCGCTCGTTCGTGCTTCCCGCGTTGCGCACTTCGATTCGCGCAGCGTTGTCCGTTCACGTCCGTACGGTCCTTGCAATCAGTACGGGTCTTGATTGAATAAACGCGCTCGTGCATCTGGCACGAGGAAGGAGCCCCTATGCCCGACGGTGACTCTTGTCCCTTACCTCCATCCAGTTTTTCTTCCGCCTGAGCGGAGGCTGCACCGTTTCCCGTCACTCGAGCATTGAGCATTGACGTCATGGTTCAGGCCTTCGGGCAGGCAAACCGGAACGACGCTCCGGGCAATAGCCCGGACGGAGAAACATCATGCACTTCGCTCTTCTTGTATCGAACCTGCCTCATATTCAAGAGGCACGCCCGTACTATGACTCGCTGCTCACTCTGCGTACCGGCGAGCAGCAAAACATCACATTGATCGGAAAGTGTTGGGCCGCAGTCCGCGCCCGGTTCCGCTGACTTTCTGCATTAAACATCAACTTCTTGAGGCCGCGACAGGGGTCGGCTAGCGCTCGCCCCTGCCCGGGATAGTCCATGCAAAAACAACCCTCGCATCATCACGAATCTCGTCTCAGACAGAAGGGATTTCTAACTGCATCCTCGTCCCGGGATCGCAACAGGATTTCCGCGCAGGTTGCCAGCGAAGCCGGAAACAGCATCGAAGCCACCTTGCTGCATACGCAAAGCTCCGTTGACGGCCTGGTCGACGCCGATGCCGAACAGCGCCTGCGCAGTACGGGTCCGAACGAGGTCGCGCACGACCAGCCGCCACACGCGCTGATCCAGGTGCTGCATGCTTTCTACAACCCGTTTGTGATCGTGCTGCTCGTGCTCGCCGGCATCAGCTATTGCACAGACGTCTACTTTGCCGCGGCAGCAGATCGCGACTGGACCGGCGTGAGCATCCTGCTCACGATGGTCACGGTGAGCAGCCTGCTGCGCTTCTTCCAGGAATACCGGTCGAACAAGGCAGCGGAACGGCTCAAGTCGATGGTGCGGACCACGGCTACCGTCGTGCGCCGTGCGTCGAAGGCCGGGAAGTCGGTGAAGCGCGAGATTCCGATGTCCAATCTCGTGGTCGGCGATATCGTTACGCTGCAAGCGGGCGACATGATTCCCGCCGATATTCGCCTCATCAAGTCGCGCGATCTGTTCATCAGCCAGGCCGCGCTTACGGGCGAAGCACTGCCGGTCGAGAAGTACGACACGCTCGGCGCCGTGATGCAGAAGTCGGCCGATGTCGCCGATGCGGGCCCGGCCGATCCGCTCGAACTGGCGAACGTCTGTTTCATGGGCACCAATGTGGTCAGCGGCACGGCAACGGCAGTTGTCGTCGCGACCGGTGCCGATACTTACTTCGGCGCACTCGCGAAGAACGTGACAAGCCGGAAGCGGATCGAAACGAGCTTCGATCGCGGCGTGAACAGCGTTTCGTGGCTACTGATCCGCTTCATGCTCGTCATGGTGCCCGTCGTATTCCTGATCAACGGGCTGCTCAAAGGTGACTGGCTTTCCGCTCTGACGTTCGCGCTTGCCGTCGCGGTTGGCCTTACGCCGGAAATGCTGCCGATGATCGTTTCGGCGAATCTTGCGAAAGGCGCTGTGGCTATGGCACGACGCAAGGTGGTGGTCAAGCGCCTGAACTCTGTCCAGAACTTCGGCGCGATGGACGTGTTGTGCACCGACAAGACCGGCACTCTCACGCAGGACCGGATCATCCTCGAACATCATCTGGACATCGAGGGCCGCCGCGACGACCGTATCCTCGAGCTGGCATGGCTCAACAGCTTCCATCAGAGCGGGCAGAAGAATCTGATTGACATTGCGATCGTGAGCCATGCGGAGGCGGCCGGCGTGCCACCCACGCAGGCCCACTTCGCGAAGGTCGACGAACTGCCGTTCGACTTCGTGCGCCGACGTCTGTCCGTGGTCGTCGAGCGCGCCGACGGCAGCCAACTGATGGTATCCAAAGGCGCAGTGGAGGAGATGCTTGCGGCCTGCACGCAGGTGCAGCAGGGCGATGTCGTTTGCGAGCTCGACGAGGCCGCGCGCAGTGCGATGATTGCCAGATCGCAGGAATACAACGCGGAAGGCTACCGCGTACTGGTCGTCGCCACGCGCGAAATCTCGCGAGCCGAAGCGAAACCGCAGTACCGGAACGCCGACGAAGAGCGCCTCGTGGTTCGCGGTTTCCTGACCTTTTTCGATCCACCGAAGGATTCGGCCGCACAAGCGATCCGCGCGCTGAACGAACATGGCGTGACGATCAAGGTGCTCACGGGCGACAACCCGATCGTGACGGCGAAGGTCTGCCGGGACGTCGGCCTTGATCCGGGCATCCCGGTGCTGGGGCGCGACGTCGAGCAGATGAACGACGACGAACTCTGTGCGGCGGTCGAGTGCACGACAGTCTTCGCGAAGCTCACGCCGTTGCAGAAGGCCCGCGTGGTCAAGTGTTTGCAGACCAACGACCATACGGTGGGCTTCCTCGGCGACGGCATCAACGACGCGCCCGCGCTGCGCGACGCGGACGTGGGCATTTCGGTCGACACGGGCACCGACATCGCCAAGGAAACCGCCGACATCATCCTGCTCGAAAAGAGCCTGATGGTGCTCGAAGAAGGCGTCATCAAGGGCCGGGAAACGTTCGGCAATATCCTCAAGTACCTGAACATGACTGCCAGCTCGAACTTCGGCAATGTGTTCTCGTTGCTGGTGGCGAGTGCGTTCCTACCATGGGAGCCGATGCTCGCGATGCAGTTGCTGGTCCAGAACCTGATCTACGACCTGTCGCAAATGTTCCTGCCTTGGGACAGGATGGACCCTGAATTCCTCAGGAAGCCCCGCAAGTGGGATGCCGGCAACATCAAACGTTTCATGATCTGGCTCGGGCCGACGTCGTCCGTATTCGACATCACGACCTTTTGGCTGATGTGGACGGTGTTCGGCGCCGGCGCCGCTTATCACGCCGATGGCGGCGGCCAGATCATCATGAATTCCGGCTGGTTCATCGAAGGTCTCGTGTCGCAGACGCTGGTCGTACACATGCTGCGCACGCATCGGATTCCGTTCCTGCAGAGCATGGCAGCACTGCCGGTCACGCTGTCGACGACCATTGCGATTCTCGTTGGCTGCTGGCTGCCGTTCTCGCCATTCGCATCGGCGCTTGGCTTCCAGGCGCTGGATCACCGCTACTGGGGATGGCTCGTCGCGACCATCGCCAGCTACATGCTGCTTACCCAACTCGTCAAGACCGTCTATATCCGGCGCTATGGCCGGTGGTACTGACACGGCGATTCCGCTGACGTGCGGGCGCGTCAGCGGTTGACGCAGGGCGCGGCGGCACCCGCCTGCCCGCCCGTTCCATTCATAACTTTCAGGAAGATGGTTGCATGTCGACAACAACAAAAGCAGTCCTGGACGGTTTCACAGCTGGCGCAATGGCGCTTGCGGCTTTGACAACCAACGCACAAGCCCAGAGCAGCGTGACGATGTACGGTGAACTCGACACTGGCCTCGCATGGCTGAACAACGTGGGCGGTCATGCGCAGTACAAGGCAACGAGCGGTCTGATCGACGGCAGCTTCTGGGCACTCCAGGGCAGCGAAGATCTCGGCGGCGGCAACAAGGCCATTTTTATGCTCGAACGCGGCTTCTCGATCGCGACAGGGGAGCAATTCGATGATCATCCGTCCTACGTCGGGCTGAGCAGCGACGCGTGGGGGACGGTAACGCTCGGCCATCAGTACGATTCGGTCCACGACTTCTTCGCTCCGATAACACTGACGGGCGGAGCGGGCGGCACCGCGTTCGCTCATCCGTTCGACAACGACAACGCCAACAACTCGTACTTGGCACGCAACTCGGTGAAGTACACGAGCCCGTCATTCGGCGGTTTGACCGTTGGCGGTATGTACGCACTATCGAATGCTGCCGGTCAGTTCGCAAACAACCGCGCGTATAGCTTGGGCATCAGCTACCAGAATGGTCCGTTCAACGCCGGGGCAGCGTGGCTGCATGCGAGCGGGCGTGGTGCCACCAGCACTGGTGCGTACGATGCGGTCATTGTGCCAGGCGGTGCTCGCCGCACGTTTGACGCGTTCGCGCAGACGCAGAATTCATATGGTGCAGGGGCGAACTACGCGATCGGCGACCTTACGCTCGGAGCAGCGTGGTCGCGCTCCACATTCAGCGGTCTGGTCGATGCGGACACCGGCAACCCTGCTCCTTCGGCGCAGTTCAACAACTACGAGGTCAACGCGCAATATCAGCTCATGCCGACGCTGTCGCTTGCCGGCATGTACAACTATACGAACGGTTCGAACCAGCACTGGCACCAGGCCGGCTTGCAGGCGGCTTACCTGCTATCGAGGCGTACCGATGCATACGTCGAGACGGTCTACCAGCGGGCCTCGACGGACGCGCCGGCAGTGATCAACAGCGCGGAGCCGTCATCCGGCCGTAACCAGCTGCTCATTGGCGCGGGAATCCGGCATCGGTTCTGATTGAACTGTCCACCCAGGATCGATACCCGGCCGAGGTCCGTCAACAGGGAGAACTGCGTGAATCAAACAGGCGAGACGAATCGGAGTGGCAATGTCATGCGACATGCGTTCATGATGCATGAGATACCGCGCTTGCATACGGTGCTTCACCTGATCCACGACATCGCAGACGGACCGGGCCGGCCTGATGCCCTGGCGGAGATCGCCCGGTTGGCGCGCTGCGCGCTGGTCGTTTCAGTGCCGCCTGATCCCCGGATTGTCGAACGCGACGATGCATGCAGGAATACGCTCAATCCGTGATGATCGAACGGCAAGGGACAGCGGTTCCACATCGCTGCGCCGCAAGCGAATCCCGAGTCGACAACGCGCGTCGAGCGCCCGACAATGTTTCACGAAACACGGTCGAACGGGCTGCAATCCAGTCGTTTTTTCCCACCGCAGTGCGGCTGCTCGCGCCGATGCGCGATTATTTGATGCACGTTGTCCATCAGCATGCGGCCTGCGCGTCATTGTGATGGCGGCCGATGCAATTCATCCGCCTCAACCCCATGACGGAGGCTCAAATGGAATACCTGTTGATGATCTACTCGGAAGAAAACAGCTGGAACAAGATGACCGACAGCGAGCGGCAGCAAGGCGTTGCCGCCTATCACGCGTACACCGAATCGTTGAAGAAATCGGGCGCTCTGCTGGGCGCCAACCGGCTGCAGCACTCGAACACGGCCACCACGGTGCGGCTCGTCGACGGCAAGCCGCAGGTGCTCGATGGCCCGTTTTCCGATTCGAAAGAGCAACTCGCCGGCTACTACCTGATCGACGTGCCTAACCTCGACGCGGCGATGACGTGGGCGTCGCGCTGCCCCGGCGCGGCGCACGGCGTGATGGAGGTGCGCCCGGTCTGGACCGCTCCGTACGAAGCGCCGTCTGCATGAGCTCGTCCCGCGACGCCCGAGGCGATGACGGCGTCGCGCGCTCGATCGCCGAGGCGGTCGCTCGCCGCAGCTACGGCAAGCTCGTCGCGCTGCTGGCAATGCGCACGCGCGACGTCGCCGCGGCCGAGGACGCGCTCGCCGACGCATTCGCGGCGGCGCTCGCGGACTGGCCGGCGCACGGCTGTCCGGCGAGTCCTGAAGCGTGGCTGATGACGGTTGCGCGCCGCCGGGCGATCGACGGCGCGCGTCATCGCCAGGTCGGCGACGACGTGGCGAACCAGCTGCTGATTCTCGCCGACGAAATCGACGAGTGCTCGACAGACGCGTTGCCCGACCGGCGGCTGGCGCTGCTGTTCGCGTGCACGCACCCTGCGCTCGAGGCCCCGATTCGCACGCCGCTGATGCTGCAAGTGGTGTTGGGGCTGGAAGCGAAGACGATTGCGTCGGCGTTCCTGATGTCGCCCGCCGCGATGAGCAAGCGCCTCGTGCGGGCGAAGACCAAGATCCGCGAAGCGGGCATTCCGTTCAACGTGCCCGAGCGCGAGGAGCTGCCCGGCCGGCTCGACGCGGTGCTCGAAGCGGTCTATGCGGCGTACGCGGAAGGGTGGACGGATCCGATTGGCGGCGATACCGAGCGGCGCGAGCTCGCCGACGAGGCGCTGTATCTCGCGCAACTGCTCGTCGAGCTGCTTCCGGAAGAACCTGAGACGCTGGGCCTGCTCGCGCTGATGCTGTTTGCACAGGCCCGGCGTGATGCGCGACGCGATGCGGCTGGCGACTACGTGCCGCTGTCGGCACAAGACCCTGCAACCTGGAACGCGCCGATGATCGAAACGGCGAACGCACTGCTGCGGCGCGCGAACGCGTTCAACGCAATCGGCCGCTTTCAGCTCGAGGCCGCGCTGCAATCGGCGCATGTGGATCGCTGCCGGACGGGGCGCCCGAACTGGGACGAGATCGTGCAGCTCTACGATGGGCTGCTTTCGATTGCGGCGTCGCCGGTAGTCGCAGTGAACCGCGCCCTCGCGGTGGCGGAGCGTGACGGCCCGCAGGCGGCGCTCGATGCGCTGGCGCCGTATGCGGACGATCCGAGGCTCACCGACTACCAGCCCTACTGGGCTGCACGCGCCAATCTGCTCGCGCGTGCCGGCGCGACGGCACAAGCCCTCGGTGCGTACGATCTGGCGATCGGTCTCGAGCGTGACCCGGCCGTGCGCCGGTTCCTGCAGCGCAAGCGGATGGAGCTTGCATCCGCGGGGAGCTAGCGGAGCGCGGTGCGCTGGCAACGACCCGCGGCGCCCGCGCCTGAACCTCATCGCTCCGGCTGCAACAGCCCCCAGCTGACGAGAATCGCCTGAATGCTGCGCGCGTAGCTGTCGCGCTCGCGCGGCGATTCCGAGTGATACGCGCCGATCGCGCGCCATGTGTTGCCGTAGCGCACCATCTTCTGCTTGAGCAGCCAGGCGGCCACGAAGATATTCACGCATGGGTCGGCGAGCGCGCGGTGCGGAATGCCCTGGCTCGCCAGTTCCGGAAAGTGGATCGAATTGATCTGCAATTGGCCCACGTCGATCGACCCGTTGGCATTGCGGTTGATGGCGCTCGCGTCGCCTTTCGATTCGCGCCATGCCACGGCGCGCAGCACGTGCGGATTGACGCCCTGGTAAGCGCCAGCCTTGTCGAAGCAATCATCGGCGCTCGGGGCGGCGTGCGCGGACGAACTGCCGAGGACCACCAGCGCCGCCCAGGCGCAGATGGCCCACGATCGCAAGGGGCGGAAGGCGTTGGTCTTGGGCTGGTCCATGGGTCGGGGCTCCGGGTCCGGCTTTACTGCGCCAGCGCGGAATCGAGCTGCCGCTCGATGTCCTTCAGATAGGCGCGCGATTCATCGGAGACGACGAGGCGCGGCGTCGGCATCGCGCAGTGGCAATCGCGCTTTTGCGTCTTCTTCTTGTTGCGCGAGCTCGAGCGCGGCGCGGGGAGCTCGTCATCGTCGCCGGTGGAGGGCGGCAGCATCGCGAGCGTGGGCAGCGGCGGGTAGACCTTGTCCGCGGAGGCCAGGGTGGCAGGGGGGGCGGCGGTTGCGGGCGCGCTGGCGGCGGGCTGGCCTGCCCACGCGGCCGAACTCAAGCATAGCGATGCCGCGGCGAAAGCGATCAGGCGCATCGTGTCAGCTCCCATCACGTAGCGGCTGGATCGACACGCTGTACGTCTGGTTCGCGCCGGTCGTCAGGTTTTCGAGCGCGGGTTTGAGCCCCTGCTGTGGCACGCCCCGCCAGATCGCCTCGTTGATGTACTTGAAGTCCTGGCCCAGCGCCGTCACGCGGATCACCGTGGGCCGCTTCTGCGCGGCGGCGAGCGCGCCTGCCTTGGCGAGCACCGTAGCCAGTTGCGGATCGCGCGCGCCGAGTGCATCGGCGGGAATGTCGAACTTCATGATGACGTTCGACACCGCAGGTTTCTCGGCTTGAGCCGTAGTGGGCTGTTGCACTTGTGCGCAGCCTGTCATGAACATTACGGCAAGTAAGAGCACAACGCGCGTCACATCGGGTCTCCAAAGTTTCGAGGCGATGTACGCGTTTTCGGCTTCGGAAGCTGAGACTTGATACCTCAAAGCAAACGTTTGCGAAAAAGGAGGAGTTCACTCTCCCGGTGCTGCTTCGCGGAAGGTCGCTGCGCGCACCGCCGTCTTCCAGCAAAGAACTTCTTGCCTCGGCGGGGACGCCAAAGCAAACCCAATCCGGCAAACCGACTCACGCATAACGCGCGAGAAACATATCCGCCGCTGCCTCCGCGATTCGCTTCTGCTCGCCGGCATCGAGCGGCACTTGACCCATCGCCACTTGCGGCCAGAAGGCAAAGGCCTTCACGAGCCCCTGCAACTGCAGTGCGGCGAAGACGGGGTCGCCGGTCTTGATGCGGCCGTCCGCGGCAGCCGCCCGGACCCACGCGGTCAGATCCTCCTCGCGCTCCCCCATGCGTGCGACCATATCGCGCGCGCGCTCCGGCGAATGGATGCCAGCCGCGATCGCCACCCGTGCCAGCGACAAGAAAGACTCGTCGTTAAGCAGGCTCAGCTTGCGCTCCAGCAGATCGAGCAACTGCGCGCGCAACGGTCGATCGGCGCGGTAGCAGGGCGCATTGCCATCGTGGCTCGCGTCCCACAGTTGCTGGAGAATCGCCGCGAAAAGCGCTTCCTTGCTCGGGAAATGGTTATAGACCGTGCGCTTCGAGACGCTCGCGCGGGCGGCGATGCGGTCCATGCTGGTTGCGTCGTATCCGGCCGCGAGGAATTCCTCGATCGCGGCGGTGACGATCGCGACGCGCTTTCGGTCAGTCAGACGTTGGGGGCGGGCGGGCGATTCCATCCCCTAATTTTACACTGGTCAGTTTACTTTTCTTGAAAATAAACTACACTGCCGGGTGTACATTTTCTTCGAAAGGTCAACTTCATGACGTCGCTTCCCGCCTATGTCCGCCAAATGCTCGGCGTGAACGCCGCGCAACGCAGCCGCGCGAAGTTCGGCCTGTCGCCGCAGCATGACGGCGAGCGCTTTCGCAACGTCAAGCCGCGTCCGGCGCAAAGCCTGCGCAAAACGCTCGGGCTCGCGTGGACGGTACTGTTCAACAAGCCGCGCGGCACCGTCCCGGCCGACGCGTTGCCCGTCGAAACGCTGACACGCGCGCGACTCGATGCGGCGCCCGATCGCAGCCTGTACCGGCTCGGTCACTCGACGATGCTGCTGAAGCTGCGCGGCAAGTTCTGGCTGACCGATCCCGTATTCGCCGAGCGGGCGTCGCCGTTCCGCAATCTCGGTCCGAAGCGCTTTCATGCGCCGCCGATCTCGCTCGACGATTTGCCGCCGCTGCATGGCGTGATCCTGTCGCACGATCACTACGACCATCTGGACCGCGAGACCGTCCTGATCCTGGCGCAGCGTACCGAGGTGTTCTTGACGCCGCTCGGGGTCGGCGACCGGCTCATCGAATGGGGTATCGACGCGGCGAAGGTCCGGCAGTTCGACTGGTGGCAGGGCACGGTGGTCGAGGGCATCGAGTTCACCGCGACGCCGGCGCAGCACTTCTCGGGGCGCAGCCTGTTCGATGGCAACCGCACGTTGTGGGCGTCCTGGGTGATCGTCGATAACGATCTGCGCGTATTCTTCAGCGGCGACACCGGCTACTTCGATGGTTTCAGCGCGATCGGCGAGCGCCTCGGACCATTCGACGTCACGTTGATCGAGACCGGCGCGTACGACGCGATGTGGCCATACGTCCATATGCAGCCCGAAGAAACCGTGCAGGCGCATATCGACCTGCGCGGCCGCTGGCTCGTGCCGATTCATAACGGCACCTTCGACCTCGCGATGCATCGCTGGCAGGAGCCATTCGAGAGGGTGACGGGGCTGGCGCTCGCGCGCGGCGTCGCGCTGTCGACACCGCGCATGGGCGAGCGGCTCGATCTGACTGCGGTGCATCGCGGTGAACGCTGGTGGCGCGGGGTTGCGGAAACCGTCGCTGCGCCGAAGGCTGCATGGCGGATGTGTGCGTCGTGCCGAGCCGGCGCGGAGGAGCCTTCCTGACGTCTTCCGGGTTAATTCTTCAGGTCGGCGAGAATGTGCTCCGCGAGAAAATCGCACACAGGTCGCTTCGAAGCCGCGCTTCGCGCCAGCACGACTTCGAGCGTGCCGATTTCCGGCAGGCCATTCGCGGCCCCCAGCAGCGAGAAGTGAGCCGGTACCGCGCACTTGGCCAAAGGGGTCACCGCGAGTCCGGCCTCGGCCATCGTCAGCAGACCCAGCAGACTCGGACTCTCATACGACGTTCGATACGTGATGCGCGCACGCTCGAGGCTCCGGATGGCCTTCTCTCGCGCGACGCTGCCGGGCAAAAACACGGCGATGGGCAAGGGCCTTTCGCGCCAGATCTCGGTCGCGCCAGGGGCGGCGGCCCACACCATCGGTTCGTGACGCAGGAACTCGCCGTGCAATCCTTTCACGCGCGTCGCGCAGACGAGATCGACCGTGCCGTCCTTCAACATCGGCTCGAGCGCGACGCTTGGCAGCCCCACCACCTGAATCTCCACCTTCGGATAGGTCGCCGAGAATTTCTTGAGGATCGGCGGGAACAGTGACGTCGCATAGTCGTCCGGCACGCCGATCACCACGCGCCCGGTCACGTCGGGCCGAACCACCGCTGCCCACGCTTCATCGCGCAGCGCGATCATCCGTCGTGCGTAGGTCAACAGCATTTCGCCGTCCTGCGTCGGCACCACGCTGCGAGGCTTGCGCACGAACAGCGCCTTGCCGAGCGCCGTCTCGAGCGTCTTGATCTGCATGCTCACCGCCGATTGCGAGCGATGCACGACCTGCGCCGCGCGACTGATCGTGCCGGCGTCCGCCACCGCGATGATCATCGACAGCACGTCCAGATCGAGCGCTTTCATTTCCGTTGCCATGATGGTTCGTATCAGAAAAGTAGATCGATTCCATCAATATTATGCGATTTTCTTTTGCCAGCACACCATCGATAGTGTCGCCAAAGGAGCCCTTTGATGAATGCACGTACCAGCCCATCGATCCTGGCCTCAGCCTATGGCGCGTCCGCGCCGTCGTTCGTGACCACCGCATCGAGTGTTGCCATACCGTATGTCGAGTCCGGGAGCGGCGAGCCGATGGTGTTCGTGCACGGCTCACTTTGCGACTATCGCTACTGGGACGCCCAGATGGCTTCGCTGTCTGGCCGGTTTCGCTGCTTCGCGCCGAGCTTGAGCCATTACTGGCCCGAGATCGATGCGTTTGGACACGGCGACTTCAGCTGGGAGGCGCACGTCGAGGAAATGGCCGGATTCATCACGGCGCTCGACCTGGCTCCGGTTCATCTGGTCGGTCACTCGCGGGGTGGGTGCGTGGCATTCCATCTCGCGCGTGCCTATCCGCGCCTCGTGAAAACGCTGACGCTAGCCGATCCCGGCGGCCCGCTGCAAACCGAACCGCGGGGTCAGCCCGCGTTCATGCCGCCGGCGACCAACGTGTTGCGCGCCCGGGTCGCGGAACTGATCGAGCGGGGCGAGTACGACGCCGGCTTGTCGATGTTCGTCGACTCCGTGAGCATGCCGGGCTACTGGAACAAAAGCCCGGCGAGCTTTCGTCGCATGGCGCTCGACAACGCGCTCACGCTGCCGAAGCAGTTGCTCGATCCGCTTCCGGCCTATACGCCGGAAGCCGCGCGCGATATCAAGTGCCGTACGTTGTTGATCGACGGCCAAAGAAGTCCCCGCATGTTCCGCAATACGGTCGACAAGCTCGAACAGTGGATCGAGTTTGCCGAACGCGAAACGATCGACGGTGCGTCGCATGGGATGAATGTCGCGAGACCGGATGCGTTCAATCGGGCGGTCACGACCTTCGTCGCGTAGCCCGGCCACGCATCGCGCGCCGCTCAGTGTTGAGACACGGCCAGCAAGGTATCGATCTTGTGATCCTGGGCCAGCAGCTCGGCCGCCGTGCTCGAATGAATCACCGAGCCGCGCTCCAGCACCACGGCGTTGTGCGTAATGCTCAGCGCCTTGCGCGCATTCTGCTCGACCAGAATCACCGACAGGCCTTCGTCGCGGATGATCTCCGACAGGATGCGCATCAAGTCCTGCACGATGATCGGCGCGAGGCCTTCGAGCGGTTCGTCGAGCAGCAGCACCCTGGGATTGAGCATCAGCGCGCGGCCGATGGCGAGCATCTGCTGCTCGCCGCCGGAAAGCTGATTGCCCATATTGGCGCGGCGCTCCTCCAGGCGCGGAAACATCTTGTAGATGCGCGCCAGGTCCCAGGGACCGGACACGGCGATCGCGCTCAGGTTCTCTTCGACCGTCAACGACTTGAAGATATTGCGTTCCTGCGGGACCCAGCCGATGCCGGCCAGCGCGCGCTGGTGCGGCTTGAACCCGGTGACGTCCTTGCCATCGAGCCAGATCCGCCCGCTAAAGCGACGCGTGTGACCGACGATGCTGTTGATCAGCGTGGTTTTACCCGTGCCGTTGCGGCCAAGCAGCGCGAGAGCCTGGCCGTGATCCAAGGCCAGATCGATACCCGTCAGGATTTTGGCTTCGCCGTAGCCCGCTACGACTCCTTCCAGCTTCAGCAATTCAGACATATTCACCTCCAACCAGCTCCTCGCCCAGATACACGGCCTTCACGCGAGGATCGCGGGCGATGTCCGCGCATGCGCCCTCGGTAAGCAGACCGCCGCTCACCAGCACAGAGATGCGGTTGGCAAAGCTGAACACGAGGTCCATGTCGTGCTCGATCAGCAGAATGGTCACGTCGTCGGGCAATGCGGCGACCGTATTGAGAATCTCGCGGCGTTCGCCGTCGGGAACGCCGGCCACGGGCTCGTCCAGCAGCAGCACGCGCGGCTTTGCCGCCAGCGCCAGCGCGATTTCGAGCAGGCGCTGCTTGCCGTAGGGCAGCACGCGCGTTTCGCGACTCATCACGTCGAGCAACTTGCACTGTTCGAGCAGCGAAGCGACCTCGTCCATGATTTCGCCACGCTGACCGAGCGCACGCCAGAAGCGTGCGCCCAGGCCGTCGCGCTCGGAGATCGCGACGGACAGCGATTCGGCCGGCGTCATGTGCCTGAAAAGCTGGTTGATCTGGAACGTGCGGACGAGCCCGGCGCGAGCCCGCTTGTGCACGGACAGCGACGTGATGTCGTGGCCTTCGAGCTCGATACGGCCCGAAGTCGGCGACAGCACGCCCGTCAGCTGATTGATCAGCGTCGTCTTGCCGGCGCCGTTGGGGCCGATCAGCGCCTGGCGGGCGCCTTTCTCGACCGCGATCGACACGTCATTGGTGGCGACGAGGCCGCCGAAGCGCTTGATCAGATTGAATGTTTGCAGTGCGATCGTCATGCTTTGCTCCCGCTGCGACGGAACCACGTCCACGGACGCACGAGCCGCTCGTGACCGACGATCACGATGATCACCAGCAGCAAGCCGATCCAGAACTGCCAGTATTGCGGCGTGATGTCCGCCAGCCGGTCCTGCATGAACCTGAATACGACCGCGCCGATGATGCCGCCATACAGATAACCCGCGCCGCCGATCATCAGCATCAGCAGCACGTCGGCCGAGCGGTGGAAGTCGAGCACGTCGAGCGACGCGAAGCCGGTGGTCTGCGCGAGCAGGGCGCCGGCCACGCCCGCGTAGGCCGCGCTCAGCGTGTAGACGGCAGTTCGGCGCAGGTTGACCGGCACGCCCATGGCCGCCGCGCGAAGCGGATTCTGGCGGATCACCTGCAGCGACATGCCGAACGGCGACTTGACCACCGCGCGCGCGATCACGAACAGCACGAACAGCGTGACGGTCGAATAGGTGTAGGCCACCTTGCCGAACAGATCGAACTCGATGTGACCAAAGAGCGGCACCATCGGCACGCCGGTCATGCCGTCGGCCCCGCCGGTGAGCCAGCCGAGCTTGTTGGCCAGTTCGTGCAGGATGGAGGCCACACCTAGCGTCACCATCAGGCGCGTGAGGTCCGAACCGCGCATCACCAGCACGCTGGTGGCGAGGCCCGCCAGCGCCGCCACTCCGCACGAAAGCAGCATGCCCAGCAGCGGATCGACATTGAAGTACTTGGCCAGCAACGCAGCCGAATAAGCACCGAGACCGAAAAAGGCCGCATGGCCCAGCGACACGATGCCGGTATAGCCGAGGATCAGGTCCAGCGATACCGCGAACAACGCGAGAATCGCCATCTCGTTGAGCAGCAGGAAGTTATTGAGCGGCGTCACGCAGATGCCCAGCGCCACGATCCAGAAGATGATTTCCGCCGGGCGCCAGCGCGACCACTGCCTGCCCATGCTGCGGACTTCGGGCACGATCGTGGATGCACCCATTTCGCTAGAAGTTGCCGACTTCATTTGCCCCCCGCCCTGACGAATAGACCCTGTGGTCGCCACATCAGGGTGATGATCATGACGCCGTAGATGATGAATGCCCCCAGATCGGGGATGTAGTACTTGCCCGCCACGTCCGCGATGCCGAGCAGCAGCGAAGCCAGCAGCGGACCGGTCAGCGAGGTCGTGCCGCCCACCGCGACCACGACCAGGAAATAGATCATGAACTTGAGCGGAAAGATCGGATCGAGGCCGAGCATGTTTGCGCCGAGCGCGCCGCCGAGGCCGGCGAGGCCCGAGCCGAACGCGAAGGTGGTCAGAAACACGAAGTTGATGTTGATGCCGAGGCCGCTCGCCGCGCGCGGATCATCCACCGATGCGCGCAGGCGGCTGCCAAAGCGGGTTTTGGTCAGGATCAGCTGGAGCGCGACGACGAGTACCACGCAGACCAGGATCACGAACAACCGGTAGTAACCGATGCCGATGCCGGCGAACACCGTGCGGCCCTGCAGCCATTGCGGCAGGTTCAGGAACTGCTGGGTCGAGCCCATGAAGTAGTCGACCGTCGCGATGGCCATGAAGGTCAGGCCGATCGTAAACAGCACCTGATTGAGTTCGGACTGCCCGTACACGCGCTTATACAGCGTGCGTTCGAGAATGCCGCCAAGCACCCCGGACGCGACGAACGCAATCGGCAATGCGCACAGGAAAGGGATGCCCAGACGCGACATCGCGAGCACGGTGGCGTAGCCGCCCACCATGGCGAAGGCGCCGTGAGCGAGATTGACGAAGTTCATCAATCCCAGCGTGATGGCCAGACCGCTCGCCAGCACGAACAGAAGCATGCCGTAGGCAATACCGTCGAAGAGAATGGTTAGCATGAGTTTTTACCGCCGAAACGCCGCGCCCCTGGCAGTGCGAGGGGCGCGGCGGGCAAATCGAATGATCCGGATACGGCGTGCCTCGCTTTCGCGAGCTTATTTGATCTTGGCCGGATCCTTGACGGCGTCGATCTTGTCGAACGACACGTTGAACAGCTGGCCATTCACGCGTTCCGTCCGGGTGATGTACACGTTCTGGACCATTTCACGCGTCTGCGGATCGAGTTCCACCGGGCCGCGGGGGCTGTTCCATTTCTGGCCCTTCATGGCTGCCAGCAGCTTGTCGCCGTTGGTGTCGCCCTTGGTGGCTTGGAGCGCCGCGTAGATCAGGTGCATGCCGTCATAGGCGCCGACGCTGTGGAAGTTCGGGCGCATGCCGGGGTTGGCTTTTTCGAAGGCGGCCACGTAGGCGCGGTTCTCGGGATTGTCGAGAGCGGCCGAGTAGTGCATCGATGTCACCGCGCCCAGCGCCACGTCACCCATGGCGTTCAGGATGTCGTCATCCACCACGTCGCCAGTACCGATCAGTTTGATGCCCTGCTTGCTCAGGCCGCGCTCGGCGAACTGCTTCATGAACGCGGCGCCGGCACCCGATGGCACGAAGATGAACAGCGCGTCAGGCTTCAGGTCGGCGACCTTCTGCAGGAACGGCGAAAAGTCCGGGTTGGCGACCGGCACGCGCAGTTGCTCGACGACGCTGCCGCCTTCCGATTCGAAGACCTTCTTGAACGAGTTCTGCGCGTCGATGCCGGGACCGTAGTCGGCGACCAGCGTGACCGCCTTCTTGATGCCGTTCTTCGGCGCCCAACGCGCGATGCCCAACGTGTTCTGCGGCAGCGTGAAGCCCGCGCGCACGATGTAAGGCGATTGCTCGGTGATCATCGCGGTGGCCGCGTTCATCACGATCATCGGCACCTTCGCCTGGGTCGCGAGCGGCGCGGCGGCGAGCGCCAGCGGCGTGAGCCCGAAGCCGGCCAGCACCGACACGTGATCCTTGACGATCAGCTCCTGCGCGAGGCGCTTGGTGGTATCCGGGACGTTGGTGTCGTCCTTCAGGATGACCTGGATTTTCTTGCCCGCGACCGTGTCGCCATGCTGGGCCATATACAGCTTGACCGCCGCGTCGACCTGACGACCCGTGGACGCGAACGGTCCGCTCATCGGAACGATGAGCCCGACCTTGACCACATCGTCCGCATGGGCGACCACGCTCGAACCTGCCAGCACGAGTGCGGCGGCGGCCTTAAGCAAAGTGCGCTTTTTGTTTTGCATTCGATTTCCTTGCTAACGAACCACGTAAACAACGTTGAAAATCGGACCCCTTGTTCATTGCTGGGCGAGCGCTGTGAGCGGGGTCCGGCGTAACGGTTTGCACACCCGAAGCCGAGGGATTGAATGATCGGTTGGGAGTAGCGCGGTCATGAAATCCGGCGGTGAGCCTGCCAGTGGCTAACGACCGTACTGTGTCTTGTCGTGGGGCGTGGGCACGGGATGGACGTGGCCGTCATTGGATCGGCGCGCGTGCCGCTGGACCGGCGCTCGGGCGGGTCGGGCGGATAATGCGTTGACGTCGATCAGCTTGCATCCGAACATCTTTTGTCCCCTCTACGGAGGCCTCCCGATTGTGGCCGGCTCGGCTGCGAACCCGTCCGGCCACGCCGGCGGTGCAGGTATCTGTTCGCTTCTGCGTGCGCTTTTCGACTCGCCGATGTGGCGGTCGCCCCCGCGCCGCGGAAGACGTTATGCTCCGGCAGGCTGCTTGAAGTTGTTGGCCTGCCGTGCGCACCCAGCACGATAAGCACGCGCGCCAAGGGTTGAAAGAGCGGGTTAACCACATACGCATGGTTCCGCATGAATCGCGCATTGCCGGGTCCGTGCGCGGGCGGCGGCGATCTGCGTCGCGCGGAACCTCGCCCCGGTAGGGCTCGACGAACGTCGCGGGTGAGGCATCCAGGTTTGGTCTGGCGTGGTCTCGCGTCGCGTGTGATAAACAGATTCGATACCCCGGGAAGGAAATCGCAACCCTTGAATGCGTGCCGCCGCAAGTATTCGTAAAGCTGTCAACGTCCGAACAGGTTTTCCCTGATTTGCCGCAGATGGTTCGTCAATAGCTCGCAAGCCATCTCGGCATCGCGATCGCGAAGCGCATCCACGATCGCGCGATGCTGCGCCTCATATTGACTGCGCCGCTCGGGCGTCAGCGACAGGCGCTTCAGACGTCCCCACTCGCCCTGTTCGCGCACCTCGTTGGTCAATTCGAGCACGCGCAGAAAGAAGGTGTTGTGCGTAGCGACCGCCAACGCGCGATGCAGCTCGCCGTCCCAGTGCTCGAACTCCTCGATGGTTTGCGCCGCCTCGGATCGCTCGATGCAGTCGCTCATCTGCGCGAAGTCGGCCGCCGTGGCATATCGGACGATGAGCCCGGGCATCAGCGGCTCGATCAAAAGCCGCGCTTCCATCAGTTCGGCTGGGCTCGTCTGCACGGCGTGCGGCTTCGCCTCGGGTAGCGGCGGCGCAGGCACGCTTGCGCCAGGCAGCACGAACGTGCCGCTGCCGACCGTCTGCCGGATCAGCCCACGCTCTTTCAAATCGGCGAGGACTCGCCGGACGGCGCCACGTGAAGCGCCGAACTCCTCGCTAAGTTCGCGTTCGGGCGGCAGGCGCACGCCTTCGGCGAAGCGTCCGCTGCGAATCGCTTCCTCCAGATAGCTGGCGAGCTCCCGTGCCCCTTTCGCCCTGACTGTCAGCCTTGTGTCGACGTCACTCATACCCCTGTCCTGCTGCGCATCAAACAAGAACCAATTGGTTCTGATTTTTGGTTAACCCTGGTTCTTTTCGTCCGGTTTTGGTCCTACAGTGGTTCCAGATTGACCCACCAGACCTAGATTAAAGGCCCATCATGAAATTAGCAACCTTGCGCCACGACGGCGCGACGGCGGTCGCCCTGGTCGACACCGACGCCGGCGTTTATTGGCCGGTATCCCAGCTCTGCGACGGCTTTTCCGGCGATATGGTCCAATTGGTACAACAATTCTCCGACCTGCGCGAGTCGCTGTGCCCGCGCGGCGAAGGGCGCCCGCTCGCGTCGGCGACGCTCCTCGCGCCGATCGACCAGCCGCGCCGCAACGTGTTCTGCGTCGGCAAGAACTATCACGACCACGCCGAAGAGTTCAGCAAGTCCGGTTTCGACAAGAGCGCGCAGGCAGGAGAGCACATACCCGAAGCACCGGTCGTTTTCACGAAGCCCGCATCGACGATCATCGCGACTGGCGAGCGCATTCCGCGCCATGCCGACGTGACGCAACAGATGGACTACGAAGTCGAGATCGGTGTCGTCATCGGCAAGGCAGGTCGCGCGATCTCGAAGGCGAAGGCGCTCGATCACGTGTTCGGCTACACGATCATCAACGACGTCACCGCGCGCGATCTGCAAAAGCTGCATCGTCAGTGGTTCATCGGCAAGTCGCTCGACGGCTTCTGCCCGATGGGCCCGTATCTCGTGACGGCCGACGAACTCGACGCGTCGAACATCGACGTGCGTTGCTGGGTCAACGGCGAGTTGCGTCAGGAATCGAACTCGAAGCTCTTGATCTTCGATATCCCGACGATCATCGCGACGCTGTCGGCCGGCATGGAACTGCAGCCCGGCGACGTCATTGCGACGGGCACGCCGGCCGGTGTCGGCATCGGCTTCAATCCCCCGAAATTTCTGCAAAGCGGCGATGTCGTGCGCATGGAGATTCCGCGCATCGGCGTCCTTGAAAACGAGGTGGCGTAAACATGGCAACAACTCAAGTGCAAGGCATCTTCATCGAGATCGAAGGCGACGGCGCGCCGGTCGTGTGCATCCACGGTCTCGGCGGTTCCTCGAACAACTGGACGCCGGTGCTGCCGGCGTTCGAAGGCAGGAAGGTCATCCGCATCGATCTGCCTGGCAGCGCGCGTTCGCCGTTGCCCGCGCAGAAGCTGTCGATCGATTCCTACGTGAACACGATCGCCTCCGTGCTGCGCGAACTGCAGGTGAGCGACGCGGACATCGTCGCGCATTCGATGGGCACCATCGTCGCGCAGCATCTGGCCGTCAGGCATCCCGAGCTGGTTAAAAGCCTCGCGCTGTTCGGGCCGCTCATTGCTCCGCCCGACGCCGCGCGCGACGGCATGCGCCAGCGCGCGCGCATCGCGCGCGACCAGGGCGTGCCGGGCCTGCAGGAAATCGCCGATGCGATCGTCAAAGGCGCCACCAGCGACGAAACCAGGTCGCAGCGGCCCGTGACGCTCGCGCTCGTGCGCGAAAGCGTGATGCGTCAATCGCCCGAAGGTTACGCGCAAAGCTGCGAGGCATTGGCTGGCGCGCAGGCGGCGGAGATCGAACGCATCCAGGTGCCGACGCTGCTGGTGACAGGCGACCAGGACGGCGTTGGCAAACCCGATGCGGTGAAGGCGATGGGCGAGCGTATTGCGGGGGCGAAAGTCGTCGTGCTGAGCGGCTGTGGTCACTGGACCACGTTCGAAAAACCCGTCGAAACGACGGCGGAGTTGAAGCGCTTCTATCAAGCGGCTCGGTGACGCATTGAACAGGTGGGCGCCGCGTCGATCAGAATAGCCGCGCAGAACGGCGATCGACGGGCCCCCGATCGGGAAACAGGCACAGTCAGGCAGTAACCAACCGGCGGCGGACGCCCGTGCGCGTTCGACCCCACGTGGAGGAGACAGACATGAGTTCGATCTTGTTTACCAACGTATCGGTTTTCGATGGTAGCGGTGCTCAGCCCTTCAGAGGCCAGGTGCTGGTGGACGGGCAGCGCATCGTCCGCGTCGCTCGCGACGACGAGCCGATCAACGCGCCCCAGGCACAGCGTATCGACGGCCGTGGCGCATTCCTGATGCCGGGCATGACCGAAGCGCACACGCATTTCTCGTGGAACGACCAGCCGTCGCTGTCAGCGATCCAGTTCATGCCGCCCGAGGAGCACATGCTGTGGTGCGTGCGCGTCGCGAAGCGTTATCTGGAAATGGGCTGGACCTCGGCACTGGGCGCGGCCGCCGCCAAGCCGCGGCTCGATGTCGTGCTGCGCAATGCGGTCAACGCCGGCGAATTTCCGGGACCGCGCTATCTGGCGGGCAGCCAGGAGATCACCGTTCTCGGCGGCCTCGCGGACAACACGCTGCCGCACATGCCGTTCAAGGAACTGAACTTCGGCGCGGTCGTGAGCGGGCCGGAAGAAATGCGCGCGACCACGCGCATGTTCGTCAAGTACGGTGTCGATCATCTGAAGATCAATCTGTCGGGCGAGTACATCGCGGGCATTTCGGCGGAATCGTCGCCGTTTTCCGAGGAAGAGATCGCGATGCTCGCTGCCGAGGCGAAGCGCGCCGGCAAGCGCGTGGCCGCGCATGCGCGCTCGAGCGAATCGGTCAAGCAATGCGTGCGGCACGGGCTCGAACTGATCTTCCATGCGAGCTTCGCCGACGAGGAAGCCCTCGACATGCTCGAAGCAAACAAGGAAAAGCACTTCGTCGCGCCGGGCATCGGCTGGCTGATCAGCACGCTGTATCACGCGGAGAAGTGGGGCATCAGCGAGGAACTGGCGACGAAGATGGGCTACAAGCGCGAGCTCGAAACCGCCGCGGTGACGCTGCAGAAGATGCACAAGCGCGGCATCCGCATTCTGCCGGGCGGCGACTACGGCTTTGCGTGGATGCCGCACGGCACGAACGCGCGCGACCTTCAATACTTCGTCGACTACATCGGCATGACGCCGATGGAGGTGCTGATCTCGGCCACGCGCTACGGCGGCGAGCTGATGATGATGCCCGACGAGCTCGGCCAGATTCGCGAGGGCTATCTTGCCGACATCATTCTGGTGGACGGTGATCCGCTCGCGGACCTCACCGTGCTGCAGGACCCGAGCAAGATCACGCTGGTGATGAAGGACGGCGACATCTTCAAGAGCGCGCACGACGCGCTGCCGCCGCGCGGCGAACTTCATGTAGGCGCGGCGTTGCCGGCCGATCCCGGTGTCGGGACGGCGGCATCCGCGCCTGTGCACTGAAACTGCATCGCCCACCAGAAGTTGCGCGGAGCCGGCCGCACGCCGCGGCTGGCGCCTTCGCGCGCACACCAAACATCAGGAGACGACATGAAACCGCGCACTTTGCTTGCCACCGTGGCGACTAGCCTCGCGTGCGCATCGGCGTTCGCCGCCGCGCCCGATATCGGCCTGTCGAACGGCTATTTCGGCACCGAATGGCGCAACCAGATGATCGACGGCGCCAATCAGCAGTTCCAGACCTACAAAACCAGGGGCCTGGCCGACAAGCTGATCGTGCAGCAATCGGGCGCCAACACTGGTCAGCAGATTCAGGACATGCGCAACATGATTCGCCAGAAGGTGGGCGCGATCATGGTCGACGCGAACTCGGCCACCGCGCTCAACGGCGTGATCTCGGAGGCGCAGCGCAGCAAGATCCCGGTGGTGTCGTTCGACCAGGCGGTATCCAATCGCTACGCGACGAACGTGACCGTCGATCACTACAAGTGGGGTCAACGCTACGCCGAATGGATCGCGGAGCAACTGCACGGCAAGGGCAATGTCGTGGTGCTCGACGGCATCCCCGGACATCCGGCGGCGGAGGCGCGCAAGAAGGCCGCGCTCGAGACGTTCGCGAAGTATCCGGGCATCAAGGTCGTCTGGTCCGGCTATGGCGAATGGGACGAGGCCAAGGCGCAAGCGGTGATGGCGACGGTGATCGCGGCGCAACCGCAGATCGACGCGGTGTTCACCGAAGACGCGATGGCGCTCGGCGTTCTGCGCGCATTCGAGAACGCGAACCGGCGCGTGCCGATCATGACCGGCGAAGCGCAAAAGGGCTTTCTGACGGAATGGAAGAAGCAGCGCGACGCCGGCAATCCGATGAAGGTGTTCGTGCAGGTGAATCCGCCCGACATCAGTCGCACGGCGCTCGGCATCGCAGTGCGCCTCGCGCACGGACGCACGCTCAAACCGCTGCCCGACAACACCTACTACTTCCCGATCACGAGGACCGTGACGGCCGAGAATCTCGATGCTACGCTCGCTTCGATGAGCGACAAGCCCGACAGCTACTTTCTCGGTCAATGGCTGAGCGAAGCCCAGCTCGATGCGCTGTTCACGCAATAGCGCCGATCATGTCCGTGCTCATCGCGAAGGGATTGACGAAACGCTATGGCGGCGTGCTCGCGCTCGACGGCGCGAGCCTCACGCTGAACCCTGGCGAAGTGCTGGGGCTGCTAGGCGCCAACGGCTCGGGCAAATCGACGTTGTCGAGCATTCTCGCCGGCGACACCATACCGGACGACGGCACGATCGAAATGATCGGTGCGCCGCTGCGACCCGGCTCGCCGAAGTCGGCGCGCGCGGCGGGGATCGCGATTGCGCATCAGCATCCCGGTCTCGCGCCGGATCTGCCGGTGTGGGAGAACGTGTTTCTTGGCGCGGAGCTGTGCCATACGGGTCGCTTTCTCGATCAGCGGCGCACGCGCGATCGCGCCACGCGGCTGCTGGAGAGCCTGAGACCCGGCTGGGATATCGAAGCGAGCGCAGGCAGCCTAAGCGCTGCCGATCAGCAACTGGTCGAGATCGCGCGGGCGCTTGCGCTCGGGCCGCGCATCCTGATTCTCGACGAACCGACCGCCGCACTCGACGCCGCTGAAGTAGACAACCTGATGCGCGTCGTGCGTAGTCTGACGGCGCACGGCACGGCGGTGGTTTTCATTTCGCACCGGATGGCGGAGATCGAAGCGCTGTGCGATCGCGTGATGGTGTTGTGCAACGGCCGCCCGGTCGGCGAGCTAGCGGTGCGCGGGCAACTCGACGAAGCGCGTGTGCTCGAACTGATGGGCGGCGCGGCTGCCACGCATATTCATGACGGCAAGCGGAGACGTGGCGGTGATCCGGCGGACACGGAAAGAACCGTCGCGCTCGGCGTCACCGATCTGCGCGCCGGCGCGCGGCTGCGCGGCGTCAGCTTCGAACTGGAACGCGGAGAGATTCTTGGCATCGCGGGACTACAGGGCCATGGCCAGGAAGAACTGCTCGACGCGCTCGCGGGCTTTCGTGTGCCGGACGGCGGCGAGGTGAGGCTCGACGGACGAGGTGGAGCGAGGACGATCGTGCCGCGTTCGCCGCGTCAGATGATCGCCGCGGGCGTGTGCCTCGTGCCCAACGACCGGCATCGGCAGGGCCTGTGGCTCGATCACCCGGTCGAGTTCAATCTGGCGCAGGTCAGCGTGAACTTCGCGGCGAGCCCGTGGCGGCTGCGTCGCGCGCCGATCCGCCGGTTCGTCGACGACGTGGTCGCGCGACTGCGCATCAAGACGTCCGACGTGCGCCAGCCGGTGCGGGATCTGTCGGGCGGCAATCAGCAGAAAGTGGTGATCGGGCGCTGGCTGAACCGCCAGGTCGACGTGCTGCTGCTCAGCGATCCGACCAAGGGCGTCGATGTGCTCGCCCGCAGGGAAATCTACGAGACGATCGGTGCATTCGCGCAAGCGGGGACGGCCGTGCTCGTCTATGCATCGGATACCGAAGAATTGCTCGCGGTGTGCGACCGCCTGATCGTCATGTACGAAGGTCGGATCATCGCGCAGCTGGAAGGTGATGAGATGAATGAATCCCGCGTGACCAGCGCGCTGTTCGGCCGGAGCGCGGCATGAAGGCGCAACTGGAAGACGGACTTGCCGACACTGGCGCCTGGTCGCCAGGCAAACGGATGGGCGCGGCGCTGAGAATATCGTGCGCGCGTGCCGCGAGTGCGCTGCCCGCGCTCGTCATGCTGCTCGCGGTCGTGATCGCGAATGCATGGCTGCAGCCGGACTTTCTCACCGCTGATTCGCTCGCGAGCAACATGCAGAACGCCGCGCCGGTGGTCCTGATCTGCATGGCGCAGGCGGTCGTCGTGCTGATGGGAGAACTGGATCTGTCGATGGGCGCGGGAATCTCGTTGGTCAACTGCGTGCTCGCGGCCGCGCCCGGTCTGATGGGGTGGGGCCTCGGCGCGACCTGTGTCGCCGCGCTGGCCGCCGCGCTGCTTGCCGGCGCGTGCAACGGTCTGCTGGTCGGCTATGCGAAGCAAAGCGCGCTGATCGCGACGTTCGCGACCGGCGCCGTCTGGTTTGGCTGTGCTCTTCTGCTGATCCCGCAGCCGGGCGGCGCGGTGCCGGACGCATTGGGCGAATGGTTCGCGGCGCGTATCTCGGTGATTCCGCTCGCGGCGCTGCCGGTGCTCGGCGCGATCGCGCTGTGGGCGGTCCTGCAGCGGCATCGCTTCGGACGGCGACTGATCGCGACCGGCAGCCACGCCGATGCGATGTTCAAAGCCGGCATCGATGTCCGGCTCGTCAAACTGCTCGGCTATCTGCTCGCGTGGCTCTTCGTGTTTGCGGCGGCGCTCTGCCTGACCGCGCAAACCGCGTCCGGCGATGCGCGTCTGGGATTGCCATACACGCTGAACTCGGTCGCGGCTGTGGTGATCGGCGGCATCTCGCTGGCGGGTGGGCGCGGCACGATGCTCGGCGCCGTCTGCGGCGCGCTCGTGCTCACGCTGATCGGCAACGTCGTCTACTTCGCGGGCATCCCGAGCAACTACCAGGAAGTGTTCAAGGGTGTCGTGATCGTGTTTGCGCTCGGCTTCACGTTCGTGGGCGCGAAAAGGAGAGTGTGACGATGAAACCGAATTCGCGCCGCGCCTTTTTGCTGGCGCTCGCCGTGATCGTGCTCATCAGTGGACAGTTCGCGGTGCCGGGCTTCGCGAGCCTGGGGCAGGTTGCCAATCAGTTGAAGATCGCGACGTTTCTGGGGCTATTCGGCCTCGCGCAGTCGCTCGTAATGATCGCGGGAGAGCAGGGGCTCGATCTGTCGGTAGGCGCGGCCGCGACGCTGGGCGGCACTCTTGGCGCCGCGCTGCTCGGAGCGGCATCGGCTGGATTGCCGGCCGCGTTCGCCGTCGCGACGTTGGCGGGCGCGCTGGTGGGCGCGCTCAATGGCGTCGGCATCACGCTGCTGGGCATCCCGCCGCTCGTGATGACACTGGCGATGGCAAGTCTCATCGACGGCGCGTTGATCGTCTGGTCGTCGGTCATGCACGTCAATACGGCCGCGAGTCCCGCACTAGCCGCGCTCGCCGGCAGGACGCTCGGCGGCGTGCCGAGCGTCGCGCTGATCTGGCTCGGCGCCGGCGCGTTGATGTGGCGTTTTCTTGATCATTCAGCCTGGGGGCGTCGCCTGATGGCGACCGGCGCGAATCCGGTCGCTGCCGCCATCGCTGGTACGCGCGTGCGCGCGATCCGCATCGCGGTGTATGTCGCGAGCGGCATCATCGCCGCTGTGACGGGCGTGCTGCTCGTCGGCTATGTCGGCCAGGCGTTTCTGGGGCTCGGAACGACCTATGTGCTGCCGAGCGTCGTCGTCGCGGTGATCGGCGGCGTGTCGCTCGCGGGCGGACGGGGCGACTATGTCGCGGTCGCGAGCGCCGCCGTGCTGCTGACGGTTCTCACGAGTCTGTTGACCGCGCTGCAGATAGGCGAAGCAGGACGCCAATGCATTTTCGGTGCGACGCTGCTCGTCTTTCTTGCGCTCAACGGTTGGTCGTTCAAGGGGGCGATGCGACGTCGGCATGCATGAGGCGCTTTTCGCACTTGCGGAGGCGGCGGCATCGCCGCCCGCTGCGTTGCGATCTGTGTCCGGATGGAAACAGGGCAGTCGTCTGCGCGACGACCAGGCCGCGCAAGCGAGCGAGATGCTTGTTCGAGCTATTCCTTATGTCGGCTTCTGCTTAAAGAACTGAAGTGCGATTTGAACCGGCAATATGTGCGCGGCAGCGTCGTTTTGTCGCTGTATGAAGCTGGCGAATCGCTCCTTGCGTTCGTGAATATCTGCTGACCGGTTTCATCGGTACATATTGCCTGATGAGCGGCAACAGGGATTGTGAGTCCGGCTCCAGTCGAAGCACTGGACAGACAGCGACAGCCGGACACGGTTTTTGCTCGCCTGCAGGCGAGGGGCGGGGGCCTCGACCACGAGGAGGACTTTCTATGAAAGACATCGATCTGAATCAGCGCATCGAAGAAATCGAACTGGCTCTTTCCACGCTATTCGAGTCGCCGAAAGCGCCCGCGATCAGCGGTTACGACGACGGCCGCAACTTCCTCATCCAGGCTTCCTGGGTGATCGAGTCACATGGCGACACGACGCTGGATGCGCGGTGCGTGCTGACACTGCACTTTTCGGCTTCGCAGATTGAGCGATACGCGCAGATGGATACCGCACAACGTATCCTCGTGCGCGAACGCCTGTGCCGGATGGTCCGCGATCACCTCCGAGCGGAAGGCAGGGAACTGAGCTTGCAGGGAGAGTGCGCCGAAGATCTGCATGTGGAGGATCGGCTGCTGGATGTCGACGATCAGCTCTGATCGACCGCGGACGACGTATGTCCGCGTCGACGAGTGACTAGCACGCCTCCTCGCTCGGAACCGGGGGACGCAGCGACTCGAGCAGCTTCACCAGCCTTGCCTGCTGCTGCGGAGTCAGTCCTTGAGTAGCGCTCACCTGCTTGACACGCGCGCGCCAGTAGGTCCGGCTGAACAACGAATCCACGCCATCGTGGGACAGGATCCGTTCCAGATGCGAAATCGCATCTCCAGCGGTCAGGGGTGTATAGGGACTCTCCCTGTCCGCGGGCCCTCTTTTGATTGTTGTTTTCATCCACTTCTCTCAGGTGGTGACCGGCAGGGTCCGGCCGTGTACGTCGGACTTCAATTGGCCCGTCTGTGCCATACAACTCCTGCGAGGCGCGCGTGCCCGTCAGCTATCTGGCGAGCCAGGTAGCGTGACGCGCGCCGGTCCTCGCAGCGACGCGACCCATCGCAAGCGGCACGGCCCTCAGTGTTCAGCAAAGCTCCGCGGCGGCCACCCACGGCATCGTCTCGAACTTCTTGAGAACGGTGTGCAGCGATCCGGAGAACCTGTCGGCAAACGCGATCGTCATGTCTTCGACATCATGTTTGCGGTTACTCGTAATCCGTACGTCCTCGATGGCATCGGCGACCGGCATCAATACCTGCCACACTGCGGCGACCCTCATGCCGCCGCGCCTCGTACGAACCGTGATCTGATGGCCTGTGGCCTTTTGTTTTCCGGTGATTTCCGGTGTCATTCTTCAGCCCTCTCGATGTATCTGATTTTTTATTGGCGCGGTCGACGCACTTACATTCGCCCGCGCGGTTGATGCCACCACTCATGATGATCCAGATGTCGTAGCAGTCTTGCCCTTTTGCGCTCACGGCGATAGTGATCAATCACCATGAGCATTGCGATGCTGAGGGCCGTGCCCCCAATGATCAGGCCCATCCAGGTCTCACTCATGACACGTTCCTCTCTCATGGAAGCACAGGGGTGTTGCGTGAATGGTTCACGCCGATTCGTCCGATGTTGCGGCACGTACCGGCGCGGTATGTTGCGTCACTGCATGTGCTGCCCGCCGTTGATCGCGATATTGGAGCCGGTCACGAAGCCGGCATCTTCCGAGCACAGATAGAGCACGAGCGCCGCGACTTCGTCGGGCTTGCCGAGACGTCCCATCGGGATATGCGGCAGGACCTTCGTGTCGAGGATCTCCTGCGGAATCGCGGTGACCATCTTGGTGGCCAGGTAGCCCGGCGAAATCGTGTTTACCGTGACCCCTTTGCGCGCCACTTCCAGCGCCAGTGACTTGGTAAAGCCGTGCATGCCGGCCTTGGCCGCGGCGTAGTTGGTCTGGCCGACCGAGCCTTTCGAGCCGTTGACGGACGAGATATTGACGATGCGCCCCCAGCCTCGTGCGACCATCTCTTCGCACAGCGGCTTCGTCATGTTGAAGACCGAGTCGAGGTTGGTGCGAATGACCGCATCCCAATTCACCTTGTCCATCTTCCTGAGGGTCATGTCCTGGGTGATGCCTGCGTTGTTGATCAGGATGTCGACCGGGCCGACTTCCGCCCGAATCTTGTCCGCGCAACGCTGGCATGAGTCGTAATCGGCCACGTCGACCGGGTAAGCGCGAAAGCTCCGACCCTGAGCTTCCATGTCAGCCAGCCATTTGTCCGCACCGGTGTTGCTCGGCGAGTGCGTGACTACCACCGCATACCCTGCGTCGTGCAGTTTCGTACTGATCGCTTCTCCGAGTCCGCCCATGCCGCCCGTTACTACTACGATTCGTTTCGTCATCCTTTCCATCCGTGATCGAAATGTCTGCGAGGATCGTGAATACCCAATGGCCGTCTCGCACAACCCGCCATTGCTTGCCACAACGCGCGGCCGCCTCCAGCGTCACGGGAGGAACGGCTTCGGCATTGATTGAACTGCGCGGGTTTTTATAGGCTTGTGGTATTGCGCGAATGGAGCTGGTGCATCAGCTGGCGGCGACATGCCGCGCCGGCGCACTGCTCAAAGATTCCAGGTGCCCCGAACGGTGCTCCCCGCCTGCCGGTCCGGGCCGGCGAGTTTCCGTGTTCCTTCGAACGCTTCGGTGGCGGGCGAAAAGAACGTCGACAGATTCGTTCGGCAGAATTTCAGCAAATCTTCGGACGAAAGGTCTTTCATTGCTTCTCCTGGATTGAGTTTCGAACCCGCCTGCTCCGGAGACCACATCCGCAATCAGTATGCGGAATATCGTCGGTGAGGATTCCGGAGAAAAAGTCTTATTAGTAAGACTAAATGAACGCTGCAAAAACAGTGATGTCGGATCGCACTTCTCATGTCTGTATTCGCCAGTCGAAATACAACATGGTGTTCTTCACCAGTCATAGCCGCTGAATTGGCCATGGCCCGCGTCGGTAGGGTCGTGCGGCCGCCCCCGCGCTTCGATCTCTATTTCAATTGTCATCAGATGACATAACAATCGATTTTAGAGGGTTCATTCTAACTTCAAAATGTTAAATTTTCGGGAAGAAAGGCTAGGTGAATACCCTATACCCAAAGCTCTGCCTTGAAGGGTCGCTGTCGAGCCAACGCGATGTTTGATCGTCCGGACAACGGACTGGAACGGCGACCCCGATGAGTCGGCTCTTCGACTGCTTCGCAGAGCATCCCCGAAATGTCATGGAATTGGCCCGATGACTGGATCATGCATTGGGATGAATCATTGCATGTTATGCAAGAAATGACAATTCGACCGACGCTTCGTTGCACCGCTGCTGTCGCCCGGGCGAGTCGCTGCACGGGACGCCGGTCCGCCAGCGCACTTTGCGCTGACCGTGTTCGGCTGGTTGTCCACGCAAGTGACAGTACGTGAGGGTGCGGCGCGGCACGGATGGTGAATGCGCGTCGGTGGTGGTGAGCGGCCAGGCGGTGCGAAGGGCAATGCAGGCGCACATAGAACATCTGTCGCGAGCGTAAGATGGAAGCGATTGATCGATGAATTACGAGGAGGCGCCATGAAGGCGGTGTGCCCGCTGCACGGGCCAACGACCATCGTCGGTACGAACGCGTACGGATTTCCGATCTATGCGTGTTGTCGCGACGACGTTCCTTATGTCACGCCGCCAGACGCCTGCACGCGTGAACCGGCGAGGCGCGGACCGGAATCGAGGCCGCCACCGCGGCAGCCTCGAGCAAAGGAATCACGCTGAGATTCGCGCGCAGCGATGCGTTATCGGCTCCAGTTGCAATCGATCAACGCATCAACGAGGCGCCAGTCCTGCCAGTCGCAAAAGTCGAGCAGCATGGTGCCGCATGGTTGCGGACGAGCCGCGAGCCGCTCGGCAAGCTGCTCGTGAATACCGCGATGCTGTGTATCGCCGCACGCCACGACTACCGGCGGCGCCGCCATTCCCGTGCCGCTGCAAAAGTTGATGACCCAACGCTCGTCGCACACACCGGGGGTGCGGTTCAACAGCAAATCGATGGCGCGCCACTTGTAAACGATCGATGTTGGCACCGGCACGCGAAATTCGTCCTGGATGGTGAACGGCGCCGGCACGTCGTCGATATCGAACGTTGCGTTGTCAGGCCAGGCCGTCAGGTCGATGCCGAGCGGCTTTTCACTCGCGAAGCGCCGCAGTAGCACGATGCTCCCGCGTACCGCCTCCAGCAGCGGCAGGCCGGAGACAAGGTGCCAGTGCACATCGGCGTGTCGTTCGACATACCATTCGAAGGTCGCAGAAAACGCGCGGGCGCAGTCACGCGCGGGCCATTCCTCCTTGATCGACATGACGATGCATTCGCCGGGGTGACGCGCGAGAAACTGAGCGCATGTCCGTACCACATCGTCGAAACTCAGACCCAGCGAGATGCCGCCGTGATGAATCGCAAAGCGATCGCGCTGATGACAGCAGCGGATGTCGAGAACCCGCACCCCATGGTGCAACTGATCGTCGAGCGTGGCATGTTGCGTGCGCGCGAGCCGGTCATCGACCGTGTAGGCGCAGGTGTCGTGGCTTCCTGGCAAGGTCAGTGCAGACAGCAAGCGGCTGCCGTCGATGGCCGACATCCAGTCTGCGGGCGAAACGTTGGGATGGGTCAGGGCAGGGCGCAAGAAAACCTCTGGATAAGCAAAGCGTCTGCTGCAACGTCGACGCAGAGTTGGAGCCCGTTACTTCAAGCCGCCCGAAAAGCCCTGCAGCAGATAGCGCTGCACATAGCCCGCGAGCAGAAGCGTCGGCACCGACGAAATCAGCCCTGCGCTCATCAGTTCGCCCCAGTCGATGCCGTTCTCGGTCACGTAACCCGCCATCGTGAGCGGCAGGGTGAAATGACTCGGTGACGAGACGAACAACAGCGCCAGCAGAAACTCGTTCCACGCGATGATGAACACGAAGATCGCGGTGGCAACGAGACCCGGCGCGCACAGCGGCACGACGATGAAGACGATGCGCTGCGCGAGGTTCGCGCCGTCGAGCGCCGCAGCCTCCTCGAATTCGATCGGCACGTCGCGCACGAACGGCAGCAACATCCAGATCGCCATCGGCAACGCGTACAGCTGATAGGCGAGTACCAGCCCAAACAGCGAATCGAGCAGATGGAGCCACTTGGCCAGCGAAAACATCGGTACGGCCACGGTAATCGGCGGCATCAGCTTCAGTGCCAGCACGAGCATCAGGAACAGCAGATCGAGTCGCGCCGGAAAGGCCAGTCGCGCGAGCGCATAGGCGGCCGGAAAAGCCAGCGCGAGTGCGAGCAACGTGGCGCCCACTGCGACCCACACGGAGTTCAGCACCGACTGGGCCATGCCGCTTTCCCACACCGCCGCGAAATGCTCGAACGTGGGCGCCGAAGGCCACAGCGCGAGCGGACGGGCGAGGCGTTCCAGCGTCGGCGTGAAGGCCGCGCCAGCCATCCATATGCACGGCAGCAGCAACACCGCCAGCGCTACGACCCGCAACAGACCTCGCACCGCGGCACCGGACGAGCGTCGCGCGAAACCCTGCAAGCGCGCGAGCGGCATCAACGGTCGCGCCTGACTGCCGATTTCCATATGTATCCCGAGACCAGCACCGCGCACGTGAGCAGCATCAATACCGAAGCCGCGCTGGCGGGTCCTACGTTGAAGAAGCGGAAACCCGTGTCGTAGATGTACGTCGACAGCGTCTGCGTCGCATTGCCCGGGCCGCCGCCCGTCAACGCGTACACCTTGTCGAACAGCTTGAAGGTATCGATCGAGCGCAGCAGCATCGCGAGTGCGACGTGCGGTGCAACGAGCGGAAGCGTGATGTAGCGCAGGCACTGCCATTCGTTCGCGCCGTCGGTGCGTGCCGCCTCGGCGATTTCAGGCGGAATCGACTGTAGCCCCGCGAGAATGATCAGGAATGCCATCGGCGTCCATTGCCAGACATCGACCAGCATCAGTGACCACAGCGCGAGGTGCGGATCGGATAGCCAGGGCACCGCTGGTAGATCTATCGCCTTGAGCAGCGCATTCAGAAAGCCTCGGTAGTTGAGCCAGTTGCGCCAGATGGCGGAGCACACCAGCGTCGAGAGCATCATCGGCAGCACCGCAAGCGGCAACGCGATGCGCCGGCCCGCAAACGCGCGGACGAACAGCAGCGCGAGCGCGAGTCCGAACAGGACTTCAGCGAGCGAGGCCACGATCATGAACTGGATCGTATTGACGAAGCTCGTGCCGAACTCGCCGTCCGCAATGACCGATCGATAGTTGGCGAGCCCGATGAACGAGCGCTGCCCCGATGCGTAATCGACCGAGAAAAACGAATCGATTAGTACGCGCGCGACCGGATAGAGCGCCAGCACGCCGAGCACGAGCGCGGCTGGGCTCATCAGGACGAGCAGCGGCAGATAACGTCGCAAGCGGCTCATCGATCCGTTTCCACGCTAGCCTGCGCCGTCACTGCCGCTATCACTGCACTGCCGCGTTGGCTTGGCCGATCTTCTGTGCAGCCTGATGCAACGCTGCGTCGGGCGTGGCCTGCCCCGTCAGCGCGAGTTGTAACGCGTCGCCGAGAATCGCCTCGATTTGCTGCCAATCTCTTACGCGAGGCCGCGCACGGCCCGCTTCGAGCGCCTTCAGCTGATCCGGGTACCAGCGATATTGCCTGACGAGTGTCGGATTGACGAAGACGCTCTTGCGCGTCGGCGGAATGCCGAGCACGGCAAGTTGTGTTTGCGTCGCCGACGAAGTCAGGTAGGCGAGGAAGTCCGCCGCCACTTTCGCATGTGCGGCATCTTTTGCAATGCCCATTTGCCAGATGCCCAGCATCGGCGCCGGCCCCTTGACCTGGCCAGGCGGCGGTTGCAGCGCGACCTGGCCGACGACGCGCGACTTCGCCGGATCGTCGAGCGCTGGCAGCCAGGCGGGCCATACTTCGATGGCCTGCGCGGCCGTGCCGCCCTGCAATGCGTCGCGCACTTCACCGGCGCCATACACGTCGACATCCTTCGGTGCCCACTTCTTCAGCGCGAGCAGCATCTTCAGCGCGGTCAGCGCTTCGGGCGAATCGATCGTGACCTTGCTGTTCGTGTCGACGACTTCTCCGCCATAGGCCCAAAGGATCGGCAGAAAACCGGTGACGACGGGGTTGCCCTTCACGCCACGAAACACGACAGCGGAAACGTCCTTGTCGGCAGTCCCGATGGTCTGTGCGATCTTCAGCACCTCGTCCCAGCTGCGCGGCGGCTGCAGGCCGCGACTCGCGAGCAGATCCTTGCGATAGGCGAACATCTCGACATTGCCGACGATCGGCATCGCATACAAGGTTCCGGTCGACGCGCGTCCGAGGGAGATCGTCGACGTCACCATATCGGCATCCGCGAGCGTGGCGGGCAGCGGCTGAAGCCATCCGTTGGCGATGAATTCGGGCGACCAGGTGTCGTCCATCATCACCAGGTCATAAGCGCGCGTGTTTTCGCGTAACGACAGCTTCAGCTTCTGATACAGGTCGTTATTCGGCAGCTTCAGCAATTCGATATCGACGCCCGGGTGCTCTTTCTTGTAGCCGTCCACCGCCTGCGCGAGTCCGCGGCCGTAGATGTCGTCCCGGCCTGCGATCACCAGATCGGCGGCGTGCGCGCCAAGTGCGGCGATGGACAGGGAAGCCGCGACGCAAGCCGCGCGAAGACAGGCGAACAGGGTCGTTCGCTGGATCATTGAAGCCATGGCTCTTGAATTCCTGTTGGGGAAAGGCGTATGCGTACGATGAGTCCAGATCAACCCATCCCGCTTTTTTTTATCGGGCGCGTAGCGTTGCGAAAACAGATGCCAGGTTCGGCAGCGGGAATTGCAGCAACCTATCATGACGTACATATGTCAGCAAGCAGGGTTGCCGCGTAATGTTCGGACCCGCACGCAGGCGCGCGTGCCACCCTCGAGCTGATCGTGGCGCGGCTTGATGCGCTGCGTCGCGGGCGGTTGCAAGGCGGCCGGACGTTGGTCCATTGAACCGCCGACACAATGCTTCGGATGACGAATAAGCGAGAGGAAGAAGGCCGCTAATCTCACACTACACAGCGATAGTTCTCACCAAGAAAAAACCGCTTCCTGCCGGCGCGAGCCGCAAGATTTTTGCCGCTCTGCACCATGAAGTCCGTACGGACCCGGTCATCGTTTGTACCGATTGAGCGGCGCAAAACGGGTGAATATTGTTGTGTGCGCATTCTTAAGATGCTGCAATGTGGCGGGCAATTGTTGCTCAACGATCCATTCGAATCGGAGATGCATGATGTCCAGTAACAATGTGTGGCGAAACCTTCATTGCATCGTCGCGACGGGGATGGTAGCGGCGGGGCTAGGTCTGGCGGCAGGCGCTCATGCGGCGGCCGAGCCGATCAAGATCGGCGTGATCAGCGAGGAATCCTCGGTGGCGGGCGCTTCGATCAGCAAGGCGGCGCAGCTCGCCGCGGACCAGATCAACGCTAGCGGCGGCGTCGATGGCAGGCCCATCCAGATCGTCGCGTACGACGACCATTCATCGGCCTCGGACGGCGTGCGCGCCTTCCAGCGCGCGGCGACCCAGGACAAGGTGGTCGCTGTGATCGGCAGCTACATCAGCGAAGTGGCGCTCGCGATGGAACCGTGGTCCGGGCGCCTGAAGGTGCCCTTCATCACCCCCGGCGCGGCTAGCAACGACATCTCGAAGCACGTTCACGACGACTACGACCACTACAAATACACATTCCACGGCTGGATGACGTCGGCATTCATCGCGCAATCTATCTGCGACTTCTCGCACGACGTTCTGGTCGGCCAGTTCAAGATGAAAACGACCGTCGTCATGAGCGAAGACGCGGCGTGGACCAAGCCGCTCGACGAACGTTACCTCGAATGCCTGCCCAAAGCGGGACTTCAGGTGCTCGATCACATCCGCTTCAATCCCGATACCTCCGACTTCACGCCGATCTTCAACCAGATCGAGGCGAAGCACCCCGATACGATCACCACCGGCATCAGCCACGTAGGGGTGCAGCCGACCGTGCAATGGCACGACCAGCAAGTGCCGATTCCGATGTCGGGCCAAAGCTCGCAGGCCACGACCACCAGCTTCTGGAAGGACACGAACGGCGCGACCGAGGGCGTGATCACGGCCTCGGCCGCCGCGCCGGGCGTGGCGATCACGCCGAAAACGGTCCCCTTCACGGATGAGTACCAGAAGAAGTTCGGCGTCTCTCCGGCGTATTGCGGCTTCACGAGTTACGACCTCGTCTACATCATCGCGGACGCGATCAGGCGCAACAAGGGCTCGACCGATCCGGACCAGATGGTCGACGCGCTCGAGAAAACCGACTACGTGGGCACGATCGGACGCTGGCAGTTCTATGGCAAGAGCGATCAGTTCACGCACGCGCTGAAGTACGGGCCCGGCTATATCACGGGTATCAACCTGCAATGGCAGAACGGCAAGCAGGTCGCGATCTGGCCCAAGTCGATCGCCAACGGCGCGGTGAAATTCCCGACCTTCATCAAGGTGAAGCAGGCAAGCGCGAACTAGCCGTACGACGATCGCGACTGTCCGGGCGAAGGCCCGGACACCGCACGAATCGACACCCTAACCAACATGAAAGGCCGGGCATGTTGCTACTGCAGATTCTCGTCGACGGCTTTGCAATCAGTTCCCTCTATGCGCTGGGCGCGATCGGCTTCACGTTGATCTTCGGCGTCTCCGGCATCCTGAATCTCGCGCACGGCGGCGTGATGCTGGTCGCGGCGCTGATGGGCTGGATGCTCGCGGGCGAGGCGGGGCTTGGCACCTATCTCGGCACGCTGCTCGGCGTGATCGCGGGTCTCGTGACGGCCTTCGTCACCTACTTGATGGTGGTGCGGCCCATTCAACGCTCGGCTGCGATTCCCGGCGAAGAGAAGGAAATCTTCGTGCTCACCGGCACGCTGCTGTGGGGCATCATGATCCAGCAGGGCATGGCGTGGCTCTTCACCGACAACCCGGTGACGATGCGCCCGCTGATCAGCGGGGTGGCGATGGTGGGCAGCGTGCGCGTGCCGTACAACGAAATCATGATCGCGCTGGTCTGCTGGGCCGTGATCGGCATGCTGTGGCTGTTCGTGAACCGCACGCGTGCAGGCAAAGCGCTGCTCGCGGCTTCGATGAATCCGCGCGGTCTCACGCTGCTCGGCTTCGAACTCTCCCGGATCTATCTTCTCGCGTGGAGCATCTACGGCGTGCTGGCCGGCATTGCGGGCGTGCTGCTCGCTTCGTTCCTTGGCGTGAGCACGAACAATGCGGGGCAGCTCACGGCCAGCGCGTTCTCGATCGTCGTGCTGGGCGGACTCGGCAGTGTGTCGGGCTCGTTGATGGCCGCCTATGTCGTGGGTTATCTGGAGACGGTCACGGCCTATCTGATCGCGCCGACGCTGCGCCCGCTGCCCGCGTTGTTGTTACTGGTACTGGTCGTGTATGTACGGCCCCAGGGCTTCCTGGGACGCCGCTAACAGTGCGAATGGAGCGTACCCCTATGTCCGTTCTTCTCCGTTCGCGTGGCGCATGGGTCGCCGTTGCGCTCGCCGTGATCGCTGCGACGTTGCCGTGGTGGCTTTCTGGCTACATCCTCGGCGTGCTCACGGTTGCGTTTTACTTCGGCGTGTTCGCGATGTCGTGGGACCTGTTGTTCGGCTTTGCCGGCGAGGTCAACTTCGGGCCGACGTTCCTGATCGGACTCGGCGCCTATTCGGCTGCGATCCTCAACGCCAGGTGGGGCCTGCCCATACCCGTTTGCGTGCTCTCGGGCGGCGGCGTCGCGCTAGTGGGCGGCTTGCTCCTCGCGGTGCCCGCGCTGCGGCTGCGCGGTCCTTACTTCGGGCTAGTTACGCTCGTGGCCGTACTGCTGCTGCAAAACGCCATCGTGATCTTCGCGGGCATAACGGGCGGCGAGATCGGCATGATGGTGCCGGACGTGATGTCGGTCGATGCGAACCATAACTACTGGATCGCCCTCGCGTTCCTGATCGTTTGCGCGATCCTGCTGTTCGGCCTGTCGCGTTCGGCAGTCGGTCTGATCCTGCAGGCGAGCGGCCAGGACGCGACCGGCGCGCAGGCGTTGGGTTTCAATGTCACGCGGCACAAGCTCGTGGCCTTCTGCATCAGCGCCGTTTTCTCGGGCGTGGCCGGCGCGATGCTGGTGTTCTACCAGGGCACGGCTTCCGTGAGCACGGTGGTGGATCTCAGCGTGGGCGTGCAGATCATCATCGCGGCCGTGCTCGGCGGACGCCGGACGATACTCGGAGCGGTGCTCGGCTCGATCTTCCTGATCGTCGCCGGCGAGTTCCTGCGACCGCTCGGGCAGCTCAACACGTTCGTCGTCGCGGCGGTCGCGCTGGCTGCGCTGCTGTTCTTTCCAGACGGTCTGCTCGGCAATCTGCTACGTGCGAGGGAGCGCCAATGAACGACACGCCGCTGCTCTCCGTACGCGGGCTGACCAAGCGCTTCGGCGGTCTCGTCGCAGTCAAGGATATCGGCTTCGAGATCCGGCCCGGCGAGATCCTCGGTCTGATTGGACCGAACGGCTCGGGCAAGTCCACGGTCATGAAGCTGATCATGGGCATCGAGCGGCCCAATGCGGGGTCGGTCAAGGTGAACGGCGTGGAGATGGCCGGCTGGGCGCCGCACCGCATCGCGCGCGCGGGCGTGGGCATCGTGTTTCAGCATTCGCGGCCGCTGCATCGGCAAACGGTGCTGGAACATATCAAGCTCGCGCTGCTGCCTGATTCGCTCGTCAAGCTCGCTGCCGAACCCCACGTGCACCAGCGCGCGCAGGAAATCGCCGAGCGCGTGGGCCTTGCCGGCGTCATGCATCGGCATCCCGCGACGCTGCCGTTTGCGGATCTGCGCCGCATGGAGATGGCCAAGGCGATTGCGCGCGACCCGCAGGTCGTGCTGGTGGACGAGCCGTTTGCGGGACTGACGGTGGCGGAATCGCACGCGTTTTCCGAGCTGATTCGAGGCTTTCGCGCCGAAGGGCGCGCGGTGCTGCTGGTCGATCACAACGTGAAGAGTCTGTCCGCGCTCGCCGACCGTGTGCTGGCGATGTACCTTGGCGAGCGTGTCGCCGAGGGCACCGCCGAACAGGTGATGCAGAACGAGACGGTGCGCCGCGTCTATCTGGGCGGCAAGCTGGAGCTGCGCCAGCGCACCGGAGCCGCGGGCAATGCGAAGCCCACCATCCTCGAGGTGAGCGGTGTGCGCGTGCTCTACGACAAGGCTTGCGCACTCGACGACGTCAGTCTGCAAGTGCGCGAGGGCGAATTCGTCTCGGTTGTCGGCCTGAACGGCGCGGGCAAGACGACGCTGTTCAACGCGCTCTCGGGCCTCGTGCCGTACAAGGGGACGATCCGCTTCGATGGCCGCGATCTGCGCGGCATCAGCGGTGCCGCGATCTCGCGCGCCGGCCTCGTGCAATGCCCGGAAACGCGCGAGCTATTCGGCGACATGACGGTACGCGAGAATCTCGAACTCGGCGGATATCATCTTGCTGATTCGGCGCGCGCCAAGCAGCTGTCGTGGCTGTTCGATCTGTTTCCGATCCTGAAGTCGCGCCAGGGCCAAACCGCGCGTACGCTGTCCGGCGGCGAGCAGCAAATGCTCGCGATAGCGCGCGCGCTAATGACCCAACCGAAGCTGCTGATTCTCGACGAGCCGACACTCGGCCTCGCGCCCGTGATTCTCGAGCAATTGTCGAAAGCGCTGGATTCGCTGCAGAAGTCCACGCCCATCACCGTCTTGCTGGGCGAGCAGAACGTCAGGTTTGCGCTGCCGCATGCCGATCGCGTTTACGTTCTCGAACACGCGCGCATCATCTGGGAGGGCAGCGCTGCGCGCTTCGAGGCGGAGATGGGGCGCGGTTTTCTCGAGGCGGTGCCTGCCAATGACGCGGACACCACGACCTCCGGCGGCTCGCGAACCTAAGGCGTGTCGCGGCACGCGAGCCTATAGCGTGGCATCAGGACAGGGACGCAAAGCGGAATCGGCCAGCCGCCCGGGTCAATAGGCCAGTCTGCTCGGTGAGCGACGCGGCCGCGGCGGCTGCCTGTTCGACCAGCGCGGCATTTTGCTGCGACATCTGATCCATCTGCGTAATCGCGCGATTGACTTCCTCGATGCCATCGCTCTGTTCGGCCGAAGCCGTCGCGATGTCGCTCATGATCGACGTGACGCGACCGACGGCCGTCTGTACTTCGCCCATCGTCTCACCGGCCCGGCCGACGAGGCGCGAACCGTCGGCGACGCGCGCGGTCGACGCGTCGATCAGCTCCTTGATTTCCTTCGCCGCGGTCGCCGAGCGCTGAGCGAGATTGCGCACCTCGCCGGCGACGACGGCAAAGCCGCGTCCTTCCTCTCCGGCGCGCGCGGCCTCGACAGCCGCATTCAACGCGAGGATGTTGGTCTGAAAGGCGATGCCTTCGATCACCCCGATGATCTCGCCCATTCTTTTCGCGCCGTCGTGAATGTCGCGCATCGCGTCGATGACCTGACGGACGACGTCCGCGCCCGCACCGGCCGTCGCCTTCGTCGCGTCGGCCAGCTCGCGCGCTTCACGCGCGTGCGCCGCGTTCTCCGTAACGGCGTTGGTCAGTTGTTCCATACTCGCCGCCGTTTCCTCGATGGACGCCGCCTGCGCCTCGGTGCGCGCCGACAGGTCCGCGTTGCCGGCCGAAATTTGCTGGGTCGCGGACGCGATCGACTCGCTGCCGCGAGCGATCTGTTCGATCATCGTGCCGATGTCCTTCTGCATCTGCCCAACGCTTCTGACGAGGCGACCCATTTCGTCATTGCTGTCGAAGCGCAGTTGCTGCGACATGTCGCCCTGAGCGAGTCGCTCGACATGGCGCACCGTCATGTCGATCGGGCGCGCGATTGCGCGAAGCAGCGTGAAGCCGCAGGTGACGCAGGTCAGAAGACCGACGGCGATCGCGATTGCGGTAATGGTTGCAAGTGTCTGGTAGCTATGCTGTGCCGTGTCGTAGCGAGCGTTGCCTTGCGCGTTGCGAAACTTGTCCAGCTCCGCGGATTTCTGCGTTAGAGCCGCGGCAAACGGCGGCATAACGACCATTGCAATATGGTCGGCACCCTCGTGGTCGCCACGGCTCATCGCGTCCATCATCGGCTCGAGTGCGCCATGCAGCATCGCTTCGCGGGCGTCGGCGACGGCCTTCGACAAGGCCGCTTCCGCATCGGAGACGGGCAGTGCGCGGTACTCTTTCCAGGCTTTGTCGGAGACCGCTAGATAGTTGCGCGCCTTATCGATGAGGGCGGCTCTATCCGCCGCCTCCGGGTGCAGCAGCACGCGATCGAGCGTAGTGCGCACTACGGTCAGGTTCAGGTTGGACTTGCCGAGCGCGGTCGAGGCGGCCACGTCGTTGGTATACGCCTGCGCAACCGCATGGTTCGAGCCACGCATGCCGGCGATACCCAGTACGCCAGTCACCGTCAGCAGGAACCCGAGCAGGGTGAGGGTGGCGAGAAGACGGAACTTGATGGTCAGTTTCATGCTGAATTCGGAAAAGTGAGATACCGCTGGGTTAACGGCACCCATTCCGAAAAGTTCAGTTCTATTGATGGTTCGCTGAGCCATCGAGAACCGCCTCCGCTTCAGTCGGCAATGTCGGCGAGACTGCGGGTTGCGTGGCAGGACCCGGTGTTCGGAAGTGAGCCGTGTTGTCGCGATTCAGCACCGCGCGCGCCAGGTTCCTATCGAGTTGGCCCTCCCAGCGAGCGACGACGACGGTCGCAACGCCATTGCCGATCAGGTTCGTGACCGCACGCGCCTCGTTCAGAAAGCGGTCCACGCCGAGCAGCAGCACGAGGCCTTCGACGGGAATCTTGTGCATCGAGGCAAGCGTCGCGGCCAGCGCGACGAATCCCGCCCCGGCCACGCCCGCGGAGCCTTTGGACGTGAGCAGCAGCACGCCGAGCACGAGCAACTGGTCCCAGATACTGAGGTGGACGTTCATCGCCTGGGCGATGAACAACGCCGCCATCGTCAGATAAATCGCCGTTCCGTCGGCATTGAACGTATAGCCGGTGGGCAAGACCATGCCAACCACCGGGCGAGCGCAGCCCATCGCCTCCATCTTGATCAGCATCTGCGGCAACACCGCTTCTGTCGACGCCGTGCCGAGCGTAATCAGAATCTCGTCCCTGATGTAGCGGAGAAACTTCCAAAGCGAAAGCCCGCACATTTTCATGACAAGACCAAGCACGACGAACACGAAGAAGAACGAGGTCAGATACAGACAAAGCATCAACTCGCCGAACGATGCCAACGTGCCGATGCCGTATCTGCCGATCGTGAAGGCCATGCCGCCGAATGCGCCGATCGGAGCAACGTACATGACGATCCGCACCACGCCGAACATGCCTTGAAGGAACATGTCGAGCATGTCGACGAATGGTGCGGTACGAGGTCCGAGCTGCGCCAGCGAGATAGCGAGCAGAACTGAAAAGAAAATGATCGGAAGCATCTCGCCCTTGGCGAATGCCCCGACGATGCTATTCGGAACGATGCTCATGAAGAAGTCGAGCATCCCGTGTTGCTGCGCCGCGTGCGTATAGGTCGAAATCGCGGCGGCATCGATCTGCGAGGGATCGATGTTCATGCCGCTGCCGGGTTCGATGACATTGACCACCACCATCCCCGCAATCAGCGCGACCGTCGATGCCAGTTCGAAATAGAGAAGGGCTTTCACGCCTACCCGGCCCGCCTGATGGAGGTCGTTCATGCGCGCGATCCCGACTACGACCGACGCGAAGATGATCGGCGCAAGCAGCATTCGGATCAGCTTGATGAACAGGTCGCCCAGCGGCTTCATCTGCGACGCGAGTTCGGGGTAGAAGTGACCCAGCAGGACGCCGGCCACGATCCCGATGAGGACCTGAACGTACAGCTTGGAAACTGCTCTTCTTACTTTCGATACTGGCATGTCTGTCTCCTGTGCGTGGCGTCTTCAAAGGGAAAATGCGGCCCTCCCACGCGAGCAGCGTGGGAGGGCCGCATTGAGCCGGCTTCGTTCCGTCTTTTTATGAACCATTCGAGCGCGAATGTTTGTCGGTGCCGTTGCGAGCGCGCGTTATTCAGCCAGCTTGCGCATCTCGGCGATCAGGTCGGATTTGCCTTCGAAGCCGATGCCGGGCAGCTCCGGCATCGTGATATATCCGTTCTCGACGCGAACGCCGTCCGGGAAACCGCCGTATGGCTGGAACAGGTCGGGGTACGATTCGTTGCCGCCGAGTCCGAGGCCCGCAGCGATGTTCAGCGACATCTGGTGCCCGCCGTGGGGAATGCAACGGCTTCTCGACCAGCCATGCTGATGCAGCATATCGAGCGTTCGCAGATATTCGACGAGACCGTAGCTCAATGCGCAATCGAATTGCAGCCAATCGCGATCGGGGCGCATACCTCCGTAGCGGATCAGGTTGCGGGCATCCTGCATCGAGAACAGGTTTTCGCCGGTCGCCATCGGCTTGTCATAGTAGTTGCGCAGCGTCGCCTGCAACTCGAAGTCGAGCGGGTCGCCCGCCTCCTCATACCAGAACAGGTCGTACTGCGACAGCGCCTTCGCATAGCTGATCGCCGTATCGAGATCGAAGCGGCCGTTGGCATCGACCGCGAGCTTCTGGCCGTCCTGCAGCACGCTGAGGATCGAGTCGATGCGTCGCAGGTCTTCGTCGAGCGACGCACCGCCGATTTTCTTCTTCACGACCGTGTAGCCCCGGTCGATGTAGCTGCGCATCTCATCCTTGAGCTTCTCGTGGTCCTGGCCCGGATAGTAGTAGCCGCCCGCCGCGTAGACGAAGATCTTGCGGTTGGCCTCGCCATTGCCGTACCGCTCGGCGAGCAACTGGAACAGCGGTTTGCCGGCGATTTTCGCCACCGCGTCCCAGACGGCCATATCGATCGTGCCGATCGCGACGGAGCGCTCACCGTGGCCGCCGGGCTTCTCGTTGATGAACATCGTCGCCCAGATCTTGTGGGGATCGAGGTTGTCGCCGGAGTCGTCGACGAGCGCGGCCGGGTCGGCCTCGAGCAGGCGCGGGATGAAGCGCTCGCGCATCAGCGTGCCCTGACCGTAGCGGCCGTTCGAGTTGAAGCCATAGCCGATCACCGGCTTACCGTCGCGGATCACGTCCGTGACGACCGCGACGAGACTCAAGGTCATTTTGCTGAAGTCGATGTAGGCGTTCCGGATCGGCGAACTGATCGGAACGGTCTTTTCGCGGATTTCAACGATTCTCACGCCACTGTCTCCAGAGATTTGAACGGTTATTGAGCCACCCTGGCTGCAATGTGGTGCGTAGCTTAGCCCCGAAAGTGCTTGCTAGAATTCACTTGTGTTCACTATATATTTCACCAAAAGTGAGTACTGCACCCGTATCCGACTTCGAGTTCTTCATTCTTCTTGCGAAACTCAGGAGCATGTCCGGCGCCGCCCGGGCGCTCGATCTCAGTCCGCCAGCGGCGACCAAGCGGCTGGGGATCATCGAGCAGCGGCTCGGCGCGCGTCTGGTCAACCGGACTACGCGCAGCGTCAGCCTGACGCCCGAGGGAGAGACCTATCTGCGCTACGCGTCCCAGATCGTCGGGCAGGTCCGCGAGATGGAGGAGGCCATCTCCGGCGCCCGGCGCGATCCGCATGGGCCGTTGCGCATCAACGCGACGCTGGGTTTCGGCAGGACGACCATCGCGCCGCTCGTCTCCGACTTCGCCAGGCGTTTTCCGAACGTCGAAGTGCAGTTCGAGGTGACGGACCGGCCGGTGGATCTCGTCGAAGGCGCCTTCGACATGGCGATACGGTTCGGCGAGCTGCCGGACAGTCGGCTGAGCGCGAGGCGCATCATGAGCAATCGCCGTTTTCTTTGCGCGTCGCCGAAATATCTGGAGCGTTTTGGAGCGCCCGAGCGCGTGGAGGACCTGCATCAGCATCGCTGCATCATTCATCGGCAGAACGATGACGCTTATGGCGTGTGGCGCTACATCGTGAACGACCACATCGAAGCGATCAAGGTCAAAGGCGTGCTATCGAGCAACGATGGCGACATTGCGCTTCGGTGGGCGCTCGACGGTCACGGGATTCTGATTCGCTCCGAATGGGATCTGGCCAAGTACGTACAGAGCGGGCGCCTCAAGCTGGTGCTGCCGAATACCGTGCTGCCGTCGGCGGACCTGTTCGTCTACTACCCGAGGCAGCGCAATCAGACGGCGCGGGCGCGAGCCTTCATCGATTTCCTCGTCGATCATTTTCAGGCGCCGTTCACACCGGTCGACACTACCGTCGAAGTTCCGGAAAGGAAGAAGAGGGGCTCGCGGAAGTGAGGTTCATATCGCTAGGCGTCGCCGCGACAGGTGCATAGCACTTGTTGGGGCGAAGCTTTCGATTACCCGACTAAGCTAGTCAGATAACCCTCAATATTTTGAGGGTATTGCCGTTAGAACGTCCATTGACCGACATTCCGGCGCCTTCAGCAGAGCGCGGTGCCTCGCTAACGACCTTCATGCGCAATAACCCCCCTGTAACACAACGCGAATTCGATTTCCCCCCCTCGGAGATGCTTGTCTCGGCAACCGACCTGAAAGGAAGGATTCAGTACTGCAACCCCGGATTCATTGCGATCTCAGGCTTCACGCGAGAAGAGTTGCTCGGCGCGCCACATAACATCGTCCGGCATCCCGACATGCCGCGCGAGGCCTACGCCGACATGTGGGAGACGATCCGCGCGGGTCAGCCCTGGACGGCGCTCGTGAAAAACCGCCGCAAGAATGGCGACCACTACTGGGTATGCGCGAACGTCACGCCGGTGATCGAAAGCGGTCAGACCGTCGGCTATCTGAGCGTTCGCACCAAGCCTTCTCGCAACGAAGTGAGGCTTGCCGAGTCAACCTATACGCGGATGCGCGAAGGCACGTTGCGCTCGCACAAGTTGCGCCGCGGGAAGCTGGTGCGTACCGGGATAGCCGGCAAGCTGCAGGCACTGACGCACTTGTCCGTCGTGGCGCGCATCGGTGTCGGCTATGCGATTGCGCCGCTGGTCTTCCCGCTCGTCGGTGCGGCGCTGTACGGCGGGATGCCGCCGTTGCCGTACTGGAGCGCGACTGGCGTCACCGCGATGCTGGCCGGCCTGGCCTGGCTGGCGTTGAGAAAGCAATTGGGTGCGCCGCTCGCGGGGCTCTCCAGTTTCGCCACCCGTATGGCTGCCGGCGACCTCACTGCCCAAATGAGCATCTCGAGGAACGGAGATTTCGGCGACGTACTCAGCGCGCTGAACCAACTGAAGGCGAACCTCGGCGCGATCGTGCTGGACGTGCGTGGCCAGATCGGCGGGGTGGTGGACTCCGCTCGTGAAATGTCGAGCGGCAATGAAGATCTGGCGCGCCGCACTGAATCGCAAGCGGCGTCGCTCGAGGAAACCGCTGCGACCATGGAGCAATTCACCACCAGCGTGAAGGCCAATGCAGACGCCGCCGCGTCCGCGCTCGGACTTGCGCGGGAAGCACAGGATGCCGCGGCGCTTGGCGGCGAGATCGTCGGTCAGGTTGAGCGGACCATGTCCGGCATTACGTCGGCGTCGCAGCGTATCGCCGATATCACGGGCGTGATCGATGGCATCGCCTTTCAGACCAACATCATTGCTTTGAACGCGGCAGTCGAAGCCGCCCGTGCCGGCGACGCCGGCCGATCGTTCGCGGTCGTCGCCACCGAAGTCCGCATGCTCGCGCAACGTTGCGCGGAGTCCGCGCGGCAAATCAAGTCCGTGGTGGATCTGACCGTCGCGGAAGTCTCGCAAGGAACGGAACTGATCGACCGCACCGCGTCGCAGATGAAAGTGATCGACGAGACGGTCAGACGCGTACTGACCATCATCGACGATGTGTCGAACGCCAGCGACGAGCAGGCCAAAGGCATCATGCAGGTGAATCAGGCAATCACGCACCTCGACAGCGCGACCCAGCAAAACGCCGCGCTGGTGGAGCAAGCGACGGCCACTGCGCAACGGCTGATCGACTCCGCTCAGGTGCTGGATGAGACCGTGCGCCTTTTCACCATTTCCGGTCAGCGTGAGTCGTCGCTCTCGGCCGCTCGATGATCGGTCTGTTGCTTTGCAGTCAACCTAGTTCGAACGTACTCACCCCGAACACGCGTTGCACGGGAATGGCCGGCGCGGCGCGCGTGTACATGCGCGCCGTTTCGAATGCGCTCACCATGCCGTAGCGTTCAGCGAGCGCGACCGCAGCCGCGTTGACTTCCGGGACATCGAGCGCGATGACTTCGCCTGCGGCGCTCGCGACCAGCCCGTCGAATAGATCGTTGGCAATCCGTGCGTCGTCGGCAAAGAGCGGACCGATCTTGTAGCCGCTCCTGCAGCGGCGCAGCACACCGTACCCTCTGATCTGATCGTTGCGCACATCCGCCAGAGCCAGCGCCTGTGATTGGGCGATCCAGTCCGCGAGGAAGCGGGAACGGTTGGTCGAAAAACATGCGCTGTCGTAGGCAAGCAGTTGCGCGAAGGGTACCTCCCGCGCGTTCGTCAGCCTGGGCGTCGACGCGGCTCGCACGACGCCCTGGAAGCGGATGTTGCGATACGCGAGCTGGAAGCCGGATTTCATATAGTTCGGCTGCTGGGCAACGACACCATCGAGGCCGATCGTCCGATCTCCCAGATAGCGCATCGCGTGCTGCCACGTGCGCAGACCGAAACCCCTGGCGCGAAATGCCGGCTTGACGATGTAGAGGCCAATGAAACCGGAGCGCTCGTCGTAGGCGACTGCCGAGATGCATGCCACCGGCTCGCCGCGCCAGATACCGACGAAAAAGCCATTGGGATCTGCATTCCAGAAGCATCGCGCGTCGTCGAGGCCCGGATTCCATCCCTCTGCCGCAGCCCATTCGATCGCCAGATCGACCTCGCTGGACGACATGTTGCGCACAACGAAATCGCTATGATCATCCATGCTCAAACGCAGCAACGTGATTGGCTACAACGTCTATGCGGGCGTGAAGACGACGGCGCCATGCCCGGCAACTTGCGCGAAGGTCCGGGCGAAGCGGTAGGCCTGTCCTTCGATGACCAACTGGTTGAATCCCGACCGGGTGGTCTCCAGAAGCGCGTGGACCATCGCGTTCGGAATGGCCGCGCAGCTTGTCCAGTCCGCGTCTGGCTCGCCGGGGTCGCCAAGATAGACTTCGCTATTTTCGCCGTGAGAGAGCACGAAAATCAGGCTCTGTCCTTTGTCTAGCGAAAGCTCCAGGTACTCCGAAAGCGTGGATGCCGCCTCGGTCGCTAGATCGAGCGGGGCGCGAGAGGAAGAATTCATAAGTGGCCTTTGTGGTCGGGCGTGGCATCCACGGGTTACAAGACATCGCATACCAGCAAGACGATCAATCCGGCAACTGCTCGGGCGCACCATCCAGAATGCGAAGCTTGTCGTCGATATCGGGAAGCTGATGGCCGGCCGCGCGAAGCTCGTTGACGAGCCGATGCGCGGTTGCACGACACTGCGCCAGCGTCTCGTGCAGTCGCGGTTCGCCTCGCAGACCCGCCACCACCTTTTCCAGCTCGGAGGGAGGCTCGCTCAGCAGCGCGGGCACCACCTCTTCTGGCGGAATCAGCGACCCGTGGCTCAAAAGCTGAGCCGTCCAGTCGCATCCATACAGCAGCGTGCGCCGCTCGGTCCGTTTCGCTTCGTCCTGCTCCAGGGTCGCGAGACTGTGCCGGTTCTTGTGAATCGAAGCGCGCCAGGTTGCAAGTATGTCGGCGCGCAACTCCGCAATTGCGTTGCCGAGAGACGTGCTCTGTCCGCCAACCACGAGCCGGCGTTCATCGAGCCTGTCGACGTGGTCCCGGTATCGTTCGAGGAAGGGCTGCCAGTTCAACGGCAATTCGGTCGTCTCGGAGAACGAGCGGCTGATCTCATTGAGCTCGCTCCTGACCTCCTCGATGGCCCGCGCATCGGCAAGTCGTGCCTCATAGACCTCGTGAGCGGTCACCATCTGGCGATGAAGCGCGAACAGCGGATTCTTGTGGCGGCGTTGCAGGTGTCGCTCGGCAGCGCCGGGATGAGCGCTCCATCGCCAGTTGGGCAGCGATTTCGCGTCGAACTCGACCGCGTCTACCATCGGCCGGAATACCGCCAGCCCCTCTTCGGTTGCATGGCGGAAACAGTCGGCCAGCTTGAAGTCATTGCCTTGCACGTGAGTGCCTTCGGTCCCCGCATATGGAGAATCCGGCGCGAGCCGCAGGAAGGCGGTAGCGAGGAAAAACTCCATCGGTAGCTCGACGGACAGTCCCTCCAGGCGGAAGGTGCGCTGTTGAGCGGAAAGGTCTTCGACAGAATGCGCGAGGCGGTTTTCGAGTTCGAGGAGCGAGTCGATCTTGTCGCCGGAAGACGGCTGCATCGCGTCGGCGAGCAGGCAAAAAGATTCGCGCACCATTTTTGCCGCGATGGTGCCGTGCTTCTCGGCGAAAAGCCACAGCCAGAGAGCAAGCTGATAGCCCCGAACTCCGTTTCGGGCGAGCGTTTCGACTTCGGGCGTGAAGGTGATCCCGGGCGCGGCCCAGTTCGCAAACGGTGGCGAGTCGCTGACCAGGTACATGTCCAGAAGCTGCTTCAACGACTCATGCGTCCCGCTCGGCCAGCTTCGCGTCTCGTCGTTCTGCTTCTCGGTCTTCCAAAGTTTCCAGGCCATCGTGGACCTCGCAAGAGTGTGCGGGATGCGGCTTGGTGAAGATACTTGCACACTCGGTCGGGGGCGTAAACCGGCGCTTGACCTTGTTGACTCGGACAGGCTGTTGCGGAGCGATGGGGGTTAAAGCGGGTCAAAACGCTATGACGGAGACGCGGCTTGTGGTCGATCAATGCCGCCATAAGTCAGGCTTTCTCTGCCTGTTCGACGTAGGTCTTATGCTAGCCGGAAGCGGCTTTCTGGGCAGCCGCGGCGCGGATCGTGCGCCGCGACGGCGCAGGTTTCCTGGATGCCGGGATCGCTTCAGGATAGACCCGCAACGAGCCACGCGCGGTACGCGACGGGCTCCGGAATTCGGGAATTCGTGGCGTCGTTCGCCGGAGGCCCGGTTTTCGTACTAGGCTAGAAGCCGGATCGACGAAGACCGGCTGACGCGAACCATCCGCAGTCGGGCTGGCCGGTGTTCGACGTGTTTTCATCGGCGTGTTGCCGCAATGGAGCGAGGTCCACCATGCAATTGTCCGCCGTCAAGGTCGTCAAGCCCGAAGCGACCAACTTCATCCTCGGGCAAAGCCACTTCATCAAATCCGTCGAGGATATTCACGAAGCGATGGTTGGCACGGTGCCAGGCATCAAGTTCGGGCTCGCGTTTTGCGAGGCCTCCGGCAAGCGCCTCGTGCGGCGCTCCGGCACGGACGACAGCCTCGTCGAGATGGCATGCCAGAACGCGACCAACGTCGGCGCGGGCCATAGCTTCTTCGTATTTCTCGGCGACGGCTTTTTCCCCGTCAACGTGCTGAACACGATCAAGGCCGTGCCCGAGGTCTGCCGCATCTTCTGCGCAACGGCGAATCCCGTCGAAGTGCTGGTCGCTGAAACGGATCAGGGGCGCGGGATAGTCGGCGTGATCGATGGCTTTCCACCCGTCGGCACCGAAAGTGCGGAAGACGTTCAATGGCGCAAGGATCTTTTGCGCACGATAGGCTACAAGCTGTAGCCGCTGCGCTTTCACTCGCTTTACACGCGCCGCCTACCTGCCGACATGCTATGGAACGACAACGACGCCTGATTCCGGGCACGCTGTGGCCCGCCATTCTGCGACAGACCGACCATGCGCTCGGTTGCGGCGCGCTACGGCCGATCGACACGCAACAGTGCATGATCGACAGCGGCGGCATCCGCTTTCTCGTGCGTCAGGTGTCGAGCCTGACGCACAAGGAACAACAGCGCGAGCAAGCGCACAAGCTGCAGACCGCAAAGCGCCCGCAAGCGGACCCATTTCTTCCCCCCGACCCGGATCTGTTCGTCGCCGACATTTCCGACACGCATCTCGCGTTGCTCAACAAGTTCAACGTGATCGATCATCATCTGCTGATCGTCACGCGCGAATTCGAACCGCAGGAAGCGCTGCTCGATCTTGCCGATTTCGAAGCGCTGCTCGCGTGCATGGCCGAATTCGACGGCGTCGGCTTTTACAACGGCGGCGCGGAGGCGGGTTCGAGCCAGCCGCACAAGCATCTGCAGATCGTGCCGCTGCCGCTCGGGGACACCGGTCCGCCGGTGCCTATCGAGCCCTTGCTGGGCGCGCACGAACGCTTGCCGGAGCTGCCGTTCTGGCATGCGTTTGCGCGCTTCGACGCGGATGATCTGACGCGCGCGGATGCGCCGAAGCTGGCGCTGTCCCGCTATCGCACGCTGCTCGAAGCGGCGGGTGTCGGCGCGGTCGAAATCGATCGTGCGTGGTGTCATGCGGCGCCCTACAACCTGCTGGTCACACGGCGCTGGATGCTGCTCGTGCCGAGATCGCAAGAGCGTGTCGAAGGCGTGTCGGTCAACGCGCTCGGCTTTGCGGGTTCGCTGTTCGTGCGTGACGCGGCTCAACTGGACGTGATCGAAAGGCTAGGCCCGATGACGGTATTGGAACGCGCCGCGCTGCCTGCGAATACATAGCGACCGAGCGGCGACCTCACGCACCGTCCGACTGCAAGTACCTGTGCGCGAAAGCAATCGCCATGCTGCCTTCGCCGACGGCCGAAGCGACGCGCTTCACAGGGCTCAGCCTCACGTCCCCGCACGCAAACACGCCAAGCACACTCGATTCGAGCAGATAAGGATCGCGGTGATGATGCGGCCAGCGTGCGGCCTTGACGACGTCGTCGCCGGTCAGAACATAGCCGCGTACGTCGCGCGCGATTTCGGCCGGCAGCCACTCCGTCTGCGCATCGGCTCCGATGAAGACGAACAGGCCGCCGCAGTCGTGCCGGCTTACTGCGTCCGTCGTCGAATCGCGAATGTCGATGGCCGTCAGATGCGTGTCGCCATGCGCGCCGACGACTTCCGAGCGCAAGCGCACCGCGACATTCGATTTGCCCGCAAGCTGTTCGACCAGATAGCGCGACATGCCCTTTTCGAGCGAATCGCCGCGCACGACGAGCGTCACGCTGCGCGCATGATTGGCGAAGAACAACGCCGCCTGGCCGGCCGAATTGCCGCCGCCGATCAGATGGACATCGAGGCCGTGGGTTGCGCTCGCTTCGCTGCGCGCCGCGCCGTAGTAGATCCCCTTGCCGATAAAGCGGTCGAAGCCGTCGATGGCAAGCCGCCGCCACGTGACGCCCGTCGCGAGAATGATGGTTCGAGCGTGCACGGCGTCGCCGCCATCGAGATGAATCCGCCGCGTCTTTACATCGATGCGCTCGACCGAGCGCGTCACGAGGATTTCCGCGCCGAGCCGCCGTGCCTGTTGCAGCGCGCGGCTCGCCAGTTCGTCGCCGGAAACGCCATTGGGAAAGCCGAGATAGTTCTCGATGCGCGACGACGTGCCCGCCTGTCCGCCCGGCGCCTCGCGCTCCAGCACCAGCGTGCGCAGACCTTCCGACGCGCCGTACACCGCGGCAGCCAGCCCCGCGGGGCCGCCGCCGATGATCGCCGTGTCGTATCCGGCCATACGCGGCTGCGTTTGAAGGCCGAGCAGTCCCGCCAGTTCGCGGGTCGCGGGCCGGCTCAGCACCGTGCCGTCGACGAGGCGCAACGCGGGGCACTCGCGTTCCGTCGGACAGGTGCCAGGCCAGCGCGCGGGCAGTTCGGGCGCATCCGGCGCCAGCCAGTCGGCGCTGATCTGATTGCGCGCGAGAAACTGGCGCAGCAGCGTGCACGCATCGTCCCAACGGTTGCCGACGATCGTCACACGCGCTTTCGGCGGCTCGGCAGAAAGGCTTTGCAGGCCGCCGATGCGTTCGCGCGCGAGCGCCCCCATCTTGAACGCCACCTCGGGCGACGCCGCCGCGAGCGCATAGTATTGCGGCGCGTCGACGCGCATCACGCGCGAAGGCTCGGCTGCTCGATAGGCGCCCGGAAACGGCGAACTCAGCGCAAGCGGCACTTCGCCGAAGATCGTGCCGGGCAGACGCCAGCCCAAGGTCCGCTCGATGCCGTCGAACGTCTTGATGACTTCCATCCTGCCCGACAGCACCGCGTATAACGCGCGCTCGCCACCTTCATGAACCGCGAACTCGCCCGCGCACAGATGCAGGTCCGCGGCCGTGTGCGCGAGGGTTGCCAGTTCGCTGTCGGGGAGGCTGGAGAACAGCGGCACGGCGCGAATGTCGTCGATCGTCAGCATGGCTTTGTTTTCCGTTTGTCGAACTCGCGCCAAGGCATACGCGGACAACGCGCATAGCCACCAACCGCATCGACCCAGTATAGGATTTTCGGATCGCGGTGCAGACGATCGAAAGTCCTAAGATGGGTGAAGAGCCAAGATGTGAGCGGCGTATTTCGTCGTTGTCATGCAACCAGTACCAGGCGATCAGTGCGGAGGTGCGCAATGATGTTTCGATGGATGCGAATGGTCGGTCTGGCGACGTATGTGTGTGCCAGTGCTTACGGATGTCTGGCGGCGGATGCGTCGGCAGCGCTCGCGGCTGCTGTCGCGCCGCCGGTTGTCTATGTCGCCGATTTCGATCTCGACGCCGCGAATATCGCCCCTGACAGCGGGCCGGGCCACCGCGCGCGGGGCATCGTGGGCAATCTGGTGCCGGCGGGTCCGCTGCGCCAGCAACAGGACCCGCAGGCGCGGGCGCGAGAGATCGTCGCGCTGATGGCGCAATCCTTGACGGACGATCTGAAGAAGGCCGGAGTAGACGCGCGCCGCGTCGCGCCGGGTGAGCCGCTGCCTCACGACGGCTGGCAGGTGCGCGGTGTTTTTCTCAGCGTCGACGAGGGTAACCGGCTGCGTCGCGCGATGGTGGGCATGGGCGCGGGCCAAAGCCAGTTTCAGGTCGCGGTTTCCTGCGATAACCTGGCCGCGCCGGAGTTGCCGCCGCTTTATGAAGGTGTTGAAGAGGGCAAGAGCAGGGATATGCCGGGCGCGGTGATCAAGCTCAATCCGTACGTGATCGCCGCGAAGGTCGTTCTGTCCGGTCGCGATGAAAAGACGGCGGTCAGAAACAGCGCGCAGCAGATAGCCGACGAGCTCGCGCGACGGCTTCAGACTGGCGCCCAGTAGAAGACTCGACTTCGTTGCGACGACTTTCGACCGGAACTGCGCGGGCGGGGCAGCAGCGCAGCCCCCGCCCGATCAGCAGCCCGTCTGCTTGACGCGCTCGACCGGGAGGCCGAACAGCGGACGCAGCCTCGTGCCGACCACGTTGCCGAAAAATGCCGCGACAAGCCACAGCCAGCCGTGCAGGCTGCCGGACACGATGCCGCTGAAGTACGCGCCGATATTGCAGCCGTACGCGAGACGCGCGCCGTAGCCGAGAATCAGACCGCCGACGATCGCCGCGATCAGCGAGCGCAGCGGCAGACGCCACACCGGCGCATAGCGGCCGGCCAGCGAAGCGGCGAGCATCGCGCCGATCACGATGCCGATGTCCATCACCGACTTCATGTCGTGGCTGATCGGTGCGGAGAGGGCGGCCGCGTTCGGGCCGGTGCTCCACACCGGCCAGCTCGCGACGTCGACGCCCATTGCGGAAAACGCCTTGGCGCCCCACAGCGCGAACGCCGACGTGACGCCCCACGGACGACCCGACAGCGCGAGCGTCACGAAGTTGAGGATGGCGAGCACGACGCCGCCGGCGAGGAGCGGCCACGGGCCATGCAGCCACGGCGATGCGTTCGGTGCGCGCTCCACCTCGCTGACCAGACGGCCGTGACGGCGCTTCTCGATCAGCACGGTCAGCGCGGCGATGGCCGCGAACACCACGAGGTTCAGCGCGATCCCCGGAACCACGCCGAGCGTTTGCACGAGCGAGATCGGCGGCAGATGCGGCATCGCGGACCAGAACGGCATGTGCGCCGTGCCGATCACCGAACCGATGATGAACGCGATCAGCGTGACCACCATCCGCGTGCTGCCGCCGCCGACCGTGTACAGCGTGCCGGACGCGCAGCCGCCGCCGAGCTGCATGCCGATGCCGAACATGAACGCGCCGACCACGACCGAGGTGCCGACGGGCGACACCTCGCCGACCACCGGATGCCCGAACAGCGTGCCGGCGGACAGCGCCGGGAAGAACAGCAGCACGCCGACCGCGAGCATCAGCATCTGCGCGCGCAGGCCGGCGCCGCGGCCGTCGGCGATGAACACGCGCCATGCGGACGTGAAGCCGAACGCGGCGTGATAGAGCGTGATGCCGAGCAGCGCGCCGAGCACGTACAGCGCGGCCTGCTTCACGCTGACGGTCTGCGCGAGATAGATCGCGCCGAGCACGACCAGCGCGAGCGCGACGGCGAGCGGCTTCGGATTGATGTTGACGACACGGCGAGGCGCGCCGAATGGCGTGGAGAGATCGGACATGATGAGTGGAGCGGACGCGCTTGTCGCGCGAAGGCGGCGCGCCGGTCAAGCGGCGGTCGCTGCGCGGGAGGGGCCGCGAATAATTGTTTCGGGAAAGCCCGGAAGTATACCGAAATGTCAGGTCGCGGCCGCTGCCTGCCAAGGTTCGCGCTACTCGACGGCAAGTCGGGGCGCGTGCGGTGTCGCGAGCCTGCAATGCCCGCCGGACGGGGTTTTTGCGGAGATCGACGGTGGTTGGAGGTCCGTCGTTTAATAACCTATCGTAATAACGGTATTTCAAACTTGCATTGAAATCGTCATCAACGTGGAAGGCGGTGGTAATAAAAGCCTTACACGAAGGCGCAAATCGTTGAGATTGCCCGCAACTGGCGAGGAGGCGAACTGCTAGTCTTCATACGGGGCGGAACCGTTTCGCGCGAACGTGGAAGGGGGATGTATGAGAACTCGAAGGCCACCTCTGCTGCGGCGAGGTGCATCGCAACGTCGTCATTCAAGCGGGCGAATTTCATTCGCCATCGTTGTTTCGCTGACCGGACTGTTCACGACGCACGTCGCGTGCGCGGCGGGGGCGCTGCCACAGGGCGGCCATTTCGTCGTCGGCTCCGGAAGCATTGCTCAGAACGACGCCGGCATCAGCATCACACAAGCGGGCTCGCGCGGCATCATCGAATGGAACAGTTTTTCGATCGGATCGCGCCGCACGGTGTCGATCGACAACGGCACCGGCGCGACGCTCAATCGCGTGACGGGTAACGATGTGTCGGCGATCTACGGCACGCTGAAGGGCACCGGCAGCATCTACCTGATCAACCCGCATGGCGTGCTCATCGGGCCTGGCGGCGTGGTGTCGACGGGCGGGCGCTTCGTCGCTTCGACCCTCGACGTCCCCAACGATGTCTTTCTCAACCCGCCTGTGATCGGTGGGTCAGCCTATACAGGCAGTTCTACGGCGGATGTCGTCAATCTCGGCAAGATCAGTTCGTCGGGTGGAGACGTGTTCCTGATATCGGCCAGCAAGGTCACGAACGCAGGGACGATCGTCGCGCCGAACGGCAATGCCGAACTCGCCACGGGCCGTCAGGTGCGTCTATACGACGGCAAATTTCAACAAGTCTTCGTGGACGTGGGCAGCGGCGGCACGGTGACGAACTCGGGCACGGTGCGGGCGGCGATCGTCAACGTGCAGGCGGCCGACGGCAACATCTTCGCGCTCGCGGGTCATTCGGGCGCGCTGCGCGCCACCGGCACCGCGACCCGCGACGGCCACGTATGGCTCGTCGCGAACACGACCGTCAACGGGGTCCTCGTCAATTCCGGCAACGTCGATGCGCGCGGCGCGCGAATCAGCGCGCGCAATGCGGACGGCAGCGGCGGCACGGTCGACATGTCAGGCAAAGACGTCAAGGTCGGCGGCGCGGACGTGCGGGCGAAAGCATGGAACATCACCACCGGGGATTTCATCGCGGACGGCCCCACTGCCCATACGCTCGGCGCGAGCCTGAGCAACGGCGCGTCGATCTCCGTGATCGCGAACGGCGGGGACGGCAAGCTCGGTGCGACCGGTGAAGGAGACATCGCGATCGACGCCAGCGTGCGCTGGCACGGAGCCTCCTCGCTGACGCTCGATGCGGCTCACTCGCTTACGATCGCACCGCGGGCGACCATCGCCAATGCGGGCAAAGGTTCGCTCACGCTGTCCGCCGATACCAATGGTTTCGACAACGGCGGCAGCCTGACCAATCTGGGTACGATCAACTGGTCACGCAGCCTAGGCGTCGTCAGTGGCCTGTACGACATGGACGGCAGCTACACGCCCGGCACCGTGTACACCAACGCATCGTGGCGCCCTGCGCCGTTCAGTGGGCTCGTCACGCAGTTCACGGCCTATCAGCTCGTCAACTCGATGGCGGATCTGAGCGCGGTGAATAACAACCTGTCCGGCAACTATGCGCTCGGCAGCAGGGGGCTGGAATTCGCGGGTGCGCCGGACTTCGGCGGCATCGGCACCGCCGCGAATCCGTTCACCGGTCAGTTCGACGGCATGGGGCATCTGCCCGCGGACCTGCATCTGTCGACCGCGGCCGATACTGGACTCTTCGGCGTGATCGGCAAGAGCGGCGTCGTGCGCAATTTCACGCTGGCGGACGGCGTCGCGACCTCATCGGGAGGAACGGTCGGCTTGCTGGCCGGCGTCAACTACGGGCACATGGTGAACGTCGGCGCCACGGGCACCATCGATGTGACGGGCAACACGAGTACGGTGACCGGCGGCCTGGTGGGCGAGAACTTTGGACGTATCGAGCGCTCGTGGGCTGGCGTGACCATCAACGGCGCGGATCAGATCGGTGGACTCGTCGGCCTGAACGATGGCCGCATCGGTCAGTCTTTCGCGATCGGCCGGGCAACAGCCGATGCGCAAGGCACACTCGGCGGACTCGTCGGCACCAACCATGGCGCGATCGCCCGCTCGTATGCAGACGAATTCCTGAGCGGCGGCGCGACTGTCGGAGGGCTTGTCGGCACTAATACGGGCTTCATCCGCGAGTCCTATGCCGCGTCCAGGCTCACGCCGGGCGCGAACGCGACGACAGGCGGTATCGCGGGCACGAACAGCGGCCGCATCGCCGCGAACGTGTTCTGGAACCGCGAATCGTCAGGGGCGGCGGCGGGCGTCGGCGCGGGCACGGCGGTGGCCGACTCGGGCGGACTCACTGATCAACAGTTGCTCGAGCCGGCGAGCTTCGGTCCGACCTGGGATTTCAGCGCAAACGGCACGTGGGTCGCGGGCTACCCGGGGCCGCAGTTGCGCTGGCTGGCAGGGCCCTGACATCGAGCGCATCGGCTACCATATAACCATGGTCGCAACCTAGAAAGGAGGCTGCCATGACTCAGTCAATGATCGGCCTGGTAGTGGTGTTGGCGGCCCTGCTGGTCATCGCGTTCGTGTTCGCGCGGCGATACAGGCACGCACATCCGCAAGAGACTATGACCCAGTGGCTCGACGCCCATCACATGGGTTGGCTACATCACAGGCACTGACTCCGGAGTTTGGCGGGTAGAGTCCCCAATGACATCCCGGCGATCGAATTCATCGCGATCAGCATTCGGTCGTGCCCGTCGCACACGCGTCGCGCTGCTTGGCGCGGCGGTATTCGCGCTTGGGGCCTGCGCGCAGCCGTGGGAGGCGTTCCATGCGGGCGAACCGGAATCGGCCGTGGTCGCCAGAATGGGGCAGCCGCGCGAGGTCTACGAGCTGCCCGACGGTTCCAGGCGGCTGATGTGGCCGACGCAGCCCATGGGGGAAGTCACCGTCGCCGCGGACATCGACCCGACCGGCAAGGTGATCCGCGTCCGGCAAGTGCTGCAGCCGAACGAGTTTTACCGCGCGGAGCCTGACAAGTGGACGAAGAATGACGTTCTGTTCAACTTCGGCCGGCCGGAGGAAACGACTTACTTTCCAGTGATGAAACGCGAGGTCTGGAGCTATCGTTATTTGGAAGACAACGTTTGGTACCTGCTGTTTAATTTCTATTTCGACGACACCGGCGTGCTGCGCTCAACCCAGAAGAGCCCGGACCCGCTCCACTTGCAGGGTGGTGACAACAAGCCGATGTGAGGTCGATTTCAGCTTCGCTAGCGCTCCGACGACTGCTCGCGCAGGAAGGCCTGCGCTTCCGCCTCCGTCTCATAGACATAAGGTGACAGCCCGCGCCGCGTCAGTGCGCCACCCAGCTTGGCGCGCATGAAAGCGCTGGTAGTAAAGCGCGTCACGCCGAGGTAGTAGCGCTGCACCATATCCTCGACCATTTCGACATACGCGTCTTCCAGCGCGGGGTCCAACACGAAACCCTCGTAGTTCACCACCGCATAAACCTTGTGGTCCAGTGGTTCGCAGACGCGGCATACCTGAGCCCGGATCGCGGCGATGTCGTCGGGACGCTTCACCTCGAGACGCGAGAAGTTGAGAAACATGATGTTCTTGTCGTCGTCGTAGATGAAGCGCGCTTCCAGCGGCAGCCGCAAAACATTCGAGCGCAGGCCCATCGGTTCCGGCAGGAAAATCCGCTCGTCCATCTGCTTCGGCGAACGCAGGATCGGTGCGAAGTCCATCCTGGCCAGAATATCGCGCTCCAGATCGACGCCAGGTGCGATCTCGATGAGTTCCATGCCCTCGGCGCCCAGTTCGAACACGCAACGCTCGGTGATGTAGAGGACCGGTTGTCCCGCTGCCGCCGCATACGGGCCAGAAAACGTGCGATGTTCGACTTCCTCGATGAACTTCCTGGCCGTGCCGTCACGGTGGATGCGCAGCTTGCCGTCGACGACTGAAATCTGGCTTTGGCCCGCCATGAACGTGCCGACAAACACGACCTTCCTGGCATTCTGGCTGATGTTGATGAAGCCTCCGGCACCAGCCAGGCGCGGCCCGAATCTCGACACGTTGAGGTTACCCATCCGATCGGCCTGCGCGAGGCCGAGAAACGCGATGTCGAGCCCGCCGCCGTCATAGAAATCGAACTGGGCGGGCTGATCGATGATCGCCTGCGGATTGGTCGCCGCGCCGAAGTTCAAGCCTCCCGCCGGAATGCCGCCGATCACGCCGGGCTCGGTGGTCAGCGTCAGCAGGTCGAGGATTCTTTCCTCGTTGGCGACGCTGGCGATGCCCTCAGGCATGCCGATCCCGAGATTCACCACGCTGTTCGGCTGGAGTTCCATTGCCGCGCGCCGCGCGACCACCTTGCGCTCACTCATCGGCATCGGCGCCACACTGCTCGCGGGCACCCGGATTTCGCCGGCGAACGCCGCGCTGTACGGTGTGGCAAAGGTCTGCTGGTGGTTCTCGGGCGGTGCCAGCACGACGCAATCGACCAGCACGCCGGGGATCTTGACCTGTCGCGGATTGAGCGAGCCGCTTTCGGCGATTCGCTCCACCTGGACGATCACCAGACCGTGGCAGTTGTGCGCGGCCATGGCGATCGCCAGAGCCTCCAGGGTGAGCGCCTCGCGCTCCATCGTCACATTGCCGTCGGGATCGGCGGTAGTGCCGCGCACGATCGCGACGTTGATCGGGAAGGACTTGTAGAACAGATATTCCTCGTTGCCGATCTGCATCAACTCGACCAGGTTCTCGGTGGTGCGTTCGTTCAGTTTGCCGCCACCGAAACGCGGATCGACGAAGGTACCGAGGCCGACTCGTGAAAGATGGCCGGGTTTTCCGGCTGCAATGTCGCGAAACAGGTGACTGATCACGCCCTGCGGCAGGTTATAGGCTTCGATCTGGTTATCCACCGCAAGCCGCTGTAGCTTCGGCACCAGACCCCAGTGTCCGCCGATGACGCGTTTGACGAGGCCCGGCGTCGCCAGGTGGTTCAGTCCCCGATCCTTGCCGTCTCCCTGACCGGCCGCATAGACCAGCGTCAGGTCGCGGGGCTTTGGGAGGGTGACTAACGCATCCTCGTCACGGGTCGCACAGAGTTCCTCGATGGCGATAGCGATGTCTTCGGCGAAGCCGATACCGACGAAGCCGCCTGTCGCGACCGTATCGCCGGCGCGGATCAGGCGCACGGCATCGCGCGCGGACGCCACTTTGCCGGACGAGCGGGAAAGGATCGCCGGTGAAGGCTTCCCCGCGGTTGATTGCGTGCTCACGTTTCACCTCGTCTGATTCGAGCGCGACTGTCTAGTAGGCGCCGCCGGTATCGATGGTCAGATGGAGCATGTCGTCCTCGAGAACCCGGATGAAATGCTCGTCCTCCTGCAGGAGTTCCTCCAGCACGTCACTATTGGAAAGCACGCCGATGACGCGCCCCGATTCGATAACAGGCAGGTGCCGGATCCGCTTCGTGTGCATCGACGCGAGGCATTGATCGCAGGTATGCTCGGGCGTCACATAAAACACCTGAGTGGTCATGATGTCGCCAACCTTGGTGTTGGCGGCGTTGCGGCCGAGCACATCGACTTTGCGCGCGTAGTCGCGCTGGGACAGCACGCCAACCAGATTGCTGTCTTGCAGCACCAGCACTGTCGTCACATCCTTGTCGGCCATTAGCTGCAGCGCGCTGAGCACCGTGTCGTCGGGTCCGACCGAAACCAGCTCCCGCGGGTTCGCGGACAGAATTTGACGTGCTGTCTTCCTCTCCTTTTTCATGAGCGCCTCCACACAGAAGGGGAGCAGGTGCGGACTCCGCCTGATCAAAGCGAAATCGGAATCCGATCGTTCAGGTTCAGCCAGGTCTGGCGATATTTTTTGTCTTCGTCGAATTGCAGTGTAGGTCGCTTGATCTGCGCCGAACGAACATTTTCCGTTCCGGCTTATGTGGAAGAGTGCGGTTGACGGGGAACGAGCGGTGCGGCGATTTTCACATTCGCCCGCTCAGGTGAATGTCGATGGGACCTCTATTGCCTTTCGGTTTTTGCGAATGATTGGCCGCAAATTGACTCGCGGACTGTCGCTCGATATTGCGATTGACTGGAGTTCACTCGCGACAGCAATAGCGACGTCGTAGCGATTAGAGAAGTTGTCGATCCGTCCGCCGCTTGCTACCGCGAACGGTCGGCCGTGAGCCCACCTCGTGGTCCGCGCGCGGTTCGTCGTACGCAGTGGCGACGGCCCGCAGCCCCTGCCGGACGCGGTCGATAACGTTGCCTTCCTGTCGTCTCGCGTACACCACGTAGGCCGACCATGAGAATTCCGGCGCACCCGTGACGAGGCGCAGACGGCCGTCCAGCAAAAACGGCTCGGCGGTGCCGATGCGAAAGTAGCCAGATCCGCCAACTGACAACAAATAAGTCAGCGCCAACGGTCCGAGCGAAATGGAGACAGGTGGACTACCGAGTTCCGGGAAGGCCGCCTGATGGTTTGCCTGAAAGCTCGGGCCCCAGTCCACATAGACATACTGGGCGGGATCCATCGCGCCATCTGGCGCGCTCGTCACCATCACCAGCTTTTCTTCGACGAGCAGTTCCGAAACCAGGTCAGGACGTTGCGGAGGGTTGTAAAGAACAGCGATGTCGAGCGATCCTTCATGCACACGGTCAAGCAAACGCATCGGACTGTCGACCTCCGCGCGCAGGGCGATCTGCGGGCATTCGCGATGCATCCAGATGAGCCAGTCGGCGAGGAGCGGATGCCACAGGCTGAGTTCGCCGCCCAGACTGACACCCTCTTCGCGTCCGGGCGGGAGCGCCACATGCTGACGAGCTTGTTCCCACACCTGCACGAGGGTCGTTGCGTGCTGGACGAAGCGTTCCCCAGCCGTCGTCAGACGGGCGCCAGCCTTGTTGCGCACGAACAGCCGGCGTCCCAGCTGTTCCTCCAGCGTGCGGATGCGCGCGCTCACCGCCGTCTGCGTCAGGTGCAAACGCTCCGCGGCCGATATGAAGCTGCCACTTGCCGAGACTTCGAGAAAGGTGCGAGCTAGCGTGATATCCATCGTTTCATATCAAAATTTTTGCTTTCAATTGCAATGATAATCCATTTGCCTGCGGATAACCGGTGCCGGAAAATGGCTGTTGGTTCATCACCAAGCTGACCTGTCGAGGCCCGCGCGACACGCTCACGCGGACACCCCGGGGCAGCGTACGTCTGGAGTCGATAGAGAGATGGCTGTTGCGGAATTTCGGGACCCGGAGCTGACCGAGGCCCAGTGGGAACACATCAAGGCCCTCACGACCTCGCTCGACTCCCGGCAACTCGTCTGGGTCAGCGGATATCTGGCGGGGTTCGATCAAGCCAGCACACTGCGAGCCGAAGCGCGCGCACCGGCTGCTGAAGCCGATCTCGGCGGCACTTCGGCACGCCGGCTCACCGTGCTCTACGGCAGCGAAACCGGCAACAGCGCGGCGCTCGCCCGCACGCTCGCCGAGCAGGCGGCGCAACGCGGTCTCGCCGCATCGCTGCATGACATGGCGAGCTACAAGGTTCGCCAGTTGAAGGACGAGCAGGATGTCCTCGTCGTCGTGAGCACCTATGGCGAGGGCGATCCGCCGCAGTCGGCCACCGACTTCTTCGAGTTCATCGAAGGACGCAAGGCGCCGAAGCTCGGCGGCATGCGTTTTGCCGTGCTGGCGTTGGGAGACTCGACCTATGAACACTATTGCGAGGCGGGCAAGCGGCTCGACCGCCGTTTCGAGGAGCTCGGCGCCGAGCGCCTCGCGCAGAGAGTCGATTGCGACGTCGATTACGAACAACCGGCGAACGCCTGGATCGAGCAGATCCTGGCGTTGCTGGGCAGCAATTTATCCGCAGGCGGTCATCCGCCCGGCGCCGAGCCGCGCGCGCCCGCAGGCGCGTTGCCGCAACGGCGGGCCGCCATCGACAGGCAACATCCATTTCACGCCCGCGTCATTGAAAACATTGCGCTGACGGGGCGTGGATCATCGAAGGAAACCCGGCATATCGAGCTGTCGCTCGAAGGCTCGGGCCTTAGCTTCGAACCGGGCGACGCGTTGGGCGTGGTGCCGACGAATGACCCATCAGTGGTTCGCGCGGTACTGCAGGAACTCGATCTCGATGACTCGCAAGCCGTCGACGTGAAGGGCAACGACACCACACTCGGCGATGCGCTCGGCGCGGGCTTCGAAGTCACTGCGCTCACGCCACGCTTTCTCGAGCATTGGGCACGGCTTTCCGGTGCGGCAGAGCTCGAACGTCTCGTCGACAATGCGCATGCCGGCGAGCGAACCGCCTACATGCGCGGTCACCACATCATCGACGTGCTCCGGCGGTTTCCCGTCAAGGGCATCGACGCGCAGCATTTCCTCGCCGCGCTAAGACCTTTGCAGCCGCGCCTCTATTCGATTGCATCGAGCCTCGCCGCGGCACCCGATGAAGTGCATCTGACCGTTTCGGCGCTGCGCTACGAACTGCACGGCGAACCGCGCGCAGGCGTAGCGTCGGGCCAATTGTCCGAGCGCACCGAGCTCGATGCTCAGCTGCCTGTGTACATACACCGAAATTCGAACTTCCGGCTGCCCGGAGGCGACGTGCCGATCATCATGATCGGCGCCGGCACCGGCATTGCGCCGTTTCGCGCCTTCATGCAGGAACGCGAAGCACGCGGGGCCAACGGACGGTCGTGGCTTTTCTTCGGTGAACGCAACTTCCGGACCGACTTTCTCTATCAGACGGAGTGGCAACGGCTGCTGAAAGACAACGTACTGACCCGGATGGACGTTGCCTTCTCGCGCGACCGGCGCATCAACGGCGAAGGGAAGACCTACGTGCAGCACCGGATGCAGGCGCAGGGCCATGACCTCTTCGCGTGGCTGGAAGAAGGCGCGCACCTGTACGTCTGCGGCGATGCAAGCCGCCTCGCGCCCGATGTCCATCACACGCTTCTCGAGATCATCGGCAGCGAGGGCGCGCTCGATACCGAATGTGCGCAAGCCTACCTTCAACAGCTTCAACGCGACGGGCGCTACCAGCGCGACGTCTACTGAGCGACATGATGAGCAACCCACCTACCGAACCGGATCGCAGCCGCGACCTGTCACAGCCCGTCGAACGCCTGAGTGCGGACGAACGTCTGAAGGCCGCGAGCGACCAGTTGCGCGGCACGATAGGCGCAAGCCTGGCCGATCCGCTGACGGGCGCCGTAGCCGATCCCGACACCAAGCTGATGAAATTCCACGGCATCTATCAGCAGGACGACCGCGATCTGCGCGACGAGCGCCGGCGGCAAAAGCTGGAACCGGCGTTTCAGTTCATGATTCGCGTGCGGATGCCTGGCGGCGTCTGCACGCCAGCGCAATGGCTCAAACTCGACGAGCTCGCGCGTGCGAACGGCGGCGAAACATTGCGGCTGACGACGCGGCAAACGGTCCAATTCCACTGGGTGCTCAAGGACGACCTGCGACCCCTCATCCAGGGCCTGCGCGAAGCGCAGCTCGATACGATCTCTGCCTGCGGCGACGACGCCCGCGGCGTGATGTGCTCGATCAATCCGCATCTGTCGTCACTCCATGCCGCTGTCTATGACCTCGCACGCCGCGCCAGCGACCAGGCGATTCCACGCATGCACGCTTATCGCGAGACCTGGTATGGCGAGACACGCATCGAGGGCCCCGAACCCGAGGAGCCGTTCTACGGCAAGACGTACTTGCCGCGCAAGTTCAAGATTGGCTTCGCGGTTCCACCGGTCAACGACATCGATGTCTACACACAGGACCTCGGTTTTATCGCCATTGCCGAGCACGGCGAACTGAAGGGATTCAACGTCGCGATCGGCGGCGGAATGGGCCGCAGCGATCAATCGTCGGCGACTTATCCGCGGCTCGCCGACGTAATCGGTTTCGTCACGCCGGATCAGGTGCTTGCCACCTGCGAAGCGGTGATGAGCGTTCAGCGCGATTACGGCGACCGCAAGGAACGCGCGCACGCGCGCTTCAAGTACACGATCGACGATCTCGGTCTCGACTGGGTCAAAGCCGAGATCGAGCGGCGGCTGGGCTTCGCACTCGGAAACGCGCACCAGTTTGCCTTTACGACGAACGGCGACGCACTGGGCTGGCAGACGGGCGACGACGGCGCGCATCACCTGACGCTGTTCATCGAGAACGGCCGCCTGAGCAACGGGCCGGACCATGCGCTGCTCGACGGTCTGCGTGCGATCGCGCGCGTGCACGTCGGCACGTTTCGCCTGACGCCTAATCAGAACATCGTGATTGCTCAGGTGCCCGACGCGAACCGCGAGCAAATCGAGCGGCTCGCCGAAGAACACGGCCTGCTCGCTCACGTTCGTGACAGCGCGTTGCGCCTGAACTCGATGGCCTGCGTCGCGATGCCGACCTGTGGTCTGGCGATGGCCGAAAGCGAGCGCTACCTGCCGTCTCTCGTGACGAAGATCGAAGCCTTGCTCGAAAAGCACGGGCTGACGGATGTGCCGATCACGATGCGCATGAGCGGGTGCCCGAACGGTTGCTCGCGGCCCTATATCGCAGAGATCGGACTGTCGGGACGCGCGCCGGGCAAGTACAACCTTTATCTCGGTGGCGGCTTTCACGGGGAAAGACTCAATCGCCTGTATCGCGAGAACGTCGGGGAACAGACGATCCTCGAGTCGCTCGACACGACGCTCGGCCATTTCGCCAGCGAACGCGTCGAGCACGAGCACTTCGGTGACTTCGTCATTCGCGCAGGTTATGTCGATGCCGTGACCTCGGGCCGCGATTTCAACCGTTGATCCAGCGTATTGAACGGTCTGCTTCGACGATGTCGCTGTACTTGCGGTCCATGAAGGAGAATTGGATGTTTTGGGAAAGAAAGCTGGCCTCGTGGGCGGCCGATCTTCGCGAGCACAGAAATCTGCCAGCACGCGTTTCGCTCTGGAATGGCCAGTCGCATGACCTTGGCGTACCCCGGGCAACTGGAAGAGCGGCGACGACGTGATCATTCCGCTCACGTTTCAGGACGAACAGGTTATCAAAGAGAAAATTCCCAAGGGCTATCGTGCGGAGCATCCGTATCTGCGCTATACGCCGCAACCCGGCGAATAACGGATGAAATGCGACGCCGACCCGGGCGTCGGCGGCGTGAGGCAGGCGTTCGGACCCGGCCTCAGGAACGACGAATGCTGCGATCCTATGGGTTCGACCACTGGAGAGCACAATCATGTCCCATCGACTGAAAACAGGTGATCGCGTTACGTGGAACACCCCGCAAGGCGTGACGACAGGCACAGTCGTGCGCAGGATCATCAGGGATACGGAACTGGAGGGTCAGGTTGTCAGCGCGTCGAAGGACGACCCCCATTACGAGGTCGAAAGCGAGAAAAGCGGTCAGCATGCGGTGCATCGCGCGGACAGTCTGGAGAAGGTGCATAAGCACTGATCCGCGCCGGATCGAGAAACGACGCCGTTGCACCGGGCTGCGTCGTTGCAAGGTAGACCATCGAGACTCGCACGGCATGATCGGGCCGGCAGGGTACCGGCCCGCCATGCCTGCTAGGCTATCTTCTTCGCTTCGTCGCGCCAGTAGTGTTGCTGTTTCCACCCAAGAAGGCGCTTGAGTTTCTCATTGCTGAGCAGAGTCTCGAATTCGCCGAGTTGCTTTCTGAGCGGCACGCCCGGGTAGTAGCGCCGAAGCAGTTCCGCTGTGGGGACGTCGGACGATACGTCGTCGGCCGCGACGTTCATGACCTGAAAGCCGAGGCCATCCTTTTCGATGGCGAGCCGGCACGCGCTCGCGAGATCGCGGCCGTCGATATAGCTCCACGCAATCCTCTTGCGCAGTGCCGGGTCTTTGAGCCACTCCGGAAACTTCGCGTAGTCGCTGGGTTCGAGCACATTGCCGATACGCAAGCAGTAAATGTCGGAGCCGGTGCGCGCGTGAAACGCCTTCGCCGTCACTTCGTTGATCACCTTGGACGTCGCGTAGCTGTCCATCGGGTCCACCGGATATTCCTCGTCGAGCGGGAAGTATTCCGGATTGCGGTCGCGGTGCGCGAACACGATGCCGTAGGTGGTCTCGCTCGATGCCACGATCACCTTGCGGATGCCAAGCTTCGACGCCGCGTCGAGGATGTTGTACGTGCCCATCACGTTGATTCGGTAAACCTCGTTGTCGGGCGTGATCATGATGCGAGGGATCGCCGCGAAATGCACGATCGCGTCGATCGGCTTGGGTTCGAGGTCGTTGGCGAATTCCCCCGGCGCCGTGCTCGATGCCAGCGCATTGAATACCTGGCCCGCATCGGTGATGTCCGTAATCAACGTGCGCGCGGTGCGCGCTGCCATCGGCACGCGATCGACGTTCATCACCTCGTAGCCGTGCTCGATCAGGTCCTGGACGACCCATTTCCCGGCCAGGCCGCTGCCGCCGGTCACAATCACTCGCTTCGTCATGTGCTCCTCTTCTCCTGTTGTCCTTCTTGTTGCGGTGGCGCTGCGTGTCCCTGATGCGGCAGTGCTGGTCTGTGCTCAATGCGTTCGGCTGAGACGACGTTCAGGCGTTGATCCAGGCTCGCGCCTGTTCCAGCTCGTTGACGCGAAACGCCTTCATTTCGGCCTTCGTAAAGAACCGCGCCAAATGCATCGACGCGTGAATCCAGCCCGCGTCGGCCACCACGGCGGCGCGCGTGACCTTGCGGGCGACGGCGACGCCGAGCGTCAGGTCGGTCCACAGCGCCTTCGGTTCGATGCCGCTGAAATGCTCGATGCGTTCGAGCACGCGGGTCTTACCGTTCAGTTCAAGATCACCACGCATGCGCTCGATGGCTTCGCGCAGTTCGTGGTCGGTGATTTTGCCTTCGACGGTTATTTCGATGACCGGTGAATCGGGTACGGTGTGATACACGATCATGGCAGGACCCCTGGCGAGAGAGACGTTACACGCTCAGGCACAGATGAACCTGGCGTCCGACGGTGTGCTCATGGTACCCCTTTCCATACGCCCGGTTGGGTTGCGAGCGTATTGCCATCGAGATCGACGACGAGCGGCCGGCCGCGGTCCGGCGTGATCGGCGCGTGGTTCACGACTGCGGCACGATCACGAACAGCTGGTAGGGACGCGCGGGCAACTCCCGTCCCCACGCGGTCTTGCCCACCTCGAGCGCAACCGGCGCTGCATGGCTTAGCGACGATGCAGTCGCGATGCAGTCCGAGTCGTCGCCACGGCACACGATTAGCGTACCTTGGCGCGCGAAATCGGCGGGTGTGATCCAGGGCGTTGCCGCCGGCCAGTGGAGATCCCAGAAGCGGGCGCGGCCGCCGTCATAGAACACCATCGAAGCGGCCTCATGCGTCGAGCCCGCCACGATCGACAGCGGCCGGCTGGTGCGTTCGCGCCATACTGCCTGCGCGGCCGCCGCGAGTTCCGCACGCGGCTCGGCCGCGTCGTCGGTATTGCGCCGCGCCCCCGTGTAGCCGACCACTGCCGACACCGCGAGCACCAGCGCCCAGTAAACCGCCATCGCGCGTATCGCGCGCCGCGGCGCGAACTCGACGCGGGCTTGCGCGAGCACGGCAAGCCAGAGCGGCACGATCGCGAACCACTGCGCCATGCCCCAGACCGAGGCCATCTGCGTCTTGCCGGTCACGGACAGCACGCCCACGGCGAACAGCGGCCCCAGCGCGAGCCACCAGAGATCCGGGTGCGACGCGGGCCGAACGACGCTCAGCGCCATCAGCCGCGCAGCCCCGCGGGAGCGCACCATCAACAGCACGAAAACGAAACTGAGCGCGAGATAGCCGATCTGCGCGAGCGTGTAGATGCCAAAGCGCCCGACCGCGGCGAGCAGGGTGCCGCCGGTGCGTTGCGCGGCATACTCGAGCGTCGGGAAATGATTGACCATCATCCAGTGGACGTGCGGGGCCAGCACGGCGACGCCGGCCGCCACCGCGAGCAGCGAATCGACGCTGACGAGGCGCGCACGCCATGCGGGGCGCGCGAGCAATGCCAGCAACAGCCCGAGCAGCAGCACGATCGTGAAGTACTTGCCCAGCACCGCAAGCGCCGCGCACGCTCCGAGACCGAGCGCCGCGCCGCTGCGCGCGAGGCGGCTGCCCGGTTGCGCGTAGCGGACGAAAAAGTAGGCGGTCCACGGCCAGACCGACAACAGGATCGAGTTCGGATTGAATTTGATGGCGAGATTCGAGTAAAGCGGCGATACCGCCATCGCAAGCCCGGCGAAGATCGCGATCTGGCGCGGCACGAAGCGGCCGGCGAGCGCGACGATCCCGGCGAGGCCGACCAGCACGTTCACCGCCGACAGCGCGAAATACGCGAGATCCGTATGCGGGAACACGCTGAACCAGGCCGCTGCGACCCACGACGAAAGCGGCGGGTGCTTTGCGTAACCGGCCTGCCACTCGATGCCCCAGACGTAGGTCTCGACCATGTCGCCCTGGATGTCCAGATTGCCGCGCGCGAGCCAGGCGGCGAGAGTCCAGACGACTGCGTGGAAGGGTAGCAGCCAGCCGAGTGATGCGATGCCTGCGGCGGCAGGTTGGTCGGAGGCCGAGGCGAGCGACGGAGGATGCGAAAGCTGGGTCGACATTGAGCGTGATGGTCTGTGTGCCGCCGTACCGGGCGGCGTTTTTAGCCCGGCATTGTAATATGAGCTTATGGAACAAGTGGGCGAAACCGACAGACCACCCGGCAACCCATGGCGCCGATCGAGTTAAAAAGGCTTGATGGAGGAAGGACGCTAGCGGCGAAAATTGGCCCGTGAAGGGCGCGCGTCCATCGACTAACAGAGCTGCATGCCGCTAATGGGCCTGGCAGTCACAGCCGGCCGCCAGGCGAATGAAGCGGAACGCCGTCACGACCATCAGCTGCCGCGCATCTTCGGCAGCCGGGTGACCGTCGTACCAGCCGGAGCTCAGGGCGCGGTTCTGGCTATCGCACATACATCATGTCAGAAGACGTCCCCATTCATAATCGACACGATCGGGTAGCATGGGACTTACGCCGGCCCCCGGCGTAAAGGTGAGTTCGCCGAAGAACACCCGGTCAGATGGTGAGTACAGGTCGACGCGTACATAATCGAAACCCTCGGACAAAAGCGCCGCCGTATCAAGCAACAACTCCAGATTGTTCGGCCGCGGTGCCGGTCTCGTGCTGCGAACGTAGGGAGCAAACTCGAGGTCGATACGGTTCCATTGTGCGTCGTATGTGTCGCCGCGCGTATTACTTCCGAAACGGTCTGAGATCACGAAGATAAACATCACAGGTCGCCCCGATCCGTTCGCAAAGCAGTGAACCTTGTAGTCGGCTGGAATCATGCCGTGCTCGTCGAGCAGCAGACTCTCGAAGTAAATGCGTGGCTGAATTCCTCGGTAGTGCCGTTCCCGCGCATTTCTGTAGAAATTGGTGGAGAGCCATTGGCTGGCGAGGAGCTGGAGATGTTCAAAACTCTGCTGCGACTTGTCCCGGACGATTTCTACAAAATTGTTTCCATGATTTGCCTTCATGACGAAGGAATTCGGCAACATGTCGAAAACATTCTGCGTAAAGTCCGAGGGTGCGGAGATGATGGGGATAAGGTATTTCTCACCGATCTTTTCTCTGACGTAATCGCGCACGGTCAGTTTGTCCGTCAACGCGCTGTATCGCGAGTCCGGCCGCAAGCAACGTAGCAGGATTTTCTCGTTGTAGGTTGTGGGGTGAAATAGTTTAGGGAAGCGCCCGATACGCTTCCGGTGTAGCAAGCTGAGGAAAACCGCATCGGGAAGAAGCTGTTTCGCGTTGTCTTTCGTCCATTGAACAATGGACTGGGACGGGTAGGTCATTACACGTCTCCCAACAATGACTACGCACGGGTATCAACGTTCCTGAAGGTGCGACTGACAGAAGTTCGATGCAGCCAGCAGAGGCTATGATCATTCGACAAGAAGCCAACGTCAAGAGCGGTGCCGCCGCATGTATCGCACCACGGCCGAGTAGCTATTGATATTCACAAAGGCAAGCCCGGCTGATATGGCGATCGCATTCACTACAGCAAATCCGCTCAGTGCCAATAATCAGAAATAATGGGCCGCTGACCTTGTTTCCTGACCTGATGTGTTCGCAATAAGCGTCAAGAACGCGCTTGAAGTGGAAGGTACCGTACGCATGGGGATCGTCGCTTCGATCGACGACTACGCGTCGTCTGGCGCAGCCGAACATCCAGGTACGGCTGATTGGCCGGGATCAACCAACGTAGATAGCGAACCTCGGACATGCCACCTGACGCGGCTGCTCGTGCAGGATGTCTGCGAGCGGAACCAGTTTCGGAGTCGGCCATATGGGTCGGCGCATATCGCTAATTCATCTTCCAGGTGATCTTGTTATGCACCTCGACCGCATGCGTGCCGATGGCGGGTGGGTGCAACAGTTGTCCCGAGAACGTCCCCGTGCCGCTAATTCCTTTGTACTTGCCGGTACCTCCGGTCAAAGTTTGAGTGTCCGTTTCGAAGGTGAGGTTGATCTTGTCACCGTCCACATCAGTTTCGGTGCAAGCACCCTTCACTTCATATTTGCCGCTTCTAGCGCTTTCATAGAAAAGGCAGTGAACCGACATACGATCGAAAGGTTTTTCTCCGACTGAATTGCGCGTGGTCCCGAACCCCTCGATCAGCAAACTAGACCCTTGATCGCCCATGTCGATGGTGGCCAGTTCGTGGTTGATAGCGTAATTCGTATAGGTCGTGCTACCGTGCCGAGGCATATCGAACGTCTGGGCCAATGTCGCGCCGGCGGAAACAGTCATGGATGCGGCCAATGCCAATTTTGTTAACGTTGATTTCATTTTCCCTGCTCCGTTGACTACTTCTCGAAACTCGTACTACATTGCGGGCTCCATAGAACTGTAATAGATACTTGGTTTGAATAGAGATAGTGTGGGTGATGCTTGCAGAAAAGATGGCAATGCCCCCTTGCTGCAAGCAAAACACTCCTGTGACGGCGCCGGCCAGTGACACTTCCGTCAGCCGTCGCATGACCGGACAATCGCCTTATTGACCGCTCTTCGCTGTATTTAGGGCATCGTTCGGCGGCATCGAGGGCGTATCGGGCTCGTTCTTGCCGAGTTCATTCTTGCCCGGTATCGCATCCAACGGGCTCGACACGGGGTCTCCGTTACGCGTCATGCCGGAAGTTGCCGCGCCATGCGCGCTACCTCCGCCGCTTCCACCATTGCCATTTCCGCTCCCCTGAGCAAACGCGACGCCTGCCACCATAGTAGCGGCTGTGCAGGCCAAGGCCACCTTCAGTGCGTAATTCATGATGCGTCTCCTGCAAGTTCGACGAGATTGATTCGCGTCGAGACTGATGTGCCGCTCATGACGACAAACCGTTTGCGTAGCGGCAGTGCGCAAGCGGTTGAATTCCGGTCGAATACGCTGGATACGCGTTGCGCGAGGGCCCGGTATGGGGATTAGTCGCGCGCCGCCGCCATTAATGACGCGGCAGTCGCCGCATCCATGCGCGATTCGTTGCAAGATGCGAGTTCGCTGGCAAGAGCAGCGTAGGCACGGCGGGGTCAGGTCGCACGAAGGTATGCCGAATCAACGCCGAAATTGCGCCGAAAGATGTGACCACGACGACGGCGTATTGAAGGCACTCGCTTGGATTGGTGGAAGATGATTTGTGCTTCAGGCGGGCGCGGATAACCGCGGTTTTCGGTGCAAGGAGGCTGAATCTGCCGCGCCGCTTTTTGTTCTATCGCGCCGGAAATGCCATCGCTGTGACTTGCTCGACATTGAGCCGTGCACCTTCGCTGGCAAATCGATCGCGCTCCTCACGCGTGAATGATGAGTCGACAATGTCTCGCGCATGCTCGTAGCTGGACACCGCATGCGGAGGTATCCAATCGCGGTAACCAAGGTCTGCCTGCAGCAGGCGCCTGTCAATCCAGGCAATTGTCCTCGCGGCGTCGGCAAGACGGCCCTGCCGCACCAGCAAATGCGCTACGTAGCAGTAGGGACAGGTCATCGGACCATCCGCATGCATCGACAGCGTGCAAGCGCTGCGCAATTCAAGCTCAGCCGTTGCGATGTCGTCGAGATAAACGAGCGCCGCGCCGCGTACAACGAGGATTTGCGACCGCAGGTGGACACTTCCGGTCACGCTGGCGCTGTCGAGAACATCGTTACATCGCCGCAATGCGGAAGCAAAGTCGCCCGCCATCAAGTCGCAGGCGGCCAGCAAAAATTCGCAGCGGTCTCCGAAGAAGCTGTCGCCACGGCGATGCCCCTGCAATGCCGCATTGGCCAGTCTTCCTGCTTCGTCCGGAGTGCCATCGATATAGTATGCGCAAGCCGCTCTGCACCAATCGGTGTAAGTTTGCAACCACGACGGCCATGCGTCGTCGTACAGGGCTTCTGCCTCGGCCAGTGCTGCCTTCGCCGCGTCGCGATCGGCCAGCATGGCAAACTGGAGCGCTGCAACCATCAAGGAACTGAAGACACCGAAGCGGTCGTTCAGGCTTTGAAAGAGTCGAGCCGCCTTGAGTGCCAAAGCGGCCTGGCGCTTCGTCTCCGTGCGCATGCGGAGATCCGCGACGGCAAACCAGAAGCGCGCCGCGAGTCGAGGCGGCATCGACTCGTCCACCCAGGGCTCGATCGTGCGGTACAGCCGCGCGCCTTCGTCGTTGAAACCTCGTGCATCCCATAGCCTGTCCGTGGCAGCGGCAAGCTCGACCGCGATCTGGCGATCGCCCGTCGGTCCAAGTGCCCACGCCACGGCCGCGCGCACATTGTCCAGGTCTGGCGCGATGCGACGCATCCGCGCCAGAGGCTCCTCGAAGGGATCGTCTCCGGTCAGGTTCTCCGCCAGCGCTTCGGCGTGGCGCCGGCGCGTCGCATCGAGCGCACCAGTGAGGGCAAGCCGCTCCAGGGCAAAGGCCCGGCTGCTTTCGAGCAGCCGGTAGCGCGGCATCCCGCCGCCTTCAACCATCACGAGCGATTTGTCCACGAGCGAGGCCAGGTGATCAATGACTGCCCAGCTATCGATTGTCTGGTCGCTCGCCGCGCGCTGTGCGGCTTCGAGCGGGAAACTGCCCATGAACACGCCGAGCCGGTCGAACACGGTCTGCTCGGGCGCCGTCAGCAGCCCATAACTCCACTGCAGCGCCCCCCGCAAAGTCTGATGGCGGGGCAGTGCGGTTCGATTCCCGCCCGCCAGCAGCCGCAACTGCTCGTCGAGCCGCAGCCTCAGCCCATGCACGCCGAGGAGCGCCCCCCGCGCCGCGGCGAACTCGATCGCCAGCGGAATCCCGTCGAGCCGCCGACAGATCTCGACCACATCGCACACGTTGCCGCTGTCGACCGTGAACTTCGGATCGGCGGCCTGGGCGCGCGCAACGAACAGCTGAATCGCGCCAAAACCCAGCGCGACGGTCGCGTCGGCGCTCGCGGGCACGGCCAGCGCGTCGAGCCGAAAGATCTGCTCCTGATCGATATGCAACGGTTCCTGACTGGTGACCAGCACCCGCACGCCCGGTGCAGCGGCCACGATCTGCGCGACCAGTTCCGCTGCCTGTTCGAGCAGGTGTTCGCAGTTGTCCAGCAACAGCAGCAGTCGCTGATCCCTGATCAGGTGCACCAGCGACGTGAGCCCACCGGCTTCGGGCGCGATCTGGTGGCCCAGCACGCGCGCCACGGTCGGCACGAGCAGCTGAGCGTCTGCCAGCGAGGCCAGTTCGACAATCCAGGCGCCGTCTGCATAGTCGCGGTGCAGCCGGCGCGCCACGGCCTGCGCCAGCCGTGTCTTGCCGATGCCCCCGGGGCCCACCACACTGACGACACGGGAGCTCTGCAGCAAACGCGTCAACGAGGCAATGTCTTCCGCCCGCCCATAGAGCGGTGGCATCTGGGCCGGCAGATTGCCGGTCGCCCGTGCGGACCTCGTCAGGAAAGTGCTGCCTTCTCCAGCCAACCCATCGAAGGTCCGCGGCTGTGAAGAGGTCCTCTGGTCCAGACCTTCGCGAGAAGTCGACCCGATTGGCTGGACGTCAAAAATATAGCCCCGCCGCGGCACTGTTCGAATCAGCTGCTGGCGTCGATCGCCCAGCGCCGCGCGCAATTCACCGATGCACTGCACCAGAGAATCGTCAGTGACAATAACGTCGCGCCACACGGCCTCGATGAGCTCTATTCTGCCGAGCAGGCGACCGGGGTGCTGCGCCAGATGCAGCAATAGCGCAAAGGTCTTGGGTCTGAGGGCAATAGGGCGTCCCTCGACGCGCAGTTCGCCGCGCCCTATATCGATGTCGAATCCGGGGTAGTGCAGTACAGATACGATGGCGTCGCTGACGGAGTCCGGCGTCGTGATGAATTTCTGAGATTTTCCCTCGTTCATTCGCCCATCGTCGTGCGAGTCGACGCCTCCCTGACCACCGTTGTTCGGTGCTACTGACCCGGCTGGGTCTGACCGGGATGATGGCATGGACACCGCCACTCCCTTCGTGAACGCGCGCAGAGCCCGCATCTATCGTGCCACTTTCGTCCTATCGTCCCGGAAATGCCATCGCTGTGACTTGCTCGACATTGAGCCGTGCACCTTCGCTGGCAAATCGATCGCGCTCCTCACGCGTGAATGATGAGTCGACAATGGCTCGCGCTTCCTTGTAGCTGGACGCCGCAGCCGGCGGTATCCAATCGCGGTAACCAAGGTCTGCCTGCAGTTGACGGTTGTCAATCCAGGCAATCGTCCTCGCGGCGTCGGCAAGGCGGCCCTGCCGCGCGAGTAAATGCGCCACATAACAGTAGGGATGGGTCATCAGACCGCTTGCATGCATCGACAGCGTGCACGCGCTCTGCAATGCAAGTTCAGCCGCCTTGAAGTCGCCGAGATAGACGAGCGCCGCGCCGCGCGTAAGGAGGATGTGCAACTGCAGGTGGACAGTCTCTGTCACCCTCAATCGGTCGAGAATATCGTTACATCGCCGCAACGCAGAAGCAAAGTCGCCTTCCATCAAGTCGCAAACGGGAAGCATAGTTTCACAGCGGTCTCCGTAGAAACTGTCGCCACAACGATGGCCTTGCAACGCCGCTTGGGCAATCCTTCTTGCCTGATCCGGCTTGCGGTCGATGTGATAGGCGAAAACCGCTCTGCAATACGCGACGGACGTTCGCAGCCACGATGGCCACGCATCGTCAAACAGGGCTTCCGCCTCGGTCAGCGCTGCCTTCGCCGCTTCGCGATCGGCCAGGAAGGCAAACTGATGCGCGGCCACCGTCAGGGACCTGAAGGCTCCGAACCGGTCGTTCAGGCTTTGAAAGAGTCGAGCCGCCTTGAGCGCCGAAGCGACCTCGCGCTTTAGCTCCGTGCGCATGCGGAGATCCGCGACGGCAAACCAGAAGCGCGCCGCGAGTCGAGGCGGCATCGACTCGTCCACCCAGGGCTCGATCGTGCGGTACAGCCGCGCGCCTTCGTCGTTGAAACCTCGTGCATCCCATAGCCTGTCCGTGGCAGCGGCAAGCTCGACCGCGATCTGGCGATCGCCCGTCGGTCCAAGTGCCCACGCCACGGCCGCGCGCACATTGTCCAGGTCTGGCGCGATGCGACGCATCCGCGCCAGAGGCTCCTCGAAGGGATCGTCTCCGGTCAGGTTCTCCGCCAGCGCTTCGGCGTGGCGCCGGCGCGTCGCATCGAGCGCACCAGTGAGGGCAAGCCGCTCCAGGGCAAAGGCCCGGCTGCTTTCGAGCAGCCGGTAGCGCGGCATCCCGCCGCCTTCAACCATCACGAGCGATTTGTCCACGAGCGAGGCCAGGTGATCAATGACTGCCCAGCTATCGATTGCCTGGTCGCTCGCCGCGCGCTGTGCGGCTTCGAGCGGGAAACTGCCCATGAACACGCCGAGCCGGTCGAACACGGTCTGCTCGGGCGCCGTCAGCAGCCCATAACTCCACTGCAGCGCCCCCCGCAAAGTCTGATGGCGGGGCAGTGCGGTTCGATTCCCGCCCGCCAGCAGCCGCAACTGCTCGTCGAGCCGCAGCCTCAGCCCATGCACGCCGAGGAGCGCCCCCCGCGCCGCGGCGAACTCGATCGCCAGCGGAATCCCGTCGAGCCGCCGACAGATCTCGACCACATCGCACACGTTGCCGCTGTCGACCGTGAACTTCGGATCGGCGGCCTGGGCGCGCGCAACGAACAGCTGAATCGCGCCAAAACCCAGCGCGACGGTCGCGTCGGCGCTCGCGGGCACGGCCAGCGCGTCGAGCCGAAAGATCTGCTCCTGATCGATATGCAACGGTTCCTGACTGCTGACCAGCACCCGCACGCCCGGTGCAGCGGCCACGATCTGCGCGACCAGTTCCGCTGCCTGTTCGAGCAGGTGCTCGCAGTTGTCCAGCACCAGCAGCAGTCGCTGATCCCTGATCAGCCGCACCAGAGACTTGAGCCCACCGGCTTCGAGCGCGATCTGGTGGCCCAGCACGCGCGCCACGGTCGGCACGAGCAACTCGCCGTCTGCCAGCGAAGCCAGTTCGACAATCCAGGCGCCGTCTGCATAGTCGCGGTGCAGCCGGCGCGCCACGGCCTGCGCCAGCCGTGTCTTGCCGATGCCCCCGGGGCCCACCACACTGACGACACGGGAGCTCTGCAGCAAACGCGTCAACGAGGCAATGTCTTCCGCCCGCCCATAGAGCGGTGGCATCTGGGCCGGCAGATTGCCGGTCGCCCGTGCGGACCTCGTCAGGGAAGTGCGCTCTTCCCCAGCCGACTCTGTGTTCGAAGGGACTGCTCTTCTGACAGCCGTATCGACGAAATCAGAAGACTGCCTCGGCGCTCCTTCCCGAACCGATTGCGGCACGCCGATGCCGCCATTGAGCGCGAGCGATGGTGAAGGTGCCGTCAGGTCCGCGCCTTCGTCGGAAAACGACCCGACCGGCCGGACGTCAAAAATGTAGCCCCGGCGCGGCACCGTCCGAATTAACTGCTGACTTCGATCGCCCAGCGCCGCGCGCAATTCACCGATGCACTGCACCAGAGAATCGTCAGTGACAATAACGTCGCGCCACACGGCCTCGATGAGCTCTATTCTGCCGAGCAGGCGACCGGGGTGCTGCGCCAGACGCAGCAATAGCGCAAAGGTCTTGGGTCTGAGGGCAATAGGGCGTCCCTCGACGCGCAGTTCGCCGCGCCCTTTATCGATGTCGAATCCGGGGTAGTGCAGTACAGATACGATGGCGTCGCTGATGGAGTCCGGCGTCGTGATGAATTTCGCGGAATTTTCGGCGTTCATTCGGCCAATCGTCGTGTGAGTCGACGCCTCCCTGACTATCCTTGTCCGAGTCATCCATTGATGGAGCATATGACTCTAGCGACCTTGCCGCCAGTATTTGATGCCTTTTCGGACGCAAGCGTGCATCGCGCTACCCGATACGGTCCGTTATGCGCAAGATCACCTTTTAGTGGAAGACATGATTCAAATTGGCGATCGAAACGAAGAGTGATGGAGCACATCCGGTCTCGAAGCATTTCACCGAAGTGGCGGATTTCGACTTCCAAACCGCACTCGTTTGCCGAACTCATCAACTATCATGCTTAGAACGCTTAAGGCTTTTGTCGATGCTGTTGGCAACCAAAAAGGTCGTCGACTTGCGCCCCGCCGATTCTGAACCTTACGATTAACCGACTCATTCCAGTCGCCACGATTTATCTATAGAGTGACATTCGGCCAATACAGGATAAAACGCCGTCACTGAATGGAGGAGGCTATGAAGTTCGACGCTTCATCCGCACGATGACCGGTTGAAGATCGGTCACTGGTGACATGATCAGTCTCTACACAATGCAGGCCTTGCACGGTCTGGTCTATGGGATGCTGCTCTTTTTGGTTGCGTCCGGACTGACACTTATCTTCGGGTTGCTGCGGGTTTTAAATATCGCTCATGCGGCCTTCCATATGTTGGGCGCTTACCTCGCCTATGCGATCGTCGCGATCACAGAGAACTTTTGGCTTTCTCTGCTAATCGCCCCTATAGCGGTGGGATTACTCGGTGCGGCAGTTGAATACGGCCTATTGCGACGCATTCGCGGCCATGGACACGAGCGTGAATTGCTTTTGACTCTCGGTCTGTTTTACATGATCTCCGAAGCAACGCGGTGGATCTGGGGCAGCTACACGTTGGAGGTTCCAACGCCCTCGCTTCTGGCCGGATCGATTCCCCTGTTGGGCGGACGATACCCGACATATCGCCTGTTTATTCTCGCATTCTCAGGTCTGATTTGCGTGCTTCTGGGGATTGTCCTCAACCGGACGCGGCTTGGCATCGTCATTCTTTCCTGCGTCTCGGATCGAGAAATGGTAAGTGCGCTGGGTGTCAATACGGGTCTGGTGATGACCACGGTTTTTGGCTTGGGTTCTGCTCTCGCTGCTATCGCTGGGGTGGTTGCGGCTCCCTTCCTGCAGGTCGAACCATCGATGGGACAGGCAATTCTTGTAGATACTTTTGTCGTTGTCGTAATCGGCGGATTCGGATCGCTCTCTGGAGCGTTGATATCTTCCATTTTGATCGGTGAGATACAGTCATTCGGGATACTTTTCGTTCCACAGTTCGCGCTTGTTTTCCAATTTCTTCTGATGGCGGCAGTGCTGATAGTCAGGCCACAAGGTCTATTGGGGAAGATGCCGTGATCCTGCTCGCGGGATGGATTTCAGCGCTCATGGCGCTCTACCTTTTACCTCTGATTCTGGACATCGCTTCGCTGCGACTTGTCATAGAGATACTTTACTTTGGCCTCTTTGCTGCCTCCTTCAATCTTCTGTTCGGGTTTGGCGGAATGCTTTCTTTCGGTCATGCAGCCGCATTCGGAATAGGTGGTTACGCGGCCGGTCTGACATGGAAGTTCCTCGGTGCCGTTCCAGTTCCACTGACGTTGATTGGTTGCGCGCTCGCTAGCGCATTTTTGGGGATCGTCGTGGGAGTCTTTTGCGTTCGTTCTCGAGGGACGTCTTTTTCGATGCTCACGCTGGCCTTTAGTCAATTTCTCTTTGCAGTCGCACTGAAATGGCGGGCCGTGACGAGGGGCGACGACGGCCTGAGCGTTCGTCCTCCGGATTTGCGCTTGCCCGGCGGACTTCTCTTGCACATGAACGAGCCACAGCACTTTTATTGGCTTGAACTGACGGTAGTGATGCTGTGCATTGCCGCGATATGGCACATCACCCGCACACCATTGGGAAACGCCGCAGTGACGGTGCGCGAAAACGACGAGCGGGCTGCATTGCTTGGCTACAATGTTTTTGCCACAAGGTTGATCGTGTTCTGCATTGCATCTTCTTTTGCGGCGGTCGCGGGCGGACTTTTTGCGAGCTTTCAAGAACTTGTTTCGCCCGAAGCACTGGATTTCAATACCAGTGCCGAGGTGGTGTTGATCGCGCTTCTCGGCGGTATGGGAACGCTTGTCGGGCCTCTATTAGGTGCAGCAGCTTATATTCTGTTACAAAACTGGCTGTCGAGTATCACTGAACACTGGCCGTTCGTGGTCGGTCTGCTGTTCGTCCTGTTAATACTGTTCATGCGCACCGGTTTAGTTGGCATCGTCGGACAGACGGGTCCAATCCAGCACCTGATCGGAATGTGGCGTTCGCCCAGGCGAGAACAGCCATGAACCCCACGCTCGAACTCCGCAAAATTCAGCACGATTTTTCGGGGTTTCATGTGTTGGGAGGAATCGACCTGAAGATCTTCCCGGGCGAGCGGCACGCGATCATCGGACCGAATGGCGCAGGCAAGACGACGTTGTTCAATATCATCAGCGGGCGCTTGCATCCAAGGAAAGGGGGAATTTTTTATAAACAAAAGGACATCACGCGGATGTCTCCCTATCGTATCGCCCGCCTGGGTGTTGCTCGTTCCTTCCAAAGTATCAACACTTTTCCGCGCCTGACTGTCTTCGAGTCCGTGCGAAGTGCTGTTTTATCCCGCCGCGGCAGCCGACTCGATTTCTGGCACGTCGTCGATCATCAGGAATCCGCAGCCTGGGAGACAAATCATGTTCTCGGATTGCTGGGACTAATCGAGCGACGCGACACGCCGGCATGCGCGCTTTCATACGGCGAACAGAGACAGCTTGAGATCGCGCTCACCATCGCGACGTCTCCTCAATTGGTTCTGCTCGATGAACCGACCGCAGGTCTCGACGTCGACGAATCACAGAGAGCCGTTGAGTTGATTCGTCAGATAAGCAAGAACAGGACGCTGGTGATGATCGAGCATGACATGGACGTCGTTTTCGCAGTCGCCGACCGCATTAGCGTACTTCACCATGGTACGTTGCTCGCGTGCGGTACACCGGATCAGATACGTCATAGCAAGGATGTCCAGTCAGCGTACCTCGGGTCGGACTTTCGCGCGGGAAGAAGATCATGATGCAAGCCACGGAGTTGCACGCCTACTATGAAAGGTCGCACATTCTTCAAGGCGCGTCTCTGATGGTCGAGGATGGTGAAGTTGTTTGTCTCTTGGGCCGCAATGGTGTCGGCAAGTCGACGACACTGAAGTCCATGATGGGACTCGTCAAGCTGGCGTCAGGCTCAGTGGTCTTTAATGGCAAAAACATAACCAATTTGCCGGCTCACTCCATTGCGAGGCTGGGTTTTGGATATGTGCCGGAGGAACGCCGTATCTTTCCGACTATCAGCGTGAAGGAAAATCTTCTGATGGGAATGAAAGAGGCGCCACCGTCAAACAGCGGCTCGAACGGGAATCGCTGGACCTTGGAACGCATCTACGAGTTCTTTCCGCGGCTGCGAGAGCGGAATGCCCAGCGAGCCGGTACGTTGTCCGGCGGCGAACAGAAAATGCTCTGCACGGGCCGAGCGCTAATGGGCAACCCAAGCTTGCTATTGGTAGACGAGCCAACCGAGGGACTCGCTCCCGCAATCGTCACGCAAGTCGAGAGAATACTCAGCGCTGCCCATCACGATGGCACAGCCATTTTGCTGGTCGATCAGACGATGGGGCTCGCACTGTCGCTCGGAAACCGCTTTTATGTGATGTCGAAGGGACGTATAGTCTTTGCTGGTAGCTCAGTGGATTTGATCGCGGACGAGCAGGTCAGAAAGCGATATCTGGAGTTATAAATATACGCACTTAGTGTTGGTGACTGCGTCTTCAGCGAGGCTAAGCATGAACATTCGAACTGGTCGGCGCACGTTTGTCAGAGGCGTCGCTGCGGCTGGCGCCGTTGCTGTCGGACCGTGGATTGCCGCGCGCCCTGTCTGGAGTCAGACCAGTCCCATCAAGATTGGTGTGATCGAACCGCTGTCGGGACCGGTAGCCTATGTGGGAGGGGCTTTCGTCGCGGCCGCCAGATTCGGCGCCTACAAGCTGAATCGGACCGGCGGGGTGCTTGGGCGGAAGGTGGAGATTGTAGCCGCGGATAGTGAACTCAAACCTGACGTCGCGACTCGTCGCGCGAATGATCTGCTCTATCGTGAGAAGGTGGACGTTCTTGCGGTGGGGCCGGGATCGGCTGTGGCGAAGGCGGTTTCTCAGGTTGCCAATCTGAATCGAAAGCTATTCGTCACATACGCTTCTGAGGCGGCTGAACTGACGGGCGAAGAGTTCCTAGACACGACCTTTCGGTGCTGCCTGAACACCGATATGCACTCGAGAATACTCGCTTTCTACTTCACCAGAATGGCGAACCACAAGCCCACGAGATTCTATCTTCTGAACCAGGACTACAATTTCGGACACGCTTGCGCGGAGGGCTTCAAAAAGGCATTCGACAAGATGAAGGCGCCCAATCAGAGCATTGTCGCAGATGAATACCACCCGCTTCAAAAAGTTCAGGATTTCGGTCCGTACGTCACCAAGATCATGGCTTCCGGTGCCGAAGTCGTTATTACGGGGGACTGGGGCCAAGATCTGCGCCTGCTGCTCCAACAAGGGAAGTCCTTGGGCTGGAAGGTGAAGACGGGCGGATACTTTCTCAGCGATCCGACAGTATTGCAAGCAGTGAAGGACGCGGCGGTCGGTCATATCACCGCGAACGTTTATCACACAACGCTCGATACACCGGAAAACATGGCGGACATCCGGGAATGGCGCGATTACTATCCAGACGCCCCGATCAGTTACAAATATCCGGACCTCATCGTGGTAAGCGCGATTCTGTGGATCGGTGACGTGATAAAGCGAGCAGGCACGCTGGATACTGCCAGGTTGATTTCGACGTGGGAGGGAGACAGATTTGCAGCAGTTTGGGGTGACGTAGAAATGCGAGCATGCGATCATCAGATGCAGACTCCCGCGTTTGTATCCGAGATACTCGAGCCCGAACAGATACCCGTCGAGATTCGTTACTACGGCAGTGCTTTCCCCTACATTGGCAGACCGACCCGAATTCCGAAAGATGAGCTGACGGTAATCCCAAAGGACACAGGCAATTGGCGCTGCGCTTGAACTGCCTCACATGTGGCACCCCGACGTCACGATTCGATGCCGACTTGCCGACCGCCTTGTCGCGGGTTGGACTACAGCGTACTCAGGAAGGCGGCACAACCGCCGGGCTGTTTCGGCCTGGAATCCTCTGAGGAGGTGCAAATCATCGGCGATTGTCTGCGTGACGACCCGAAGAGTTACGCGGGTTCGCTTGCCCTGAGAAGTTCTATCGCCCATTCGACGAATACGCGCACCTTGGAGGCGAGGTGCCGATTGGCCGAATAGGCAACGTGCACAGCGACGTCATCGCCGCGCCAATCGGGAAAGAGGCGCACGAGGGCGCCAGAGCGAAGGTGCGGGGTGACGAGGAACGCATAGGTGGTGAGTACGCCGAGCCCTGCAAGTCCAGCCGCTAGCGCGGCGCTCGAGTCGTTGACACTTAACCGATGACTGCCGTGGATTTCGAAGAGCTGTTCGTCCCGATGGAGCTGGAAGACGAAGTCTCGCCCCGAGCGCGGCGAATTCATGCGGACGATCGTATGGCCTTGCATGAGGTCCGCGGGCTCGCGCGGTTGGCCGTAGCGCTGAATGTAGGCGGGCGACGCGCACGTCACGAGCGGCAGCGTACCGGCCGAGCGCGCGATCAGGGAGTCGCTGAGTAATGGCCCGAGACGGAGAACACAGTCAAGGTTCTCGGCGATGAGATCAACCGACCGGTTACCGACGCTCAGCTCGACCTGCACATCGGGATAGCGCGCAAAGAAGTCCGGCATGGCCGGGACGACCAATTGGTACGCCAACGAGCCGGGCAGTTCCACCCTGATTTTTCCCTTCGGCGAACGGGTTGCGCTCAGGACGCTGCCATCAAGCGAGCCAACCTCGTCAAGCACGCGAATCGAGCCCTCGTAATAGATCTGGCCTTCTTGCGTCAGCGTGAGTTGACGACTTGTACGTTGCAGCAGCCGCACCCCCAGTTCTTTTTCGAGTTCCTGTATGAGGCGCGTGACGGACGATTTGGGCACATTCATGAGGTCTGCAGCACGCGTAAAGGTGCCTGAATCGACGACACGAACGAAGGTCTGCATTGCGGCCAGCTTATCCATGCACTAGTCCTGTCAGATTGGGATGCATGCGGGTCGCGGGTCGATATGGATATTTGCGTCGTGCGAGGATGCATGCGATGTGCTGAGGCATTCTCGCACGACGCAGGCGCCGAAAGCGTGTCGTAAGCGTCGGTCGCCGGTACGCTTGCGCCGCCATCAAGCCTCGCTCAGGAAGCTGACCAATGCCTGATATGCGTGCCCCCGGTTCTTCTCGAGCATGAGCATGTGGGTTGCTTCGCCCAGTTCGAGCCAACGCTTGTCCGGCGACCCGCTCAGATGCGCGAAGTAATCCTGCGCAAGCGCGAGCGGCACGTCGACATCCCATTCTCCATGAATCAGCAGGACCGGCACTTCGATGTGGCCCGGGTCATAAAACGCCTTACCTGCTCCCCAGTACTCGCGAATGTCCTGAATCGGCCCGTTCGCGACACGGATCGACTGGTTCTCGCGCAACGCCTCGTCGGGCTCCGTGCGAACCGTATTGTCGAGCCATGCTTCGAAGCCACCATCCGGTATCAGTGTGCTGCGCTTCCACTCGGGGGCGGCATTGACCCAGCGCTCGCGCGCATCGGCCGCGCGCACCACCCGGTAACCACCCAGCGGGCCACCTGGGTCCAGTGGGACGGGCTTGTCGCTGACCCACTGTGGCGCGACGAGCCCGAGCCTGCGAACCTTGTGACCGTTGCGGGCGGTGAATGCGCCACTCACGCTGCCGCCCCAGGACATTCCGATTACATTGATACGCGCGATGCCTGAAGTGCGCAGCACGAAGTTCACGGCGCTCGTGAAGTCGCGCAAGCCGGATTCGGTACGCCCCAGCGGCTCGCTCTGCGCAGCGGCGACACGCATTTGCGGTGGTCGTGTCGACTCACCATAGCCGCGCGCATCCACGGCGTAAATATCGAAGCCAGCGCGAGCGAGGTAGTCCATAAACGAATAACCGCCGATCGGCGTGTCGTAGAGGCTGCCGGATCCGTAGGTGGCGCCGTGCATCAACATCACGGTGCGTGCTTCACCAAAGTCGGTGCGGCCTGCCGGCCGTTTGTTGCGGATGTGAAGCTCGATCTCGGGCGTATCGCTCGGGATCATGAAGTCGCGGGATTCAATCTGTGCTTGGGTTGCCATGATGTTTGCTCTCTGGTGCAGAGGTTCAGCGGGGCAGCCAGACGAAACCGCCGGCCTGCCTTTCGACCACGCCCACGGACGTTCCGGGGAAATGACTGCTGAAGAACAGCGAGTGCCGGTCCGCAGCGTGGTTCAGCGCCCAGAGCCGCGAGCGCTCGGCATCGTCGGGAAACTCGCAGAAAGTCGAGTTCCACTCGGGCTTGGCTATCTGAATCGGGTGATGCATGACGTCGCCTGAAAACAGCGCGTGCTGCCCTTCGGAAGTGAAGCCGATCGACAGATGGTCGAAGCTGTGGCCTTTGGTTCGATGGAACGTGAACCCCTCCAGGCCTTCGAGCGTGGGCTGGCTTTGTGCGTCGATCAACAGGGCCTGGCCCGCATCGATAATCGGCTGCACGCTGTCCTCGAATACGCCTGCGCTCGGTGTCTGCACGTGCGCTTCGTGGGCATAGAAACGGTACTCGGCATCCGAGAACACGTAGGTCGCATTGGCGAAGGTCGGGCGCCACGCGTCACCTTTGCGCACCGTGTTCCAGCCGACGTGATCGACGTGCAGGTGCGTGATCAGCACGAAGTCGACGTCGGCCGGCTGGACGCCGGCTGCCGCAAGGCGCTGCAGGTAAGCCGTATCGAGTTGATCGAACACGGGGTTCAGCGGTCGATGCTTGCCGTTGCCGGCACCCGTGTCGATCAGGACGGTTTTGCCCTCTGTCTGCACGACCCAGCTATGCACGCTCAACGCGAGCGTCTCACCGTCTTGCGAGGCGTTCTCGCGGCCGATCCATGGCGGCGGATCGTTGGCAAGGATCGAGCGATCCCGATCGGGAAACAGGTAGGCCGAAGGAATCTCAGGAAGAACGAGGTCGGCGACCCGTGTCACGGTCGCACTGCCGATTCGATATCGATGAATGGTGTCCACTTTGATTGCACATCCTTTTGGAAGAGGCCGCGGCGATGTGTCGAGGCGTGGACGTATAGTCCTGCTTCCCGCCGTCTGGAAGAAGCGGGGCTGGGCGAAAGCATGGTTGCGGAAAAACGAACGTTGTGACGCTTGGACTGGATCGCCGCTGAGGGTGCAACGGCGCTGGCTGACGGACTGCGGCGACAGCTTTTTCCGGCTTTCCGGGTGCGGCGGTCCGGGTTGTCATGAATGACGCGCACCGTACTCAGGAAGGCGCCATAACCGCCGGGCTGTTTTGGCCTAGAATTCTCTGAGGAGGTGCCAGTCATGTCAGCTACCAGGCGCAACGTTCCAGGCCATCGCGCCTATCAAGCCGCACTGGACAGAACGACCCGCTACCCTTCGGAGCACGTCACGATGACAGCCAGTTCCAGGAAAAGGCTGCGCCCCGGTGCGCCGCATCGCAAGGTCGGGCGCGGCAAGGTCGGCGTCGGCGGCAAGAGCAGCGAAAGGTAGGAAGGCTCGTGGTGACGTCAACGAGACATCACCCCGGACGATTCATTATGGGCGACCCGCGCGCTTCGTCGCAGAGGTGTCGTTGCATGCCGCGGTTTCCGCACACGCTCGACAGACGATTGAGACAGCGTTTGCGCAGATCGAAAGCAAGCTCACCGACGGGTGTTCGTAAGCGTTGCCGTGCGGCTATACGATCGTCGATCCGTTTCTGCTTGTTCTTTATCGGTGGGGCATGCGCAGCGGCCTACCGATTGGTGACACGTATCAGGCTTTGACCGCATCGACGCGGCGCGTCCTCGCGCGGCCGGCGGTACAACGTGCACGCCATAGTGAATGCATTTCGCTCGAGTCTTGACGGCCGCCCCCAGTCTTATCGACAGAACTGCAAGATGGCATCGGCGACGTCCCGCGGCGCTTCGGGTTTTTGCCGTTACCGTCATCGCCGATAGTCAGCGAGTCGAAGGTTTGCGCCTGCTGGGTCGCGAAGAAGGCTTGCCCGCGTTGCCAGTTGTACGTTTCTACGCGTTTCCCCGCTCCGACTCGCCCGCCTGCGCGGATTTGATCGGTGCCGCACGCCGGGCAGGCCAGCAAGGTCGCTTCAGTCCACGCCCACTTCGCGCGTGAGCGGTCTGTCGCCCCATGAGAAAATTTCACCCGCGCGCGCCGTGCCTTGAACACCTAGGTCCATTGCCGTTACCCTGTTTGCTGCTGCTCTGGCCCGAGACAGGTGCTCCATGCGCGCCAACCATGCTTTGCCTACGCAAACCGGCATGCCCGTGCTCCAGACGACGGGCCATCTCTCCTCATTCGGCAACGACGCGATTGCATTGCGCTGGACACACGAGAACGAACGTCTCGCCGGTTTCTCGCTGATCGATTGCGAGCGCAAACGCACGCTGCTCCTCATCGCGCCGTTCACGATCGCGCTCGCTGACGGAACCACCACGGGCCTGGCCGAGATGAAGGTCGTTGCGCCGGTGAGCGACGCGGCGGTCGAACCCAACCCGCGTGCGTCCCGCCAGGGCGAACGAATCGCAGGGCGGCGCGCGAGCATCTCCCTGGTCGATACTCATGGACGCCTAAAGGTGCAATGGAGCGTCGAGCAACGCGACGGGTCACGATATCTGCGCGTCCAACTTGCGATTACGGCGCTTCTTCGGGACGAAGCGATCACCGCCGTGTCATTGCTCCGGACGCGCGCTGCTGGCGCCAAGGCCAGTCCTGAGCGCAAGGGCACGCCGGTCGTTGCGGGCAACTTTTATCTGGGCTTCGAGCATCCGCTGGCGACAAGTCAGGTAGAGGGCGACACCCTTGGCTCTACGCTGCATCGCGCGTTGCCTCTACAGAAAAACAGAACGCTGGTCTACTCGGCTGTGGCAGGTGTAGCCAGTGACGGCCAGATTCGGCGCGACTTCGGCATCTATCTGGAGCGGGAACGCGCCCGCCCGTATCGGCCGTTTCTGCACTACAACAGCTGGGGCGACATCGGCTACCTGACGCCATATTCGCAGGAACAGGCGCTTGAACGCATCGAAACGATCGGCCACGAGTTGCATGCAGTGCGCGGGGTACAGATCGATTCGTTTCTGTTCGACGATGGCTGGGACGACCTTGGCGGCGGCTGGCAATTCAGCAACGCATTTCCAGATGGCTTCGTTCCGCTGCGCGACGCTGCCGCGCGATTCCGCGCCGCTCCCGGCATATGGCTTTCGCCGTGGGGCGGCTACGGTACGCCGAAACAGGAACGCGTAGCGCGAGGACGTGCCGCTGGTTATGAGGTCATCGACAACGGTCTCGCGTTGTCGGGTCCGACGTATTACCGGCGCTTTCATGAGGTCGTGATGGACATGCTCGACAAGGGCGGCGTCAATCAATTCAAGTTCGACGGCACGGGCAATGCCGACATGGTGTTTCCTGGCAGCCTGTTCGACAGCGATTGGGACGCGGCGATTCAACTGATCGAGGACATCCGCGCGGCCAAGCCCGAAACCTTCATCAATCTCACGACAGGTACGCATCCGTCGCCGTTCTGGCTGCGCCATGTCGACTCCATCTGGCGCGGCGGCAGCGACGATGGCCTGGCGGGAAGCGGCACGAACCGCGAGCGCTGGATCACCTACCGCGACACGCAGACGTATCACAACGTCGTGGAGCGCAGTCCGCTCTTTCCGCTCAATTCGCTGATGCTGCACGGCATCCTCTATGCGCAGTGCAATCCACGCCTCAATACGTCGACGGCACACGCATTCTCCAACGAAGTGTGGTCGTACTTCGGGACCGGCACGCAATTGCAGGAGCTATACATCACGCCGGCGCTGCTGGGCGAGCACGACTGGGATGAGCTTGCGCGCGCCGCCAGATGGGCGCGCGAAAACGGCGACATCCTGCGCGACAGCCATTGGATTGGTGGCGCGCCGGACGAACAGGCGGCTTACGGTTGGGCAGCGTGGGCGCCGCGCAAGTCGATCGTGACGCTGCGCAATCCTCACAGTCGCACGCAACGCTTCATGCTCGACCTGCGGTGCCAACTGGAGTTGCCGGATGGGGCGGCGGGACGATTCGAAGCGCGCGGCGTTGGGCGTGCAAGGGCTTCCGGCATTCCCGCTCAACTGGACGCTGATGTACCGCATGCAGTGCAACTCGCGCCGTGCGAAGTGCTCACGCTCGAACTGCTGCCGGTCGCCGCCGCGAAACGGTGAAGGGGAGAAGGCGTGCGCGCTAGTACAGGCGATCGGCCAGTGGAATCGGCCTCGCGTCGATCTGATGGAGGTCGAAGACCAGTACCTCGTTGTTACCTTGCACGAGCCACGGCGCGGGGCAATACAGGCGCTTTTGCGGGCCGATGTTCCAGTAGCGTCCCAGGTTGTGACCATTGATCCAGACGAGACCCTTGGTCCAGTTGCTCATGTCGAGCCAGGTGTCGCCGACTTCGGTCAGCAGCACACTCGCCTTGAAAAAGAGACCGGGTTTGCTCGGGTTCGTGCAGCCTTCGTTGAGGTTGGCGATAAACGTTTCATCCATCGGCAACAGGTGGACGTCCCATTGCTCGAGCAACGAGACTGAGCCGTCTACGTGTTGCATCGTGACCGGTTCGAGCAGACCTTTGCGGTCGGCGAGCGCGGGTCCGAAGTTGACGCGTCCCATGGCCTCGACGAGTATCTCCAGCGGTACGAGACTGTCCGTGCTCGACCCTTGATTCTGCCGCGCCGAAGGCAGCGCAAGCGGCGCGCGATGCATCATGTGGAGCGACTGCGCGTACCTGCGCGGCAGTTGCGCTCTCGATACGCCGCCCGCGTACTGTTCACCAAGGAAAACGGTCGCATAGTCGTGAACGCCGCTGATATCCAGCACACCGCGCGCGTGCTCTGGCAAAAACTTGCGATACAGCACGAAGCCAAACGCCTGACCGTAGTGTTCGAACGACTGCGGTTCGACGCCTTGCTCGTGCGGCAGTGCCGCTGGCAGGTTGTCCCAGATCGACGCGTAGAGCGTTGGCATCAAGGCCCCAACGCCTGCGCAGTCAAGCGTGGCGATGGCATCCGGTATGGCTGGCAACGGTTCGGGCAGATAGCTGGCGATCAGGTCTCGATACTTGAGGTACTTCGGCGTCGCCATGCCTTGTTCGTTGATCGGCGCGGAGTAGTCGTAGCTCGTGATGTCGGGCTGATAGTTGCCCGAATCGTCCACGTTCGCGCCGGCAAAAAAGCTGAAGCTCGTGCCGCCGTGAATCACATACAGGTTGAAAGACAGTCGCGCCTGCATGAACGTGGCCAAGCTGCTGGAGAGGTCGTAGTCCACGCCCGCGAAGCCCGCTTCGCCCCAATGCGTGAGCCACCCCGGATACACCTCGCCTGCCATCGCGGGCACCGAGGGGAAATTGCGGCGCACCGTTGCGATTTGCGCTGCGTTGCCGTTGCTCAGCGCGATCGCGCCGCCCGTCACCGTGGTGTGATTGCGTTCGAGTTGCGCGAGACCGTCTTCGGTGTAGAACGGCCCGCTTATGCCTCCTTTGAGCCAAAGCTGCCTGAGCTCTTCGAGGTAAGCCGGATTGCTCGCATACGAACCGAATTCGTTTTCGATCTGGATCATCAGGATCGGACCGCCGTGCTCGCTCATCAATGGCTTGATGCGCGGGGCCAGTTCGTCGATATAGCGAGCCACCGCCGCCATGTAGCGAGGATCGGTGGCCGAGTCGGTCCGCAACTGGATGTCCGGCTCGCGCAACAGCCAGGCAGGCAGACCGCCCAGATCCCACTCTGCGCAAACGTAAGGCCCGGGGCGCAACAGCACCCACATCTGCTCGGATCGACATAGGCGAATGAAGGCCTCGATATCGCGATTACCGCTGTGGAAGTCGAACACGCCTCTGTGCGTCTCATGGTAATTCCACATGATGTACAACGCGACGCAGTTCATCCCCATCGCCCTTGCCATGCGGATCCGGTGTTGCCAGTATTCGCGCGGGATGCGGGCTGGATGCATCTCGCCGCTGCGAATCTGGAACGGCAGGCCGTCGAGCAGGAAGTGTTCGCCGTCGGGGCTAAAGGAGAAGGTGTGGCCGCGTTCGAGGTTCACGATGGGCGTCGTCAAGTGGGCGAATGTAGGCTAACTGTATTCGATAGAATGAATGCACGCGACGGCATTGCGGCATTCCGGGCGAAGCGATGCGCCGCGCAACGCTGTAGCGGTAATTCTGTAGGCCTGACTGGAAATGAGTACGGGCAAGATTTTGTCCGGCATCGCGATGGCCGCGCTATCCACCGCATGCGCCGCTGCGGGGGCGTCCGGTGCGTGTGTGCCGTGGTTCTCCGAGGTCGCCGTCAGGAACGGACTCGAAGTGCGGACCGGCTGCGCTGTCTCCGCGCCCGCGCTCCCACGCGTCACCGAACGGCTGAACCGCGCGGTGAAGCACGACGGGCTCTCCGCCGAGCAACGTGCCGCGCTGGCGACAGCGGCCAACACGATGCTGCACGCGATCTTCTCGCAGACAGATCACGACGCAGCCACCAACGAAGCCGCGCTCAACAACTTCGAACCGATCCTCGAAAGCCTCGCATCGCAGATCAGGACGCGCACCGATATCGACCTCACAGCCGAGGCTTCGGAATGGAACGCACGCTATGAAGAGCTGCTGCGCAGGTTGTCGATCACGCACAGCACGGCCCCCACCGAACTGCAGGCCGCCGCCGCCGTGAGGCGTCTCGATCTGGATCGCGCCTCTGCGTTGCTGATGCGGCTCATGGCCGAGGCACCCGGTACCGCCCAGCTAAGCGCCGCGCGCAACTACGAAACGGCGAGCGTCGAACTGCTTCGCTTCATGCCATGGAACGCGCTGCCGTACCTGGAGCATGCCCATGCGCTGCAACCCGACGATAAGGACATCGCCACCGCATTCGCCGACACGCTGCTCGTGCAGCACGAGCCCGAGCGTGCCGAGCCGGTGTATCGGGCGCTGCTGGTCCAGTATCGGACGCTTGCGCAACAGCGTCCCGCCGCATGGCAGCCGTCCATCGCGCGGACGCTCGGCAAGCTTGGCAGTCTGTATGTGATGCGGCAGCAGCAGAAGGAAGCCGAAGCCGCATGGCTGCACGCGCTCGAAATCTACTGGGCGCTCGCGCGCGCGGACCCCTCGGTCTACGGTCCCGCAGTGGCTAACTCCTTCGATAGCCTCGCAACGTTGTACCGCGACACGCAGCGTCTGCAGGATGCGGCAGACGCGTGGCGCGAAGCCCTCGCCCTCGACCGTGCGCTGGCCCGACAGGACCCGGCAAAGTACCGGCCCGCGGTCGCGATGACGCTCAACGACCTCGGCATCCTCTACAGTGCGACCCAGCGCACCCATGACGCGGAACTCGCCTATCTCGAAGCGCTCGGCATTCAGCGCGCACTCGAACATGACAATCCCGCCGCCTGGCGTCCGGCGCTTGCGCGCACGCTGAATAACCTCGGGAACTTCTATAGCGCAAGCGGGCGGCTGCCGGAAGCGGAGCACGCTTACCGGCAAGCTCTGAAGATCCGTCAACAGCTCGCCCGCGAAAATCCCGCGATCTACGAGCCCGACGTGGCGCATACGCTGGGCAATCTGGGCGTGCTGTACCGCCTCGAACGGCAGCCGGCCAAGGCGCTGCAGACCTACCAGGACGCGCTGCGGATCGTCCACGCGCTGTCGCGCGTTACGCCGGCCGCGTACCAGCCTGACGAGGCACGGATACTGAACAATCTGGGCGTAGTCTACAGCCGCACCGGCAGGCCGCGCGAAGCGGAAGACGCATGGCGACGAGCGCTGGATCTGTACCGCAAACTCGCCCACGACGATCCGTTGACCTGGCGGCAGGATCAAGCACGCACGTTGCGCAATCTAGGCACGCTGCTCAGCCACACGCAACGTTCGGCGGAAGGCGACGCATTGGAACGCGAGGCCGACGAGCTCATCGATTCAACGCGGGCGCAATAGCTCCCGAGGCAAGCCGCCGGGCCGCAACCGAGACGCACCAGTGCGGAAATCGTCGGCTGTCGGCGCTCATCCAAATACGCCCCGGATCACGTCTTTCTCAAATTCGACGGTCCACGCGGTGCCGTGCCCGGTCTGGTACTCCCGTTCCCGCAGTGATGACGTGCGAACGACGGTGACACTGCCCCTCAGCGGGTAGACCTCGTCGACGATATCGGTCGCTCCGGTCTCCTGAAGGACAAAGTCGGACTCGGCGAGATGGTGCCGACGCAGGACGGCGAGAAAATCAGCCCTTTCGTCGGGTGCGATCACTGACATTGGGCGCCTCCTTTGGGCTGAGTCTCGCCGAAAAACCCGTGATCGATCGAGACGTAGCCGGCCCCTTATAAGGTACAAACCGTGCTTTCATTCTAGGCGTTTGCGCCACTTGGCGTGCGGATTGCCGGTGCGTGAACTATTCTGAAAAGATCGCAAGTGTTCATTCCTTTTCAGATATTCGACAGGAGGTGTGCCATGGCGATGTCGCCAACCTTGCAGGAGTGCCTGCGCAGCAAGGGTTCCCGCTACGAAGTCGTGCGTCATCCATACAGCCACTCGAGTGTCGAAACGGCTGCCGCGGCGCACATTCCGGGTGACCGCCTTGCCAAGACCGTGCTGCTCGAAGACGAACACGGCTATGTGGCCGCCGTGCTGCCATCGACTTACGCCGTGCAGCTCTCCGAGTTCTGGAGCAAGACCGGGCGCCGGCTTGCTCTCGCCACGGAAGTCGAACTGCGCGAATTGTTCAAGGACTGCGATGCGGGAGCGGTGCCGCCGATTTGTATGGCGTATGGCATGAAAACCTACCTGGAGTCGAGTCTGGCAGGCCAGCCCGACGTCTACTTCGAGGCGGGCGATCATGAAGAACTCGTTCATATGGAAGCGGATCAGTTCCTCGCGCTGATGGACGATGCGGAGCGTGCGCATTTCGCACGGCGGATGCGAGGGTTGGGCGGTCGGGCCTGAGGCGGGGCCCGAGTGGTGCCGCCCTCAGTCGCAAAGCAGCCCTACCATCGGAATCGCCGGGGTTCGTCCCGCGATCAGGTCGGCCGTGATTCGAGCCGATCCGTGTGACATCGTCCAGCCGATATGACCGTGGCCGGTGTTTAGATAGAGATTGCGGTACTTCTTGCGCCCAAAAAACGGCAGGTTCGTTGGCGTCATCGGCCTCAGCCCGGCCCACATTTCGGCGCGATCGTAGTTGGCGCCGGCCGGGTAGAGGTCCTGCGTCACGCTCTTCATGAAGGCAAAATCAGAAGGCTTGTGGCTCATGTCGTAGCCAGCAAACTCCGCTGTTGCCGTGACCCGGAGCCGATCGCCGAAGCGCGAGATTGCGACCAGGTTGTGCTCGTCCACCGCTGCAACGGCGGGTGGCATGGGCCGCCCATCGATCGGAATCGTCAGCGAGTATCCCTTGATCGGATAGATCGCAAGATCGATGCCGATCTGTCGGGCGAGAACCGGACTATAGGGGCCGAGGGCGAGCACATACGCGTCGCCTTTGACAAGGCCTCGGCTCGTTCTCGTGCCTGCTATGTCCTGCCCGGCGGTTTCGAAGCCGTCGATCGTCGCATCCGTCAGAAGCGTACCGCCACGCGCGACGACCTTTTCCGCAAGGGCGCGGGTGAACTTCGCAGGGTCTCCGGTCTCATCGGTCGGGCAGTGAATGGCGCCCGCTATCCGGTCTATTGCCGAAGCCAGCGACGGGTCGAGCGCGACCACCTCATCGGGGCTGAGGACCCTGATGACTTGCCCGTCGGATTCCAGCAGTTTCATATGTTCGATTCCGCGGTCCTGCGCCTCCTGAGTCCGATGGAGATAGAGAATTCCGCGCTCGTTTCGATCGTATTCGATGGCCTCTTCAGCGACTACATCCTGTAGCACTCGCTGAGAATACGCGGCAAGCCGATGCTTGAGCAGGGTATTGCGGCGTGCCTTCTCCGATGTGCATTCCATCAGGAAACGCCACGACCAGCTGTAAAGCCTCGGGTCCGCCGAGAACTTGAAGCGCAACGCCTGATCTTTCAGCACCAGCGATTTGAGCAGAATCATTGGCGCTCTGGGCGAGGACCAGACAAAGGAATGCCCGGGCGCGATCATGCCCGCATTACCCCAACTGGTTTCCGCGGCGACTAAAGGCTGCCGCTCGACGATCACGACCTCATGGCCATCTTTCTGCAACTGGTACGCGGTCGTCACACCGACCACCCCGCCGCCGAGCACGATAATTTTCATAATGTCCTGAGATACAAGGGGGCTGCGGCAGTCTCACTTCCATTGCGGCTGATTCAGCACCATTCCGTGCTGCCCCTTGTAGGCAGCCACAGCCGGCGGCGTCCAGCCGTCCAGCATCTGTGGCGCGAGTTGCCAGACCTCGATGCCGAGCGGCCGGCACACTTCCAGCGGGTCGCGCGCGTCGGGCCCCCACATCGGCACCGACAGATCGCCGCCCGGACAGGTCGACAGTGCGCACAGCAAGTCGATCTCCGCGAAGAATTCGAGGTAATCGCCTTTCTTTGCCGGACACGCCTTCATGAAGTATTTGTCGTCGAGATTCAGACCGGTGCACTGGAACACGTTGAGCACGTCGTGGACGTCGTACTCGGTCAAGCCATACGGGGCGATGGCGCGCGTCAGATTGGAGTGGCAGTGGAAATGAAAATCCTCGCCGGTCAGCATGCGGTTCACGTAGGGGTCACAGCGCGTGCCGAGCAGATCGTGGACACGGCCGCCGTGCTCGTCGACGCCGTAGCCGGCGAGACTGTCATCGGTGATGGTCACCATCGGACGCAGGAATGGCAGCGTCGACCACAGACGGTCGAACGTGCTCACGTGCGCCTGCTGCAACTGGCGCGTGCGCGACGCCCACATGCGCTCGCGCGGGTTGTGCCGGTTCCATATGTTCAGGTCGGCAACCTGCGGGCCTTCGATCGTGACGATCCGAAACACGTGCCCGGCCGGCACGGTCCACGCTCGCCCCGAACGGATCGGCACGACGATCGATTCGACCAGCGTGCGGGTGTCGTGCTGTGAGGCGATGCGCTGATAGAAGGTCTTGTCGACGTCGAGCGCCGAGCCTTTGGTGGACTGATAGGCAGCAGGGTAATTCAGCATCATGCGTTCTCCCTCGAACTCAGGCCTGAGCCTGTATTAGGATTGCTCGCGCGGCTCGGTTGGCGGGTTACTCTGCCGACATGGCACTGCCCCCCAGATAGGCAGCGCGGACGCGGCTGTCCTGAGCCAGCTCGCGGGCGGACCCCGCGAGCGCAATGCGCCCACTTTCCAGCACGTAAGCCCGATGCGCGATTCGCAGCGCCTGGCGGGCGTTCTGCTCGACCAGAAGTATCGACGTGCCTTCGCGGCAGATGTCGGCGACCATCCCAAAGATCGCGCGCACCAGCTTCGGCGCCAGTCCCATCGACGGTTCGTCCAGCACCACGATACGCGGGCGCAGCATCATTGCCCGGGCAATCGCCAGCATCTGCTGTTCGCCGCCACTAAGCGTGCCCGCCAGCTGGCTGCGGCGCTCGCCGAGCCGGGGGAAAGTCGCATACAGCTGATCCCTTCGCTGTTGCAATGCCGTACTGTCGCGCCGGATCAGATAGCCGCCGAGATGCAGGTTTTCCTCCACCGTCAGCGCCCCGAAAATGCGCCGCCCCTCGGGCACATGACCCAAGCCCAGTGCCACGATCTGGTGTGCGCGCAATCCCATCAGGCGCTGGCCATCCATCGCAATGTTGCCCGCGCGCGGCCGGATCAATCCGGAAATCGCCCGCAGTGTGGTGGTTTTTCCCGCGCCGTTGCTGCCGAGCAACGCGACGACCTCGCCCTGTGCGACGTCCAGCGAGATGCCGTGCAGCACTTCGACGGTGCCATAGCTGACGCGCAGATCGCGGATTTCTAGGAGTCCCACAGCGATTTCTCCCCGGCGGCATCGTCGCTCGCCTCGTCCTTTTCGGCTGTGCCGAGATAGGCATCGATCACACGCGGGTCCGCCTGGATCGCGGCGGGCGGGCCCTCGGCGATGATGACGCCGTGATCCATCACGATGATCCGGTCCGACACGCCCATCACCAGCATCATGTCGTGCTCGATCAACAGCACCGTCACGCCATGATCCCGGATTCGCCGGATCAGTTCCATCAGCGCGCGTTTCTCTGTGGGGTTCATGCCCGCTGCGGGCTCGTCGAGCAGCAGCAGGCGCGGGCTGCTGGCGAGCGCACGGGCGATCTCCAGTCTGCGTTGGTCGCCGTAGGGCAGATCGGCGGCGCGCTCGCCCGACCTGCCGGCAAGACCGACGAAGGCGAGCCAGCGCAGGCCCTCGGTGGAATGGTCCGCGGCCTCGGCGCGCGCGGACGGCAACGCCAGAAGCTCGGCGGCGAGCGGTGTCCGAAGCCGATGATCCATGCCGGTCAGCACGTTTTCGAAGGCCGTCATGTGGCCGAACAGGCGGATGCCCTGGAAGGTGCGCGCCATGCCTTGATGGACGATGCGATGGGGCGCGCCGCCGGCAAGCCGTTCTCCGCACCAGACGATCTGGCCGCCAGTCGGGCGGATCACGCCGGTCAGGCAGTTGAACACGGTCGTCTTGCCGGCGCCGTTCGGACCGATCAGGCTCACGATCTCGCCGCTCTTCACCGTGAAGCTGACCCCGCCGACCGCCAGCACGCCGCCGAAGCGGCGCTGCATGTCGCGCACCTCCAGCAAGGTCTCATCGGTGACGGCGTGGCTGGGCACGGGAGCCCGATCGGCGTCAGCGCCCTTGCGCGCCGGCGCGACGCGGCGCAACGGCGCTGGCCACAAGCCCTGCGGCCTTAGCAGCATCAGGACCACGAGCCCGATCGCGAAAGCGAAGATGCGCCACAGGTTGAGAAACCGCAGTATTTCCGGCAAGCCGGCGACGATGATGGCGCCGAGGATCACGCCCGGAATGCTGCCGCGGCCGCCGAGCACGACGACGATCAGGATCGTGACCGATTGCAGATACGTGAAGCCGGTCGGATCGATGGTGCCGAAGCGGGCGGCGAACAGGCTGCCGCCCAGCCCGCCGATCAACGCGCCCATCACATAGGCGAGCAGCTTGACGCGCAGCGTCGGCACGCCGACGGCCTCGGCAGCCGCCTCGTCCTCGCGGATGCTGGTCCAGGCGCGGCCCAGCCGCGAGCGGCCGAGCCGGATCGCGAACACGAGCACCACCACGAGGAACGCCATGCCCAGTTCGTAGAGCGCTTGCGGCGAACTGATCTCTAAGCCGAACAGGCTCGGGCTCGCGATGCCGAAGATGCCGTTCGGGCCACCCGTGATGTCGAGATTGGTGGCGACGATACGCGTGATTTCGCCGAACCCCAGCGTGACGATCGCCAGATAGTCGCTGCGCAGGCGCAGGGTGGGGTAGCCGATCACGATGCCCGATACCGCGGTGAACGCCAGACTGAACGGCAGCGTTTCCCAGAACGAGAAGTGCAGCAGGGTTTCCAGCAACGCCGTCGTGTACGCGCCGATCGCGAAGAAGGCCGCGTAGCCCAGATCGAGCAATCCGGCATAACCGACCACGATGTTCAGCCCAAGACCCAGGATCGAATAGGTGACGATGGTCAGGCCGACATCGACGACATAGTTGCTGGCGACAGCGGGCAGCGCCACGGCGGCGGCCAGCAGCGCAGCGCCGACAGGCCTGGCCCAGCGCGCGGAAGCCTGACGGGCGCTCATGGACTACATTCTCTCGACGACGCGTTCGCCGAACAGCCCGGTCGGCTTGATCACGAGCACGGCGATCAGCACGCCGAAGACGAACACGTCGGTCCATTGCGAAGAGACATAGCCCGCGCCGAACGCTTCGAGCAGGCCGATCAGGATGCCGCCCGCCATCGCGCCCGGGATGTTGCCGATGCCGCCGAGGACCGCGGCGGTGAACGCGCGCAGGCCCAGCACGAAACCCATGAAGAAATTGATCTGGGTGTAGTAAAGCCCTTCCATCACGCCCGCCACGGCGGCCAGCACCGACCCCAGCAGAAAGGTGAGCTGGATCAGGCGTTCGACGTCGATGCCCATCAGACGCGCGGCGTCCTGATCGATGGCCAGCGCGCGCATCGCGGTCCCGAGGAACGTGTGATGAACGAAGAAATACAGTGCCAGCATCAGGGCCAGGCTCGCGACGATGATGCCGATCTGCGCGAAGGTGATCTGCACCCCGTGGAGCTCGAACCCCGCCTGGCTCAACACATGCGGATAGGTGCGAAAGCCCGCACCGTAGATCAGCAGCACCCCATTTTGCAGCGCCAGCGAGACGCCCAGCGCGGTGATCAGAATCGACAGCCGCGGCGCGCGCAGCAACGGCTGATACGCAAGCCGCTCGATCAGCAGGCCGAGCGCGCCTGTGACCGTCATGGCGGCCGCCAGAGCGATCAGCAGTGCGAGGGCGAGCGGCAGATGCGCGGACGCCAGCATCATCAGGCCGGTCCAGCCGATGAACGCGCCGACCATGAACAGGTCGCCATGAGCGAAGTTGATCAGCCGGATGATCCCGTAGACCATTGTGTAGCCGAGGGCGACGAGCGCGTAGAACGAGCCGGTCGTCAGCCCTTCGATGACGAACTGGAAGAAGTCGCTCATGACGGCGTGGGGTGCGCGAGCGCGCCTACTTCATCGCCACCCAATGTCCGCTCGCATCCTGCCTCTGGTAGGGCTCGAACTTGTCGTCGTGCACGACGATGGTGATGTACACGGCTTTGCTGCGGTCTCCCTTCGGATTGAAGTCAATCGTTCCGGTCGCGCCCGGGTAGTTCTGGATCTTGTGCAGAGCAGCGGTGATCGCGGCAGGCTGTGCCGACTTCGCGTCCGCGATGGCTTTCGCCGTGACCCCGACCGCATCGTATTCATAGACCGAGTACGGTCCCGGCCCTTGCCCGTACGCCTTCGTATAGTCATCGACGTAGGCGTGCGCGCCGCTCAGGAACTGTGCGAGCGGGGCGGTCGTGATGATCATGCCGTCGGCGGCGGGACCGGCCGTCTTCATCAGGGTCGGGTCATTGGTGGCGTCGCCGCCCATGAAGGTCATTTTCAAACCCAGTTGCCGCGCCTCCTTGACGATCAGGCCGGCTTCGGAGAAATAGCCCGTGTAGTAGATCACGTCAGGCTTGAGCGAGGAGACCCGTGTTAGCGTCGGTGAGTAGTCCATCTGACCGGGCGTGATCGAATTGGCGTACACCACATCGACGCCGTCCTTCTTGAGCGCTTGCACGGTGTTCTGGGCGAGGCCTTTGGAATAGGTCGTGTTGTCGTCGATCACCGCCACGTGCTTCGCGTGCAGCACGTCTTTCATGAAACTTGCCGCGAACGGACCCTGCTGGTCGTCACGGCCGATCGTGCGGAACACGTTGTCGTACCCCATCTCGGTCAACTGCGGATTGGTCGACGCATCCAGCACGTAGGGAATCCCGGCGCGATGAAAGGTCGTCGATTCCGGCAGCGCCGCGCTGGAGCAATAGCCGCCCGCTACCGCGACAACGCCCGCATCGACGAGTTTCTGTGCCGCCTGCACCGCGGTCTGCGCATCGCAGGCGTCGTCCTCGGGCACCAGCTCGATCTGCTTGCCGAGCACGCCGCCGGCCGCGTTGATCTTGGCGGCGGCGAGCTTCGCGCCATTGACGATATCCGTGCCGGCATTGGCACTGCTACCCGACAGCGGAACCGGCACGCCGATCTTGATGGTGGCGCCCTGGCTCAGCGCCGAACCGGGAACCATGCCCGCAAGCAGGGCCACGGCGGCCGCGATGCCCGCGACAGTCGTTCGCCGCGAGCCGCGCTCTGCACCGGACCAGCCAATCGTCTGAGCAAACATGTTAGCGACTCCTTTTGTGAGAGGGATTGGACGATCCGCCACACGGGCATACCGGTGACATCGGAAAGCGGACGGAAATGAGGTGATTGCGAGTGATTCAGTGATTCATACCCACCAGGTCAACAGCGTGACGGCTGGCTTTCACCGGAGCGCGGACACAAAAAGCGCTGCTTTTATGATAGGAGCCGGGGTGCGTTGAGACGGTATAGGGTATTTGCGTATAAACCGTTACACAAAGGCGCCTTCGATCCTCTACCTTTAAGAGGCAGTGACGGCAGAGACTCGCGAAGCCGAACGCGACAAGACAGGACGACTCCGAAATGAGTGCGATTGCACAGCATGACGACGTGTACACGAGGCTCGATTTCACGCTGGACGACGGCATCTGCCGTCGGGCCGCGATTGGGCTCGTGGTGCTCGCGACCGATCATACGATTGAGCATGAGTGGCGGGGCTTGATGACGCAGGAGGGCGTGGCGTTCTACGAAAGCCGTGTGTATAACTCGGCGGACATCACGCCTGAACGGCTCGCGGAAATGGAGGACCGTATCGCACCGGCGGTCGCGCTGATCCGTCCGGCCGAGCGTATCGACGTGGTGGCGTTTGGCTGCACGTCCGCGTCGATGGTGATCGGGGAAGAAAAGGTGTTCGCGCGGATTCGCGAAGCGCGTGCGGACGCGGCGTGCACCACGCCGATCACCGCGGCGCTGGCGGCGCTTCGTGCGCTAGGCGTCCAGCGTACGGCCTTGCTCACGCCCTATGTGCGTTCGATCAACGAATACATGCGCGACTATATCGAGTCGCGTGGTCACCGCATTTCGCGCATGGCGTCGTTCGAGCATGCGAACGATAACGAAGTGGCGCGGATCGATGCATTGTCGTTGCGAACTGGCGTCGAGCGACTTGCGCGCAATCGTGACGTGGACGCAATTTTCGTATCGTGCACGAGCTTGCGCATTGCCGGGTTGATTCCGGAGCTGGAAGCCGCGATCGGCAAGCCGGTGATCTCGAGCAACTACGCGATGGCGTGGCACGCATTGCGGCTCGCCGGCGTAGGGGACTCCGAGCCTCATCTTGGGCGGCTGTTTGCGCTGTGACGTTGTAACTTGAACCGCAACGCAGCGGCACGCGAGCACAGCCCCTTTCGATAGTTCCACAGGACAGGAGGATTACCATGCCCGCTCATTCGCCCGATTTGCACGATCGTGTCGCCCTCGTGACCGGCGGATCGCGAGGAATCGGCCGCGCCGTTTCCCTTTCGCTTGCATCGGCTGGCGCAGCGGTGGCGGTCAACTATCGGCAACGCGGGAACGAGGCTGCTCAGATCGTCGGGCAAATCGAAACTGCGGGAGGTCGTGCAATCGCGGTGCAAGCCGACGTATCGGTCGCGTCCGACGTCAAGGCAATGATCGATGAGGTGGAAAACCGCCTTGGCGTCGTCGGTGTTCTCGTCAACAACGCGGGCACCGGAACGATCGTCGATATTGATAGGCTCACGGAAGCCGAATTCGATCGAACGCTTGCGGTCAATCTGAAATCGGCGTTTCTGTGCACGCAGGCGGTGCTGCCCGGAATGCGAGCACAGCGCTGGGGTCGCATCGTCAACCTGTCGTCGGCCGCTGCCCGCGGCGCTGGGCTGGTGGGTGTGCACTACAACGCCTCGAAAGCTGGCCTCGAAGGGTTGACACGCGGTTATGCGGCGCGGCTGGCCCGCGAAGGCATCACCGTAAACGCCGTGGCCCCGGGACCGATCGACACGGAAATGGCCGCGCCGCTGAAGGCCGCCAACGTCGCGGAACGGCTTCCCGTTGGACGCCTCGGTGAAGTCGACGAGGTCGCCCAGGTCGTGCTAATGGTGGTCGGCAACGGCTTCGTTACCGGCCAGACGATCCCCGTCAATGGCGGCGTGAGCTTCATATGAGCCTCGGGCGGCATCAGCGCCAACGTTTCGCCGATGCCATTCGACTCACGCTTCATCTGACGGTGCGCTGACGTTCACCGCCCCGTCATTTTCCGGAGGATTTTCTGCACGATGCGCTCATGCTGCTCCAGCGCCTCATTGAGCGTACGTGCTCCGTAGCTCCTGTTGTCTTGCGTCTGCATTCCGGCGACGCGCGTGACGAACAGCAAAACCTCCGCGGTTTTCGGATTGGACACACCACGGAAGCGGGTCGTGACCGTCACACCGTAGTCGTCCAGCAGTGTGCGGCGAAAGATCAGTTCGTTTTCCGTCATCCAGCGCGACCACGCGTCGTGGTCGAAGACCTCGACTGGCCGGTTCTTCGCATCGAGAACATAGATGCGTTCCGAGCTGGACGGGACCGGTGGCGTCTTCATATTTCAATGCGAAGGCGTGAGCAGGAAGTCCGTCGCCTCCCGCCACCAGGTTTGGTCGACGTGGCCAATCCAGTCGTTATGGTCAGCCGCCTTCACCATCATCAGTTTTCTCGGTGCGGACAGCGAGTTGTAAAGCGCCTCGCCGAAGCGCGCAGGGACGATGCTGTCGCGTTCGGCAACCATGACGAGAATCGGGCGATCGAACGACGCCAGGTGGGTCACGCTGTCGTATCGGTCGCGCAGCAGCCACCTCACGGGCAGCCACGGAAAGTGATGAGCGGCGACGTGCTCGAGCCGATCCCAAGGCGTGATCAGCATCATGCCCGCGATCCTGTCGCGTTCGCGCGAGCCGGCCGCAGCCGCCACGCCGGCCCCAAGCGATTCGCCGATCAGCACGAGGGGCGCTCCATAGAGGCGATATGCGAGCGCGATGGTTTGTTGCGCATCGTCGACCAGACTCGCTTCGCCTAACGCACCGGTGCGCGGCCCGTAGCCTGGATATTCGGCGAGAATCACGCGCAGCCCGAGCCGGGTGAGCGCTGCGGCATAGAACGAGCGGTGGCCGGCATGCCCGGCATTGCCATGAAAGACGATGACCGTGGCGCGCGCGGAACCGTCCGGCTCCGCCACGAGGCCCCGGTACGCCTCAGGTGTCGGCCAGGCGCGCAGTCCGCCGGAGGTGATCTCCTCGATCGTGACCTTCTGAGGGAAGTAGAGCAAACGATCCTGCAAGATGGCGACTCCGGCTAACACGATCAGGTACGTGACGGCGAGGCCGATCATCATTCGGGTGAATTTCATCGTCTTGCGCTCGACCCACCGAACTTTTCGATAGCACGCACCCAGTTTAGCGCGCAGTCGCCCCGGCAACGGATCAGGGTTGGCGTTTGCCCCGGCCACCAGCGGGCTTGCCAGCCGGCTTGCTGGCGGGTTGGCTGCGTGGCTTTTGCACGCTCGATGAATTACCGCTGGACGAGCGTGCGCCTTTGCCCACGGCCGCAGCGCGCTGCGCCGCAGGCTTGCGTTGGTTTTCGCCACTTTGCCGGCGCGGTTTTTTGCCGAGCGGCTGCATGGCGCCCGGTGCGGCTTGCGGCACCTTGGGCGTCTTGGGCTTTTTGGGCTTCTTGATGATCTGGCCCGTCGCGCTGGTTTGCGGCACGCGGTGTTCGGCTTCGAAACCCGGCTCTTCTTTACGGGGCAGCGTTTGCCGGATCAGCGCTTCAATCGCGGCCAGTTGCGGCGCTTCATCGGCACACACGAGAGACACCGCCACGCCGCTGGCGCCCGCGCGGCCAGTCCGGCCAATACGGTGCACGTAGTCTTGCGCCACGATCGGCAGATCAACGTTGATCACCAGCGGCAGGTCGTCGATATCCAGCCCGCGAGCGGCCACATCGGTGGCTACCAGCATTTGTACTTCGCCTGCCTTGAAGCGCTCCAGCGCACGCAGGCGCGCGGGCTGCGGTTTGTCGCCGTGGATGGTGTCGACCGCATAGCCCGCTTCATCCAGCATCGCCGCCAGGTAATCGACGCCATTGCGGGTTTTGACGAACACCAGCGCATGCTGCCAACGGTTCTCAGCCACGAGGTGCAAGAAGAGGTCAGGCTTGTTCTTTTTATCCACTGGCACCACCCACTGCTTGATCCTGCTGGCGGTGGCATTGGGCGGGCTGACGCTGATATTGACCGGGGCGCGCAGAATATTCGCCGCCATCGCGCGGATATCATCGGTAAACGTGGCGGAGAACAGCAGAGTCTGGCGCTGAGCGGGCAAGGCGGCAAACACGGCGTTGAGTTCGCGCGCAAAGCCCAGATCCAGCATGCGATCGGCTTCATCCAGCACCAGCGTTTGTACCTGATCGAACTGCACTGCGTTCTGGCGATTGAGATCCAGCAGACGGCCCGGCGTGGCAACGAGCACATCCACGCCTTTGCGCAATTTCATCATCTGCGGGTTGATGCTCACACCGCCGTAGGCGGCCAGAAATCGTAAGTCGAGGCCTTTGCCGTAAGCGATGAAGCTTTGCAGCACCTGTTCAGCCAGTTCACGCGTGGGCACCAGCACCAGAACACGGGCGCGATTGCTGGACACCGCCCGGCCGCATTGCACCAGCCGTTGCAATAGCGGCAGCGCAAAGCCCGCGGTTTTGCCCGTGCCGGTCTGTGCCCCAGCCATCACGTCCTTGCCACCGAGCACGGCGGGAATCGCCTTGGCCTGCACCGGCGTAGGAGTCTGGTAATTGAGGCCCTGCACGTTAAGCAGCAAGGGATCGATCAGGCCAAGCGAGGCAAAGGACATTGACGTATTCCGGGCTAAAACCGCAATTCTAGCGGCTGCCCGACGGCCTCAAAGGTATGCCGTCAAAGGTGCGGCAAATCGTCGATGCATTTTTCGACATGATCGCCCGGGACATCCGTGTCGATCCCGGCGGGTCCGTCGGTGTGAGAGACAGATACGATTTTTGGCCCGAGATACCGTGTGCCGCCAAGTGTAAAAAGGGACCAAACGACATCTCCCCGGCGGATCGCGGCGACGACTTCGACCACCTCCACGATCGCAGGGGGGGACAGCCATTCACGCGTCGACGGATCGACGGGAGCCCAACGCACGTGGGTGAACCTGTCGTTCGCCGGGTTGATGCGAACGGCGTCGATAGCAAAGGTTGTCACATTCACCTCCATCGTCCTGACAAAGGGATGTATGCATTATGCGCCGCTTATTTTGCTAGGGATCAGCGGGACCGGAACAGCGTAGACCTGGATAGTGAATGAAGCCTAAGCGGAGTGCTCGTCGCACCACTGCATCGCCCAACGCTGCGCCGCCTCCATCGCATCCACGTCGGAGGGGTAATCGCCGAGGTCGCCCGAATACTTTACCTCGACGGCCTCGCCACTCGCCGACGCGCGCCGGTAGATCTTTGCGCGAGCGTAGTAGCGGCCGCCTTCATCGAGAGGTGACGCGTCGATGTGGAACTGCTGGTAGTCGAAATGCATGGCTGTCTCCAAACGATTGCCCTGATCGTCGTCGCGTAGGGCGAGCTGGACCGCGTTGTCGCCGCCAAGGTCGCTCCATCATTCTGCGAAGACGACATGTACATCGTAGGCAGCAAAAGCAAAGCTCGCTGAACGGCGAGAGCAGGGCCTTTTTGACGACGATGCGCTTAGCGGAGGCTGCACCGCACGGGTAAAATCTGCGCGAAAACCTTTGCCACCGACGCGCCTTCGCACCGACCACGCGCACCGGCCAACTACAACCAACCATGAATCCCGGCATCGTCTACGCCTTTTCCGCCTTCGTCATCTGGGGGCTCTTTCCCGTCTACTTCAAGACGCTCCACCAGATTCCCGCGCTCGAGATGCTCGCCCACCGGATGGCGTGGTCGCTCGTGTTCATCCTTGCGGTGCTCGTCGCGCGACACCACTGGGCGTGGCTGCGGCCCGCGCTGCGCGACAGGCGCCTGATCGGCCGCTTCTCCGCGAGTGCCGCGCTGCTTTCGGCCAACTGGGGCATCTACATCTGGGCCGTCAACGCGGGCCACATCGTCGAGGCGAGCCTCGGCTACTTCATCAATCCGCTGATCAACGTGTTGTTCGGCTTCGTCTTCCTGCATGAGCGGATGCGCTCGCTCCAATGGTGCGCGGTGGCGCTTGCGGCGCTCGGCGTGGCCTGGCTCACCTGGCAGAACGGCGCGCCGCCGTGGATCAGCCTCGCGCTCGCGCTGACGTTCGGCGGCTATGGCCTGTTGCGCAAGACCGCAAAGCTCGGCGCGCTCGAAGGCCTCGCACTCGAAACGGTGCTGCTCTTTCCCGTGGCGATCGTCTATCTGATGGTGATCGGCATGGCCGGCGCGAGCCATTTCACGCATGCGTCGCTCGGGCTGCAACTGCTGCTGGCCGCCGCCGGACCTATCACGGCGGTGCCGCTGCTGCTCTTCGCGGCTGCGGCGCGACGCATCCCGCTCTCGATGCTCGGCTTGATCCAGTACGTGACGCCCACGCTTCAGCTGCTCGCTGGCGTGCTGATCTACGGCGAGCCGTTCGGGTCCGTGCGCGCGATCGGCTACGGCGCAATCTGGGCAGCCCTCGCGCTCTACTCGTTCGAAGGGTTGCGTGGCACGCTGGCCGCTGCGCGGCAGGCGCGCACGGCGGCTTGAAGAGGTGAGGGCAGGTGGGTAGCGGCCGAGCTACGTCGAAACGCGGGCGATCCTCTTCAACCTTCGGCACTCGCACCGGTCAACGCGCGAACCCGGCTTTCATCGGCGGCCAGGTCGCGTGAACGGCCGGCATAGACGATACCGCCGTCGTCGAGCACGTAAGCATGATCGGCAATCGCGAGCCCCATGTGCGCGTTCTGCTCGACGAGCAGGACCGAGATCCCTTCGTCGCGCATCTGCGACACGACGCGAAACACCTCGCGCACGATCAGAGGCGCCAGGCCCTGGGAGGGTTCATCGAGAATCAGCAGCCGGGGATTGAGCAGCAGCGCGCGGGAAATCGACAGCATCTCCTGTTCGCCACCGGAAAGCTGACGTCCGCGGCTTTCCTTGCGTTCGGCAAGCCGTGGAAACAGCTCGTATATGCGCGCAATCGTCCAGGGACCGCTGCGCGCAAGCGGTACACGGAGATTTTCTTCGACACTGAGATTGGCGAAGATTCTTCGTCCTTCGGGGACATAGCCCACGCCGTTCGCGGCGATCCGGAACGTCGGCCAGCGTGTCGTGTCCGCGCCGAAGATCGTCACGCGCCCCCGGCGTGCGGGTGTCAGACCCATCAGGGTCCGCAGCGTCGTGGTCTTCCCTGCGCCGTTGCGGCCAAGCAATGCCGTGATCCGACCTTCCTCGACCGCGAGGCTCACGCCGTGCAGGATGTGGCTCTTGCCGTAGTAGGTATGAAGTTCCTCGGCGGTGAGCGCGATGTTCATGCCACGTCACCCAGATACGCCACCTGCACGACCTCGTTCGCCGCGATTTCCGCCGGCGCGCCCTCGGCGAGCAGCGAGCCCCGGTCGAGCACCGTGATCCGGTCGGCAAGATGGAACACCACGCGCATGTCGTGCTCGATCAGCACGATCGTGAATTTGCCGCCGCTGCGCAGACGGCGAATCAGCTGGGTAATTTCGTAGGTCTCTTCGCCGCCCATGCCTGCGGTGGGTTCGTCGAGCAGCAGCAGGCGAGGGCGCAGCGCCAGCGCCATGGCGATTTCAGCAACGCGCTGGTCGCCGTGCGCGAGCTCGCCGGTCAGCCGGCCGCTTTTTGCCGCTAGCCCGGTGAGTTCCAGTGCTTCTTCGACACACTCGCGCACTCGGGTTCTTTCGGCGCGGCCGACCCACGGCCGCAAGCGGAATCCAGCCGCAACCTCCGCGCTGATGAGCACGTTTTCGAACACCGTGAGTGCGGGAAAGATCTCGGTAATCTGGAACGTGCGGGCGATGCCGCACGCGACGCGTCGATACGCCGGGACGGCCGTGATGTCCTGTCCGTCGAACACGATCGTTCCCGTGGTCGGCCGGAAGAAACCGCTGATGAGATTGAAGAAAGTAGTCTTGCCGGCGCCGTTCGGTCCGATGATGGCACGCAGCTCGCCTGCTTCGACCGCGAGCGAGACGTCGCGTACCGCAGCGAGGCTGCCGAAGCTCTTGCTCACGTGCGTGACTTCCAGAACGCTCATGATTCGCTCCTGCGGCGCAGAACGCCGAGCAGACCCCGAGGGAAGAACAGCACGATCGCGATGAACAGCATGCCGACGAACGACATCCAGTTGACGGTGATACTCGACAGGTAGTCCTGCAGCACGACGAATACCGCGGCGCCGAGAAGCGGTCCCCACAGGCTGCGCATGCCGCCCATCACCGCCATCATGACGAAGTCGCCGGACTGGCTGAAATGCAGCCCGCGCGGGTCGGCGAAGTTGTTCAGAAGTGCATAGAGCGCACCGGCGAACCCCATGAAAAAGCAGGAGAGAGTGAAAGCGATCCAGATATGGCGATCGGCGGGAATGCCGAGAAAGCGCGCGCGCCGTTCGTTTTCGCGGATTGCGATCATCGTGCGCCCGAATGGGGAACGCAGGATGAAGCCCATCAGACCGACCGCCAGCGCGAGGCAAAACAGCACGAAGTAATAGAACGCATCGGCATTCGAGAGGATGTCGATGGTCGTGATGCCAAGGTGAAGCGGCATGCGCGAAAATCCGCGCAGACCGTCGTCGCCGCCTGTCAACGAACTCCATTGGAACGCGATGTAGTAGAAGACCTGTCCGAAGGCGATGGTGACCATCGCGAAATAGACACCGCGCCGCCTCGCGCAGAGCGCACCGAGCAGCGCGCCGGCGATCCCGCCGAGCAGCGTTCCGCACAGAAGAGCGAACGGCGTGCTCGGTGCAACGAATTTCAGCGCGAGGCCTGCGCCATACGCACCCAACCCGAAATACGCGGCGTGACCAAACGACAGCACGCCGGTGAAGCCGAGCAGAAAATTCACCGACATCGCGGCGAGACCCAGCACGAGCACCCGTGTGCCAAGCGCGGTGTAGCCTCCGAGCGGCGGCATCCAGTACGGGGCGAGCAGCAACACGGCCCAGATCGCCGCAAGCGTGATCAGTCTGCGGTGCCTCGCCTGTCGCGCTGCGCTCATGTCAGCATGCCCTCCTCGCCGAGCAGGCCGCGGGGGCGCAGCAGCAGCACGACGGCCATCAGCACGTAGATGATCGCTTCGCTTGCCGCGGGCACAAACACCGCCGTGATGCCGGAGGCGACGCCGATCAGCAGGCCGCCGAGCAGCGTGCCCGTGAGGCTGCCAACGCCGCCGACGATGATTGCAATGAAGCTCGGCATCAGGAGCCCGGTTCCCATCGTCGGCTCGAGGCCAAGCTGGCCGGCGGCGAGCACTCCGCTCAGACCGGCGAGAAAGGCGCCGACGGCGAAATTGAACGAACGCAGCCTGCCCACGTTGATGCCGAGCGCTGCCACGGTTTCGAGGTCGAGGGTACCGGCGCGGATACGGATGCCGAGTCGGCTATAGCGTAGCAGGACGAAAAGCAGCGCTACCGTCGCCGCCACCGTGACGACCATGAAGAGGCGATAGCCGGTGATGAAGAACAACGTGTTGCTCAAAGGCTGGGACAGCACCGACGGAATGGTCACCGGTTTGCCTTGCGCGCCCCAGATGAAGCGGGTGCCGTCCTCGAAGATGAAGGCAAGGCCGAACGTCAGGAGCAGGCTGTAGAGCGGGTCGCGCCCATAGACTCGCCGGATCAGCACCCGTTCGATGGCGAGGCCGATCAGCGCGATGCACGGCGGCGCGATCAGCAGCGCGCCCCAGAAGCCGACGTAGGGCGTGATCGTATAGGCAACGTAGCCGCCAGCAACGAGGAAGCCGCCGTGAGCGAAGTTGATGACGTTGCTCAGGTTGAGAATGAGCGATAACCCGAGCGCCATCAGCACGTAAAACGCGCCGATGATCAGACCGTTGGTGACGTTGAACAGCAGCAGTTCAGTCATCGCCCACCATTCTTGTTATGGCGCCCGGGGCGCCCGTGCTTCGCTTCCGCTTGCGCAATGAGAACCGCGCCCGGCGATCCCGCCGCGCGGTTGAGTATCAGGAGGGCCACTGCAGCTTGCAGCCCGTTTCACTCTCGGGAGGTGCGGTCTTGTCACCCGCGATCACGCGTTCCACGCGGAACAGGTCTTCCGGGTCGCCGCCCGGCTGGGATAGCGCTTCGCCCACGAACGACGACGTCATCAGCTGGTGATCTCCCTTGCGGTAGTAGCACTTGTTCGGCTGCAACTTGACGTCGTCCGCCAATTCGAAGCCGCCGAGCGCTTCGGCGAGCTTTCTGGCGTCGAGCGTCTTTTCCTTGTTGGCGATGGCGGCCAGGGTATGCACCGATGTATAGCCGAACCAGTGACGCGCGGTGGGAACCTTACCGCCGTTCACCTTGCGGATGTCGGCCACGAACTTCTCGACTCCCGGCACCCCCGGCTGCTTCCAGTACCACTCGAACATCCAGATGCCGACACGCGCGTCCGGCGGCATCGCCTCGAGCGATTCGAGCTCCTGCTGCAGCCCGGCAACGTGGATATTCTTGCTGATGCCGAACTGAGCGATCTGCTTCAGGCAGTTGACCATGTCGGAGCCTTGCGGGAGCACGAGCAGCACGTCGGGATTCGCCGCGCGCGCCTTGATCAGATAGGCGGAGAAGTCGGTCGTGCCGAGCGGGGTGAGCTCGTTGCCGGTCATCGTGCCACCGAGCTTCTGCAGATCGGCGGCCGCGGCCTTCTGCAGCGTGTGGCCGAACGCGTAGTCCGGTGTGATGAAATGCCACTTCTTGCCGTACTTGGTGAACAGCAGGTTCGCGACGGCGTTCGCCTCCATGCTGGTTGTGTTGCAAACGCGATAAACGTTCCATTTGCAGTCGACGCCCGTGATCGTATCGGTGTGGCCGCCCGAAACGATATGCAGCACCTTCTTCTCATTGCTGACCTGAGAAATGGCCTGGGCGATACCGGAGTTCACGTCGCCGATGAGGAACGTGACCTGATCGCGTTCGATCAGCTTGCGCGCCTTCTGCACGCCGGTGCCGACGTCGTTTGCCGAATCTTCGACCATGAGCTCCAAGGGTCGTCCCAGAATGCCGCCTTGGGCATTGATCTGCTGAACGGCAAGCCGTGCGCCCGTCACTTCATTCTGTGCTACTGCAGCATAAACGCCCGTCAGCGGATCGACCATGCCGATTCGCAACGGAGCTTCGCCGCGCGCCTTGATGATGAAGGGCGGCGCCAATTGCAGTGCGGCTGTTGCGGCAGTTGCTTTGAGTATGGTGCGCCGACTGAAAGCGGGGACACGACCTGGTGTTTTCATAGGGTTCTCCCTCACCGTGATGTCGAATCTTTAGAACCGCCGAATGGTGTGTCCGCGCGTGCGAAACGCGCGCCATTCGATCTTGAACGCGTTCAACGGAATCCACAAGACTCCGTTTTCCCGCTGTCGGATGCGCGAGCGCGCCTGTGTGTGGGTAGCCGTATAACTTCTGTCTGGAAGCCAATCTTCTGCAATTCGCAGACGCGATGCGAGCGATAAAGTTGGCGGGCGTGTGCCGCGCAGTCGACAGACAAGGCGCAGCAAACTAACTTCTCGAGAAGTCGTAGTCTCGTTCAACAAGGCAAATTCGGGTTTTGTAGGATTCGTACCATTTTTCCCGGCCGGCCTGTTGTGCTACCAGATGCATTGAATCACGTTTCCAGGCGGCGATGGATTCGAGGCTATCCCAATAGGAAACCGTAATTCCAAGTTCCTCCCGCGCAGACTCGACGCCCAGGAATCCGGGCTGTTTTGCGGCCGCTTCGACCATTGCATCGGCCATGTCTCCGTATCCGTTGTCCCCGGGGGTTCGGATGGACGTGAAGATCACCGCGTAATAGGGAGTGGCTCTGGTGTTCGCTATAGACATTGTTACCTTCCTTCGGTCTTTTGCTATTGATGGTTTTGAAGTGCACATTGTCGGCGATCCGTGTCACGTCGTCGAGCCGCGTGTCTGGAACCGGGTTAGCGAGCTATCTTCCGTGCAATATACTTCCGTATAGCCAGGAGAGTCGCCCTCGAAGCCAGGGCGGATAGCGCTCTTCCGGTAACGAAGTGCTAATAGGGGCAATTAAATGCGAAACTGGCTCCTGATTCCGACAAAAGAACAATGGAATAAATGGTCTTTGCCCAGCAAGCTCACTTGTGCTGGGACTTACGTCGGAATTCTGAGTCTTCTTTTGACAGTTCTGTTCTTTCTTTGGCCGCTGATCTTTGCGTCCGATCCGACAGAAAAACGGTTGGACGGTGCGTTGCTTGCCGCAATCGAAGATGCCAAATCCATCAGGAGTCAGATTTCGTCACTCAAACAAATGGGGGAATTGAAATCGAAGGGTAACGATATTGCCGTTCCTTCATCCAAAGACGGCCCAGTGATAGTCGAGTCTTCCGCAATGAAGCAACTGATGGATGACGGCGATTTTTACCGACGATTGTCACCGCTTCTTCGCGAAAGACTGCCGAAGTTCATCCAAATAAGAAATGCTCTGCTGAATGGGCTTGGCCGGGCGCAACCAGATATTACGCAGCCCGGGACGCTCCGTCTTTTGGATATCGAGCTCGAAACCGAAACTGATTGTCTCATTCTCGAACGTCAGCTTCGTTCAGGCGAGATGACGAAGGATCTGCACGACGAATTATTTAATGCGGCGCTTGAACTTCAGGTGTTAAGAATGCGTCCTCCAGCACCAGGCGACCGCGGTAACCTCCCTGGCCACACGCCTGGCCCATCGGCAGAGGGCCAGGTAAAAGATCCGCCGGGGCAGTGAATCATGCTGCTTTAACCGCCGACTTAATAGTTATTGCGTAAGTGATCCAGCAAACCCAGACTGTTCAGGGCGCCATTTCGCTGGCTAAATCGTGGCGATGGAGATTCCAGGGCAACAACGCTTCGACGGCCTCGACGGACTGGGCCGCCGGCAACTCGCGCAACACCCGTCGCAGCCAGGTATACGGCTCGAGGCCGTTGGCGCGTGCCGTTTCGATGAGCGAGTAGATGACGGCACTCGCGTGAGCGCCCGCGGGCGTGTCACAGAACAACCATCGCCGGCGACCGACACAGAAGGGGCGCAGGGAGTTCTCGCAGCGGTTGTTGTCGATGGGCAGATCGCCGCGCTCGGTGTATCGCACCAGCCGCGACCAGTATTTGTGCAGGTAGGCCAACGCTTCGCCCAGCGCCGTTTTCGGCGGCACGGTCGGCAACGTCGCGTCGAGCCAGGCCCTGAGTTCAGCCAGGATCGGCACGCTGCGCGTCTGACGCGCGACGAGTCGCGCGTCATCCTTCGCCTGCTTGCATTCGCGCTCGATCCCGTACAACCGACCGATCAGCTCGATTGCCTCATCAGCCCGGCCGCGCTTGCCTTTGGTCTGAACGCGCGTCGCCTCGACGAAGCGCCGGCGTGCGTGGGCCAGACATGCCAGGTGCTCGATGCCTGCGGTCTTTGCCAGCGCGTTGTAGCCGTCGTAGCCGTCGGTCATCAGATAGCCCAGATAGCCTTCGAGCAGTCGCACGGGCACCGCGCCGCTGCGGCTCGGGTCGTAGTCGAACACCACCACCGGTCGTTCAGGCGGGCCACCGGTCTGCACCCACATATAACTTTGCGAGGTCGGCGACCTGTCGTGCTCCTTGAGCACCTGCACCACGGTCTCATCCATGTGCAGGACCGAACCGTTGAACAGTTCGTCGCGCATCAGGTTATGCAGCGGCTGCAGCACGCCGGCCGCGCCGATCACCCAGCGCGCCAGTGTCTGACGCGGCACCGCGACGCCGGCGCGCTCGAGCACGTATTCGAAGCGCGCCAGCGACAGGCCATCGGCGAACTTGACTGTGAGCAGCATCGCCAGCAGGTCCGGACTGGCGTTGCTCCTGGGCAGCGGCTGCGCGGGCAACGCAGCGACCACCGGCGCATGCGCGCTGCCCGGGCAGCCGTAGCGCTTGCGGATATGGCGCAGCACACGCACCTGCATCGGCACGATGTCGAGCTGCTCGCTGATGTCCTCACCGATCTCCACCATCGGTGTGCCGCACGGACACACGCGCTGATCTTCCGGCACGTCATGCACGATGTCCACGCGCGGCAACCCGGGCGGCAGTGGTGCGCGCTTGCCACGCGCAGGCTTGTCCGCGCTCTTCTTGCCAGCATCGGCGGCAGCGTCACCTGGCGATGCAATGGGCGCCTGGTCCTGCCCGGATGTGCTCGCGGCCGCCAGCACCTCTGCTTCGTCGAACAGGTGCGCCTGGCCCGAGGACTGTTCAGAACTCGCGCCGAAGTGCCGCTGGCGCAGCAGCACGAACTGCTCGTACAGGTGGTCGATGTGGCGCATCGCGTGTTCGTGGGCCTGCTCGAGCGCCTGCTGAACGCTGTGATCGATCGCCTGCTGATGCGCTGCCTGCTGGGCATGCAGCAACGCCTTCAATGCCTCCACATCGTCAGGCAACTGCGCTGGCAGCGGCGGCAGCGGCGCTACCTTGACTTCAGGTAACGCAAGCTTGTGTCGGATCGAAGGTGTCTTCCTGGCAGCAGGCATGCCACCATGTTAACACCATAATTGATTAGGATACCGATTTAAAATGCAGCGTTTTATGCGGTCCGTTGCTCCACAGATCGAAGCCCTCCAGCAGCCACTGCAACTCCTGCATCGTCACGCTCTGCGTGGCCCCGCTACCCTCGCGTGGCCAGGCGAACTTCTCCTTCTCCGCGCGCTTGTACCACAGGCAGAACCCGTTGCGATGCCAGTACAGCGCCTTGAGCTTGTCCTTCTGGCGGTTGATGAACACGTACAACGCGCTGCCGAACGGGTTCAGCTCCAGTTCCTGCTCGACCAGCGCGCTCAGGCCATCGATCGACTTGCGGAAATCCACCGGATGACGGCACAGGTACACCTGGGTAGGGGTGCAGCCCGGGTGCATCAGCGTTCCCCGTGCATGGCGCGCCCGAGCGCGGCCAGCCACTCAGGGGCGGGTAGCGCCGGTAACTCTATGCGTACGCCCGGACCGAGCACCAGCGTGCAACTGCCGGGCCGCTGCTGCGCGAGAACCGGCTCACTGACTGTCAATGCCACGAACGCGCTGCTTCGCTCAGGTGGGCCGGATGTCTGCGTCGCAGCCGCCTTTATCTTGTGCCGCCAGTAATACAGGCTATGCAGAGCCAGTCCGTGGCGCTTCGCATACTCCGCCGTCGCCACCGACTCCTGCTCCATCGCCGCAACGTGGGGCGCCCAGAATTCCAGACCCGATTGCATGTTTGCTCCGTCTCAGAAAGCACTGGACGAATCCTGCGACTGCGTCGATCGACCGACAAGATTGGGTTTGATGGATCACTTACGTTATTGCAAGACGCGTCGCTCACGACCGCTGAGGTGCGAACGGCCAAGGAGTGCCGACCGACCAGGGCAACGTCTGAACGTCAGCAATGACCTGACTGTGCCTGGCCGGCCGCAGCACTACGACGACTACCCGTCATTTCCCAGCATGGTTCGACGACATGCCGGTGCACCGCAATGACACGCGTACTGGGCGCGAACCTCGTCGGTGACCGCACCGTCCACTGACAGACCGTAGTTGATGAAAAGCTCCTCTCCGGGGGCGATCGTGGCGAGCGCATGAATGAACACCCGGTCGCCCGTTTCGATGGCCTCGCAGTTGGGGGCGCACGCATGGTTCAGATACCGCGCGCTGTTGCCGCCTCGGCTGCCGTCGATCACGCGTCCATCGGACAGACCGAACACGAACGTGTGGCCAGCGTCGGCTCGCTGACGCGCGGCGGCGCGCCGCCAGCTGGTCAGTTCCCCCTTGTACTCGATGACCCTTTCGCCCGCGGCGATCGGCTGCAGCGCGAACAGTCCCATGCCATGCACGGGTGAGCGTCGTGCGGTGATGCGTCGCAATCGCATGTTGTCGTTTCCTTCGCGACCCTCGGTCGTTGCATGTGGTTTAGCGGCGTTGCGAAGCATATCGCCACGCACTCATGCGCTCAATATATTTCTTTATAAAACTGCAACTAACTGTCAAGGACCGCCGCGCCAGGCGTTCCGGCTTCGCCGCAAACGGGCTGGCAACGCCCGACGGTCAGAGGGAGGCCATCAAGTCGCATGTCGACGCCATCGCAGTGGCGCAACAGTCGCCTCAGGCAAACGAGCGGCTGGCCGCCGCCGCGCGCTTGCGCAGCCAGTTCATGCAGGCGAAGAGGGCGATCGCGAACGCCATCAGCAGGGTGGCCACGGCGAGGATCGACGGGTCGATCTGGTCACGGATGCCGCTCCACATCTGCCGCGGCACGGTGCGCTGCTCCGGGCCGCCGATGAACAGAATGACGATCACTTCGTCGAACGATGTCGCGAATGCAAACACACTGCCGGTTGCGACGGCGGGCGCGATCAGCGGCAGCGTGACGCGACGAAACGCGACCCACGGCTGCGCACCCAGACCCGACGCCGCGCGAAGCAGGCTTTGATCGAACGACAGCAGCGAAGCGGTCACGGTAATCACCACGAAGGGCGTACCGAGCGCGGCATGCGCAAGCACGACGCCGGTATACGAATTCACCAGCCCGAGCGGCGAAAAGACCAGATAAAACCCCGCCGCGACGACGACGATCGGCACGATCATCGGCGACACGATGATTGGCATGATGATCGAGCGGTAAGGGAACTGCGCGCGGCTCAGGCCGAGCGCGGCCAGCGTGCCGAGCACCGTCGCGATCAGCGTCGACGCCGCGCCGATGCCGATGCTGTTCGCAAACGCGCGTTGCCAGTCCGGCGAACTCAGCGCCTGCGCGTACCAGCGCAGCGAGAAGCCCTGCATCGGGTACGAGAAGAACGAGCCGGAGTTGAACGACAGCGGCACGATCGCGAGGATCGGCGCGACGAGGAAAAAGAAAATCAGCGCGCAATGCACGCGCAGTCCCGCGCCCGAGATGCGTTCCGAGAGTAGCCGGGTTCGTCCGTCTTTCATCTGAGTCTGCCTGTGATCAACTATCCGAATGAGCGACAACCAGCTAGCGGCGTTTGCGCGGCGCGTTAGCCGAAGCGCAAGCGGTCGATACCGACCAGCCGGTTGAAGATGAAATAGAACACCGCCGTGAATGCGATCAGATAACACGACAGCGCACCCGCGAGTCCCCAGTTGAGCTGATCGTTGGTCTGCGACGCGATCAGTTGGCTGATCATTTCGTCGCCGGCGCCGCCTAGCAGGGCGGGGGTGATGTAATAGCCGAGCGCGAGCACGAACACGAGAAAACATCCCGCGCCGACACCCGGCAGCGTCTGCGGAATATATACGCGCACGAAGGCCACGGCCGGATGCGCGCCGAGCGATTTCGCCGCGCGCATGTACACGGGCGGGACGCCTTTCATGACCGAGAAGATCGCGAGGATCATGTAGGGCAGCAGGATGTGCGTCATGCCGATCAACACACCCGTGCGATTGAAAATCAGCGGCAGCGGATGGTTGATGATCCCGAAGCGGAGCAACGCGCTATTGATCACGCCACCGGGTTGCAGCAGCACATACCACGCGGTGGTGCGCACCAGCAGCGAGGTCCAGAACGGCACGATCACGAACAGAATCAGCCGGTTGCTCTGGTTCTCAGGCAGTGTCGCGAGCAGATAAGCCACCGGGTAGCCCAGCACCAGGCACAGCAGCGTGACCGTCGCACTGATCGTGACCGTGCGCCCAAAGGCCGCGCGGAAGATGGCGCTGTCCGCCGCGACGGACGTCACCGAACCATCGGGCGCGACTTGCGCGTCGACGGCGTTCAGCAAATAGTCGGGTGTGGGCGAGATCGACGCACGCTTGAGCAGACGCCAGGTTTCCGGCGCGTTCCAGCGTTCATCCAGATCGATCAGGGCGGGTTTCCATTGCGCCGGCGTCTCCGAACGTGTGGCACGCGCCGTCTTGAACAGCAGGCTGCGGAACTCCGGTTGATAGAAGTTCATGCGCCGCGCGATATTGCCGAGCTGGCCGGATTCGCTGGCGTCCTTCAGGTCGTGCGCGAGTGCGGCGAAGGCCGGTTCGCCGGGCAAGCCCGCGCCGTCCCATCCGGCCAGCGTTGCGCTCAACTGCGGCATGCCGGTGCGCACTTCAGGGTTTCGCACGCTGCGCGCGAGCAGGCTCGCGATCGGGGCAACGAACGTCACCAGCAGAAAGACGAGCAACGGCAAAGCCAGCAGCAATGCGCGCATCGCGGCCTTGCGGCGCGCAGCCCGGAACGACTCGCGGTTCGCGGCCTGCGGGCCGCGGCCGAAAGGGGCGGTGGATGGCAGCGGCGTGTTCATCGTGCTCGATCTCTGGGGTGACGTTCGTTCGATCCGGCGTTACTGCGTCAGCCAGTTCTGGAACCGCTTGTTGATCGCATCCGCGTTGTCGGCCCAGAACGTCGCGTTGATTTGCAGCGGACGCTTGAAATTCTCCGGCGCCGTCGGCAGATCGTTCAGACGCGCCTTGTCGATCAGCGGAATGGCGTCCTTGCGCGGCGGCGCGTAAGCGATGTACTTCGACAGGTCCGCATAGGCCTGCGGCGTCGAGGATGCGACGATGAACTTCTGCGCCGCGTCGGCATGCTTCGCACCGTTGACCACGGCCCACCATTCGTAGTCGTACACCTGCGCATCCCAGACGATCTTGAACGGCTTCTTGTCCTTGTGCACGGCGTCGTCGATACGGCCGTTGTACGCCTGGGTCATTACGACCGCGCCGTCGGCGAGCAGCTGCGGCGCCTGCGCACCCGCTTCCCACCAGACGATGCTCGGCTTGATCGTGTCGAGCTTCTTGAACGCGCGGTCGACGCCGGCAGGCGTGGAGAGCGTCTTGTAGACGTCCTTGGGCGCCACGCCATCGGCGATCAACGCCCACTCCATCGCGACCTTCGGCGACTTGCGCATGCCGCGCTTGCCGGGGTACTTGTTCAGGTCGAAGAAATCGTTGATGGTGGTCGGCGCGGTTTTCAGCCTGCTGCTGTCGTACGCATAGACGGTGGACCACACCATCGCGCTGACGGCGCAATCGCTGATCGAGCCCGGCAGGAAGTCGCTGGTGTTGCCGAGGGCCTTCTTGTCGAACTTGGCGATCAGGCCTTCGTCGCAAGCGGTGATCGCGTCGTTGGTTTCGAGGTCGATCAGATCCCAGGTCGGGTTCTTCGACTGCTCCATTGCCTGCAACTTGGCGAGGCCGCCATCGTAGGACTCGGTGGAAAACTGGTTGCCGGTTTTCGCGGTGAACGGTTCGAACCATGCTTTTTTCGCGGCCGCTTCATACGCCCCGCCGAAGGTGACGACGGAAATCGTGTCGGCCGCGTGAACCGTGGTCGTGGCAAACAGCCCGAGCGCGCATGCCCCGAGGGTGGTCCGGAATGACGAGAACGTGGTCTTCATTTCTAGTTGGCTCCTGCGATAAGTGGCGAGGCGGACGAGGGAACGGCAACAGTGGAATAGTCGGCGCCGCCGGACACGGCGGAGGATTTCGGCGCGGCCGCCATCGCGGGCAGCACCTTGCAGTCGTCGCGTCGCCAGGTCACGGCGGTCTGACGGCCGAGTGCGGGCAGATCATGGTGCTGGGTGTTCGGCACCTTGACGACCATGCTTTCGCCATGGCCGAGCTTCAGATGTACGCGATGATGATCGCCGCAGTAGACGAGTTCCTCGACCAGCGCGTGCACGATGTTCATGTTCTGCCGTGTCGCTTCCTGCACGGCTTCCGGCGTCGCGGCGATGTGCGCGCGCTCGGGTCGCAGCGCGAGCACCGCCGCGTCGCCTGACGCGAGCCCGGCGCCTGGGCGTCCGCGCACCGTGCTGCCGTCGGCCAGCTGCATCGCGGCCCATTCGCCGCCGTCGGAATTGACGCGGCCGGTCAGTCCATTGTTCTCGCCGACGAAATTGGCAACGAATGCGTTTGCCGCGTTTTCATAGAGCTCGGTCGGCGTGGCGGCCTGCTGGATGCGTCCATCGGAAAACACGGCGACGCGGTTCGACATCGTCAGTGCTTCGTTCTGGTCGTGGGTCACATAGACGATCGTCAGCGACAGTTCGCGATGCAGCCGCATGATTTCGTATTGCATGGTTTCGCGCAGGCGCTTGTCGAGCGCGCCGAGCGGCTCATCCATCAACACCACGCTCGGCTCGAAGACCAGCGCGCGAGCCAGCGCGACACGCTGCTGCTGGCCACCCGACAGTTGCGACGGCCGCCGCCCCGCCAGATGCGATAACTCCACCATGTCGAGCACGCGCGTCACGCGCGTTTTCTGTTCGCTGCGGCTCACCTTGCGCACGGACAGCGGAAACGCGACGTTCTCGGCAATCGTCATGTGCGGGAACAGTGCATAGTTCTGAAACACCATGCCGATATCGCGCCGATGCGGCGGCTTGTCGTCCAGACGCTTGCCGGCAAGGCGGATTTCTCCGCGGGTCGGCGATTCGAATCCCGCCAGCATCATCAGTGTCGTGGTCTTGCCGGAACCGGATGGACCGAGCAGCGAAACGAATTCACCGTGCCCGACGTCGAGATCGAGTCCCTCGACGACGCTATGCACGCCGTCGTATGACTTGCTGACGCCGTCGAACGAGATAAATGGTTGGCTTGACATGGGCATCTCGGCAGAGTGTTGGCGGTCTACGTGGGGCTGCGAATCACGTCGCGCCCACGCGTCCCGCCAGATAGCGGGCGAAGTCGTAATTCGGCCGTTCGAGAGGGCTCAGGTGGCCGGGCTTCGCGAGTGGAGCGTGCACGCCGCGAAACACCGCCTCGACGCCGCGCCGGTCCTCGGCGTTGACTTCGTCGAGCAGCGTCTTGAGCGTCGCCATATAGTCGGCGGCGCGCGGATCGTCGACGAATTCCGGCGCGAGGCCGCCGCCGAAGCGGATATGCACGCGGCCGACGCCCCGCGGCTGCAGGATCAGATACCAGAAGTAGCCGGGGGTCAGCGTGATCAGGTGGGTCGGGTAGATCGCCAGCAGCGCGGTGGTACGACGCCAGTGCCCTTGCAGGCGCGTGTTGGCGGGATGCGCGTTGCCGATCGGCAGCGATGCTTCCTTGGTGATCCAGTGATAGTTGAACGCCGGCAAACCCGGCGGACATTCCATTTCTTCGAGCTTCGAGTGCGGTCCGACCGTTGCGCGATGCAGCATCGGCAGGTGGTAGCTCTCCATGAAATTTTCCGCGAGGATCTTCCAGTTGGTGTCCCACACGTGCTCTTCGTGGAAGGTCTCGACGTAGTCGCCCATGCCGTACGGCGCGATCAGCTTCGTCAGCTCGGACAAATGCGATTCCACCGCAGGCGCGCGCGGGTTGAGCGTCAAATAGATCCAGCCTTGCCACGTCTCGCAGCGCACGGCAGGCAGCCTGTATTGGTCCTTGCAAAAGCCCGGCTGCTGATCCATCAACGGCGCGCCCGCGAGCGCGCCATCGAGCGTGTAGTTCCATGCGTGATACGGACACACGATCCGGCGCACGTTGCCGCGCCCTTCGAGCAATACCGACATGCGGTGCAGGCAAACATTAGAGAATGCGCGCAACGCGCCGCTCGCATCGCGCAGCACGAACACGGGCTGGTCGTCGATCTGCGCGGTCAGATAGTCGCCGGTCTGTGCCAGCGCGCTCGCGCGGCCCACGCACAACCACTCGTTGCGAAACACGTCGCGCTGTTCGAGCGCGAGAAACGCCTCCGACGTGTAGACGGTCGGCGGCATCGCGTGTGCATCCTCGAACGGACGCTCGCAGTTCTCGCGCAGCGCGTGAACGATGTCGAGCTCAGTGTCCGTCGACTGAAGAATGGCTGACATAGGGGGCCCCCCATCAGTGTTTGCATCCGATGAGCACCAATCTAACAATCCAAATTGCTAGGTAAAATATTGTTTTTGCATGCAGTGCATAGCACATGGCTATGCAGTGACGCTTTCCGGGCTGCTAACCGATGTGCAGACGCCGGATATACGTTTCACAGAATGCCGAAAAGCGCTTCACAACCTCGCGCGGCTTGACGGCGGCCGATAGCGCAATGCCAAGCGTCGTCGCATTGACACTCTCCCTGAAATGTTTAATCACGAAGTCTTCGCCGTCCACAGTCCGGGTCGACTTCAGCGGGAAGTTGAGTATGCTGTAACCCAAGCCGTTGGCGACCATGCCACGCACGACTTCAGGCTGTGACGAGCGGAAAGCCGCGGTAGGGCGGCTGCCGACCGCGTCGAACAGCGCGGAAAAGTACTCGCGGCTATGCGGAAGATCCAGCATCACATAGGGCTCGGGCAGCAGGTCGGCCAGCGACACCTGGCGCGCCCGTGCAAGCCTGTGTGTTTTGGGCAGGATGACATACGGTGGCAGCGAAAGCAGCGGGGTAAACGCGATTCCATCGGTGATATCGAGGCTGTAGGTCAGCGCGATATCGAGCGAGCCGTCGTGCAGGCCACTCAAGAGCGTGTCCTGATGCGCTTCCGTGGTACGGAAGGTGATCGCCGAATAATCCTGCACGAAGCGGCTGATGATGCCGGGCATCAGCGGCGGCGCCAGCGACACCATGCAGCCGAGCGAGATGGAGCCCGACATGCCGCCATCGATTTCGGTCGCGGTCAGCTGTAATTCTTCGGCGTTCTGAAGCAGATTGCGAGCGTGGCCGAGCAGATCGCGGCCCGGCTGCGTAAGCGACAAGCCGCTCGCGTGATGGCGGATGAACAGCTGGACGCCGAACGATTCCTCCAGATCCGCGAGCGATGTGGAGATAGACGGCTGAGAGATATGCAGCCGCTTTGCCGCGGCGGTGAAGGAAAGCGTTTCGGCCGTGACGACAAAATACCTTAGCTGACGCAATGAGTAGCGGATCGAGGTGCCGTCCATCAATTGCTCCGTGTTCGGTCGAATCGATTGTCGCTCGACAATTGTCGCTTGCATAGCGAAAAACGATGCAAAGCATTTTTAAAATATAGTTTTTGTTGCCCGCCGCGCGGCGTACATTCTGTCCGACCGAGAGACCCGAATCCAGAGCGCATTTTAGAAGGAGAAGGCCATGGCGGCTGAAAAACTGTCGATCGACACGCTGGTCATCGGCGCGGGTCAGGCTGGCGTGGCGATGAGCGAGCATCTGAGCAGACTCGGCGTGCCCCATCTCGTGCTGGAGCGCGACCGCATCGCGGAACGCTGGCGTACTTGCCGCTGGGATTCACTGGTCGCCAATGGTCCCGCCTGGCACGACCGCTTCCCTAATATGGAGTTCGAAGGACTCGATCCCGATGGCTTCGCCGGCAAGGATCAGGTCGCCGATTACTTCGAAGCCTATGCGCGGAAGTTCAATGCGCCGATCCGCACCGGCGTCGAAGTCACGAGCGTCGAGCGTCTGAAGGGCCGGGCAGGATTTGTGGTCGCAACGTCCGACGGCACGATCGAAGCCCGTCGCGTCGTCGTTGCGACCGGGCCGTTCCAGCGTCCCGTCATTCCCCCCATCGCGCCACAGGACCTCGAGCTCACGCAGCTTCATTCGGCCCACTATCGGAACCCCGAGCAACTGCCCGAAGGCGCGGTGCTCGTGGTGGGCGCGGGGTCGTCCGGCGTGCAGATCGCCGACGAACTGCAACGCGCGGGCCGCAAGGTTTATCTGTCCGTCGGTGCGCATGACCGTCCGCCGCGCGCCTATCGCGGTCGCGATTTCTGCTGGTGGCTGGGTGTGCTCGGCGAATGGGACAAGGAAGTCGCCGTGCCGGGACGCGAGCATGTGACCATCGCTGTCAGCGGCGCGTACGGCGGCCAGACCATCGATTTTCGCCGGCTTGCGCATCGCGGCATGACGCTCGTCGGCACGACCAAATCGTTCGCGAATCGCGTTGTGACCTTCGAACCAGACCTCGCCGTCAATCTGAAGCGTGGCGACGAATATCTGATGTCGCTACTCGACACCGCCGACGACTACATTGAGCGCAACGGCGTAGACCTGCCGGAAGACCCCGACGCACGGCTGATTCCACCGGACCCGGAGTGCGTCACGCATCCGCTGCCGGAGCTGGATCTGCACGAGGCGGGGGTGAGCACGATCATCTGGGCCACCGGCTATGCGGTCGATTTCAGCTGGCTGCACGTGAACGCGTTCGACGATAAAGGCAAGCCGCAGCATCAGCGCGGTGTATCGAAGGAGCCTGGCGTGTATTTCCTCGGCCTGCCCTGGTTGTCTCGGCGCGCGTCGTCGTTTATCTGGGGCGTGTGGCACGACGCAAAGCACATCGCCGATCACATCGTCACGCAGCGCAAATACCTCGCCTATCGCGACGCGTCGCAGCGTCAGCAGGACGCGCGCGGCGTGCATGGCGCGAATGCACCCGATACCGCGTGCGACGCATCGCACGCGCCGAAGACCAAAGAAGTGGGAGTGAACTGATGCCTACGCATACCCGCATCCGCATGTTCAATACGAAGGACACGTACCCGAACCAGTCGCTCGATAACGATCTTTGCCAGGCGGTTCGCGCGGGCAATACGGTCTATGTGCGCGGCCAGGTCGGTACGGATTTCGACGGCAACCTGATCGGTCTCGGCGATCCGCGCGCGCAGGCCGAGCAGGCGATGAAGAACGTCAAGCAGCTTCTGGAGGAAGCCGGCAGCGACCTGTCGCATATCGTCAAGACGACGACCTACATCACCGATCCTCGTTATCGCGAGCCGGTGTATCAGGAAGTCGGCAAATGGCTGAAGGGCGTGTATCCGATTTCGACGGGGCTTTGCGTCAGCGCGCTCGGCCAGCCGCAATGGCTGATGGAAATCGACGTGATCGCCGTGATTCCGGACAACTGGACGCCCGTGCAGGCGTAAGGAGCCACCCATGACATTCTCGATCGTCGGACGCTGTGAGAAGACGGGTCAGCTCGGTATCGCGATCAGTTCGTCGAGCATTGCCGTGGGTGCGAGGTGTCCGTGGGTGCGCGCGGGCGTCGGTGCGGTGGCGACGCAGAACGTGACGCTGCCCGCGCTGGGCCCGCAGATTCTTGATCTGCTCGAAAGCGAGCGTATCGCGCCGGACGCTGCGCTCGAACGGGCGCTAGGCGCGAGCGAATGGAGCGAATACCGGCAGGTGACGGTGGTCGACAGTGAGGGTCGAACCGCGCTGTTCACCGGCAAGGAAGCACTCGGCGTGCATCACGCCGTCGCGGGAAATCAGTGTGTGGCAGCGGGTAATCTGCTCGCCGGCAAACCGGTGATCGACGCGATGGTGAAAGCGTTCGAGAGCGCGCAAGGCGCGCTTGCCGATCGTCTGCTGCACGCGATGCATGCTGCCGTCGAAGCCGGCGGAGAAGCCGGGCCCGTGCATTCGGCGGCTCTGAAGATCGTCGATACACACGTCTGGCCGGTCGTCGATCTGCGTGTCGATTGGGCGGATGACGATCCGATCGGCAAACTCGACGCGCTATGGCAAGCGTATCGGCCGCAGATGCGGGACTACATCGCGCGCGCGTTGAATCCCACCGCGGCGCCGAGCTACGGAGTGCCCGGCGATGAGTGAGTTGGCGAGCCGTACGCTGCTCGAACGGCTGATCGGTTTTGCGACCGTCAGCCGCGACTCCAATCTGGAACTGATCGGCTTCGTGCAGCAATACCTCGCGGATCTAGGTGTGGAAAGCGAGCTATTCCATAACGACGATCGCACCAAGGCGAATCTGTTCGCGACCATCGGGCCGCGAGACCGTGGTGGCATCGTGCTGTCCGGGCATACCGATGTGGTGCCCGTCGAGGGGCAGGCGTGGACCGTGGAGCCGTTTCGTCTCACCGAGAAAGAAGGTCGCCTGTACGGACGAGGCACGGCCGACATGAAAGGCTACATCGCGTCCGTGCTGGCGGCAGTGCCCGCATTCCTCAGGCTGAAGCTCGACATGCCGGTGCATCTCGCGTTTTCATACGACGAGGAAGTGGGCTGTCTCGGGGTGCGGCCGATGCTGGCCGAACTCGAAAAGCGCGCGCATAAGCCGCGCATGTGTCTGATTGGCGAGCCGACCGAATTGAAACCTGTGCTCGGCCACAAGAGCAAGCTCGCGATGCGCTGCCACGTGAAGGGCGCGGCATGTCATTCCGCGTACGCGCCGCAGGGCGTCAACGCGATCCAATACGCGGCGCGGCTGATCCACCGGCTGGAACAGATCGGCGACGAACTCGCGCAGCCGGAACACCATGACGCGCGTTTCGATCCGCCGTTCTCGACGGTGCAGACCGGTGTCATCAAGGGCGGACGCGCGCTGAATATCGTGCCCGCCGAATGCGAGTTCGATTTTGAAGTGCGGGGCGTGCCGGGCTTCGATCCCAACAGGGTGGTGGACAGACTGCAAAGCTACGCGGCAACCGAATTGCTGCCGAAGATGCGCGCGGTGCAGCCGGATACCGACGTTCGCGTGCAGATGCTGAATACGTATCCCGGACTCGCGACTTCGCCCGATAGCAACGCGGCACGCCTGCTCGCGATGTTGAGCGGATCGAAAGAATACGAAACGGTCGCGTTTGGCACGGAAGGCGGACTGTTCACGCAGGCGGGCATTCCAACCGTGGTCTGTGGACCCGGCAGCATGGACCAGGGCCACAAGCCGGACGAGTTCATCACAATCGAGCAACTGAACCGGTGCGACGCGATGTTCGCGCGCCTCGCTGAACATCTACGAAGCGTGAAGTAGCCCGGTCTCATCGCGACATACGCTCTACCGCGTCGAGCAAGAAGTGCGCGACCACGACCACACCGGTGGTCAGGGTCGCGAGCCAGCAAAGCGCGCGTAACGACCAATGTGCGACGAGTTCACCGACCGCTTCGCGTTTCGCACTCAGCAGCACGAGAAGCACCAGCACGGGCGTAATCGTCATACCGTTGACGACGGCGCTCCAGTACAGCGCCTTGACAGGATCGACGCGCCACAGGCCGAGCGCGAGACCAAGCAGCGTGCCGAGCGCCGCGAGCGCAACGAGCAGAACGGCAATGCGCCGATCACGCTGTTTGCCGCGGGGCCAGTCGAACGAACTCGCGACCGCTTGCGCGGCCGAACCGGCAAGCGGAGGTAGAGCGAGCAGCGCCGAGCCGACCAGCGCAAGCCCGAGCAGGGGGCCGGCATAGCCCTTCAGGAGCGGTTCGAGCGCTCGCGAAAGCTCCGTGGGCTCGCGGGGCTGCGTCTGTGCGCCATGCAGCGTCGCCGCAGCCGCAATCATCATGCACGAAGCCGCCACGCTCGATAACGCGGTGCGTATCAAGGTCTGGTTGCGCAATCGGCGAAGCTGCTCCGACGAACGTCGATCGCCGCGCGCGGCGTGCTGTTCGTGCTGCCGATGTTCTTCCTGGGCTTCCTGCTCGGCCTGCGAAAAAAGCAGATACGGACTCATCGTCGTACCGAGCACGGCCATCAGCATGGTCACGAAATCTTCTTTCCACTCGACGTGTGGCACTAGAGAGCGCAGCACGACCGTGTGCCACGGCACATCGACGATCAGCAGCACCCCGACATACGCGAACATCGGCAGCATCAACCATTTGAGCACCTGCGCGTAGCGCGCATATGGGATGAACCACTGCAGCGCAATCGACGTGCAACCGCATGCAAGTAACAGCAGCCAAAGCGGCCCATGCGTGAAGCGTTGGATGACTACGGCCATCGCCATCACATTGACCGCGATGTTCAGCGTGTTCGCAATCACGAAGCGCGCCACGGCGAAATAGAAGAACACCGGCGAATAGTGCGCGCGCATGTTCGCCGTCAGGCCGTGTCCCGTGACGGCCGCGACACGCGTCGAGACCAGTTGCAGCGCAACCATCGACGGATACGACAGTATGCAGGTCCACAGCATGTCGTAGCCGTACCACGCGCCCGCGAGTGAATAGGTGGCGATGCCGCTAGGGTCGTTATCGCAACCGAGACTTGCCAGCCCCGGTCCGAGATCGGCGGCCCATGAGCGGGCAGGCTGCGACGATGAAGCGGGCGTACTACCTTGTGCGGCGCGGGACGAGCTGCGTTTGTCGGGGGGAGAGTGCATGCGGCTGATCGTCGGGAAACCGGGGATGCTGTAGCGCTCGCACGAAACGTTCCTTCGTCGAATCGAACCGTTGGCTACGCCGACTACCACCCCATGCGCGAAGCCCCGTTGGTCGCCACCACTGAAGCGCTAACCGGTGCTATATTTTTTGCGTCGTCATTGCTATGACTATTGCTACCGCGCGCCACATGCAGCAGACCACGCCGACGGTAAAACCGGACATGTCGGAGATTCCGCCGTTAATGACACTCGAAGAGAATGCGCATCGCATGCCCACGCGCGCCGCAACCGCAGAGGTCGTGCGCTAATGGAAACCAGCGAGTACGACGGGTACACGTTGTGGGGGCATGCCATCCGTCAGCAGGAAGGCGAGGGCATCCTGCAACCGGAGCGCTATGCGGCGAGCGGAACCATCACCCGGGGCGGAAAGCTGGTCGAAGCATCGGGCATTCTCGGACTATTCGATAGCGAGGAAGAAGCCCACCATGCAGGCCTCGATTGGGCGCGCGCGTGGGTGGATGCGCATGGATGAGCGTGAGCGTGGCCGTGGCCTACGTTTCCCGCTTGCTGCGTCCATAAAGCAGCAGCATCGCCGCTATCACCACCCCGTAGATGATCTGACGTCCCGCTTCCGGCATCTGCGCGACTGAAAGGATCGACTGCAATAGGGTGATCAGAATCGCGCCCGCTACGGTGCCGAGGTATGAGCCACGGCCACCCAGAATCGACGTGCCGCCGAGCACGACTGCCGCGATCGCCGGCAGCAGGTAGGCATCGCCCATCGACTGCGCTGCCTTCGATGCATAGCCGGCCAGCAATACGCCACCGAACGCCGCGAACCCGCTGCACACCGCAAATGCGGCCACGGTCACGAGCCGCGTATTGATGCCGGACAGATACGCGGCGCGCTCCGTATTGCCGATCGCGTACAGCGTGCGCCCGAAGATCGTCCGCGACAGCAGGAACACCGTGGCGCCGCCGATCACCACCCACAGCGCAACGGCATTCGGCACGCCCGGTACGAGCCAGCCCGCGGCGAGCCATCGCATCACCTGTGGCGCGGAATCCTGCGGCGACGATCCGCCGGTATAGACGATCATGATGCCCTGTGCGACCGCATTGGTCGCGAGCGTGGCGATCATCGACGGAATGCGCAGCAGCGCAACGAGGATGCCGTTGACGACGCCGATCAGCACGCCGCAACCGATCCCGACCGGAATCGCGAGAATCTGTCCGAGTTCGCCGTGTCCCGCTACCGCGCACGCCATCATTGCGCCGACCGTGATCGTCCACGGCAGCGACAAGTCGATGTGGCCGAGCAGGATCACCATCATCAGGCCGGTCGCGATGATGCCGAGGAATGCGCCGACCTTCAGTTGCAGCAGGATGTACTCCGGCGACGTGAAGCTGCGCGAAAACATCCCGCCGACGAGCAGCAGCGCGACGATGCACGCGAACGCGATCACGATCGGTTTGTCGATTCTGCGCGTGAGCTTCGACACGAACGTGCTGCGGCCGTTTGCCGAGACGTGGCTCATTGAAACCACTCCAGACGATTGCGTACCCTGAACAACCCGCATGCGCCGATCGCGACAGCGAGCAGAAGAATCACACCCTGAAATAGCGGCTGCCACAGCGCATCGACGTTGAATACGAACAGCAGGTCACCGATCGAGCGAAACGCGAATGCGCCGAAGATCGCGCCGATCGCGCTGCCCTTGCCGCCGAGCAGCGACACGCCGCCTATCACCACGGCGGCGATCGAAAACAGCGTGTACGAGTTGGCGCTGCCGAGGCTCGCTTCGCCGGTGTCGGTGAAGAAGGTCAGAAACAGGCCGCCGATCGCGGCGAGCAGGCCGGCCAGCGTATAGCTCGCGAACTTTGCGCGGCGGATCGGCATGGCGGACAGAAACGCCGCGGGTTCGGACGAACCGGTCGCGTACGCCGCGCGCCCGATTGCCGAACGTTTGAAAGGAACCCAGACGAGCAGTGTGGCGGCGAGCAGAATCAGCAGGCTCGCCGGCAGCACGCCGGCGACCTTGCCGGTCAGTGCGTCGGCGAGGTTCTCGTTGATCGAGCCGCCGGGCACGGGGCGCAGCAGCAGCGCCAGTCCGTAGAAGACCGCGCTCGTCGCGATCGTCGTCACGATCGGCTGCAGCCGGCCGAAAATGATGATCACACCGTTCAGCGCGCCGCACAGCGCGCCGGCCGCGAGCACGCCGACGATCCCGAGCGCGCTGTGCAGCGCGTCGCCGGTGACGATCCACGAGCCGATGCAATTCGTCAGCACCAGCGTCATGCCGATCGACAGGTCGATGCCGGCCGTCAGCACGACGAGCGCTTGTCCCATCGAGACGAGCGCGAGCAGCACCGCCTTGTTCGCTGCGGTCTGAAACACGTTGGCCGACAATGCGGACGGATAGTTGAGCAGGTAGATCGCGAACATCAGCACGAACAGGCCGAACGCGAACACCGCCCCGCGATTCTCCGCATACCAGTAACGCAGCCCGCTCATAGCGCGACTCCCGTGGAAGGCGAAACCTGTCCGACGGGCAGGTCCAGTGCGCTCGCAATCAGGTTCTGCTCGGTGATCGCCGAGCCGACGAGTTCCTTCTTGATCCTGCCTTCGTACAGCACCAGCACGCGGTCGCAGCAGCCGATCAGCTCGTCGTAGTCGGTCGAATAGAACACGATCGCCGCGCCTTCGTCGGCGAGGCGTCTGAGCAGCTGATAGAGCTCCTGCTTGGTGCCGACGTCGATGCCGCGCGTCGGGTCGCTGAGCAGTAGAATCCGCGGCTGCCGGACCAGCCACTTCGCGATCACCACCTTCTGCTGATTGCCGCCCGACAGCGAGCCCACCGGCGCATCGATGCTGAACGACTTGATCGCGAGCAACTCCATCATCCGGTCGACCAGCGACTGCTGGCGGTCGCGATCGATTACGCCGGCGCTGGACATGCGATCGAGCGCGGCAAACGACAGGTTCTCGCGCACCGACATCGGCAGCATCAGGCCTTCGGTCTTGCGGTCCTCCGGGATCAGCGCCATGCCGATTCCGTTGGCGCGCGCGGCCCTCGGGCTGCCGATCGACACCGCTTTGCCATCGACCTCGATCGTGCCCGCGCACCCGCGCAACACGCCGAACAGCGCGAGCAGCAGTTCGCGCTGGCCTTGTCCGTCGAGGCCGCCGAGGCCGAGTATTTCACCGGGCTTCAACGAAAAGCTGATGCCTTGCAGCGTGTCGCTCCACGCGAGATCGCGACACGCGAGTACCGGAGCGGCGTTGCGTCCGTTGGCGGGTTTGGCCGGGAACACATGCTGGTACTTGCGGCCGATCATCATTTCGACGACTTCGTTGTCGGTGCGCGTGCCGGCCTCGAAACTCATTACATGACGGCCGTTCCGGTAGACCGTGCATTCGTCAGCGAGCGCCTTCACCTCGTGCATCCGGTGCGAGATGAACAGCAGCGCGAGGCCCTCGTCGCGCAGGCGCTTGAGCACCTCGATCACGCGTGCGACGTCGGCCGCGGTCAGCGCCGACGTGGCTTCGTCGAGGATCAGGATGCGAGGCTCGTGCGCCAGCCCCTTGGCAAGCTCGACCATCTGCTGGCGCGACAGCGGCAGGTCCCGGACCTTTGCAAGCGGATTGATGTCGGCGGCGCCCGCTCGGGCGAGCGCCTCCTCGGCCTGGCGGCGCTGGGCCCGGCGGTCGATCATGCCGAAACGTCGCGGGGGGTTCGAAGCGAAGATGTTGTCGGCGACGCTCAAGTCGGGAATGAGCGACAGCTCCTGATACACGCAGACGATGCCGGCCGCGTTCGCCTCGGCCGGCGATGCGAACGCGACCTGCCTGCCATCGTAGTGCATCGTGCCCTCGTCGGGCTGCACGACGCCGGACATCACCTTCAGCAACGTGGACTTGCCTGCGCCGTTCTCGCCGAGGATCGCGTGAATGCGGCCTCTCTTCACCGTCAGCTCGGCGTGATCCAGCGCGACCGCGCCGCCGTAGCTTTTCGACACGCCAGACATCTGAAAGAACGGCTGCGCTGCATCCTGCGGCATGCTTCGTCTCCCGTCACATTCCGGCCATCATCCGATCACTGGTTGCCCTGGGTCTGCTTCATGATCTCCTGCGCGGAGAAATTGATGCCGCAAGTCGGAAACGAGTTGCCGACGAAAAAGTTGTCGGAGTCGTTCGGGAAATAGTTGACGCCCGACTTCAGCTTCGAATCGTCGGTGACGTCTAGCGGCAGCTTGATCGAGACCGGGACCGTCTGGCCGTCCAGCGCGGCGAGCGCCGTCTTGATCGCTACCGCCACCTGCGCGGGACCGGTGCCGGCCGACGTGCACTTCAGGCCTTGGCCCCCATACTGCGCGCAGAACTTGCGAAAGCCGTTCTCCGTCTCGCCGCCGAAGGGCACGAACGGATGCTTCGCATCGATCATCGCGCGCACGACACCCGTGTCGCCGCCTTGCGCCGAGATTCCATCGAAATGACCCTGCACGGCGATCGCGTCGGCGGCGGCCTTTTGCGCGACCCCGTCGTCCCACTTGCCGTAGACCTGCACGACGTTCCACTTCTTGCCGGTGTCGTCCAAGGTTTTCATGAAACCATTGTGCCGGTCGGTGTCGACCGACGTGCCCGCCACTCCGCGAACCTCGAGCACCTTGCCGCCGTTCGACAGGTGGTTCGCGAGCCACTTGGCCCACAGCACGCCGAGCCCGTACTGGTCGACGTTGACGTTGATCGCGTCTTCGCTGTCGAGGATGTTGTCGAACGCGATCAGCACGACGCCGGCGTTCTTCGCGCGGCGGATCGCGGGGCCGAACGAGGTGGGATTCTGCGCGTCCACGATGATCGCGTCATAGCCGGCATCGATGAAGTTGTTGACGGCGGAGATCTGCGCCGGCACGTCCTCGCCGGTCGAGACGACCTTGAACTCCTTGAGCTTCGCGGCGACGGCCGGCTGTGCCGCATAGGCTTTGGCCGTCTTGATCATCTGGATGCGCCAGGTGTTCGCGATATAGCCGTTCACGAGTGCGATCCGGTAGGGCCCGTTCTTCTTCGGATACTTGATGTACTTCGTGTCGCTCTTCCAGGGGACCATGCATGTGGGATCGCTGGACGGCCCGGAAACGATCGTTGCCTGCGCGAAAGCCGCGCTTGCGCATAGCGTGAATGCCGCGGTCGCCGCCGCTCGAAGCACCTGGATTCCTGAAAGCATGTCGTCTCCTTTTTGTTGGATTGAACTTGCCGATTGCCGGCGAACATGGCGGTCATGAATCGCCGCCGAATTCTGTGCGTGAAGCAGGGAATCTTGCGGAATGTGCTGCAGCGGGGCTGAATCGGACTCGCCGAAGCAGCGGAACGACTTCTTCAAAGGCGTCGCCTCCGAAGCAAAACGAAGGGCCGGCGCGAACTCAGTCACGTCTGACAGTACTGGCATACCAATCCGCGCGCGATAGTGGTTTACCACGGCGTCGCGGGCGGACTCGAACAGTCTGAAACCCCTGCTGAATCGGCTCGAAGCCAACAAAAGTGGCGCCGGGCCCGTGGCGGCCTGATCCGTCAATTGGTGTACCATTTTGTCGAACTCGAACCGATCCTTTGGCCGCTTCGAAGCTTTCGGGAATCCTGAATGGACGAGCTTTCACACACGCCGAACGGCCGCGGTGCCGATGAGGACGCGACCGACCGTTCCTATGTCGGACTCGCGAAGCAGATCTACGATCTGATCGCCGCCGGCGACGTCGGGCCGCGTGCGCGCCTGCCTTCCGAGCGCACGCTGGCCGAACGCTTTGGCGTGAGCCGCACACAGGTGAGGGAGGCGATCATCGCGCTGGAAGTGCAGGGCGTGGTCGAGGTTCGTGTCGGGTCGGGCATCTATGTGGCAGACGCGCCGGACCCGCGCTCCGCCATGTTCAAACTGCCGCGCGGGCTAGGCCCGATCGAGACGCTGCGCGCGCGGGTGGTGATCGAAAGCGGGATCGCCGCGTTAGCCGCTACCGAACGCAAAGATTCAGACCTGGACCGGCTGTTCGCCGCGTTACGCGCGATGCGCGAAAACATGCATGACAAAGCGGCGAACGAGGCCGCTGACCGTGATTTCCATTTGGCAATTGCGCGGGCGACGGGAAACGAAATGCTCCGGCTCGTGGTGACCGCGATGTGGGACAACTCCCGCGCCGACCCGCTGTGGAAAAAGATCGAGGAGCACTTCCACACTCCCGCATTGCGGGCGGCTTCGCAGGATGAGCATCAGCGCATCTTCTCGGCGATCATGGCGCGAGACGCGGCCGCTGCGCGCGCGGCGATGCAGGCGCATCTGACGCGGGTCATCGGCGAGTTCACCCAGGCGTGGCGTTAGCGCCACTCCAGGCTGTTCGCCTTCCGCCCGGTCACGGCTCTGTTTCGTCGCCAGCAAGGTTGTCGAGGAAACGGGCGAGTCGTTCGGTGTCGCCCTTCGTCCAGCCGTCGGGCGGCACCACGCTGGCCCAGCCGCTGACGTAATCCTCCGAAGAGTAGTTGTGACCAAAACCCGGCGGCACGGCGAGTTGATGAATCTGATCGCCCACCGCCTGCACGCCCGAGACGATCGGAAACCAATGCATCGCGCGAGGCATGTCGAAGCCGCGAGGCGGAGCCATCCATTCTGGCGGCCACCAGAACGCTCTGACGCTCCAGAAGACAGCCGGATCGGCCGGATGCTGAAGGTACGCGATTCGCGGGGCCGGCCAGTCCGCATTCAATGCCACCTGATGCGGATCGCGATTCAGGAACCGCACGACACGCCCCCCATCGAAGATCGGCTGCCAGAAGGGCGACCCGCGATCGCGCTCGCGAGTGAGCTGCGCATGGATGAGGTTGCTTTGTTTGGCGCCGGCGATCAGCACGCCATCGGTCGCGGCCACCATATTGGCCACCGACGCGGATGCGTCCGCTCCCACGAAAGGCGCTTCCACTCCCGCGGCGCCGAGGCTCTTGCCGAACAGAACGAGCTTCGGCCGCTTTTGCGGCGGGAGCGTCGACCAGCGGGCGCGAACGGCGTTGAAGAGCGTGATACCCGCCTCGTCCGCGAGCCCAGCGTCCACGAAGATGGCGTAGCGGCTAGGCAGGAAAGAGTATTGAATCGCCACGATCGCCGTGTCGCCGCCGTGCAGTTCCTCGAGCGAGGTGGCGGCTTGGGGCACGATCCAGCCCGTGCCGGTGGGTATCCACACGACCAGCACTTTGCGGTCGAAGCCGCCCGCGCGCTCGAGCTCGCGGACCGCAATCCGCGCGCGCTGTTCGAGGGAGTCCGCAGAACGCACCCCCACGTAGACTCTCACCGGATCGACCAGCCTCGCATCTGATCCGTGGAACTTCGCAAGTTCCTGCCTGTTTGTCGCCGTTGCCACGAAGTCGCGCCCCATGCGTCCCAAGCTGTCCCATGCGACCAACGACATGCTGCTGCCGGACACCGTGGGCGACGTGGGGGACAGGGTTCCCTCGGTCGTGTTCTCGTTCCTCGGCTCGTGGACGAGATCGGAACCCGTGGCGAGGGCGGGAAAAAACGCTCCGCGACCGAGCGCGATGCCAATCACGATGATGAAGAGCGCTGTTGCTGGCACCGACACGATCGACGGGACGTGGCGCAGCATCACCCGGTTGACTGCGGCGACACCACGGGCCGCGACTCGCCCGATGACCACCAGCAGCACCGCCGCCAACGGCGACACCGCGCTCATCAGCACGCCATCCAACCAGCCGATGGTTGTCATCCCCATGAAACTACGTTGCTCGTTCTGCCAGCCGAGCCATAGCTTCGCGCCAACGAACAGTGCAATGAGCCACGCCGCCGCCAGAACGATTGCTATGCGCCGGCGGCTCTCGCTGCCGGGCACGCGCCCCCATCGCTGCAGCAGCCGATGCACCCCGCAGCCAGCCAATGTGCCTACCCCGTAGCCGATGGCCAGACAAAACGCACCGACGACGGTTTGCGTTACCCACGACCGCGGAATCAGCGTTGGCGTCAGTGACTGCCACCAGAACACGAGCGCGAGCAACGAGCCGCTGAGCGTCGGCGTCCGAAGTGCGCCTCGGAGCCAGGCAGCTATTGGCTCGTGGGAGTGCCGCATGCGTGCTCGCTCAGATTGGCGCAGCTCGCACTTCGTCCCCGCGGGCCATCCGCAAAGGAGTCGAAGACAGGAGCCGGCTTGATTTTGACGGTGCTTCGGGCCATGCATCGCATTGTATTTAGCTTTCTCTGGGACGAACAACCTCGTGGCCTGCCAGTGACTTACCGGGTCAGCGCGCACGCTGCTTGCTTGTGGTGCTGCGATCGGCTCCCACGACTGAACGCTCGCAACTCAAAAATGAAAGATCGATCCACAATCCTGTGCATGCGCGACAGCAAGCTGCTCCTGGTCGCTCGCTCGCGCTCGCGCTGGTCGCTGCCCGGTGGCACGATAAAGCGGCTCGAAACCCCGCTGGACGCTGCTCGACGCGAACTGGAGGAAGAAACGAACGTGGCCGAGGTCCACCTGACGTATCTGTTCCAGTTTGGCGGGCTCAACAAGCGGCACCATGTTTTCCTGGCCGAGTTCGCGCGCGACATATCACCCGAGCCCGGCAATGAGATCGCCGGATGCCGATGGTTTACTCCGATCAAGATCGAGACCTTGTCAGCCAGCATACCCACCCGGGAGATTGTCGGTCTGTTCGTTCGGCTTGCGGCACGGTTTTAGCTACGCGGTTGTGGCAGATGGCTGTTGTAGCGAGGAGCACTGTCGTGAAAAAGGCGTTCTCAAAAAATTTTCCGGTTCCTGACCAACGGGCGCCTTTACTGGCAGAGCTTCGCCGGCAGAAAATGGCTCGCACGGCATACGACTACGTACGCGGAGGCGCCAGGCGCTTTTATGCGTGGCTCGACAGCCAGCCTCCCGGCGCGTTGCCCGATGGTCCGCCGGTGTGGATTTGTGGCGACTGTCATCTCGGGAATCTCGGCCCGGTCGCGGATGCAGCGGGTCACGTGGCAGTCCAGATCAGGGATCTGGATCAATGCGTGATCGGCAATCCTGTGCACGACCTGCTTCGGCTGGGACTGTCGCTGGCCACCGCCGCGCGCAGCGCGGACTTGCCGGGCGTAATCACCAGCTGCATGGTGGAAGCGCTCATCGACGGCTACCAACAGGCCTTCGACGACACCCGCAGCAACGAGACGAAGCGGGCGCAACGGCCGGCGGTCGTGCAGGTCGCGATGAAAAGGGCACTGCACCAGTCGTGGCGCAAGCTGGGCCGGCAAACGATCGACGGCGCGGCGCCGTACATTCCTCTTGGCAAGCGTTTCTGGCCGCTGTCAGAAGAAGAAGCGCAGGCGGTTCGATCCCTCTTCGCGCCGCAGTCGGACCTGGCGATGGCAGAGGTGCTGGGCCGGGCGACGACAGGCGACGCGAAAATCGAGGTGCTGGACGCAGCGTTCTGGGTCAAGGGGTGCAGTTCTTTGGGGCGGCGCCGCTACGCGGTGTTGCTGGACATCGATGGAGAATGTTCTGCTGGCGGGCCCCCCTGTCTTGTCGACATCAAGGAAGCCGCCACCGCTGCCGCGCCGGCACACGCTGGCGCCCCGATGCCCCGCGACAACGCAAAGCGCGTAGCCGAAGGTGCCCGGCATGTGACTCCCCGGCTCGGCGACCGCATGCGCGCCGCGCGTCTGAACGGAGCGGCGGTCGTGATCCGCCAACTGATGCCGCAGGATCTCAAGTTCGACGCGGACCGGCTCACCGAAGCTGATGCCGTCAAGGCAGCCCATTTCCTTGCGCTCGTGATCGGGCAGGCCCATGCGCAGCAGATGGATGCCTCGACTCGTAAAGCCTGGCTGGGCGATCTGCAGGCAAGTTGGCCCAAATCGATCAAGGCGCCATCGTGGCTGTGGCGCAGCATGGTCGAATTGACCGTCGCAAGCGAAGCGGAATATCTGGAGCACTGCCGGCGCTACGCTGTTGACCGGCGGGGCGAACAGGTCAGATAGCGAGAGGCTCCCGACGACGCGCCGGTGAGCGGAAATGCAGTCATTTCCGCTGACGAACGCCGGCCAGCACGCTTGCGAGTTCGTCGATGGTGAACGGTTTGCTCAATGCGGTCCAGCGAAATGGCATCGATGGCAATTGCGGGTTTGCGTATCCCGACGCAAACACGACATGGAGTGAAGGCGCTCGCGCGGTCGCCTGCTTCGCCAGTTCGATACCGTCGATATCCGGCATCCGCAGGTCCGTGATCAGCACGTCGAAGGGTTCGTTTGCCAGCCACTCGAGCGCCTCACGCGGCGACGTCGTGAATTTTCCCGAATGCCCAAGCAAGCCGATCAGTTCGTTGGTCGCTTGAGCCAGGTTCACGTCGTCGTCGACCAGCAGGATACGCAAAGGGGCGACCGGGCCGCCGAGCGCCGCATCGCGCGAAGTTTTGCTACGCACGGGGTCGCCGACATCGAGCACCTGACGGATCTTACGCGCAAGCTGCTCGCGGCTGTACGGCTTGCTGAGCAGGTCGACGCCCGGGTCGAGCCTGCCGCCATGGACGATCGCGTTCTGCGTATACCCCGACGTGAAAAGGACCTTCAGATGCGGCAGCAGCCGCAGACCCTGGGCGACCATGTCCGTGCTGCGAAGCGGACCCGGCATCACGACATCGGAAAAAATCAGATCGATATGGACGCCGCTGCGCAATACGGCGAGCGCTTCCTCCGCGGCGTCGGCTTTCAGGACCCGGTAACCGAGGTCCGAGAGCGTGTCGAGGGCGGTCGATTGCACGTTCCTGTCGTCTTCCACGACGAGGATCGTTTCCGATCCTCCCTTGGGAGCCGGTGTGCCGCGTGGCGGCAGTTCGACTGCCGGCCGGTCCGAGCGGGGCAGATACAGTTTGACCGTCGTGCCGTGCCCGACCTCGCTGTAAATCTTGATATGGCCGCCGCTCTGCTTGACGAAGCCGTATGCCATGCTGAGCCCGAGACCCGTTCCTCTTCCCTCCGGTTTCGTCGTAAAGAAAGGATCGAACGCGCGATCCACCACGTCCGGCGGCATGCCTGTGCCGGTGTCGGTGACGGCCAGCAGCACGTACTGGCCAGCCTGGATGTCCGGCACCGCGGCGACGTACTCGTCGTCCAGCATCGCATTGGAGAGTTCCATCGTCAGCTTGCCGCCCTCGGGCATCGCGTCCCGTGCGTTGATCGCCAGATTGAGGATCACGTTTTCCAACTGATGGATATCGACGAGGGTGTTCCACAAGCCGCCGGCGACGACCGTTTGCACGTCGATCGTCTCGTCGAGAGCCCGGCGCAGCAGATCGTCCATGCCGCGAAGGGCGGAGGCCAGGTTGATGACGACCGGCCGTAGCGGTTGCCGCCGTCCGAACGCGAGCAGTTGCGACGCGAGTTTCGAGCCGCGCTCCACCGCTGTTATCGCTTTTGCCACGCGCTCGCGAGTCCATTCGTCGCGGGAATGCCGGCTGTCGAGCAATTCCAGATTGCCGCGTAAGATTTGCAGCACATTGTTGAAATCGTGAGCAACGCCGCCCGTCAGTTTGCCGACTGCCTCCATCTTTTGCGACTGGAACAGCGCCTTGCGCGTGTCCTCCAGCATCCGGCTGGCTTCCATACGCTCGGTGATGTCGCGCGTGATTTTCGCAAAGCCGACCAGCGCCCCATCTTCGTCACGGATTGCATCGATCACCACGTGCGCCCAGAAGCGCCGGCCGTCCTTGCGCACCCGCCACCCTTCGGCTTCGAATCGTCCCTCGCTGGCTGCGATCGACAGTCCCCGTTGCGGCAGGTCGGCCGCGGCATCCTCGGGTGTGTAGAAGCGCGACATGTGCGAGCCGATGATTTCCTCGGCGCTATACCCGTTGATCCGGCGAGCGCCGGCGTTCCAGTTCGTGACGATCCCGGCGGGAGAAAGCATGAAAATCGCGTAGTCCGTCACTCCGTTCACGAGCATGCGAAAGCGCCGTTCGCTCTCGACGACGGCATCGTGTGCGGTCTTCTTGTCCGTCATGTCGCGCACGATCTTGCCGAAGCCGAGCACACGCCCTGTGTCGTCGGTCAGAGCGGTGATCACGACATTGGCCCAGAAGCGTGACCCGTCCTTGCGGATGCGCCAGCCTTCGGACTCGGAGCGGCCGGTGCTGCGGGCGATATCGAGCAACGCAGCGGCGCTGCCTTTGTCGCGATCGTCCTGCGTGTGGAAAATGTCGAAGCGTTGCCCGATGACTTCGTCAGCCAGAAAGCCATGAATTTTCTCGCCGCCGACGTTCCAGGTACGGATGATGCCTTCCGGCGAAAGTCCGATGACCGCATAGTCGATGACGGAGTCGATCCATCGCTGGGCCCAGTCGTCAGGCATGGATGGACCGGCTTGCGCGCCGTCTGGTGCTCGGTAGTCGTCGGGTTTCGAATGATTCATGCGATTCGATCCTGAAGAATATGATCTGGTAGCACGTGTTATGCCACACCCGGACAGGGTTGGGGAATCGGTTCGGGACCCGAGCCAGCCGCGTCCCGCCGACCGGCTCGATCAGTTCGACGGCACCGGGTTATCAAGGCCCGGGAAGAAACTGGACATCCCCGTACCAGGCGCGTGTCGTGGTAGCGGTATTGTCGGTATCGGTGAGCAGCCCATAGCCTGTGATTCGTCCTGGCGGTTCGTGAAAGACCCGCTCGTAGTCTTGCACGATATTTCGGCGCAGACTTTGCCACCGACCCGCATCGCCGGGCTGACCGGAGACCACGATCATCTGCACGCGGTTCGTGCGGGGGTTGGCAATGACGGTGCCCGGCGCGGCGTTGGTCGACCAGACGTACATCAACGTCGCATAGGGCAGGTCTTCGCAGCTCAGTTGTTTGGCCAGCCCCATCTTCGCCCGGTCGAACATCGACAGCTTGCTCTTGTCGCCGTCGAACATGAACATCAGCCGCGCTGGCGCGTCTTCCTTCGACGCGACGCGGTTATCGGCGCCCTCGATCGGCCCGTCCGCTTTCCAGCGCCATGCCACGACGGGTGTGCGCGCGAGGTCGATATTCCCTTCGTGCATCAACGCAGAAGCGGAGCGGTTCGCGTCCGCCTGCAGCACCGTGGTGTGGTCGTCGTGAACCAGCGTGTATTGCGTGATGGGCTTGCCGCGCACCACCGGCAGGTTCTTCCAGCCAGCGGGCAGCGATGCGCCGGGCTCGCTCGTGGAAAAGGCGATACCGGGGTTTTCGTCCTGGGCAGGAAGGGGGAGCGGCAACAACAGGAGCGCGACACATGCGGCGATCCAGGCTGGCTGTGCGGTTGGTTTTTGCGCTCGGCGGCTCGAAGGAAGGTGCATGGCGGTCGCATTCGTCTCCTGGATAGCAACCATTGTAATGGGCAGCGCAGGCGATATTTCAGCGGCCCCGTACTTCCGCGCGTGTCGGGATTCAGGATTTCCTGACGTCCGGATCAGGCTTTGCCGTAGTCATTTGCAGCCGCCGACGACTGTGCGCTAGCGCCCGTTCGTCCATCATCGGTGATGCTTGCGAAGATCGAAAGGCGATGTGCAAAATGATTGCGGACTTTCTGGACCGACGCAGGCGCTTGCAAGAGATCGACAGAATTTGCCAGCGCCTGTTCGAAACGTGGTGCGAGGCGCGCAGCCTGACACCGCTGACCTACCTGCTGTTTTGCTGGCCGTTGCGCGACACCCGTCCTGTCGCGATACGACGTTTGCAGCAGACGTTGAAGGAATTGCGCCGCGATCATGCGGAAGGTTTCGATGCCGGCACGTTCGTGGCGCTCGATCAACTCGTCGACCGGCTCGACGAACTGGTCGATCGGGCAGAAACCCCGGTGGCGTTTTCGCTGGTCACCTAGCCGGGCGCAACTTGCCGGCCGCGAATCCTGCGAATGCGAGATGATCGGACCAAGGCTTCACCAATCGGGCGCCTCACGCACGAGTTCGGATTCGGGACATGATCAAGATCCTCATCGCCGACGATCACGCGATCGTGCGCGGCGGCCTCAAGCAGATCATCGCAACTACCGCGGACATGATCGTGGTGGAGGAGGCTGGCCACGGCTCCGAGGTGATCGACAAACTTCGCAACTGTGACATCGACCTGCTGTTGCTCGACATGACGATGCCCGGCATCAGCGGCGTCGATCTGATCCGACGCGTGCGCTCGGACCGACCGGGATTGCCGCTGCTCGTGCTCAGCATTCACAACGAGGCGCAGGTGGCGTCGCGCGCACTGAGGGCAGGCGCGACCGGTTACGTGACCAAGGACAGCGATCCGGACGTATTGCTGGCGGCAATCCGTAAGCTCGCCGACGGCGGACGCTTCATCGACCCGAAACTGGTCGACGCGATGGTCTTTGAAAAGCATGCGGGAGACGTGCCGCCGCACGAAGTACTGACGGATCGCGAGTTTCAGGTGCTACAGCTGATCGCCAGCGGCCGGAGCATCAATGACATCGCGGAAGCGTGCTCGCTCAGCGCCAAGACGATCAGCACCCACAAGATGCGGCTAATGCAAAAGCTGGGTCTTTCGAATAACGCGGAGGTGATCCGTTATGCGATCAGGCACGGCTTGATCAGCGAGTAGTCGAAGAAGCTGGACCAATGCTTTCGAACGAACCCGTCGCGCGGGTACACCTGGTGTGGGAGAACATCGCATGGAAGTGCTATCGGCGAGTGAAATCGAATTGCGCGCGTGGTTAAGCCGATGGTATGACCATGCCGTCGCAGCGGGCCTCGTCCGGCCGCCTTTTCTGCTCGACGATGCAAAGGCCACGCGCCTCGAGGCCTATTTCGCCGCGGGGTTGACGCCGGAGGAGGGTGCGCAACTGTTCTTCGGAACCGTGCATTGAGCCGCGCCGCTCCTTACGGTTCATCGACCGCAAACTCCCTCTCGAACCTCGATGCCAGGCGCAAGTATCTGGCACTCGCCTCGTCGCCCGTCGCTCGCAATTCCGGTTGACTCCCTCGCGTCTCGCCCGCTCATCATAGGCGCGCATTTCCCACATATCGGGGAAACTCCCTGGCTCTGGAAAATTGGAATCCGACTTAACAAAGTTAGAATGAGTGCTCTAAGACGGCTTCGGACCGTCTGCCCGACCGACGGCCCGGCGTGGGAACGACCTTCACGAATCGCAGTGGCAGCGATCACCGTGTCCGCGAGAACCTGAGAGATATCCCGTGAGCAGCCCAAAACAGATGCCATTTGCCCTATCCGTTCCGACCGACGTGTCGCAACTGCCGAACCAGCTCGTCGCCGGCTTTTGCGCGCTGATGAGATTGAACGTCGACACGTGCAGGTCCGCGGTCACAGGTGCCGCGCTGCACTGGGAAAGCGTATGGCGCGCCCAGACGCCTGAACAGTTGATCAGACGCCAGGCCGATCTGATGCCCTGGCTCGTCCTGCAGTTCGCCGATTACACGCGCGGCTGGATGGATATCGCGTCGGAAACCATCACGCCGTGCCGCGCCGTTAGCAATCACGACGACGCGCATGAGCTCCACGAGGGCACCATGTCCGCTGAGCAGCCGGCATCCGCAACGGGCGTCGACCCGACGCTGAGCGAGGACATGGTGTCGCCGCAGGAGCAGCGGGACGGCGAGTCCGTCGCCGAAGCAGACGTAGGGGAAATGGTCCGCGCCATTCTCGAACGCGTTGCAAAGGCGACCCCTGACACGCCGGAACGCCGAAGTCCGCCTCGCGCACGCCGCTCGTCGACCCGATAGGCGACAAGCTTCCAAACATCCTGCCGGGTCCGGTTCTCGCGTGCTGCGGATGCAGCCGTGGCCGGATCTGGTCACCCGTCGTTCCTTCCCGCCGCGAGGTAAGCGACATGTTGAGCCCGCACGAAGTGGCCACGCTGCTGCTGTTGAAGGATGCGCCTGAACGAATCGATCTGGATCGGGCAGAGCTTGGCGCGCTGCGCGAACTGCAGTTGATCACGAATGAGCCAGCTGGCTCGGGCTTCCGGCTTCCTCACGTGACGCCGCGTGGCGACGCTGTGCTGCGTGCGTTCGCAAGGGTCCGTTGACTGATGCCAGACAGCAAATAACACAGCATTCTCCCGGCGCGGGGAACGAATTATGCGGCAGCTCGAACCGAGGCTCGCGGTTCGATACCTGAAAACATCCGACAGGACGCTGCCACCAGCTTATGAAATATCTCGCCCGGGTTGCCGCACTTGCCGGCCTGGCGATCGCGGTCTGGCTCGTCTGGCACGTCGACGCGCAAAAGGTGCTCGGTTTGATGCGCGCGGCCGGCGCCGGGCTCGCGCTTGCAGGGATGGTCCATGTTCTGCCGATGCTCGCCAACGCGAGGAATTGGCAGATGCTGATGCGCGGCCCGCTCCGCCCGAATCTGTTCGCCGTACTGCGCCTCGTCTGGATTCGGGAGTCCGTGAACGGCATGTTGCCGGTCGCACGAGTGGGCGGCGAAGTCGTGACCTTTCGCATGATGCGCAAATGGGGCATGGAGCCGGCCCCCGCCATGGCGAGCCTCGTCGTCGATCTCCAACTGACGCTGATCAGCGAAATGCTGTTCGCCATTGCGGCGATCGGCTATCTGATCGCCCATGCCGGCGCCACGGCGTTGCACCTCGCAGCCAGGCTCGGAGGCGGCATCGCCATTCTGGCGGTGCTGCTTCTGGCGTTTTCGTTCGTGCAGCGAGCGAGTCCGTTCGCCCGTCTGACAAAGCTGTTCAATCGCATCACCAGCGGCAAATTCCGCTCGCTCGTCGGCGAGTCGGTGCGCATCGATCAGTCGATTAGCGACCTCTGGCATCAGCCCGGTGTGATCGTCCGTTACCTGCTCGTCTGGCAATCACTCCAATGCATCGCGACCGCGCTCGAGCTGTGGCTCGCACTCTATTTTCTGTCGGCCAAAGCAAGTTTCCTTCAGGCACTCGTGCTGCAGTCGCTGATCCAGGCGCTCAGCAGCGTCGCGTTCTTTGTGCCTGGCGCGCTCGGCGTTCAGGAAGGTGGATTTCTGCTGATCGGCACGGTGCTTGGTTTTCCTCCGCAGCTTTGCCTCGCGCTCGCGGGTGCGCGCCGTTTTCGTGACATCATCGTTTTTCTGCCTGGGCTGATTGCCTGGCAGGTGGAGGAATGGCGCGACAAGCGGCGGGCTCCGGCCAATGCGACGGCAGGTGGCGCCGCAGCGGAACCGGTGAGCACCGGAGCCGCCCTTCGCAGAGGGTCGGTCGCAAATCATGATGCGAGACACTGGAAAGCATGATGCGGTAGTGCTGTTCGGCGCCTTCGATCGCCACAACCTGGGTGACCTGCTGTTCCCTCATGTCGTCGCAAAACTGCTTGCGTGCGAGCGCGTGATCTTCGCCGGGCTCGCGCAGCGCGACCTGCGCGTCCACGGTGGCCACACTGTACAGGCGCTCGCGCAATTGGCTGCCGAACGCGGCAAGGATCGCGTGCATATCGTGCACGCAGGCGGCGAGAACCTGACTTGCGGCGACTGGGAGACGGCGGTGATGCTGCTGCCGCGGGACGAGGCACAAAAGATCATCGCGCGACTAGATACACATCACGATGAGCGACGCTCGTGGGCACGAGCGCTGACGGGTCTCGATGCGCTTGCCCCCTACATGGCGTCTCGCGAGATGTTTCCGTTGGCGTCGAGCGTCATTTATCAAGCGGTTGGCGGCGTCGATGTGGAGCGGCTGGACCCCTGCATGCGAGCAGAAGTCCTGTCGAAGCTCACGCAAGCCGACGACATCAGCGTGCGCGACGTCCACACGCAGAACGGGCTCGCCGCGGCGGGCATTCTCGCGCGGCTCGTGCCGGACCCGGCGGTGATGGTGGCCGAGCTGTTCGGCGCGACCATTCGCGCGCACAAGGAGCCGAGCGGCGTGGCGAACTTGCAGCGGACGTTTCCCGATGGATATGTCGCCGTGCAGTTCAGTGCGGACTTCGGCGACGATAGAACGCTCGGTGTGCTAGCGCGTGAGCTCGATCGCGTGTCGAACGAGAGCGGGCTTGGTATTGTGTTTTTTCGAGCGGGTGCCGCGCCTTGGCATGACGATATGGCGTGCTATGAACGGATTGCGGCGCGGATGAAGGTCTCGCGTCCGCAACTCTTCCGATCGCTGGAGATATGGGACATCTGCGCATTGATCGCGGATGCCACGGCCTATGCGGGAAGCAGCCTGCATGGACGGATCGTCGCGATGGCGTTCGGTGTGCCGCGGGTGAATTTCGTTCATCCGGCGCGCGCGCATGACACGACGAAACAGTCCGCGTTTGCCGCGACGTGGGAGCCAGCGGCCGTGCCGGGCAGCGTCGGGATCGAGGCGCTTTCGGAAGCAATGCTCGATGCTCTGACGATCGACCGGGTGTTGCTGGGGCGGACGGCCGCATACCTCGCCGCTCGCTATCGGGAGGGGTTCGCACAGATGCAAGCTGCGATGCGTTGCGCGTGAAATGGGGGGCTTGCGCGACGAGCGCAAGACCCTGTCAGACAAACGCTGCAAGCAATGTCGTCAGATTTTCAGTCGAGAAACCTTGGTGCCGGCCAGCGACACGTCAGCCATCAGACCTGCATTCGTCAGCACGATCGCCTGGACGGGTTCGGTGGCCGTTGTCGTATCGATCGTGCCGTTCGCTCCGACCTTCACGAGCGCGACCGAACCTTCGCCACCGACCGACCATCCGTTGGATTTGCGAAAGCTGTCGAGCGCCTCTTGCGTCATGAACAGAAAGATCATGGCCTTCGACTGCGCGCCCGCCTGCAAGCCGAACGACCCGGATATCGTCTTGAAGTAGCCGACCGATTTCCCGTGCACCCGCAAAGCGCCTTCACCGTATTGGCCACCCGCAATGAAGCCGACCTTGAGCACGGACGGGAACACGAGTACGCCGTTCGCCTTGTCGACGAGTTCTCTTGAACCTTTGACCGTCTCGAACAGCCGCGACAGGGTCTCGTTGACCTTGGCATCGATGACCTGCCGCTTCGACGCGTTGGATTCGGCGGCAACGGCGTCACTCATCGTGACCGCGGACCCGCTCAGCGCCACACCCGCGACTGCCAGAACCGCGGCACCTGTTTGTAAGAAGCTTCTTCTGCGCATGGCTGCCTCCATCGTGGTTCACGGTTTAACCCGTGATGCTGCAATGGTTGAAGGAATATATTCCACCGACACTTGCCAATTGCGTTGACTGCTGCGGGACCGACTGCCTCTTGCCTTGAAAAAATAAGCCGTGCATTCAGTCATCACCTGATCGTAGAAGATGACCTCCCAATTGTATGTAAGGGGCAGCACGAGTATTGCGTTGACATGCGTCGATACGCGCAATTTGCGAATCGGCAAAGGCGGGCTCATTGTCGACGAGTGCAGAAAGCCCACGGAAATGGCCGGACAGCAGAAAGACTGAATTCCGTTTCGTTTCTCCTTTGCTTAGCCCGCGTGTGCGAGCGCGCGTGTCGTGCGAACCGTGGACGGGCGGTCGCGCAGCAGTAGTGGCATCAAACGCCGATTGGCTGTCCGCGCCGCCCACTCGCAATACGCGGCGCTGCCGAGCACCCAGCCGTTGAGCGTCGACTGCATCAGGTTCTCGACCTCGCATTCGTCAAGCGGCCGTGCGCCCAGATCGCGGTAAGCCTGTTGGCGCTCCAACGGTGTATTGCCGAGCGCCCGGTACAGCGCGTGATCCTTGATGAAGCTATCCACACGCTGCCCGATGTGGTGCGCGCAACTCGACCACTGGTAGTTTGCCGAGTCGGCAACAAGGCGGTTGCGCACCGGCGCCTGATCGATGACCTGGCTCGTGAGCAGGAAATACCGTTCGGGCTCGATCACCGTCGCCCGGTACCCGCCACGCCACACCGCACCGCGGCGTCCATGGCGGCGGTTGAAGGTCTCGACATAGCGACGGCACACTGCCTGCATCGCCATGGCCACGCTCGATTCGTATGAAGGCGTGACGAGGAACTGGACCGCGTCAGGCATGAGCACCCACGCGTGGACTGCCAGATCGGCGACGCGCGCGGCGTCTGCCAGACAGGCGAGGAAGTACAGGTAGTCTCCTTCGTCCAGAAATGCAGGGCCCACGATTCCCTGCAAGATCACGTGTTGCGGTTGTTCGGGGACGTAGTGCCGTGCGAGCCGTGTCATGCTGAATTAACTGGAAATCCGCTGTGGGAACGCGATCCCACAGATATCGCACGCGTCATGGTGACGTAACGCGCTATAGAAAATTCTATCGATCATCCGCGCGCATTTGCATCGCGAAAAGGCCATTTTTCTGGCCTCTTTTCGCTGATTTGCCGCTCGCAGCCAGCGTTTTTATGCCACCGCTGAATTGCGGCGCCGCTTCATCCTGACGATCAGCTATCCGAGCTGATGCGGCGCGCGATAACGCGTTCAATGAGTTCATCGAACTGCTGACTGCGTTCGACGGCATTCTGCGCGTGCAGGCGGCAGCGGACTCGCGCTATTTCATCGCGAACTGCGTTGAACGCGTGCATGAGCGGTTGCGTTGAAAACGACGCTCGTCGTCGAGTGAATGGCAAGACGTGACGCGCGGGGCGAGGACCGGATGGTTTTCGTCGCGCCGCGTTTGCCTCGCGGGCGCTGCGGCGATCGCTGCTTCAAGATTCCAGTCCCTCGTGCTTCATCGCAAGCTGGACGGCCGGACGCGCGCGCATCCGTTCGGCAAAGGTTCGCAATTTCTCAGGCACTTCGATACCCACCTTTTGAGCCCAGAGCAGCATGGTGAACAAATAGGCGTCCGCCACACTCGCTTCGCTGCCGAACAGGTAATCGCCCTTGAACATGGTGGCGATCAACTGAAAGCGTTGACCAAGCTTCTCACGCGCTGCCGTTGCTTCAGCATCCGAAGTGGGCTTGAAAACACGGCCGAACTGCTTGTGGATTTCTGTCGAAATGAACGCGAGCATCTCGAGCAGGCGCAGGTTGCCGGGTTCGCTATTGGGCGCAAGGGCAGGCTTGCGCTGCGCGACCCACGAAAGAATCGCGATATTCTCGGTGAGCCGCTGACCGTCATCCATCTCGAGCGTTGGGACGTAGCTCTTTGGATTGATCTGGTTGAACTGCTCCCCCGTTTCCGTCTCCTTCGACTTCAAATCGACGCGAACCCTGTCGAAAGTGAGGCCGGCCTCATGCATTGCGATATGGTCGGCGAGGCTGCAGGCACCAGGCGAATAGTAGAGCTTCATGGTAGGGGTCCCCTTTTCGTGAAATGAACAGAGCCGTTTCATTGCAGCAAAGGGTATGCCGCCGTCATAGCCACGGTCTCGCAGACTCGATAGCAGGTAGAAAGTAGGGTCACTAGTATTCTGACTGTGGCTCCTACAATAATTCAAGCTGTCTGACCCGGCCCATCCGAACCAGCATCACAACCGCAGCAGGGCATCGGCGACGGCCAGCACAGGAGGGACTATGCGGTCGGAAGTGAAGTCCGGCGTGCGTCTGAGACGTTATGCAATCACGGTGGCGGCCGTCGTCGTTGCCCTGATCGTCGTCGGACGCATCACCGGCGTCCTCGTCGACTCGCTGTGGTTCTCTTCGGTCGGCTATGGTGGCGTTTTCTGGACCATCCTTTCGGCGCGGGTGCTGCTGTTTGCGACGGTGTTCGCGATCTCGGCGTGCGCGATCTGGCTGTCGGGGATGTTGGCGCATCGTTACGCGAGGCGTGTCGACGTCTTGCGAGCGCAAGCAGGCGATCCGTCGCATGCGAGCGAGGTTGCCGTCGAACTGTCCGAACTGATCGCGCCGCACGTTCCCTGGCGCGCCAGTATTGCCTGCGCCGCGGTCGTCCTGGGGCTGGTTATCGCCGCTAGCGAAGTTTCGAATTGGGACATCGCGCTTCGCTTCATTTATGAGGTGCCTGTTGGCGAGCGCGATCCGATTTTCGACAGGGATATCGGCTTTTATCTTTTCTCGCTCCCCGCGTATGTCGCTCTGAAGAACTGGCTGCTGCAGCTAGTGTTCTGGAGCGCGGTCGTGGCAGGTGCTGTGTACGCGTTGCGCGGCGACATTGCGCTGGAGCGGCCACCACGCACGCTGTCGGCCGCGGCCATCACTCATGGCTCGGCACTGCTCGGCTTGTTCTTTGCGGTGAAGGCATGGTCGTGGTGGCTCGACCGCTTCCTGCTGCTCTATGGCGACAACGGCGTCGTGGTCGGCGCCAGCTATACCGATGTCCACGTCGAGTTGCCGGTCCTGTGGATGCTTGTCGGCCTTGGAGCCGCCTCGTCGGTTGCTCTTTGGATCAACATGCGCCAGCGCAGCCATCTGCAGCCCGTCGCTCTCGCACTTCTCGTATTCGGCAGTTCGATTGTGTTCGCCGAGATCTATCCTGCGCTGTTTCAGCGCTTCTATGTCAAGCCGAGCGAGCTGAAACTGGAAACACCCTATATTGAGCATACGATCGCGCTAACGCGACAGGCGTACGGCCTTGCAAAGATCGAGGTCAAGCCGTTCGAGGCCGAGCAGGGATTGACGCTCGACTCGCTGCAGGCCAATCGGGCGACCATCGACAACATCCGGCTTTGGGATGTGCCACCGCTGATGGACACTTACGCACAGCTGCAGGAGATCAGGACTTACTACAAATTTCTTTCGGTGGACATCGACCGCTATCAGCTCGATAGCGGATACAGGCAGGTGGTGCTGTCGGCGCGAGAACTGGAACCGGCGATGCTTCCGTCCAACGCCCAAACGTGGGTGAACCTGCATCTTATCTTTACTCACGGCATCGGCGTCGTGATGTCGCCAGTCACCGAGAAATCCACTGAAGGCTTACCGTCTTTCTATCTGCACGATATTCCGCCCGTCTCCAGCGGCGGGCCGGCGATTCGCGAACCACGTCTCTATTTCGGTGAAGGCCGGCAGGACTATGTGATCGTGAACGGCAATGTAGCTGAGTTCGACTATTCCCGCAGGCCGACCAATGCGTACACGAGGTATAGCGGGCGCGACGGCGTCACGCTCGGCGGTGTGGGAGGCCGCAGTCTCTTTGCCTGGCAGCTCGACGATCCGAACATTTTGCTGAGCGGCTATATCACTGACCAGAGCCGGATTCTGCTTCACCGCAACATTCAGGACCGCGTGCGTACGATCGCGCCGTTTCTGACTCTCGACCATGACCCCTACGTCGTCGCAAGCGATGGGCGGCTGTTCTGGATACAGGACGCCTACACCGTCAGCCAGTGGTTTCCTTACTCCCGGCCCGGTTTCGGCGACAACGCCAATTACATTCGAAACGCGGTCAAGGTCGTGATCGACGCGTATAACGGCACGGTCGACTTCTACGTCAGCGATCCCGCCGATCCGCTCCTGCGCACCTACGAGCGCATCTTCCCCGCTATGTTCAAGCCTTTGGACGCGATGCCAGCGGCGCAACGGCAGCATATCCGCTACCCCGAGGATCTGTTCCTGATCCAGGCGCAGCTCTACCGCGCGTATCACATGGATGCGCCGGAAGTGTTCTACAACCGCGAGGATCTGTGGCAGTTTCCTCAGGAGCTGGTCGGCATGGATGGCGGAAGCTCCGCCAGCACGATGCCGCCGTATTACACGATCATGCGACTCCCCGGCGACCCGCGCGCCGAGTTCATCCTGATGCTGCCGATGGTGCCGAGCCAGCGGGAGAACATGATTGCCTGGCTCGCGGCGCGCTGCGATCAGCCCGGGTACGGCAAGCTCATCGTGTATACCTTTCCGAAGGACAAGCTGGTGTACGGGCCGTTTCAGATCGAAGCGCGCATTCAGCAGAATACGGAGATCTCGCAGCAGATTTCGCTGTGGAACCAGATGGGCTCACGCGTCATTCGCGGTCATCTTGTAGTCGTGCCGATCGAGAACTCGATCCTCTACGTTTCTCCGCTCTATTTGCGCGCGGCCTCCGGTCAGTTGCCGGAGATGAAGAGAGTAATTGCCGCCTATGGCGACCGTGTGGTGATGGAGGACACGCTGGATCAAGCGTTGGCGGCGCTTTTCCAGGAGACCGCGCGAGCGGCATCGCCATCTCGGGGCACAGTGGATGCTCGCGCGCGAGAGGCACTTGCCCACTATGACCGCGCGATCGAGCGACTGAAGGCGGAAGACTGGAGCGGCTTCGGTGCGGAACTGAATGCGCTGCGGCCGTTGCTCGAGGCACTCGGTGCTGGCCGTTCCGATGATCACAAATGACCAGCGGGACAAGGAACGGGTCGTTGAAAGCCTGCGCGTCGATCAATGCGGTTCGCCGAGGCAAGCGTCGGCAACATCGACGATCGGCTCGCTGTCGGCGTGAGCTTCAGGAAACCGATCAACACACCTGATCTGAACGTAGGTCCACCAGGTTCCCGGTGGATCGTGACCCAGCCACATCACCGTGGCTGCGACCTTGGTTCGCAGCCCCCATTGCCGCCAGTCGGCGCCGGTTGGCGAAAAGTTTCCGTGAATGTCCTTATAAAGGTTGCGGTCCAGGCCGTACCGCTTCAGATAGGGCGGGTTGATGCGTTCCTCGACCGTAGCCGGCTCGCCACGTCCGATGCCCACCTGCGCTACAGCCGCGTCCCGGCGGAAATCGCTGACCGCACGGCCGACCACCAACAGCTCGAACAGCAATACCCCACCAACGGCGATGCAAGTCGCAATAATGCAAAGCGAGAGCGCCCAAAGCACCCGCCTTGTGGTCGTCGGTGTCTTCATCCCTGCCGACCTCCCTACCGGCATTGGAATTCGCGGCCAGCAAGAGCCAAGCCGGTCCGCAGTCCGGTACGGGTACTTCAGGCCCTTTGTAGAAGGTCAATCGCCTTTTCGGCGTCGTCCAGCGAGTCGAGCGCGAGATAAGCGATGAATTGCGTGCCAAGCACAGCGGCCGAGACGCCGCGCAGATTGATCCCGCCATCCGCCAGCATCTGGCTCAATTGCGCGATGATGCCCAACTGGTCCAGACCCATTACACGGATGGAGTGAAGGCTCGGGGTGACGCTGAATCCCGCCTGGGTGGCGGCGCGGGTCGCACTGTCTCCCTGTAGCGGAGCGACGAACACGACTCCTTTACCCGATGCCTCTGGCGTGCGACGCGCCACGATGAACTGCAAGTCGGCACCAGCATCCCGCAAGACGCTTAAGACTTTCGCAAGACCTCCCGGTTTGTCGTCGATGGTAGCTGCCCAAACCTCGACACGTTCCACACTCAGTTCCATGGCCGTCCCTCCCGGCTCGAATCTCATTAGAAAAATCTACTTCACGAACGGCATGCGGGCAAGGCCCGTTGGACTGCGCACCGGTCGGCGATCCGCGTCCAACTTGCTGCTGCCCGGCATCTGTATCAAGATCAAGTCGCCTCTTCACACACAGGCGACTCTGATGACAGACGATCCCGATGACGATCCCGACGCGCTCAAAGGCCCAGGCGGCATGAGCTTGAGGCAGATCCACGAACAGGTGCAGAAGTCCGTCCAGCGCGACCGCGAAGCGCAGACTGCGCGCCACGCGCCCGTTCCACCGCAAAGCCGCTGGCAGCGATGGGTGCGCTATGTATGGGGCCGTAGCGGGCGGCGTTAGCCGCAGGTTGAATAGGGCCGGCACTGCATTTACGCGGCTACCCATTTGGGTGGTGTGCGCCCCCTGTGGTTCTGTCATTGTGAATCCGTCGTCATAACGCAATGGGCAGGGGGCTTGAAATGGAAACCACATCCTCGAGCAGCAATCCTTTGATGGATCTCTCGGACAATCTGGCGGACGTCGTCGCGCGAGTGGGGCGGAGTGTCGTGGCGGTACACGGCCGGCATCGCATGCCGTCGAGCGGCGTAATCTGGCGCCGTGGCGTCGTCGTGACCGCCGCACACACGCTCAGGCGCGAGGAAGGGATCGAAGTCACATTGACCGACGGCCGTACGGTCGCCGCGGTCCTCGCGGGTCTGGACCCGGGCTCCGACGTCGGCGTGCTGAAACTGGACGGCGTCGATCTCGACCCGATCGATTCTGGCGATGCCCACTCACTGAAGCCGGGTCATCTTGCGCTCGCCGTCGCCCGTGCGGATGATTCCGGCGTTAGCGCTGATTTTGGCGTGATCGGCGGCGTAGGGGGGGCCTGGCGCACGTGGAGAGGCGGACAACTCGATGCGTTCGTGCGGCTGGACGGCGGTCTGCGCCCCGGTTTCTCCGGTGCGGCCCTCGCGGATATGCGCGGGCTGGTGGTCGGCATCTGCACGTCGGCACTGATGCGCGGCGCCGGCATCGTGATTCCCGGGACGACCGTGGAGCGCGTCACCGATGAACTGTTAGCGAAAGGGCGCGTGTCGCGGGGCTACCTTGGTGTCGGCACGCAGCGGGTCGGCCTGCCGGACGCCTGGGTCAAGGAAATGAACCTGTCGTTCGGCAGTGGCTTGTTGATCAACTCGCTTGCGCCGGGCGGCCCTGCGGAGCAGGCGGGCGTGCTGATAGGCGATGTACTGATCGAACTGGACGGCAAGCCTTGCCGCGACATGGGCGACGTAAGTGCCGCGCTGGGCTCCGCAAGCGTTGGGCAGCAGTTGCAGATCGCCTTGATCCGAGGCGGCGAACGCCACGCGTGTTCGGTAACAGTGGGCGAACGGCCCCAACGGAATTCGTGCAGATGAGGTCCGGGAAGGGACGAAATGTCGGATGGACGGACGAGACAGACGGTGCCTTTGCGGGTCGCAGTGATTGCGGCATCGTGGCAGGAGCGCGCCAGCCTGCAAGCGCTTGTCGAGGCGAACCCCCACACTCGAGTTCCTGGGTAGCGCAGCCGATGCCGAAAAGCTCGTCGATTGCCTCGCCGGATCGGTGCCGGATGTGATCGTCGCCGACACCGCGCCGGAGGCAAGCGACGCGCTCAAGATTCCACTCCAACTCTCGCACGCGTTGCCGTCGCTCGTGCTGTTGAGCGACGACCCGGACAGCGACTGGATGCTCGATGCGTTGCCCACCGACGCAGTAGCCATCCTGCCGCGCAACGCGATGCCAGCCGAAATCGTCGTCTCCATCGAAGCCGTGGCCGCGGGCCTTTGCGTGCTGACGCCCGACATCCTCGCAAGGCTGCTCGCGGAAACGAGACCGTCGCGCCAGAAGGCACCCGGCGAAACGTTCGAAGCGTTGACGTTACGAGAGATCGAGGTGCTGGCGATGCTCGCCGACGGACTCGGCAACAAGGAGATCGCGCGGCAACTCGACATCTCCGACAACACGGTGAAATTCCACCTGTCGTCCATCTTCGGCAAACCTCGGTGCGACCAACCGCACCGAGGCGGTGATGCTCGGCATGCGGCACGGATTCATCATGGTGTAGAAAAGCTCGTGCGCACACCGTAAAGACCGGTTACCCGCTCGCGGAGCTCATCGGTGAAGAACGCTTTGGCAGCGTCCTCCGATTCCCAAACGTAGAAGTTCGTGGCTTCACGCTTTGCCGAATTGAGCGTGAAAGCCTTTGAACGTAGCCCGGGCATTCCCTCGAACCTTGCAGGTGCGGTCTCGGCAATCGTCCGCACGGCTCGGCTTCACGCACCTCAACGAAGAATCATCGGTGGGATCTCCGCAACCAGTGCATCGATCGCGCAACGAGTCTTCGATGGAAGATATCGCGTGTTCGGCCACACCGCGTGGATGTCCTGTGGTCGCACGCCGCAACGCTCCCTCACCGCGACGAGTTCGCCCGTCATCACATATCGTGTCAGCAACCAGCATGGCAACTGCACGAGCCCCAGACCGGCGACACCGGCTCCGGCAATCGCCTGGATATCGTCGAGGCTCAGTTGCGGCTTGATCAGCAATTCCCGTTCAACCCCGTCCGTGTCGAGTACGCGCCATGGCGACACCACGCCGGCGCGCGAGTAAGCGATGCCCGCATGCTTCGCGAAATCGTCGATATCGACGGGCGTCCCATGCCGCGCAAGATACGCTGGGGCCGCTCCGATGCTGGTTTCCTGAACGCCGAGATGCCGTGCGGCGAGGCTCGTGCTGTCGCGCAAAGCGCCGATGCGCACCGCAAGATCGATGTTTTCCTCGACGAGATCGACTGCCCGGTCTGTAAACGAGATGTCGATCTGTAGTTTGGGGTGCTTGCGTGCCAGTCCGAACAACACCGGAGCGACGCAATGGTGGCCGAATGCGAGCGGCGCGCTGACCCGCAGGCGACCGCGTGGCTCGCTGTATCCGGTCTCCAGTTCGGCTTCGGCGGCGTCCAGCTCGGCAAGCGCGCGGACGCATCGATCGTAATAGCTGCGCCCAGCCTCCGTCAGTGTCTGGCTACGCGTCGTGCGCTGGAGCAGGCGTACGCCGAGGCGCGCCTCGAGCTTCGCAATCACCTTGCCGATGGCCGACCGCGTGAGGTGCATGCGTTCGGCCGCAACAGTAAAGCTACCGGCTTCGATCACCTTGACAAAGACCGCTACGCCATCGAGTTGATCCATCGAATTGGGTCCTCGCGGGAACAAGTTGTGGGAAAAAACCGCCTCAATAGGGACGCTGGTTCCCGTTATAGTACATCCGACGTGATGCTGATCGAGTAGCTCCATCCGTGTACGCCGACGTGTACGCGCAAACGCACCTTTCCCTTGCGATAGTCATGACACTCGCCTCCCCACCAAAAAATGCCCTCGCGCTCGCCGCGGTATGCCTGACCTCGTTGATGTTCGGCCTCGAAATTTCCAGTGTGCCGACGGTGCTCTCCACCCTTGAAGGCGTGCTGCACGCAGATTTCAAGGAGATTCAATGGATCATGAACGCCTACACGCTCGCGTGCACCACCGTGCTGATGGGCACCGGCGCGCTGGCAGACCGTTTCGGACGCAAACGCATCTACGTGGCCAGCATCGTGATGTTCGGGATCACCTCGCTCATCTGCGGCCTCGCACAGAGTGCGTCCGTCCTGATCGTCAGCCGTTTTTTGCAAGGGACGGGCGGCGGAGCGATGCTGATCTGCCAGGTGGCGGTGCTGTCGCATCAGTTTCAGGAAGGGCGCGACCGCAGCAAAGCGTTTGGCGCGTGGGGAATCATCTTCGGCATCGGCCTCGGCTTTGGTCCGATCATCGGCGGCATGATCGTCGCAGTCGCCAACTGGCAGTGGGTGTTCCTCGTCCACGCGTTGATCTCGATCGTGGCGCTAGGTCTCGTCTACGCGGGTGTGCAGGAGTCCCGCGACCCGCATGCGCAACATCTGGACGTTGCTGGCATGCTCACGCTTTCCGCGTCGTGTTTCGGTCTCGTCTATTTGATTACGCAAGGTCCGGATCTCGGCTTGGAGAGCCCCGCCGCGCTCGGCATCGTCGCGGCGACGGCGTCGGGTTTTATCGCGTTCATCCTCGTCGAGAAGCGTAGTCGTCGGCCGATGTTCGACTTTTCCGTGTTCCGGACCCGCCGGTTTTCAGGTGCGATATGCGGATCGACGGGCATGAACTTCAGCTATTGGCCGTTCATGATCTATCTGCCGATCTATTTTCAGGGCGCGCTCGGCTACACGAATGTGAAGTCCGGACTGTCGCTGCTCGCCTATACGCTACCCACGCTCATCGTGCCGCCATTTGCCGAGCGGCTTGCGCTGCGCTTCGATGCGAGCAGGGTCATTCCGCTCGGACTGTTCATCATCGGTCTCGGCTTCATCCTGATGAGGTGCGGAGCTGGCGTGGAGCAAGCGAGTTGGCTCACGATGCTACCGGGGTGCCTGTTGTGCGGAACCGGGCTGGGGATGACCAACACGCCCGTCACCAATACTGCGACCGGCTCGGTCTCGTCGAACCGCGCAGGCATGGCCTCGGGTATCGATATGAGCGCGAGACTGATCAGTCTGGCCATCAATATCGCGCTGATGGGTTGCATACTCTTCGAAGGTGTGCTTTCTTATCTTTCTCGCGCGCTTCCCGGCCATTCCGAAACCTCGTCGCTGCGTTTTCTCGCGCAAAAAGTGGCAGCCGGCAATATTGCGCATCTGACGCGGGACAGCGCGAAACTCGCAACCGCCGATCCGCATGGCGTGATCGCTCATGCGGCGCTCGTGCACGGCTTCGGTCTCGTGATGCTGTACGCCGTGATCTGTGTATGGGCTTTGGCGCTGCTCAGCGTCGTCGCGTTCGGACTGGGCACCTACGCGCATCGTCCGAACTCTGCGCTGGATGAGTGTGCCCGTCATCCGAGCACGTAAGCCTGCTGCACAAGCCATCCCGCGACCATTGAGGAACGCGGACACTTCAGCAGCCGTTGTGCTCAGTCACGCGTCCCATTGGGGAGCGAAGGGGGGAACGACGTAACGCTGATCCTTGCGAAGCGCTGCGATTGCTTTGCGGTCATCGTCGTCGAGTCGAACAGCCAGTGCATTCAGATTTGCTTGCTGGCTTTCGCGCCGCTGCGCCTTGGGGATCGCAATAACGCCGTTCTGATCGAGCAGCCAGGCAATGGCAATCTGTGCGGCAGTCGCACCGTGCTTGCTGCCGATCCGCGCCAATGTCGCATCGCTTGCCGCACGTCCCTGGGCGAGCGGCGCATACGCGATCAACGGGATGTTTTTCGAGCGCAGATAGGCGAGCATCGCGGACTGATCCAGGAACGGGTGATATTCAAGTTGATGACAGGCGATCGGCGCGCCTATGTCCTCAACGGCCGCTTCGATCAACGGCATATTGAAATTGCACACGCCGATGCCGCGGGTAAGCCCCGCCTCCTTGAGCTGCATGAGCGTCTCCAAAGCAGCCGCAAGATTCATGTCGCGGGACGGCCAATGGATCATGTAGAGGTCGACGAAATCAAGTCGCAGCTTCTCGAGGCTCTTGGCAAATGCGCGGCGCAGGGCATTGGGTTCGAGGTTCTCGTGCCATACCTTGGTCGTCACGAATAGCTCGTCCCGCGCGATGCCCGAGCCGGCGATGGCGGCCCCCACCGATTCTTCGTTCCGGTACATCTCGGCGGTATCGATATGCCGATAGCCGACTTCCAGCGCGCTTTCTACGACCGGCTGACAGTCGTTGCCGGGCATGCGGAACGTACCGAAGCCCAGGCGTGGTATGGCGAGCTCTCCGCGTTTGATCGTTTCCATACTGTTCCTCCGTGTTGATGAGGCGTCCAATGTCTCACGCGCCAATTGATGAATAAAGTATGGTTCAATCAAATTTGAAATGATTAAAATCACGAATCCATCAGTATTCGAGGCGCATCATGACCTTCGACGGTCGATTGTTCGCGGGGATAACGGTGCTTGCCGCTGTCGCCGAAAGCGGAAGTTTCGTTCGTGCCGCAGAGGCGCTCGGCGTGTCTCCGTCGGGCGTAAGCAGAGCGATAAGCCGGCTGGAACAGCAGATCGGCGTCCGCTTGCTCGACCGTACGACCCGATCGCAAACCTTGACCGACGAAGGAAGGCGTCTCTACGAGACTGTCAGCCCACATCTGGTCGGCATCGAGTGCGCGGCAAGTGCAGCATCGGGTTCTGCCGGCGTGGTCCAAGGCAAGTTGCGCGTCAATGTGGACCCCTTCTTTTCTCGGACCGTCCTCGCGTCGAAGCTGCCCGGATTTCTGCGGCAGTTTCCAGAGCTTTCGGTGGAATTGATCATGCGCGATGACGTGGGCGATCTCGTTGCGGATGGCTTCGACCTTGCGATACGCTTCGGGCCGCCACCGGTTGGTACTCTGGTTGCTCGCAAGCTGCTGGAAGCGCGGATCATCACGGTTGCGTCTGCGGCTTACCTTGAAAGCAACGGCCGCCCCAATTGTCCTGATGACGTCGTCGATCACGAACGCATACTTTTCTACAATCCCGTATCGGGACGCCCCTTTGAATGGGAGTTCCAGCGGGGCAAGGAAGTCGTTAGCATCCCGATCTCCGGGCGGCTGCTGGTCTCCGATGTCGGCACGATGCTGAACGCTTGCGTAGCGGGCGCAGGAATCGCCCAGGTCATGTCGATCGGCACGGAAACACTGATCGCACAGCACGAGCTCGTCGATCTGTTTCCGGACTGGCCGGATGAACGTTTCCCTCTATATGCGCTCTATCCGTCGCGGCGGCACCTGGCCGCAAAGGTGCAGGTGTTCATCGCGTTCTGCGTTGATGCGCAGATCACGCCAAATGGGTCTGCGACCTCGGAGCAAGCAAAGCGGAGCCGATCTCCATCGAGGCGTTCGCGTTCCCGCTCGCGCTGATATGTGCGGAGAAGGCGAGGAGCGGGGATTTCAATATTTAACGAACGCTGACCGGCGAGGCGGCACAGGACCCAAGGAGGCTATGCGATGCTCGCACTCTTTACCGATTTCGGGGCCGACGACATCTATGTCGGGCAGGTAAGGGTCGCTTTGCTGCGACACGCGGCAGCCGGCACCCCCATTATCGATGTGCTGCATACTGCCCCGAACTACGACCCGCGGGCAGGCGCGCATCTACTCGCGGCGCTAGCACGGTGGTATCCGCCGGATTGTGTGTTCCTTGCCGTGGTCGATCCCGGCGTGGGTAGCGAGCGGGATGCCGTCGTGCTGCAAGCCGACGGGCAGCGGTTCGTCGGGCCGGACAACGGGCTGCTCTCGGTCGTGGCGGCGCGCGCGGCACATACCCGGGCCTGGCGGATTACATGGCGTCCCGCCGCGCTTTCCGCCTCGTTTCATGGTCGCGATCTGTTCGCCCCGATGGCGGCATGGGTGAGCCGCGGCGAGTTGCCTTCCGACAAGCTCGTTGAGAGGACAGGCTTGAGCGTGCAACTGGATGCGGGCGATTTCGCCGAGGTCATTTACGTCGATCACTATGGCAATGCGCTGACGGGGCTGCGGGCTGGAACCGTGCCGAGGTCTGCACGGCTGAGCATCGCAGATGCCGATGTCGGGTATGCGCGGGTCTTTTCCGATGTAACGGCAGGTCGAGCTTTCTGGTACGAGAACTCGATCGGGCTCGTCGAGATCGCCGTGAATCGCGGCAGCGCCGCGACGCAGCTTGGCGTGCGTGTCGGAGATGCGGTCCAGGTGAAGGAGGGCGGCGAATCGGTGAGGTAGCGCGCCCTATCAGAGTTGGAGCGTCGCGAATGGCAAGGTGATTTTGCGGGTGAATTCGTCCGTCACGAATGGCATGGTAATTGCGACGGATCACACATCGGTCGAAGAACGTATCCGCTGCAGAAACGTGACGTATGAGACCGATGAACCCCAAAAAAAAAGGTTCTTCGCGGATTTCAGTGGAGGATGGGAACTATCGGCTGGAGTCGGACAGGAGGCGCCGGTCGCAACAACGTTGGTGGCGATTTGCGAGTGCCAACCAGTCGTTTTCAGACGGAGACGGTCCCTCCTCGAAACTGATTGCCTCGTCCCCGCAAAATTCGACCGAGCCATGGCGCCGGCGCCGAGCTATCTGTTCGAATGCACGCCGCATAGCCGGAGAAATGACTTTCCATATTCGTTTTTCTTGGTTCCGCTGTTCCTTAACGTCCAATAGATTGTGCGTTCGAAAATTCCAATAACTTAGACACGCTCGACATGTTCAATAGACGTTTGATAGCTTTGGCCGCGCTCCCATTCATTCTGGAGGCCTGCGGTGGAGGCAGTATTTCGGATAGCCCGAACCCTTTGGCGACCTCGGATCAGTTGGCAGCCGAGAAACTTGCAATCGCTGTTGTTGAGGAGCCCGCCGTTGTTGCGGCAAAAGCTACGCTTAAAGCCAACTGGCTGGCGGCGGCTCGAGCGACCGGCGGCGTATCGGACGAGGCGTTGACAAACCTCGATGAAGCCGTAGATGAAAGTGTGTTCGCCTTCGCGCTATCGCTTGCTTCCGGCGATGCCAACGACCCGAAGGTGGTTTCGTTTCTCGCAGCCCCGCACAATTGGTACGGAATGAACGTGCCGGGATCGCGGACAACCTTTGATAACCCGGACACCATATACCGCAAGATCCCGATTGATCCTGCGTCGAGCTACGTGTTAACGGGAACAGTCCACGCACAAAAACCTGTCGATTTCAATTTCAGCCTCTACAGCAGCACCAGCGCAACGCTTTCCAACCTCGCCGGCGACCAACTCGCCACACAGGCAGATGGCAGTTTCGTCATCAACGCCAGCTCGTCATCAGGCGGGGGCAGCAATCAAATCCAGCTCGTCTCGGGTGCCGCGTCCATCTTCGTGCGCGATACGATCAACGAATGGGGAGTACAACAATTCAACAGCCTGGCGATAAAGCGGACCCCGTCAGTCTCGACGCAAGCACAGACCGCTGACGCGCTCGCTACGACTCTGGCAGCGACGCTACAAACTCCGGCTGCGGCTGCGCCCTTCATTGCCTACAATGCTCTTGGGTACGCTCAGCCTGTCAACACGCTTCCTACGCCATCGCTGGGCGGCACCGGGGGGCGCCTCGCCAACCAGGCCGGGTCATATGCTGCATTCCAGCTTGCCGATGACGAAGCACTGGTCCTCACCGCCAACCTCGGTGGGGCAAAATACTTCATCGCACCGGCCTATGGCCGATGGACGATCACGACCGACTACATCAATCACACCCAGACGCTAAATAACGCGCAAGCGGTGCCCAATCCGGATGGCACGTACACGTTCGTGATATCGCCGAAAGACCCAGGCGTCTACAACTGGGTTGACACGGCAGGACTGCACCAGGGCTTCCTTAACCCACGTTGGCAAGGATTACCCACGTCACCTGCTTCGGTGGGTCCGTCGGCGACGGTCAAGGTTGTGAAGCTTAGCGACCTTCAGACCGTTCTCCCCACGACAACGAAGTACGTCACTGCGACGGAACGACAAGCACAGTTGGCTGCGCGTGCTGCGAGTTACGCGTCGCGATACGCACCCTGAACTCTTCGCGTTGGCGTGAATGAGCGCCTGGCGGCGACGCAAGATCTCGCCGCCGGCTATACATTGAGCGCGGTCGTCCAAGACGCTACATCAATGACTCGTTCCCAGATAAGCGGCCTTCACTGACGGATCGTTGCGCAATTGCAGCGCCGGCCCGTGCGCGGCGATCCGGCCGTTCTCCAATACGTAACCGTAATCCGCCACGTTGAGCGCCGCCGCGGCGAACTGCTCGACGAGCAGCATCGTCACGCCCTGGCCCTTCAGATTCTCGATGATGCGAAAGACCTCTTCGACGAGTATCGGTGCGAGCCCCATCGAAGGTTCGTCGAGCAGCACGAGTTCCGGATTCAGCATGATCGCGCGCGCCATCGCGAGCATCTGCTGCTCGCCCCCGGAGAGGGTGCCGGCCAGTTGATGGCGCCGCTCTTTCAGACGCGGAAAGAGTTCGATCGCGCGTTCCAGATCGGCGTTCACGTCGCCGCGCGGACGCGCCCACGTGAGGCGTGGAAAGGCGCCGAGGATCAGGTTGTCGTGCACGCTCATCGTCGCGAACACGCGCCGTCCTTCCGGCGAATGCGCGAGCCCGAGACGCGCGATGCGATGCGAGTCGAGCGCATCGATCCGCTTTGCGCTCGCGCCCACGCCCATCGTGATCTCACCGTCGCTGGGGCGGATCATGCCGGAGATCGCGCGCATCGTGGTGGTTTTCCCCGCGCCGTTCGAGCCGATCAGCGTGACGACCGAGCCCTTGGGCACGTCGATCGAAATGCCGTGCAGCACTTTCACCTTGCCATATCCTGCATGCAGATTCTTGACCGATAGCATGTGTGTTCCTGAGTGTTCCTGTGTATCTCGTGGGTCGAGATGAGCCCGGCTCAGGCCGCTTGCCCCGCCGCCTCGCCGCCGAGATAAGCCTCGATGACTTTTTCGTTCGACTGGATGTCGGCCGGCTTGCCTTCCGCGATCTTCTGCCCGAAGTCGAGCACCGACACGCGATCGCAGACGCTCATCACGACGTCCATGTGATGTTCGATCAGCACGACGGTGATGCCGTGAGCGCGCACCTTGCGGATGATTGCGACCAGCTCCTTGATGTCGGGCGCGGTCAGGCCGGCCGCCGGTTCGTCGAGCAGCAGCACTTGCGGATCGAGCGCGAGCGCCCGCGCGATTTCCAGCAGCCGTTGCTTGCCGTAGGGCAGGTTGCGCGCTTCTTCGCCGGCGGCATGTTCAAGCCCGACAAAGCGCAGCATGCCCAACGCGCGCTCACGGGCGGCGCGCTCCTCGCGCCGGTACCGCGGGGACATCAGTCCGACGTCCGCGATATGTGCGCGAAACGTGTGATGCAAGCCGACCAGCACGTTTTCGAGCGCGCTCATCTCGCCGAACAGTTGCACGTTCTGGAAGGTGCGTGCGATGCCCGCCAACGCGATCTGCGACGAAGTCTTGCCCGCGAGCGACATGCCGCGATACTCGATCGAGCCCGCGGTCGGCACATAGATGCCGGTCAACACGTTCATCATCGTGCTCTTGCCGGAGCCATTAGGGCCGATCAGCCCGTGAACCGTGCCACGCCGCACGCTCAGGTCGACCTGGTTGAGCGCCTTGAGCCCGCTGAACTGCATCAGGATGCCGCGTAGTTGCAGGATTTCTTCCGTGTCGCCCGCGTGCACGGCGGCGACCGCGTCTGCGCCGATCGTCGCGGGTTGATGGGCGTTGACGGTGCTCGCGCGCACCACGCCGCCCATCATGCTCTTGCGCACGAATCCGATCACGCCGTCCTGCAGGTAGTACACGACGAGCAGGATCATCAGGCCAAAGATGCTCAGCCGCCAGTCGGCGAGCGTGTCGATGCAGTACGAAAACGCGGCGAGCCCCACCGTACCGAATACCGGAATCGCCACCTTGCGTGGCGTCGACACCTTGCGCGCGAGCGCTATGCCTGCGCCGATCACTACCGCGGCTGCCAGCACCGATGCGACGACGCGGAACATATCGATGTCATCGAGCAGCTTGGGTAGGAGCACGATGATCGCCGAGCCGAGCACCGCGCCGGTGCGCGTCTTGCGCCCGCCCATGATGATCGCGAGCAGGAACAGGATGGTCAGCTCGAAGTTGTAGGTATTCGGTGAGATGTACTGCTCCGAATACGAGTAGAGGCAGCCGGCCAGACCGGCGAAGCCCGCGCTTATCACGAACGCGTAGACCTTGTAGCGGTACACCGATACGCCCATACAGTCCGACGCGATCGGACTGTCTCGGAGGGCTTCGAAGGCCCGGCCCAGATGCGACTTGAGCACCCGGTGCACGACGATCAGCGAGGCCACCAGCAGGACCGCGACGAGCCAGTAGTACTCGACTTCGTTCATCGGCCGCGCACCGAGCGACGGCTTCGGAATCTTGACGCCCATCGGCCCGTTGGTCAGAAAATCCATCTCGTTGATGAGAATCTGAAGGATCGTGCCGAACGCGAGCGTCACCATCGCGAGGTAGGGGCCGGACACGCGCAGTGCGGGCAGCGCGAGGATCGCGCCGAAGCCGGCCGTGACGAGAATCGCGAGCGGCGCGGTCACGAAAATCGGCAAGCCGAGCTTCATGAACAGCACGCCCGCCGTGTAGGCGCCAACCCCGAACAGCCCCGCATGCCCGAGCGAAACCTGGCCGGTGTAGCCGACCACGATGTCGAGACCGAACAACAGGATCGCGTAGATCATGATGGTCTCGACCAGATGGATGTAGTACGGATTGCCCGACAGCACCGGGAACACCGCAAGCGCGATCAGCACAAGTGCCGTCGCAACGAGTTTCTTCAGATTCACGGCGGCCCTCACACTTTCTTGATCGAAGTCTTGCCGAACAGCCCGGCGGGTTTCATCGCGAGCACGATGAGCAGCAGGACCAGCCCCGGCACATCCTTGTAGCCGGTGGAGAGATAGAAGCCGGTAGTGGTCTCGGCGATGCCGAGAATCACGCCGCCGACAAGAATGCCCAAACCGCTGGTGAGACCGCCGATGATCGCCACTGCGAACGCCTTGAGGCCGAGCACTGCGCCCATCGTCGCGCCGGTCAGCGTGAGCGGAGCGATCAGCACGCCGGCGAACGCGGCGGTCAGCGACGAGAGGGCATACGAAAACGTGATCACGAGGCCGGTGTTGATGCCCATCAGCGCCGCGGCGTCGCGGTCGTTCGCCGTGGCCACGACGGCCTTGCCGAAGATCGTCTTGCGGTTGAAGAACTCGACGGCCAGCATCATCGCGAGCGCGCCGCCGACCACCAGAAGTTCCATCGGCAGAACGTTGGCGCCGAACACCTTGAGCGGCGCTTCCGGCAACGGCGACGGGAAGCGCAGATCGTCGCGGCCCCAGACGTTTTCCGCGACGTTCTTGAAGATGATGCCCAGCGCAATCGTCGACATGATCCAGCCGAATTCGGATTTGATCCTGATCGCGGGCCGCACCCCGATCCGTTCGACGAACGCGCCCTGCAACAGACCGAACGCGCAGACGAGCGGGATCATCAGCCAATAGTTGACGCCGAGCGAAACCAGCGTGAGGCCGACTAGCGCGCCGAGCATCAGCGCGTCGCCCTGGCCGAAGTTCAGCGTGCCGGAGGTCGCGAATGTGAGTTGGTAGCCGAATGCGATCACGGCGTAGATCATGCCGAGTGCGATCCCGCTATAGATGAGCTGTAAAAAAATGGTCATCGTCGAGCGCCTTAGAGTTCACCATCTATAAAACAAAGCCGCCCCCGCTGGCGGGCGGGTGCGGCTTTGGAGCATGCTGCCGCGCTGGATTTGGGCTTTTATCCGCGCTTAGTTCGTCGACGCCTGCTTGCTGCGCAACTGGCTGCCGTCCTTGCGATCAGCGTCATACGCATAGATCACGCGGCCGCCCTTGACCTCGCCAACCACCGGCACGTTCGGGCTGATCGCCTCGTGGTCGTCGTGAGTGAACGGCTTGTCGTACACCATCACGACGCCTTCCACCTTGCTGTTGAGGTTTTCGAGCGCGGCGCGCACCTTCGAACCATCGGTCGAACCTGCCTGGGTCATCGCCGCGGCCAGCAAATAGACCGAGTCGTACCCTTGGGCGGCGGACACCGCCGATTCGATGCGGTTGTTCTTCGGCTTGAACTCCTTGAGGTACGCGTCGATGAACGCCTTGCGCTTGGGCGTGTTCGCTTCCTGAATGAACGTCTGCGGCATCCGCGCGCCTTCGCCGTTGGTGCTCGCGTTGTCGATGTAGTTCGCCATCGACAGGGTCCAACTGCCGACCAGCGGCACTTTCCAGCCGAGCTTGGCCATGCCGTTGGCGATCTGCGCGAGTTCCGGCCCAATGCCGTAGGTCAATACCGCTTCAGCGCCGGCCTCCTTGGCCTTGAGCAGCTGCGCGGTCATGTCGACGTCCTTGATATTGAATTTTTCTACGGCAACCGGCTTCACGCCTTTCGTGGCCAGCGCCTTTTCGAGGTCTTCGCGGCCGAGCTGACCGTAATTGGTCGAGTCCGCGAGAATCGCGACCTTCTTGAAGCCGCGTTTGGTGATCGCTTCTTCAACGATCATCGGCGCCTGAATGCGGTCGGCAGCGGCGTTGCGGAACACGTAGTTATCTGGTTGATCGGTGAACTGCTTCGTCAGGACACTGCCAGTCGCGACGTTGTTGAACACCGGGATCTTCGCTTCCTGGAAGAAGCGTTGAGACGCGAGTGCCACGCCGGTATTGATGTAGCCCACCACCGCAGCCACTTTTTCCTTGTTGATCAGCTCTTGCGCGATCTGTACGCCGCGTTCATTTTTCGCCTCGTCGTCGCGCTCGACCAGCACGATCTGACGGCCAAGCACGCCACCGGCTTTATTGATTTCCGCGGTGGCGAGCCGCACGCCGTCGCGCATGCTCACGCCCATCGAAGACGAACCGCCGGTGAAAGGTCCGTCGACACCGATCTTGATCGGCTCGGCGGCGAAACTGACGTCAATGAGGGCACACAACGCGAGCGCGCTCACGACGCTCTTCAAGCGAATTCCCATACTGTCTCCGTAGCATGTCTTTTTTTGCACAGGGCCTGGAAGCGGCTTCCATGCACGCCGACTGGACGTTCTCAGGGAGCCTGAGCGCCCGTCGTGACGGAGTATGGAATTGTTAATATATATGTAATATTCGGACTTACCCGCGTGGTGCAATAGCGCGGTTATTGGCAGCGCCAATCCGGTCCCGTCGCCAAGCCTGACAAACCATCACCTCGCCCGTGCCGCAAGGCGCGCAATGATCCGCTCAGCCATTGCGCGATCGATGACTTCGAATGAGCGGCTCGTGCGCTCATAGGCATACATGGCGCCAGTCGCAATATCGAACCACCAGCCGCTCAGTACGAGTGCCCCGGCGGTGACTTGCTGGCGGACGATCGGGTAGGTCATCAGGTGCTCGAGCTGCACGAGCACGTTGAGTTGCGACAATTGATCGTGCGCTTTCAAGCTGTCATCGAGCGGACCTTCCTGTTCGAGCCGAAACGCCGCGGTGTTGGCGTGGCATAGCCATTTATCGAGGTTTGGCGATTTCAGCTTGGCGTTGCGTGAGAACACGGCCTTCATCGCGCCGCACTCAGAATGCCCGCACACGACGATATTCGCGACTTTCAACACCAGCACCGCATATTCGATTGCGCTGGCCTCGGAAAGATCTCCGGTGGAGACACCGTCCGCAGTGGCCGGCGGGATCAGATTGCCCACGTTGCGCATCGTAAAGAGATCGCCGGGATGGGTCGATGCCAGCAGATCCGGCACGACGCGGCTGTCCGAGCAGGTGATGAAGAGCGCATCGGGAGTCTGCGCGAGCGCCAGTTTGCTGAACTGCTGTGCGTATTGCGGCAGCATTTTCTCCCGGAACTCGACGATGCCCATGATGAGTTTTCGCACGATCGCCTCTCAAACGACGGGTTGCCTTGCCGCCGAGGTCTCCGAGCCTCCAAGCCCTTGCGAGTCCGGGATACGGGCCAACGCCAGGTCCTCCGGAAATGGATGCCTCACGCCGATCTCACGGTCCAGCAGGGTCAGCTCGACCCGCAATGCGTCGTGACGATGCTCCGGCAAGCACTGGAGGAGATTCTCTATCGCCGCGCGCTGACGTCGCGCGATCTGGATGCTGCCCGCGCCATACTGACGTATCTCGCGAAAACTGATATGCACGAAATCTTCCCAGTTCGGCGTTCGAAAGATCACGCACACACGGCCAGACTTATCCCTGATCTCTTCGGTGTACAAAGACCGTTTTCCGACTACGCGCAATAGCCGCTGTAGTTGGTCGATGGCCAGCACGGCCGTTGTGGGATCGTTGATCGCGGCCGATAACGCCTTCAGCGCAATATCGACGAGGATGCGGAACGCGAACATGGGATCCTGTTCCATCGTGCGTTCGGTCCCAAAGGCGACCAGCGTACGCAGCCGGTTTTCATCGATTGCGCCCGCGTCCCCGTACAGATAGAACAAGGGTTCGTCCACCGCGACGAAATCGCCGACTTGCGGCACGAATTCGATAACCGAGTTCGTGCGTCTCGCCTTGGCAACCAGCCTTTCGAGATTCACGGCCAGAACGATGCCGGATGTACCGCTGTGGCGAATGATGCGATCAGGTGCGCCTCGCTTGCGGTCAATGCACGGCGGGGCGATCCGGCCCGTCGCCGGCGCGGGATAAACGCCTTCGATGACCGCTATCCCAAGTTCCCCAACTCGCGCCACGAGGCTCACTGGCCGCAGGAATTTCGCCGCATAGTCGATCAGGAAAAGGAAGGCGACGACGGAAGCGAATCCGAATAGCGCTGCGATGAATACCTGAAGCTGGTGCACCTCGCTGTCACCCATCCAGCCTAGGGTCCTGTTGGCGAATAACAGTGTGAAAACGAACAATCCCGAGATGTTGCGGATCACGTTGTCGCGCAGCAAGGTCGTCGCGATGATCCGCGGGGTGTATTGACCGCCAGCGACCTGGATCGCGACGAGCAGCGACCCGAAGGTAAATACCAGAAACGCCAGGTCCGCGGAAACGATGTCGCCGACAAGCGACCGCGCTCCAGTCATGGACAGCCCGAAAAGGCCAGTTTTTGGATCGAGGATGTCGTGTCCGATCAACCACCTTCCCAGCATTTCAGTGAGCGGCTTCACCACCGCATAGATCGCTACCGCGACGAGCGGTACCGTCCACAGGGAAGATCTGAGGTAACTCTTTAGGCTGTACCAGCGGTTCCAGTCCATGATTGCACGGTTCCTACGTCGCGATTCGCCTCGGACGATGAAAAGGAGACTCCTCGGGCACGTGGAGTCTCCCCAACCAATAAGACACGCGACCTTCAGGTCGGTCAATGAGACTTTGGTCCGACAGCTCGACGCCTGTGGATGCGAAACCGCGCGACGACGATGACAAGAGATCGTTATGAAGAATGGCCGCAGGTGAGCGTCGTCTAACGCGCCATCGTGGGGAGTGCGTCTTCGGCGACTGGCGCTCCCGCCCGCACATCTTCGGCAGCGGCGGCGGTATCGGACGCCACATGGGCCAGCTTCATCAGACGCGGCTGCAGCAGCAGCGCGACGAGACCGCTCCAGCCCGTCTGATGCGAAGCGCCGACGCCACGCCCGCTGTCGCCGTGAAAGTACTCATGGAAAAGCACGAGATCGGACGAACGCGGGTCGGCCTGCAACTGCGGATAAGCCGCCATCACCGGTCGCATGCCGTGCTCGTCCTTCAGAAAGAGGGTGGTGACACGCCGTGCGAGACCGTCGGCGATCTCGCTGAGCGAGCACCGGTTGCCTGACCCCGTCGGATACTCGATGCGGAACTCGTCGCCGTAGTAGCGATGGAATTCATACAGCGATTCGATCAGCAGATAGTTGACGGGCATCCACACGGGTCCGCGCCAGTTCGAATTGCCGCCGAATACGCGCGATTCCGATTCGGCCGGCTGATACTCGATGCAGACATGCGCGCCGCCATGATCGAACTCGTACGGTGTATCGCGATGCACGCGTGACAGTGCACGCACGCCGTGATCGGACAGGAATTCGTTTTCGTCGAGCGCGCGCCGCAGCAGCGCCGTCATCCGGTATCCGCGCAGCAGCGACAGCAGCGTGGTATTGCCCTTGCCGGGTTCGGTCCAGCGCGACACCAGCTTGGCCAGGTTCGGCCGGTGATCGAGAAACCACGCGAGCCGTTCTCGCAAGCCGGGCAGATGGCCGTATATCCGTTCTTCGAGCACATGCACGGCGAACAGCGGGATCAGGCCGACGATCGAGCGAACGCGCATCGGCACACGCGTTCCATCCGGAAGATGCAGTACGTCATAGAAGAATTCGTCGCGGCCGTCCCACAGCCCTGTTCTGCAGCCCTCGCTGCAACCGACGGCTTCCGCGATATACAGGAAGTGCTCGAAAAACTTCACCGCGATTTCGACATACGCGTTGTTCGTCATCGCGAGCTCGAGTCCGATCTGCATCAGGTCGAGCGCATACGAGGCCATCCACGCGGTGCCGTCGGCCTGGTCGATGCGGCCGCCGGTCGGCAGCGGCGAAGAGCGGTCGAAGATCCCGACGTTGTCGAGCCCGAGAAAGCCACCCTGGAAGATGTTGCGATCCTCCGCATCCTTGCGGTTGACCCACCACGAAAAGTTCAGCAGCAGCTTGTGGAACATCACTTCGAGAAACTGGTGGTCGCCGACGCCCGTGACTTCACGGTCGAGTTCGTACACGCGCCATGTCGCCCATGCATGAACCGGCGGGTTCGCGTCGCCGAACGCCCACTCGTACGCGGGCAATTGTCCGTTCGGATGCATGTACCGTTCTTTCACGAGCAGCAGCAACTGTTTCTTCGCGAAGTCGGGATCGATCATCGCGAACGCTGCGGCATGAAACGCGAGATCCCACGACGCGTACCACGGGTATTCCCACTTGTCCGGCATCGAGACGACGTCGCCGTTGCACATATGCCGCCAGTCGGCGTTGCGACCGTACCGGCGTCCTTTCGGCGGCTTCGGCTGACCGGGGTCGCCGTCGTGCCAGCGCGTCACGTCGAACTGGTAGTACTGCTTCGTCCATAGCATGCCGGCGAGCGCCTGGCGTTGCACGAGCCGTGCATCGGCGTCGGCGATGTCGTGCTGGAGCGCGGCGTAGAACTCATCGGCCTCCGCGATCCGGCGCGCGAACAGCGCTTCGAAGTCGAGCGGCGCGTCGCCGCGCGTGATGCCCGCTAGTGTCGCCGGACGCCAGCGCAGATACAGCACCGCGCGCTCGTGCGGCGCGAGCGACAGCGCCACATGCGCGGCGGCGCGGGTGCCCGCGTCGCGGCGTATCGCCTGCTCGTCGCCATCGACGAGGTAATCGTTGAAGCCATCCTTGAACGGGCCCGCGCCGGCGATGCCGAAAATGCGGCGCACATTGGTTTCGTTTTCGCAGAACAGCCATTCGATCGGCTGCGGCGCCGAGGCCGTGACGATCATCGTGCCCAGCGCGGGATTGTGCGCGATCACGCGCGCGCCTTCGGCGGACTTCGCCTCGAGCGTCAGCGAGGGCCTGCCGGGCTTGCCCGACCAGGCCCAGCGGTTGCGCGCCCAGAACAGCGGCAGCACATGAAGTGGCGCGTGCTGATCCGCGCGATTTTCGACGCTGATGCGCATCACGATGTCGTCAGGTGTGTGCTTCGCGTATTCGACCCAGACGTCGAAATAGCGATCGTTGTCGAACACGCCGGTATCGAGAATTTCGTATTCGGGCTGATCGGCGCCGCGCCGGCCGTTTTCGCCGATCAGGTCCTGATACGGATACGCATCGTGCGGGTACTTGTAGAGCATCTTCATGTACGAGTGCGTCGGCGTGCCATCGACATAAAAGTAAAGCTCCTTCACGTCTTCGCCGTGATTGCCCTGCGCATTGGTCAAGCCAAACAGCCGCTCCTTCAGGATGGGGTCGCGCCCGTTCCAGAGCGCGAGCGACACGCACCAGTCGAGTGGATCGTTGCCGAATCCGGCAATGCCGTCCTCGCCCCAGCGGTACATGCGGCTGCGCGCCTGATCGTGGGGGAAATACTCCCAGGCGGTTCCGTAGTCGCTGTAGTCCTCGCGAACCGTGCCCCACTGCCGGTCGCTCAGATAAGGCCCCCAGCGGCGCCAGCAGTCCAGGTCCGGGCCATGCAGACGGATTCCTTCCTTCGAACGGAGCAGATCGTTGGTGCGTAGCGATGACATGAGACCTCCCAAGCTGGGATCGACTGCCAAACACTTTCAGTGCGTGAGTCCCCGCCGGTCCTGTGGCGCATGCGCTGCCGGGCGGTATCTGGATGATAGGCGCCCTTTAGCCTTATTGAGTTCGGCTCCGAACCAGGGAGGTGCAGATACTAGCGCCATCGGGCATCCATGACGATGCACGTTTTGTCCAGGCAAACGTCGTCTCTATCCGTTGCGGGGAACGCGGCTCAGGCTCTAAATTGGCGCCATTAAGCCCAACTGGCGCTTGCGCGAGAAACAAGATTACCTCGCGCGCCACCCGCGCGAACATACCGACAGCGAAGCGGACTGTTCGGACGGCTCTGGAGGAGACACCGGCATGGCCCACCGGATAACCCTCCGTTTTGAGGACAAAGTGACCCGCTTCATCGACTGCGAGGAGGGCGAGCGCGTCACCGATGCCGCCATCCGCGCCAGGATCAATATCCCGCTCGATTGCCGCGATGGTGTGTGTGGCACCTGCAAGGCGGTCTGCGAGTCCGGCGAATACGTTCTGGGCGACTGTGTGGAAGAGATCGGCCAGATCGCGCTCGATCCGGCCAGGCCGATCCAGTATGTGCGGGGCAACAATCTGACCAACTCCGGGCCGGAGCATCTGTTCGCGAAGCTGGGTGCGTTGTCGTCCTGACGCGGATCAGGGGGGCGAAAGCGAGTCAGTTCGCTCTCGCCTTTTCAGGTGGCAAGGAACGATCGTGGGCCGCGGAGCGGTATTCGGTTGGCCGCAGTCCCGTCTGCTTGCGGAAGAAGCGTCCGAAATACGCCTCGTCCTGAAAGCCCAGTTCGCTGGCGATCTGCTTCACGCTGAGCGTCGAATAGCCGAGCAGCCGCTTGGCCTCATGGATCGAGCGTGCATCGATCGCCTCGATGGCCGAGACCCCGAACGTAGCGCGGCAGATGCGGGAGAGCTGGCCGGTGGTCACGCCCATCTCGCCGGCATAGCTGGCGACCGGGCGCCGCTCACGGCAATGGCGGTCGAGCAGGGCGCGGAACCGTTCGATTCGCGCGGCCATCGTGCGCTGCTCGGAACTGGCCGAGAGCCGGGCGCTCTCGCTGAGACGCCCGATCTTGACGAACAGCGTGATGGTGAGTGCGGCGCCCGCGGTGAACTGCCAGCGCTCGTGGCTCTCCGCCTCGTGCCCGATCGACTGAAACAGGGTGTCCAGAGATGTGCCGCGCTCGACGTCGGGATCGATCGACAGCACCGTCGGCGTGCGGATGAATTCCAGCAGCTCGGGCGCGGCCGTCATCGCCAGTGATTCCAGCGCGGACTGCGCGGCGGTGATCACGTGACCGTCGATGTCGCTGCGGAAGTGAAAGCCGTGGACCGAGCGCGCCGGCACGACGACCAGGCATGGCGCCTGGACGGCCCAGGTCTTGCCGTCGATGAAAGTCTCGCCGCCGCCGGCGGTGACGTACAGCACCTGGATCAGCGCATCGTGGACGTGCGGTTCGATGTCGAAGTCGAAACGCCCGGCACGCAGCGGAATGCGCTCGTAATGGACCATGTCGACCCAAGGCTGGTCGGCTTCCGCGCCATAGAGCGCGAAATGCAGCACGGTCCGGCGGCGCTGCTGGTCAGAGGCCATGATGCACGTTATGTCCTGCTCTATGTCGACTCTGTCCATTGTTCCACAGGCGCTCGAGGCGTTCAATGGCGATACGGATATCAGGAAGCGTATTCGCATAGATATTTCAGGAAGGTAATTACATGAGACAGGAACTTGAAAATCGCGGAGCGGCCTCGACCCCGTACGCGCTGAACTTGCACGGAAAGGTCTGCGTGGTCACGGGTGCGGGCAGTGGCATTGGTGCCGGCATCGCGCGCGCCTTCGCCGCTGTCGGCGCGCATGTGGCGCTCGTGGATCGGAATCTTGCCGGTGCTGAAGCTGTCGCCGCCGAGCTTCGGAAGGCCGGTGCGGTGGCGCAGGCGATCGGCTGCGACGTGTCGGACGAAGCCTCGGTCGCCGCAGCTGCCGACAAGGTTCGCGCGGAGATCGGGCCGGTCAGCGCGCTCGTCAACAATGCAGGGCTGCTGCGCGCCGGCGCGCTCGAGACGGTCTCGATCGAGGACTGGAACCAGGCCATCGCCGTCAACCTGACCGGCTATCTGCTGTGTGCCCGGGCGTTCGGGCGCGGCATGCTGGCGGCGGGCAAGGGCAGTATCGTCCACGTTGCGTCGATTGCGTCGCTCAATCCGCAGACCAATAGCGGTTCTTATAGCCCGACCAAAGCGGGCGTGCTGCTGCTGTCGCGGCAGTTGGCGGCGGAATGGGGCCCACGCGGCGTACGCAGCAACTGCGTGCTGCCCGGCATGATCCGCACCGCGCTGTCCGCGAAGTTCTACGAGGAGCCCGGCTTCGAGGCTCGCCGCGCCGCCGCCACCGCGAGCCGCCGCATCGGCGAGCCGGAGGACCTGGCCGGCCCGGCGCTGTTCCTCGCTTCCGATATGGCTGCCTACGTCAATGGCGCGGAGGTGCTCGTCGACGGCGGGCTCGATTGCATGCTGATGGACATGGTTCCGCGCCCCGGCTTCAACGCTACCGCGGCCACGTGAGCGCCATCACACCACAACGACAAGGAGATTGGATATGACCAAGGAGATCACCTGCGATCTGGTCGTGGTCGGATCGGGTGCCGCGGGCCTCGCCACTGCGATCACCGCACGCAAGCGCGGCCTCGATGTCATCGTGCTCGAGAAGGAGCCCGTGTTCGGTGGTACGACCGCGCTGTCGGGCGGGGTCTTATGGATTCCGCTCAGCAAATACGGCCGGCAGCAAAACCCGGCCGACACCGTCGAGCGCGTGCGCGAATACATGATGAGCGAGACGGGCAATAACTACGATGCCGCCGCGGTCGAGTGCTTTGTCGAGAACGGGCCGAAAATGGTCGAGTTCTTCGAGCGCGAGACCGAGATGAAGTTCGTGCCCACGCTCTATCCGGACTATCACCCGGATGCGCCCGGCGGCGTCGACATCGGCCGCTCGATCCTCGCCGCGCCCTATGACATTCGCGGGCTGGGCAAGGACATGCGACGCCTCAAGCAGCCGCTCGAGACGATCACGTTCATGGGCATGATGTTCAATTCATCGAACGCGGACCTCAAGCACTTCTTCCGCGCGACCAGGTCGATCGTTTCGTTCCTCTATGTGGCGCGCCGTCTGGCTACGCACATCAAGGAGCTGGCGCTCTACCGGCGCGGAATCAACGTCACGAGCGGCAACGCGCTCGCCGCGAGGCTCGCGAAGTCGGCGCTGGCGATCGACATCCCGATCCTCACTTCGACGCCCGTGAAGGAACTGCTGAGCGAGAGCGGCAAGGTGACCGGTGTGCGCGCGAGCGCCGCGGACGGTGAGCTTCGAATCACTGCCCGGCACGGCGTCGTGCTGGCTTGTGGCGGCTTCCCGCACGATCTGAAGCGCATCGCGCAGGTCTATCCGCATGTGAAGCGTGGCGGTGAGCATCTGTCGCCCACGCCCGTCGGCAATACCGGCGACGGGCTGACCCTGGCGGAGAAGGTGGGTGGTGCCGTGAAGCTCGGCTTCGCCGATGCGGCGGCGTGGATGCCTGCCTCGAAGGTGCCCTTCGGCAAGGGCCGCACTGGCGTGTTTCCGCATCTGCTCGACCGGTATAAGCCCGGCGTGATCGGCGTGCTGCGCAGCGGTCAGCGCTTCACCAATGAATCGAACTCCTACCACGACGTTGGCGCCGCTTTGATGCGCGCCTGCGAGGGTGAACGGGAGACGGCGATGTGGCTGATCTGCGATAAGGTGGCGCTGGGCAAGTATGGACTGGGCTATGCCAAGCCCGCACCGATGCCGGTGGGGCCGCTGCTGCGCAAAGGCTACCTGATCAAGGGCGACACGATCGGCGAGCTGGCGCGCAATTGCGGCATCGCTCCCGATGCGCTCGAACTGACGGTCCATGCCTACAATCGCGATGCCGGGCGCGGAGAAGACCCGGCGTTCCATCGCGGTCGCACCTCGTTCAACCGTTATCTCGCCGATCCGGACCACAAGCCCAATCCTTGCGTTGCGCCTATCGCGACCGGCCCCTTCTATGCGGTGAAGGTGGTGATGGGCGATCTGGGCACCTTCGACGGCCTCGAGACGAGCGTCACTGGCGAAGTGCTGCGGGCCGACGGCAGCGAGATCGAGGGCCTTTACGCGGTCGGCAATGACCGGCGCAGCGTGATGGGCGGCAACTATCCGGGCGCCGGTATCACGCACGGGCCGAATATGACGTTCGGCTTCGTCACCGGTAACGCGATCGCCACCAAAGCCATGTCTTCCAAAGAGGAGGTGTGCGCATGAATACACGCTCCATGTATCTGGCAAAGCCCCTGTTGGATTTCCGGGTCTACACGATCGCGCTACGCAAGATGCCCGAGTTTCTCGACGTGTTCGACAGGCTCGCGATGCCAATCCTGCTCGAGACGCTTGGACATCCGCTCGGCTTTTGGACGAGCATGGTCGGGCCGCAGAACCAGTTCACCCACCTGTGGGGATATGACGATCTGGCCGACTACGAACGACGGTGCCTGGCACGCGATACGCACCCGGACTTCCCCGCCTATCTGAAGGCATCGGGCCATCTGATCACGGCGCAGGAGACACGGCTCATTCGCGCCACCGCGCTGGATAGCGTCGCAAAGTAAGCCGAAGCTGTCCGCCGAAGCGGGCTCCATCGCGGAGCCCGCGTGCTTCTCTCACAGAAGAGGCGGCTCAGGTCTGGTTGCCCCACAGATCGTCGATCGGGCGGATCGCCAGCAAGTATCCGTTCGCAGTGCGCGACGCAACGAATGAACTGGCCCAGCTGAGCAATATGGCGGGATTTCCGGGTCGGTCGCCGCTCGGCAAGGGATGAAGAATTTGCGGGCACATCCCTGCGCGCATGCTTCTCCACCTGCATTGACGCGCACTACGCAGCAGAAAATTTCGCACCTTATCCCCGCTTTCTCTGTCAAACGATAAGCCGCCCGAACCGCCGTTCAGGGCGCCGGCACTTCCGCGCCTACAGGCACGGGTTGTGCACGTGATCTCCTGCACGCATTCGACATCGGACGAATAGGGAGGGCGGTCATGACCACGACTGCCAGTTTTCACATCGGGTATACGCGATATCTCGGACCCGAAAGCGAGCCCGTGCAGCCATTGCCGGCCTTCGCGCGGGAACCCGAGGCGCTGATTTCCCTCTATCGAGCGATGGTGCTGACCCGCGCATTCGATACCAAAGCGGTCGCGCTGCAGCGCACCGGCAAGCTCGGCACATTTGCATCGTCGGTGGGGCAGGAGGCGATCGGGGTGGGCGTCGCGAGCGCGATGCAGGCCGATGACGTGCTGTTCCCTTCATATCGCGATCATGCGGCGCAATTGCTGCGCGGCGTCACGATGACGGAAAGCCTCTTGTATTGGGGCGGTGACGAACGCGGCAGCGACTTCAGCGTGCCGCGGCTCGACTTTCCAAATTGCGTTCCTATCGGCACCCAGGTGTGTCATGCCGCCGGCGCGGCCTACGCATTCAAGCTGCGCGGCGAGCCGCGCGTCGCCGTGACGATCTGCGGCGATGGCAGCACATCGAAGGGCGACTTCTACGAAGCGATGAACATGGCGGGCGTCTGGCAGGCCCCGCTCGTGCTCGTCGTCAACAACAACCAGTGGGCGATCTCGGTGCCGCGCAGCAGACAGAGCGCGGCCCAGACGCTCGCGCAGAAGGCAATCGCGGCGGGCATCGACGGCTTGCAGGTCGACGGCAACGATGTGATCGCCGTGCATCAGGTGATGCATGCGGCACTCGCGAAAGGGCGCCGAGGCGACGGCCCGACGCTGATCGAAGCGCTCAGCTATCGACTCGGCGATCACACGACGGCCGACGATGCAACGCGCTATCGCGACTCGGATGAGATTCAGAAGCAATGGGAACAAGAGCCGCTGCTGCGTTTGCGCAAGTATCTGATGCGGATGAACCTCTGGGACAAAGCGCAGGACGAGCAACTCGGCCGGGCGTGTCACGCGCAGGTCGAGGCAGCCGTCGAGGCGTATCTGGCTGTGCCGCCCCCCGATACTTCCGCGATGTTCGATCACCTGTACGAGACGCTGCCGCATGCCATGCGTGAGCAACTGGAAAGCGCGCAGCGATTCGCGCCGATCGCGGGCAATGGTCGGCATGGTCAGAACGGAGGCAACGGCCATGGCTGATCTGAACATGATCGATGCGCTCAATCTGGCGCTCGCGTACGAACTCGAGCACGATCCCGCCGTCGTGCTGCTCGGCGAGGACATCGGCGTGAACGGCGGCGTGTTTCGCGCGACGGTCGGCCTGCAGGCACGCTTCGGCACGCAACGCGTGCTCGACACGCCGCTCGCCGAGGCAGCGATCGCGGGCACCGCGATCGGCATGGCGGCGATGGGACTGAAGCCCGTTGCCGAGATCCAGTTCAGCGGGTTTCTGTATCCGGCGATCGATCACGTGCTCAATCATGCGTCCCGTCTGCGGCATCGGACCCGCGGACGCCTCACCTGTCCGCTCGTGATCCGCACGCCGTGCGGCGCAGGCATCCATGCCCCCGAGCATCACTCCGAAAACCCCGAAGCGCTGTTCGCGCACATTCCCGGCTTGCGCGTTGTCACGCCTTCCTCGCCGGCGCGCGCGTACGGCCTGTTGCTGGCCGCGATTCGCGATCCCGACCCGGTGATCTTCTTCGAGCCGACGCGCCTCTATCGGCTGTTCCGGCAGACAGTGGAAGACAACGGCGAAGGGCTGCCGCTCGACACCTGCTTTACGCTGCGCGACGGCTCGGATGTGACGCTGGTGTGCTGGGGCGGTGCCGTGCAGGACGCACAGGGCGCCGCCGATCTGCTCGCGCAGGAAGGCGTGATGGCCGAAGTGATCGACGTCGCGACCCTCAAGCCGATCGACATGAACACGATCCTGGCCTCGGTCGCGAAGACGGGTCGCTGCGTGATCGTGCACGAGGGTTCGCGCACGGGCGGCATCGGCGCGGAGATCGCCGCCAATATCGCCGAGCGCGGACTTTATTCGCTGCTCGCGCCTGTGCAGCGCGTGACCGGCTACGACGTCGTGGTGCCGCTGTACCGGCTCGAGAATCAATACATGCCTGGTGCCTCGCGCATCGTCGCCGCGGTGCGGCAAGCTATGGAGGCGTCATAAAGCCATGAAAATCTTCAAACTGCCGGACCTCGGCGAAGGCTTGCAGGAAGCGGAAATCGTCGAATGGCATGTGAGCGACGGCGATGAAGTGCGGGCGGATCAACCGTTGCTGTCGGTCGAAACGGCGAAGGCGATCGTCGAGATTCCGTCGCCGCAATCCGGCCGCATCACGAAGCTGTTCGGACGGACGGGCGATATCGTGCATCTGGGCGCGCCGCTCGTCGCGTTCGAGGGCGAGGCCGATGATGCGGACGCGGGCACTGTCGTCGGCCATATGGAAGTTGGCCAGCATGTCGTGCAGGACGCGCCTGCGTCGCCTGGCACGGGAGGTGGCGTCAGCGCGGGCGGCGGTGTGATCAAGGCGATACCGGCGGCGCGCGCGCTGGCGCGCAAGCTGGATGTCGATCTCTCGATGGTGACGCCGTCCGGCCCGGAAGGCGTCATCACAGCGGCTGACGTGCAGCGCGTCGCGAAGATACTTGGCGAAGTCGGTCCGGCCGAAGTGCTGCGCGGCGTGCGGCGTGCGATGGCGCACAACATGGCACGAGCGCAAAGCGAAGTGGCCGCCGCGACCGTGATCGACGATGCCGACATTCACGCATGGCCGCCGCACACCGACGTGACGATCCGCCTGATCCGCGCGCTGGTCGCGGGCTGCCGCGCCGAGCCGGCACTGAACGCATGGTTCGACGGACATACGGGGCGACGCCACGTACTTGAGAAGATCGATCTCGGCATTGCCGTCGATCTGGCCGATGGGCTTTTCGTGCCGGTGCTGCGCGACGTCGCGCATCGCGATGCGGCGGATCTGCGCGGCGGTCTCGACCGGATGCGCGCCGATATCCGCGCGCGCAAGATTCCGCCGGAAGAAATGCGCGGCAACACGATCACGCTGTCGAACTTCGGGATGATTTCGGGGAAGTACGCGGCGCCCATCGTCGTGCCGCCCACCGTCGCGATCCTCGGCGCGGGGCGCATCCATGAACAGGTCGTCGCGGCAGACGGCGCGCCTGCCGTGCACCGGATCTTGCCGCTCAGCCTGACGTTCGATCATCGCGTCGTGACAGGCGGCGAGGCGGCGCGCTTCCTGGCGGCGACGATCGCGGATCTGCAGAACGCGTAATGACGGTCAGCGCGTGCTAGGCCTGATTCGCCAGCATCGCATCGATAAGAGCGCGAGCGTCGCGGTCGATGCACGTGAGGGCAACGCTCTCCGACTCGTATGTAACGGGATCGGCGAAGTCACCGGTGACGTGTTGTTTTCGAGTCCTTCTGCGTAGCGACCACGTGACGCGATAGGTCAGCGCGATTCCATCGGACAAGCGCGCCGTGCGTGGCTCCATTTGCGCTTCGATAACGAATCCGCGATAGCGCCCGACGATGTGACGTTTCATCGATTGATGAACGATCAGGCAGCCAGGCGGCCTATCCCCATTTCCGGACGGCGCAGGCCCGGCGGGAACACGTGCCATGTGCCGTCGGCATGGCGAAAGAAGAAGAGTGAAAACGTCCCGGACGGCCGATCGATCTGGATGCACACGCGGCATGTGCCGTCCGAGCGGCAGCGGTCGAGCAGACGCACGCACGCCCCGCGGCCCCGTGTCGGGCCAACGAGTTTTTCGACCTCGGAACGCAGTGACCTGTTGCCCGCCATGATTTTCCCTTCGATATCCGATGAGTCCATGCTATGGAGATCGGCGCGTGCGTCCAATCGGCGCGGGCGGAATGTCGTCTCAGGAAGCGCTGATTTCGGCCGTCAGGATTTCCTGAATCAGGACCAGCACGCGGAACGGCAATATTCAAAGATCCAGAACCAGCTCCGCGGATTTCGCTCGCGACACGCATACCATGATCTGCGTATCTTTCTCGTCGTCGCGCAGCACCAGATCACGATGATCTGCCTCCCCTGAGCACAGCGCTGTCTTGCACGAGCCGCAGGTGCCGCTTTCGCACGAACTCGGCACGCGCACGTTGGCGTCGCGCAGCACCTCGAGGATCGAGCGATTGGCGGGAATGTCGAACGAAGTGCCGCTGCGCGATAGCCGTACGGTGAACGGCGTGCTTTCGCGTGCATTCGCATTGCTTGCGCCGAAGCTCTCGAAGTGCACCGTGCCCGACGGCCAATGGCCGGTCATGTCCCGCACGGTGTCCATCAGCGCCTGCGGGCCGCAGCAGTACACGTGTTGCGCCGGCTTCGACCGCTCGAATACGGGCCAGAAGTCGAATGCTTTCGACGGGTCGCCGTGATCGTGATGAATCTTCACGTCGGAACGCCATTCTTCGCTGGTCAGTTCATCGAAGAACGCTGTGCCTTCCGGATCGCGGGCGAGGTAGTACAGCTTGAACGAGCGCAGGCCTTCCGCCCGCAACTGCCGCGCCATCGACAGCATAGGCGTGATGCCGATGCCGCCCGCGACGAGAACGAATGACTTGGCGCGCTCATCGAGGGGAAACTCGTTGCGGGGCAAGGAGACGTCCACGGCGTCACCCTCGGCCGTATCGTCGATGAAGCTCATCGAACCGCCGCGTCCGTTGCTGTCGCGCTTGACCGCGATGACGTAGCGATGACGCTCCTGCGAGTCATTGCACAGCGAATAACTGCGTCGCGAACCGTTGGGCACCACGACGGTCAAGTTCGCGCCCGCCTCGAACGCCGGCAGCGGCGCGCCTTGCGGGTCGGTCAGTTCAAAGCGCCAGATGTCACGGGCGATCTTCTCCTTGCCGGCAATCTTCAGTCGAAGAAAACCGTCTTCGAGTGGGGGCGTCATGTCTGTCTCCTTCTGGCCAGTCCAGTCTTGCGTTGCATCAACATGGACGCATCTTATGGCTAGATCTCTAATGATGCAAGTCAAGGCGCACGATTTTTCGCGGTGTTGCTCTCGGTATAAACCCGTGCTTGTCAGCGACATAAAGCCGCCGTAACCTGAATATTAGAGCTCTAATCAAACTATCCAGAAAGAAATTCGGAGAGATTCAGTCATGGCACATTCAACGTTGCACTCAGGGGACCTATCCCTGTCTGCCATAGCCGATTCGGCGGCGGAGGAGGCGACATACCGCAAGATCACGCTGCGGCTAATGAGCTTTCTTTTCCTGTGCTGGGTCCTCAACTATCTCGATCGCGTCAACGTCAGCTTCGCGCAGCTACAACTGAAGCACGATCTCGGGTTGAGCGACGCGGCGTACGGGCTCGGCGTGAGTCTGTTCTTTATCGGCTACATCCTGCTCGAAGTGCCGAGCACGCTGCTGCTGCGGCGCATTGGCGCCCGCAAGACCGTCACCCGGATCATGCTGCTGTGGGGCGGCATCTCCACTGCCATGGCTTTCATGACCGCTCCGTGGCAGTTCTATCTCGCGCGCACGCTCCTCGGCGCGGCCGAAGCGGGCTTCTGGCCCGGCATCATCCTCTATCTGTCGTACTGGTATCCGGCGAAGCGCCGCGCTCGTATCACATCGCGGTTCCTGCTGGCGATCGCGGTTGCGGGGATTATCGGCGGCCCGCTTTCCGGGTTCATCCTGCAAAACTTCATGGACGTCTGGGGTTTTCGCAACTGGCAGTGGCTGTTCTTCCTTGAAGGCTTGCCGGCCGTGATTGCCGGTGTCGTTGCCTACTTCTACCTGATCGACCGACCGCAGGATGCGAGGTGGCTAACCGAGGAGCAAAAACGAATCGTCATCGGCGCGCTCGACGAGGAAGGCCGCAGCAAGCCGCATAACTCGCCGAGCACGCTCCTCGCGGCGCTGCGCGACCCGCGCGTGTACGTGATTGCCGCGGGCTGGGCCACGGTGCCCATCTGCGGAACCATCCTCAACTACTGGACGCCCACGATCATCAAGCAGTCAGGTGTTTCCAACCTGCTGCAGATCGGCTTCCTGTCGGCGCTGCCTTATATCGTCGGCGCGGTCGCCATGCTGCTGATCGCACGCAGCTCCGACCTGCGGCTCGAGCGCCGCTGGCACTTCGTGCTGTCGACGACAGCGGGCGCCACGGGCGCGGTGCTCCTGACGGTGCTGACGAACAACTCGGTTGCCGCCATCGCGTGCCTGAGCCTCGTTTCGGTGAGCTATTTCGCGGCCGCAGCCATTATCTGGACCATTCCGCCGAACTACCTGAAGGGCGCGGCGGCCGCCGGCGGTATCGGCGTGATCAGCAGTCTCGGTCAAGTGGGCGCTTTCTTCGCACCAATAGTCCTCGGCTGGGTGAAGAGCGCGACCGGCAGCTTCTCGGCCGGCATCCTGCTGGTCGCGGCGCTCGTTTTCATCGGCGGCATCGCCGTCTTCTTCGGCGTGCCGCGCGAGCGGCAGGCACAGCAATCCGGCGCGTGACGATGCACGCGACGACCAGCATTTTGACAGTCAGACAGGAACAGGAATGAGCAAGCTTCAACTTTCCATCGCGGTGGGCAACTACGACCGGATGCGACCGCTGATCGACGGCGACGTGCAGATCGACGGAGTAGACCCCGTGTTCATGCTGCAGGACCCGGAGGAGATCTTCTTTCGTGCGTTCCGGCACGCGGATTACGACATTTGCGAGCTGTCGCTCAGCAGCTATTCGGTGAAGACGGCCGCGGGCACGTCGCCCTACATCGCGGTGCCGGTTTTTCCGTCGCGCGCGTTCCGGCACAGCTCGATCTACGTGCGTTCCGACCGCGGGATCGACCGGCCCGAAGACCTGAAGGGCAAACGCATCGGCGTGCCGGAATATCAGCTGACCGCCAACGTATGGGTGCGGCTCTTTCTCGAAGAAGAATACGGCGTGAAAGCATCGGATATCCGCTGGGTGCGGGGCGGCTACGAGGATCCGACGCGCGTTGAGAAGATTGCGCTGAAGCTTCCCGAAGGCGTCGTGCTGGAAAACGCGCCAGAAGGACAGACGATCTCGAATCTGCTGGCCAATGGCGAGATTGACGGCGTGATCGGACCGCGCGCGCCGTCGTGCTTCGACCGTGGGCATCCGAGGGTCAAGTACCTTTTCGATGATCCGCAAGAGAGCGCCGCCCAATGGTACGAGCGCAGGAAGCTTTTCCCGATCATGCACACCCTGGGCATTCGCAAGACGCTCGCGGATCAGCACCCGTGGCTGCCCGGTGCGATCGCGAAGGCGTTCGAGCAATCGAAGGAAGTCGCGCTGTCCCGTTTGAGCGACACCTCGGCGACCAAGGTGACGCTGCCGTTCATCGAGGACCAGTTGCGCAATGCGCGGCGTCTGATGGGGCACGACTTCTGGTCGTATGGATTCGCCAACAATGAACACGTGATCGACCGCTTTCTCGCGCAGCACCACGCCGAGGGACTGTCGAGTCGACGCCTCGAGCCTGCCGAACTGTTCCACCCGGCCAGCCTGGAGCGATTCAAGATCTGATCCCTCACGGCGGTTGTTCGCGCCGTCGCGCATCCGGCAGGTGCTGGGCGCGCGATGGATGCGCGGAAGGGAACAACGCATCCAGAATAATCAGTCGTCCAGAATAGAGATGAAAATGAAGAGACACACATTCCCGCTCGCCTGCGGCGGGTTGCTGACGCTCGCCTGCACGGCGGCCCATGCGCAGAGTTCGGTTACGCTGTACGGCATCGTCGATGCGGGCGTCGAGTACGTCAACCGGGTGACCCAAGGCAAACAGACGGGCTCGGTGATCCGCGAGCAGTCGGGCAATCTCGCCGGATCGCGCTGGGGGCTCAAGGGCTCGGAGGATCTCGGCGGCGGTTACAAGGCCGTGTTTACGCTGGAGGGCGGCTTCAACGTGAACACCGGCGCGCTGGGTCAGAGCGGACGGCTGTTCGGCCGCAAGGCATTCGTTGGTGTCTCGACGCCGTACGGCACGCTCACGCTCGGACGTCACCAGAACCTGCTTTACGAGTTGATGTACAAGTACGACGCGCTGACGTTCAACCCCAGCTACTCCGCGCAAAGCATGGACAGCCAGTTCGTGAACCGCGCGGACAACTCGGTGCGCTATGGCGTGCATCTCGGCGGCGTTACGTTCGCGGCACTGTATAGCACTGGATTCGACGCGACGATTCCGAACGGTGGGAATGTGCCCGGCGCAACGAAAGTGGGCCGGGAAATGAGCGCGGCGGTGCTGTATGACCGCGGGCCGTTCAGCATCGGCCTGACGTACGACCAGTTGCAGGGCACCTCGATCGCGACGCAGAGCGACGCGCAGCAGCGCGCGCTGCTCGGCCTCTCGTACGACTTCGGGCCGGTCACGACGCTGGCAGGCCTGCGCTGGCTGAACACGCGCAATACGGATGCGCCGCCGAGTTCGCTGCTCTACTGGGGTGGCGTGACCTGGAGGGTGAATGCACCGCTTTCCATTTCGGCCAGCGTCTATCACACGCAGTTTCGCAATCCGCACGGCGGCCCGACGATGGGAGCATTGCTCGTCGACTACTCGCTGTCCAAGCGCACCGACGTGTATGCGGAAGGGGCGTATGTCTCCAATCGTTCGTTTTCCAATGTCGGTATTCGCGGCACGGGCGTGGATATTGCGCCAGGCATGGACCAGGCGGGCGTGACCGTGGGCATTCGCCACACCTTCTGAGCGGTCCGGGCGGTGCGCTCAAGTGGCTCTCGCGCGGGCTAAAGCGCTATGATTATCAGCGGTGTGATCACAATAACAGCGAGGAAGGCATGGCAGCAGCACGTACTTCGGGCAGAGGCAAGGGCAAGGGCGGGGTCGCGAGCGAGGACCCCATTCTGCGGCACTGGCGTGAGGCGGTACCGGACGATCGTCTCGCTCACCTGGTGAAGGATGCGGGCCGCGCGATGATTCGCGGTCTGCAAATGCGCCTGGCGCAGCATGAAGTCTCGTTCGGCCACTGGGCGTATCTGCGCGTGCTATGGGTCACCGACGGGCTGACGCAGAAGGAACTCAGCGACGAGACCGGCACCACCACCCCCACCACGTTCAGTGCGGTGTCGGCAATGGAAAAGCTCGGCTATGTCGAGCGCCGCTACGAACCCGGCAATCGCAAGAACACGCACGTCTATCTGACGCCGCGCGGACGGAGCCTGAAACACAAACTCGTCCCGCTCGCGGAAGAAGTCAACGAAATTAGCGTCCGGGGCCTGAAAGCCACCGAGATCAACGTCGCACGCAAGGTTCTGCTGACGATCATCGAGAACATGGCACGCGACGAATCGGAGTCGGACGACCCGGCGCTGCGTATTCCGTCGACTCGGGAAGTGGGGAATCTGATCGCGGCGCGCGGGGAAGAAGTCGATCAGGATTGACGCGCGGCTCGGCGTTGCGGGTCATTCCCGACTGGCAAATTCATTATAGATCTAATAATATTTGCGGGCGTGCCAAGTCCATGACAGGCACGACGGCAGGCCACGGCATGCTGCTGCTCCTTCGCTCAAAACATACGGATCTGGAATGGATGGAATGACCCGCGCGGCGATGACGCGCAACGTCCGCGATGCGCTCGCGGAAGATGTCGGCGAGGCCGACTGGACGTCGCTACTGATCGACCCCGACGCTTCAGCCGAAGGGGTCTTGACGGTGCGAGAACCTGCGCTGTTGTGCGGCAGACCGTGGTTCGATGAAACACTGCGGCAGGTCGACCCGCGCATCACGGTTGAATGGTTGGTCGGCGAGGGCGAACGGATGCACGAAGGGCAGACCGTCTGCCGGATCGCTGGTCCGGCGCGCGGCATGCTGACCGCCGAGCGCACCGCGCTCAACTTCATTCAGTTGCTTTCTGGCGTAGCCACCGAGACAAGCGTGATGACGCGGATCGTCGAAGGCACGTCTGCGCGGATTCTCGACACGCGAAAAACGCTTCCAGGATTGCGCCTCGCGCAAAAATACGCAGTTCGTGTCGGCGGCGGCGAAAACCATCGTCGGGGGCTGTACGACGGAATCCTGATCAAGGAAAACCACATCGCGGCGGGTGGCGGCATTGCGTCGACCCTTCGCGCTACCGAAGCATTGGGTGCAGGTGTGCCCGTGCAGGTCGAGGTGGAGACGCTCGATGAATTAACGGAAGCGTTGGCTGCTGGCGCCGCGGCGATTCTGCTCGACAATTTCTCGATCGAATCGATGCGCGAGGCTGTGCGCGTCACCGCGGGGCGCGCCGAGCTGGAAGTCTCGGGCGGTGTGACAGAGCGGACGCTGCGAACGATTGCCGAAACCGGCGTGGACCGTATCTCGTTGGGCAAGCTGACGAAGAACATCAGGGCGATCGATTTTTCACTGCGCTTCGCGGCGTTCGCCGGATAAGCGGAGGTCGGGGCGCATGTGTGCGCTCCGTAGAAGGAAGCGCCGATAAAAAAAATCCCTCGTTTTAACTGTGCATGGCGCAGTTCAAAACGAGGGTTTTTGCGCTTACCTCGAACTATCCAAGCGTCACATCTGCGCCCGTTTCGCTCGACTTCAGTATCGCGATACAGATTTCCAGCGTGCCCTTCGCCCATTCGCCGTCGTGAAGGGGCGAGCGTGCGTCCACGACCGCGCCATACAACTCGTCGATGACTTCGGCGCGCGGCACGGCGGGCGCAGGCAACGGCAGCGTTTGGCGCTGCTCGTCGCCGTAGACGACGATCGAATCGGGCAGCGGGCGCAGGTCGGCGCGTTCGCACGAGACGATGATCGGGCCGAAATGCTGATGCAAGCGCGGCGGCTCGTGCGCGTCGGCCGTTGGCGGCTTGTATGCGGAACCGCCGTAGGTGCCGGCCGCTTTGAGCCTGGCCTCGTCGCCCGAGGACGCGAGCGTCTCCAGACGGCGGCGGGCGCTGCCGTACGTGTCGGGGCTCGTACGATCGCCCATTTCGCCGATCCAGCCGCTCCACTCTTCGGTGTTGAAGTGGCCATAGCCGTTGTACGAGAGCGAGGCATAAGCACCGTTCTCGAACCAGATCAGCGCCGAATAAGCGCCTTCGGTCGGGCGGGACGGATCCCACCGTCCCACGCTCGCGCGCAGCCGCGTCGCGCGCGAGCCGGCGAGCATCCGCACGATATCGACCTGATGAGCCGCCTGGCTGAAGACGGCGCCGCCACCTTCAGCCGTGGCCAGCTCCTCGGGCCGGCGCGGGCGATACAGATAGTCGGTGTAGTTGACGGCCTGGATCATTTTCACCGCGCCGAAATCGCCACGACCGATCAGTTCGCGCGTACGCAGGTACGGCGTGTCGAAACTATGGCAATGACCGACGATCAGATGCACGTTCGCTGCGCGGCATGCAGCGATCATGCGATCGCAGTCCGCAGCGGCGAGCGCCATCGGCTTTTCGACCAGCACGTGCTTGCCTTTTGCCGCGGCAATTTCAGTGTGCTGCGCGTGGAACTGGTGCGGACTCGCAACGTAGATGATCTCGACGTTGGGGTCAGCCGCCAACTCCGCCACGTCCGCATAGGTGGGCGCCGCGAAGTCGGCGGCGAACTGCCGCCGCGCTTCGTCACGCGGATCGCACGCAGCGACGAGCTGGACTCTGGGGTCGCGCAGGAAGGTCGGCAGCATCAGCGAGAATGCCCGTCCCAGTCCTGCGACCCCGATGCGCAAACGGCGTTGCTCCATGGCCGTGTGCCTCCCGTTATTGCTTGACCTGATAGTCCGTTGCGAGCGCGGACGGCTGGTCGGCCGGTTCCGGATTCCTCTTGCTGACGTAACGCGCGGCATACGTGCGCCAGTCGATTTCCTTCGGCACGACAGCCTGGTACGAACACACTTCGCGGGGAATCGCTTTTGCACCGGTGCCAATTGCGTCGCCATCTTTCTCGAATTCGGCGAGCGCATCGATCATGCGGCGACGGAATTCGACGATGGCGAGATCGCTCGCGCCGAGGCGTTCGTCCGAGCGGTTCGCGATCGGGCCCATCGTGACCCACATCGCAATGTCCTGGTTCGGGAAGCCCGAAATGCCGGTGAAATTGCCAGCCTTCATCGCCTGGCGGTCCTGCCAGAAGCGGTTGTCGTGATTGCGCAGCGGGCGATAGTACTGGTCGAGGTCAACACCGACCTGCTGACGCAGGAACTTGCGCCACGTTTCCGTTTCCGGCGTCGTCTCCGGATCGCCCCAGGCGATGAAGTAGAAACGCCGTGTTCGTGTCGTCCATCGGCACGTTGATGTTCGCAACGTTGTACAGGTTGTTCGGCGGAATCAGCACCGTTCCCGGCGCCACGAACACCGTGGAGCGCACGTAGTCGTGCGTGTTGGCGTTGAAGATCGGGCGGCGCAGCGCGGCGTAACGGAAGCCGTAGTCGGTGCGCTCGACCTGCAGGCGCGGGGCCTTGTCGGTGGACGGGCGCAACCAGTTCTTCGCGGTCGCCTCGGCGCCGCCTACGCGTGCCGGCACGAAGTCCGACGAATGCAGGCTGGAGCTGTGCGCGGAGTCGATCGCGCCTTCGAGGATTTGCGCCCAATTGCACGGCAGCAGCGCCTTGGCGATGCTCACGCGGGTGTCGGAAGTCGGCGCCCAGGCCGGCGGCACGAATTCGGGGATCGCGTCTTGCGGGCCCATATATGCCCATACCATGCCTCCCCATTCCTGCACCGTGTAGGCCTTGTGCTTGACCTTGTCGGTCATGCAGCTCGCTGCCGGCTCGGACACCATTTCAAGCACGTTGCCCGAGACGTCGAACTTCCAGCCGTGATACAGGCAGCGCAGGCCGGAGTCTTCATTGCGGCCGTAGACGAGCGATGCGCGACGGTGCGGGCAGTACTCGTCCAGCACGCCAACGCTGCCTTCCGAGTCCCGGAACACAACGAGGTCCTCGCCAAATACGCGCGCCTTGACCGGCGCGCCGTCCGGCTCGCTGACTTCTTCGATGAGGCAAACCGGCGTCCAGTGCCGGCGCATCAGTTGGCCCATCGGGGCATCGCCTTCGACGCGGCACAGCAATTCATTTTCTTGGTGGGTCAGCATGTAATGTCTCCCGGCGAAAGCTCGCCTTCATCAACAGGTGTTGCCCAACTATATTAGATATCTAGTGAAAATGGCAAGAGCCTTTCGAGACATCCGGGAAAGTACGTATGGTCGAAAGCGACCCTGGCTCATGAATATTCGATCTCTAATGTAAAGTGGCGGGATTCATCGCCGACGGATCCGATTTGCGAGGCGCTGGTGTTCCACCCGGCTGGTCTCGAAAGACGGAAGGATTCAAGCCACGCTGATGACGGAACGCTGGCAACTTCGCGGCGTTCTATGTTGGACGGCTATGATAGAGCCCTTGATAAAGCCGGATTGAACGGACATGACAGACTCTGTATTGAAAGATGTCGAAGCCCCTGTGCGGGAAAGTGACAACAGTCTTGTGTGGTCAGACGCACGGCTACTCGGCTTCACGCCGATGGATGACGTGCATAAGGAATTCTACGAAGTCGCGCTGAGGCTCGTGACCTGCACCGATGCGAGCGCCCTTGCCGCGATCGAGGAATTCGAAAAACACGCCGTCAGCCATTTCGAGCAGGAAGACGAATGGATGCGCACGACCAACTTTCCCCCGCGCGATTGCCACATCGAAGAACACGAAGCCGTGCTGAAGTCAGTGCGGGACGTTAAAGCAGCGGTCGAAGCAGGGCAGGCTGGTTGCGCGCTGGTGCATGACATCGGCATGCATCTGTACAACTGGTTTCCCGGACACGCCGACTACCTGGATTCGGCGCTTGCCGCATGGATGACCAAACAGACGATGGGTGGAAAGCCCGTTGTGTTAAGACGGACGATTTGAAGATTGCCGTTTCGACCGTCGAAATACACCGGGCGCCATAAGTTGTAGCCAGGGGACTGCCGGCTCAACGAAACATATCCTCGAGGCGCCTATTTGCGCGACTCACTATGCGTTTCTGCCTTGCGCGCTCAGAGTTTCACCGCGCTGCGGCTTCCGTCAACGCATCGTCGCGTGCGGACGTAGCTGCTGGGATTGCCGCTGCAGATATCAGCCCCGTTCAACTACCCGACTCGCGCAGCATGATGTCGCCCGTTTCAGAGAGGCCGCGAAGGCGGTAGCCTCGGCATACTCGATTACCTGACGCCCAAATACATTCGTCATCGCCTGATCGTAAGGAATGGGACATGAATCAAAAACCGCGTGGCCTGGACAATGGCCTGACGAACTACGGTGATCACGACTTCGCGCGCTATCTGCGCCGGTCGTTTGCCAAATCGATGGGCTACACCGGCGAATCGCTCGACAAGCCGATCGTCGGGATCTGCACCTCGGAGAGTGGTTTCAACAACTGCCATCGTCACTTCCCCGAAATGGTCAGGGCGGTCGAGCGCGGTGTGCTCGCGGCGGGCGCGTTGCCGGTGGTATTTCCGGTGATTTCGCTTGGCGAGGTATTCCTTTCGCCGACTTCGCTGGTCTATCGCAACCTGATGGCGATGGCCGTCGAGGAAATGATCCGCGCCCAGCCGATGGATGCGGTGGTGATGCTCGGCGGATGCGACAAGACCGTGCCGGCGATGTTGATGGGCGCGATCTCCGCAGGGCGGCCCGCTGCCATGGTGGTGGCCGGTCCGATGATGACCGGTCGACATCGCGGCGAGCGGCTTGGCGCTTGCACGGACTGCCGCCGCTTCTGGGCGAATTTCCGCGCGGGGAAAGTCCCGGAGCAGGAGATCAGGCAGGTGGAGGGGCGTCTGGCCGTCACCGCGGGAACGTGTGCGGTCATGGGCACGGCGTCGACGATGGCGCTGATCGCGGAAACGCTGGGCATGATGCTGCCCGGGTCGGCGGCGATCCCGGCCGTGCACGCGGATCGTCTGCGCAATTGCGAGGAAACCGGAGCGCTGGTTGCGCGCATGGCCCTCGATGGCGGACCGAAACCGGCCGAGATCGTGACGCCCGCATCGGTGCGCAACGCGTTGCGCGTATTGTTGGCGGTCTCCGGTTCGACCAACGCCGTGATTCATCTGGCGGCGATCGCCGGTCGTATCGGACTGAAAATCGATTACGACGAGTTCAACCGGCTGTCAGATGAAACGCCGGTACTCGTGGATCTCAAGCCGGTAGGCAACGGCTACATGGAAGATTTCCATGCGGCCGGCGGGCTGGAGGGCGTTCTGCGCGGCTTGATGCCCCAACTTGATCTGACTTGTCGCGACATCGCCGGGCAGAGCCTCGATGAGCGGTTGAACAAGCCGCTTGCCGATCCGATCGATACGGCAGTGATCCGCTCGACGGAGAAACCGGTCAGTGCCGAGGGCGGGCTGATCGTTCTGAACGGCAGCCTGGCGCCTGACGGTGCTGTTCTGAAGCGCGCCGCCGCTACCCCCGAACTGCTCGAACACGAAGGGCGCGCGGTGGTATTTACTTCGCTCGAAGATCTGGCCGCGCGCATCGACGACCCCGATCTGGACGTTCGCGCGGACGACATTCTCGTATTGCAGAACGCGGGGCCGCGCAGTGCTTCAGGCATGCCCGAGGCCGGCTATCTGCCGATTCCGCAGAAACTTGCGCGGGCGGGGGTGAAGGACATGGTGCGCATTTCCGATGCGCGCATGTCGGGCACCGCATACGGGACCATCGTGCTTCACGTGACGCCGGAGGCGGCGCTCGGCGGCCCGCTCGCGCTGGTGCGCAACGGCGACCGGATTCGGCTGTCGGCGCGGGACAAGCGGATCGATCTGCTGGTTGACGACGCCGAACTGGCGCGTCGTGCCAGTGAATTTCGTCCGGCGGAAGGGATGTATGCGCGCGGTTACCAGCGGCTTTATCACGATCACGTGCTATCCGCCGCGGCAGGGTGCGACTTTGATTTTCTCACCGCCTTTCCTTCCGACGAGCTCAAGTAAGCTCATCCGCTCCAGCGGTGTCGTCGAAAATGCGCTCATCGAATTCGATCGGGAAGGGGGCGTTCCGGCTCAGCGTTCCGGCGTCGGATGCGTTCCGGTACTCGGCAAGACGGGCCGAAACGATGTTTCGAATGTGATTCCCGACTATCGCGGTTTGCTTGGGCCCCAGTGTTTCGAGGCGACCCAGCAGGTCGCCAGGGAAGCGAAGCGAAATGTAGGGAGTATCGGGCCCGGCTGGGTTGCGCACTAGCAGCACGTTCAACCGACCGTCCGCCGCAGCCTCTTCGCTGTAGATAGCGTCATCGTGGAAGGAGCGCGATACCGCCTGGGCGACGCGCTCCAGAACACTGCGAGTGATCTGATAGATGGGCATATTCGTCTCCTGATCGGACGCCCGACAATCGTATCACTTTCCCTTTTTCGCGCCTGCACGTAGCGCGTCACCCTGGTACGCGTCGCCGACCTCAGGCAAATTTGTTTGAGGCTGCGTTATACTCAATTCCATGGATACGAAACTGACCTCGCTGAAACTGCACCGTTGGTGGCACGCCTGAATCCGGCGGCCCGTTTCCACACACATACGCATATTCGCAAACGTGATGCCGCCAGTCCTGGCGGCAATTTCGTTTCAGCACGCTCGTGGCTGGTGGCATCCAAATCAGGAACCTCCTGTCCATGACACACACCAACCGCCCCACGATCTTGACCGGTGACCGCACCACCGGCCCGCTTCACCTCGGCCACTATATCGGCTCGCTGCGTGCGCGCGTCCAACTTCAGCATGAGGCACAGCAGTTCCTGCTTCTCGCTGACACGCAGGCGTTAACCGACAACGTCGGCCGGCATCAGAAGGTTACCCAGAACGTCATCGAAGTAGCGCTCGACTATCTTGCGGTGGGCATCGACCCAGCGAAGTCGACCATCTTCATCCAGTCCCAGGTGCCAGAACTGGCCGAGCTGTTTCAGTATCTGCTGAACGTCGTGACGGTCGCGCGCCTCGAGCGAAACCCGACCATCAAGGAGGAGATTCGCCTGCGCGGTTTCGAGCGCGACATCCCGGCGGGCTTCCTGACGTATCCGATCAGTCAGGCGGCTGATATCACCGCGTTCAAGGCAACCCACGTACCCGTGGGCGATGACCAGCTACCGATGATCGAGCAGACCAACGAATTGGTGCGGCGCTTTAACAACACCGTCGACCGACCTGTGCTGGTCGAATGCGAGGCTGTGCTGTCACAGGTCACGCGATTACCCGGCATCGATGGCAAAGCCAAGATGAGCAAGTCCCTCGGGAACGCCATCGCACTAGGCGCCACGCCGGACGAAATCACGAGGGCGGTCAACAACATGTACACCGACCAGAACCACTTGCGAGTCAGCGATCCTGGTCAGGTGGAAGGCAATGTCGTGTTCGCGTTTCTCGATGCGTTCGAGCCGGACGTGCAGAAAGTCGACGAACTGAAATCCCACTATCGGCGGGGTGGACTTGGCGATAGCGTGATCAAGCGCGTGCTGAACGAGCGGCTCCAGTCGCTCATTGAACCGATTCGCACACGACGTCGCGAGCTGGAGCAAGACCCGGCCGAGGTGCTTGCGATCCTGCGTCGCGGTACGATGCGCGCACGGGAGGTGGCGGGAGAAACTTTGTCAGAGGTCAAAAGCGCGCTGGGCTTGACGTACTTTCAAAGCTAAACCGAGAGGATCGGCTGTGTCGCGCTCCCCCGCTATTCGTCAGCTTCCATCACGTCAGTGAGGTAGGCGACGTCGTCAGTCTCCGACAGCGGCGTTGCCAGATGTTCACCAAAAAGCGCCAGCGCCTCTTTCGTATAGGGCTGTTGCCAATGCCAGTCCAACGCAGCCTGATCTTTCCAGCGCTCGAACACCACGTATTTGTCGTCGCTGCCTTTTACCTTGAACATCTGAAACTCATTGTTGCCTGTCTCCGTTCTCGTGAGGCGGATGCCTGGCAGCATCTTCTCCAGCACCTTTCCGGCTGAACCCGGCTTGAAGTGGAGGTTGAGCATCACGATCACTTCACCGGAAGCGGTAGTTCGAGTGTGTTGATTCATGGTCACGATTCCTCAGGCAACGTGCGGTTTCATTCTGGCGCGGTCGTGTACTTCAAGATCGATGATGACTAACGCTGACATGTCACTGCTCCTGTCGGGTTGCGAATGTATTGTCCTGAACGATTGGAATGATACTGGTCGGTATCATTGTGTGTGCTAGTATGATGCCGATCAGTATCGTGGTCAACAAGTCAGCCCGAATTCTCCAGTTGGCGACTGTGGCAGACCACTCAAATCTGCAGAAAACATGACTACCTCCGCACTTTCGCCTCGCGAACGCATCATCGAAGCCGCGCAGTCGCTCTTTTATCGTGAGGGCATTCGCGGCATCGGCGTCGAGGCTATTGCTTCAGCCGCAAACACCAACAAGATGGCGATCTATCGTCACTTTGATACCAAAGACGATCTGGTCACTTACTGGCTGGCTTCGGTGGCGCACGAGTACGAACAGATGTGGGCCCATTGGGAAAATCTGTACCCCGGGGATCCCGCATCGCAACTCAAGGCGTTGGTCCAGTCCGTCGTTCAGCGACTTCGCACCGAGGGCAACCGCGGATGTGCGCTCGCGAACAGCCTGGCGGAACTCCCGGACGAGAACCATCCGGCCCGCGTGGTAATTGACCGGCACAAGAATGCCCAACTGCAGCGCATTCAGACACTATGCGGCGAGGCCGGGCTTGGAAATCCCGAACATTGCGCGATGATCCTGCATCTGTGCTTCGAGGGTGCCCAGATTGCGGCGCAATATTTAGGCGCGGATCGTGTCGCTACGCAGTTGGAGAATTTAGTCGACGCGATGCTGGGCACACGAGGCGCGGCACGTTCCAGGCATGACGTAAAAGGTGGTCGACATGGTAAGGCCCATGTTACGAAACGATCCGTCTGACGAAGGCGAGAACGATGTCGTTCTCCGCTCGCTTCGGTGAGCATCGGTAGGCGTCGTCGTGCGCCGCGTGCCTATCTATTTTCGACGACGGCAAGAATCAGCAATCACGGTGGCGGATTTCGCAATTGCCGCGTCGAGGCACAACCGGCAGCATGGAGTCACATCATGCATCGCTCTCCCTTGCCGGGGTCGCTTTAGTGCTGCATCGCGACAACGGTTCGCCATTTTTTTCATTGGCGGTTTTTGGCTCCGGGTCGATTCAGGTCCTCGAAGAATCGGTTGCTGCCCAGAAGGCGATGATGAACCGCATGATCTGGCCAGGTATTCGCGACGAAATCGAAATCTCGAAGCTGGACCGTGCGGTCGTCTTGTCCGACGACACATCGAGGGCTCAACAAATCACGGAATTGTTGCGCCGCAGGAGCCTCAAGGGCATTTCCCGACCTATGGAGATCGTGATGCAAACGCTGTCACACTGGATCGTTGTTCTGACCAATGCGTACATGGAATACACGACGTGCAACTGGAACGCCACGCACGTATACCGGCGCACGGTTGGATATGACCAGGTGATATGGTGCTGAACGGGAGGCGGGCTTATTGTTCCTTGCGGTGCGTGACAGTTCTCGTTCAACACTCGCAGTTTGTAAATTACACCTTTTTCACGTAGGCGTTACACCATCCTTTTGCTTCGACCAGTTTGCCCCCATAGGTCGGGCAAGGTCCATTCGTGGAATCGGGTTTGCCTTGATACAGTTGGCAATTGGCGCAAGTCTGCCCTGTCTGATACCGAGGGAATTTCGCCTTGTCGACCTTCGACGCGTCCATCTTGTATCCGAGCGCCTGCGCGGTCGGATCGTTTTTGGGCCAGCACGGGCGCGTCCGCGTTTGACTTCGTCGAGAGAACGGTCGTTGAGGCAACGGATGCGGCAAGTATCATGAAATGACGGCGAGAGAGCGGCACGATCGAAACTCCTTTCGAGACACAATCAGACGGCCGCAAAGTGACGGTTAACCGGTCAATCGCGAACCGCCTCGTCATAACGCATGAGCAATCGGCATACCTTTCGATTGTCGAACACCGGTTTCGCAGCTGGCCTGCTGGCCGACATATCACATTGAGACATATTGAAAGCGAGGGCGTGCGCGGGCCCGCGTGACTCTCGTGTCATCCGCCTACCGGCGAACGCCTGTCATTGCGACTTGAGGTGCAGATCGTTGCTCACGGATTGAACCCCCGGCACGCTGTGGGTCACCGCAAGGGCTTCCAGAATCTGAGCCTGTGAATCCACGTATCCCGACAACTGCACGACGCCTCGGTACGTTGCCACGCTGATCGGCAACGAACGTAGCGTGGAGTCCGCGGCAAGCGCCTGCTTTACTCGGCCGGCGAGCGTGGCGTCGTCAGTGGCGACTGCCGTCGGCGCGGTCGCGGACGGTCTCGCCGTAGTCGTCGACTTACAGCCGTTGGTGAACATGAACGCGAGCAACGCGAACATAGCGACGATCAGTAACCGGCCTTTGATGTAGGGCGCCTTTCGCATTGAAGTCGATTTCCTGAAGAAGCTCTAAATGAAACATTCGTGCATTCACTTCATCTAAACGAAGCGGTCCGGCTTTCTCGAGTATACGGCGTCGGGCGGGGCTTGGACGATTCGACCAGGCATCCTCAAAGCTGGCGGTTATTCGACGTCGAGGAGCGGAAAATGCCGGCGTTGAAACCACGTCGGTCCTGGCTACAGGCTTTCCCGCCCACCGCCTTCGCGATGGTCATGGCGACAGGCATCGTCTCCATCGCTGCGCATCTGCTTGACTACGACATCGTTGGCTGGCTCCTTCTCGGCATCAATGCGGTGAGGTGGCCTGTCTTGCTCGCCATCACGTTATGCCGTCTGTTGCGCTATCCGCGCGCGGTGCATGCCGATGTTGTCGATCACAGCCGCGGGCCGGGCTTTCTGACGCTGGTCGCGGCGACGGCCATGCTCGGCAGCCAACGATCGGTGTATCGCGTCCTGCCGCGCGTTGTGCCATCGTTCCTCGGTCTCGCGGCCGCGATGTGGCTCGTCATCACCTATACGTTTCTGGCCGCGATGACGATCGGACAAAGCAAGCCCGGTCTGCACACTGGACTCAACGGAACCTGGCCGCTGCTGCTCGTTGCGACCGAGTCGATTGCCGTGCTTGCGACTGCGATATCGCGAATGGACGCGCTTTTTATCGAAAAGCACGTGATCGTCGGCGAGCCAGTTCGCTATACGGCGGCTGAATGGTCCGTCGTCTTTCCGCTCGGCATGTACTCCGCCGCGACCTGTCTGTACGCGGAGGCCACCCAGCTTCACGCTCTCAGTTCCGTGGCTCGTGTCACCGTCGTTGTCGCCTTTGCGGCGTGGGCGCTGGCCTCGGTCGGCCTGCTACGCGCGGCGCTCAGGTCGGTCACGGGAAAATGACGCGCTTTCCGCGAACCCATTGGCAGTGCTCTGAGCGTCGTTCGCCCGGCTCATCGGTCGTTGACATATTTGCCTTAGGCAAATAATAATTTGCTCAAGGCAAATATATGGGTGCGATCATGTCAGATGTCACCGTCGACCAGCGCGCGCAAACCGTTCGCAGCTTCAACCGTTTCTATACGCGCCAGATCGGCGTGCTGCACGAGCATCTGCTCGAAAGCGAGTTTTCGCTGACCGAGGTCCGCATCCTGTATGAGCTCGCGCACCGCACGGACCTCACGACTTCGGACCTGTGCCGCGAACTGGGCCTCAATGCCGGCTATCTGAGCCGCGTGATCTCGGGCTTTGAAAAGAAAGGCCTCGTCGTCAAATCGCGCTCGGCGACGGATGCGCGCGTTGCGCATCTGGAACTGACGGACCAAGGCCGCGCGACCTTTGCGCCGCTCGATCAAGCCTCGCAGCGCGAGGTCATCGCGATGCTCGAGCGGCTGCCGCAAACCGCGCAGCAGCAACTGGTCGATGCGATGGAACAGATCCGCGCGCTGCTGAGCGATCCGGAGCCGGGCTTCATTCTGCGCGAGCCGCAACCGGGCGACATGGGCTGGATTGTGCATCGGCAAGCCGTGCTGTACGCGCGGGAGTTCGGCTGGAACGCAGAGTACGAGGCGCTGGTCGCCGAAATCGTCGCGAAGTTCGTCCGCGAATTCGATCCGAAGCGCGAACGCTGCTGGATCGCCGAGAAAGACGGCAAGCCGGTCGGCTCGGTGTTCGTGGTACGGCAGGACGACGCGACCGCGAAGCTGCGGCTGCTTGCCGTCGAAGCAAGCGCGCGAGGCCTCGGCATCGGCCATCGTCTCGTCGACGAGTGCATCCGCTTCGCGCGCTACGCCGGCTACCGGCAACTCGTGCTGTGGACCAACAGCGTGCTCACCGACGCTCGCCGCATCTATGAAAGGGCGGGTTTCACGCTGATAGAGGAGGAGCCGCATCACAGCTTCGGCAAGGACCTGATCGGTCAGAACTGGGCGCTCGATCTGTGAAGGTGGATGGCAAGGCGTCGTCGGCCGCCGCAATCACCGGTGTGCTGGTCGGCGTGGCAATGGTGTCGACGCGCGCGGTGTCGACCGAAGCATCGCCGCCAACGCTCGCTTTTCTGCGGTACCTGAGCGGCACGCTCGTCCTCGCCATCCCGGCGCTGTGCGGCCCGCGGCCGCGCTTCACGCTGAAAGACGCCATCGCGATCGCCGTCCTTGGCGTTTTTCAGTTCGCGCTTCTGATCGTGCTGATCAATGACGCGTTGCGAACATTGTCCGCGGCTAGCTGCGCGCTCGTGTTCTCGACCATGCCGCTTTTTACGATGATTTTCGCAATCATGGTTGGCCGCGAGGTCTTTCGCTGGACCAAGCTTGCCGGCCTCGCGCTTGCGGTTTGCGGCATCGCGTTGCTGTTGGCGTCGTCGGCTTCACCTGCTGGCGCGCATCCCAGCACGGCCCCTGCATTCGCTGCATTGTTCGGGGCAACGTTGATCGGCGCGGTGTGCAGCATCATGTACCGGCCGTATGTGCAACGCTATCCGGCGCTGCCCACCAGCGCATTGGCGATGACCGCCGCGGTCGTCTTTCTCGCCGTATGGTGCGTTGTTGCATCGGAGCCGCTCGTCCCCGGCTTGACCGCAACGCAATGGGCGAACGTCGGCGTCATTGGCTTATCGAGCGGCATCGGATATCTTTGTCTGCTGTGGGCGCTCGCGCGTATCGATGCGAGCCGCGTCGTCGCGTTTCAGGCGCTCGGGCCGGTCACGGCCGCGGCCATCGAACTGTTCATCGCGCGGCGTCCGCCTTCGATGCCGTTGCTCATTTCGATAGCGATCGTCGTCATTGGTCTCAAGCTGGCGGTGAGCGAGGCTCCGCCTTGGCCGAGACGATGCGGCATGCGGCGCGCCGCGCGGCGTTGAATAGCGGTCATTGCGCCACTCAACCGCAAGCGCGGAATCGCCTAGACTACAGAACCTACGGACGCTGTCGTCCCCGCGACTCTATCCGGCCATGGCGCATATCTTTTTTGCAGCTTCGATTCAGCGACATATCGCAACGCCCGAGCGCGAGATCGACGCGCGCACACTCGGCGAAGCGCTCGAAGCCGTGTTCGTCGCGCAACCTCGACTGCGCGGCTACATCCTTGACGATCAGGGCTCGCTGCGACCGCATCTCGCGGTGTTCGTCGACGGCCGGCGGGTCCACGACCGGGAACATCTGTCCGACGCGCTCGGCGAGCAAAGCCGGGTTTACGTGGTTCAGGCGCTGTCGGGCGGGTGAGAGGGCCTATCAGTACTCGAGGAGTCACTCGATATGAGCGATCGATTGCTTGTCGCGACCCGCAAGGGCCTGTTCGATGTCAGAGCCGATGGTGAGGGCGGCTGGCACTTCGGCGATCTGCATTTCGCCGGCGAGCCAGTGAGTATGGTGCTGCGCGATCCGCGCGACAGCTCGCTGTATGCGGCGCTCAATCTCGGCCACTTCGGCGTGAAGCTGCATCGCCGGCGCGCGGGCATCGCGGATTGGGAGGAGTGCGCGGTTCCGGTCTACCCGCCGCAGCCTGCCGACGAGACGCCTGCCGCGGACGGCGCGCACGCGAGCGCAGGCGCCGACAGCGATGACGAAGCCCCGCCCAGCCGGCCAGCCACTCCCTGGACGCTTCAGCAGATATGGTCGCTTGAAGCAGGCGGCCCCGACGAGCCGGGCGTCTTGTGGGCCGGCACGATTCCAGGCGGGCTTTTCCGATCCGGCGATGGCGGCGACACGTGGGTGCTCAACCGCGCGCTGTGGGATCGCCCGGAGCGCCGTGAATGGTTCGGAGGCGGCTACGACGCGGCGGGAATCCATTCCGTGATGGTCGATCCGCGCGACAGCCGGCACGTGACGATCGGTGTGTCGTGCGGCGGCGTCTGGCAAACCGACGACGGCGGCGCGAACTGGCGCGTGAGTGCCGAGGGCATGGAGGCCGACTACATGCCGCCGGAGCGGCGCGGCGACGCCAACGTGCAAGACCCGCACCGCGTCGTGCAATGCCCGGCAAACCCGGATGCGCTGTGGACTCAGCATCACTGCGCCATCTTCCGCTCGCTCGACGGTGCGGCTCACTGGCAGCGGATCGAAGCGCAGCCATCGAGCTTCGGCTTCGCGGTTGCCGTCCATCCGCGCGACCCGGACACCGCGTGGTTCGTGCCTGCCGTGAAAGACCAGTGCCGCATTCCGGTGGACGGCCAATTCGTTGTCACGCGCACACGCGACGGCGGCCGCACGTTCGAACGTTTCTCGAACGGGTTGCCGCGAAAACCGGCGTATGACCTTGTGTATCGGCACGGGCTCGCGGTGGATGACTCTGGCATGCGCCTCGCGATGGGGTCGACCACCGGCTCGCTCTGGACGTCCGACGACGGCGGTGAAAACTGGCAATTGATTTCAGCGCATTTGCCGCCTGTTTATTGTGTTCGGTTTGGATGAGAGATCTGCGTCAGAAGACTTTCGAGGCGGCGGCGCGCGTGCCATGCCCACATTAGTCAGCGTGCCGCCACGCGTATCAACCTTGCCGTCGGACCCGGCTCCCGCGGCGCGCCTGCCTGGTCAATGGCGACGCGCCACTTCGGAAACGTGCCGGAGCCGTCGACTGTCCACGACTCGCCCATTTCGTCGACATACATCGCGTTCGCGCTTCGCCTGGCCGCCGACGCGCGCCGCAGCGCGCCTGGCGCAGCGCGTTCGAACGACCGGCTGCCCAGTTCGTTGAACACTGTCGCAAGCGGCCGCCGCGCTTGCCCGGACCGGCTGAGCGGTGTGGCAAGCGGTCCGGCGGGCGCGCGCAGCACCGCGTCGGCGGGCTCGCGGCCGGCGAGGATTGCGCCGAGCAGCGCGGACGGACCGCTCGAAGCCGATGTCTCGCTGGACGCATCGGCGGCGCGCTTCGCGTTCGGTGAATCGAGTGCGAGCGGTTCGCTCGCGCCATCGATCTGCACGACGAGGATCACGTGCCAGTCGTCCGGCGTGTTGTTGTAGCGCGGCGCGAGCGATACGAGACGCAGCCGCTCGATGTCGAAACCCGCGTCGCGCAGCAGCAGGTATTTGGCGACGGCGAAGTCCTTGCAGACGCCGCTTTCGGCAAAGAACCGTGCCGGCGCGTAGTAGCTGCCGTCGGTTCCGTCGCGGTAGCGGACCTCGTTGACGAGCGCGTCAGCGAGCAGCACGGCCGACGCATCGCCGGCCTTCGCGCGCTCTGCCCGCACCTGCGCAACGAGGCGAGTCCAGCCGGCGGGTTCGCGCATCAGGTGGCCGCGCAGCGCCTCGCGCAGGCGCTGTACGCGGCCGATAGCATCTGACGATGGTTCGAGCTGCCTGTCGGCAAGCGGCAGCAGGAACATCAGGTCGCCGACTTGCGCGAGTTCCGGGCGGATCTTGCGGTTGGCTTCCCACCACGTCCCGGTGCGCAGGCGCTCGATGCCAGCTTTCAGCTCGCGAGGCGTCGTCGAATCGCTGGGATCCGCATCGAGCGTGCCGGATGCATAGCGTTGCGATGCGTCCGGCAGGTTCGCGGCGCCGGCGACGATGGGCAACAGCGCCGCGGCTGCGAGCGAGCACTGGAGAAAGCAGAGGAGCAGTCGAGCGAGCGGCATAGGTAGACTCCAGGAAGCCACACCGGACGCCGATGCGCGACAGTGTTTCGAAGTCCCTCCGATGGCGTCTTACGCCATTCGGCGCAGGGCAACGCGGGCTGAACCCAACACTGCACGCGACGTGCCAATTCGTCATATTTCTCTACTTCGTTGATTACAAAGAGATTGGCTTTGTGGTTCGAGCGCCGCGAACGCTCCGTGGCGCCCATCGCCCAACAGACACGCGATATACCTGTTCGCGCTACCCGCACACTTCGAGTGGATGGAAGCCGCGGGCCGCGTCTCCGTTACCATCGCTGTTGGGGATCCTCGACGAAACAGGCGACCACGCGGAATTATCCGAAGGCATTGGGAGGCTTGAATGGCTGCTGACCACGACACGTTGCATCCACTCCGCCCGCTCCTGAAGAACTGGATTTGGGAGCATGGACGAATCGGAACTCGCTATCTCGACTGTAGCGATGGCCAAATCAAGTTTGATGAAGGCAAGAAATCGCGCTTTGCGGCCGAAAAATACGTCTACGTGCCGCTCGATAAGGACGCTGACGGCGACACATCCGCGGATGGCCCTCCGATCCAGGAAGCGGGACTTGCCCGGTTCTTGCGGGCAGCGCAATTGGGCAAGCCAGATGAGGCCGGCTCGGTAGCGGAGATCCACCGCGCGGTTCAGGACTGCGTGGAACTCGGGGTGTTCAGCGCATATCAGTCGGACGCCCGGGAGGCATTCGCGCGCTATGCGAACGAGCCGATGTTCGAGGATGAAATCCGCGCGGCAGTCGTTGCTGATATCCGGCGCGGTTACGCGGGCCTGCGCAAGCAACTGGCGCTGTACGATTTCAGCGTGCTTTACGGCTTGGCCACGCCGCTGCTTATCAGCGAGACGCCCTTCATCGACTGGCGCGTGCGAGGGAGTCCAGCGGTACCCTTCGTATCGCTTCCTCTTGGACCTTATTGCCTGCTGGTAGGCGCCCCGTCCGGCAGGAGCAGCCGAGTGGGCCCGGTGGTCTGGAAGGCCGCGACCTCGATGGGGCCGCTGAAGGACCACAACCGGAAAATCGAGGAGCACGCACGCTTGTGGCTGGTCGCGACCACGGACGACCAACTCGTCGCGATTCAACACCGCTTCGCTGCGGTTAAAGGCCCCAAGCCAGAGACGTGATGCGCTGACTGAACTGCGCGGTTCCTTCAGGGCAGTTGTGAATCGAGCGCTGCCGTAGCCGGAGGCTCATTGCTCCGATGAAACGAGACGATGTCCATCATGGACTCACCAAGGTGCTGTTCAAACGTACAGTAGCGCGCACTTCACGTATCGGCCTAGACTTAACATATGGATATGGACAAGAACGCGGAGCGAGTTATGGTCACCAGGACTGTCCGACGGACACTTACCACTCTGACTTCGGCGATTACCCATGCGCCCACTAGCAAGCGTCGGATCGAACATACCGTGAAATCGGCTCAACAAAGAGCGGACGAGGCCTGGAGGCGCACGACTCACGGACCGCAAAACTCCCTGGTACGTAAAGATCCGAAAGGGTGATTTTCGCAAGGCAGACGCAAGGCCGAGCCCGTCGGATCGGACGCATATGCTGCTTCTCCCAGAACCGGATGCGGAGGCACCACTATGTCGAGCAAAAGCGATAGGGGCGTTAGATCCACCCAATTGAATCCCGGCAATCCAGCCTCCGCGAGTTCTCGAGCGCGCAACTTCCGCGATGATGATGACGATGGGGAACCCGTCTCTTACGTCGATCGATATTTTTATACTCCGCCTCGCGCTACCCCGTTTCAGGTGATAGGGCAGTACGGAGTTGGGGTGGTTTCACAGGAAGGCGAAGCAAGGTTTGTCACCTTTCGTCTGGAAGCCACCGCGAGCGCGACACTTCTTTATTCCCACTCAAGCCTGCAGTCCCGCATGGAGGACTATTTCGAGCGTTTCGCGATCCATGTGCATGGGTTGTTCCACATGCACTTCAAGGCTCCGCCGGTGTTGTATGTGCAGTTTGACGGAACGTCTGGCCGGCTGCCGTGGCACGTTCCGCTCAATCTGGAACGACCAGAGACAATGCGGACGTTTCTGATGTCGCACAAGCCATTCATGAACCGCGCACCCGCTCCGGATGCAGTGATCAAACTGTTATGTGACCGCCTCAGCGAACCGGGCGAGGATTGGGGTACTTTTCAAGTGCCGCATCGAGACGCTTCGGATCTGACATTCATCTACGCGACGCGCTGCAGCGCTGAGATTCAGAAATACTCGCCCCCGGGCGCGACAGCGATCGAGGCGACAAGAACGAGAGCGATTATTTGAATTGACGCGTCGATCGTTGCGTTTCCCGGGAAAGCCAAACCCGGTCAGAACCCGGACGCAAGCTTGTCCGAGTCGCGACTTTTGACCTGGCAGCCGGAGTACACTGGATTTGCGGCGTCGTTACCGCACAAGGAGATCGAGATGAAATTCGCCGAAATGTTCAGGTTCGCAAGGCGCGGCGCCAAGGCCGGTCAAGCAGCCGACGGAGAACATCAGCATGATCACGGCAAGTCGGCGCAAAAGGAAGCGAGAAAGCAGTGGGACGTAGTCGGTCGCAATCGTCATAAGCACGCGAAGTGGCAATAGGACACGACGACTGCGTCAGGGAGCCAAAGAACAAGGGGCGGTAGTCGTACCTCGGTTCGCATCGTTTCGTCGCTCGATCTGCCCGCTGTCACGCGCACACGGACAGCGGTTGCCCGCGCCCATGTGCGCCGGCATCAGGATGCCGGTGCGGTCAGCGACGTGTTGTACGTGGTGCCCGCGATCACCGCCTTGTTCAGCTTAATGCCGCTCACATTGGTCACGAACACCGGACCCGGCGATCAGCGACGGGCTCCAGCGTACCGCATCGCCGGATGGGCTGTAATCGCAGTCGAATGTGATCGATCCGCCCTGGCCGGTCGAACGATTCGGTGAAAGGCCGGTCGTGCCCGACCCGGTAATCTTGTACAGCGAACTCAGCGAGCCGTCGCCGTACCTCCCAGCCAGATTCACGGCGTTGGCCAGCGTCACGCCGTTGATCCACACGTGCCGACAGTGTCGCGACATTCGTGGATCTATGGATTCAGTACATACGTGCTGGACCCCAGCGATCCTTTCACGAATGGTTTTACTGCTAGTGATATCTGGTGATATCTGGTGATGAATCCTGTCGCAAAGCAAAAGTGGCCGCGTTCCGGCCTCGAGACGACCGTGAAGGTTCGGCGCGGCTGCACCCGCTCGAAGCCGGAGTTCGCACGTCCAGGAGTAAACAGATGCTCGACACCTCCAAAAAATGCTTTGCGGCTGGACTGGCTGCCGTCGCCTTATTGCTCGCAAGCAGCCAGGCGTTCGCACAGGAGGTCGTGAAGATCGGCGTATCGGCCCCGCTGACCGGCGCCGGAGCCGCCAACGGTAAGGACATCGAGAATGGTGTTCGGCTCGCTGTCGAAGAAGCCAATGCCCAGCACACGAAGGTGGGCGGGCAGGAGGTGCGCTTCGAGCTGGACTCCGTCGATGACCAGGGCGACCCACGCATTGGCGTACAAGTCGCTCAGAAGCTCGTCGATAATGGCGTGGTCGCCGTGGTGGGCTACTACAACTCCGGAGTAGCGTTGCCCTCGTCGCCGATATTCGCCAAAGCCGGCATTCCGTTGATAGACCCCGCGGCCACGAACCCGGCCATAACCCGACAAGGGCTGAAGAACGTCTTCCGTATTATCGCCACCGACGCACAGAACTCGGGCAATGCAGGGGAGTACGCGGTAGCGGTCACCAAGGCGCAGCGAATTGCAGTGATGGACGATCGCACGGCATTTGGCCAGGGAGCCGCGGATGAATTCAAGAAGGCCGTCATCGCGGCCGGCGGCCATATCGTCGCGTCGGAATATACCAACGAGAAGGCCGTCGAATTCAACGCACAGCTCACGAATATCAAGGCGGCGAACGCGGACCTGCTGTACTTTGCGGGCCTCGATAACCAGGCGGCCCTTCTTACCAGGCGGATGAAACAACTCGGCATGCGGACGCAGTTCGTAGGGAGCGGTGGCATCGCCGACAGCATCTTCATCGGCGTTGCCGGCAGTGCCGCCGAGGGCGCAATGGCCTGGGAGTACGGACGGCCAGTCGAGTCCCTTCCCCAAGGCAAAGCGTTCGCGGATAAATTCAAAAAACGATTCGGCGCGGATACGCTGACTTACGCGCCATTCGCCTACGACTGCGCGTGGGTCGCTATCACCGCCATGAAACAGGCGAATTCCTTAAAACCCGAGGTATTTATGCCTGCGTTGCGAGCTATTCAGTACAACGGCATCACGGGAAAGATCGAATTCGATTCGTACGGAGATCTAAAACACCCGACGTCGACGCTCTATCAGGTGAAAGGCGGCAAGTGGGTGCCCGTGACGACCATCGGTGCCAAGTGAGTTGCCGGGCGACGGTTAGCACGCAACGGACTCTTTCTGAAGATATCGAAGCTTCGACCGAACATCTTTCCAGTCCTCGGCGTCGGGAAGCGGCGCCTGTCGGGCGGCGATCGTCGGCCACTGTTTGGCAAGCTCGGCGTTCAGTTCAACGAACCCAAGTTGGTCTTCGGCAATGTCCTCGGACGGCACAATCGCGTCGACGGGGCACTCTGGCGCGCAAACTCCGCAGTCGATGCACTCATCCGGATCGATCACGAGAAGGTTCGGACCTTGGCGGAAGCAGTCGGTGGGGCAGACCTCTACGCAGTCGGTATAGCGACACCGGATGCAGCTTTCGGTTACCACGTAAGTCATTTCGAATCCCTATTCATATGAGTCGATAAGACGCCGGTCCGCCGGGAGCGGACCGGTTGTTGGTGATGGATTACGCTTCGGCCGTTACCGCGGGTATCTCGACTGTCGACTCAGGAACATGCCGGCCAGCGTGCCGCGACATGATATGTACGGTTTTATGCCGCGTGTCTTCATCGGTTTCAAAGAAGAATTTCTTTTCACCGAAAGCCGGAACGAGATCGTGGAGCCACGTCGCGGTGGGATCGAACCTGGCATAGAAGGGGCGACGCACCCAGTCCGGGTTGCGTGCCTGGAGAAACTGCAAGGCAAACACCTTTTCGCCGGCAATCGTGACGATGCCGTCGATGACCACCTTGCCGGGAAACGCACTCATCGACGGGCCGCGAACCGTACGCGCAAGTCCCGACACCTGCTGATAAGCAGACTGGAATATCTCGTATGCTTTTGCGAGCGGCAGTTCAAAGTAATGACTGGGCCCGGTATCGCGTTCGACGAACATGTAGTACGGAATGGCGCCCAGACGCACGCCCGTCGTCCATAGTTCCACCCACCCGTTGGGGTCCTCGTTGATGTGCCGGATCAGCGGCGCCTGCATGCGTAGGGTCGCGCCTGTCGAGACGATCCGTTTGACCGCGCGCTGTGCGATCTCGGTTCGCAGTTCGGCCGGATGATTGTAGTGGCCCATGATCGCGAGATTTTTGCCGGACGCCACGACCTTTTCGAATAGACGCAGCAACTCGTCGGAGTCTTTGTCGCTCACATAGCGTTGTGGCCAGTAAGCGACCGACTTGGTGCCGATGCGGATATTCTGGATATGCGAGAGCTCGGGTGCCAGCAGAGGTTCGATATACCCGGCAAGCGAACGCGTGTTCATGATGAGCGGGTCGCCACCGGTGATCAGCACGTCGGTCACCTCGGGATGCAGCTTGAGGTACGCAACGAGCTCGCTCGATTCGCGAGCGTCGAACTTGAGATCGTCCATGCCCACGAACTGCGGCCAGCGGAAACAGAATGTGCAGTACGCGTGGCATGTCTGCCCCGCGCTCGGGAAGAACAGTACCGTCTCCTTGTACTTGTGCTGAAGTCCGCTCACGGGCTGCCCGTTCATGAACGGCACGTTGTGTGTCATCTGCCCGGCCGGGTGCGGATTCATCGCCAGCCGGATACCGCGAACTGTTTCCTCGATGGCGGCCTCGTCCTTTTTCACGAGCACCAGGTCTCGCAGCTTCGAATAGTCCGCGGGCGAGAGCATGTCCTGATGCGGGAACGTCAGGCGATAGATGGGATCGTCGGGCACGTTGCCCCAGTCGATCAGTTCGTCCATCACATACTGGTTGGTACGAAACGGCATGACACGCGATACGACCTGCACGGCCTCACGCAGCGATTCAGGAAGGTGTTGCCACTGTGGCGCCTGGCTGATCGTCTGCCGGGTATATGGTTTGAAGTTTACAGGGGGCGAGTCGAAAGTCATGGCCTGATCCTTCGTGAGGTTTGGAAAGATGCTGACGAACACCGCCACTGTTGCCGGGCGATGATGAATCGAAGCGAAAGGAATTTCTGCAACGTGAAGCCAACCGAACGGACGGGTGCGTTGTCCGTCGCTCGGCAAGTTGGAATTAATTGTGGCGTCGTCGGCTACCGCCCCGCAAACGATATAAACTCGCAACGTTGTGCGTTTGAGGAAGGAACGTGAGGCGAAGAATTCCCAGTATCGGGTGGGCAGCGCTACGAGCTGTTTTCAATGCTCGTGGAAGCCGCGCGCGCGGGCCTTGGTATCGCGCTCGTTCCTCGATTCTTCGTGTCGCACGAATTGGAACTGGGTGAATTGTTCGTGCCGTGCAATTTGTCCTTGCGCAGCGACAAGGGCTATTACCTCGTATATCCGGAGTACAAACAGAATATGCCGCTGGTGCAAGCGTTCGAGCGATGGATGCTCTCAGAAGCAGGCCGATATGTCGAACTCGGCGGATGCCGCTAACCGTCGCCGAGGCGCCTTTACACCAGCAAACACCACAGCGCTCTTCCGGTGGTGGTGATCGGGGTGATTCTGGGCCTGAGCGACAACCGACGATGCCCGGCGCGAGAAGTCAGCGGGTCGCCGGATCTCCCCGCAGCCATTCGATTAGCTGCGTAATGACCGGTGTGATGGTCCGACCATGCGGAACCACGACGAAATAGGCGTCGCTCGGCCGGAACGTCGCCACGTCCATCCGGACCAGTTCTCCTGAGAGCAACAGGTCATCGACCAGGCGGCTCCACCCCAACGCAATTCCCTGTCCATATCTCACGGCTTGAATCGCATCGGTGTAGAGACTGCACCGCAGCACCTTGTTGAGTCGCCCAGGCCGGTACCCGACCGCGCGAAACCATTCGTTCCAGCCCATCCAACCTTCAGTCGTAGCGTCAGACTCGACGAGCGCCAGCTTCGCCAGTTCATCGAGTGAGCGAGGCGTGCCGTATCCCCGAAGGAACTCCGGCGAACATACGGGGAAGACCTCGACGTCGAACAGCAACGTCGAGGTTCCGTCCGGCCAGTTGCCGTCCCCGTAGCGCACAGCGACATCGACTTCGACATGGCGCAGGTCCGCTTTGAACATGTCGGTCGACAGCCGCAGTTGCAAAGGAGGGACGAGCTTCTTTAGCTTCGCGAGCCGCGGCAAGAGCCGGAATTGCGAAAAGGCGGCCGTCGACACCAGCACTAGTTCCCGCAATTCGGTTCCCGTCACCAGCCGATCGAACACGCCGGCGATTTTCTGCATCGACTCGGCGACGACCATGTACAACGCTTCGCCCTCACTCGTCAGATCAATCGAACGGTGCAGCCGGTGAAAGAGTTGAACGCCGAGCGTCTCTTCGAGGAATCTAACCTGTCGACTCACCGCGGACTGCGTGACGCCCAATTCACTCGCGGCATAGGTGAAACTCCCAAGCCGAGCCACGGCTTCGAATTCGACAAGGGCGGTCAGCGAGGGAACGATCCGACGATAGCCTTTGGTTGCTTTGGTGGTTTTCATCTTGCTCAGGCGGAACCCTGGTTTGAGAGCAGATCCATGATGCCCGGTTCAGGAGTCCGGTTTCACGTGGATTCTCGCATGATTTAAAGGAATGTGAACCGGCTTATAAAGGACGTTGACGATGCGTTTCGACGATCCAATACTCGACGCCATATCAGTGCCGCGAGCGCTGCGAAACGTTCTCATCACGAGGTCCACCATGTCTGAAGTTCAGCTTCAAACGCATCGCGAACTAATCGAAAGCCGCAAGAAGGGACACGGCATGCCCGGCGAGTTGTTCGGGCGTCGTGACGTCTTCGAGACGGACGTCGAGGTGTTCTTTTACAAGCTCTGGATTCTCGTTGGCGTCACAGCCGATGTACCGGAACCGGGCGATGTCCACACGGTCGACATCGGCCGGGCATCGATCGTCATCGTGCGGGACGACGACCAGAACGTGCGCGCCTATCGCAACGTTTGCCGCCATCGCGGCTCGCGGATCATGAAGAAGGCCGGCAAGGCCAGCGTGGGGATGCTCGTGTGCCCATACCATCAGTGGACCTATGATCTCGACGGCAGCCTCAAGCATTCGACGCATATGGGCAAGGACTTCGACGCAAGCTGCCACAGCCTGATTCCCGTCCATGTGAAGACGGTGGGCGCGCATATCTTCGTTTGCCTCGCCGACGTTCCGCCCGCTGACTTCGAGAAGCTCGAGACCGTGATGGCCCCGCGCTTCGCGCCATACGATCTGACGCGAACGAAGATCGCCCATGAGATGGAGATCGTCGAAAACGGCAACTGGAAGCTCGTGATGGAAAACAACCGCGAGTGCTACCACTGCGCCGGCACCCATCCGGAACTGACAAACTCGTTCCTGGCGGAGGACTTCGGTTTTTGTCCGGACGGCCAGAGCGAAGAATCGCTGCGAAGCTACGAGGACTACCTGAAACGCAACGCGGCTTGCCGGGAGAACTGGGAAAAGGACGGCTATCTCTGCGCCACGTTCGAATCGCTCGACGAGACTGTGGATACCAACTTCCGGACCCAGCGCCTCGTCATCTCGGGGTCCAACGAATCGCAGACGCTGGACACGAAAGTCGCATGCACGAAACTGCTCGGCGGAGTCAGCCGGCGCGACCTTGGTGACGTCCACATGTGGGGTCATCATTCGTGGACTCACGTGATGAGCGACCATGCGGTGATCGCCTATCTTTTGCCGCTCGCGCCGGACAAGACGCTCGTGCGCACGGTCTGGCTCGTCCACGCGGACGCTGTTGAAGGTGTGGACTATGACCTGAAGCGGCTAACCGAGGTCTGGATCGCGACGACGAACCAGGACGCGGAACTCGTCGCGAACACGCACGCAGGCACGCAGGATCCGGCTTATATCCCTGGGCCGTTTTCGAGCTATACAGAGGCAGCGCTGGCTCAGTTTTCGCGGTGGTACGACGCGAAGCTGAGAGCGCACGGAGTTTGAGGTCGCCATGAACGTTGCCGTGGATTCATGTTTCATCGAGCCGGGTCGGGAAATGCCTGATCGCTTTTGCAGTGCGAGCACGTGGGAACTCGCGGACACGCAGTGGCCGAGTCACGAGCAGCGCACGCTCACGTGCACGCGGGTGTCCGCTGAAACGCACGATGTCCGGACATTCGTGTTTAGCGCCCGGGACGGCCGGCTCTTCAGCTTTGAGCCGGGGCAGTTCATCACGGTATCGGCCGAGATCGCCGGCAAGGAGGTCAGCCGTTGCTACACGATCTCTTCGCCGCCGACACGCCCCCATACGCTTTCCATTACGGTCAAACGCACGCCGGGCGGCGTCATGTCGAACTGGCTGCACGAGAACATGAGGGAGGGTGTCGAGCTGAAAGCCTTCGGGCCCTCGGGCGTATTCACACCTTCTTCGGGCCCCGCTGCAAAGCTTCTGTATCTTTCGGCGGGATCGGGCGTGACACCACTTATGTCAATGACGCGGGCGGCACTCGACCTCGGCCTGAATCGCGATATCGTGTTTATTCATAGCGCCCGGACGCCGGAAGACATCATCTTTCGCAACGAGCTTGCGTGCTTGTGCGCGCTCTCGGACAAGCTCCGGGTCGTGCACGTATGCGAGGCGCCCGGGAACGAGCCGGATCGGTCGGGCCCCGTGGGGCGTCTTGGTCTTGGACTGTTGAGCCAGCATGTGCCGGACTACCGCGCTCGTGAAGTGTTCATCTGTGGTCCGGGCGGCTATATGGACGCTTGCAGAAAGATGCTCGAGGAAGGTGGGCACGATCCTTCCCGATATCATCAGGAAAGCTTCAACTTCGCGGAGACCATGGAGTGCGCTGAAGGGCCGGGCGCGGAGCCCAGCGCAGAAGCGAGCGGGCAGATAGGCTATACGGTGCAGCTGGCGCGCTCGGGTCGCACGTTCACGATGGACGGATCGCAGACGGTGCTCGTCGCCGCGCGCAAGGCCGGTGTGCCCTTGCCATCGTCATGCAGCCAGGGCATATGCGGGACCTGCAAGACGAAAGTACTCGATGGCTCGGTGGAAATGAGGCACAACGGAGGCATCCGCCCGCGTGAAATCGACAAGGGCATGCGCTTGATGTGCTGCAGCCGACCGACTTCGGATCTGATTCTCGATCTGTAGCTTTTCCCATTCAGGAGGGACCCAGGGCGCGGATAGCGCGGCCAGCCGCCGCTACGAGCGGCGGCGCCCGCGAAGTTCGCGCGCCTTCCCGATGCCCCGGTTAGCCTGCCGAGACCGGGGCCTCTCTCCGTCCTTCGGTGTCAGTAATGAACCACGGTCCGGATCGATTTGCCCTCGTGCATCAAATCGAAAGCTTCATTGATGCCAGACAACGGCCTCGTGTGGGTAACGAACGGCGCGAGCTGGATCTTGCCCTTCATCGCGTCTTCCACCATGCCGGGCAGTTCCGAGCGGCCCTTCACGCCGCCAAAGGCGGTGCCGAGCCAGCGGCGGCCGGTCACGAGCTGGAACGGACGGGTGGAGATTTCCTGACCCGCACCGGCCACGCCAATGACGACCGACTGGCCCCAGCCACGGTGCGCGCATTCCAGCGCCGCACGCATCACGTTGACGTTGCCGATGCATTCGAAGCTGTGGTCCACGCCCCAGCCCGTCATTTCGACGATGACTTGCTGGATCGGCTTTTCGTAATCCTTGGGGTTGATGCAGTCGGTCGCCCCGAAGGCGCGCGCCAGGTCGAACTTGCCCGGGTTGGTGTCAATGGCGATGATGCGGCCAGCCTTGGCGAGCTTGGCGCCCTGGATCACGGCGAGGCCGATGCCGCCCAGCCCGAATACGGCGACGGTATCGCCTTCCTGCACCTTCGCGGTGTTCTTCACCGCGCCCAGCCCCGTGGTCACGCCGCAGCCGAGCAGGCACACCTGCTCGGGATTGGCCTGCGGGTTGATTCTGGCGAGCGACACCTCGGCCACCACGGTGTACTCGCTGAACGTGGAGCAGCCCATGTAGTGATAGAGGGGCTGGCCGTTGTAACTGAAGCGGGTCGTGCCGTCGGGCATCACGCCCTTGCCCTGCGTGGCGCGCACGGACACGCACAGATTGGTCTTGCCGCTCTTGCAGAACAGACACTCGCCACATTCCGCGGTGTAGAGCGGGATCACGTGATCGCCGGGTTTGACGCTCGTCACGCCTTCACCCACTTCCACGACGATGCCGGCGCCCTCGTGACCGAGCACGACTGGGAAAAGGCCTTCGGGATCGTCCCCCGAGAGGGTGAATGCGTCGGTATGGCATACACCAGTATGCGTAATCTTGATCAGCACCTCGCCCTTGCGAGGCGGTTCTACGTCGATCTCGACGATCTCGAGGGGCTTACCTGGCGCAAACGCAACTGCAGCACGCGATTTCATAGTGGTCCTGTTAAGAAAGGGGCGGCCAATTGCGGGGTGGAATTCCCGCATTGAACTAGCGTAGATAGGTTCGAACGAGGGTCACGACATCGTCGATCGACCCCGATGAGGCATCCGCGGATCCCGCAAGGTGCGAGAACTCCTCGCGCAGATGGCTTTCGAGCACACCGGCCATCACACCGTTGATCGCCCCGCGGATGGCCGCCAGTTGCTGGAGCACCGGGGCGCAATCGGCGCCGTCCTCCAGCGCGCGCTCGAGCGCGTCCAGTTGGCCGCGAACCCTGCGCACGCGTGTCAGCACACGTTTCTTTTCTTCGGCGGAATGAGGCATGACAGCAACGATGTGTTGATACTAGGGGGCAGTATATGACAATACTTAGGGGGAGTATACGTGTCCCGGCGATTCGGCGGCCGAAACACCAGGTGAATAGCCGGACTGCTCCCATGGTGCATCCGGCGCATAATGAATTCCTATTGGTCGTGCCGCGACTACGCTGTTCCATGCGGTGACGATCGCAGGCCAGCACTACTGGGATGGCGGCTATATGGGCAACCCCGCCATTTATCCGCTGATCTATCACTGCGAGACGCGCGACGTGGTGATCGTCCACATCAATCCGCTCGTACGCGCCGGCGTGCCAGTCACGGCCGCCGGAATTCTGAATCGGATCAGCGAAATCAGCCTCAATTCATCGCTGATGCGCGAGATGCGTGCAATTGCATTTGTCACGGATCTGATCCAGCAAGGTAAACTCGCTCGGGACGAGATGAAGGAAATGCTGATTCATTCGATCCGCTCCGACGCCGCGATGTGCGCGCTCAGCCTGTCCAGCAAGTACATCGCGGATTGGAGCTTTCTCTGCGAACTGCGCGACAACGGCCGGAACGAGGCCGATGCGTGGCTCGCGCGGCACTACGCGGATATCGGTCGACGCTCCAGCATCGACATTCGCGCGGAGTTTCTCTGAGCAGCCTGCTGAAGAAAGCGGCGGACAATCGTAGTGAGCCGACGTGCGCAAAGGAGCAGAGATGAGCGACTTGCAGGAACGCTTCGTCGAGTTATGGACGCGCTGCGGCGGCGCACGCGCCGAGGCTGTCTATGCCGATCTCGCGCAACGTTACAGCGAACCCATTCGTCACTATCACACGCTGCGTCACATTCGCCGCTGTCTGCGCTATTTCGATGCGGCACGCAGCGCGATCCCGCATCCTGATCTCGTGGAACTTGCGCTGTGGTGCCACGACATCATCTATGTTCCAGGCGCAAGCGACAACGAGCGGCGTAGCGCGGACTGGCTTCGACGCTCGGCCGGCCATCGCATCGCGAGGTGTGAGCGAATCTGCGCAATGATCCTCGCCACCCGACATACCGGCGCGCCGGAAGAGCTCGATGAGCGCTTTACATGCGACATCGACCTCGCTGTCCTGGGCGCAGCGAGATCCCGGTTTCTCGCGGAAGGACTGCGCGTGCGCCGAGAGCGCTCGGACCTCGACGACCTCGCATATGACTTGCAGGAGCGAAAGTTCCTGGGCAGCCTGCTTGCACGACCTCGCATCTATTTCACGGACTATTTCCACGCGAGATGCGAGGTGCGTGCTCGCCGGAATCTCACGTGGCGGCTCGCGTCGGAGACGCCGGGATCGCGGTAGACCCAGGCGGTGCTTAGTCCCGGGATCAATGTTTAGAGCCGGGCGCCGCCGGTCGCATCGATCACCTGTCCCGTAGTCCAGCGTGCGTCATTCGAGGCCAGGAAGGTGATCACGTCAGCCACGTCGTCAGGTCGACCCACTCGCGAGAATACCGACATGGCCTCCGCGCCGGCGCGCGCCTCCGGTACGGTAAGCCACTCCGCATTCATGTCGGTGTCCGTCACACCCGGCATGACCGTATTGACCGTGATGCCGCGACGCCCGAACTCGGGAGCAAGCGCCAGCGTCAGGGTCTCAACGGCACCCTTCGATGCGGCGTACGCGGGATGCGTTGGCGCGGCCACACGCGTAAAGCCAGTCGAAACGTTGATAATTCGTCCATTGTCGCGGAGATGATCGGCAACGGCCCTGGATCAGAAAGAACGGTGCCTTGAAGTTGACCCTCAGGACCTCGTCGAAGGTCGCCTCACTGGTCTCGGACAAGGGAATCCCGGGTGCAATGCCGGCGTTGTTGACTAGAATGTCAAGCCGAGGTTCGCCCGTGGCGGCAATCGCGGCTGCCTTGAACTGCTCCCAGATACTGTCCGTTGCTTCCTTCCCGCGGTTCAAGTCCGCTTTGATGGCGACGGCTTTTGCTCCGAGGGCCTCGATCTCGCGAACGGTGGCGTGAGCGGCATCCGCGTTGCTGCCGTAATGCACGCCGATGAGCGCGGCTCCTTCTCGCGCGAAGGCCAGTGCCACAGCACGGCCGATACCACGCGAGCTTCCCGTTATGATGGCCGTTTTGCTTGAAAGCTTTCCAGACATCATTCACTCCTTTCTGAATTGAATAGTGATCGTTATATTAATGACGCTGGAAACACGCTGTCAATGTTTTTTATAGGAATCGCTACAAAATGAGTCACCCCACCCGAAAACGTGGCAGACCGAGGTTGCTGGAGCGCGACGTGGGGCTCGATGTCGCCGCGCGGCTGTTCTGGGAGCATGGATACGAGGGCACCTCGATAGCCGACCTGACCGAGGCCATGGGTATCCCGCCGCCGTCCCTCTACGCAACGTTCGGCTCGAAGGAGGAGCTTTACAGAGAGGCGGTCGACCATATCAGCAAGCGTGAGAACGGGCAGTGGCTGGAAGCCCTGCAAGGAGGCATGCCGGCCTACGATGCGATAGCGTTCTACCTGCACGACGCCGCGGCACGTTTTACCGACCCCGGAAGGCCGCGCGGCTGCATGATTTCGACGGCTGTTCTTCAATATGCCGAAAAGAGCGAGTCCGTCGCACGGACGGTCGCCGAGCGGCGGGAGTCCTGGTTCCGGGCCGTCAAGGCACGCTTCGACCGTGCCGTCGCCGAGGGTGAGCTTGCCGCTGAGACCGACACCGAAGCTCTCGCCCGCTTTTACGAGGCGGTTGTGCAAGGCATGTCGGCGCAAGCCTGTGACGGGGCATGCAGGGCAATATTGAAGCGGCTGGCTGATATTGCGCTGTCGGCATGGCCTCGGCCTCAACCTCGTCGCAAGAAACCGGTTGCGTGAGTGTATCGGTCTGGAGTTGTGTAAAAGATGAGGAGGATGGGCCAAATCTCGGGGCCGCGGATTCGTGCCACGAAGGGAATGAGAATCGCGGCAATCACGGCAAATCGCAGCCCAGCGAAGAATAGCGGTGGCAGCACCGTGAGCCCCGCTTTTACGACGCAAACTGAAATCCCCACAGCAAAGGAACAAGCAGAGCCGCTGCTATATGAATAGCTTCCATTGATAACCAAACCAATCAGCCCACAAGTAGACGCGGGAAATGCGTCGCGCCCCTTCGTCAGCAGTTACGCAGCCGGGCTGCTGTTCAGTGTCTGCACGGCGTCACGGCACACCTGCTTGCGCGGCGCGAATCATTGCCCGAAGGCTCGTCTGCACATCCGTCTCAGTGGTGGCCCAACTGGAGACGCTGATTCGCATGGCGACGCGGCCATGCCATACTGTGCCGCCACACCAGCAAATCCTCTCGGCTTGAAGACGGTCAATTACGGCGCGCGTCATCTCCGGGGTACCAAATGAGACGAGCACCTGATTGAGTACGACACGATTCAGGATTTCAAAGCCACTGGCCTGGAGACCTTGGGCAAACATTCGGGCATAGCGGCAGGTACGTTCGACTAGCCCCGCAACGCCATCTCTGCCCAGGTTAAGAAGCGCGGCCCAGATATCCACACCACGCGCTCGTCTCGAGGATTCCGGCGTGTAGTGCGACGGTTCTCGGTCAGTCGCATCGCCCTCTGCCAGGTATGCGGCATTCAACGACATTGCCGCACGCAGAGTGGCAGCTCTGCGCACTAGAACGATGCCATTGTCATACGGTACGTTGAGCCATTTATGCCCATCCGTCGCCCAGGAGTCGGCTTCGGCGACGCCATCCGTCAGAGTGTCGAACTGACGATTTGCAAGCGCCCACAGACCGAATGCACCATCAACATGGACCCAAGCCCCGGCTTTCCTCGCAAGCCGGCATATCTGGCGCGCCGGATCGAAATCGCCGGTATTCACGTTGCCAGCCTGGATGCACACGATCGTTTGCTCATCCAGTTCCGGAAGCTCGCTGACTCGCATCCGGCCCTGGTGATCTGTTGGCACTACGATGACCCGCTCGCGTCCGAGTCCTAACATCGACAACGCCTTGGAGACGGTCACGTGAGTCTCTTTACTGACGACTACGCGGAGTTCCGGAGCGCCGTAGAGCCCCTTCGCCTCCACGTCCCAGCCCAGGCGGGATAGCAGGGCGTGGCGTGCTGCTGCCAGCGCCGTAAAGTTCGCCATCGAGGCACCCGTAACGAAGGCTTCTCCGATGTCGTCCGGCAAGCCGAACAGGTCGCCGATCCAGCGTAGCGCGACGTCTTCGAGCGTTGCCGCGATCGGCGAAGTCCACCGAAAACACGCGTTTTGATCCCAGGCAGTGGCGAGCCAGTTTGCTGCGATGGTCGCGGGCAGCGCGCCGCCGATCACCAAACCGAAGTACCGTCCGCCCGTTGTCGCGACGGTAGCGGGTGACCCAGCCTCGTCGAGGCGGCGCAAGACTTCACGTGCATCCAGCCCAGCGTCTGGCAGTGAGTGCCGGAATTCGTTCAGGCCTTGCAATGCCTGGGTAGAAACGTTGACAGGCCTGTCATGCACAGACTGAACATAGGCGAGCGCACGTTGCGCGGCGTCCTGCAGCAGTTCGGCGGTCGGGGTCAGTCCGGCTGCTTTTGCACTTTCGTCGAGTGTCATTTGGTTCGTCCCGAAGGTTTAGGCACACGATCATGCGGGCGCAATAGAAAATGGTCATGTTTCTCAAGCAGCGCCTTGCGACCAACGCTACCCGAGCGACGCTGGATCGCTCACTACCTTGGTCTGGTATTGCGCACGCAATGATGCGGCGAAAATCGTATCTATCTCGCGCGGAATACCCGGGCGGGTGAACAGCGCAACGGGTGGCAAGGTCCAGTCGAACGCATAGGGGACAATCGCCACACCCGCAATCCGTACCAGTTCTTCCGCGATGTCTGCGGGCATGATGGACACCGCGTTCTCGTTCAATGCGACCGTCTCGCCAATCAGCCGCGGCGAAAGGCTTTCGACAACGGGAAAGGGCGGTGTAACGCCGGCGTACAGGAACAGATCGGATATCTGGTCGCGCATCGGGGTTTGCGATGCACCGAGAATCCAGTCGAGTTCGGCGAGTTTTCGCCAGTTCATTGCGCTGCGCGAGAGTCTGGCAGCGAGGCGTCGGGAAGCGATCAGACGGGGTTTTTGCTGATGAATTACTTCGAAATGAAGGTGGTCGAGATCGACGCTCGACGATGCCCGTCCGATCACGATGTCGAGCGTATGGTCGCGCAATTGGGACATTAGCCCTTCGCTCGTGCCTTCGTGGATGGAAAACGTGAGCCGCTGCGAAATCTGCGACTGCGTATGACGGATTGCCGACGCCAGAGTCTTTCCTGAAATGAAGGAAATCACGCCAATGTGAAACCGCGTTGCGTGACCGGAGATCAGCGCACCGACATCGGATGCGAGGTGGTCGAGATCGTGCAGCATCGACTCGGCGCGTGCGAGGACGGTCGTGCCGAGCGCCGTCGGAATCATGCCGCGCGACGAACGCTCGAACAGCGCGCCGCCGAACATATCCTCCAGTTCAGCGAGGGCATTCGTGATGGCTGGCTGACTGCTCGCCATGTGCTCGGCTACGCGTGTTAGAGAGCCATGTTGCCGTATTTGCAGCAGCAACATGAGATGGCGCATTTTCAGGCGTGCGCTCAAGCGCCTTATCACTTCGTCCGTGTTGAATGACACGATGGTGGGAATCCAGCCATAACCAAAAGGTGATGCCCCGATAATAAAACAAAATAAACCCCGCATGCCTCGTTCCTAGAATGTGTTCCACGACGATCAGCCGGGATGGGCCCGGCGTACACATAGGAGCACGCACATATGGACAGGACCGAACGCGAGGCAGCCCTGCAGTATCACGAGTTTCCTACGCGGGGGAAGATATCGGTGAGCGCAAGCAAACCGCTCGTCACGCAGCGCGATCTCGCACTCGCCTATACGCCGGGCGTGGCGGTCGCATGCGAGGAAATCGCGGCGGACCCGCGCGAGTCGTTCCGCTACACGAGCCGAGGAAACCTGGTCGGCGTGATCACGAATGGCTCGGCGGTGCTGGGTCTCGGCAATATCGGTGCGCTCGCGTCCAAGCCGGTGATGGAGGGCAAGGCGGTCCTGTTCAAGAAGTTCGCGGGCATTGACGTCTTCGACATCGAAATTACAGAGAGCGATCCCAACAAGCTCGTGGATATCATCGCGAGCCTCGAGGCGACATTTGGCGGCATCAATCTGGAGGACATCAAGGCGCCCGATTGCTTTATCGTCGAGCAAAAGCTGCGCGACCGTATGAAGATTCCCGTTTTCCATGACGACCAGCACGGTACTGCGATCACCGTATCGGCCGCGTTTCTCAACGGTCTGAAAGTGGTGGGCAAGGACATCTCGAAGGTGAAGGTCGTCACTTCAGGCGCAGGTGCCGCGGCGCTCGCGTGCCTCGAGCTGATGGTCGGTCTCGGACTGCCGCGCGAAAACGTCTGGGTGACCGACATCGAAGGTGTGGTCTATCAAGGACGCAAGGCCGCGATGGACCCCGACAAGGCGCGCTTTGCACAGGCCACGTCGGCGCGGGTGCTGTCCGATGTCATCGAAGGTGCCGACGTATTCCTTGGGCTTTCGGTGGGGGGAGTGCTGACTGCGGAAATGGTGAAGCAGATGGGGCCGCGTCCGCTGATTCTCGCGCTCGCCAATCCGACGCCGGAGATCTTTCCGGAGAAAGCGCGCGAAGCCCGTGATGACGCGGTCATCGCGACGGGCCGTTCGGACTATCCGAATCAGGTCAACAATGTCCTGTGCTTTCCTTATGTGTTCCGCGGTGCGCTGGATGTTGGTGCGACCACCATCACGCGGAACATGGAAGTGGCCGCCGTTCACGCGATTGCCGGCCTCGCGCAAGAGGAACCGAACGACTCCGTCGCGGCCGCGTATGGTGCGTACGATCTTTCCTTCGGGCCGCAGTATCTGATTCCAAAGCCGTTCGATTCCCGGCTTATCGTGCGCATCGCACCCGCCGTCGCAAAGGCCGCGATGGAGGACGGCGTGGCTACGCGCCCGATTGCCGATTTCGATGCTTACGCGGATCAGCTTCAGCAGTTCGTCTATCACTCCGGCGCGTTCATGAAGCCGTTGTTCTCCGCCGCGAAGCAATTCGTGCGCGAGGGTGGGAACTCGCGCATCGTCTTCACGGAGGGCGAGGAGGAACGTGTTCTGAGGGCGGTTCAGGTGATCGTCGACGAGAAGCTGGCGCGGCCGATTCTTGTCGGCCGACCGGAAGTGCTGCTATCGAGAATAGAGAAATTCGGCCTGCGGCTGAAGCTCGGCGAGGACGTCGAGGTCACGAACCCGGAAAACGACGAACGCTTTCACCAATACTGGACGACGTATTGGGAACTGCGGTGCCGCGATGGGATCACGAAGGAAATGGCGCGGGTTGAAATGCGCCGCCGCCTGACGCTGATCGGCGCCATGATGGTGCGACTGGGCGACGCGGACGGGATGATATGCGGGACTGTCGGTGCTTATCACAAGCATTTGCGCTTCATCGACGAAGTGATCGGCAGGAAACACGACGCACAAACTTATGGGGCGATGAATATCCTGCTGCTCGACAAGCGCACGCTGGCACTCGTCGACACACACGTCAACGACAACCCCACGGCGGAACAGATTGCGGAGTTCGCGATTGCGGCCGCAGCGCAAATGGCATGGTTGAATCTGTCGCCCAAAGTTGCGTTGTTATCGCGTTCGAATTTTGGCTCGGGCAGTTCTGCATCGGGCGAGAAGATGCGGAAAGTACTGGCACTCGTCAGCGAACAGGCACCCGACATCGAGATCGACGGAGAAATGCACGGAGATTGCGCGCTGGATGAAGCGCTGCGTCAGCGTGTTTTACCCACGTCGCGACTGAAGGGCGCCGCCAATCTGCTGGTCTGTCCGAACGTCGATTCGGCAAATATTGCGTATAACCTGCTGAAGACGGAGGCAGGAAGTAATGTTGCTGTGGGGCCGTTCCTGCTCGGCGTCAATGCACCCGTCAACATACTGACGTCCAGTTCGACGGTTCGTCGGATCATCAACATGGCCGCGCTCACGGTGTTGCAGGCAAATCGCGACTAAGTACAAAGCAACGTTCCTCTGGACCAATGCCAGTTGCCGCTGCGCGCTCGACAACGTGAGCGCGATGCCAGCGCGGTTCAGATGATGGCGGGGCGGTTTTGCCAGTTGCTGCGGTATGAAGGAACGACCTGGCGACGAGGCGCCAGTCGCGACGACGTACTATCATGCAATGAAGGGAAGTCCACGTACTATGACCAAGTCGCTTCATTCAGGATTGACGCTTCCTGCCGCGGTACTTTTGCTCGCTGGCTGTGTCGTCGGCGGCATGCCATATACCGGGCGGCATCTCAGCCCGGCGGAGTGCCGCGACCTGGCGGCGCTCAAAACCAACGCGCCTCCGACCTTGGCACAGCACCAGAACGAACTCGCGGCCTTGAGGAAAGCAGGTTACGACCCGTCGCCGTGGAATGACGACCCGTACTACCCGGATGATCTGCAAGCGGCGCAGCGCCTGGTCGACTATTGGTTCCAAACTGAGTGCCTGCCGCATTGATTGCAGTTGGCCCGGCGTCTTCGGCTATCAGCCGCTTACTGCGGCTTCGTCAAATCCTGCCCAATTGCTGCGACGACTGCCTGTTCGCAATCCTTGAGACCTGTCACCGACTGATCGAACTGGTCGGTCAGCGTGCCGAAGCTGCCATAACGATATTTGGCGTCTGCTTCGATATGAATCGAATTGGCCTTGATGTCCCAGCCGCAAGCGAATGTCTTAAAGTACATGTCCTGCCTGGACTTGGAATCGAGCAGGCGCGCACGGATAACGACCCACGGAATGAAGTCGCTCGTGTCCGGTGGGGATGCATAGCCAAAGGAAGTAATCCACACGTTCAGGATGGCATCCGCGTCGGTCTTGATATCTGAGAAGTCGTCCGACTTGCCATCGCTTGCGAGCTTGACGCTCTGGCCGTGCAGCGCAACGATCTGATAGCCGGCATTGGAAAGTCGCGCTGTAAGGCCATCGTCAACAACGGGAGCGAAAACGATTTTTTCGCTCGCCACACGCTGCGTGTACGTACTCGTATGATTGGCGTTGACCCCTGCTTGCACCAATCCACCAATCAATCCAAATGCTCCAGCAGCGCCACCGAAGTTGACCACGCTCTCTCCGCGCGGTTCCTTGACGTCCAGCATGGCGATCGTATGGAGCTTTTGTCGATTGCCGGCGGCAAGGTCGGTTTTCGGAAGCGAAGTGCAACCGGTGAGCAGTGTTGTGACGACAAAACAAGCGGCAAGCACGAACTTTGAAAGTGCTTTGGTCTTCATGATTGTGTATCTGCGGATTGAGAGCGTCGACGCCCAGCGCCTTTTTGAATAATGGCCATCCCGGGAAATGAGGGACCGGCAAGCCATTTATCGGCATCACAGGTATGAACTTTAGAACTGCGACGAAGCTAGACCCGCTTTCTGATCCATGAAGACATCGAACACTATTGCGCGTGTCCGCACTCGACAAACAAAGATTTACACGGCGCGACGGGCTGTTTCCGGACCGAAACCAGCCATCTATTCGCAGCCTCTTGATTGCTCGTCGGTTTGCGACCGACCTCGTCGTCGGGGATTGCTTTGGGAGCGACGCGGCCTGGCCGGCCTCAAGCTGCTACGTCACCGTCCAGCGGTTCGGCAACTTCATGTCCTCGGCCCTGCTGGTTCCGATGCCGATCGGCAGCACCGTATGCATGGCTCATGGCATGGCTGCATCGCAGTCTTTTGGCCTGGTGATGTTCTGCGTCGCAAGGCGCCATGGCGAGTCGGGGTGACCCTGCCGCGAGCTCGATGGTTATCTCGTCTCACCCAGCAAGTCGGCGCGTTCGCGCTGCTCCCGTATTTGACGTTAGAGGCGCTTTCTGATGTTTCGCACCAACATAACGGCGCCCGCGTTCACCGTCGCATGAGGCCCATCACGAGCGTGACCAGGAAAATCACAACAAATATGACGAAAAGTATTTTTGCGATGCTGGCTGCACCTGCAGCGATGCCGCCAAAGCCGAACGCTGCGGCAATGATCGCAATGATGAAAAATACAAGGGCGTAATACAACATGATGTGTCCTCCTCCCATCGCGGGCAGCTCGCGTTATATGCACGCTTGACGTTGTAGTCATAGCAACTCCCGTTCCTCACCGGATGGAGCCGGCATATGAATGCCACGGGAACGGAATCAGCCAGCTATCGCAGTACTCCATGGATGGTCCGACGAATGACCGCTCGGTTCATTCATCGCGGCCGGCGGCTTCGAAGTCTCGCCAGAGGCGGGCCGTTGCTATCTCGCCGAGGCGACCGCGGTGCTCGACCGCCCTGCCGTCGCGTCGATGCATCCCGTGGACCAGGTCGATTGGCCGGCGCTAGCGCGTGTTACTTCAAATCATTCGGCGGCGCAGATAGCGCCCCATGCGGTCAACGTTTCCATATCGTCGTCAATCTCGCGGCAAGGACGCCATGCTGGCTGCGCGGATGAGCGTCGATGGGAGTTTGCGGTTGTGCAGCACCGGAGGCGCGGCGACTCATGATTGCGTGTCTGGCATATTCGTTGCGCTTCGGGAAATGCCGGCTTGCGAAATCTGGCAGCCCACCGGGTATAGCGCAGATTCGCCCAACGGCGTTGCCGCGAGTTTGCGGTCATTCAAGGGAGGCAATCATGAAAGCAACGAAGACAGTAATCGTCTGTCTTGCATTGGCGCTAGCGTCGGTCGGCGCGGCCTATGGGCAGGGCGGTGGAGGCGGTGGAGGCGGTGGAGGCGGTGGGACGAGCGCTGGTGCTGGCGTGGCGGGAGGAGCCAACGGAGCGGGCCAGGGTGGTGCGGGAATCAGTGCGCCGAACACAGGCGCGACCAGTGGTTCGACATCCATGTCGAAAGGTTCGACGGCGGGGTCGCCAACCCGACTCCCGCAGAAAGGCCCACACGCTAAAGGCGCGTCGGACACGGCTGCATCAGGTGCGCAGTAAACAGGCACAGCGAGGCGATGTCCGATGAGCAGATTCCTCGGGCACTCGTTTTGTCAGTCGCATGTTTGCATCCCGACGGGGACGTATGAGGTTTCAGGAATGACCACTGATGCATCGAAAACAGGCTGAAGCCGAGGGCGCATCAACGGAGGACCGATGACTCAGTCATGCATTGCCATAACCGTCCGGCGCGAGGACCCTGCCTCGCTTGATGGACAAATCCTGCTTGATGAACTCAGCGCCACGCTGGCGGTATTTTCAGGCGATGGCGGGCAGTCGAGGTTTTGTCTCGCCGACTTTCACTCGTCGAATGGAAGGTTTTACGTTGCCCGCACCCTGGTCGGGGAACCGGTCGGATGCGGCGCATTCTGGCATTTCGACTCGCGCACGGCGGAACTCAAAAGAATCTACAGCAGGCCGCATTATTCAGGCGTCGGTAAAGTGATTCTGCAGCAGCTTGAAGTCAACGCGGCAGCCGCCGGTTATCAAAGGCTGGTCCTCGAGACTCGCGCGGTAAACAGGCGCGCGATCCGATTTTATGAGCGCAACGGCTTCAGGGCGGCTCAAAGGTACGGGTCCTATGTAGAACAGTCCGACGCGTGCTGCTTTGAAAAGATGCTCCTTACCGCAGGAGGTGAAGAGGCTGGTTGGCCGACCGGCAGGCAAGGCGGCCCAGATCGTTCAATGCGCGAACGCGGTTGTGGCGATGCCGATCGAATTGACCGCCGCCAATGAAGCCGAATAGGCTCATCACATGAGCAGCCGGTGGAACTCCTCGCGGACCCGTCGCGCCCGTACTCCTGTGGGTGAGCCCGGAACGTTTCCCGTTCTGATCGAGCCACAGCTCGCTACGCTGGTCGATCGCGCACCGGCAGGCGGCGACTGGTCCTACGAAATCAAGTTCGACGGTTATCGGATGATGGTCCGCATCGAGCGTGGCACCGTCCAGATTTTTACCCGCAACGGACATGATTGGACTTCACGTATGCCCAGTCTGACCGACGCACTCACGGCTTTGCCAGTCGAGGAGGTGTGGCTCGACGGCGAGGTAGTCGTGTTGGACGCGGAGGGTCGCCCCGACTTCAATGCGCTTCAGAATGCCTTTGACCGGCGCAGCACCGCGGACATCGTCCTGTTCGTCTTCGATATCCTCTGGCTGAACGGCACCGATCTGCGTGAACACCCGTTGCGTGAGCGTCGCAAGCTTCTTCGCGCATTGATGCATGAAACGGACGCCGATGTGTTGCGATTGTCGGAAGACTTCGCGAAAGACCCGGTGTCGCTGGTCGCTTCCGCTTGCCGCATGAAGCTCGAAGGGATCATCGGCAAGCGCGGCGACGCGCCATACCGCTCCGGACGATCTACCGAGTGGATCAAGCTCAAATGCAATTTGCGCCAGGAGTTCGTGGTAGGCGGCTTCACCCGGACCAAAGGTGCGCGCTCAGGTGTTCATTCCCTGCTGCTCGGCGTGTACGAACAGGATGGGTCGCTGCGCTACGCGGGCAACGTCAAGCCATACTTGTCCAGTCGCGCCGCGCACGCCTTCCTGCGGCGCGCCAGCCCAGTCACCGCTAGCAAAACAGCGTTCTACAACCCTCCCAAACCGGAAAAAAACCGCGACTATCTTTGGTTGGAGCCGATGCTCGTCGTCGAGTGTTCGTTCCTCGAATGGACGCCCGCTGGCGAAGTCCGACATCCGGTTTTTCACGCGATCCGGGAAGACAAGGCCGCGGGCTCGATCACCGAAGAGCCGATGATCGCCGTCGAGTCGGACGAACCGGTCGAGGCCGATACGGGTTCGACTCGCCAGCGTCCAGGGCCGAAAGGAGCCGTGACGATCGGCGGCATCCGGATATCCAACCCCGAGCGGGTCATGGATGAGGTGACCGGGCACACCAAGCGCGACATGGTCGAGTACTACGCTGCGATATCCGAATGGGCGTTGCCGCATCTGCATAACCGGCCGTTGGCGTTGGTTCGCGCGCCAAACGGAATTAAGGGCGAATTGTTCTTCCAGAAACACAGCGAAAAGTTCCAGATTCCCGGCGTCGAAGAACTGCCTGCCGAATTGCATCCGAGGCATCCGCCGCTGCTAGTTGCCAACAAACCGGAGGCGCTGATCGGTCTCGCCCAGATGGGCGTTGTCGAACTGCACTGTTGGAACGCCGCAGCACCAGACCTCGAGCATCCCGACCGGATCATCTTCGACCTCGATCCCGACCCGAACCTACCATGGAGCGCAATGCTGGAAGCGGCCGAGCTGCTGAAGGTCGTGCTCGACGAGATAGGTTTGCGGTCATTCCCGAAAACCAGCGGAGGCAAAGGATTCCATGTCGTCGTGCCGTTGACGCGACGTCAGGCCTGGAGTGAAGCAAAGGAGTTCGCGCAGGCGGTCGCCCGTCACATGTCGCGGGTGGTGCCAGACCGCTTTTCGGCGGTCCTTGGTCCTAAAAACCGCATCGGCAAAATCTTTATCGACTATCTTCGCAATGGCCGCGGCGCGAGCACCGTTGCCCCTTTCTCGGTCAGGGCCCGTTCCGGAATGGCAGTTTCGATGCCGGTGTCGTGGGACGAATTGCGGCGGGTCGGTCGAGGCGACGAATGGACCATGCGCAAGGCGATCGAACGTCAGCGTTCCCTGAAGTTCGATCCATGGGAAGACTACTGGCGCACGCGGCAGGGAATCACCGCCGCGATGCGCCGCGCCGTGGGCATGAAGCGCTAGCTGCCGCGCTACTCGGTGCCTTTCAGCTCAGCGTGCCGGTGTGAATGCGTCGCTGCGTACTTGAGCTCGTAGTGAGCTCCTTTGCCGCTGCGTGTCGGGGGAAAATGCTCTCCTTCCACGCACGTTACTTCGAAAGTCCCCTTGCCATCGTCATGGACAACCGAATAGATGCCGGACGTTTTGACGATCTCGCCGGGCTTGAAAGAGTTATCGCCTGCCATGTTGACTACTCCGTTGATGAATAGACCGGACCAGCAATGGCTGTACCACGCGCGCGAGACATGGGGATGTTGATGATTTTCGTCGCTGTCGTGCGATAGGTTCGGACAGCCGGGTTGACGACGGCACGTCCGTTGCTCCTGCACGGTGGCGCTTGCGATGGCGTCGGCGCGATCGACACGCCGCGTCGTCGCACGCGCATCCGCGAATCCCGACCCTGTTGGCCCGCGCGACGGGCCCATCGACTACGAGGCACGACATGAGAGCCCTTTGCTGGCACGGCAAGAAAGACGTCCGCTTCGACAACGTCCCGGACCCGGTCATCGAGCATCCGCGCGATGCGATCGTCAAGGTGTCCAGTTGCGCGATCTGCGGCTCGGACCTGCATCTGTTCGATGGCTTTATGCCGTCGATGAAGTCGGGCGACATCCTCGGCCATGAGTTCATGGGGGAGGTCGTCGAAGTCGGCTCCGGCAACGCGAGGCTGAAAGTGGGCGAGCGCGTAGTCGTGCCGTTTACGATCGCCTGCGGCGAGTGCGATCAGTGCCGGCGTGGCTTCTTTTCGGTGTGTGAGCGTTCGAATCGCAACAAGGAGATGGCCGACAAGGTGTTCGGCCATACCACCGCTGGCCTGTTCGGTTACTCGCATCTGACGGGCGGCTATCCGGGCGGGCAGGCCGAATACGTGCGTGTGCCGTTCGCGGACGTCACGCCGGTCAAGATTCCCGACGGCCTGACCGACGAGCAGGTGCTGTTTCTTGGCGATATTTTGCCGACCGGCTGGCAGGCCGCGGTGCAATGCGAAATACAGCCGACCGACACTGTCGCGATCTGGGGCGCGGGCCCGGTCGGCCAGTTCGCGATCCGCAGTGCGATCATGCTCGGCGCAAGGCAGGTGATCGTGATCGACCGCGTTCCCGAGCGCCTCGACATGGCGCGCGCCGTCGGCGCGATCACGATCAACTTCGAGGACGAGAGCGTGCTCGACCGGTTGAAGGAACTAACGCACGGCAAGGGTCCGGAAAAATGCATCGACGCGGTCGGTATGGAATCGCATGCGACGCGCTCGTTCGATGCGCTTTACGACCGCGCAAAGCAGGCGGTGATGCTGGAAACGGACCGTCCGCATGTGCTGCGCGAAATGATCTACGTGTGCCGGCCGGCGGGCGTGCTGTCGATTCCGGGCGTGTACGGCGGCCTGATCGACAAGATCCCGTTCGGCGCCGCAATGAACAAGGGCTTGACGTTTCGCATGGGGCAGACGCACGTGAATCGCTGGACCGACGATCTGCTGAAGCGCATCCAGGATGGGCATATCGATCCGTCGTTCGTGATCACCCATACGGTTCCACTCGAACAAGGGCCCGACATGTACCGCGTGTTTCGGGAGAAGGAAGACGGCTGCATCAAGGTGGTGATGAAACCGTAGAACTTCCAGGCACTTTTTCCATTTCCTATCGGTGGCGACAACAAAGGCGCACAACCGACCCTTCATGTGTTTGAGCAGAAGGGCGGCTGGCCTTCGGACGTCAGTGCGAGTTGCAAAGTCGCCAGCGGGATCCCGGCGGCCTTAGGGCGAACGCCCCGCAGTCTTTCAGCCTTGCGCAGATCTGTACCAGCAGTGCTGGCGGCGGATCGGCGGCGACCAGCAATGCGTGGCCGGCACGCCTGTCCTCACTTATGCTCGCTACGAAACAGTCGGCTTGCGGCTCGATGAACCGGTTGACGGCGATCGACCCCCATTCCCCGTGAGCCGCATATTCTGCATGATCCATTTCGTGCGTCGGGAGCACCCATTTCGCGGCGCCAGGCGAAGCCGCGAGTGAGAAAACGAACACGTCCAGCTCACATAAATCGGACTCAGCGAGAGCTTGGCGTGCGTCAGAAGCGTCGCGATAACAGCGGAAGATTGCGCTCAGATACTCGGCCATTTGGCGCCCCGTCCTTTTTTCTATCGCTTAAGCGGGAAGCACGCTCTGTGCCGCGTTCCGGCCGCCGGTCGATATCTTCAGCGGCTACGCCAGTCCCTGAACCTCAGCCACATCGCACAGCAGGCGCGGGTGCCTGGGATCGGACACGTCGATCTGGTTCCACGCAATCCGATGATGCCGCCAGCGCCCCTTGCGCTGCGCCACGTCACGCAACAGCCTTGGCAGCCAGCGTACGGCGAGCCGCTCGACCAAGGCACTCGGACCGATGTGAAATTCGCTGATCATCCAGGCGTCGTGGTCTTGAACGAGCTTGATTGCCTCGATGCGGCCTGGTGATGAGCCGTCTGGCGTCAGCACTTGCCGACCGACGATCAGATCGATGTTGATCTGCGCCATCATCGCGATCCCGGAATGCGCTCGACGACGTGCTCGCGTAGCCAGCGCTGCCAGTTGCCAAGCGGGGTATCGCGCGCATCCAGGTCCACCTCGATGTCGACCCCCAAGCGACGGACCCGACTCCAGGGAATCCAGTACGGTTCGACGTAACGCGCGCCGCCGATTTTGCCAGCGAGTCGCGCGACCCGACGCCCGGCTTGCTCGCCAATGCGTCGCGCCATCGCGACTGAACCCGTCTCGAGCGCAACCAATTCTGGCGGCCGTCCCGGCCGCAATTCGGCGACGATACCGTCGACCCGCCCCATCTTCGCACCATAGCGATCGACAAGCTGTTTATCGAGCACGTCTCGAACAAGATCCATTACGCACCTCCGAGTATCTGTAGTGGCACTGTGACGATCGCCAGCACGAAGCTGAGCGCGACGATCGCGATGACAACAAGATTGGAAAATACGCCGTTGCAGTGACGCCCGAGATAGCTCTCATCGTTCATCAACGCCAGGAACGGAATCACGGTGAGCGGCAAGCTCAGCGCAGTCAGAGCCATGGAGAATACGGTTAGCTTGAGCGGGTCGATGCCGGCCGCGATCGGTATCGCACTGACCGCAAGCGCACACGTGTAGACGAGGCTGAATGCCGGGTCCTCGCGCGGCTTGCGGTTTTCGCCCCAGTTCCAGCCGAAGCCCTGGGCAAAGAAGTACGCCTGCTCGAGCGCGATCTCCAGCGTCGCGCCGAAGCACGCGAAGGACAGCGACGCGATGAACAGAATGAATCCCCAGAAGCCGAAGACCGCGACGAGCATCAGTGGCAACTGGTGATAGCTGTCGACGCGCGTGATGCCGTACGCGCGAAACACGCATCCGGCAGTGATCAACACGGCTAGCGATATGACGCCGCCAAACGCCATGCCGAGGGCGGCGATCGCGCGGTTCGCGCCAAGATAGCTCTGGTCCCAACTGTCCTCGATCGCCCCGGACGAATAGAACAGGAACAGTGATGGCGTTATCGACGCGCCGAGAATGCTCACGACGGTGAACCAGTAGTTCGCCGGATCGTTACGCGGCAAGCCAGGCATCGCGCCCAACGCTACCTGATGCCAATCGGGCCTGAGCACGACTGCTGCCGCGACAAAGCTCAAGGTGACGAGGCCGAGCAGCGACATACCTTTTTCGATCAGCCCGAACGTGCTACGCCACAGGACAAACCATGCCAGCACCGCAACCGGCAAGGCCCACCATTCGTGTCTTACCCCGCTGGCCAGTTCGAGCGATACACTGACGCCTCCGATCTCCGCCGACAGCACCAGGGCGTTGACGATGAGCGTCGTGACGAAGGGGAAAAGGAAGAATTTGATGCCAAACCGGTCACGAATTCCGTCGGCGATCGTATGGCTGCTCACCGCGGCGAATCGTCCCGACATCTCGGTCAGAAAGACGATGCATACCGTGCCGACGACGATCGGCCAAGCCAGCTGGAAACGGAACGCGGCGCCTCCTTGCGCCGCCGTCGACAGCGACCCCATCTCCAGAAAGCCCCCAACGCTCGTCACAATGCCGAGAGAAATCTCGAGCAGCTTTTTCATCCGTCCCGCTCCCGCTGAGCACAGCGATGCCAGAGCATCGTTCGTTCCCGCGTGACCGGCCAGTTCGCAGACAACGCATGAGCGGTCCTTCCCGGAATACTGGGAAGGACAGGACCACCGAGAGACGCACTCTCGCGGCAGGACCGCTGCCGCACGGCGGCCGCTTCGTAGGCGGATCAGGAAGCATTGCCCAGACGGAACGAATCTGAACATCACGCAAACAGGCTCGCGGGGCATCATCGAATGAGAGTGTTCTGGAATAGCGAGTCGTCCGGGGCGACTGCGGGGTGGGCTCGGGAACGCCGGTGGCGAGTTCGAGCGGACTAACTAATGCGCAGCTATTCGAGCCGGCGAGCGCGCAGGGCCGCCCAGGAGCGCACAAGGTCCTGTCCTGTGCTGCTAGCGGCGTGTCCCCGAAGCCTTTTCGATATCCTCGAGAAGTCTCAGTACGGTCTCGCCGCCGCCGCGTTCCCAGCAATTGGTGTGATCTGCACCCTGCAGCATCAATAGTCGCCGCGGCGCGGCAGTGTGCGCATATAGGTGGGCGAAATGCTGCGGTGGGATCACGTTGTCATTTGTTCCGCCATAGATCACGACGGGCACCCGCACCCGCGCGATCTTCGCGAGATTGTCATACTGATCGCGAACCAGCAGGCCCACTGGCATGAACCAGAAGACCCGTGCCGCGACATCTGCGATCCGTGTAAAAGGCGCTTCGAGGATGAGGCCTTCGATCCGCCCTGGAGCCTGTGCTTCGGCCGCGAGTTGCACCGCCACGCCGGAGCCGAGCGAATAGCCGTGTAGAACGATGCGTGCATTCGTACGCTCGACGAAGCGAAGTGCTGCGCGCCCATCCTCGTAAAGGCCCGCTTCGTGAGGTATGCCGGAATTGCCTCCGTAGCCGCGATACTCGGCGAGGTAGACTCCGTAGCCACAGTCGAGCAGTGCGCGCGCGATATGCCCGCGTTGCGAGAGGTCTTCGCCGTTGCCGTGAAAAAGCACCACGGTCAAGCGTCGTGACGATGCCGGCGCTTTGTACCAGCCATGCAGATCGAGCCCGTCCGCTGTGGTGGCGGTGACTACCGACATGTCGGCGAGCCCTGCTTCGTTCGGCTCACGCCGCCGCCATTCCCCCGGATAAATCAGGCGTCCCTGCATCCAGAAAAGTGTGGCGGCCGCCGCGCCGTATGTCGCGGCGCAGGCCCCGAAAAACCAGGCCAGCAGCGCGGTGGCGCCGGTCATGAGACCTGCTCGGCGCGTGGCAGCATCGCGGCGACGCCATACCGGCTCCCGTGACGCAGCAGGGCGGCGTCGAATGCTTGCACGCTCAGCGGCGCCGGTAGGGGCATGCGTGGCCTTTCGCTGCCGCGTCGAGCGAGTGCTTCGTCGAAGCGCACAAAGGTGGCAAAGTCGCGAGGAAAGCGTTTCGCATCGACGCCGCACAGACGCGCGTCGGGCGAGGCCGACGCGATGATCGTTTGCCATTCGCGCGCGGGCACCACGCCGACGCCTTCGGTGCCGTGCGAAAACAGCATCAGGTCAATGTGTTCGAAACGGCCTTCCCGTTGAAGCAGCCGCGTGAGGTTTCGCGCCGATGGCTCGGTGCAGAACACCAGCCAGAACGGCAACGCGCCAAGATGCATCGTCGTGTATGGATCGAGCAGCACGAAGCTATCGACGACGAGGTGCCGCGGCTCGATACCTTCATCGCAGTACCATTCGCGCAGTGTGTCGAACGCGAAAAAGCTCAGCGATTCGGGTTCCTCGAAGCGAAACTCGACTAGGCGCCAGTCGGCCTGCTGCGCGAGGGCACGCAGAGAGTCCAGCAGGCTCATGTCGAAGCCCCATTCGGCTTCAGGCGCGGGCGCATCTGGCGAGGGCGGATCCCAGCGGGTGCGGGCGCTGCCATAACGGGCCAGGTATTCCCGCACACGCGGGCCGCCACCGAAGTATTCCTCGCGTGTCGCGCCACCCGCCGCGCCAAACTGAAAGAAGGCGCGCTCGCCGATACGCGTGACGGGCCACTGCAAAGTGCATATGTCTACATACAGCGTCGCGCCGGCGGGCAGACTGCGTAGCAGGAACTCGCGAAACCCGAGTGCCAGCGCGCGCTGCTTGATGCGGTAGTAGCGCATCGTACGCAACATGAGCCGGTCCTGATTTGGATCGTGCATGTGGTGAACGGCGATTCGTCCGTCTGCCGCGAGCAGCGCCTCGCGCGCATGTCTGCCGTCGCGCAGGCCTGCTGCGGCATCATCGGGATCGCTGCCGGGCGCACGGACGGGGCAGAGAAAGGTCTGCGGCAGCCAGGGCACGCCCATGGCGGCGGCCAGATGCACGAGCGCGCCGTTGGACGAGCCAACGAAGGCGGCCGGGTACTGGCGGCGCGGATAACGATCGGCAAGCCACGTCGCTATGGTCTCGATGTCAAGGCGCCGCGCCGCGCGCTCACCTATCGCCTCGGTTGCGCCGCCGATGGAGTACGCCCATTCGCGAGCGAACCGAGGCAGGAGATTGATCAGCGGCATGCTGCGGTCGAGCAGTGGTGACCCGCTCGGGCTGCTAAAAGGCTCGCCGTGCAGACAGGCGCCCAGTGCACCGACCATCGCGGCGGCCGAATCGAATCGCGCAATTCCTCGCGGTGCGCTGCTCATGGCTGCTCCATTCGCCCGGAAGGTTCGCCGGGTAACGCGTCGACGAACTGACGGATCGCCAGCGCAAGACTGTTTGGATACACATAATTCAGAGTGTGTGTGCCGCCGTCGATGATGACCAGTTGCGCGCAGCGCAGCCGCGCGGTCACCTCGATGGCCCACTCGCGCGGCGACACAGGATCCCGGGAGCCGCACACTACGAGGACGGGAGCGCGAACGAGCGGGAGCCGGTTCTCGATGCGATCGCGAATCATGATGCGCATCGTGGCCAGTGCGCGCAGCAGTCCGGCCTTGGCGTAATCGATGCGCCCTGGCGCCGCCGGCGAATGAGGCCGCTCGCGGCGGCCGTTGACCAGGGCGCGCCAGATTTGGACCGGCAGATGCCGGGCCCGGCGATCCGCGGTGGGCCCTTGCAGCACCAATGCCTTGACGTCGCCGGGATGACGCGCGGCAAGTTCGGTCAGGATCTGGCAGCCGAACGAATTGCCCACAAGAACGGCCGGTCGGAGCCCGGTGGCAACCAGCCACAGGTGCAAAGCATCGGCGAGACCGGGCAGATCGAGCCAGCGGCCGCACAATGCGCTTTCACCGAAGCCAGGTAGATCGGGAGCAAACACTGGAAACCACCTGGCTAGAGCTAGTGCAAGCGGTTCCATGTAGCGGCTGGAGACGACGAGACCGTGGACGAGTATCACTGGCGGGCGAGCGGCAAATCCATTCGTGGCGGTGGCGTCGGTCGTGCTTGCGGTCCGCGCGAACATCCTGTAAGGACCCGCCTGCACCCAGCGCCCTCGAATTCCAGAGAGCCGGCTTTCCTCAGTCAGCTCCGGCGTTTGACGCAGGCGCCCCCAGTAGCGGAGCAGCGCCACGGCGGCGGCACTCCCGGCGATGGCGCTGGCAACCAGCGCGATCTTGCGATGCATACGCGTGTCGCCCGTTTCCGTGCGCCCGACATCGCAGTGATCGTCGCGAGAACGGGTCCCAGGGTACGCGGCCCGTGCGCTGCTTGTGTTGGCCCGACTTTGACTCATCCGTCATCCTTGGAGCGGTGGTGGCAGATTGAGCGCGGTTGCAGTGGTCCTCTCCGGCGCACTGTTGCGACCGGGGACTGCCACCATGCCCGCGCGCAATGCGCGGCATCGTGAGTGTGCAACCGGCGTGCCACGAATGCCGCTCGTCAGCGATTGCGAGCTTGTCAGGGCCGGTGCATGTCGCTTCGCGATTTCGCTGAGCCGTCCGTAAATGTCGAGTTAGGGACGCGGAATCAGAATCGGCGATCGGCTGGGCGAGCGTCGAGGCTAAGGGCATGGAACTTGCGCTACCCACCTTGAAATTTTCTCCGTGCATACTATTCTAAATTCCGCTCAGGCAGCCGCGCCCGCCATGCGGCGCGCTGCGTGTTTCGATTTGTTTGCCGCAGCCCGGCAGACGGACTGGAGCGCGTAGGCCGGTTCGTTTCCGTGCTGCATCCAAGGAGGAAACGATCATGAGTGACCTTTACTTCGGGACCGACCTGTTCAGTGAGTTCGACCGTCTGCAACGGCAGATGGCGAGCCTCTTCGGCGGCTTCCCTTCCAGTATCCGTTCAGGCCGCGCTGGCGCCTTCCCGCAGATCAACATCGGTTCGACCGACGACTCGATCGAGATCGTCGCGTTCGCGCCCGGGGTCGATCCGGCCAAGCTCGACGTATCGCTAGACAAGGGGTTGCTGGCCATCAGCGGCGAGCGCGCGAGCTCGCAACCGGAAACCCGCGGCGACGATGTGCGCACCTATGCGCAGGAGCGATTCGCTGGCACGTTCCGGCGCGTGGTCGAGCTCCCGCAAAACGCTGACCCTGGCAAGGTCAGCGCGCGATACACCAATGGATGCCTGATGGTGAGCATCGGCAAAAGCGAGGCGTCAAAGCCGCGGGCGATCACCGTTCAGTGAGCGGCTGGCAGAACTACGGAGGACATCATGAACGACACGACTGAACTCGCCAGAAAGGACCAAACGGCGGTGGCCCAGCGCGACGGTGATGCGTCGCAACGTCGGATCACGTTGACACCGCCGGTAGACATCTTCGAAGACAGCCACGGCATCACGCTGTGGGCGGATCTTCCGGGCGTGACCAGGGAGCGGCTGGACGTCAAGGTCCACGATGGCAACCTGTACATCGAAGCAGAAGCGGTGGTGCCGACACCGGCGGAACTGCGCCTGCAGCATGCGGAGATCCGGCAGCCTCACTTCGCGCGGGCGTTCTCGATCAGCGCCGACTTCGATGCGTCGAAAATCGAAGCCAATCTGAAGGACGGCGTATTGAAGCTGACGATACCGCGCCGCGACGAAGCGCGACCGCGCCGCATCGAGGTGAGTACCGACTGAAGTCGGCCGGGGGAGGGGGACAGCAGTAGCAAGAAGCTGGATGCTGTCCTCCGGCCACCGCCTTTCGGCTGTCGAGTCGAAGCAGTCGCGGCGCGGAGACCGGAATCCCGTTTCGACGCTGATAGGAAAGGAGCACATGATGAACACTGATCCGAAAAAATGGAACCCCTTCAAGTTCCTTCGCGGAGCCGCCCGCAAATCCGATGCGGACGACACGGACGGTCGGCGCGCGGATGAGTGGCGGGCCGCATGGCCTGACATTCCACGACTATCTCTTCGTGAACCGTGGCGTGCCGTGGAGGAATTTTTTCGTGACCCATTTGCAGGCGGTGGTGCGTTTGAACGATGGTTTGGCGACTTCAGTTCGTCGCGCTTCCAGCCGCGCATCGACGTCGTGGACGAAGGGCCGGTGCTTCGCGTAACTGCGGAACTGCCCGGGATGGGACGGGAGGACTTGAACGTGAGCGTCGAGGAAGGGGCAATCGTGCTGCGCGGCGAGAAGAAGCAGGACGTGCGCAGCGAGGAAGACGGATGCTATCGGTTGGAGCGAGCCTATGGAAGCTTCGTGCGCAGAATTCCGATGCCGGACAATGCCGATCCAGACCATGCATTGGCAAAGTTTGACAACGGCATTCTTACATTGACCGTGCCGAAAACGGAACCGGCGCGCTCCACTAGTCGGACCATCGATATTGGGTAGCACCCAGGCCAGAATTGCCTGGCAGCGGGGACTTTCTGGCTGGCCGGGCCGTTAGCTCAATTGGTGGAGCAGTGGCGGTGTGTGCGCAATCGGGAGCAACCTGGCTTCACGAAAGCCTTGGCATTCGCGCACGTCGAATCCGTGAGTATCTTGACACATGCGGGGTACTCGCAAAGCGGCTGTTTGCGCTTATCAGATTCCGCTTGTCGGGTCGATGTCGAGTCGTCGCACCAGCACGTTTTCCGCAAGCCGTGTGTTGACGAGTTCTCTGCATAGCCATGTCACGTCTGACGCGCACGTGGCGAAAATGCACAGTTCAACGGTCTGGTCGTTGAACTGCCTGACGTTGCCCGCAAGTTGCGCATCGCTGTCGTGCAACGCCCGGCATAGAAGCAGAAGGCCTGACCTGTCCGCGAGGCGAATCGTCATGTGGATCAGCATCTTTCACCTGTTCGCTTGCCACGGGGAACGGGCATCCTTTCTCCCGGCGGCATCGGCCGGTCGATCTTTCCAATGGTCACGCAGTGAGCAATCCGCGACATGACTCGTTGAATGCCGACGAATGTATGGCGATCGCGCATCCGGCATGCCAGGGCACGACACAACGGCATGCCCGATTCGGATTCCTTGGCTTTAATGCGTCGGTGCTCAGCCGGAGGCGTGAAGCGAGGGCTTATGGAGAAGCTCTAGTGCGGTCCCGGGAATAACCCCTGCTCATTCCAGGTGATGCTGCCGCGAGACTGACGTTCGGCAGTAGCGGGCTGTCGCAAGTGACGAAGCGACTGCGGCGTTGCGCCCGACAGTTGGCGACATCGATCCAATGGAATGGAGGCGAACCATGAAGTTCACGACAAAAGCGATGCTGGCTTCTGCGCTGGTGACGGCACTGTCGGGCGGCGCCTATGCGCAGGGTGGCGGCGCAGGCGGAGCGGGCGGGGCCGGCGGCGGAGGCGAAGCTGGGAACGGCGTGGCCGCTGGCGGCGGCAATGCTGGGGGCGCCGGAGGGATGGCGACGGGTGCGACAGGAACCGGTGGCGGTATGGGAACCGGAACTGGCGCTGCGCCTGACAACCCGACGAGGGACCGGTCGAGCGGGATGAACAATAGCACCCGTCCCAACACCGGCCACGGCACGAACGACAATACGGATAGCAAGCAGCAAAACGGCCAGTGATGAATCGAAGCATCGGACCCACGGACCAACGTGACTGGCACAAATCGAAGGCAAATCACAAGATGGCGAGCGCAGGCAGACCATTCGACCGGTACGCCTGCGCTGTGTCCTCATGGTTTACTGTTGCGTAGCCTTCTTGTTACCGGCTCTTTCCGCAAACTCGGTAAGCTTGAGGTCCGTGGCCTTTTCTTCGTCCAGCGTCTCTGTCAGCAGTTTCACGGCTTCGGTGAAACCCAGTTGCTTGCCAATGGCGCACAGACTACCGTAGGTGGCGATCTCGTAGTGTTCGACCTTCTGCGCGGCAGCCACGAGGCCCGCATCCAGGACCGGACCTTTTTCGATCTCGTCGATCAGTTCCTGTCCTTCTTCTATCAGTCCCTCCATCGCGATGCACTTCATTCTCTTCAGGCGGATATCGCAAGTTTCCACCACCTTGTCGATCCGTTCGACCTGTCCTTGCGTTTCTTCAAGATGAGTCTTGAATGCGTCGCTCAGCGCCGGGTCGGAAGCGGCGCGGGAGAGTTTCGCTAGTGCTCGCGTCAGTTGCTTCTCCGCGCTATAGATATCGGAAAGCATGTGCACGAACAGATCATCGACCGTCTTTCGCTGTGACATTTGTGAGCTCCTAAAAGGTTGTTTAGAGCCCTCACTGGCGCAACGAGTGTGCCCGAGACGGACCGACACGCATTCAAACCGGCGGCCGCCAGTGGGGATCGTCAATGGTCCTCACCGCAGCGACGTTCACTGGGCTCGCGATATGTCTTCGCACAGGTGGAGAGTGCCGCATTCCCTGGCCATCGCGGATATCGAAGCATCTTTGGGCAAACGTCGAGGCCGCAAAAAACGGCGCAACCGTGCTGGCAAAAGCATCGGCTGCGTGTCAAGAGGACGAGACTTGCTTGATGTGAGGGGAATTGCCAACGCTTAGAAGTTGACGTCGAGCCATGCCTTCGCCCAGGCCACACCGCGCTCGTTTGCGGAAGCCTGGGTATCGAAATAGCCGATGTCGGTGAAGCGAAAGACTTGGCGATTGTCTACGTAGTCCTGAGGGCGGCGCTCAACCTCCACGCGAGCGTGGTAGTGAAAGCCTCTCTTCTCCGGTGAGGAACGAATCACCCACTCCCGATGCGTCACCTGCCATGATACGTCGGTCATTCTGAGTTGTATGGACGCCTTCCCGTTTGCCAGGTGCGACCAATCTCCATAGTAAGTGGGTCTTCTACGCGGCGTGAACCGCGTAACCGGATCGGATCGATACGTTCGACCATAAGCCATTAGCGCACCAGATGGTGCACTCAATCTTGTGGGCCAGCGCAACGCGCCGGTTCCACGCAGCAGACTCCCGGACAGAGAGGGTATCCATCGAGCCCACGCTCATTGGCTGCAGCTATAGTTCCTTCTGGCCTCTCCGCTTCGATGCATGTTTGCGAGCAGTCAATGTGCCTCGGCGGTTTGCATGTGCCTGTCCGAAAGACGCGGTCAACGACGCACACGCGTGAGCAGATTTTCCGCCACCCTCGAAAATGGGGACGTTTGCGCGGAAGGCCCTTCCTGGCTAGGGGGCGTAAAGATCTTTGCGCTTTCCACCTTGCGCCGTGACGCGTTATATCGGCGTGTCTCGTCGGCCGCTATGTTCAGTCTCATCGCGGTCGGCCCTTCACTCAACCAGCTAGAACGGACCTTGCGCCAATCAAGGTTCACTCAGAACGATGAACGTGTGAACATTCTCGTCAGGATGTTGCTCACAACCGCTTCGGCTGAAGTCTTCGACAGCTCGTTGGGCATGGTAACGGTGAAATAGACGACGTCGTCCATCAATGCGATCGTGGCAAGTGCCTGGGCGGCACAGGCTCCTGGCACTTGCATGTTGACGTGCTTGCAGAACTGCTCGATGAAGGAGGCGATCATCTCGCGCTTTTCTAACCAAAGGACGTTCATCTGTTGCCGGAACTTCGCGTCACGCATGGCATGCAGGCGTGCCTCGGCCCACATGACGTAGTTGTTGTCGTCGCGATAACGCTGCGCGTATAACAAGGTGAGCCGCTTTCGCAGGTCCTGGCTGGACGAACCGGCCTCTAACAGCTTCCGCAAGTTTTCCTGGATGTTCTGGTGATCGAGACGGAGCAGTTCGACGAACAGGTCGCTTTTGCTGTCGAAGTTCGAGTAGAACGCACCACGGGTATAGCCGGCCCGGGCGGCGATATCCTCTACGCTCGTGGCGGCCAACCCCTTGCTGGCAATGCTCAAGGCCGCTGCACCGAGCAGGCGCCTGCGGGTCTCTTTGCGGGATTCTTCCCGGGTCAATCGTTTGCGTGACATGCGATAAGGCGGTGTAGACGAAACGCTGCGCTTCCATTTCCTGATGGCAAGTGACTGCAGGGACCTTTCGACAGGTAGCCGCTCCGCTGCGCGGGAGAAGCGGAGTCCTCATCAACCGCCATCGAAGAACAAAGATTGCCAAATTCCCGACGCCGCTTTGCGTGCTTTCGGCGCGTGCGCTAGCTACCTGGTGGCAACCGTCGCTTCGGATTCGCTGGATTGCCAACCACCCCCGAGCGCCCTGAAAGCAGCGACTGCCGCGCGGGCTGACTCCGTTTGTGCCTGCACTCGCGCGTCGGAAGTGCGTAGCAGGCTGTCGTCGGCTTGCAGGACTTCAATCAGACTGACCGCGCCTTTTTGATAGGCTGCAAACGAGGCAGCTCTTGCGCGGCCGAGCGAGTCCACGCCCTGCGTGAGCGCAGCAGCCTGTTCCTCGCGCTTGACCAGTGCCGAAAAAGCGTTCTCCACGTCCTCAGTCGCATGTAATGCGGCAAGCCGATAGGCAGCCAGCATCTCGGCCTCCTGACCCTTGGCCTGGCTGATCTGCGCATTGATCCGGCCGAAGTCGAACAAACGCCAGCGCAGACCCAGCACGCCGGCGGCCTGGCTGGCGCCGCTCGAGAACAGATTGCCGCTGGCCACGGATGTCGCGCTGCCGATCAGCCCACTGAGGGAGACCTTGGGGTAGTACTCGGCGATGGCCACTCCAATACGCGCATTCGATGCGGCGAGGTGTCGCTCGGCCACGATCAGGTCTGGCCGCCGCCTGAGCAACTCGCGCGGCGATCCGGTGGCTCCGATCTGCGGGGGGACGGGGATGTCGCCAGCTTCGAGCAACTCGGCCCGATGTACGCCGGGCTGGGCGCCGAGCATCACATCCAGTGCGTTCATGGCCGCGTCGAGGCCCGTCTCGAGGACCGGGACCGAGGCCCGGACCTGGGCAAGCGCCCCCTCGGCCTGTCTTACCTGAAGCTCGGCTGCCAACCCCTTGCCATACAGAAGGTTGATGGTGGAGAGCAGATCCTGCTGCGTCTGCACCTGTCGCCGCGCGACGTTCAGACGGGCTTGCAATCCGCGGATGCTGATATAGATGTCGGCGGTCTGTGCAGCCACGGCCAGGCGTGTGGCCGCGGCGCCGGCTTCCGAAGCCTCGTACTCGGCGAGCGCCGCTTCCCGTCCACGACGCAGGCCTCCGAACACATCCAGTTCCCAGCTCGCGCTGAGATTGGCTTCGTACTCGTTGCCGTAGCGCTCGAAACCGGGCGTCGAGTTCAAAACTCGCCCGAGGGGCGTTTCAACGGACTGGTAGACCCTGGCTGCCTGGCCGCTGACATTGCCGGAAGGCAGCAGCGCGGCATTCGCCGCCCCCAGTGCTGAACGTGCCTGGGCGACCCGAGCAGAAGCTTGCGCGAGGTCAAGGTTCTGCTCCAGCGCAAGCGCGACGAATCGCGTCAGTTGCGGATCGCCAAACGCCGTCCACCAGGTCACGAGGTCCGCGGTGGTCGTTGCATGCCGATGATCGACCGCTGTCTGGCCCATGAACCGCTCCGGCATCGGTACATCGGGCCGAACGTAATCGGGACCTACCGCGCAGCCTGCTGAAAGGCTGGCGACGACAAGCATGGCAAGGGTGCGTTTGGGCAGCATGAGCTTCTTCCGGGCGAAGAGGACGAGTAAAGGTGACTATAATACAATTTAGTCACTTGTTGTCGATTTCTGGGGGCGGCGGTAAGCTAGGAACCATGAAAAATGCAGCCACCTATCCCATTTCGGCCCGCGGCCCAGCCGACCATGACGTGCGCGATCAGATCGTTGCCGCGGCCACCGAGCACTTCAGCCGGTATGGCTACGAGAAAACGACCGTCTCTGATCTCGCCAAGTCCATCGGCTTTTCCAAGGCGTATATCTACAAGTTCTTCGAGTCCAAGCAGGCTATTGGCGAGATGATCTGCGCGAACTGCCTGCGCGAGATCGAAAGCGAGGTCAAAGCTGCCGTCGAAGAGGTCGCCCGGCCGCCAGAGAAACTGCGGCGGATGTTCAAGGCGATCGTCGAGGCGAGCCTTCGCCTGTTCTCCCAGGACCGCAAGCTTTACGAGATTGCCGCGTCGGCCGCCACCGAGCAATGGCAGGCGACGCGCGCCTATGAAGAGCGCATCCAGAAGCTGCTTCAGGACATCCTCCAGGAGGGGCGGCAAAGCGGGGACTTCGAGCGCAAGACGCCGCTGGATGAGACCGCGATGGCGATCTACCTGGTTTTACGCCCGTACCTCAACCCGTTGATCCTGCAGCACAGCTTCGATTACACCGAGGAGGCGCCGGCGAAATTGTCCAGTCTGGTGCTCCGCAGCCTCTCACCTTAACGCGCACCATTTGTGACTATTGACTATATTGGTCACTAGAACCATAATCGGACCCATCATCCTTTCGTCGATGGGTCTTTCATGCTTGCGCGCCGCCTCGCTACCTCAGCCGTCGTCTTCGCGTTGCCGTTTGCGCTGGCCGCTTGCGGCGCAAAAGCACCGCCCGATCCGCGCACGGAGGCGCCGCTGGTGCGTTCCGCCATCGTTCGGGACGCACCGCCTGCCTCGCGCTCATTTACCGGAACCGTAGCCGCCCGGGTGCAGAGCGACCTGGGGTTTCGTGTCTCCGGCAAGGTGCTCGAGCGGCTGGTCAATGCCGGGCAGAGCGTCAGGCGCGGCCAGCCGCTCATGCGCATCGACCCCGTCGATCTGAAGCTGGCCGCGCAGGCGCAGCAGCAGGCCGTCGCTGCCGCGCGGGCACGGGCGCAGCAGACGGCAGAGGATGAAGCGCGCTACCGCGATCTGCGCGGCACGGGCGCCATTTCCGCCTCGGCCTACGACCAGGTCAAGGCCGCGACCGATGCTGCCAAAGCCCAGCTCAGCGCAGCCGAAGCACAAGCCGACGTCGCGCTTAATGCGAGTCGCTATACGGAGCTGGTGGCCGACGCCGATGGTGTCGTCATGGAAACGCTGGCCGAGCCCGGGCAGGTCGTCAACGCCGGGCAGACCGTGGTGCGCCTGGCTCACGCAGGACGTCGCGAGGCCGTCATCCAGTTGCCGGAAACCCTGCGCCCTGAGGTCGGTTCCGTCGCGCAGGCAACGCTCTTCGGCAAGCAAGACGTCACGGTTCCCGCCGAATTGCGGCAACTATCCGATGCTGCGGACCCGCTCACGCGCACCTTCGAGGCTCGGTACGTGCTCGGCGGCACGCTGTCCGATGCACCGCTAGGAGCAACGGTCACCATCCAGATTCCGGATGCGCATCGTTCCGCGCAAAGCGCGCTGAAGGTGCCGCTTGGCGCCCTTTTCGATGCGGGCAAGGGACCGGGAGTATGGGTCGTCGACGGCGTGCCGCCAAAGGTCTCCTGGCGGCCGGTCACGGTCGAGCACGTGGATGACGACGACGTCCGCATCAACGGCCCGATCAAGCAAGGCGACCGGATCGTCGCGCTCGGCGCGCATCTGCTACGCGAAGGCGAACCGGTCCGTGTGGCGGGCCAGGCTCCCGTGACCGCAACTGAGGGAGCCCGTCCGTGAGCGAAGGTCGTTTCAACCTTTCCGCGCTCGCTGTGCGCGAGCGCTCCATCACCCTGTTCCTGATCTGCCTGATCTCGCTGGCCGGACTCGTTTCATTCTTCAAGCTCGGCCGTGCCGAAGATCCCGCCTTCACGGTCAAGGTGATGACCATCATCACTGCCTGGCCGGGGGCCACCGCGCAGGAAATGCAGGACCAGGTCGCCGAAAAGCTCGAAAAGCGCATGCAGGAGCTGCGCTGGTACGACCGTACGGAGACCTACACAAGGCCGGGCCTCGCCTTCACGACCTTGACCCTGCTCGACAGCACACCGCCTTCGGAAGTGCAGGAACAGTTCTACCAGGCCCGCAAGAAAATCAGCGACGAGGCAGGCAACCTGCCGCCTGGTGCGATCGGGCCGATGGTCAACGACGAATACGCAGACGTCACCTTCGCGCTGTTTGCGCTCAAGGCCAAAGGCGAACCGCAGCGCCTGCTGGTACGCGACGCCGAGACGCTGCGCCAGCGGCTGTTGCACGTGCCGGGGGTGAAGAAGGTCAACATCATTGGCGAGCAGGCGGAGCGGATCTATGTCGAGTTTTCGCATGACCGTCTGGCAACGCTGGGCGTCAGTCCGCAGGACGTGTTCGCCGCGCTGAACGGCCAGAATGCGCTGACGCCCGCCGGCTCGGTGGAGACCAGGGGCCCGGAGGTGTTCATCCGCCTCGACGGCGCGTTCGACGCGTTGCAGAAGATCCGCGATACGCCCGTCGTGGCGCGGGGACGCACGCTGAAGCTATCGGACATTGCCACCGTCACGCGTGGCTATGAAGATCCGGCGACGTTCCTGATCCGCAACAACGGCGAACCTGCCCTGCTGCTGGGCGCCGTGATGCGCGACGGCTGGAACGGCCTCGACCTGGGTCGCGCGCTGGACCGCGAGGTGGGCGCGATCAACGGCGGGCTGCCGCTCGGCATGAGCCTGACCAAGGTCAGCGACCAGGCCGTCAACATCAGTTCGGCGGTCGATGAGTTCATGGTGAAGTTTTTCGCGGCCCTGCTGGTGGTCATGCTGGTGAGCTTCGTGAGCATGGGCTGGCGCGTGGGCCTCGTGGTTGCCGCGGCCGTGCCGCTGACCCTGGCGGTGGTCTTCCTGGTGATGCTCGCTACTGGCAAGAACTTCGACCGCATCACGCTGGGATCGCTGATCCTGGCGCTGGGCCTGCTGGTGGACGACGCCATCATCGCCATCGAAATGATGGTGGTGAAGATGGAAGAGGGCTACAGCCGCGTTGCCGCCTCCGCTTATGCCTGGAGCCATACCGCGGCGCCCATGCTCTCCGGCACGCTGGTCACGGCGGTCGGCTTCATGCCCAATGGCTTCGCCCGATCCACTGCGGGCGAGTACACGAGCAACATGTTCTGGATCGTTGGGATCGCGCTGATCGCATCGTGGGTGGTCGCCGTGGTGTTCACACCTTACCTCGGCGTCAAGATGCTGCCCGACTTCAAGAAAGTCGAAGGTGGCCACGACGCGCTTTATGACACGCCGCGATACAACGGTTTCCGTCAACTGCTGAAGCGCGTCATTGCGCGCAAGTGGCTGGTCGCCGGTTCGGTCGTGGGCCTCTTCGTGCTGGCCGTCCTTGGCATGGCGGTAGTCAAGAAACAGTTCTTCCCGATCTCCGACCGCCCTGAAGTGCTGATCGAAGTGCAGATGCCGTATGGCACGTCGATCGCCCAGACCAGCGCCGCCACAGCGAAGGTCGAAGGCTGGCTGGCCAGACAGAAGGAAGCGAGAATCGTCACCGCCTATGTCGGTCAGGGCGCACCGCGGTTCTACTTCTCGATGGGACCGGAGCTGCCCGATCCGTCATTTGCCAAGATCGTGGTGCGCACGGATAACCAGGACGAGCGCGAGGCACTCAAACAGCGGCTGCGACAGGCAATCGCCGATGGGCTTGCCCCTGAGGCGCGCCTGCGCGTCACGCAGCTCGTATTCGGCCCGTACTCGCCGTACCCGGTCGCTTACCGGGTCACGGGTCCGGACCCGGACAAGCTCCGCGGTATCGCGGAGCAGGTTCAGCAGGTGATGGATGCGAGCCCGATGATGCGCACCGTCAACACCGACTGGGGCACGCGCACGCCCACGCTGCACTTCACCTTGCAGCAGGACCGGCTGCAGGCCGTGGGGCTGACATCGAGCGCGGTCGCGCAACAACTGCAATTCCTGCTCACCGGCGTGCCTGTCACCGTCGTGCGCGAGGACATTCGCACGGTGCAGGTCATCGCGCGCTCGGCCGGCGAGGTCCGGCTCGACCCGGCGCGGATCGACGACTTCACGCTGGCTGGCGCCAACGGCCAGCGCATCCCGCTGTCGCAGGTGGGCAAGGTCGACGTGCGCATGGAGGAACCGATCATGCGCCGGCGCGACCGGATGCCGACGATCACCGTGCGCGGTGACATCGCCGATGGCTTGCAGCCGCCAGACGTATCGACGGCGATCACGAGGCAGCTTCGGCCCATCATGGACAAGCTGCCGGACGGCTACCGCATCGAGCAGGCCGGCTCGATCGAAGAATCAGGCAAGGCGACGACAGCCATGTTGCCGCTCTTTCCGATCATGCTGGCGGTCACGCTGGTCATCATCATCCTGCAGGTGCGCTCGATCTCCGCGATGGTCATGGTCTTTCTGACCAGCCCGCTGGGACTGATCGGTGTCGTGCCGACCTTGATCCTTTTCCGGCAGCCGTTCGGAATCAATGCGCTGGTCGGCCTCATTGCGCTATCGGGGATAGTGATGCGCAACACGCTGATTCTGATCGGCCAGATTCACCAGAACGAACAGGCCGGGCTGGATCCGTTCAATGCCGTGATCGAGGCAACCGTGCAGCGTGCGCGGCCCGTGATCCTGACCGCGCTGGCGGCGATCCTGGCGTTCATCCCGCTGACCCATTCGGTGTTCTGGGGGACGCTCGCGTATACGCTGATCGGTGGCACTTTTGCAGGAACGATCCTGACGCTGGTGTTCCTGCCGGCCATGTATTCGATCTGGTTCAGGATTCGGCCGGTCGATACGACTAATCTGCGCAGAGGCAGGCACGAGCAGGCGCAGCCTGCGAAAGAAATGCCGCAGGACGTGCTCGCTGCCAGGCAATGAACCTTGGTTGCAAGGTCAATCGGAGCGGCTGATCCGCTATTTATCCCATTCACCTGCATCGAACGGAACTGCCATGTCGAATTCTAAAGTCGTCGTTGTTACTGGTGTGTCGTCGGGGATCGGACGAGCCACCGCGGAGAAGTTTGCCAGCCGGGGTTGCCGGGTATTCGGCACCGTACGCAACGCTACAACCGCGCAATCGATACCCGGTGTTGTGCTGGTCGAGATGGATGTCCGTAACGACGCCTCAGTGCAACGTGCAATCCAGAGCGTCATCGCGGAAGCCACCCGCATCGATGTGCTTGTCAATAGCGCGGGCGTGACGCTGCTCGGCGCGACGGAAGAAACGTCGATTGCCGAGGCTCAGTCGCTATTCGATACCAACGTTTTCGGGATTTTGCGCACAACACGAGCGGTACTGCCGCACATGCGCTCGCAACGTTCGGGAAGAATCGTCAATGTGAGCTCAGTGCTGGGCTTCCTTCCGGCTCCGTACATGGGGCTCTATTCAGCATCGAAGCATGCCGTCGAGGGAATGTCTGAAACCTTGGACCATGAGGTGCGCAAGTTAGGAATCCGCGTGGTGCTTGTCGAGCCTTCCTATACCAGGACCAATCTGGATCTCAATGCACCGCATGCGGCTTCCAAAATCGCAGCCTATGACGATGAGCGCGCCATCGTGTCCCGCGCGATTCAAAAAAATGTCAATGAGGCGCCGGCACCTGATGGCGTCGCAACCACGATTGTCGATTCCGCGTTGGGCGCATGGAGAATGAGGCGCACTCCAAAAGGCCAGGCTTCTCTCCTAAGCAAATTGCGTCGCTTCGTGCCTGCTGGACCCCTCGACGCAAACCTGATAAAGACATTTGGACTCTCGTGAAGTCGCCTACCGATTCATGTCTGGACTGCCAACCGATTTTAAAAATCGCTTTCGCGAATATCACGATTGATTTACAACGCCAGAGAAAATTGGTGTGGTCTCCTATATTCACCGATCCTATTTTGTCTGATAAAAATGCGCTTAAACAATACCTAATTCCCGATAGAACAAATCAATATCGCGCCAACGTTTGCGGATTCGATAGGCGGGGCAATCCTGGCTTCAGTTCATTGAGTCTGCCGCCGTAAATGCATATGCGAGGCGCATCAGTTTTCACGGGCGCGGGCGCATACCGGTGCGTGACTCGGGCATCACGAACGATCGCCTGCATTTACGTGTCTTTCCGTCGAAAATGGAAGCGAAAAATGATCCTGAATAACTTGTCTGTGAAGACAAAGCTTACGGTGGCTTTCGGAGCATTGGCCGTTGTTGTACTGATCGTTTCAGGACTCGCCTTGAAGGAGCTGGACGACGCGAATGACCGCTTTTCCGGCTACATCAATGGTATTAACGCACGGGCCACGATGGCTGAAGCTGTCCGCACCGCAGTTGATGATCGTGCCGTGGCGGTGCGCAATCTGGTGCTGGTCACCACGCCTGAGGACATCGAGCTGGAAAAGGCCGCCGTCATCGACGCTGAACGCAGAGTCGAGGCTAACCTGGAAAAGTTCAATGCCATGGTAGCGGGCGCTTCCGACATGAGCGACAAGGCACGCAGACTCGCGGCCGAACTTCCCAGGATCGAGGCGCTTTACCGCCCCGTGGCCCTGGAAATCAACAGGCTCGCGGTGAGTAATCAGCGCGATGCGGCGATTGCGGCAATTGATACCAAATGCAGGCCACTGCTTTCGGCTCTGATCAAGGCGTCCAACGAGTACGAGGACTTCACCCGTGAACGCGCACAACAAATGGTCCGCCAATCGAGCGATCAATTCGCGACTCAGCGGAATCTGCTGATTGCAATCTGTCTGGCTGCGCTCGTGCTGGCGGTCATGGCAGGGGCAGTCATCACCCGCAGCCTGCTACGCGCTTTGGGCGCCGAGCCCACGGCGCTGGTCGAAGTGACGCAGCGCGTGGCCGGCGGCGATCTGAGCCCGGTGCCGGGGGCGAACAGTGCGCCGACCGGAAGCGTGCTCGCCTCGATGGGCAAGATGCAGCTTAGCCTCGTTCACCTGATCGGTCAGGTTCGTACTTCCGCCGACAGTATCGCGACGGGTTCGAGCCAGATCGCGTCGGGCAACGTGGATCTTTCCACGCGTACAGAACAGCAGGCTGCGTCATTGCAGGAAACTGCGGCAAGCATGGAGGAGCTGACGTCAACGGTGAAGCAGAATGCCGAAAACGCACAGCAGGCGAGCTCGCTGTCGGCCAACGCATCCGAAGTGGCGGGACGGGGCAATCAGGTCGTTGGCGAGGTGGTCGATACGATGAGCGAAATCAGGACGAGTTCCACCAGAATCGCGGATATCACCGGGATCATCGAGGGGATCGCCTTCCAGACCAACATCCTCGCATTGAATGCCGCGGTGGAGGCCGCCCGTGCAGGCGAGCAGGGACGCGGGTTCGCGGTGGTCGCGAGCGAAGTGCGCAGCCTCGCTCAGCGCTCGTCCAGTGCCGCGAAGGAGATCAAGGATCTGATCAACGCGTCCGTGCAGAAGATCCAGAATGGGTCGTCGCTCGCCAACGAGGCGGGGAAGACGATGGCGGAGGTGACCCAGGCCGTCGCGCGGGTGACCGACATCATGGGGGAAATCGCAGCCGCGTCGACCGAGCAGAGCCGCGGGATCGAGCAGGTCAATCAGGCGATTACGCAGATGGACGAAGTGACGCAGCAGAATGCCGCGCTGGTGGAGGAAGCGGCGGCGGCGTCGAAATCGCTCGAGGATCAGGGCCGGCAGCTGAACCAGGCGGTTTCGTTCTTCCGTCTGGATTCTCAGGCCCGTGCGCACGCAACGGGAGGAGCTGCTGCCCCGGCAAGCGTCCCGGTAGCACGGCTGCGGACCGCGCCACGAGCACCTCGGAATAGGGCAGCCTACACGTAACGTTGCGCTCGGGAGGCGGTAGATGTTGGCGAGATGCGGCTCGTGCGCAACCAGAAAGAGCGAGCCGCGGCACTTCTGAACCGATCGAATCCAGGCATCGCTGTAATGCGACGATGGTGCGGTTCGATCAGATTATCGAGCTACTTCGAAGAGCGCGCCTCCGTGCCCCTAGGCTGCAGGACATCAACAACACTCATCCCACGCACGGCCCGGTTGACCCGCGCACTTTCAATTCCACCGGCACGGCATACCCTTGTCGCGTCGGTCGTCCATCCAGCGCATCGAGCAGATGCTTCGCGGCGACCGTGCCGATCTGGCGCGTGTCCACATGCATCGTGGTCAGTGGCGGCCGCGCTTCGCGCGCGATCGCGAGATCGTCGAAGCCGGTGACCGAAAGCCGCTCGGGTATCGCGATGCCGAGCTCTTCCGCCTCCCGTAAGACGCCCAGCGCAATATGATCGTTGCCGCAGATCACGGCGGTTGGACGCGGCCCCGGTTGTTGCCAGAGCGCGCGCAACGCCCGTCGCCCAAAATCGAGCGTGGATTCACCTTCGATCAGATGCTCCGGCCGAACCGCGAGACCATGACGTTCGAGCGCGACGCGAATTCCCGCGAGCCGCGCCTGCACGCGGTCGTTATCCCGTGTCGGCTGGATGCAGACCGCGAATGACCGGTGTCCGATCGCGACGAGATGCTCGGTAATCTGCTCATAGGCCGCGCGGTTGTCGAAGCCAATGCAATCGTGGGGGCTTCCCTCGCGCCACGCATAGAGCACGACGTAAGGCACGCGCCACACGCGCAGCGCTTCGAAGAGTTCCGGCGGATGCGCCTCGCCCACGACCGCGATAGCCTCCACGCCACGCGCGAGCATCGCGTGAACCTGAGAGAGCGCTTCATTGGGGCTGTAGTTCGAACATCCTAGAAAAAGCGTGATGCCGCGCGCGGCGAACTCCGCCTGCATGCCGCTCACCTGCGATGCGAAGACCTGATCGTCGAGCGTGGGAATCACGATGCCCGCAATGTGACTGCGGGTGGACGCGAGCGCGCGCCCGGCCGCATTCGGAAACCAGTTCAGCTCCAGCGCGGCCTGTTCGACGCGCTCGCGCACGCTGTCGGACACCTTGCCGGGCTCGTTGTAGACGCGCGATACCGTCGCCGTGGACACGCCCGCGCGTTTTGCGACATCCGACAGGACAGGGCGGCCCGCGCCGCGGCGGGCGCGCACGCCGGCCGAACGTCCGGTCGGCGACGGTTCTTCGAGAGTGGAGGCGGAGTCAGAGGAGCGAGGCATCAACGGTGTGATTCGAATAGAACGCCCGTCATCTTACCCGCGGCGGGGTGATGACTGGGTCAAATCCCGGCGGCGATGCGTGAACGGAAATGCTCGGTGCCTTCGACGATCCTGTCGAGCACCGCGTCGAGCGCCCAGAAGCGCTCGCGCACGTCGTAGTCGATTGCGCGGCAACGAATCGACTGAAAGGTGCCGATGCGCTGGTGATACATCTTCGCGAGCGCCGGATAGCCGAGCGCCTCTGACACCGCAGCGAGTACGAGAAAAGTCGAAAGCTCGCGGGCGAGCGCCGGATTCTCGTCGGAGCGGTTGCGCAACCAGTTGTACAGGTCCGGATGAAAGTTCGTGAACACACCGTTGAAACCTGCCGAGCCGGCTTTCATCGCGTCCCACGCGATCGCGGCATTCGCGTTCAGGATCTTCATGGGCGAGCCCTTCGCCAGCGCGACGCGGCGCTTCACGGTGCTGAGATCGCAGCTCACGTCCTTCAGCATCACGAAGCGGCCGGTATCGATGCACATCTTGAGCTCGTCGTCGGACAGCAGGCGCCGGTAAGGAGCGGGGCACTCGTACAGCCCCAATGGAATGTCGGAAGGAAGGCGGCTCATCAGGCGACGCAGGTTCACCGTGAACGCTTCGGTGCCTTCGCGGCGCGGATCGAGCCGGTTCGTCACCAGCACGATGCCGTCCGCGCCCGTCGCCGCGGCCGCGTTCAGCTCCAGGGCCTGGGCGTCCGGATCGTCGCTGATATGGCCTGAGACCACGACCGGCGCGCGGCCGGCCACGCGCTCGACCACGAAGCGGCCGAGCGCGGCGCGTTCGTCGAGGCTCAGGAATTGCATTTCGCTCGACTGGGCGACCGCGAAGAGCGCGTCCGAGCCATGCGCGAGATACCACTCGATCAATCGTTCGAGCCCGGCATAGTCGATGGTCCCGGCGTCGTCGAAAGGCGTCAGCATGACGGGAACGATGCCTTCGATCGAGCGCGTCGAGCGCGGCAGGGAAGTGGGGAGGGTCATGTCGGTGTTGTCCTCTTGAGAATTGAAAATGACGCTTCTCAGGCGTGAGCGCGAGCCGGCGTACCCGGTTCGATCTCGAACTCGATCGGCTTGCGCACGAGGAAGAGATAGCTCATTGCGCCGACGAAGGCGATTCCCGCGGCCGTCAGCAAAGCCGGCACGAAGGACCACGACTGCGCGATGTAGCCCGTGAGAATGGGCGCGAGTGCGCCGCCGAGAAAGCCGCCGAAGTTCTGGATGGCGCCGAGCGAGCCGACGCGGTTGGCCGGTGCGGCTGCGGTTGCCAGTGCCCATGAGCAGGCTGATGCTGCATTGGCGAGAAAGATCACGACCGAGATGCAGACGATGGCGATCGTATTGCTTTCGACGAGTGCGGCCGGCACGGTAAACGCCACCATGCCGAGCATCGCGATGACGACCGCGTTGCGCCTGCTCGCCACCGGCGAGGCGCTCCTCTTCGTGATGAGGTCGGAGAACCAGCCTGCGCAGAGCGCGCCGAGAAAGCCGCAGAAGAAGGGCACCGAGGCCGCGATTCCCGTGTGCATCAGAGTCATGTGGCGCTCTGTCGTCAGGTAGCCGGGCAGCCAGGTCAGATAAACCCAGTTCAGATAGACCGAGCCGAAGAAGCCGATCAGCATCCCCCAGGTCGTGACGTTCGAGAACAGCGCGCGCCAGTCGGCGAAGCTGAGCTGCTCGGCAGGCTTCGTCTCCCCGGCGTCGCCTTTGAGGTAGTGCAGTTCCTCTGCAGTGAGCGCAGAGGGGGTTGGATCGCGATAGATAGCGAGCCAGATCACCGCAACCACGAGACCGAGCGCGCCGGTAACGATGAAAGCCCAGCGCCAGTGAAATTCCACCACGAGCACCGACAGGCACAGCGGTGCGAGCGCCGTGCCGAGCGGCGACGCGGAATTGAAGATGCCGGTCGGCTTGCCTCGCGCACGCAGCGGAAACCAGTTGCTCACGACGCGCGCCGCCGACGGAAACTGCGGCGACTCGCCGATGCCGAGCACGATGCGCGCGACGACGAACCAGCCGAAGGTGGACACGATGCCGCCCGCGGCCTGCGCGAGCGACCAGATGATCAGGCCGACTCCGAGCAGCCTGCGCGGTCCGATGCGATCGACGAGGCCGCCGACCGGCAGTTGGAAGAGCGCGTAGCTCCATGAGAATGCCGACAGCAGCAGCCCCATTTCCCCGAGCGACAGACCGAGATCCTTGCGGATCAGCGGATTCGCGACCGCGAGCGTGCCGCGATCGAGATAGTTCACGATGCCACTCACCATCAGCAGCGTCAGCGCCACGATCTGGGCGCGGCGCACGCGCGGAGGTGCCTGCTCGGACACGGGGGTTGGGTTCATGCTGTCGTCTCCATGTTGTGTTGTGGATAGGCTGCGATCCCACGCAGCCGGGTCTATCGAACCGTTGCCGGGAACGCGGGTTGCGCCCGCACCTCGGCCTGGGTCGGGATGGATGCCTGCGCGCCTTGACGCGTGACGCTGAGCGCCGCGGCCCGCTGTCCGAACTCGATCGCGTCGCGAATGCTGGCGCCGCGCACGCGCTCGGCTGCGAAGCCGCCGACGAAGGTATCGCCGGCCGCCGTGGTGTCGATCGCATCGACGCGCGGCGCGGGCAGGTGACCTTCTTCCCCGGTTGTCGCGTACCAGACGCCCTCGGCGCCGAGGGTGACGATCACCGTCTCCACGCCTTTCGCATGCAGGTGCGCTGCGGCTTCACGCGCGGACGCCGGGCCATCGACGGGCACGTCCGTCAACAAGTGGGCCTCGGTCTCGTTGAGAACCATATAGCTGACCTGCTGGTAAAGCGCGTCCGCAAGCGGCTGTGCCGGAGCCGGGTTCAGCAGCACCGGCGTGCCGAGCCTTCCCGCAACTGAAATGGCGTGCCGCACGGTATCGAGCGGCACCTCGAGTTGGCAAATCAGCATGCCGGCGGCGCCGATGGCGTCTTGCGCCGCATCGACGTGAGCAGGAGTAAGCGCGGCGTTGGCGCCCGGCGAAACGACGATCGTATTCGTACCGTCCGCGGCCACCGTGATGGCGGCGATGCCGGTCGACACGTCGTTCACCATGTGCAGGTGCGCCGTGTCGATGTGCTCGCTGTCCAGACGCGCGCGGAGCTGTGCGCCGAAGTCGTCGTCTCCGATGCAGCCGAGCATCGCCACTGAAGCGCCGAGCCGCGCCGCTGCGACCGCCTGATTGGCGCCTTTGCCGCCGGCGAATGTGGCGAACGCGCCGCCGAGCAAGGTTTCCCCCCGCGCCGGCAGACGCTCCGCGTGCACCACGAGATCCATGTTCGCGCTACCTGCGACGATGAGCCGGACCGAGGAGGATGCTTCGGTGGAGCGTATGTTAGCGATTACATTTCCAAATGTTTTTACGGATGACATGCGATGAGGACCGGTGAAGGTTGCAATTCGCGACGTGTTAGCGCTTACATTACCCGCCAAGGCACGACGACGCAATCCAAAAGTCACGACCCTCGGGAAGTCCCCTAAAAAGCTGATGACATGGCGCCCATTCACTTGTCAAAGCCAGATCCAAATGTCGGGGGCGGGGGGGGGCTGTGACTGCGGTTACGCGGTCAAGCGTCTCCGTTAGCAACGCCCGGAACATGTCTGGCACTGGCTGAGTCTCCTCGTGAAGTACCCGGCTATCAGACTCTTCGTCCTGCTGTTTCTCGGCGAAATGTCGGATCATCAGGGAAGTAGAGATACCACCGAGTTCGCCAGGTGGCCGCCCGTTCGAATCGAAGTAAGCACGCTCCCGTTTCCAATCGGTAGGCAACAGCCCAACTTCGCCTCCGCGCATTCCGCTTATGATCAATGTACGCAATGCAGCAAAGCGAAGTACATCCATGAACGTGCGCGGCTCTTCGGTCATTACGATGCGGGTGAGGTTCGGCTCCCCCTTGCCTCGAACAAAGGGTAGCTAGTTAAGAACGGATCAGAGCAAGGAGATGACATGGCAGAGCAAAATGCTTATCAGGTGGCCGACTGGAATGGTCAAAGCGGGGAGCGCTGGGTCGCCAACCAGGCCCGGCTCGACGCTATGGTGGCGGTGTTCGGCCAGGCCGCGATAGAAGCCGCCGCGCCCGCGGCGGGCGAGCGCGTGCTGGACGTCGGCTGCGGCGCGGGCGCGTCGAGTCTGGCTCTGGCCGCCCGCGTCGGCCCGGGGGGCCAAGTGCTGGGGGTGGACATATCCGAACCGCTGATCAGCCGGGCGCGCGCGCTTGCGCCACAGGATACGCCGGCCCTGTTCCGAGTGGCCGACGCCAGCAGCGCAGAGCTGCCCGAGGGCGCGTTCGACATCCTGTTCTCGCGTTTCGGGGTGATGTTCTTCGACGATCCGACAGGAGCGTTCGCCCATATGCGACGCGCGCTGCGGCCGGGCGGGCGGGTCGCGTTCGTCTGCTGGCGCGGCGCGGCCGAGAACGATTGGGTGCGCCTGCCGATGGGCGCGATCAAGGGCATCCTCCCGCCGAGCGCGGCGCCGGATCCCGAAGCGCCCGGCCCATTTTCGTTCGGCGACCGGGGTCGCGTGGCACGCATCCTGACGGCGGCCGGCTTCACCGATATCGCTATCGCGCCCTTCGATGCTTCCGTCCCGTTCGGCGAGGGCGGGACGCGGGACGCTGCGATCGACGACGCGGTGAAGATGACGCTCGAGGTCGGCCCGCTGTCGCGCGCGCTCGCTGATAAGCCTGACGACATCCGCGCCCGCGCCTCGGCCGCGGTTCGTGCCGCCTTCGCGGGCCTGCCCGGCGAGCGGTCGGTGATGATCGACGGCGCGGCGTGGATCGTCATGGCACGCAATCCGGCACGCTGACAGGGATTAACAGGGGAGACGCCCCCGCTCGGTAGAGCGGGCGTCGTTGGCCGCTCAGATTGATGCGGTCGAGTTTCCCATGTAAGGCTTTGCGATAGACTGCCTTGATCCTGGAGGGGTTTGTCGTGGCTGATCTCAAAACCGTGCTGGTCCGTTCGAACGTCGCTTGCACCCTTGTGTGCATGTCGCTCCTGGCGCACGCCGGGATGTCGGCAGACTCAGCCACTGTTCCCAATGCGATTGAGCCTGAAACTTCCGCCTCTGCAGATGTCCTGTCCACTCGGCCTTTCGTCGGCGACGACCCGGTTGCCATCAGGGACGCTTTGGCGGGCCAGAGATTCAATGCCGACTCGCTTTCGTTGAGCGATCGCATCAGGAACCTGATCCACGTCCCTGTCCCTAAGGCGCCAAGCGAGCTCGACTCGCCGAAAGCCAGTCTCGAGCGCGACCTTGCTTTCGTCGTACCTGCGCCCTACGGAATACGATATCAGTCAAAGACGCACCTGTTGACGGTAGACGTAGATCTATCCGACGACAACAAGCCGGGAGCGATCCTACTCAAGAAAACCATTACCGGACAACGCGGTCGAGGGCTGGTGGTGGCGCCAGAGGCGAAGGCTAAGGGGTACATCCAACATATCGATCTGATTGTGCTCAAGTCCGGTGAACGGACCAAAACCAGGGTTCACGGACGCGTGACACTCTCGCAGGCGGCGTTCGACGAAGCGAATGGAGACTTCGCGATTGTGCTGATGTGCAGCATGGCGCCGCCTTACCTGACCGATCGACGCGAACATAGTGATCCCAGCAATGACGAGCCCACCGACATCACGACAAGAACCTCGACCCTTTACACCGACATTCACGCCATCTGGTTGGTGAGCCCGCAGCGGGGTATCGTGCTATCGAAGAAGCTGCGTCTGTCGAAGTAAAGAGCCATGGATTGTTTTTCGACATAACCTCTCTCAAGGTGTCGGTTTCGAATCAGACAGAGGAGGCCGCGGCTTCTGAGTGTAAAGCGGTGACCCTTTGCAACGGTTAATAGACGGCGGGCAACGCGTCGCTACACCCTCTCTCGTTCGAACGTGATCGGAGTCAGACTGATCAAATATCCGAAATCGACCCTCCGGTCAGATGACCTTCTCCAAACCGGTCAGTCAAATGAATTCAGTTTTTGCGAACCGGAGTGCCAATAAGCGGCCATTGGCAACTTCACCCGATCGGCCATGGCCACTGGAGATCGCGGCAGCAATCCGCGACAATCAGCAAATATTCGAAAACCAGGGAGCACGAAAAATGTTGATTGTTTTCGGTGGATTACCGGGCACCGGAAAGACAACCGTAGGGCAAACACTCGCTCGCAAACTCGCCGCAGCTTATCTGCGTATTGATACGTTGGAACAGGCGTTTCTCGCTTCTGGGGTCGGCGGGAAGGATGTTGGACCTGCCGGTTATCTCGCCGGCTACGCAGTTGCGAAAGACAATTTGCGCCTCGGGTTGACCGTCGTCGCGGACTCGGTGAATCCGTTGCATATCACGCGTAGTCACTGGAGAGGTGTGGCGCTCGAAGCAGGTGCACGCGTCTTCGAGATAGAGTTGATTTGTTCTGATACCACTGTGCACCGTCTGAGAGTCGAGGGGCGACGGGCAGATATCTCTGGCCACAACCTGCCGACATGGAAGAGCGTGCTTGAGCGCCGATATGACGCATGGGAATCAGAGCATCTTGTAGTCGACACAGCTACCGTTTCTGTTGAGCAGGCCGTCGAAACTATCACTCGTCACGTGTCGACATCAACTCCACAAACTGGGACGCTTTAGCCGTTCGAAGGCATTCGTTTCTTTCGGACAATGCGTCTGGGTGGACGCTGTTCGAGTGATAATTCCGAGCAGGTCGGCGTGGATTTTTGTACCGTACGCTCCTCGTATGGTCGCGCTTGTGCATCTGCCATCTGTCTAGCGACGCAGGTCAGCGATAGCGTGGCCAGTGCCACTGCCGCCACTGCCTTGAGCGCCCGTCCCCCGGACGGGCCACACGCCGCCCGGTAACGATAGGAACGCGGGCGCATGCCAAAATCCGCGGTTCGTCAAATCAACCAACCGCTCAGGATGGGCAGGAGCACTGGGAGGACAAACGCCGACATAGTGCCGTTCATCGCCATGCCCAGTCCCGAGTAGGCGCCTGCTTCTTCGCTGATCTGAAACGCCCTGGCAGTACCTATGCCGTGGGAAGCAACACCCATTGCAAAGCCGCGCACGTCGTCACGCCGCACACCAACGGTATCCAGGACCACGTTGCTCAGCGTCGCACCGGTAATGCCGGTCAGGATGACGATCGCCGCGGTGAGCGAGGGCAAACCACCAATTTTTGCCGAGATCAGCATTGCTACGGCCGTAGTGACCGACTTCGGAGCGACCGACGCGACCGTCACGAACGGACAATGTAGCCAGACACATATCGCAATCGCAGAGGCAACAGCCGTGGCCGAACCGGCGATCAGCCCGCCAAGCAGCGGCACAAGCGCTCGTCTGAGTCTGGGCATCTGATGGTGTAGCGGAATAGCCAATGCAATGACCGACGGGCCCAGTAGAAAGTGAATCAGTTTCGCGCCCGCGAAATATGCGCTGTAGGAGGTGCCTGTCAAATACAGTATCGCGATCATGAGCAACACGGAGATCGCTACCGGGTTGGCCAGGGGATTCTTCCGCGCCAGAGTGTGAAGGCGGCAGGCAACGATGTAGACGCCGACGGTTGCCGTGAGCGCCGGCAGAGGCGACGCGCCCACGATCGCATTGACAGACACGGACAGTTCACCGATTGACATGGCCCCTCCTGCTTGCGGCGGCAGAATCTGCCTAAGCGCGTGGCGCCGTCGCAGCCTTGTGTTGTGATTGCTTTCTGTCGAGCCTCGTCAGCAACATGCCTGTCACTAGCGCAGCAATCGCCATCGAAAGAATCGTGCTGGTAACGATGGCAAGGGCGAGTGCGGACAGTTGGCCTTTCAGCTGCGGCGCGAAGACCATGACGCCCACACCGGCGGGTACAAAAAACAGTGAAAGGTGATTCAACAGTCCGCGAGAGACCTGCTCGACGGCAGGCACGACAGAGGGTTTGGCCGAGAGCAGGCAAAGCAATAGCACCATGCCAAGCACGGGTCCGGGAACAGGAGCTCGCGTGACATAGGCGATTAACTCGCCGAGACACTGAAACCCAAGGAGGATTGCAAACGATCGCGCGACCCCACTATCTGGCGTCGACGCCTTTGGTGCAGCAGATACGCCGCTCTGCGTCGGTGCCGCCGGGCTGGTTTCTCTGGTGCTCATGTCCATGGACTGTCCTCATTTTGCGGACCGTTCAAGGCCAAATCGAGCTGGTAGCTGTCGTACTCTGTACAGCCATGACGCCCCGACGATCCAGAGGCACGTTACCCGGATCGTCGGCGCGGTGTCGGACGGCCCCATCAGCGGTCAATTACCGAAGAAAAGGTTGCAGTAACTTGCGGGACCAACGCACGAAGACGGCGAGGGCTTCGACACATGCTGGGCACTGCTGGAAGCGGAGGTGCCAACGGTCGTGCCGCCAACGTCATTGCTGCCCGCCTGCTGGCTTGCCTGTGCAGTGGCGTTGGCCGTCGCGCCGCCAACGTCACTTTCGGCCGCCTGCTGGCTGTCCTGTGCAGCGATCTTCGCTTCGGCGGCCTGAATGTCCGCGGGATACTGGGCATCGAGCGCGTTGGCCGGGTTATAGCCATTCTGCTCAAGCTGCAGAATCTCCGCCTTGACCTGCGCGCGCGTGACCGGCTGCTCCGATTGTGCGAAAGACGCGATCGGCGCGACGATCGCGGCCGCAAGCCCTACTGCCTGCAAAAGCAACTTCATGATGCACCTCCACACAGTTGTTTATCCGGTACTGCGGCGATGCGGGTGCGCATCGACGATGACCAGAAAATCAAGAACGTCCTTTATCAGGACAGGCCCCGGCTCGGCGTTACGGACGAAAAGCGGGTCTGGCGGCCAGTCGTGTGCCAGACTGACGTAATTCGCCAGACCGACTCCCAGCAACACTGCGACGAGAGTGAGCGCAACTACGGGTTTGAACTTGCGCATGCGACCTCCTCACGTAAGCACGATCACCATTCCCGGCCGCAGCGTGCTTCGGAAACATCTGGTCAGCGTGCCAGTTTTCTCGAAGTGTGCTGTCTTGGGCGCATCAACCTCCTCGATACATGGGATCGATGGAGTCGCCCCCGGGAACGCGTTTGCCGGACTGCGACGGGGTCGGCATGCCGCCGTTGACGCCGCCATTACTCTTGTGAACCACGCTGGCGTGGTGCAACGGCATCGTTTTACCGCTTTGCGTTGCTGTCGCTGCGCTGCCGGAGCGACAAGGTACGTACGCGCCTGCGAAAGCAGGTGCAGCCAGCGATGCTGAGCATGCGACCAAAAGGTACGCGACAGTTTTCGCAACTGCGTGGTAAGGCGACTTCATGATGGCCCCCTCATAGTGGTCTATCCGGCACTGCGGCAATACGGGTGCCGACAGACGATAGACGGAAGACGACGGCAAAAAATGAACAACGTGCGTCACGAGGACAAGTCCCAGAGCGGCGCTAAGGACGAAAACGACCCGCAGCGGCGGTATCGTCACGGCAGGCCGTTCACCACGCGTCATTGACCGTCCGGATTAACCACCATCGGATGTTGGCCAGAACCGGATTGCGACGAGCCGCCCAGCGGCGCCCCATATCCCGACGTATCCTGGCCATTTGCGCGCTGCGCGGCCACGCGCGCTTCGGCAGCCTGAATATCCGCGGGATATTGGGCATCGTTTTTGGCAGCAGGGTTATAGCCATTCTGTTCGAGCTGTAGCAACTCTGCCTTGACCTGGTCACGCGTGACCGGCTGATCCGATTGCGCGAAAGACGCCATCGGCGCGGCGATTGCGCCCGCCAGTGCAACTGCCTGGATAAGCCACTTCATGATGCACCCCCTCATGGTTGTCCATCCGGCACTGCGGCAACACGGGCGCCCGTACGCACTGCGTTTTCCGCGCCGGCCGGTTATGGAGACGTACTCACAATAGGCACTCGACAGGAGAAGAAGGCGGCCCAGTTGTGCGGTCATCAACGCCCTCCTTGTGTCAAATTATGTTGCGTTATTTCGCCGTGAAACCGTGTCAGTTGTAATTACGTCGATAGTTTGATGTTCGGTATTAAATGTTCCTTTTGCTGGAGAATAAATGTTCGGTGTCGTTTTACGATTGTTCGGCATGATGCCGTTGTCAGAGTAAGGAGCGTGCCCGGTTACGGAAGTAGTTCGACGCGGCATACATGGAGCGACCAATATCGCAACTGGCGAGCCGGGCTTGCTGGTACTGCGGGCGGTTGGAACCACCTGCGTGGATCACGAACATTTGTTCGGCCTAAAACAGCACACTTGTCATCGACTTGCTGGCGGACTGCTAGCACAATAGTCTGTAGCTGCTCCTGACTCCCGCCCGGAGGCCTGTTATGGCGTCCTGTTCTCGAACATCAAGTGATTCTGCCGCGAGCGAAGATGTCAGGGCCAGAACACCAGTGGGCGTGAGTGAAACGATTCAGGAAATCGCGCGCCGCAGGTTCGCTGAATTCAGAAGATTTTTTGTCGGACCGGTTGCCGTTGCAGCACTCAGTGCTGAACAGAATCTCCTCGTCAAACACAAGTTATTGCAATCGCTGTCCCGCCGGTCGGTATATTGGATCGCGCTTTTGTTGGTCGTAAGCCCGTTCTGGTTCATAGTTGGAGCCTGGACCAAAACGTCGGATATCTATCCATGGTTCCGTGTCGTCTGGATCATGGGACTCTGGGGGCTGGCGGCTCCTTTCGCAGCATATTTACTGAAAAAAACAATGATGCTCCCGAAGCACGCCGGCGTCAGCGCGGTCGGGCAGCTACATTGGGCATGGGCTGCATTGGTCATGCTGACATCGTTCTGGTGGGCTGCGGCCAGCTTTGGGCTAATACCACCCACCTACGTGATCGGCGTGATCGTCCATAGCCACCACTTCAGATTTGCCAGGTATGGCTTCATGGAACTGACTATGATCGGCCAGGCAATTACGTTGCTGCTGCTCGCACCCAGTTTTCGTGCGGCTTTAGGTGCACTGCTGGTCGGCACGATCCCATTCGCATTTGACATGGCACCGGGGTTTTTTATTCACCGGCCGGGAATGTTTGACTGGTATACGGCTCAACTAATTGGCTATTGCGTTGTCGCCTGGTACATCTGCAACGATCAGCAACTCATATGTGTAAAAGAGGTTGTTCTCGAGGAAGCGCGAGCTCAGGCGGTAGCCGCAATGCTGGAAAAGAACCAGTTTATGGCTGCCATAAGCCATGACTTGCGCCAGCCGCTCACCACGCTCGGCCTGAAGTTAGGTTTTATCGAGCGATGCGTTAAATCGACCAGCCTGGCCGTAGACGTCTCAATTGCGCAAAGGCAGGTGGCTGCGATGGAAGGGATGATTAACGGGGCACTGGATATTTGCCGCCTCGAGTCCCGCACCTGGAATGTGGAAATTCAGGAGGTAGCGCTGACTTCCCTTTTACGCGGCATAGTTGCGGACATGCAGCCGGTGGCTGAGGCGAAGGGGCTGAAGTTAAGATTCCATAGTCGCCCCTATCTGGTCCGCACCGATCGGCATGCGTTGGACCGGATCGTCCGAAATATGGTGATCAATGCGGTCCGTTACACGCCTTCCGGGCAGGGAGGAAAGAACGGACATGTTCTGGTGAGTTGCCAGAGACGTGGCACCTGCGTAAGGATAAGTGTCTGGGACAACGGGATCGGTATCCCTGAAGATAGACAGGCGGATATCTTCAAAAGCTATGTCCAGGTTGCCAATCCCGAGAGGAATCGCGATAAAGGGTTCGGACTGGGTCTGGCCATTGTCCAGGGGCTCGCGAACCTTCTTGGTCACAAACTGGATGTGAACTCGGCACCCGGGCGGGGATCGCGTTTTTCCGTGACGGTCCCCTTCGTGGAACGCATACCGCCGGAGTTGCTCGGCGAGGTTCAAACGGTTGAAGACGGCGAAGCGGACCTGACCGATATGGTCGTGGCGGTCATCGAAGACAACAGCGACCTGAGAATCGAAATATCGATGCGCCTGATCGAGCATGGCTGCTACGTCGTGGCGGGGGAATCATCATCCGACGTCATCGAACAGTTGCGCATTGAAGCGCTGGCAAGTGGTCCTCACTTCATCCTCTCGGACTACCGGCTGGAAAACGAGGACGGTATTGCTGCGATTCTGGCGGTCCGCGCTGCTATCGACGCTTCGATCCCGGCGATCCTGTGGTCGGGGGACACCTCGTCAGCTGTGCTCAAAAAAGTCGCCGCCAGCGGCATGAAGCTTTTGTCGAAACCGGTTTCCGAACAGACCTTATTGACCTTACTTGCAGAATATAAGCCAAAAAAATTGACCGATGACGGGAGAAAGAGAGGGCAGGCAAACACGAAGCCAGCACAACGGAGCGACGCTGCACCTGATTGCCGGCCTGTTATGGCTTCCTGTACTCGAACACCACGTGATTCTGACGCGAGCGAAACGCCGCCCCGGCCCAGAACATCACGGTTAGCGGATGAAAAGGTCCACTCAACCGGGCGCCGCAGATTCGCCGATTTTGTGAATCTTTTTGTGGGACCTGTTGCAGCACTCAGTGCTGAGCAGAATCTCTGCGTCAAACGCGAGTTATTGCAATCGCTGTCTCGGCGAGCGCTATGTTGGACCGCGCTGGTTTCGGTCGGAGCCTCGCTGCTGTGCGTGTATGGCTCGTGGATCAAAACGTCGGATAGCTATCTTTGGTTCCGCGTCGTCTGGCCCCTGGGACTGTGGGGGGTGGCGACTCCCATGGCAGCATACTTACTGAAAAAGACCATGGCGCTCCCGAAGCACGCTGGCGTCAGCGCGGTCGAGCAGCTACATTGGGCATGGGCTGCATTGGTCACGCTGACATCGTTCTGGTGGGCAGCGGGTAGCTTTGGGCTAACCCCACCCGATTTCATCTCGCCCCAAGCTCGCTACGTCAAATTGGCCAGTTCTGGCTTCCTTGAGTACACGCTAATCAGCCATACATTTACCTTGCTGCTGCTCGCCCCCAGTCTTCGCGCGAATTTGGGTTCATTCGTGCTCGGCGCTATCCCGTTCGGATTTAGCCTTGGCCCCCCCCTGTTTATTCACCGGCCATTTATGCTGGTCTTTTATACGGCTCAACTAGTTGGCTATTGTTTACTCGCGTTTTTTGTTTTTTACAATGAGAAACACGCATATGTTAAAGAGATTATTCTCGATGAGGCGCGAGAGCGGGCTGAAGCGGCGAAGGAGGAGAAGAGCCTGCTTGTCGCTGCGATAAGTCATGACTTGCGCCAGCCGCTCACCACGCTCGGCCTGAAGTTAAGTTTCATTGAGCGGAGCATTGAAGCAACCAGGATGGTCGATGACGTCTCAATTGCGCAAAGGCAGGTGGATACGATGGAAGGGATGATTAACGGGGCACTGGATATCTGCCGCCTCGAGTCCCGCACCTGGAATGTGGAAATTCAGGAGGTAGCGCTGACTTCCCTTTTACGCGGCATAGTTGCGGATATGCAGCCGCTGGCTGAGGCGAAGGGGCTGAGGTTACGACTCCATAGTCGCCCCTATCTGGTCCGTACGGATCGGCATGCGTTGGACCGGATCGTCCGAAATATGGTGATCAATGCGGTCCGTTACACGCCTTCCGGGCAGGGAGGAAAGAACGGACATGTTCTGGTGAGTTGCCAGAGGCGTGGCACCTGCGTAAGGATAAGTGTCTGGGACAACGGGATCGGTATCCCTGAAGATAGACAGGCGGATATCTTCAAAAGCTATGTCCAGGTTGCCAATCCCGAGAGGAATCGCGATAAAGGGTTCGGACTGGGTCTGGCCATTGTCCAGGGGCTCGCGAACCTTCTTGGTCACAAACTGGATGTGAACTCGGCACCCGGGCGGGGATCGCGTTTTTCCGTGACGGTCCCCTTCGTGGAACGCATACCGCCGGAGTTGCTCGGCGAGGTTCAAACGGTTGAAGACGGCGAAGCGGACCTGACCGATATGGTCGTGGCGGTCATCGAAGACAACAGCGACCTGAGAATCGAAATATCGATGCGCCTGATCGAGCATGGCTGCTACGTCGTGGCGGGGGAATCATCATCCGACGTCATCGGGCAGTTGCGCATTGAAGCGCTGGCAAGTGGTCCGCACTTCATCCTCTCAGACTACCGGCTGGAAAACGAGGACGGTATTGCTGCAATTGCGGCGGTCCGCGCTGCTACCGACGCTTCGATCCCGGCGATCCTGTGGTCGGGGGACACCTCGTCAGCTGTGCTCAAAAAAGTCGCCGCCAGCGGCATGAAGCTTTTGTCGAAACCGGTTTCCGAACAGACCTTATTGACCTTACTTGCAAAACATAAGCCCCAGGAAAATCGGCCAAAGGCGGGTGCTAGTGTTCGCAGCGCAACATAAATCGCGGTATAGCAGAGATCTTCATGACGGTCCCTTGTCTGGCCCGCTTCCACCACCCAACTCGGCATTGACTCTAAGTGCCGCTTCTACGCGGTTTCTGACTCGAAGTTTGTCGTAGATAACACAGGATACCTGTCTGACATGTCCTTCGGTGACGTTAAGCTCTCTAGCGATCTGTTTCCCCGAGAGGCCACGTGCAATGCAACGCCCTACGTCCCACTCTCGAGGAGAAAGCCCAAGATGGTGCTCATTCCGGCTAGCTGAGGGCGCTTGTGTCGAGCGGGCAAAGCGGAGCAGGACTTCTTCCGGAATCCAGAGTTCACCTCCCAGGATCCTGCTCAGTCCAATGAACATTTTTTTGTGCGCGCCTCCTTTCAACAGGATTCCCCGAGCGGCGTAGTCACGCATGCACATGCGCAAAATTTCAACTTCCTGATCGTTCCCGGGAGTGAGTCCTGTGCAGACGACCACGGGAACTTTAGATGGATTTCCGGCCTGGAAATGCTCAAGTGTCGCGGCGCCACGGTTCTCATCGTCCAGATTAAGATCCAGGAATACCAGATCGGGGGGAGGTGCCTTGTTGACTTCTTCAAGCGCGCGGGCAAGCGTAAAGACGGGCGTGACGTCGATTGGGGTTGCGCTCAGCTCCGAAGCGTGTGTTTGTAAATATTCGGAAAGGGCGACGCACAGAAGTTCGTGGTCATCGACCCACAGGATTTTCATGGTCGCTTCTCCTCTTCAGACGTCCGAGAAAAGCAATCGATCGCCGCTACGTTTGTCCGCAGCACTACTCTGACGCCGCGGCGGAATTTCATGCGCTTCTCCGTTTGGGGAAAATCGGCGTAGGTAAGTCGTATTGCGCTGCTCGACCTGGGACGTGCATCCCTGCAAGGACAATGCGCTGGTTTTACAGCGTCCGCGATCGCGAATGACATCATCGCAAAACGCCCAAGGGTGAAGCGGTCTTGCGAAGTATAGGCTCGCGAAACTATGCCAGCGATGATGCTTTGCACCATTCTTGCCTTTGGCGTGTCAGTACTGACTTGGGGCGCGTCATGCTGCCTGAGCAACCGAGGCTGGCCGGTGTGGTTCGGGACTGCCGCGACGTACCGCTAACTAGCTCGAAGAACAAGACGCGTAGGCGCGGGCATTGCCATACCATCCGCTACGCCGCGGCACCCCCGTGTGCACCGGTAACGCATTTTCTACATCATGTGGTGAACGGCAGACAGCGACTGGTCGGCTAGCGTCGATCCGGCCCACATCCGATATGGGTCAATTCGCTGACGAAGCGCGGGGCTTAGAATGGTCGTTGAATGACTGGACTGGCATCAGCAGCCATGCTGATGCTGCTCGATTCGCACGGCGCGAATCCTGCGGCCCACAGGTCGGGACTGCGGTCGTCAACCGACACATCGCGACTGCGGCGCCGTTCACGATGGGCGCGCGCTCCATGGATCGGCCGGCAAGCTCCGCCTGCGCAATGCCTTGCCGGAGGCCGCCACGAACGCTCCGCGATGCCTCATTGATACAGAATCGGTGCTAAGGCCACAACGACACGACCTGAATACGATGGACGACCCAGAATCGCTTTCCATGGCACTGCCCGACGGCACTAAGGTCTCTGCGCTCCTCCGGGTGCCGGAGGACGCGCGAGCCCTGTATGTCTTCGCGCACGGTGCCGGGGCGGGCATGCAGCACGCCGGCATGTCGTCATTGGCCGACGCGCTTGCGGCGGCCAATGTCGCCACATTGCGCTACCAGTTTCCGTACATGGAGCGGGGCTCCAAGCGGGTGGACTCGCCGGCCGTGGCACATGCTGCTGTGCGGGCAGCCGTCGCAGAGGCCAGCCGGCGGCTGCCAGCCCTGCCGCTCTTCGCGGGCGGCAGGTCGTTCGGCGGCCGCATGACGTCCCAGGCCCAGGCCATCTCCCCGCTCGACGGCGTGCGTGGCCTCGCTTTCGTCGCGTTCCCGCTGCACCCGGCGGGCGCGCCCGGCATGGAGCGGGCACGGCACCTGGCGGACGTCACGGTGCCGATGCTCTTCCTGCAGGGCACGCGCGACAAGCTGGCCGAGCTTCACCTGCTGAGGTCGGTAGTCGAGATGCTGGGGCCACGCGCCACGCTGCATGTGGTGGACGACGCAGATCATTCGTTCCACGTGCGCGCGTCCTCCGGTCGGACCGACGCGGAGGTCGTGCTCGAACTGGCACGGACGATGTCGGCGTGGTTCTTCGCCGAAGGAGAGTAGGTGCCCGTTACCTGAGCAAGCGCAGGAATGCTTGTAGCAGGGTCGGGACGGCGAGCCGGCGAATTCGCCGTGCTGCACTCCTCAATCCCTTCGCTGTCCGCAGATGGTCTGTCGCATAGCCACGATAAGCGACGCCTGTCGCGTCAGCGACGTTTAGCCAGTGCCGAGTGAGTGAATTTGTCAGATCCGCCTGCGGTGATCCGTCTCCGGAGGGCAAGTCGATCTGCGCCTCATCGGCACGGAACTGACCGCGCTGAAGGCCCGCGATCCGGATGTCGCGCTGAATCTGCAGGCCGACGAAGGAGTGCCCTACGGCACCGTCGCAAAGCTGATGGCGGCAATCGAACATGCCGGCATCACGCGGCTTTCCGTGCTGACGACGAACAACGGTTGAGCATCGCCGCGCTCCCGCCAAACCTGAATGGAACAACTCATGAGCACCCCGGTTTCAGACAACATCCAGTCGATCTGGTACACCCGTTGCCCGGTGCCCACGCCGCTCGGCATCGCTGCGCATCTCGGCTGGCTCGACGACGAATTCGCACGCGACGGCATCACCGTCCGGTCGTTGCAGGAGGCGCAGCATGCCGCGCTGCGCGCTTCGCATGTCGAACACACCCTCGACAATTCGTTTCGCCAGGGCGGCAGCATTCCTGCGTTGTGGGCGCGTTCGGCGGGTGCCGACACGCGTGTCATTGCCTTGACCTGGGTCGACGAAGCACAAGCGATCGTGGCGCTACCCGACTCCGGCATTCGCACGGCCAGAGACCTGCGCGGCCGGCGCATCGGCTTGCCAAAGCGCGCAGGCGAGCGCATCGACATCTTTCGCGCAGCGGCGTTGCGCGGCTTTCTCAGCGTGCTCGAACTCGAAGGTCTGACGGTGCAGGACGTCGAACTCGTCGATGTCGCGGCGACCGGTCTGCGTGAGCCTGCGGGGGCCGGCGCGCTGCCAGCCGCTTCGTTCAGCAATCCCGGCAGCGTTAGCAGCCGCCGTCTGTATTCCGCTGAGATCGCGGCGCTGGTGCGCGGCGAAGTCGACGCAATCTATGTGAAGGGATCGCTCGGTCTGGAAAGCGCGTACCTGATCGGCGCCCGGATAGTGGTCGATATCGGCTTTCATCCTGAACCGAAGGTGCGCATCAACAACGGCTCGCCGCGTCCGCTGACCGTCAATGCGACTACCCTCGAGAGGCATCCGGAGATCGTCGGCCGCTTTCTCGCACGCGTGATCGACGTGGATGGCTGGGCACGCGAACACAAGCAGGAGGTGCTCGGCTATCTCGGCCGTGAGACCGGTTCCGGTGATGACTGGTTGCGTCTCGGTTATGGCGACGACGTGCATCGACGTTTGCGCACGGATCTGGATGAAGCGTCGGTTGCCGCGCTCGACGACTTCAAACGCTTTCTTGTCGACTACGACTTTCTGCCCAACGACTTCGACATTCACGCATGGGTCGATCCGCGAGCGCTGGCGCAATCACATCGATTTACCACCGTGCCCGAGCGCGTTTCCCGCCCAACTTGAGAGGATCGGTTTCGCGCGCTGATCGGGTTCGCCGAGATCCAAGAGAGCTTCCAGGTCGAAGTGCTCAGTAGTGCAACCAAGTCGCAGCCTATCGTGCCGCGCTGCGATCAGGTGAATTTCTCCAATGTCTTTATTCCGCCTCGCTGCCTGATTCGATCCAGCTGTTGAGGTGTTGCCGACGCAACACCTAAACACCATCCGGCCGGTGCGCCAGCAGCAACTCAGCGTCTTCCTCTTCTTAGTGCCCTTGCGCGGCGGACCGCTTCGCCTGGCATCCGACTTGCAATAAAGACCAGATGCGTGTCGCATCGATCGTGTACGGGTCAGGGTCTGGTGCGAGCGCAAACCAACAACAATTGAATAAGGATAGGGTAGTCGATGCTCAAGAGAAAAACACTCGTGGTTGCGCTCGGGGGAGTGCTGGCTGGTGGACTGTTCGTTTCACCGGCCTGGGCTGCCGATAATTCAGCGGCGGATAACTCAAATGATCAGAGCGGCGCGACCGTGGAGGCAAAGCCAAAAGCAGCGAACAGGAACGCGGCCGCACCGGTCGCCAACCTCAGTACAGTGACGGTGACCGCACGCCGACGCCGGGAGAATATTCAGGAAGTGCCGGTGGCGGTGACCGCGCTAAGCGGCGACTTCATCAGGAGCAACGAACTGCGCGTGATCAACGACATAACCAGGTTCGTGCCAAACTTCACCGCGCAGTCCACAGAAGGCCGCGAACGCCCACGTTGGTTTCTGCGCGGCGTAGGCAGCAACGATCCGTCGGATCTTTCGCTTAGCCCGATCGGCGTGTATTTTGACGATGTTTACATCAACAGCGTATTCGGCCAGGGCTTTCCGCTATTCGACCTGGACAACATCCAGGTATTGCGTGGTCCGCAGGGCACGCTGTGGGGGAAAAATACGATTGGCGGCGCGGTCAGTGTCAACTCGAAGAAACCGGCCTTCGACGTGGACGGCTACGGCAAGGTGGGGATCAGTCAATACAACGGCCGTCTGGCGGAGGCGGCGATTGGTGGTCCGATCGGCAGTAACGATGTACTCGCGGCCCGGCTTTCCGTCTATCGCGAGAACGGCGACAGCTTCTTCACCAATACCGCTGCGGGTGGCCGGTTTGGCGGATTCCATGACAATGCCGTGCGCTTCCAGTTACTGGCCGTGCCTACTTCGAATTCCGATTTCCTGTTGAATATTCATGGCCGCAATTACACGGGCGGCGGCGATCCGTGGCACGCGCAGGGCACTGGGGCAAACGGCGCGAATCAATTCGGGTTCGTAGGTTCGTCCGATCCGTACACGGTCAATCTGAACGCGCCTTCGAGCGATCACATCGACACCTATGGCGGCTCGATCACTGCCCATTGGCATATCAACAGCCAGCTTACGCTGACCTCGATTACCGCGTTGGAAGGGCTGAACCGATGGTATCAGGACGACGAAGACTACTCGCCCTACGACGCGGCCCGCTCGCATGATACGTTGGCGGCACATCAGTTCTCTCAGGAATTCCGTATCGAGTCGCCGCAGAACGAGCGCCTGAGCTGGATCGGCGGTGCGCATTTCTTCACCGAAGAACTGACTGAGCAGGGCGCCGGCGCGGGTTTGCCCGATGCGCCGGGCGGCCCGGCTGCGACCTTTTATCATGCGACGGATCTGACGCAACATACGCAAAGCGCGGCCGTGTTCGGTAGCGTCAAATACCGGTTCACCGATCGTTTCAATCTGACCGGTGGCTTGCGCTACACCGTCGAGCGCAAGTCGATCAATCTGACCGGGCTGCAGAACAGCGGGCCTGTCTCGTTCAGCGATGTGAACAACTGGTGGAATCCCTCGTCGATCACGTCACCGCTCACGGTCAGTGCCCGTCAAAATCAGACCAATACGTGGAGGGCGCCGACCTGGGACCTGACGCCGGAGTACGCGATCACCGAGAACGTGCGGGCCTATTTCCGCTATGCACGCGGATTCCGCTCAGGCAGCTATAACGGCAGTGCGTATACACAGAGCACCGTGTCCACCGTCACGCCGGAATACCTGACCGCCTATGAGGCAGGTATCAAGAGCGAATGGTTCGACAAGCGCTTGACGGCGAACGCGACCGTTTTCCACTATGACTACCGCGATATTCAGGTGTTCGCGCTCGCGCCGAATCCGCTGGGCGGCGCACCGGTTTCCACACTTTCGAACGCGGGACAGGGACGGGCCGATGGTTTCGAACTCGAGCTGAGAGCGCAGCCGCTCGATAGTCTCTATCTGTTCGCCAACCTCGGTTTGTTGAACACGCGTTACACCGGGTTTGATCATGTGCCAACGGCTGTCGGCAATTCGTTTGCTCGCTCACCACACACGACCATCAATGTGGGAGGGGAATTCCGGGTGCCATTCCCCGTGGGTACGATCTCGCTTGGCGGAGATATCAACTATCGAAGCAAGGAGTACTTCAGTGCGACGCGTCAGACCGTGCCGCAACTGTGGCAATCGGGTTATACCGTCATGAACGCGCACGTGTCGTATACGTCGTCGAATCAGAAATACATTTTGACCGGTTACGTGACGAATCTGACCGATAAGGTCTACAAGAAGCTGGAGTTGATTCCGTCGTACGGCGCTTATCCCGTGCTGTATGCCGATCCGCGTGTGTTTGGCCTGACCTTTACCGCGAAGATCTAGACATCGAAAACGGGACGGTTTGTGCACTAACTGCGGGAGAGGTTGACGGGAACGCCGGCTGTCGTCCCCGTCTACAAACGTCCCTCGTCACATCAGCTCCAGGCTGACGCGGTCGCACACTGTTGCGCCGGTGAAAGTCAGCTGCGGCCAGCTGTCGCGTGAGGCCAATAGCAGACGAAGAGGCCGCATAGCCGTCAAGCGTGATGGTCTTCGGTGGCTGGCCTTGATGTTTGATCGCCTTCCTGAAAAAGGCTCGTGCACCAACGGGCGGGCGCATCGAAGACTTGCGCACGGTGGCCGCGATCGTACGCGGCAAGCGCGTCGCGCCAGGCGTGCGCGCGATGGTCGTGCCGGGTTCGGGCAGCGTGCGCCGGGCGGCCGAAGAGGAAGGGATCGCGCAGACGCTGATCGACGCGGGCTTCGAATGGCGCGAGCCCGGCTGCTCGATGTGCCTCGCGATGAACGACGACGTGCTCGCGCCCGGAGAACGCTGCGCGTCCACCACCAACCGCAATTTCGAAGGCCGCCAGGGACGCGGCGGCCGCACGCATCTGATGAGTCCGGCGATGGCGGCGGCTGCCGCGATGACCGGCTGCATCACCGATGTCCGCACGCTGGAGCCAACCGCATCATGACCAGGCTTACCACCATTCAAGGCAGCGCCGCCCCGTTGCCGACCGACAACCTCGACACCGACCAGATCATGCCGAAGCAGTTCCTGCGCATCATCGACAAGGCGGGTCTTGCCGACGGTCTGCTGTACGACCTGCGCTTCGACGGGCGCGGCGCGCCGCGCGCGGACTGCGTGCTCAACCAGCGCGCCTACGGGAACGCGCGCATCCTGCTCGGTGGCGCGAACTTCGGCTGCGGATCGAGCCGCGAGCACGCGGTGTGGGGCTTGCAGCAATACGGTTTTCAGGCGGTGATCGCGCCGAGCTTCGCGGAAATCTTCTATTCCAACGCGATGAATAACCGCTTGCTGCTCGTGCAACTGGATCGCGATTCCGTCGATGCGTTGACGCGCGAGGCGATCGCAACGCCCGGCACACCGATCTCGATTGATCTTGAACGACAGACGGTGAGATCCGCGTCGGGCGAACAGTATGCGTATCCGATCGGCGCGCGCCACAAGCGCATGGTGATCGACGGCATGGATACCGTCGATCTGACGCTCGACTCCCTCGCCGCGATCGAGGCGTTCGAACAGCGACATTTTGCACGGCATCCGTGGGCGCAAGCGATGTAACCGCACATCCGTCGCGTGCCGCGGCGGTTTTCCTGCTTTGGCCGAACCGATTCCCTTTCAATCGAAGAAGGGGTATTTCTTTGCCTCGAAAGGGGAGAAGACACATGACGCAAACCGTTTTACACGGTGCTCTATGTTTAGGTGCTGGCCGCCATCACCGCCGGCGTGCTGCTCGGCTATTTCGCGCCGCATGCGGCGGTCGGATTAAAGCCACTCGCGATCTTTTCATCAAGCTCGTGCGAATGATCAGCTTCTCAAGGGCGTCGGTAACCAGTCAGCCCCTCAACGCCACTTTAACCGCCTCGGTCAGCGTCGTAGTGCTCCGTCGGAGAAGCCTGGAAAGATCACGAGAGTCGCTATTCAGTTCGCCTGCCGATGCTTTCAGGTCGGCATCGACGACGACATCGACAATCATCTTCGGCAGACCGAAACCCAGCAGCGCGGCCTCAAGATCGGAAGCGGGCAAGTGGTTGTACACGATCGTTCGGTCCGTTTGCTTCGACACTTCCGCGGCCAGTTCCGCCAGCGAATAGGCATGGTCTCCCGCAAGTTCATAAGTCTGGTTGGCGTGACCGGGTTGCGTGAGGACGGTCACCGCGGCATCTGCAAAATCGGCGCGAGACGCAGCGGCAAATCGACCTTCTCCTGCACTGCCGATGATTGCCGAATTGGCGAGCGCTGCCGCAAGTCCGCTGGTATGGTTCTCGACGTACCAACCGTTGCGTAACACCACGAAATCGACGCCCGTATTCTTCAAATACGCTTCCGTCCTGTTGTGCTCGTCGGCAAGAATCAGATTGGACGTGTCGGCGCGTAGCAGGCTGGTGTAGGCAATCAGCTTCACGCCCGTTTGCCTTGCGGCGTCGATCACCGCGCGATGTTGCCGGAATCGTTCGCCCAGTTGTACCGCCGAGATAAGCAGCAGCTTCTCCACACCCTTGAACGCCTCGACAAGCGTTTGCGGACGATCGTAATCTGCCTCGCGTATCTGAAAGCCAAGAGCGCGCAGGTCATCAGCCTTTTCAGGGCTCCGGACTGCCGCGACGATCTGGCCGGCAGGGACCGCTTGCAGAAGGCCTTTGACAATCAGTCGGCCAAGATTTCCGTTGGCCCCAGTAATGGCGATCATCTTTTATTTCCTTTTTTAGAAGATGGCGTTGAATAAATTAAATACTGCTACGTATTCGGTATGGAAGGGGTGGCTTGATTTGCGTCGATTCAGGGGGAAATTATCCGCGCCGCACGATTAGCGCGATCGGCAGACCGAGACCAAACATATGGATGAGCAGGGCGGGCAGGAAGGGCATCGGCGATACCGATGGAGGTGTAATGAACGCGCTGTGCGGCAACACGACGAAGCCCATGAAAAAAAATACGATGATGCCGAGTAGCAGGCCGCCGAGCCACGCGAGGCGCTTCACGACCGGCAGGCGCGACGCGACCAGAGCGTAGGCGATTGCCGGAACGATCGATACAAAGAAGTGAAGCAGGGTACCCAGAATAAGGCCGGTGGTGCCTTCGTAGGCGGCCATGCCGATCAGGCTGCTGGCCGCCAACTGCATTTCCGGAATGACGCCGATGCCTCGCGCCAGCTGCAGGATTAAAACCGGGACCAGCACGATAAAGCCGGCTGCCACGCCGGCGGTCGTCCCGCGGGTCAGCGCGCGGGCAAAACTGCCTTGCGAATTCGCCGGCCGCGTCGACGGTAGATCCGGCATTGTGTCTGTCGTTTTCATGATCTGCTTCCGCATAAGACTGGGTGGGATGTGGACACCGGAGCGTTGCCCCGTCGTCGAAAGCAGTGTAAAAAGCTGGACCCGTTTGAGAAACTCCTGCTTTATCAAAAGATTGTTGTCGAATACCCCCCTGAATCGAACCAGAATTACCACGATTTCTGCGATGGATGCCGGGCAAATAGCTCGATGATCCAGTCCGCGAAAACACGCACTTTGTTGCTGATATGCCGACTCGGCGGATAGACGATCGATACCGGCATTGGCGGAAGCTGCCAAAGCTCGAGGCAGCTCTCCAGTTCGCCCGAGGCAATCAGAGGTGCGGTCATGAATGTTCCGCCACTGATGATGCCCATTCCGGTTCTGGCAAGGTCCGTGCAGGTCGATACATCGTTGCAGAGGAGGGTTTTTTTGCCCTGGATATTGACGGTTTCGCTGCCGCGACTGGCCATGATAGGGAATGGTCTGGCCGTTCTCGCCGAGATCATGTGGATCACCGTATGGTGAAGATCGATCTCGCTCGGATGCTGCGGCTTGGCGTGCTTTTTCCAGTAATCCGGCGATGCGCAGAGTTCGAAATGGCTGAGAGCAATCCGTCTCGCCACCAGCGATTGATCGGCTACGGTTCCGATGCGGATTGCGCAATCCACGTTGTCCGCGAACAGGTCGACGGGCGTGTCACTGGCACCGATCTCCAGGTCGATATCCGGGTATCTCGCGAAAAAATCAGGCAGTGCAGGCACCACCACCGAGTGGGCCAGCGGACGCGGAAGATTGATGCGCAGTCGGCCTTTTGGATTGAACCTGGCGCCGGTCATGGAGTTTTCCAGCTCCTCGAGGTCGGCCAGGAGGCGCACGGCCTGGTCGTAATAGGCCGCGCCGTCAGGCGTCACGGTGACGCGCCGGGTCGTGCGATTGAGCAGTTTCGTAGCCAGATCATCTTCCAGCATCTTGACCAGTCGCGTGACGGTCGCCTTCTGGAGGTTGAGGGTCTCGGAGGCTTTCGTAAAGGTTCCCGATTCCACCACGCGCACAAACACGCGCATTGCGTCGAATTTATCCATTTTTCTTCCGAACGACTGGCAGGTACAAAAGCGATACGGTTGTCGACATGAAGCAGTGTTCAAACTGCGCTGGATTATCGCGCGAGTCGTCGTACTGCGCGGAGCAATCACTTGCCTGACGGCGCCTGGCTACAGCTCACGCAATCGCGCCTTCAGGAATTCGATGAATAGCCGCGCCCTTGCCGGCAGCAAACGCGTTTCAACTACTGCATTTGCGGCAATGGGCGAGAGGCTCCGAGGGCCTGCCTAGCCTGAGCTTTGTGAGCAAGTACAGCTGGAACAACCAGCCGACCACGCTTCAGCTGGGCGTACCGCAGTTTCCCGCCAACGGGCGCGAATGGTATCTGGGGTTTCAGTTGACTATCGCTATTTTTGAGGGATTTGCGCGAACGTATCAGATCCACGAAGCCGAAGCGAGAACCGACTTGCAGCGCTATGCGCTTGATGAGGTCGAGCAGCAGGTGGGGCTCGACGTATGGACGAGCTATCAGGCGCTAAAGGCAGCAACGGACGATCTGAGCAACACGGCGATGTTGCTGGACGTGGCGCACCGATCTTACGAGGCCTCGCAGCATCGATATCAGGTTGGCGTGGGGAACATACTCGAATTGTTGAACGCGCAGTCTTCGCTAGCGACTGCGAAGCGACAACGCATCCAGTCGTTGACTGACTGGCGGTCCGCCAGGCTTCAGCTTGCGGCGAAACTTGGCCGGTTTCGAATGTCCGATGTCGGAGATGGAGTTGCGGAACAGGTGCAATGAAATTGCGTTCTTATCTAACGCAAGGCTCACGCCAAGTCTGGCTTTCGAGCCAGAGCTGCGGGCGCCTGCTTGGCGTCGCTTCTCAAAGGGGGGCTCTTCAATTTTGATGCGTTTTTCCGGTTAGAGCGATCCTACAGCGAGGAGGGACGCAGACCCATCCCCTAATGACCACAGCTTTTAATCAATGACTTGCTGACTGAGTTATCGACCCAGCGAGAGTTTGCACAAAATCGTGGCAATTTGCTGTGCCAGATATCGACGAACCGTGTTTGCGTTACAACAGTGATGCTGGGTTCGCGTTATTGCTCGACCCAGAAACATCGAGGCTCGATTTCGTGAAGGCGTGAGTAGCTGGCGCGACCGTTAAATGGCGTGGCTGGTCCTGGACAGAAGCTAAGGAGCGAACGCCGAGCTGGGGGAGTCGTCGATCCGCAGCAGACGGCCCGCGTTGGCGATCACGATGAACGTGCCGACGTTGTGCAGGATCGCGGCCCACACTGCGCCGAGCGTGCCGGTCGCGGCGAGCGCGATCACCGCGAGCGTCCACGCGAGGCCGATCGCCGCATTGGTCGTCGCCGTGCGCCGGCATTGCCGGCCGAGGCGGATGCAGGTCGGAATCCGCCGCAGATCGTCGCCCAGCAGCACGATATCGGCCGACGCGATCGCAATGTCGACGCCGCGCTCGCCCATCGCGATGCTCGTCGAGCCGGCCTTGATCGCCAGCACGTCGTTCAGCCCGTCGCCGACGACGAGCGGATGCAGGCCCGCGCCGATCTCGCGCATCACGTAATCGAGCTTGTCGTGCGGCAGCGCCTGTGCGACCACCGTCTCGATACCCGTCTCGGCCGCGACTTTGCCGGCGACGCGCTCGAGGTCGCCCGTCAGCAGCGTCTGCCGCGCGAGGCCCAGCGTCCGCAGCTCGGCGAGCGCTTCGCGCGCGTCGGGCCGCAGCGTGTCGGCAAAACCGAACCACGCGAGCAGCCGCCCGCCGAGCACGAGTCCGACGAGCGGCCCGTCGAAACCGTCAGGGACCGGCGGCAAGTCACTGGCATGGTCGGCCAGCAGCGCGGGCCGGCCGAGTACCGCCGTGCCGGCCGGCGTGTCGGCGACGACGCCGAGCCCGCGCAATTCCCGGGTGCATTCGAACGGCGCAACGCCGGCGCCCGTGAGGCCGGACGCGGCGGCATCACGGACGAGCGCGCGGCTCGCCGGATGCGCGCTGCTTTCGCCGAGCCGCGCGGCCAGCGCACGCGCCTGCGCGGCGTCGACACCGGGCTGCAGCCACACCTGCCGGACCTGCAATTCCCCGCGGGTGAGCGTGCCCGTCTTGTCGATCACGAGCGAATCGACTTCGGCGATCTTGTCGAGGAACGCGGCATTGCGAAACAGGATGCCGTGCCGCGCGCCGACCGCGATCCCGGCAATGGCCGTGGACGGCGCGGCGAGCACCAGCGCGCACGGGCACGCGGCCACGATGACCGCGAGCATCGCCGACGCATTCGCGGACGCGAACCAGACGATCGCCGCGATCAGCAGGACGAGCGCGAGATACGCGCCCATGTGCCGCTCGAGGACCTGCGTGACGGGGGGTTTCGCCTGCTCCGCATGCTGCATCAGCGCGATGATCTTGCCGAGCGTCGAATCCTTGCCGGTGTGAGTGACTTCGATGCGCAGCACGCCGTCGAGATTCAGTGCGCCGCCATACACGGCGCTGCCCGCATCGATGTCGTGCGGCACGGATTCGCCGGTGATCGGCCCGTTGTCGACGCTCGACGTGCCCGCCACCACGATGCCGTCGACCGGAATGCGGGCGCCGGCCACCACTTCGATGCTGTCGCCCGCGCGCAACGCGTCGTACGCGACTTCGACCACACTGCCGTCGGCGCCAATGCGGCGCACACGGCCGGCCGTCAGCCGGCCGAGCGCGCGGATAGCTTCCTGCGAGCCCAGCACGCTGCGCTCTTCGAGCGCATGGCCGAACGTCATCACGATCGGCAGCAGCGCGGCCGTCGTCATGTCGCCGATTGCCCACGCGGCCAGCATCGCGAGCGCGATCAGGCGATCAGTCACGCCGTGCAGGCTCGGCACACGCAGGCTGTGCCACGCACTCGCGAACACCGGCCCCGCGACGATCAGCGATGCGAGCGCGGCGAGGAGTTGCGCGAGCGTTTCTCCGCCGCCCGACAGCATGCGCCACGCGAACGACAGCACGAGCAGGCCGCCCGCGAGCAGCGCCAGCGCGATCTGCCCCGTGATCGTGCGGCGCTCGTCGGAGGACAGCGCGTAGGCCGTCGTACCTGCGGGAGCGGCGTCCGGCTGCGTGGCCGGTTCGGCGAGCGAATTCATCGGGCGTTTCCGGGCAGGATCAGGTTCGAGGTGTCGTGCGGATCGATCGTCGTCACGCGCCCGGCTTTCGACAGCACGCGCTGCACGCGATCGCGATACAGCCGTGCCAGCAGCCCCGGATCGCCCTTCTCGCGGAGCGTTGCAGCGAGTTGCCGGATTTCAAGCGTGTCGGTCTGCGCGGTCGCGACGCGTTCGGCCGCGTGGGCCTGCGCGTCCTGCACGATCCGGTCGGCATCCTGCTGCGCGTCCTGGCGCCGCTGTTCGGCGGCGGTGCGTGCTTCGGCGATGGTGCGCTCGGCGACCTGCAGCGACGTCAGCACCGCGTTGAACGCGTCGGCCGCCGCGCCGGGAAACGCGGGCTGCACGTCGACGCGCGCAACTTCGACGCCGAACCCCGCGTGCGCCGCGTCGAGTGCGCGCAGGTGCCGCGCGATCGCGTCGGCGAGATCGCCGCGCAACCGTTCGCGACGCGCGGCCATCTGCCGGTCGGCGGCCAGTTGCTCGGGCCGCGCGACCAGGATCGCGTCGAGATCGCGGGTCGCCGCGACCTCGACGGCCGACGCGGACACGATCCGCTCGAGCGCCGCATCGAGACGGTCCTGCTGCAGCACATACGCGTACGGATCGCTGACCCGGTAATAGAGCACCGCGCTCAACGCGACCGCGCCGCCGTCGCCGGTCAGTACGTAGCCTGAACCGGCCAACGCGTCGGGCAGTCGCGCGACACCCTGCGCGGATGGCGCGAGCGCTCGCGGATCGCGGTCGAGCGAGCGGATCCGCTGCTCGAGCACGCGCGCGGCGCCCGGCACGAGCATGACCGATTCGAACGGCTGCGGCCACGCGATCACGAGCCCGGCGTCCTGGGTGCGCACGAGCGCGCCGAAACGCATTACGACCGCGCGGCTGTCCGCCGGAATCCGCCGGATGTTCGAGCCGCCCCATGTGCCTGCGGCGAGCACCGCGAGCGCGGCGATGAACCAGAACGACAGGCGCACGGCCTGCGCGCCCGGCCCGAGCGGCGGTGCGGACGGCTCGCTCATCGCGCGGCCTTGTGCGCTTTGGGTGCCGGCGGCGCCTGCCCCGACCCGTCGGTCGGGCCCTGCACGAGCACGCGGAACGGCGCGGCGTCGGTGCGCAGGATCAGGTTCGTATTGGTGCCGACCACCGCGTTCAGCGTGTCGAGCGAACGCAGCATCGTGTACAGGTGCGGGTTGCCCGCATAGCTCTTGCCGTAGATGTCGGCCGCGTCCTTGCGCGACTGCGCTTCGATGCCGGCCGCTTTCACGTTCGCATCGGCCAGCGCGATGCGCGCGTCGCGCTCGGCGTCCGAGCGGATCTGCGCGGCCTCGCGATTGCCGTCCGCGGTACGCTGCGCGGCGACGGTCTCGCGTTCGGCGCTCATCCGGTCGACTGTCGCGGCAAGCGTGGCGGCCGGCAGCGTGAGCCGTTCGAGCCCGACTTGGGCAACGCGCACCCCGTAAGCCGCATAAAGCTGCGCGTCGATCTGCCGGCGCAGTGCATCTTCGAATTCACCGAGCTTCACCTGGGCCGGATCGGTGTTCACGAGCGACGCCAGATCGTATCCGGCGGACGTCGTTTGCAGCGCGGAGCCGACGAGCGAGCGGATCTGCCGCGCCGCTTTGTCCGGCTCGTTGCCGACTGCGCGCATGAAGCGCCCGATGTCGCGCGCATCGGCTGGCACGCGCCACGCGACGTACGCCTCGACGATGATGCGTAGCCCGTCGCGGGTGCCGACGTCCTGCAGGCCGCTCGACGTGGTGTGCAGGCGCAGGTCGACGGGCGTCACCGCATCGATCGGCGCAGGCAGGCGCCACGCGAGCCCGGGTTCGAGCAGCACGCGCACGGGCCGCCCGAAGCGCGTGACGACCGATGCCTCGCCGGCGCGCACCTGTACGAAGCTCGCAACCGCGAGCGCGACCAGCACGCACAGCAGCGCGACGGCGACGCGCAGGCGGAACGCGCCGGGCGGCTGCGGTGCGCCGTGATGCACGTGGTGGTGGTCGCGGCCATGGCCGTGATGCGCATGATCATGCGCGTGCGAATGAAACAGACTCACGATGTCGCCCCGGGTGCGGCGTCGTCCGCGTGCGGGGCGGCGGCACGGCCTGCCGCCGTGTTGCGCCGCCCGTGCGGATATCGCCGCGACATGTCAATGGATGCCGGCCAGATCGCCGGCAGGAGTATTGCGAAGATCGACGGTCGCCCGCGTGCCGTCGGCAAGCCGGTCGTCGATGATCGTCATGCGCGGGTTGCGCAGGCCGCGTTGCAGCCGGTCGAGGTAATACTCGAACGGAAACGCGGGGCCGCCGAGCCGGTACGCGACGAGGTCGGCGTCGAAATCGATCTGCTGCACGCGCGCCGACGACACCATATCGCCAGCCTGCGCTTCGGCCTGCGCGACCCGTTCGAAGCCCTGCTGCTGCGCGTTGCCGAGCAGGCCGGCCGCGAAGCCGCGTGCCTGCGCCACGCTGCCCTGCGCGCGAATCTGCGCGGCCTGAACTTCGTGGAAAGCGGCGGCCGCACCGGTCGGCGGATGCACGCTCTCGATCACGACCGCGATCACGTCGACGCCGCTTTGCAGCCGGTCGAGCTGCTGCTGAATCGCGCGCTTCAACTGATCGGCCATCGCGGCCTGATTGGTTTCCAGCAGCGATTCGAGCGTATGCGACGCGAGGTAGTGCACGAGTTCGCGATTGGCGCTCGTGCGCACCGTGCTTTCCGGGTCGATCGTGCGATATAGCGCCGCGCGCGCGTCGGCATCGGTCAGCCCGAGCCGGTAGTCGACCCGGACGTCGGCGTTGACGACCTGGAAGTTCTGGCGGTCGCCGTTCGCGCCGGCGATCACCTGGGTGGTTTCCCACGGATGCGGCACATCCCACAGACGGTCGAGGCGTTCGGGCGTCGGGCCATCGGCTGGCACAGACGTCGTATCGGCGCTACCGTCATTCCCGCTGCCCGCGATCGCGACCTGGTGCACCGCGCCGTTGTCGACGATGCGCGCGCGCCCGAACGGCCAAGGCAAACCGACGTGCAGGCCCGGCTGCCAGACCGCGACCGGCGCGCCGAACCGTTCATATACCGCGCGCTGCTCTGCGTTCAGCACGACGAGGGCGGTGAGCAGCCACGCGCACGCAACGGTGGCGGCCAGCGCGCCGGGCAGCAGCCGCACGAAGCTGCGCCAGCCCCAGCTCTGCCGCAGATCGACGCCGTACCGATGGCGCAGTTCGGCGCCGAGCGACGCGAACGGCGACGAGCGCCGGCTCAGCAGCCCGGCGATCGCGCTGGCTGGCACGACGGCGCCGCGCGGCACCGCAAACCACGACAGCACGCCGCGCAGGGCCAGTTCGGCGGCGACGGCTGCGTTGAGCAGCGCGACCGCCTGCACGAGCCAGTCGGCCGTGAGGTGCCGGAATGCGAACCATGCGGCGGCCAGCGCACCCGCGAGCGCGGTGACGAGCGCGACGCGCAACACCCGGGTGAGCGACGCGGATACCGTTGAACCGCTGGCGGCCGCCGCATGATGGCGTTCGGCGACCAGTGTAAGAAAGGCGAGGACGATGCAGGCCGCACCGGCCGCGAGCATGGGTTCGGGCGCAGCCATTGCGCGAACCAGCATCGCGGGTGACGGCGGCTGCCACGTGAGCGCGGCAAGCGCGACGGAGAACGCACCGCCGGCGGTGACGGCCCACGGCCGCCAGTCGATCGCGGCGGCGATCGCCGGCCACGGATTGTCGACTTGCTCCGGCTCCTGCTTGCGGCTGAATGCGCTGCGCAGCCAGTTCATGAGCAGGCCGGCCGCCGAGCCGTGCGGCGGATGGCGGCGTGCACGATCGGCGAGCAGCACACCGATCGCGACGACGAGCACGTTGCACCATGCGCTGGCGAGCGGCGCGCACCAGCGCAAGTCTACGGGCAGGAAGTCGACGGCGCTCAGCGTGCCGAGCGCGGCCACCAGCAACGCGGCGGCGCCCGCGACCGGCGCGAACGCGTCGCGGCCGGCCGGGCTGCAGGGAGTGTCGTCGTTGCCTTCCGCCTGTTGCCCCATCGGAGCTTCCTTACGTACGAGTTACAGAGTGCGCAGGAGTCCGTGCGGAATGCTGCGAGCGGCAATGTAGCGCGACGGATGATGAAACTCAAGGTGAGCGACGCGAGTGGAGGTATCCGCGCTTACCGGGAAAAAATTCGTGATCGAGGATGTTGAGCCAATCGCGGCAAAGTTTTGGGGGCAGGCAGGTATAGATTGACGAGGAATTTTAATTTCACGATTAATCTAGATTTTAAAGATGACTTTAAACGGCTAGATGAAAATGAGAAGTGCGCTTACCCGGCCGGATCTGAAAGCCCGATGCGCGCGTGGCACGCGACTGGACACGGGCCTCACCAGATCGGAAACACGAAGTCCGGCTGCGGCTCAAACTGAATGCCGGATTCTGGACAGATCACGCGGCCCCTGACGGCGACTCGCTGGTTGAGATACGGCAGCAGGAGTGTGGGAGGCATCGCACCGCCTTCGCCAAGGAGGATGTCGGTCACCACCTTGTCAGTGCAGGGGGAGGTCGAGGGGCGATCCAGCGTGATCGTCGTATAGTCGCCCGGCGCATACGTCCCGCTGCCACGTCCGATTGTCCCGGTGATCCAGATATCGCGCTGCAGAGGCAACGTCGGCAGCGGCGGGCTGGCTGGCATCGTGGTCTCTGGCCACAACCCGGCAATCGCCGCTGCCGCGAGTAATCCACACAATCGTCTCTTCATGGCGAAGGCCTCTTACCGTCCAGTGCTGCCCGCCTGCGCGTCACCGTTTGGTGTTCACTTCCCTGAACTCCGCATCGATCACGTCATCGTCCGAGTCTTGCCCCGGGCGGCCTGCCTCTTGCGTGCTGGTCGCGGGCCCGGGACTGCTCCCCTGTGACTGCACGTCTGCGTAGACTTTTTCTCCGAGTTGCTGCGAGGCGGTAGCGAGTGCGCGGGTCCTGACGTCGATTTCGTCCCGGTCGGAACCCTTGAGCGCGGCCTCCAGTTCCCTGATCGCGGCTTCAATCTTCGCCTTCTCGTCCGGACTCAGCTTCTCGTGGTATTCGCCGAGGGCCTTGCGCGTGCGGTGTATCAGGGCGTCCCCCTGATTGCGCGCCTCGGCCAGTTCACGCAGCCGATGGTCCTCCGCGGCGTGCGCTTCGGCGTCTCTCACCATCTTTTCAACTTCGCCTTCGGACAGGCCCGAACTGGCCTTGATGGTGATCCGGTTTTCCTTGCCCGTCGCCTTGTCTCTGGCCGACACGTGCAAGATTCCATTCGCATCGATGTCGAACATCACCTCGATCTGCGGCATGCCACGCGGCGCAGGCGGGATGCCTTCCAGTTTGAACTCACCGAGCAGCTTGTTCCCGCTCGCCATCTCGCGTTCGCCTTGATAGACCTTGATGCCGACTGCCGACTGGTTGTGGTCCGCGGTCGAAAAAACCTCCGAGAACCGGGTCGGTATGGTGGTGTTCCTTTCGATCATCCTGGTCATGACCCCGCCGAGCGTCTCGATGCCAAGCGAGAGCGGCGTGACGTCAAGCAGCAGCACGTCTTTTCGTTCACCGGACAGCACTGCCCCCTGGATCGCCGCGCCCACGGCGACCGCCTCGTCGGGATTGACATCCTTGCGGGGTTCGCGCCCGAAAAACGCCTTGACCGCCTCCTGTACCCTTGGCATCCGCGTCATGCCGCCAACGAGGATGACGTCGTCGATCTTGTCCGTGGACAAGCCGGCGTCCTTGATCGCAATTCGACACGGCTCCATCGTGCGCTCGATCAGATCCTCGACGAGTGCCTCGAGTCTGGCGCGCGTGAGCTTCACGCTCAGATGCTTCGGCCCGGAGGCATCGGCCGTGATGTAGGGCAGGTTGATCTCGGTCTGCTGGCTCGAAGACAGTTCGATCTTCGCCTTTTCGGCTGCTTCTTTCAGGCGTTGCAGTGCGAGCACGTCCTTCGACAGATCAATGCCTTGCTCCTTCCTGAACTCGCCGACGAGATGGTCGATGATGCGCTGGTCGAAATCTTCACCGCCGAGGAACGTGTCCCCGTTCGTCGACAGTACCTCGAACTGTTTTTCACCGCGCACGTCGGCAATCTCGATCAGGGATATGTCAAAGGTGCCACCACCGAGGTCGAATACGGCGATCTTGCGGTCACGGTTTTCCTGCCTGTCCAGACCGAACGCGAGGGCAGCAGCGGTCGGCTCATTGATGATCCGCCTGACTTCGAGCCCCGCAATACGGCCCGCGTCCTTGGTCGCCTGGCGCTGGCTGTCGTTGAAGTACGCTGGCACGGTAATCACGGCTTCCGTGACTGGCTCGCCGAGATAGTCTTCGGCCGTCTTCTTCATCTTCCGCAACACCTCTGCAGATACCTGCGGTGGCGCGAGCTTATCGTCGTGCGCTTCGACCCACGCGTCGCCGTTATCGGCCCTGATGATCCTGTAGGGCATCAGGCCGATGTCCTTCTGGACTTCCTTTTCCTCGAAGCGGCGGCCGATCAGGCGCTTCACTGCGAACAGCGTATTTCCGGGATTGGTGATGGCCTGACGTCTGGCGGGCGCCCCGACGAGTATCTGGTTGTCATCGAGATACGCGACCACTGACGGCGTCGTACGGGCGCCTTCCGAGTTTTCAATCACTTTGACCTGCTTGCCTTCCATCAGCGCCACGCATGAGTTGGTGGTGCCAAGGTCGATACCGATGATCTTGCCCATGATGTCCTCGCCGATGCTCAGTCTTTGCACTGCGTCGGCGGCGCAGGCGGACGCCTCTGCCGCCGTGCGGAACGCCGTATCAATAATCGCCTACCGGAGGCACAACCGCCTTTGCCTCGTCTTTCGGCAGTTCAGCAACCACGGCATCGGTGGTGAGGATAAGACCGGCCACCGACGCGGCATTTTGCAGCGCCGTGCGCACCACCTTGGTCGGGTCGACCACCCCCATCTCCACCAGATCGCCGTAGGTGTCTGAAGCCGCGTTCCAGCCGAAATTGCCCGTCTCCCCGACCACACTGTTCAGCACAACCGAGGACTCCTCGCCCGCGTTGGTGGCGATCTGGCGCAGCGGCTCTTCAAGTGCGCGCAGCACGATGCGGATGCCCGCGTCCTGGTCGGCATTGGCGCCCCGTACGTCGCCGAGGCTGGCCCGGGCACGCAGCAATGCGACGCCGCCGCCCGGCACGATGCCTTCTTCGACCGCCGCGCGCGTTGCGTGCAGCGCATCCTCGACTCGTGCCTTGCGCTCCTTCATCTCCATTTCGGTAGCGGCGCCTACCTTGATGACGGCAACGCCACCGGACAGCTTCGCAATGCGCTCCTGCAGCTTCTCCCTGTCATAGTCGCTCGTCGTCTCGTCGATCTGGCGACGGAGCGCCTGGACGCGCCCATCGATCGTCTTCCGGTCACCGGCGCCATCGATGATCGTTGTCGCCTCCTTTTCGATCTCCACCCGCTTCGCCCGTCCGAGGTCCTCCAGCTTGACGTTTTCGAGCTTGCCGCCCGTTTCTTCCGCGATGACGATCCCGCCCGTCAGCGTCGCGATGTCCTCCAGCATCGCCTTGCGCCGGTCGCCGAAACCAGGCGCCTTCACGGCCACGGTTTTCAGGATGCCGCGCACGGAATTCACCACCAGCGTGGTCAGGGCTTCGCCCTCGACGTCCTCGGCAATGATGAGAAGCGGCTTGCCTGCCTTGGCCACCGCTTCCAGCAGGGGCAGCAGGTCGCGGATCGACGAGATCTTCCTGTCGTGCACGAGGATGTACGGTTCTTCAAGCACAGCGGACTGCTTGTCGGGATCGGTGATGAAATAGGCAGACAGCCACCCGCGGTCGAACTGCATGCCCTCTACGACCTCGAGTTCGCTTTGAAGCGATTTACCTTCTTCGATGGTGATGGCGCCGTCCTTGCCGACCTTGTCCATCGCTTGCGCGATGAGCCTACCGATCTCCTCATCCGCATTGGCCGAGATGGTGCCCACCTGGGTGATTTCGCGGCCGGTCGTGACAGCCCGGGAAAGCTTCCTGAGCTCCTCGACAATCGCCGCGGTGGCCTGGTCGATGCCACGCTTGAGGTCGATCGGGTTCAGGCCCGAGGCAACGTACTTCATACCTTCCCGTACGATGGCCTGGGCGAGCACGGTGGCGGTGGTTGTACCATCACCGGCGACATCCGAGGTTTTGGCGGCGACCTGCCTGACCATCTGCGCCCCCATGTTCTCGAACCTGTCGCTCAGCTCGATCTCCTTCGCGACCGACACGCCGTCCTTGGTGACGGTCGGTGCGCCGTACGCGCGCTCGAGGACGACATTTCGCCCCCTGGGGCCGAGCGTGACCTTGACCGCATCGGCAAGGATGTTGACGCCCGTGAGAATATGCTGGCGGGCGAGTTCATGAAACCTGACATCTTTGGCAGACATTTCGCGCTACCTCCTGACCTGTCAAACGAAGCACAGTTGCACCGGGCAAGGGCCTATGGGGCCGGGCCGAACAGTACGCGGTCGCCGACGTTGACGTCGGGCGCACAAAGGCGACCGTCCTCAAGCCGCCTGCCGGGGCCTATCGCGATGACTTCTCCCTCGTCCGGCTTTTCGCCCGCAGTATCGGGGATGACGATACCGGCTGCGGTCGTACGCTCCTGCGGCACGCGCCTGAGCACGACCCGGTCATGCAAGGGCATGAGTTTCATGATCCTGCTCGCATGATCGGTCCACATAGGTCTCGCGTTGGTCTCGTGGCTGTTTTCATCGTTGCCCTCCGTCATTGGTTCGGACGTTGCAGCGTCCGCACTCAATCATGAACGGGCCGTGCCCCCTGTGGGGTATCGCGCCGCGTCGCCTCGTCAAAATCCCTGGAAAGGCCGGATGCAGGCGGCAGCGTGCCCCGCGCGATGTAACCGGCAGGCTCGACCGACGGCTGCGGTGTCAGCCGCAGATCACCGAGCCTCGCCGTGAGAAAAGCGTCGGCATGGGCAAGCCGGTGCCGGAGTTCCTCCTCCGTGATCCCCAGAACCTGTGCCGCGGCGGCTTCCGGCTGCGCTTCAAGACGGCAGAGCGTCACGGCGCGACGCCATGGCTCTGGCAGCTCGGCGAGAAGCGCGGCGACCAGCTCGCGCAGCTCCCTCGAGATGACGGCGTCCTCAGGCGTGCCGTCCGTCGCTGGCACCACGTCCTCAAGGCGCAGCACTTCATCGGGCTGCCAGTACTCGAACAGCAGCTCGTCATCGTCTTCACGCGGTTCGTGCAGCTGGACGGGCAGCCGGCCCTCAAGCGAGATGCATCGGCCTTCCTCCATCTGGCGATGTGCGACTTCTGCTTCAAGCAGTTCCAGTGCGATCTGGTAGAGCCACTGCAGCGGTTCGAGCCGACGCGGGCGCTCGGCAAACCGCTCGCAGGCGCGCGCGAGCGCCTCGTCGACAATATCGTCGACCGATGGGTCGTCCGAAGCGAGATCACCCCGCGTCTGAAGATAGGCGAGTTCCCGCTGCACGAAGCGCTGCAGCGACGCGAGCAGCGGACGAACGGTCTCGCCGAACAGCGTGGACGCGGCGTCCGTCTGTTCGGCCACCGCCGTCCTGAGTTGCCGCAACCCGGCGCGCCGCTCCTTGCGACGCCAGGCGTCCTCGTGACGCAGGTGTGCGACGTGGCGTTCCAGTTGCCGCTCCAGTTCAGTGATGGCATGCTCGATCGCCGTCTCTGGCTTCGGCGCATCGTGGCCGCACGCAAGCGTTGCGCCCGGTAGCACCAGCCTGAGCCGGACGTAGTAGAGACTGCGATGCAGGCTCCTTTCCAGCATCGCCTGCAGCCGTACCAGCCCGGCCGGGAAGTGCGACAGATGGGGCGTCAGACGCCGATCCGTGAGCCGGCTGATCAGGTCTTGCAGCCCGGGACGGGAAAGTTTCGCGACATTACGGTAACTGATCGCCGTTTTCATCTCAAACCTGTCCATGGCCCACCGCCTAATGGTATCGCCCGGCCGTCCGCGACCCTACGCAGCACGCAGAGCCGGCATCCCCGGCGAGCAGGGATTTTCAGCGCATCCCGGCACCCTTGATGCCTCGTCATCCGTGGCAGCCTTGCCTAAATCTCATTAGTGATCCTGCTAATGTTTAGACACGCACTCGAGAACCCCCGCCTCACTCGATGCGTCCGGATCATCACCGGGCGCCCACCTGAATGTTGGTCCTGTTCAACCGGCGCTCGTCCTTCCATTGACGTCCGACTCCCGGCCTTCCAGAGTCAGATACGTGTCAGTCGCCACCAGCCCGAACAGGATGTGATTGAGAAAACTCACCCAGCCTCGCGCATCGGCAAACCACGGGAACAGGTATGTCATGTCGTGGAAATTGATCACGTACAGGAGCACGCCAAAAACCACGCCCACCAGCGACGCTAGTCCGACATTTGAATCCAGGCTGAAAGGCACCATGATTACAGCGAGAATGACGGCGAAGAAAATCGACAGCACAAAGTGGGTGACCAGCGCCACCGCCACGACGCCTGATGCGAATGGCGCGGCTTGCAGCGCGTCACGCCCCATCACGATCGCAGCAATCATCCGTAGCGGCACCCACAGGGATTGTCCAGCGACCCGCATGGCGAAGAGTTCGATCACCAGGAAAACCGCGCCTGCTACGCAACCGCCGATGACCGCTGCTGGCCACTCAGGCATGCGGCGATCGAAATGGTGCGAATGCATGTGAAGTTCCATCATGACCACCTTCGGAACTGTGTACTCTTCTCACGTTCTGCCAGGCCGCGTCAGGCTGCCGCGGGAAAATCCGGCGACGGTCCGTGAAACGGGCGACGCTCGAGCAGTCTGACTGCGTAGCCCAGGGCCTGTGCTTCGGCCTGCTCGCGACTGGCCCAGCGTTGGTGACACTGCGGCAGGGGTGCCAGTCCACGTAGAGCTCACCTTCGTGGGCGATCTGCACTAGCGCGGCATACCTTTCGCTGGGCCCTCCGCGCAGGCCATGTTTCGCACGCCATGCACGAGGACCGTCCGGATACGAATCTCGTAGCCGTTGCGCGGCTCGGTTCTGACCGTCTTCGTCGGATCACCATTGTCATGATCTGGCGCAACGCAACTGTCGCCGGCGTGGTGAAAGGCGTTGGCGTTGTATGGCCTGTCTGATCACCGCCGGCTAGCGTCTGCGCATGCGTGATCTCAACTGTCGGATCGTGGGTCGCATCGCATTGACCTGTGCATGGAGCATGCGACGGGCGCGCTCAGGGAGCGGTCGCAGAACGTCGGCAAGAGAGGCCGTCGTGCGGTGGAGGCGCTCGATCAGAGGGGAGTCCGAGCGTGGATGGAGGTTGCTCATCGTTTTCTCCTCAGAGGCAGCAAGGAAGAGAACGGGCTTGCGCGCTCCAGTTCGCCTGCCATGCTGCGGGGCAAACAAATCGAAACACGCAGTGTGCGACCCGTGGATCATGGGGCACACTGCCTGAGCTGGATATAACTTAGCTTCACTGACTAAAAATTTCAAGATACATGTGACACTCAGATGCGTGACGCCACGACGCCTCATGTCAGCCCCCACGTCGGCGCTACCAACCCTCTCTGCCAGCGCCTTCGGCGGAAAATCCTCAGAACTTTTCGCATCTAACGAGGGCGACCAGCGCAGTGGTGTGACCTGATGAGACCCCCGTCCGTGTCCGGCCGGACGGCGCCGCCCTTAACGGTGCCGTGTCACTGGATCGGCGGCGCCGTGACCAGTTTTTCAGCGAGCATCCTTTCATGCACGCCAAAGCCCTCGCGACCGGTTTCCTCACCGAGAAGCTGCGGACCGCGTGCCACGTCCTCTCCATAGTTGCCGAACGCCTGACGGCAGGCGAGCGCCTCGGTGGCGCCGGCGCCGACCACATTGCAGCCGCGCCGCTCGACGCGCTCGACATCCCACGCACCGGATTGCCATGCCGCATCCAGCAGCACGGTGTCCACGGTCTCGAAACTGTGCCACGGCGCATCAAGCTGGATCGCCGAGGCCGGCACGGGCCGTGGAGTGATATCAACGCCGGGCAGGACAAGCGGTGTCGCTCGCCGGAAACCGTGCCAGTGGAGTATCGCGATGAGCGGCGTATTCACCTGCGCAGCCGCCGTGACCGTGACGGCAAAGAGTGGCAGGCGCACGCTGTCCATCTGTTCCCGAAGCATATCGAAAAGGTCCATGCAGCCTCCTGAGTGACATGTTGCAGGGCCACTTGAAATTTCCGTTCCTTGCGCTATTTTGATCATCGCTCAGGCAGTCGCGATAAGCGCTGCGTGTTTCGATTTGTTTGTCGGCGGTGTTTTTCCACGGACGGGCGAACTGGAGCGCGTGGTCCGGTTCGTTCTTCGTGAGAGGCCCGGTTTCAGGGAGCCAGCCATGAGCGATCTTTTCTTCGGCATCGACCGGCCAGGCGAATTCGACCGCCTGCACCGGCGGATGGCCGGCGTCTTTGCGGCTTTCCCGCGAGCCTGCGCGCGATGCGCATCCTTTCTTTCCGTCAACCGTCGCAGCAGCGAGGACTGCGCCGAGATCGTCGCGTCCGTGCCGGGGCGTCGCCTGGCAGCGATCGAGATCCCAATTGACAAGGGGGCTGTCGATCAGCGGCGGACGCAAGCCCCCGAACCGGAGGCCGAACATGAAACGACGCATTACACGAGACCCGCCACCCAACGCGGGCTGTCCAGACGACGCCGGTTCGCCAGCGCGCTTCCTCGCGTAACAGCGCCACGCTGCTTGGCAGCGCGGCCCTTGTACGGCCTGAAGTAAGCGCGTGTCGTTTTTGTGCATCGTGCGCCTGCTAAAGGGGCTGTGTTTTATGGGAGACGGAAATGCTCAGTCCACACGAATTTGCGACCCTGATAGTGGTTCGCCAGGCGCCGGACCAGCTCGACATGAATCGCGCCGAGCTCGACGCCCTGCTCGAGCGCCAGCTGGTCATGCTGGAACATTGCGCCTCGGGCGCACGCCGCGCGTACCTGTCAGGGAAGGGCAGAACGTTTCTCGACGCGCTTCACCCGGGCGGCTCACCGCGTGTAAGCCGGCAAGCCGCCGGCAATGGCGGTTGGGAAAGATCGGAGACGCCCCTCGTGCCAGGTAGCCGCACGCCCGACATCGTAGTGCCGGGACACGCAGGCTGAATGGCTGCGCGATCGCAACGACAGGCGTGTCGTCCTCGCCGTGACGCGCGGGTGCCGGGCTGGCAGCGCAGGCCGGGCGGACGCGCGGGCGACGCCCGCGGTCATTGAAACGTTGCTCGCGCATGCCGGTGTCGCGGGCTTAGGTCTACGCGGCAAGCCGCGGGCTGCAGGACTGATTGAAAAACCGCGTCGCCTCGCGCCTCGGTGCGCCGCGACGCTTTGCGGAGGTGTCATATGCAAACGGACAAAGTGATGGAGTATCACGGCTACGAGATTCGGCCGATGGTAACCCCCACGGAGACGGGTCGCTACGCGGCGGCGGCCATTGTCACCGGCCGGGCCGGCGATACACGCACGCTCGGCGTCGATGTGGACTTTGCCAACGCCCAGGAGGCTCGCGACGAAGCACTCGAGCTTGCTATCGCATGGATCCAGCAACGCTCGGTTGTTTCGGACCGGTATGTTCGACGGACCTAGCGCGCCGGTCAGCAACCTCTGGCCGGACGCGAGTTGGACACCTGTCGATCCGCTTCTGGTTCGATATCCCGAGCCGTTTGGGCTCAACTCAGCGCGAGGAAAAGAGAATGACGGACACCGCTGTCATCGATCCCGCCGAAGACGCGCTCTATGAACGCATCCGGATCCTGCTCTTTAGCGCGGATCTGCCGGCGCAGCGTTTGGAATCAGATATCGACGATATCGGACGCTTCACCGCGCCGGACGTCCGTTCATCGCAACTGCGCCTGATTGAGGTCATGCCGCCGCTTACACCGGCAGCCGAAGCAATTGTGCGGGCCATGATCCGTGCATATGGCACTGAACTGTTTGGGCGCGGCAGTGCGAATTCCGCGCTGCGTGCCATGATCAAGGCCGGACCTGTCAGGTTTGGACAGACCGCCTTGACGTTGGGGCCTGACGCGCCGTTGCCAGAGCGTGTCCGTCCGCTTGTCGCGGAGATCAACCGGATTTTCGAGCGCTACCCCGAAAGCGGCTTCTCGCACGCCCGATACTCTCTTTCGGCGATTGGCTTGCCGGTCGGCCGCGACAGGCTCCCGCAAGTACACCGCTCGGCGCAACGCGGCCGGAACCTTGAGGGCTCGCCCGATTCGCGAGTTATCCTCAACAACGCTGAACTGCGCGTCTTTCGTTCCAGTATCTAACGTGTCAGCCGACGGCAGGTGCCAGCCTCGGTACAGCGCGCGCGAAAGCCGGCCAGGTTGGCCCCACACCACCCTCCCAAGCGCATCTGTACGTAGCGTGCCGGGCAGAATCCTGGAGAGATCGGCGCCCATCAGTTGCGCGATCGTCGCACGCATAGGAACGCTCAGCTGGGAACAGCGACTCGATACCGTGGGTTAGTCATACGACGCTCACCTCATGAAAGACGGTGCGCGGTACTATCTTCGTCGGCCCGTCACGTATACGCCATGTCCCGTGGAACTGAAGCAGATCCAGTACTTCATCGCGCTTTTCGAAGAAGGCACCGTCACGCGCGCCGCCAGGCGGCTCAACATCGCGCAACCGGCGCTCAGCATGCAGATCGCCAAGCTCGAAACGGAGATTCGGCAGAAGCTCTTCGAGCGGGGGCCGCACGGCATGGCGCCGACCGAAGCCGCACGGTTGATGTACCGCCTTTACACCCCGATCATGCGCGACATCGATCACGCACGCGAACACCTGAGCCGTCGCGATGTCATCGTGACGGGCCGCGTGTCGCTGGGAATGGTGTCGTCGGAGGCGCAGAGCGTATTGCCCGAATCGCTCGCCCGATTCGATGCGCTTTTCCCGCAAGTCGAAGTCTCCGTCGCCGATGGCTTCAGCGCGCAGCTGATCGACGCTGTCGAATCGGGCCGGCTCGATGCCGCCATCATCAACAAGCCGCGCGGACGGCTGACGCTGCACGTAGAGCCGTTGCTGGTCGAGGAAATGGTGCTGGTGACGAGCGTGGAGCACGGCCCAAAGCTGCCCGACGAGATCGATCTCACGCAGCAGTCGGACATCGAATTCGTGTTGCCCACGCGCCGCAACGGCCTGCGCGGCGCGCTCGATGCCGCGCTGATGGCGGCTGACGTCGTCATCAAGCCGAAGTTCGAGATCGATCTGCTCAGCACCATCGTGCAGTTCGTCGAGCAGAGCGGTGTCGCGACCATCCTGCCGCGCGTCGTCGTGCAGGCGAAAGTGGAGGAAGGGCGCTTGCGCGCACGCACGATAGCGTCGCCGCCGATCGTGCGCCACATCATTCAGGTCACGCATCCGAAGCGGCCGATCGGACCGGCCGCCCAGGCGCTCATCACGATTATCACTGATGAGATAAAGCGCGTGACGACGGGTGTTTTGGGGAACCAGGCGCCTTAGCGGCCGCGTTCCAACGGTTCGCGCGCGCGGCTCGGAACGTCGCTGCGCGTGCCGAACAGCGTGTCGCAGATCGGGAACGTGAGGTTGAAGTTCTGTGTCGCCATCACTTCGGGATCGTGGTGTGTGGCGTGCAGGCGCCGCACTGTGTTGACGAGCGGAAAGCGGTCGAGCAACGGGCTGTCGGTGACGTGTGAAAGCGTATGCAGGCCCTCGTACATCAGAAAGTACGCCGCCATCGTGAGCAGCGCGATGTAACCTGCGTTGCGGGAGAATACGAGCCCAATCACGAGCGCGAACGGCACGGCCGCCAGCACGAACGCAACCGGCGCAAAAGGCGGAAACAGCAGCGCGCGCCAGTGACGGTGGCCCTTGTATTCAAGCGTCACATGCGTGAAGAACCGGTGATGGACCGCGCAATGGCGCTTGTAGATCATGCTGAAATACTTCGTCGGACGATGCAGCACGTAGCGGTGCGCCGCCCATTCCGCCCAGTTGCCGAACAGAAAGAGCGGAATGACCGCCAGCCATTCGGCAGGCGTCGGTGCATGAAGCTGCATCAGGCAATACACGATCACGCCGCCGGTGAAGAGCAATGTGAAGCCGAGGTGCATTTCGCCGCGATACCACCATGGCGTGGCATTGACATACTCGTCACGGAACTTGTAGGAACGCGCACGAACGTCTTCTTCGTATTTCATCGATGTCTCCGGCTATAGGGAAAGGCGTGCGCCCGTTGGCGTGCGCCGTTACGTCCAATGACTCAGGATCGACTGCGCGCGGAACCGCCTTCGAGCTTGCCGAGCGTCTCGGGCACCACGAACGCGCCCACGAGAAAGATCACGCTGATCGCACCGACGAAGATCGCGAGCGTCGACGGCAACTGGCCCGCGTCCTTCGCGACGAGGGAAACGAAGGTCGGCATCATTCCGCCGATCGCGAAGCCGATGTTCCACGACAGACCCGTGCCGGTCGCGCGGATCGCGGTCGGGAAGCGTTCGTTCAGGAAAATCAGCACGGGCGCATAGCCGGCGCTGCCGAGCGCGGAAAGCAGCACCGCGTAGACGCCGACCATCGTGATGCTTTGCGCTGTCGGCAGCAGCAGGAACAGCGCTGGCATCGCGATGAGCCGGATGATGCCGATCCAGATAAACGCGCCCTTGCGTCCGATGAACGTACTGACGTGCCCTGCCGCGACCGATGCGATCACCACGGCCACGCTGCAGATCATCAGGATCGCGGCGGCGGCGCCGTTCGGCGCATGACTCACGACTTTCAGGAAGGTCGGCAGATAGCCTGATGTGAGGTAGTAGCCGCTGCCGCCGCCGATAGTCAGCAGCAGATTGACGAACAGCACGCCGCGATATTCCCGCGAGAACAGCGTGCGGATCGGCGAGCGCGCGTTGTCGGCGTTGACGATCTTCTTCTGTTCAGCGGCTTTCGCAGCTTTTTCCGCGGCGAGCTTCTTCCAGAGCGGCGATTCTTCCAGACCGTTGAACACGAACAGACCGAGCACCGAACTCAGGATGCCTGTGAAGAACATGCAACGCCAGCCCCAGGCGTCGAACGCATCGCCGGGAAAGACCGCGGACATCGCCAGATACGTGAGCGATGCGAGCAACGCGCCGAGCCCGGCCCCGCCCCCACCGATGAGACCGGACACCGCGCCGCGATACTTCGGCGCGACGGATTCGGTGCCGATCGTATGCGTCGACGCCACCACGCCGCCGACGAACACGCCCTGCACGAGACGCAGCAGCAGAAACAGGACCGGAGCCACGAGCCCGACCTGGGCGACCGTCGGCAGCGCGCCGAAGGCCGCCGTCGAAAGCCCGACGCCGACGACCGCGACGATCATCGCACCCTTGCGGCCATGACGGTCGGCATAGGAGCCGAACAGCGCGGAACCGAGCGGGCGCATCAGCAGCGTCACCGCGAAGGACGCGTACACCGCCGCGAGCGAGAGCATCGCATGTTCGGACGGAAAGAACAGACGCCCGACAACCGGCGCGACATACAACAATACGAACAGGTCGAACAGGTCGAGGGCCCAGCCGAAGCATGAAGCCATCACAGCGCCCATCACCTGGCGCTGATTGACCGAAAGCACGGTGGCCCCGTCTTGCGCTGCTACAGACATTTGCATCTCCTTTGTGTCACAGGCGCGCTTTGTTGGATGCGCGCTCTTGTCGAGGTTGAAAAATCGTCAGTGCGCGGAGGCGAACGGCGATGCCACGCTCGCCCGTCGCTGGGCGACCATCGCATCGGCGATCTTCTCGGCGATCATGATGGTCGGTATGTTCGTATTCGCCGATGGCAGTCGCGGCATCAGCGATGCATCCACGACGCGCAGCCCGCGCGTGCCTCGCACGCGGCCTTCGGTATCGGTGACCGCGTCGCGGTCCTGCGCGCCGCCCATGCGGCACGTGCCGCTCGCATGCCACACGCCGAACACGTTCGCGCGGATGAAATCGGCGAGCGCGCGCTCGTCGCGGAGCAGCGAAGTCATCTGCAGACCGCGCGTGAAGAAGCGTTCGATCAGCAGACGCCGCAGCGGCGCGGGCGTATCGAGCAGCACGCCGAGGATCGAAGTCAGAAGCGCATTGCCTTCACCGACCTTGCTCAGCGCCTTCACGCGCGGTGAGAACGCGGCCGGGAAGAAGTCACGTGAATCGCGGCCAAGACCGGATGCGTCGACGACGCGCGCCAGCGTCCGCACGCCGGCGGCGAGCCGCTGCAAATCACGTTCGTCGTCGAGCAGATTCAGATCGACGCGCGGCGCAACGGCCGCATCGGGCGATGCCAGTTGCACGCGGCCTCGCGAATACGGCCGGTTGCACCAGAGGAAAAAGAGGCTGAGCCGGTTGCCGAGCGCATGCCACGCGGCGCGCGTCGCGCTCGACAAATACAGGTCCGACTCGTCGCAGCCCGCGACGCCCGAACTCATGCGCGCGGCCATCATGCTCGCGCGGCGGCGCGCGAGCGGCATGCGAAAGCGCGGCTCGAGAAAATGACAGAAGGTGAGCGACGGATGATCCTGCAGATTGCGTCCGACGCCCGGCACGTCGGCCACACACGGAATACCCATCGCCACGAGTTGGCGCGCATCGCCGATACCGGCGCGCATCAGCATCGCGGGCGACTGCAACGCGCCCGCGCTCAGCACCACCTCGCCCGCATCGAAACCCACGCGCTCGCCGTTCGCCGCGATCGCGACGACACCGCGGGCCGTCGCACCTGTCATCACGATGCGTTCGACACGCAGATTCGAATAGATGCTGAGGTTCGGACGCTTGCGCGTGGCTTCGTCGAGATACGCGATGGCTGTCGACACGCGCTTGTCGTCGATGTTCGAGAACGCGCCCGGAAAGAAGCCGTCGCCGAATTCGCCGTTCTGATCCTGAAGTTCCGCGAAGCCGTTCGCGCGCAAACCCTGCGCGAATGCATGGCAGAACGCCGGCCAGTCCTTCGGCATGATCCGGCGGATCGGCACCGGTCCGTCGCTGCCGTGCAATTCGCCGCCGGGAAAGTTCACGTCGCGTTCGAGCTTGCGAAAGTACGGCAGCACATCGCGCCACGACCAGCCTTCGGCGCCGTTCGCAGCCCATTCGTCGTAGTCGCGCGGCAGGCCGCGATTGGCCGATTGCACGTTGATGCTCGAGCCGCCGCCCATCACGCGGCCCTGTTCGTAGACGCGCGGCGCGGCGTGCTGTGTGGCCTTCGCTTTCAGATCGGGCCAGATGTACGCGTCGCCGCAGAAGACGGGCATCGGATAGCTGTCGAGAATCGCCGCGGGCACCGCGCCCGGCGGCGTATCGGCGCCCGCCTCGATCAGCGCGACGCGCACCCGCGGCTCGGCCGACAGCCGATGCGCGAGCACGCATCCGGCCGAGCCGCCGCCTACGATCACGTAGTCGAAGCGATTCATCGCGTTGTCTCCTCTTGTCTCGTCCGCCGCGCGGCGTGTCAGGTATCAGCTGCCGCGAAACACCGGCTTGCGCTTGCCATGAAACGCTTCGACGCCTTCGCGGAAATCGTCCGACGAGCGCAGACGGCTATAGCAATGGCCTTCGAGTTCGATCGCGATCGACAAGGGCGCATCTTCCGAATCGTTCAAGAGCTTCTTCGCGGTGCGTTGCGCGAGCGGCGAGAATGCGCGCAGTTCGTCGACGAGCGCGTCCGTCGCCGCTTCGAGTTCGGCGTCCGCGACGAATTCGACCGCGATGCCCCACTCGTACGCCTGCTCGCCGGGAATGCGGCGCGAGCGCATCACGATGTCCTTCGTGCGGCCGATGCCGACCATCGACTGCAAACGCGCCGAACCGCCCGAGCCGGGAATCTGGCCGAGCTTCTGCTCCGGCAGCGCATAGAAGGTCGTATCGGTGACGATCCGGAAATCGCACGCCAGCGACAACTCGAAGCCCACGCCGAAGCAGAAGCCGCGATTGGCCGCAATCACCGGCTTCGAGCAGCGCGCGGGCGCCGCGATATTCCACGCGAGCTTCGACACGTGTTCCGGCGATGCTTCCAGAAAGCCCTTGATGTCGCCGCCGCTCGAAAAATGCTCGCCCTTCGCGCGCACGACGATCACGCGCACGCGGTCGTCCTTGTCCAGGGCTTCGAACACGGCGCGCAATTGATCGCGTGCGTGCATCGAAATGACGTTGAACGGCGGCCGATGCAGGATGATGTCGGCGCGCTCGCGCTGCGCGTCGATTTCGACCGAGAAGCCGTCGAGGTCTTGCAGCAGCGTCTGGCCGCGATGGTTGAGATCACTCATTGTGGGTTACTCCTTGGTGGTTGCTGTAGATTGCGCGGGCAGGGCGTGTGAATCGGGCGTGTACTCGCCCGCTTGCAGCTTGCGGCGCAGGATCTTGCCGACGGGCGACTTCGGGATGTCGTCGACGAACACGTAATCGCGCGGACGCTTGAAGTTGACGAGGTCCGACTGACGGCACCATGCATCGAGCGAGTCGGCATCGACGTACTCGCGGCGCTTGATGAATGCGACCACACGTTGCCCCCAGCGCTCGTCCTTGATGCCCGCGACCGCGACTTCATCGACGGCGGGATGCAGCGAAAGCACCGATTCGATGTCCACCGGTGAGATGTTTTCTCCGCCGCTGATGATCATGTCGTCGACGCGGCCCGTCACATACAGATCGCCGTCGCGGTCGAGATAGCCCGTGTCCCCGGTGAAGTACCAGCCCTCGCGCAGGCACTTCGCATTCGCGTCCGGACGATTCCAGTAGCCTTCGAAGGCTTCGTCGCCGAGCAGGTCCACGATGATCTGTCCTTCTTCGCCGGCTTCGGCGATCTCGTTGGGCGAGAGCGCATCGAGCTTCACGACGCGCAGCCGCGTATTGATGCCCGCGCGGCCCGCGCTGCCCGGTTTCTTCGTCGCGTCCTGGTCGATGCTGAACGTGTAGACCTCGGACGAGCCGTAGTGATTGACGAAGAGCTCCGGCTCGAACGCGGCCGAAAGGCGCTTGAGCAGGCCGTCGTTCATCGGTGCGCCGGCGAAGCCGAGCTTTCTGACCGACGACGTGTCCGTGCTCGCGAACGCGCTGTCGGCGAGCAGATCGTGATAGAGCGTCGGCACGAGATAGAGGCAGGTGAGCGCGTGCTTCGAGATGCATTCGAGCGCGAGCTTCGCGTTCCAGCGCCGCACGCAGACGAACAGGCCATCGACGAGCGCCATCGCGAGCAGCGAGCGCACGCCCATCGTGTGATAGAGCGGCATCACGCCGAGCGTGCGTTCGCCGCGCCTGTAGAGGTTCTGCGCGACGTGCGCGAGCGCGCCCGCGCGTTCATGCCGATGTCGGCGCGGCACGCCCTTGCCTTTGCCCGTCGTGCCGGACGTGTAGAGGATCAGCGAGATGTCGTCCGCGGTGGCGTGCGTCGTGTCGGTCACGTCGCCGCTGCGCGTTCGTTCGACGATGAGCGCATCGAAGGTGGTGGTGCGGCCGAGCGCATCGTCGAGTGCGACGCGCGGCACTTTTTGCGCGGCGGCGCTCTGCGCGACGGAATCGGCGCTGACGGGTTCGTAGACGATCGCCTTCGCCCCCGCGTCGGTCACGCAGTAGTCGACTTCTTCCGGCTTCGCGCGCCAGTTGAGCGGCACGATCACGATGCCCGCGAACTGTCCGGCCCAATGCAGCGTCGCCATTTCCCAGCGGTTTTGCAGCACGACGAGCAGCCGGTCGCCGCGTTCCAGGCCGAGCTCGCGCAGGCCATCGGCGACATTCAGGATCATGCGATGCCACTGCGCGTACGTCAGTTGCACATCGCCATCGACGAGCGCGAGCGCGTTCGGACTGCGCTCGACGCTTTGCAGGAACGTGCGTCCGAGGTCAAGCATGTTCGGCCTCCTTCGCGCTTGCCTCGGCCCGGCGGCGCGCCGCCACGTCGAGCACCGCGGCCACGATGGGCGTGTAGCCCGTACAGCGGCAGATATGACCCGAGAGCATCTCGCGCACTTGCTCTTCGGAAGGATCGGGCACGCGCCGCAGATAATCCGCGCACGACATCAGAATGCCAGCCGTGCAAAAGCCGCATTGCAGCGCGTGATGCCGCTGGAACGCCTGCTGCAGGTCGCCAAGCGTCTGATCGGGCGCAAGGCCTTCGACGGTATCGATACGCCGCCCATCGGCCTGCACCGCGAGCATCAGGCACGAGCGCGCCGCGACGCCATCGACCTGCACCGTACATGCACCGCACACGCCATGTTCGCAGCCGACGTGCGTGCCCGTCGCGCCGAGTTCGTGCCGGATGAAGTCCGACAGCAGTTCGCGCGGCTCGCAATAGCCGCTTCGTTCGCGGCCGTTCAGCGTCAGCGCGATGCGCCGCACTTCGCCGTGCCGCATGATGGTGTCCGACATCTTGCTCACTTTGCCTCCTCGATCACGCGCCATCCGAGTTGCCGGACCAGATTCCGGCGATATTTCGCGCTGATGTGCGCTTCGTCCTGCGCGTTCAGTTTCCAGCTCAAATCGTTCAGTGCGCCGCGCAGGTCGTCGCCTCCCAGACGCGGCCATCGCTCCGTCACTGGCCGGTCCGCGACGCCGCCGACAGCAATGCGGATCGACTCGTCGGTGACCACGGCCGCGCACGCGACGATCGCGAAATCGCCGTGCCGCGCGGAAAATTCCGCGAATGCATAGCGCTCGCCTTCCTTGCGCAGCGGGAAGCGCACGGCTTCGACGAGTTCGTCGGGCTCGCGCGCGGTCATCAGCATTCCCTGAAAGAAGTCCTGCGCCGCGAGCGTGCGGCGCCTCTTTCGTGAGCGCAGGATCACGTCACCGCCGAGCGCCGCAAGCACGAGCGGCAACTCAGCGCTCGGGTCCGCATGCGCGATCGATCCGCATACGGTTCCGCGATTGCGAATCTGAAAGTGCGAGATATGCGGGAAGGCCATCGCGAGCAGCGGCGCTTCGTCGCTGAGCGTGCTGCGCCATTCGACGCTGCCTTGCGTCGCCGCGGCGTTCACCACGAGATGCCGCGCCTGCTTGTCCACGCGCACGGCATCGAGTTCGGCGGTGCGCGAGATATCGACGAGCACCTTCGGCTGTGCGAGCCGCATATTGAGCACGGCCATCAGCGACTGGCCGCCCGCCAGCACGCGGGCGTCCTCGCCGTATTGCGCGAGCGCGTCGAGCGCGTCTTGCGCGGTCATCGCGCGCAGGTAATCGAAGGGTGCGGGCTTCATGCGTGTCTCCTGAAACGTGCAAGGAGTCTTGCGATCCACGATCCGTGCGCTTGCACGGGCTCGCCCGCCGCCTGCCGTCCGAGCGATTCGAACAACTGCTTGAGCACGACCTTCGCTGCGCCTTCGAGCATCCGGCCGCCGACCGCCGCAACCTTGCCTGATACCTGTGCTTCGTAGTCGTAGGTGAGCCGCGTGCCAGCGCCTTGCGGCGTCAGTTCGACGAGACCGCTGCCGCGCGCGCTGCCGAGCGGCGAGATGCCCGCGCCAGCGAGTCGCAGGCGGCGCGGCGCATCGATCTCCGACAAGCCGATGCGCGCCTCGAAACGCGCCTTGATCATGCCGACGCCGACGGTCACGTCCGCGCGATACTGGTTCGGCGCCGTCTCTTCGAGCGCGTGACAGCCGGGAATGACCTTAGCGAGTGCCTTCGGATCGAGCAGCACGGCGAACACGGCTTCGGGTGTCGCGGGCAGGTCGACCGCGCCCTGCGCCGTCAGTGCGCGACCGCCGCCTGGCGTCGCCGGCTTCGCGGCGGGCGCCTCGCGATATTCCGGCCGCGACGGTTCGGGATCGTCCATGCCGATCATCGCCATCACTCGGGGCGGCGTGAGCGGCAGGCGAATCTCTTCGACGCCGAGCGCGTCCGCCACCGCATTCGCAATGCACGGCGGCGTGCTCATGTTGTTGCCTTCGCCGAGACCCTTCGCGCCAAGCGGCGTGAACGGCGAAGGCGTCTCCAGATGCACGATCAGCGGATCGGGCACTTCGCAGGTGGTCGGCATCAGATAGTCGGCGAGCGTGCCGGACTGGAAGCTGCCGTCCGCGCCGTAGCGGAACTCTTCCATGAGCGCCGCGCCGAGGCCTTGCGCGAACGCGCCGCGAATCTGGCCATCGGCGAGTGCGGGATTGAGGAGGGTGCCGGCGTCGTGCACGGTCACATACCGGTCGATGCACACGCGTCCCGTCGCGCGATCCACTTCGACCCCGCACATGTCGAACGCGAAGCCGTATGCCGCCGAGGTATTGATGCGGTCCTGTTCGTCGGGCGCATCCATGTGCGGCGGCGACCAGAACACGGTTTCGCGCAGGCCCGGCTCTTCGCCTTCGGGCAGGAGCGCGGGCGCCCAGTGCGCCGCATTGCTCGCGGCACGCGCGAACGGCAGCGCGCGGTCTTCGGCGTCGTGCGGAAAGACGCGCGCGCCTTCGAAGCGCACGTCGCCGGGCGCGCAGTTGAACTGCTTCGCGAGCACGCGGGCGAGCTTGTCGCGCACGCGCGTCGCGGCGAGATGCACCGTGCCCGCCACCGCGCCCGCGAAGCGGCTCGAATAATTGCCTGCCGCGACGGACCAGGCGTCCTTGTGCGTATCGAATTCGACGTTGACGACGATGTCCTTCGGATCGAGCCCGAGCACATCGGCGACAACTTGCGCGCACACGGTCATGTGGCCCTGGCCCGCAGGCGTCGATGCGATCGTGACGACCACGCCGCCGAGCAGATCGACGCTGACGGTCGCGCTCGCGATCGCGCCGTTCTTCGGCCCGGTTTTTTTGCGTGCGTCGGCTGGCATCACGGTCGTGATGTAGCCCATGTTCGATACCGAAGGCTCGACGATCGCCGCGAAGCCGATGCCATACAGCCGCCCTTCGTTGCGCGCGGCGTCGCGGCGCGCAACGAGTTCCCGGTATCCGCCTTCGTCGAGTGAACGGCGCAGCGCTTTCTGATAGTTGCCCGAATCGAGCAGGGCGCCCGCCGCTGCGCGATACGGGAACGCATCGGCGGGAACGAAGTTGCGGCGATACACGTCGAGCACATCGAGCTTCAGTTCGATCGCGATACGCTGGATCAGCCGCTCCAGCGCGAAGTACACCTGCGGGCCGCCGAAGCCGCGCACCAGCCCCGTCGGCGTCTTGTTCGTCAGCACGACGCGATTGCGCACGAGCAGATTCGGGATCGCGTATGCGCCCGTCAGGCAGCCGTGCATCCGGTAGAACGTCGCCGGCTCGGGCGCGCGCACGTAGCCGCCGACGTCTTCCAACTGATCGTAAGACAGCGCGACGATCCGGCCATCGGCTTCGACTGCCGCTTCTATGGTTGAAACACGCGCCGTCGCCGATGTCGCCGCGCTCAAGTGTTCGAGCCGATCCTCGACCCACTTCACCGGCGCGCCGGCCTTGCGCGACGCGAGGCACATCAGCACGACATACGGAAACACCGCCTGCTTCACGCCGAAGCTGCCGCCGGAATCGCGCGGGGCCTTATGACGCAGCCGATTGGCAGGCACGTTCAACGCCATCGCCATGACGGCGTGCAGCGAGAACGGCCCCATGAAATTGGACGTGACGTCGTAGCCTTCTTCGCCCGAAAGATACTCGGCGATGACCACGCCGCACTCGATCGGCGCGCAGGTGTTGCGCGGATAATGCGCGACCAGCTTCACGCGATGCGGCGCGCGCTCGAAGGCCGCTTCGGGCTCGCCGTAGCGGAAATGCCGGTCGCTGATGACGTTGCTGCCGACGCGTTCGTGCAGCACCGGCGCGTCATCCTTCGCGGCCTGTTCGATCGAGGTCACGGGATCGAGCATCGCGTAGTCGACCTTGATGAGATCGAGCGCGTCTTCCGCGAGCGCACGCGATTCGGCCATCACGACCGCGACCGGCTCGCCGACGTAGCGCACACGGTCCATCGCGAGCGCCCACTGTTCCATCGGCGATTTCACGCCGACGACGAACGGTCGCGACCACGGACGCAAATCGTCGCGCGTGAGCACGGCACGCACGCCCGCGAGTTTCGACGCGGCTTGCGTATCGATCGACAGGAGGTCCGCGTGCGCGTGCGGCGAACGCAGAATCGCGGCGTGCAGCGTGCCCGGCTTGACAGCGATGTCGTCGCCATAGCGGCCACGGCCCGTCAGGATCGCCGGGTCTTCGAGGCGCTGCATCGAGCGCCCGATGTGACGCCGCGGTGCGCTCGCTTCGCGCACCTCGTTGCCGGCGACGCGCGCGTCCATGTCGGCGAATGCGGTTTCGCGCTGATTCATGACCTTACTCCTCACGTGCGGCGCGGCCGCCGAATTCATCGGCTAGACCGCTCCAGCGGCGCGCAATCTCGTCGTGCTCGATCTCGAACAGATCGAGAATGCGCCCGACGGTGTGGTCGACCACGTCGTCGATAGTCTGCGGATGCGCGTAGAACGCGGGCACCGGCGGCATCACGATCGCGCCCATTTGCGTGGCGAGCGTCATGTTGCGCAGATGCGCGAGATTGAGCGGGGTTTCGCGCGCGACCAGCACGAGGCGGCGGCGCTCCTTGAGCATCACATCGGCGGCGCGCGTCAGCAGGTTGTCCGCGAAGCCGTTCGCGACGCCCGCGAGCGTTTTCATCGAGCATGGCGCGATCACCATGCCTTCGGTCAGAAACGATCCGCTTGCCACGGCCGCGCCGATATCGCGCACGTTGTGCACGACATCGGCAGCGGCTTCGAGGTCACTGCGCGCGAGGCCGAGTTCCTGGGCGGCCGTCACCGCGCCCGACGACGACACGATCAGATGCGTCTCGTGCGTGCCGAGCCGGCGCAACGCGGCGAGCAAACGCACGCCGATCACCGCGCCGCTTGCGCCCGAAATGCCGACGACGATGCGTTTCTTTCGTTCAGCCATGATCGCGTGACAGATAGGCGTCGAACGCGCTGTTGTCGGCGGTGACGAGTGCTTGCAGGTCGACCGTGTCTTGGCCCGGTATGCGCACGCGCGTGAACACATGCGCGGGGTAGACGACGGGGCGCGTCGCATCGAGACCCATCTTCGCGCTGACGCCTTGCAGATGCGCCGGCGCATCGTCGGGCTGACCGACCGTCGTCGACGGATCGAGCGGCGATCCTTGCGCGCCCGCTATCACGACGAGATCGCGGTCTGCCTGGAAGCGCGTCGCGATGGCCCATTCGATTTCGGCGGGATCGTGCACGTTCACATCGGTATCGACGACGACGACCTGCTTGATGTCGTAATGCGCGCCGAACGCGCACAGAATGACGTTCTTCGCTTCGCCTTCGCGCTTCTTGTCGAATTGCACCCACAGGTGATAGCGGCACACGCCACCCACCGACAGATGCACATCCTTGACGGCGGGATGACTGCGCTGAAGATGCGCGAGCAACGTGGCTTCACGCGGAATCGCGCCGAGCAGCAGATGCTCCATTTCGGCGGGCACGATCGTATGAAAGATCGGATCGCGCCGGTGCGTGAGGGCCGTCACTTCGATCACTTCGCGTGCTTCCTTCGCGCTGTAGTACTTCGGAAATTCGCCGAACGGACCTTCCGGCTCGCGCACGTTCGGCAGAATGCGCCCTTCGATGACGATCTCCGCGAACGCCGGCACGTGCACGCCGTTCGTCACGCATCGCGCGACCGGCAGCGGCGCACCGTGCAGCGCGCCTGCGATTTCGAGTTCGTCGTGATCGATCGGCGTGATCGCTTGCGACGCGAGCATCGTCAGAGGATCGACGCCGATCGCGATGGCGACGTCGAGCGCATCGCCCGCGGCTTCCGCGTCGCGATGGAACGCGTAGAGATGACGCGGCAGCAGCAGGATCGCCATGCGATCGGGGCCGTGCACCTGAATGCGGTTGATCGAGACGTTCTGCACGCCGGTGCGCGGATTGCGCGCGATCACGAGACCGGCGGTGATGTACGGGCCGTTGTCGTGTTCGCTGTGCGTGGGAATGGGCAGCAGCGCGTGGAGATCGATGCCGCTCGTATGCACCACCTGCTGACAGGGCGCGTCTTCACGTTGAATCAGTTTCGATGCGAGCGGCGCCGCGGCCGCAGCGGAAAAACGCGCGAGCAACGCCGATTCATCGACGCCCATCGCTTCGGCGATCCACGCGCGCTTCGACATGAAGCCGCTCACGACGGGAATCCCATGTCCGTGCGGCTGCGTGAAAAACGCAGCTTGTTCGCCGTCGAGGCGCTTTGCAATGGCGGCGAGTTCGTGCTCGAGCGCGACGGGCTTGTCGATCGTCGCGACCCGGCCGGTTTTCGCGAGATGCGCGAGCCAGTCGCGCAGCGACAGCGAGCCGGTGTCGGCGTGATCTCGTGCCCAGGTGAATGAGGGATTGCCGTGCGTTGCGGCATCGCGTGTGTTCATCAGCGTCTCCATCTGTGCGCGCTACCGTAGCAAGCGCATTGGGATGAAGCGTAGCGAGATCGCGTCATAACATCTAATACTGTTTACTGATGCGACGAATCATTCGTCGTTATATCGGTGTTAGCCCGGATGACAGCGGTCTTACAGTTACGTATCAATAGACCGCTCACGCACGCCCGTACTGAAGGGCGCACTACCAAAAGGGGCCCTGCACCGTCGAGGAACGCAGGGTGATAATGTCACCGCGCCCCATTAGCATCGCTGATGCCCTGAGGGGAACATGGATCTCAAGCAAATCCAGTACTTCATCGCACTATTCGAGGACGGCTCGGTCACCCGTGCCGCGAAGCGGCTGAACATCGTGCAACCGGCCCTGAGCATGCAGATCGCCAAGCTCGAGGACGAACTGCATCAACAGCTGTTCGAGCGCGGCGCGCACGGCATGGCGCCGACCGCCGCGGGACGGCTGATGTACCGCCTGTTTTTACCGATCGTGCGTGACCTTGCCCACGCACGGCAGCAACTCGTGCAGCGCGATGAAGTGGTGACGGGGCATGTCGGCATCGGGCTGATCGCATCGGTGACGGAAAGCGTGCTCGCGGATTCGCTGTCGCGCTTTCACGCGCGTTACCCCGATGTCGAAGTCACCGTCGCCGATGGCTACAGCGCGACCTTCATCGACTGGGTGGCGGGCGGGCAACTCGATGCCGCGCTCATCAACAAGCCGCGCGCGCGCTTGTCGCTCGACTCGCGCCCGCTGCTCGACGAAGAGATGGTGCTAGCCACCAGCGCCGCGCATGGCCCCGACTTGCCGCATGCAATCGAACTCGCGCAATTGCCCGAACTGGAACTCGTGCTGCCCACCAAACGTCATGGCCTGCGCGGCGTGCTCGACAGCGCCGCGCAACACGAGGACGTGCTGCTCGCGCCCCGCTTCGAGATCGACGTGCTTTCGACGATTCTCAAGCTCGTCGAGCACACGCGCTTTGCGACGATTTTGCCGCGCATCGTCGTCGAGCGCGCCGCGCGGCACGGCACGTTGCGCGCGTACCCGATTCTGGCGCCTCGCATCGTGCGGCACATCGTCTGCGTGAATCATCCGCGCCGCCCGTTGAGCGCGGCGGCGGAAGCACTGATCGGGATCATCGGCGAGGAGTTGCACCGCGCGTCGAGCCTGTCGGGCGACGAGCCCTCACACACTATCAAGGAACGATCTTCATGAACGCACGACACTGGATTGCCGGCGAATGGACCGGCACGCCCGACATCGACAGCATCGATCCCGCGACGGGCGAGGCCATCGGCCGGTTCGCCGACGGCGGATCGAGCGAAGCCGATGCCGCCATCGCCGCCGCTCGCCACGCGTTCGATCGCACGACATGGGCGCAGGACGCGCGCTTGCGCCAGGACGTGCTGCTCGGCTGGGCTTCGGCGCTCGAAGCCGAACGCGACATGCTCGCGACGCTGCTCACGCGCGAAAACGGCAAGGCGATCGCGCAATCGCGCGGCGAGATTGCCGGCGCGATATCGGAGGTGCGCTATTACGCGGGGCTCGCGCGCCATATTGTCGGGCACGTGCTCGAACCGGAACCGGGCACGATATCGACGATGCTGCGCGAAGCGGCCGGCGTCGCCGCGATCATCGTGCCTTGGAATGCGCCCGCCGTGCTGCTCGTGCGCTCGCTCGCGCCCGCTCTCGCGGCCGGCTGCACGGTGATCGTCAAACCGGCGGCGCAAACGTCGCTGCTCACGGCCGCGATGTTGCGCTGCTTCGAACACACGGCGTTGCCTGAAGGCGCGGTGAACCTCGTCAACGAACGCGGATACGCGGCCAGCCAGCGGCTCGTCGATTCGCACGGCGTCGACGTGGTGAGCTTCACGGGATCGACGGCGACGGGCAAGAAGATCATGGCGGCCGCTGCCGACAGCATGAAGAAGCTGTCGCTCGAACTTGGCGGCAAGTCATGCTGCGTCGTCTTCGACGATGCCGATGTCGCGGCGATCGCGCCGCGTCTCGCGCGCGCTGCGACGATCATCTCCGGGCAGCAATGCACGGCGGCTCGCCGGGTGCTGGTTCATGCGTCGCGCGCTGCGCAAATGCGCGAGCACCTCGCGTCGGCGCTTGCGTCGCTGTGGGTCGGACCGGGCATCGATCCGGCGACGGATATCGGCGCGCTCATCGACGGCACGACGCGCGATGCGGTGGCACGGACGATCGAGCGCGCGTGCGGAACGGCCGAGCGTGTGCTGCTGCGAGGCACTTGCTCGGGGCACGCGTTTCTGTCGCCGACGCTCGTCGAGCATGACGATCCGAAGGCGTTCTTTTGCCAGGACGAGATATTTGGCCCGTTCGTCACGCTGGAAGTCTTTGAGAACGAAATGGAAGCGATCGAGAAAGCCAACGACACGGTCTTCGGTCTCTCGGCGAGCGTATGGACGCACGACGGAGCGCGCGCATTGCGCGTCGCGCGTGCGCTGCGCAACGGCACGGTGTGGATCAACGACCACAACAAGCTTTTCGCCGAAGCCGAAACGGGCGGGTATCGCCAAAGCGGACTGGGTCGGCTGCACGGCTACGATGCGCTGGCGGACTTCACCGAGTTGAAGCACATCTGCCTGCCGGCCGGCGTGGCGGAAGGTATCGCGCCGTTGCGGTGAAGGGCAGGGAGGCGAGTCAATGGATAGCGTGGATCTCGAAGTCCTGAAAAGCAGCGCGCGATGGCTGGCAGACGGGCATCGCGTGCTGCTGGTGACGGTCGTGAAGACATGGGGATCATCGCCGCGTCCCGTGGGCGCGATGCTCGCGGTGCGCGCCGATGGGCAGGTGGTCGGGTCGGTGTCGGGCGGATGCATCGAAGACGATCTGATCGATCGCGTGCGGCAGCGAGGCATCGAACAGGCAAGTCCGCAGGTGCTGAAGTACGGCGTCAGCGCGCAGGAGGCGCATCGCTTCGGCCTGCCTTGCGGCGGCACCATTCAGCTCGTGCTGGAGCCGTTGACGCTCGCGAGCGGTATCGCCGGGCTGTGTGCAGCGGTGCAGGCAGGCAGGCTCGTCGCGCGCACGCTCGACATGGCGACGGGGGCTGCGCGCCTCGAACCCGCGCAGGCGACGGACGGCCTTCTGTTCGACGGGACGACGCTGCTGAGCATCCATGGGCCCCGTTACCGGATGCTGGTGATCGGCGCGGGACAGTTGTCGCGCTATCTGTGCAGCATCGCGGTGGGGCTCGATTATCAGGTCACGGTATGCGATCCGCGCGACGAATATACGGACGAGTGGAACGTGCCCGGCACAACCGTCGTTCGCGCCATGCCCGACGACACCGTGATGGACATGAAGCTCGACGAACGCTCTGCGGTGATCGCGCTGACGCACGATCCGAAGCTCGACGATCTCGCGCTGATGGAAGCGCTGAAAACGCCCGCGTTCTACGTGGGTGCGCTCGGTTCGCGTCGCAATAACGGGGCGCGGCGCAAGCGCTTGAAGGAGTTCGATCTCAGCGATGAAGAACTCGCGCGCCTGCACGGACCGGTGGGCATCTACATCGGCAGCCGGACGCCGCCGGAGATCGCCCTGTCGATACTGGCCGAATTGACGGCCGCGAAAAACGGCGTGTCGTTGCCGGAACTGCTGCGGGTCGAAGGCGCCAAGGCGGTCCGGGAGATGGCGGGCAACGCGGTGGGCTGTGACGCCTTGTAAGCGGAACCGATTTCACCACAGGCGCCGCAAGGCGAGCGGTCCATCGCTCAACTGCTGGCGCAGGAAATCCACCGCCAAGCGCACCTTCGCCGTGGACGGCCTGCGCTGAGTCCCGTCGAGGTAAGTCAGTCGTTGTCGGCGTCGGGGGCTCCGGTATCGAATCCGGCGGCCTCGCGCAGCGCTTGCAGCATCGCCCGCGCACCCGGTGAGAGCCTGTCCCCGCGCCGTGTGACGATGCCCGCCGGCCCGAGCTTCAGATCGAGCTCGAACGGCAGCGGTTCGAGCGCGCCGGCAATGCAATACGGGCGCACCGGCTCGCGCGCAAGCGGCGCGATCATATCGCTGATCTGCAGCAGACTCGTGATGACAGGCAGCGATGAGCTCTCGACCACATCCGTTGGCAACGCGAGCTGCCGTTCGAGAAAAAGTTGTGTGAACTGATTACGCATCACGTTGCCCTTCGGCGGCAGGATCCACGTTTGCGGCGCCAGTTCGTTCCAACTGAGAGCCTTACGCCTGGCGAGCGGATGGCCAACGCGCGCGAACAGCGCGTGCTGAGCTTCTGCGAGCGGGGCGTAGTGCAGTTCCGCCAGATCGTCCGGATTGCGGATTCGCGCGACGACCATATCCAGCTTGCCTTCCTGCAAACGCTGCACCAGCACCTCGCTGAACTCCATCTCGATGTTGACGCGAATCTGCGGAAAGCGCTTCTTGAGTAGCGCCACGGCCTGCGGCACGAGGTTGGTGGCCGCCGTGACCTCGGTGCCGATCATCGCCTGCCCGGTCAGCCCGGCTTTGAGCGCGGACACTTCGTCGTACGCGTGCTGCAGCTCCGCCAGCACGCTGCGCGCATGGCGGATCAGCACCTCGCCGTACCAGGTCGGCTCGACACCGCGCGGATGGCGTTCGAACAATGGCACACCCATCGTCTCTTCCAGTTCCCGCAGCAACTTGGTTGCGCCGGGTTGGGTCATGTGCGCGGCGTCCGCCGCGCGCAATACCGAGCGATGGGTGTCGAGCTGAACGATCAGGGCCAATTGGCGCGTCTTCAGGCGCGTGGGGTCGAAGCGGCCCGGCGCGATGGCCCCCGCGCCGTCGTCCGCATGAGGTGCCGAGCTCACGATGTCGCCTCCACGTATTCCGTATCGATATAGATCTTGCGTTATTTTTCATTATAAAAGCATATCGAACAATCCTACTATGCAGCAGTCGCCCTGCATTTCAAGACGGGCGGTTTCCCATCATGGGCATCGAGACCGGCTGCATCCAGCATCCGCGCAGGCAGCCGCACAGGAGGCGAAGAGGTAATGAACATTCGTACTGCAGACATCCCGCCGGAAGGCATCACCACCGACGAATTCCTCGGCCGCGTCGCCAAGGTCCGCAGCGCGCTCGACAAGACGGGCCTGGTCGGCCTGCTTGCATTCGGCGATTGCTGGCGTGGCGCGAACATCGGCTACTTCACCGAGTTCCGTCCGCTCGACGGCGTATCGGACATTGCCAATGCGATCCTGCTGCTGCCGGTGGACGGCGACCCCGTGCTGTTCGTGTCGGATCAATGCTTCGACTACGCGACGAGCGTGACCGCCTTCGAGGTGCGCAGTCTGCGTGAAGTCACGCAACAGGTGCAGGCCTTTTCTGCGCGGCACCGCAGCGGCACGGTCGGCCTCGCTGGCGCCGCCTATATCCCCGCTGACCTGTTGCAGCGCCTGAACGCCGGTCTCGGCGAACTGAAGCTCGAACCGACGATGGTGCTGGCCGAAATCAAGGCGATCAAGAGCGAGGCGGAGGTCGCGCTGATGCGCAAAGCCGCGGCCCTGACCGATTCGGCGATGGCCGCGATTCGCGACGCGCTCGCCGACGGCCGTCCCTACACCGAGCGCGAACTCGCTTTAATCGCCGACCGCGCGATGCTCGCGGGAGGCGCGGACCGGACCGCGTTCGATTCGATGGTGCAATCCGGTCCGCGCTCGGCGTATAACCTGGCGCGCCCCACCGACCGCATCCTGCAACCGGGCGACCTCATCATGACCGACATCGGTGCGCGTTATCGTGGGTACGTGGCCGACGGCGGACGCGGTTTTACCTACGGATCGGCGAATCCCGAGAAGATGGCGATCGTCGCGGCAGCGGCGCGCGCGGTCGAAGCGGGGCTGGCCGCCGCGCGTCCCGGCATGGCGGCCATGGAGTTGAACGCGGTGATCCAGCAGGCGCTGGTGAAGTCGAACTACGAGCAATACTCGAGCGAAGCGCGCGGCCATGGCACCGGTCACGGCACCGGCATGGACCCGGAAGAAGAAGCGCCGTGGATCGGGCCGGGCAACAGGACCGTGCTGCAGGAAAACATGGTCTTTACGCTGAAGGCGACGATCACGGTGCCGAACGTCGGCGGCCTGCGCACGGAACGTATCGTGCGGTTGACCTCGGGCGGCGTCGAAACGCTCGACCATTTCCCGATGGAACTGCACTGGTGAGCACAGTGAACTGATCGTAACGTGCGGGCGGCCCCGCGCCGCCGACACGCAGCAGTTCAAAACATAGATTCCCAGAGAAGGGAGGAGACGTGAAAACATCGCCCATTTCATCCGGCAACGCGCCGGTTATCAGCCGGTCGGCCGTCAACCGTGTGCTGGTCGCCTCGGTGGTCGGGACCGCCATCGAGTGGTACGACTTTTTTCTCTATGCCACCGCTTCGGCGCTGGTCTTCGCCAAGCTGTTCTTTCCCTCGTTCGATCCGATGGTCGGCACCATCGCGGCATTCGGAAGTTTTGCGGTCGGCTATCTCGCCCGGCCCTTCGGCGCCGTGTTTTTCGGGCACTTCGGCGATCGCATCGGACGTAAGGCGACGCTCGTCGCGACGCTGACGATCATGGGCGTCGGCACCTTCGTGATCGGCCTGCTGCCGACCTACGCCTCGATCGGCGTCTGGGCGCCGATGCTGCTGGTGGCGATGCGCTTCCTGCAAGGGCTCGGCGTCGGCGGCGAATGGGGCGGCGCGGTGCTGATGGTGGTCGAAACGGCACCGGCCAGAAAACGCGGTTTCTTCGGCGCGTTCCCGCAATTGGGCGTGCCGCTCGGATTGATGCTCTCGACCGCCGTGTTCAAAGCCGTCTCGAGTCTGCCGTCGGAGGCGTTCTATTCTTGGGGATGGCGCCTGCCGTTCCTGCTGAGCGTCGCGCTGATCGCGATCGGCCTGTTCATCCGCCTGCGCGTCATGGAGTCGCCGGTATTCGAACAGATCAAGGCGAGCCGGCAGGTCGTGAAAGCGCCGCTGATCGAATTGCTGCGCCGGCATCCGAAAGACCTCGTGCTGACGATCGGCACGCGCTTCGCGGTCGACATCACCTTCAACGTGATCAACGTGTTCGTGCTGGTGTACGGAACGACGCGGCTCGGCTTGTCGCGCGGACTGCTGCTGAACGCCATCATTGTGGGCTGCATGGTTGCGCTGTTCACGCTGCCGCTGTTCGGCAAGCTGTCGGACGCTATTGGACGCCGGACCGTCTTCATGCTCGGCGCGGTATTCGTGGCAATCTATGGATTCGCGTTCTTCCCGTTGCTCGAGACACGCAATACGACTTTGATTTTCGTGGCGTACGTCTGCGGCATCGCGTTGAGCCAGGCGTCGGTGTACGGCGTGCAATCGACGTGGTTCGCGGAACTGTTCGGGACCCGGGTGCGTTATACAGGTGCTTCGCTGCCGTATCAGATCGCCGGCATCATCACGTCGGGACCGACGCCATTGATCGCCACCTATCTGTTCGCGACGTTTGGCCAGACGTTGCCCATTTCGATCTATATCGCGGCGACAGGATTGCTGAGCCTGGTGTGCGCGTTTTTCCTCGCAGAGACTTTCAAGCGCGATCTGTCCGCGGAGCCGGGAGATGAGGCGGCCGCGGCGCCGGGCGCGCGAGCGTCCGCGCACTCGCCGCATCCTCTGGCGCGGTGAGTGCAAATCGATCCGGTTGCTGTGCCGTCCAGGACCTGGTCATTTTCGGTGCTGGAGCGGCAGCCCGGCGAGGGGGCGGGCGAACTCGCTAACGTGGGTGGAATGGAAGCCTCGTCGGCCCGTTCGCTGATTTACGCATCGCTTACCGGCCCCATGGCGCGGGCAAGCGCAAGACGTTTTGCAAGGGCTTCGTATAGAGCGCGCACGCCGAATCGCCAAGGCGCGATTTCGGTTGACGACTCCAGCGACAGAAAGCTCGCGCGAACTTCGGGCGAGCGCTTGTGGATGCTGCGAGGCGGCGAAGTTTCCGCCCTCTGGGGAGGCGGTTACAGTGTGACGGTGGGAAATCAGGCGCTTCCCGCGCCGAAGGTCGGGCTCACCCGAACGTGAACGCGTAAGCCACCACGCCACGGTCGAGAAACGTGATTTCGAAGGTGCGTTCGCTGCTGCCGTTGGCCTGCCTCACGAGCTGGTAAAGACGCTGCCCGGTGACCGTGCCGTTGCCATTCACATCGATGTCCGTGCCGCGGTCGGCGCCCGGTGCCTTGCCGTCGATCAGCACGCGAAAGCGCACGGGCTGGCCGTCGCCGCCGGGCCCCAGCACCATATGCAAGTCACGGCCACGGAAGCGATAAACAATGCGTCCGTCAGGGCTGTCAAGCCGCGCAGTTTCGTCGCCCACCAACCAGCGCCCGTCGAGCGACCACTGGTTGACCTTCAGGGTCTGGGCCGCGTGATACGTGGCAGTCGCGTCCTGCGCCACCGGCCCACCGGCGAAGTTCTGTGCGCGTGCGTAGCCCACGTAGGTTTCCGGCGAGCGATTGGCATCGCCCGAGCCAGCAGCGGCCTGCACGCCGCGCGCGATCGGTAGCACGTAGCCGTCAGGCAGATCCTTCTGGCCGGCTTCGGCGAGTAGCCGGCGGATCACGTCCTCGCTTTGCTTGTAGTCGCCCTCGCCGAAACGGTGGTGACGAATATGCCCCTGCGGGTCGATGAAGTAATGCGCAGGCCAGTACTCATTGCTGAAGGCCTTCCAGATGGCGTAATCGTTGTCGAGTGCGACAGGGTAGTTCACGCCCAGGTCCTTCACGGCGTGGGCGACGTTGCCCGGATCCTTCTCGAACGCGAACTCGGGAGCGTGCACGCCGAGCACCACCAGGCCGTAATCCTTGTACTTGTCAGCCCAGGCACGCACGTACGGCAGAGAACGGATGCAGTTGATGCAGGAGTAGGTCCAGAAGTCGACCAGCACCACCTTGCCGCGCAGTGACTGCGGCGTCAGCGGTGGGCTGTTGAGCCACTGGGTGGCGCCATCGAGCGCCGGCAAATCGCCTTCCACCGGCAGCGTATCGCCGGCCTTCACGGCGATCTGCACGAGAGGCGCAGGACGCGCCGCGTCGATCAGCTTCTGTTCGATGCCGCCCATGCTGGCCAGCGACACGCGTGTCAGCAGCCCGGTATCCAGCCCCAGCGCGATGGTGGCCACACCCGCCAGTACCAGCACGCCAAGGGCGCGGCGCACCCATTCGCCCGCGCCCAGCGAGCGCTTCATCAAGCCGAAGACGCGTCCGCCAATCAGCAGCGCCAGCGCGAGCGAAGTCGCCGCGCCCGCCGCGTAAGTGAGGAGCAACAACGTTGTCTGCACGCTGGCGCCTTTGAGGGCCGCACCGGTGAGCAACAGGCCCAGGATCGGGCCCGCGCAGGGCGCCCATAACAGCCCCGTCGCCACGCCCAACGCAGCCGCCGAGAGTACCGAATCGTCCTCGCTGCCGGTGCGCTCGGTGAGCTGGTTGCCAAGCACCACGAACGGACGGGTGATCCATGCGGCGACGCGCTCCGAGAGCAAGGTCAGGCCAAGCACGGCGAGCACTGCGAGGGCGACAAAGCGGCCATACTGGTTGGCGCGGACGGCCCAGCCGCCGCCGACCGCGGCCAGCGTGGCGACCACGGCAAAGGTCAGCGCCATGCCCACTAGCATCGGCAGTCCATTGCGCGCGAACGGGCGATCTGCTCGCGAAAATACGAAAGGTAGCACCGGCAGGATGCACGGACTCAGGATTGTCAATGCACCGCCGAGGTAGGCAAGGATCAGTAATAGCATGGTGAGGACATCCGTGACGGGTTGTGGTCATGTGCCGAACTGAGTGGCACGCACCTGCGATTGACGCGTTTTGAGAACCATCGTGGCTATCTGTGATGGGGCGCACCGACTGGCGACGTTGTCGGCCGTCGGCGCAAACCTGACAGGTACCCCATCGAGACGATCACCGGTCAGTTCGTCGACTTCGCCGCAGCCTCAATCACTCGCGCGACCGTGGCTGGCTGAGAGACAAAGACAGCGTGGCTTGCGCTCACCTCGGTCACCTTGGCACCCGAGCGCTCATACATCCAGCGCTGAAGCTGAGGGCTCACCATGTGATCCTGTGTAGTCAGGATGGCGTAGCTGGGCTTGCTTCGCCATGCCGCCACGGAGACCGGCGCGCCTAATGCTTTCTCGGCGAGTTGGTCCTGCGAGTCCGCCAGGAATTGCGCGTCCGAGGGCGAAACGTCGGCTGCGAAGTTCTCACGAAACTTCGCAGGCGGGAGGAAGAAATACTTATCCGGCGTCGCTCGCATCGCATCGTTGGGCGCGGCGAACTTTTGCAAAAGCTGACCGCTGGCTTCGCCGGCATCGGGTTGCAGTGCGGCCACATAGACGAGCGAGCTGACCTTCGGGTCCGCACCTGCCTCCGTGATTACGGAGCCGCCGTAGCTGTGACCGACCAGCACCACCGGGCCCTGCTGCTGATCAATGACGCGCCTGGCCGCATCGACGTCCTCGGCGAGGCCCGTGAGCGGTTCTTGCACGATCGCCACATGGTAACCATCCTTGACCAGGAGGTCGTGGACGGCCCGCCAGCCGGAACCATCCACCAGTGCGCCGTGGACAATGACGACATCTTTCGAGGCCGCCTTCGCCTCGGCGTGCGCCATCGTGGTGCCAAGGGCAATCAGGGCGGCAATGGCCAGTTTGTTTTGCAGTGCAGACATTTAAAGCTCCAAGGTTGTACCTAAGTGCCGTCGTTTCGCGCAATCGCGCTTGACGGACGAGGATTGATCGGTGATGGCTAACCGCGAATCACTGCAGCCTGTTCTTCATAGCCAGAACGTCGATCGGTTCGACCGACGGAGGGCTCGCAAGCATCTCGTCGACCCGAGCCATCAGGGCGCCGGCCATGCTCCCGTGCAGGTGTGCGTGGCGATCCTCTTCGCTCGCAAAGGCGTCGAAGACGCCGAACGTCGTAGGTGACAGTCTGAGGGCGAACCAGATCGGTGTGGTCGCCTCCCGATTCGTGAGTTCCAGGCCAGCGTCGAGGAAGTCTGCGACCGCCTGCTCCTTGCCCGGCTTGGCTTCAAGTCGTACGAATAGCGCTTTCTTGATCATCTTTGCTCTCCAGTTCCGCGTGATCCATTCACCCGGTGAGCCAAACTTTACAAATGGAGCGCCTCGGAGAATACTGTCTCAATCGACAATTTTGGTATCAATCCCGCCATGCGAATATATGTCCTCGCGCTCGAGGGGGTGTTCGACACCGGCCTCACCACGGTGCTCGACGCCTTGACGACGGCCAACGAACTCGCGCGCGACGGGGATGGCAACACCGGGCTTCGATATCACCGTTGTAGGGATGCGGCCAGAGGTGCGCACCGCGCTTGGGCTGCAGGTTCCCGTCCGCGATATGAGAGATGCGCCCGCCCCGGACTGGGTCGTCGTACCCGCGCTCAACAGGACGACGACGGACCTGCTCGTGCCTTCGCTCGGCCGGGCCGACGTGATCGAAGCGCTAGCTGCATTGCGCTCGTGGCACCATGCCGGCGCCCGTATCGGAGCTGCCTGCACGGGTACCTTCGTGCTGGCCGAAAGCGGCTTGCTCGACGGGGGCGAAGCCACCACCACCTGGTGGCTCTCGCCGGTGTTCCGGCAACGTTACCCGCACGTTCACCTGGATGTGCATCGCATCGTCGTTCCCAGCGGCGACACAGTGACGGCAGGGGCCGCCCTGAGCCATCTCGACCTGGCGCTCTGGCTGATCCGCAACAACAGCCCGGAGCTTGCGGCGTTGGTGGGCAAGTACCTCGTATTCGATTCGCGACCCTCGCAGTCGGCCTTTGCGATCTCCGATCACCTGGCCCATTCGGACCCGCTCGTCGAGCGTTTCGACCGCTGGGTGCGCGAACACCTCGACACGGCCATCGCCCTTGACGACGTCGCGGACGCATTGGCGACGTCCACGCGAACGTTGACGCGGCGTCTGAATGAAGTGCTCGGTAAAACGCCCGTCGAGTACATACAGGATCTGCGGGTCGAGCGCGCCGTTCATTTGCTGAAAACGAGCAAGGACAGCGTGGATCGCATCGCCGAGCAGGTCGGCTACGCAGACGGCGTCACATTGCGGACGCTACTTCGGCGGCGGATAGGTAAGGGGGTCCGTGAGTTGCGGGCGTCGTGAGTCTTATCGACTATTGGAGTATGCGGTGGCCGTGGGCGCGCCAGTACCACCAGCCTTTAGGAAATGGCTGATCGGCCGCCAGCCCGCTCACAGCAGCCCCATGGTCGAGCCCTTCAGTGTCGCCGCAGCGCGCGTGGAGCAGCCGAGCTTGCGAAACATGCTTTCGACATGGGTGCGCACCGTGCTCGGACTCAGCGCCAGTTCGCGCGCGATCTCCTTGTTGCTCGCACCGAGGCTGATCGCACGTAGCACGTCCGTTTCACGCGCCGACAGACTCGCCGCCTGCTGCCGCGAGCGGGTGGCGCCACGTGACGTAGGCCTGGAAACGATCAACGCGTCGACGACATCGCTATCGAATCGTCCTTGGTCCGCTTCCGCGCGTAACACCTTCTCTCCTTCGTCCGCCGGCATGGCGTCGCGCCAGGGCCGCAGGGAGCGCAGGGCGACCCACGCCACTGACGCGGCGAGAATACGCGCCTCGAGGGTCAACGCTTCGCCGCTCACGCCTCGAAAATACCCTGAGCCGTCGAGCCGTTCGTATGCGTACGATGCAAGCTCGGCGACCTGCGCGAGCGCCCCGGTCTGCTTGCCCGCGCGCGCGGTCCAATACGGGACGAGCCGTACCTTTTCCCACGCGGATGCGGATAGACGTCCCGCCGATTGCCACAGCGCATTGGGCACTGCCGCGCGCCCTATGCCGTGAATCAGGCCTGCGCAGTAGAGGCGGTCCTGTGCCGCTGCGTCGAGCGCGAGCCGTTCGCAGCACGTGGCGGCCGTCGCCGCGACTGCGCGCGAGAACCCCGTCATCCACGGCAGCTTGAGATCGATGACGTCGGCGATGAGTTCGGCCGACGTCGTCTGGCGCATCTGCGGCGTCATCAGCTCGTTGTCGGCCCGAGCCGCTTCGGTATGCTCCAGAGCATCCAGCCATTGCGACGCCTGCCCGATGACGATCATCGCCAAACGCTGCGGATAGCGCGCGTTGGCCTGGTGGGCGATCGATTTGAGCGCACGCTCGAGTCCGTAGACACGGCTGAATATTTCCAGGTCGCCTGCCAGCCACACCACGAATACGGCATCCGGCACCGCAGCGCCGGCCAACCGGTCTGGCATGCCGCTGCCGTCCCACTTCTCGAAGATGTGCCGCAGGGTGGCCTCGGTCTCACGCTCGAGTCCCATGATCCGCGCGACTTCGCTGGACACCTCGCAATGGATCTGAGTCAGGGGCGTCAGAGCGACACTCACCCCGCCGAGCGCTTCAAGCGGTCCTGCCCAGTCGGGTCGCAGCGCCAGCATGGCCTCTCGCCCCGCGACATCGTCGCCGAGCACATCGGTGAATCCCGACGCATTCGCGGTGCAACCGGACCAGCGCAACAGCGAAGCCTCCACCGCCGCGGTGCGGCTGGATTCGTCGAGACCGGACGCGTGGGCCAGCCGGGCCGCGAGCCACGCCGTGCGCGACGAGTGGTCGGTCGGCTGGCCCATGCTGAGGTCACCGATAAAGGCAAGCGCCTTGACCGCGTCGAAAACACGAATTGCGAAACCGTCGTCGTTCATCCCTGGCGATGCCCCCTCGGACTCGGGCCTAAATGGCGTCCATCCCTGATGGGCACGATGCCCACCGCCGGCTTGCGGCGGGGTCGGTCATTTGACCGATACCGTCCGGACAGGCTGCTCGCGATACTGGTGGCTCACTCTACACCCTTGAGGAACAGCCCATCATGAACCGTCATTTGAAGAGATATCTCGCTTCGGCGCTATTGCTCGGGAGCGCATTCTCGTTGAACGCCGCCCATGCCGCTCCGCCGCAGGATATGAAAGGAACGAGTGTCGTCCTGGTTCACGGAGCTTTCGCTGACGGATCGAGTTGGGACAAGGTGATTCCGTTGCTCGAAGCGCGCGGTCTTCATGTGGTCGCGGTTCAGAACCCGCTCAGCTCGCTTGCGGATGACACGGCAGTCACCCAGCGCGCAATCGACCAGCAGACCGGTCCGGTCGTGCTCGTCGGCCATTCGTGGGGCGGCGCCGTAATCACCCAGGCCGGCAACGACGACAAGGTCAAAGCACTCGTGTACGTCGCCGCTCTCGTCCCGGATAGCGGCGAATCGGTCAACGACTTGTTCAAAGGCAAGCCGGCGACGCCCGGGGCGGGCGAGTTCAAGAAAGACTCCGCGAATTTCCTGACGTTGTCCACCAAAGGCGTGGTGAACGATTTCGCCCAGGATCTGCCGCCGGCGCAAGCGCGCATCCTCGCCGCGACCCAGGGCCCCTGGTTCGCGGGCGCCCTGGACGACAAGGTGGGCACTGCAGCGTGGCACACGAAGCCGTCATGGTACCTGGTCGCCAACCAGGATCGGATGATCGATCCGCACGCCGAGGAAGCGATGGCCAAACAGATCGGCGCAACGACGACGCATGTCAACTCGAGTCACGTCCCGATGTTGAGCCAGCCGAAGGCGGTTGCCGACGCGATCATCGCAGCGGCAAGCAAAGTCCGCTAACAGCGGCGGCGAACATGCAGCCGTGGGGGTTGCGCAACCATGCACAGCAGATCCTCCTGGCCATCGCAAAGGATTTGCGAACTCCGCGGAGCCGGGAAGCGCAGTTTCGCGCGCACCGCCGCGGCCACGAGCGAAATCATTGCGACCCGCGATAGAACGCTGGAAGGTTTCGGCGCTGACGCGCTCATCAAGGTTGACGGCCGCGACGCCGCGAGGCTTCGCCGGTCTCAGCATGTCCACCTCTGCGTCGAACCGGGCGAGCACGTCGTAGCCGTGGCCCCGACGTTCCGTCGCCCCGACGTTCCGTCGCCAGAGCCACCCGCACATCAAATGGGTACCAGTGACAGTGACTGAGCCTTTACCGGCAGTGCCGGCAAGCCCATCGCCGGGCACTGCGACGGGCGGCCATCATGGTGGCATTTTCGAGAGATTAAGACACGCCCCCTTGCGGCGCTTCATTCATGTGAACGGCCGATGCTGGGCTTGAGATATCCTCTTTTGAGTGAGCCATGAAACATCTAAGTAAGACGTTTTTCGCTTCGGTTCTCGTGGTGGCGGATGTCACGGGTAGTGGCGTCGGTGCGGCGGGCAGTAGCCCTTCGACGCGATCTTCCAAGCGCAAGGCCAATGGTCTGAATATGGGTACCCGTGACGGCGCGAACAGCGACGTCAACAGACCACGGAACGGCCCAAGGCAAGACGGCCAGTAGCCAGCCGGTTGCACGCGGCGTCATTCGCCGCGGCCGTGATTGTCGTTACGCACTGCAGCATCGAGTGCGGCATCGCTCTGTGCTTCACCATCACGGATAGCTGCCGATCTATACCTGCTAGCGCACGCCCAAAGCCTGCCGAACGCAGACAGGCGAGCCCACCGTCTTACAGTCGTCGTACGAGGCTCTCAGTTCGCCGTTGACGCGCGAGCCGGTAGTCGCGATCAGCAGCTGCGCATGATGAAGATCGGTGTTGAATGCCGAAGTGGCAGCACCCGAGGATGGCGAGAGGCAACTTTAGCGACGCCGTTCAATGCCCTGTGCAAGAGCGGTGCGGCGCGCACGGAAGCTGACGAAAAGCCGGACTCCGTTCGCATTATCGTTTCCGTGGTCGGTACTCGATAGTTCAGTCTCGGCGCCTGGCGGCCGTAGGGCGCAGATCACTCTGAGATTTGGAACGTCGTATGCTCAGATGTCTCCGTCGGCGGTGGCACACTGCGCTTGCGCTTCGAAAGCCTCAAGTGCATGGATCAATTTTCTGTCGTGGACCCGATCCTTGATGAGCACCGTTGCACCGCAGACTGTTACGCGCGAAGCGCGTGATCGACGGCACCGGTAGAGCAGAGACGGTAGACATGCAAAAGAACATGGTGTGGGCCGACAACGCGAAGTCCGTTGTCGCAGCCAAACGCCCCCACGTAACAGCGCTGATCGCGCTGGCGCTGGCGGTGTCGTCCGCATTGAGCGGCTGTAGCTCGTTGTACTCGGAAGGCGCGGTCGCGGGCGCCGGTATCGCGGGTGCCGCGGTCGCGGGCAAGGTCACCAGCAATGCGGCGGTCGCGACCGGTATCGGTCTTGGCGCGGTCGCCGCCGCGCGCGCCGGCGTGCAGTACTCGGAGCGCGTGGTCCACACGAATACGCAGAACAGCATCGCGCAGGCGGCTGGTCCGCTCGAGGTCGGCGCGGTCGCTCCCTGGAGCATTACCCACTCTTTCCCGATCGAAGACGACGAGCACGGCCGCGTGACCGTCAGCCGCCTGATCAGCACCGGCGCGCTCGATTGCAAGGAAATCGTCTTTTCCGTCGATCAGAACGCAACGCACGACAAGCCCGCTAGCAGCGCGTTTTACATCGCGTCGGTTTGCCGCGACGGTAAGGACTGGCGTTGGGCATCGGCCGAACCCGCCACCGAGCGCTGGGGTGCGCTGCAATGATATTGCGTTCGCTTGGCGTTCCGATGGGTGATCGGCTGCGGCTCATCGCGGCCGGCGCCCTATGCGTCGGCGCGAGCCTGCTGGCGAGCGGCTGCGCGTCGATCGGCGCCGCGAGCGGCGCGGCGGCGGGTGTCGCTTCGGGCATCGTGACCAGCAATCCGGCCGTCGCGCTCGGCGTCGGCGTGGCGGTGCAGGCCGCCACCGACGAAGCGGTCGCGCGCTACATGCGCAGCATGCACAAGGATCAGCAGGATCTGATGGCGGCGCTGGTCGGGACGATGGCGGTCGGCGAAACGAAACCGTGGTCGGTCAAGCACACGTTGCCGATCGAAAACGGTCACGGCCAGGTGCGCGTGACGCGCGCGGTCAACTCGGCGCTCGCGCTGTGCAAAGACTTCGTGTTCTCGGTGCAGGACGGCGACGGCCCGAACGCGTCCGAGAGGTGGTTCACGGCGAGCGCGTGCCAGCAGGACAAGGGCTGGAAGTGGGCGACGGCCGAGCCGGCGGTCGCACGCTGGGGCAACCTGCAATAAAAAAAGCGGCGAGTGTTTCTCGTTGCTTCTTGCCTCCGTCATTAACGACGGAAGGCCCCATCGTAAGCAGTTCCTGGAGGACGCAGTCCACCTTGCGCGCGCAGGGCAGCCCCCGATGACCACGATGCAGTCCTGATGGGGCTGCATCGTTGAGCACAGCCCCGCGTGATAGATCGCACGCTAGCAGGAGTGATTTAACGTCGCTCTGTACATCGCAGAAGCGGCGGCGCCTTCTAATCAATGGTCACGCTAGAGCACACGGGTCGACAGCTCCCGCAAAGCCGAAGCGGGTGTGGATCGACGCTACCTTGCGGCGAACACCGAGACCCCGCCATTGACGAATCCATTTGCGGCGCAACTCGGGCATCCTGCTGGCGATGTCGCCGAAGAGTAGGGAACGAAAATCAGCCCTGTCGCCGGGTCGACTGCAACAGAATGCGCATTGTTACCAGTGTTCAGGCGAGTGACAACGCTGCGGGAACCGGCGTCGACAATGGTTAGTACCGGCGTACACGGCGATGCGGCCGAGCAGGCGCCATTCGTCGAGGCATTGCCGGAAGAAGTCCAACGGCTTGCCGCGTTGTAGTAGCGATTGGTGGACACATCGTATTCAAGCTGATCACCTCCACCCGCGTTGAGGGACGCCAGGAGCGCGCCGTTTGAACGATCGATAATCTGCATGAGCAACGGCGCGCCAGTCGTCCCTTCTCGGCAACCGACCGCAATATCGTTCCCAGGCCCGAGCGCCAACCCAGTAGGATCGCAGTTACCTTCCCCATACATCGCGACGCCCGCAAGGGTTGTATAGTTCTGCGTGCCGCCGTTTGGTATTGCGCGAACAGATACTCCCGGCAGTTTTACGAGTTCACCATGAGGATTCGTCGTGCTGCCGTCCACGTTCACGTAGAAGTTGTCGCTCGTGGCGTCGTACCGGCAGGCTTCGAGTCCGGCAGTGGGTTTACCCGCGTTGTCAGTGAATGTGACCTTTGCCACGACGGTCTGAGTTGCCGTGTTGATGAATGTCGCGAAGGGCGGGTTCTCTTCCGGACTCGAGATCATGAAGATGCCATGGGTCGAATCGAGACAACCTTCATCTGCGCGCACGCCGGTTGTGCTGACCACTATCTTGCTTATCACTGCCCCTGCTGCAGGGTCGACGATCTTCACAGAATTCACGTCCCCCGCATAGATCAGGCTGCCGACAGGCGTCGCGCCGTCCGGACCGGCCTGCGAATTTGGACCGGGTCCAAGTCCCGTAAACGCGAGCGGACCGCTCCCCTGGATTGCCTTGACGAACGACTTCGACGGAATGTCGATCTGATCCAGCGAAGCGTTATTTCTGTCGGTAAAAAAGTAATGGCTACCGGAAACGACGCCGATATCAAAGGAAAAGTTGACGCCGGCCTTGATGTTCGGCACGGCAATGTCCGATACATAATGCGGCCCGCTTGTAAGGTTGTCCCCGCCGCCACAGCCCGCAATAACGACCGCCACCGACGCAACCGCCATTGCATTTGCCCAAATGTACCTTCGCATCGCCCACCTCCTCTGATCGTTGAAATATGTCGAGCTTCGTCAATGCGTCCGCAACAGTGGAATCCGCCGCTACAGCATACGCTTTCCATTAAGTAGTCGTCCGTATCGTATTCACCAGGTATCAAACGTGATTTGCTTCAGTTTTTCATAAGGTTTCCGTGGAGCGTTGCCGCTGCCGCTGCCCTGAACGAGGCGACTCCGCAAATGCAGAGCGGAACTTTTAGCCATTCAATGTCGCGAAGTTCGCCATACCACCATGCTCGGGCTTCGCGCCAAAACCAGCTGACAAAAGGGCCCGTCGCGACGAGATGCAATCGGTTAGCACCGGTTTGCACGCCTCCATGAAAGCGCGTTCACTTGCGAGCCGTGAACACGTCGCTCAGCCAACTGTAGACTGATCAGACGCGCGCCGTGCGGCGGGCCGCGATAGTCGAGTGTGAGGCATCAGGGCTGATGCTCCTTCTTCACGCGTGGTTGCATGCAGCAAACCGCGGCGCTGGAAGCGCGAGGCAGGACTACGCTTCTTTTGTGTCAAAGATCAGAAGATCTACACCTGCCTGCGCGAAGTTGCCGAGATCTGCCGCAGTCGCCTGGCCTTTCAGACCCGGTAGTGTCTTCGCCAGTGGCACATGGTCGACGCGTAGTAGTCATCGAACGCCTTGGCATCCGTTTGCTTCTTGTAAAGTGCGGCAAGCTGGGCCATGATTTCGCCTCCTGAAGCCGACCTTGAAAGGGTGGTTTCTTCTCCAGCCGGCGCGGATCCGTAACACCGTCTGCGGTTGAGCCGATGGGCAGCTCGTTGAGTCTATGACACCTCCGCGAGAGTTCAAGCCCGTTCGGAGTGCTGCGCTCACGCAGTGCGCGAGCGCGTCCCACGCGAGCGGCGGCAACGCAACACCACATTCCCCCTCATACTCGACGACAACTTAATTGCTGGCAACGATGATTGCCCCCGCCGTGCACATGAAGGCGGTCACAGACGGCGAGTTCGAGCGCGTCGTTGTCGACGCCACCGCGCGTATCGAGCGGGAAGGTGCCTCACGGCAGACCTGGTACGGTCCCATGTCGAGATGGAAGTGTGTCCGATGCAGCGCGCGCCATAGCGACGGGGAACCGACCAGGGAAACCCATCAGGGACAGCGGCGAAGCCGCAACCAAAGTCCGAATGTACGGTTGCAATCTACCTTCGAGTCATCACGAATTGAATGCTTGGCAAATCGGGGGCGTCCATGTACGGTCATTGGGCCGTTGGTCGGTCAAGGGCCGCTATGGATTGCTCTGCGGTCGTAGCCTCCAGTTACTTCGAACGTCAGCTTTTCGCTTGCGCGATGACAGCACTCGACCTATTCGAACCGGGTCTAGCGCGCACAGTTAGTGACTCTATGTCACTTAACTAATTCCACCAGTGTCATTTTGTTTTTTCTCGCACGTATCCAGAATGCCGTTCATCGAGACGGACAAGAGCAATTCAGATAGCGCGTCGCGTGGAAATCGAGCTGCAACGCTTCCGCTGATGCATATACCGAGGAACAACAATGACCATACAACTGAATCGACGCAAGCTGCTAAAAGGCGCCTCGGGGCTGGTTGCCTCAGCAACACTCGGCTCGTTTGCGGTCCCGAATGTGGGCGCGGCTTCGTCCCCCGAACCACGAAATCCGGGGGTAAGCCGCCTCCCGGATTCCGCCTCGATCGACCAGCGCCTCCGGCACGCGGTTGCGGATGGCACCGTCGCATCCGTCGTCGCGATGGGGGCGACGCGCCACGGACTCGTTTATGAGGGCGCCTTCGGCCCGGCCAATGCCACGACCGGAGAAGCCATCAGCCCCGATACTATCTTCTGGCTGCTATCGATGACGAAGGCGATCACCGCAACAGCCTGCTTGCAACTGCTCGAACAGGGCAAGCTGAAGCTGGATCAGCCTGCGGGCGAGATCCTGCCGCAACTCAAGTCGCCGCAAGTCCTCGACGGATTCGATGCCTCGGGTCAGCCGAAACTGCGCCCGGCGCGCAATGCGATCACGGTGCGTCATCTGTTGGCGCACACGTCGGGATACACGTACAGCATCTGGAGCGACCAGATTAGCCAGTACGAGAAGGTCACCGGCATGCCGGATATCGGCTATTCGCTCAACGGCGCCTTTTCCGCACCGCTCGAATTCGAGCCTGGCGAACGCTGGCAATACGGCATCAGCATGGACTGGGTTGGCAAGCTGGTGGAGGCCGTGACAGACCAATCGCTCGAAGTGTATTTCCGCGAACACATTTTCGAGCCGCTAGGCATGCGCAATACGGGCTTTCTGAACAGCAGTGCCCGGAAAAAACGTGTCGCGACCATGCACAGGCGGCAGGCTGATGGCTCCCTCACACCCGAGGCGTTCGAGACCAACCAGCGCCCCGAATTCTTCATGGGTGGCGGCGGATTGTTCAGCACACCGCGCGACTACATGACGTTCCTGACGATGCTGCTCAACGAAGGAACATACCGCGGAGAGCGAATCCTGAACTCCGATACGGTAAAGACGATGTTCCGCAATCACATCGGCGATCTGCGGGTTCACGAAATGAAGACGGCACAGCCGTCATGGTCGAACAGCTTCGATCAATTCCCAGGCGCCGTGCACAAATGGGGGCTGTCATTCGACATCAATACCGAACCGGGCCCGCACGGACGCAGTGCATGCAGCGCTAGTTGGGCCGGTCTCCTCAACACGTATTTCTGGATTGATCCGGTCCGGCGCGTGGCCGGCTCCCTATTTACCCAGATGCTGCCGTTCTACGACGCACGCGTCGTGGATCTCTATGGCCAGTTCGAGCAGTCGTTCTACGACCGTCTGCCGCGCGCCTAAGCACATCACTGTACCCACACCTCATAAGGAGCAGGAACATGTATGCAATCACTGGGATCACCGGGAAGGTCGGTGGCGCCTTGGCCCGGGAACTCTATGCGGCAGGCCAACCGGTTCGCGGTGTCGTGCGCGATACGGCACGCGCCAGTTCATGGGCTTCGCTCGGATGCCAGTTGGTGACGGCACGTATGGAAGACGCTGCTGCGCTAGCGGCAGCGTTTGAGGGTACAGACGGTGTGTTCATTCTGCCGCCGTCCGAGTTCGATCCCACGCCCGATTTTTCCGAAGCCCGTGCAGTAATCGATGCGGTATCCAAAGCAATCCGCATGGCCCGACCCAAAAAGGTGGTCTGTCTGTCGACCATTGGCGCACAGGCCAGAGAAAGCAATCTGCTGACGCAACGTACGTTGATGGAGCGCGCGCTCAGCGACCTGCCGATGCCTGTGGCCTTTCTGCGTCCGGGCTGGTTCATGGAAAACGCCGCCTGGGATGTTGCATCGGCACGCGACGGTGGCGTGATCCAGAGCTATCTGCATCCGCTCGACAAACCGGTGGCGATGGTCGCGACGGCCGACGTGGGCCGGGTTGCGGCTGGGCTGCTTCAGGAAACGTGGAGCGGCGTGCGCGTCGTCGAGCTCGAAGGCCCGACGCGGATTAGCCCCAACGACCTTGCACACACCTTCGCACGCGTGCTGGGTCACCCGGTGCACGCTGAAGCCGTTAATCGCGAGAGCTGGGAAACGCTCTTTCGTTCGCAAGGGATGCAACACCCGTTGCCGCGCATGCGCATGCTCGACGGTTTCAACGAAGGCTGGATCGAGTTCGAGGGAAAGCCGGAAGAAGTCCTCCGCGGCCGGATCGATCTGGAAAGCGTGCTCGACGCGCTCGTCACCGGCGCTGCGTAATAACAACTCGAAGACCGGATGGTGGCGAGTCTCCCCGTCACCATCGTCTATTGATAAGGGATATCGAAAATGGAATACAGCACACTCGGCCGGTCTGGCCTGCGCATTTCGCGGCTGAGCCTCGGTGCGATGACATTCGGCGCTGGCTCGGGCATCTGGGGTGCCATTGCCGGCCTGGAGTGCGATCAGGCAACCCGGCTCGTCGAACTGGCCGTCGAGCTCGGCGTCAACCTGATCGATACTGCGGATGCCTATTCACAAGGACACTCCGAAGAAGTCGTCGGCCAGGTACTCGATACGCTGGGTCTGGACGAAAGCCGGATGCTTGTCGCGACCAAAGTGCGCTTGCGCACGGGGCCGGGCCACAACGACGTCGGACTCGGCCGCTCGCACATCATGCGCGCGGTCGAAACGAGCCTCAAGCGGATTGGCCGCGATCATATCGATCTGTTCCAACTGCACGACCGCGATGCGCTCGTCCCGATCGACGAAACGCTACGCGCCATGGACGATCTCGTGACACAAGGCAAGGTTCGGCACATCGGCGCGTGCAATTTCAGTGCCGCTGACCAGGAACGCGCCCATGCATTCAGCGATCGCACCGGCCGGGCATATGTCGTCAGCAATCAGGTCCACTCGCTGACGAGTCGGGATATCGAGTACGAAATCATGCCCGTGGCGGCAAGCCATGCGACTGGCCTGCTTGTGTGGAGTCCGCTTGCCGGTGGCTACCTGAGCGGCAAATACGCCGGACATGACCTCAACGGCGGACGCAGATCGAACCTGGACTTTCCCCCTGTCGACGAAACAGCGGGCGCATCGATCCTGGATGTCTTACGTGAAGTCGCGCGTGAACTCGACAGCACGCCAGCGCAAGTGACCCTCGCGTGGATACTGGCACGAAAGCAGATTACGTCCGTCATCGTCGGAGCTAGAACACCCGAGCAACTGGGCGCCAATCTCGATGCACGGAACTTGCAGCTCGATGCCGGGCAGATCGAGCGATTGGACGGTGTTTCCGAGCCTCGCCTGCCATTTCCGTACTGGATGCAGCGGTTCCATGACCGGGACCGCAGCATCTAACTCGAATGCTCACGCTAAAGCCATGAGTACTCAAGAACAAGCACAGGCCGGGCCAACGCGGGTAAATGGACTGGTTTTCCAGCTGGCAGGAGCTTGCGGCATTGTGGCGATGGGAAGCTACCTCTCCCAGCCACTGACCGTCCGGATCGCCGCCGATTTGCGGATGGCGCCCGCTCTGGCAGGGTTCATCGTGACGCTCACGCAAATCGGATACTGCACGGGGTTGCTGCTTGTCTCGCCTCTTGCCGACCGACTGGAGAATCGGCGGCTGTTGAGCACGATACTGGCCGGTTCGGGGGCGAGCATGTTGCTGGCTGCGTTTGCAGCCTCGGGCATCGGATTTTTCGTGGCTGCCGCAGGGATTGGCATCTGTTCTGTCGCGGTACAGCTCGTCGTTGCACACGCTGCCCGTCTCTGCAATGCGGCATCGCGCGGACGTGTAGTCGGAGGGGTGACCGGTGGTCTCCTGTGGGGGATTCTCGCAGCGTGGCCGGTCGCCAACGTGCTAGGCGATGCGCTGGGCTGGAGAGCGCTGTTTCTTCTCGAAGCAGCCGCCATCCTCGCGCTGATTCCGTGGTTGCGCAGTATCCTCCCCGCATATCAGCCCCAGACTCGCAGCAGTTATCCGCAGACAGTTGCATCGCTCCCAGGCTACTGGCGCGTATATCGGGAACTGCGCCAACGGACGTACATCCAGTCGCTGCTCTTTGGCGTCTTCAGTATGACGTGGACGGCGCTCCCATTCTGGCTTCGGCAACGCTACGGTTTTCATGCGACAGGTATTGCCGGCTTCGGGCTCGCGGGCGCGGCCGGCGCGCTGGTGGCGCCGTTGGCGGGGCGTGCGGCCGACAGCGGTCGAACGATCGTCACGTCCGTCGCCGCGATCATTGCTGTTGCGGCGGCAGGCCTCGCACTATGTTTTGATCCGCCATGGGGGGTACTGCTGATGGCGGTTCTCTGTATCAGCGCAGGCGTTCAGGCGAGCCACGTCGTTTCGCAGCGGCGCGTGCTGGCGCTGGAACCGATCGCAGCAAATCGGCTGAACAGCCTGTATGTTGGCGGATTCTTCCTCGGCGGCGCAGCCGGATCGGCATTCGCCGTGCCGCTATTTCGTGGCCATCCGGCGTGGATCGGGGTCGCTGGCGTGTTCGCCGCCGGCCTTGCTCTCGCCTTCGTCAGGTCGCTGAGGTCTTCATAATCACCCTACCGGATATCATCATGTCGCGGATCTTCATTACCGGTTCGACCGATGGCCTGGGCCTGATGGCCGCCGAATTGCTTCTCTCGCAACGGCACGAGGTCGTGCTGCACGCGCGCACGACGCGGCGCGCCGAGGACGTGCGCCAGCGCGTTCCCGCTGCTTCGGGGACGGTCATCGGCGATCTCTCGCGAATATCTGAAATGGAAGCTGTCGCCGACCAGGCCAACCGCCATGGGCCATTCGACGCCGTCATTCACAACGTGGGCATCGGTTATCGCGAGCCGAACAGGATCGAGACGGAAGACGGACTTCCGCATGTGTTTGCAGTCAACGTGATGGCGCCCTACGTGCTGACCGCCCTGATCGAACGGCCACGCCGTCTCGTGTATCTCAGCTCCGGCATGCACCGCGGCACTACTGCCGCCCTCGATGACATCCTCTGGAAAAAACGCCGCTGGAATGGATCGCAGGCTTACGCGGAGAGCAAGCTGCACGACGTTTTGCTCGCGTTTGCCATTGCCCGACGTTGGCCAGATGTCCTGTCGAATGCCCTGGAACCCGGCTGGGTGCCGACGCGCATGGGTGGTCTTTCAGCCCCCGACGATCTCGATCAGGCCCATCGCACGCAAGCCTGGCTGGCGACCAGCGACACCCCTGGCGCAACGGTTTCGGGTGAGTATTTTTATCATCTGCGGCCGCTCGCACCGAATCACGAAACGCGAGATCACAACCCGCAGAACCGGCTAGTTGAAGTGTGCGCCGCGCTCTCCGGTATCCAGTTGCCCGGCTAAGCTCAGGTGCGATGCATGCGCGCCACCCCTCTCCAAATCGGAATCAACATGAAAATCAAGGGTTGCACAGCACTTGTCACTGGGGCCAATCGAGGCCTCGGCAAGGCTATCGTCGAACAGTTGGCGCGGGGCGGCGCGGCAAGAGTCTACGCAGGCATGCGCAATCCCGCGGCCGTGGCGCACGCTGCGATTTCGCCGGTCCGCCTTGACGTTACAGATACTGACTCAGTGGCGCGCGCAGTCGAAAAGTGCGGCGACGTCGATCTGGTCATCAACAACGCTGGCATTCTTCTGCCCACGCCGATGCTTGCCGATGACTCGGAGGAGGCGCTGCGCCGGGAGCTGGAGGTGAATGCGTTCGGCCCGCTGCGCGTCGTCAGGGCATTTGCTCCCATCCTGGCGCGCAACGGCGGCGGTGCAATCATCAACATGCTCTCGGTGGTGAGTTGGTATGTCTATCCGTTCAACGCCACCTATTGCGCCTCGAAGTTCGCCGCACTGGCGATGACTGATGCCATGCGCATCGAGTTGAAGGCGCAGGGAACGCACGTGATGGGTGTCTACGCTGGTTTTATCGACACCGATATGGCCGCTCACGTAACGGGCGAAAAAACCGCTCCGGTCCAGGTTGCCGAACGGATGCTAGCGGGTCTCGAGGCCGGACAGGAGTCCGTTCTTGCCGACACCGCCGCTGAGGAACTTGAGCGTGCGGTCAGGTTCGAGCCCAAGCGTCTTGCCGCCTGGGCCCAGTCGCTTTGGGACGCTCGTCGCGGGTCGTAACGACACAAACGCCAACCGGCTGATCTGATGGCTTTTTCATCATGTCAAAGCCGGCCGAAGCAATAGCCCCTTCGAGCACATATTTGTGGCGGCCGGCTGAACGACCGGAAGACGACCGGCGAGTATGGGCGGTCCTGCGGGGCCTGGGCAGGTATCTTTTGCGTTGCCATGCGTCGAAAGCTGACATTGCATGATCGTTCGCGATTTTGAGCGGTGATGCCGGTGAGCGCAGTCAGTGGCGGTCTGAAGCATCGCCCTGTCCGGCCATGCGAATGGAAATGGGCGTTTCGGGGCCCGAAACGTCGCGGGGCGAGCAATGGCTAGTACGCCTGAGAGCCCGGTTTGAGGCGTTCGCGCGTGCGCGCCGTGAGACGATGAGTCCCGAGCCAGCGATACGTGATCGCATCGATAGTCCCAGGTCCGTCAGCCTTTGATTTGACACAGGTGAAGTGTTCAGCGATTTTATGACGCCTTGGCCCAATTTCAAAGGTCCCGTCCGGCGCTGTCTGCGAAGACACGCAGTGCAGTTTGCTATCCTGACCATTCAGAGCGGAGTCCACCATGACACCGCTACGTCGACGCATGATCGAGGATATGCGCGTGCGCAATCCTTCCTTGCGGAAGATCGCTGTCGTCGTCATTCGGCCTGCGATCGCGCTCCGCTCGCTCGCAGGATCATGCTCACCACTTCTTCCGTAGTCGCCTCGAAGCGCTTCGGCGCTAGCGCGCGCTTGCCCGAGAGCGCGCATATCTGTGCCTCGAAATCGGCATAGTGCTGAGTGGTTGCCCAGATCATGAACAGTAGCGTCGGCGGATCGACGGGCGCGAGCAAGCCTTTGGCAATCCATCGCTCGATCAGCTTCACACGTGTGTCCATCCACGGCTTCACGCGTTCGAGCAGGATCTCCTGCATATGCGCCGCACCGCTGATGATTTCGTTGGCCCACACCTTCGAGCCGAGCGGGCGGCGCCGTGACAGGTCCATCTTGGCGCGTACGTAGCCGCCTATCGCCTCGACCGGATCATCGCTTGCATCGAACAGGTTGGCGGCCGCGTTCCATTCCTCGAAAACATCGTCGAGTACGCGCCAGTAGAGCGCGAGTTTGGTCGGGAAGTAGTAGTGCAGATTGGCCTTCGGCAAGCCCGCGCGCTCGGCGATCAGCGCCGTGCTCGCGCCTTCGAAACCGCGTTCGGCGAACACGGCTTCGGCACAGGCGAGCAGGTGGGATTCATTCGACGCGCGAATCGAGGCTTTGCGCCGACCGCGCTTGTGCGTTGCGTCAGCGGCTGGCAGCGCCGGCGCGGTGCCGCGCGTCCCGAGGGGCGCGGCTCGCGCGGTGGGTTCGTCGTTGCGCATAGTGTTCGGTCCATTCGAAAGAAACAAAAAGCGCGTCGGCCGCGCGCATGCCGGCTTCATTGTAGCCACGATGCAAGTGCGTCGCGTATTCACCCGCATCGAAAAACACGCGCAACGCGGACGTCAGCTAGTTTTCGCGCACTGCAGCATCAATGGCACGGTTCTCGCTCGTAACTCCGCATTGAATTAGCGAAGTTTATCGTCTAAAACCTGTCCAATCGGACAGGATTAGAAGGGCGGGATTTCAGGAGCCGCACAGTGCTACCCAGGCGTGCACCGCGATGGCTCTTCGCGCCCCACGCGGTGGCATGCACGCACGTTTGACGAACACGGACAGGAGGACACGTATGAACGCAGTAAGCGAAGCCGCGCTGACGACCGCGATCCACGTGAACGGCCAGCGCTTGTGGGACAGCCTGATGGAGATGGCGAAGATTGGCGCCACCCCCAAGGGCGGCGTGTGCCGTCTCGCGCTGACCGACCTCGACAAGCAGGGCCGCGATCTCATCGTGCAATGGGCGAAAGAGGCGAACTGCACGGTGAGTGTCGACCAGATGGGCAACGTGTTCATGCGCCGCGCGGGGCGTGACAACGACCTGCCGCCCGTGATGACCGGCTCGCACGCCGACTCGCAGCCGACGGGCGGCCGCTTCGACGGTATCTATGGTGTGCTCGGCGGGCTGGAGGTGATTCGCTCGCTGAACGATTACGGCATCGAAACCGAGCGGCCTGTTGAAACGGTGATCTGGACCAACGAAGAGGGCTCGCGCTTCGCGCCGGCGATGGTCGCCTCCGGCGTATTTGCCGGCGTGTTCACGCTCGGTTACGGGCTTTCGCGCAAGGACGTCGACGGCAAGACCATCGGCGAGGAATTGCAGCGGATCGGCTATGCGGGCGCAGTGCCGTGCGGCGGTCGCAAGATTCACGCTGCGTTCGAACTGCACATCGAACAAGGGCCGATACTCGAGGCCGAAAACAAAACGATAGGCGTGGTCACCGATGCGCAAGGCCAGCGCTGGTACGAAGTCGTGCTCACGGGGCAGGAAGCGCACGCGGGGCCTACGCCCATGCCGCGCCGGCGCGACGCGCTGCTGGGCGCCTCGCGGGTCGTGCAGCTCGTCAACGAAATCGGCCTGCATCACGCGCCGCTCGCGTGCGCGACGGTCGGCATGATGCAGGTGCATCCGAATTCGCGCAACGTAATTCCCGGCCGCGTGTTCTTCACCATCGACTTTCGCCATCCGCAGGACGAGGTGCTGGCGCAGATGGACGCAGAGCTGCGCGAAGGCATCGCGAAGATCGCGCAACTGGGCAAGCTCGGAGCCGACGTCGAGCAGATTTTCTACTACGCGCCCGTGCCGTTCGACGCGGCTTGTGTGAAGTCCGTGCGCGCGGCGGCCGAGCGCTTCGGCTATTCGAACCGCGACATCGTGTCGGGTGCAGGTCACGACGCGTGCTATCTCGCGACGGTCGCGCCGACCTCGATGGTGTTCGTGCCGTGCATCGACGGAATCAGCCACAACGAAGTCGAGGACGCGACGATCGAATGGATCGAAGCCGGCGCGAACGTGTTGCTGCACGCGATGCTCGAACGCGCGAGCGAACCCGGCTGACGCCCAACGATTGAATACGAGCGGTCTCAGCGCCGCGCTGTCTTTCCAACGATTCCCCTGTACCGGCCGCGCGCCTCACGCACACGGCCGGCGGACCCGTGTTTTGCCTCGCAAGGAGCACCCGGATGTCCCAGACCACCTCGAATGCCGCCGACGGCATCGCCCCAGGCCGTCTCAGCGCCGAGCAGCTCGGCTGCAATTTTGCCGACGTCGCGCCGCCGCTTTCCGCGAACGCGGCCGTGATCGCGGCCGACCGCTGTCATTACTGTTACGACGCACCTTGCGTGAACGCGTGCCCCACGGGCATCGACATTCCCGGCTTCATCCGCAAGATCGGCAACGGCAATCTGAAGGGGGCGGCGCGCGACATTCTGAGCGCGAACCCGCTGGGCGGCATGTGCGCGCGAGTGTGCCCCACCGAAATTCTCTGCGAAGGCGCCTGCGTGAGAAATCATCAGGATGGCGAGCCGGTTCGGATCGGCTCGCTGCAACGTCATGCCACCGACTTCCAGATGGCGCGCGAAGCCGCCGGCGCGCCGGCGCTTTTCAAGCGCGCGAGCGACACAGGCCGTCATGTTGCGGTGGTCGGCGCGGGGCCCGCGGGTCTTGCCTGCGCGCACACGCTCGCGCTGGCCGGGCATCGCGTGAGCGTCTTCGATGCGGGCAAACATCCGGGCGGTCTGAACGAGTACGGCATCGCGGCGTACAAGACCGTGGATGATTACGCACAGCGCGAGGTGCGGTGGCTGCTTTCAATCGGCGGGATAGAACTGCGCCAGGGCCAGCGGCTGGGGCATGACGTAACGCTGGCAGAACTACGCGCGGCGTACGACGCGGTGTTCATCGGCGTGGGACTTGGCGGCACGCAGACGCTGTCCATCGAAGGCGAAATGCTCGACGGCGTGCTCGATGCGGTGGATTTCATCGCAGGCGTTCGCGCGGCCGACGATCTGGCCAGCGTGCCCGTCGGCCGCAAGGTAGTGGTGCTCGGGGGCGGCAATACGGCAATCGACGCCGCCGTGCAAAGCCGCAAGCTGGGTGCTGATCAGGTGACGCTCGCCTATCGTCGCGGCGCGGCGCAGATGAGCGCCACCTGGGCCGAACTGGAATTCGCGCGTACCCAAGGTGTGACCGTGTCCGAGTGGATGAAGCCGTTGCGAATCGTCGGCTACGACACCGCGGTGCAGGCCGTGGAATTCGAGCGCACGAAGCTCGATATGACCGGTGCGTTGCTCGGCACCGGGGAGATCGTGCGCGTCGAGGCCGATATGGTGCTGAAAGCGATTGGCCAGAAGCTCTTACCCGCAGGCCTCGACGGGCTGCAATTCACTGAGGGTGGCGGGCGCATCGCAGTGGACGCGAACGGCGCCACCTCGCTCACGGGCGTTTTCGCAGGCGGCGACTGTGCCGGCCACGCCGGAACCGATCTGACCGTTCAGGCCGTGCAGGACGGCAAGCTCGCCGCGCACGCGATCGACCGCTTCCTTGCGAACCTGTCTGCGAGAGCCGCCTGAGCCGCGCCAAAGCTACATCGAATCCAGCTAAAACGAAGGAGTCGCATCATGGCCGACTTGCGCTGCACGATTGCCGGCATTCAATCGCCGAACCCGTTCTGGCTCGCTTCCGCGCCGCCCACCGACAAGGCCTACAACGTCAACCGGGCGTTCGAGGCAGGGTGGGGCGGCGTGGTCTGGAAGACGCTCGGGCTCGACCCGCACGTGGTGAACGTGAGTTCGCGCTACGGTGCGACTACCTGGCGCGGCCAGCGGATCGCAGGCCTGAACAACATCGAGCTGATCACCGATCGGCCGCTCGACGTGAACCTCAAGGAAATCGCGCAGGTGAAGCGGGACTGGCCCGACCGCGCGCTGATCGTCTCGCTGATGGTGCCCTGCAACGAGCATGACTGGAAGTGGATCCTGCCGCAGGTGGAAGCGACCGGCGCGGACGCGGTGGAACTCAACTTCGGCTGTCCGCACGGCATGAGCGAGCGCGGCATGGGCGCAGCGGTCGGACAGGTGCCCGAGTACATCGAAATGGTCACCCGCTGGGTGAAAGAAGGCACACGCCAGCCTTGCCTCGTGAAGCTCACTCCGAACGTCACCGACATTCGCCACGGCGCGCGCGCGGCGATGAAGGGCGGTGCGGACGGCGTCTCGCTCATCAACACGATCAATTCGATCGTAGGCGTCGATCTCGACGTGATGGCGCCGCTGCCCACCGTGGACGGCAAGGGCACGCATGGCGGCTATTGCGGTCCTGCCGCGAAGCCGATTGCGCTGCACATGGTCGCGGAGATTGCGCGCGATCCGCAAACGCACGGCTTGCCGATCTCCGGGATCGGCGGCATTTCCGACTGGCGCGACGCGGCGGAATTCATCGTGCTGGGAGCGGGCAGCGTGCAGGTTTGCACCGCCGCGATGCACTACGGCTTTCGCATCGTCGGCGACATGATCGACGGCCTGTCCAACTGGATGGACGACAAGGGCTACGCCAGCCTCGACACGATTCGCGGCCGCGCCGTGCCGAACGTCACCGACTGGCAATACCTGAACCTCAACTACGACATCAAGGCACGCATCGATCAGGATCGCTGCATCCAGTGTGGGCTCTGCCACATCGCCTGCGAAGACACCTCGCATCAGGCGATCACCGCCATCCGCGATGGCCAGCGCCACTTCGAGGTGGTCGATGCGAACTGCGTCGGGTGCAATCTATGCATGCATGTTTGCCCGGTCGATCAATGCATCACGATGGAGCGCGTCGATTCGGGCGAGCGCTACGAGAACTGGACCACGCACCCGAACAACCCGGCGCGTGTCGCCGACCCGAAAGCCGCCTGACACGTTGAAGCCGCACCGAGCCGAACCCCACGACAAGCGACGGAGAACCCACTTCATGAGCCAGCCCTTAGCCGTCGACGCCACTGCGCGCCGCGCCGAAAGCGATCTATACAACGATGACCTCGCGCCCACCGGCGTCGCGCAGCGCACATGGCGCTGGTATCACTTCGCGGCACTATGGGTGGGCATGGTGATGAACATCGCCTCCTACATGCTCGCCGCCGGCCTCACCGAGCAGGGCATGTCGCCCTGGCAGGCGGTGCTCACCGTGCTGCTCGGCAATCTGATCGTGCTCGTGCCGATGCTGCTGATCGGTCATGCGGGTACCAAGTACGGCATTCCTTATGCGGTGCTGGTGCGAGCGTCGTTCGGCACCCAGGGCGCGAAGCTGCCCGCGATGCTGCGCGCCATCGTGGCGTGCGGCTGGTACGGCATTCAATCATGGCTGGGCGGCAGCGCCATCTATACGCTCGCCAACATTCTCACGCACAACGCGCTGGTGGGCGACGCAGTGCCGTTTCTCGGCATTTCGATCGGGCAGGCCAGTTGCTTTCTCATCTTCTGGGTGTTGCAGTTGTACTTCATCCTGCACGGCACCGATTCGATCCGCTGGCTCGAAAGCTGGTCCGCGCCGATCAAGGTGGTGATGTGCGCAGTGCTCGTGTGGTGGGCCTGTTCGAGGGCGGGCGGCATGGGCTCGATGCTGTCGCAATCGTCGCAGTTCGTTGCCGGCGGCAAGAAGGCAGGCCTGTTCTGGGCGACGTTCTGGCCGAGCCTCACGGCCATGGTGGGTTTCTGGGCGACGCTCGCGCTCAACATTCCCGACTTCACGCGCTTCGCAAAAACGCAAAAAGACCAGTTCGTGGGCCAGGCGATCGGCCTGCCCATTCCGATGGCTTTGCTCTCGGTGGTGTCCGTGGTCGTGACGTCCGCAACGGTCGTGATTTACGGCAGGGCGATCTGGGACCCGATCGACCTCACGAGTCGCATGGAGGGCGTCGGCGTGGGCATCGCGCTCGTGATCCTCACGCTCGACACGATGTGCTGCAATCTCGCCGCGAATCTCGTCGGCCCCGCCTACGATTTTTCGAGCCTGTGGCCCAAGGGCATTTCGTACAAGACGGGCGGCCTTATCACCGCGGCCATCGCCATCGCGATGATGCCGTGGAAGATCCTCGCGACCACGCAGGGCTACATCTTCACTTGGCTGGTCGGTTATTCGGCGCTGCTCGGACCGGTGGCCGGCATCCTGATGGTCGACTACTTTCTGGTTCGCAACACACGCCTCGATACGACCCAGCTCTTCGAGGAAAACGGCGAATACGCGTACTCGAACGGCTGGAACCCGGCGGCCGTGATCGCGCTGATCGCGGGGGTGCTGCCGAACCTGCCGGGCTTTCTGAATGTCGCGTTCCCGAATGTGTTTGCCTCGGTGCCCGACGCGTTCAAAAGCATTTATACCTATGCGTGGTTCGTGGGGCTCGCGATTGCGGCGCTCGTCTATGGCGTGATGATGAAAGTCGGCCGGAGCCGGCGCCCGAGCGTGGCGAGCGCGTGAGCGTTTCAAGCGTCAATGTTCAACCGAAGGAGACTTGGCATCATGGCGATCCTGATTCGAGGCGGCACCGTCGTCAATGGAGACAAGAGTTGGCGTGCGGACGTGCTCTGCGAAAACGGCGTGATCCAGAGCGTCGGTGAAGACCTCGACGCGCCGGCGGGCGCGACCGTGGTCGACGCCGGCGGTCAATATGTGATTCCTGGCGGCATCGATCCGCACACGCATATGGAACTGCCCTTCATGGGCACGACCGCCAGCGACGACTTCTACACGGGCACCGCGGCGGGGCTTGCGGGCGGCACGACATCCATCATCGACTTCGTGATTCCCAACCCGAAGCAGGCGCTGATGGATGCCTTTCGCGAGTGGCGCGGCTGGGCCGAAAAAGCCGCTGCTGACTATGGCTTTCACGTGGCGGTGACGTGGTGGGATGAAAGCGTGCATCGCGACATGGGGCTGCTCGTGAACGAGCATGGCGTGTCGAGCTTCAAGCACTTCATGGCCTACAAGAACGCGATCATGGCGGACGACGAGATCCTCGTGAACAGTTTTGCCCGCTCGCTCGAACTGGGCGCGCTGCCCACCGTGCATGCGGAAAACGGCGAGCTCGTATTTCAATTGCAACGCCAGTTGCTGGCGCGCGGCTTCACGGGTCCGGAGGCGCACCCGCTGTCGCGGCCGCCCGAAGTCGAAGGCGAGGCAGCGAATCGCGCGATCCGCATCGCCCAGGTATTGGGTGTGCCGGTGTACATCGTGCATGTGTCGGCGAGAGACGCGCTCGAGGCGATCACGCGCGCGCGCAGCGAAGGTCAGCGCGTATTCGGCGAAGTGCTCGCGGGGCATCTCGTGATCGATCAAGCCGTTTATCGCGACCCGGACTGGACGCGCGCCGCCGCCCACGTGATGAGCCCCCCGTTCCGTACGCAGGAGCATCGCGACGCGCTCTGGCGCGGACTTCAGGGCGGGCTGCTGCATACCACCGCGACTGACCATTGCGTGTTCTGCGCTTCGCAGAAAGCCATGGGCCGCCATGATTTCACGAGGATCCCGAACGGTTGCGGCGGCGTCGAGGATCGCATGGCGGTGTTGTGGGATCAAGGCGTGAACACCGGCCGGCTCACGCCGAACGAATTCGTGCGCGTTACCTCCACCAATGCCGCGCAAATCTTCAACCTCTACCCGCGCAAGGGCACGGTGGCCGTCGGTGCCGACGCCGATCTCGTCGTATGGGATCCCGAGGCCACGCGCACCATCTCGGTCAAAACGCATCATCAGAACGTGGACTTCAACGTGTTCGAGGGCATGACGGTGCGCGGCGTGCCGACCCACACCGTCTCGCAAGGCGAACTCGTTTGGGTAGACGGCGACCTGCGGGCGCGGCGAGGCGCCGGACGTTACCTGAAGCGTCCCGCGAATCCCGGCTATGTGCAGGCGTCGCGCCTCGCGAAGAGCCTGAAAGAGACGCAGCCCGTGCATCGCGAGGGTGACGCACCACAATAAGAGCGGCGACGCCTGGAGGCACAGCAGGGAAGGTCCGGCGCTCGACGCGCAGGATTGGTGTAATGCGCCGGTTTGTACGGCGGATTTACGGCGGCGGTGCCGGGGTGCTGATTGCACGGCAGTAAGCGATTCTGAAAGGATTTCTTCACAGGTTATGCATTTCAGGTGCGGGCGAAGTTGGCGAGTTGGACGTCATAGCGCGCCGCCTCGGACTGGATGGAAGCCAGTGGTTTCCAACGCCGGTTGCGTCCTGACTACCGGCGTCTGTCACTAGCAAAAGCATCCCCGATCTGCCTGGCCCGCTTCACCGCGACGCAATTTTTCCGCCAGCGGCGGATGATTGGCTTCGATAGCCTGCGCGGCAAGCAGGAAGAAGCGCTTGAGCACACCCCAGAGCCATGCGCTGCTGATCGCTGCCTCACTGTCTGTCTCGAGGCTGCCGATGACCGGTGTTTCCGGCCGCCAGCGCACCGGCAGGATGGGCAAATCACGATCGGCCAGGTGTCGCGCGAGGGCGTCCCACGCGAGTGGCGGCAGCGCGACGCGTGCCAGCTTCTTGCCTTTGCCGGTGACACGCAGCCAGTGATCGCCGCGTGCATCCGTCTCAACGTGCCCGAGCGTGGCGCCGACGAGTTCGCTCGCACGCAGCCCCGTCGCGTAACCGAAGTCGAGCAGGAAGCGCAGCCGCTGGGCGGCCGGGGCTGACCAGCCATGCGACCATTCGAGTCCATCGGCGATCGTGCGCACGAGTGCCCATTCGCCTTCGCTGAACGCGTGCGACGTGTCCAGCACGTTCACGCCGCTGGCTTCCCTCACCTTCACGCCGGCGAACGGATTGGCGAGCACGTAGCGCTGCTCGATCAGCCAGCGGAACAGGGCGCCCACAATAGACAGCGCATGCGCGACCGAGCGGGCCGACAGGCTGCCGTTGAACGGCCGCCAGTCCGGCGAGGTGCGCGGACGCACCGGGCCAACCCAGCGGGCGCGCGGCGACGGGTGGCGCAGGAACGTTCGATACGCGATCGCATCGTCGGTCGTGAGCGAGGACAGCGCACGGCCGCGCTCGACGATTGCCCACAGGATCAGGCGCTCGGCTTCCTTGCGGTAGGTGCGCTGCGTGGCGGGGGACTCCTGCAGGGCGAGCCAGGTCTGCACCGCTTCGTAGTCGTTGGTGGCGTCGAGCGAGCAGGTGGCCTGCGGCGCACGGAATGTCCCCCGCGAGCCATCGACTTCATGCGGCACCTGCAGTGACTCCCATGGCACGAGTTCGGCGCGGCGGCTCGCGCTGATGAGCGCACGCGCTTTTTCAGTCAGGGCAGGCCACGCCGCGAAGAATGCCTCGATGGCGCGGGCGCTGGCGACACCGAGGCCTGGCACGGCCTTCCACCACTGGCGGCGACGCGGGATGCGCAAGGTCAGATCGGCGAGCGTACGGATGCCGTGGGCGTGCAGCACACGCACGGCCCGCGGAGCGAACCACTGCGCGACGTCGTCGGTGATCTGTGGTTCGGGTGGACGTGCCGTGCGCAGCGCCTCGATGGCGTGCGCGACTGCCTTGGCGTGCCGTGCGCGATCTTCCGCGGGATGATCGAGGAGGGCGGCAAGCTCGTCACGATGGGCGGCGCGCGCGATGGCCTGCAGCCGGCGCCGGATGCACCCGAGCACGCCACGCGCAGACTTGCCACCGCCCAGCGACGCGGGCTGATAGCGCTCGACCGCCTCGCGCACGGGCAGTCCCGCGTACCACGCGCGCAGCACGGCGAGTTCGTCGGCGGCGGGGAAGCGGGGTGGGTCGGCGGCATGAGGGGCCAAAGGGCAGACGTCGCGCGTATTCGCGTTCGTGAGAAAGAGGTTGCGGCATATCGTGGACAGGCTCACCACCCTCGTGAAGGCCACAACCGGAAGCGATCAACGAAACCGTCGGTCATAACCGATGGTGCCGAATGTCTCCACTCAATCGCCTGTCGATTGCCGTTTTCTCCTACACCTGTTCTGGACTGGTTCCATATATCAATGAGAGTGAGGTATCTCAAAGCAGATCATGAAGGGCATACACGCACAATCCGAAACGGAAAAGGCCACCCGACGTGTGCTGATATCCCGCGTTGACAAGCTGCGCCGGTGCTTCACTTCGCGGGACGGTTGCACGCCATCACGATACATTGACGCGTTGATGCGTTCGTGCAGCCAACGCCAGCGCATCAAGCACTCTGGCGTTGGCGACCGCGTCATCCGTCGTGAATGGCATTGTCCGCTTAGTCAATACTGCAGATGCAAACGCCTCAATCATCAGGCAGTACTGATTGACTGGAGGAAATACCTCTTCCCGTCGATTTCCGTCCGCGTCGACCAGAACGACCAGGGCCTGAGGGACGCGGGTACCCATTCCGGGAAGAATTGCACGCGGCACTTCAATCGAACCCTCGGTGCCGATCACGGTGTAAGTTCCCTGACCACCTGCCATGAACGAGCAACTGACCGAAGCAGAGCAACCATTCGGGAATTCGAGAATGCCCGTCGTTGCAATGTCCACATCGAAATGCGAGTCGACGATCCAGATCGCGCTCGCATGCGTGGGCTCGCATGCAAATATCATCCGCGCGATGTTGACCGCATAGCACCCCATATCCAGCAGGGCGCCGCCTCCAAGCGCAGGCTGCAACCGAACGTTGGCGGGGTCGGGCGGATTCATCAGATTTACGGACAGATGTGCGCGAACCTCGCGGACCTGGCCTATCGCACCTTGCGCAATCAGCTCGTGCACGCGCCGGTGTTGCGGATGAAACCGATACATGAAGCCTTCCATCAGTGCCACGCCGTGACGCGAGAAGGCGTCGGAAACCATTTCTGCCATCTTCGCGGTCGTCGCGAGCGGTTTCTCACACAGAACCGCTTTCCCTGCCTCGGCCGCACGCATTGCCCATTCGGCATGCATGCTGTTGGGAAGCGGGATATAGATCGCATCAACGCCGACATCGGCCAGCAATGCCTCGTAGCTCTCCACTACTCGCGGTATGCACAAGGCCCGTGCGTAGTCGCGGGCTTTTGCGGGGTCGCGGCTCGCGAGTGCCACAACGGACCCGTTGACGGACGTTTGAATTGCAGGGATTACCTGAGTGCGCGCAATATCGGCAGCGCCCATCACGCCCCAACGCAAATGACTGACTTTCACTGGTTCTCCTTCATTGTTGACATAGGCGAAATGCGACTAGTTGCGCCCGGCTCTCTCAGTGGGCGCAAGTCATCAATTGAACCGCAGCCATAGCGCGTTCCGCTGCAGACAATTGCAACCATATTGCGATTTCCTTGCGAAAGGCGGGGGCGCCAGATGGCGCAGCCGGCCACGAAAACAACCACCGGCAACTTTGGCTAGCATTGCCGCGGCCCGGAACGAAACGTTTAGCGAAACGTTACGATGCCAACTTATAGCACCTGGCTGCCATATCACAATGAGGGGTTACACCAGCAAGAATTTTAGTCTCTATCGACGCGACCATCAGTGCACCCGTGACCGAACGTCCACGTTTACCCGCCATTGACATCGGCAAATGTCCTGTCTAGATTGTGACGAAACGTTTCGCTAAACGTTTCGGTGCGATGGGCGGGGAAGCCGGAGCGGCTCGCTGCCCGTGACCGATGACGCGAACTGCGAACACGTATGGCAGGCCATCCTACGAACGGCGCCTGCGTGTCCACGAGGGTTGCAGTGACGCGGAAGCAGCGTCTCTGCTTTCAAGGTGGGCTTGCGGTTCACCAACGCACGATTTAAGACGATGCGGGTTCGAAACGACCAGAGAATGGGTCCGATCGAGCACCCGCACCTTTTACTCCACCAACGCACTCACTAGAAAGGATCCAGCCGTGTCGCACGCTATTACTCGTCTGCCCAGTCGGCGCCACTTTAAGAGCCGTTCCGGCCGGTCGTTGCAATTCACTTCTCTAGGCTTCGGTAGCGCGCCCCTGGGGAATCTTTACCGCGCCTTGAATAACGAGCAGGCGCGGCTGACGCTCGAAGCAGCTTGGCAGCATGGAGTGCGTTACTACGATACGGCGCCGCTGTATGGATATGGATTGGCTGAGACACGCGTGGGATCGTTTCTTCGTGAACAACAGCGTGACGACTATCTCTTATCTACCAAGGTAGGGCGGCTGTTGAAACGCTGCGCACCCGAGCAGCGCGACGGCATCGGGAAGTTCTTTGAGGTACCGTCCCGCGAAGTCATCTACGACTATTCATACGACGGCGTGATGCGCAGTCTCGAGGCTTCGTTCGAGCGTCTGGGAGCCGACCGGATCGACATTGTGTTGTGTCATGACATCGATATCTTCACGCATGGAAGTGCGGAAGCAAGCGCACAACGCACGCGTGAATTTCTTGACGGCGGTGTGCGAGCACTCAGCGATTTGCGCAGCCAGGGCGTGGTTGCAGCGATCGGCATCGGTGTAAATGAATGGCAGGTCAGCGAAACAGTTGCGCGCAATACCGACGTCGACTTATTCCTGCTGGCGGGACGCTACACACTGCTCGAGCAAGAATCGCTCGATTCCTTCCTGCCGCTGTGTATGAAGAAGGATATGGGTGTAATCATCGGCGGCCCGTTCAACTCGGGCATTCTCGCGACGGGGCCGAAGCCTGGGGCCTACTTTAACTATGGACCGGCCTCGCCCGACATACTCGAGCGGGTGGCGGCAATTGAAGCAGTATGCCGCGCCCATCAAGTAGCGCTGAGGGATGCCGCCTTGCAATTTCCGCTGATGCACCCCGCTGTCGTCAGCGTGATTCCCGGGGCGATAACGCCCGCCGAGTTACAAGGCAACGTCGAATCCATGCAAACGCCGATTCCCGCGCAACTGTGGAGCGATCTGCGCACCGAAGGTTTGCTACGCACCGATGCGCCCGTCGTCGAGAACATGCAGGTCTCGACAAGCGCGTAACGGGAAGATAACCGGCCGCGAAGCGGGTAATCAGAACACCATTGTTAGCAACACGATAGGCATCGCGATAAATCATTAACTTTCTCCGGGAGACGCAGATGAACACCGCTGAAGCACTAGCGCAATTGGGCATTTCGGAATCGATCCTCACGCAAGAACAGATCGACGCCTTCGATAGGGATGGCTATTGCATTTTCCCGAATGTTTTTTCCCCGGCAGAGATCGACGAGATGAGGGCCGAAGTTGACCGGCTTCAGAAAATAGAAGGCGCTTACGGCGGTCATGAAGTCCACATCGAGCCGGGCGCAATGCGCCTGTCCAACCTGTTCAACAAGTCAGAAGCGTTTGACCGCTGCCTTCGTTGCGGTCCCACCCTTGCGATTGCGCACCGTCTAATGGGCGAAATTCGTGTGTATTCGCTCAACGCCCGCAACCCTGCAAAAGGTGAAGGTCAACAGCCTCTGCATAGCGACGTTTGGCGCGCCCACGACTCCGACTGGCGCATGATCAACACTATGGTCATGCTCGACGACATGACCGAGGATAACGGCCCGACGCGTGTTGTACCGGGTTCGCACAAGCTCGTGCCGATCAACGTGCCAGACATTAATCTGGTCAACGCAGAGCGCATGGAAGTCACGCCCGAAGAAAAGGCCATCATGCCTGCCGATCCTCTGGCAACCCACCCGCGCGAAGTTCACATCACGGGGAAAGCTGGCTCGATCGCTGTGATCAACGGGCGAATCTGGCACGGCGGCACGGCAAACAGGACTGGAATAACGCGCCGCGTACTGCATATGGCAATCGGCCGCCGCGATATCCCGCAACAGCTCAACGAGCGCGAACATCTGACGCTCGCGCTCTACAAGCGTGTTGCCCCGGCCGAACGCTTCCTGCTTGATATCGAGGGTGCAGAGCCGAAGGTAGACGATCCGCTTGCTTTACCGAAAGACGCGCGGCTCTGGAAGGCCGCTCAAGCAGAAACGACTGGCCGTTACTGACAAAAACGCTCGTGCAACAAGCGCTGTGAGGACAAACAAGATGGAAAGGATGGCTTTCGTACTCGGTATCAAGCCCGAAGCGCTGCCGGAGTACAAACGGCTTCATCGCGAGACCTGGCCGGAGGTCATTGAGATTATTTCGGCTGCAAATATCCGCAACTATTCGATTTTTCTGAAGGAGCCCGAGAACTTGTTGTTCGCCTACTGGGAATACCACGGCACGGATTTCGCCGCGGACCAGGCAAAGCTTGCCCAGGAGCCACGCATGCAGGATTGGTGGCAGATCTGCGAGCCGATGCAGGTCCCGCTCGAAACCCGCCAGCCGGGCGAATGGTGGGCTCGCCTCGAAAATGTGTTTTTCAAGCCATGAGCGAGCCCATGGCCTGAGTTGGTTGCAGTCCTACGAAGTTTTCGATTCTGCGCCAATTTGCATGCGCACGGCAGAGACCAAGGAATCATTGAAACAACTTGGCCAGGCTGTACGCGTGTGGTTCGAGTAGATAAAACCGATGCTGTAAGGAGACAATCGTGCGTCACACCACCCCTCTGCTGAAGTTCCTCTCCGCGGCCATGCTGATGGCAGCGGCGCTATCGAGCAGCCTGGCCCATGCCGATGCAAAGAATCCCGTGATTGCTGTCGCGATGAAAACACAGGTACAGCGCCGCTGGGCCTTTGACATCGCCGCTATGAAGCGAGAGGCCGCGGCGCTTGGCGCCAAGCTAATCGTGCAGTGGGCCAACGACAATCCGGTCCTGCAGGCATCGCAGGTGGAGAACCTGTTGAGCCAGCAGCCCGACGCCTTGATTCTCGTACCCGTCGACAGCCAGGCGGCTGGACGAATCGTGAATTCTGCACACCAGGCAGGCGTGCCGGTAGTCGGATATGACATCGGCGTCACGACCGCGAAGCTTGACTACTTCGTCATGCGAGACAATGCGCTTGTTGGAGAACTACAGGCAAAGGGTGCGTTGGAACGCGCGCCCCACGGGACTTTCGCGTTGATGAAGGGCGATCCCGGCAATGATGTTGCGCAGACCATCAGCAAGCAGTATGACAAGGTGCTGGTGCAGGACAAGGATGTGAAAGTCGTATTCGACCAGTTTGTTCGCGGATGGGATCCAAAGCTCGCACTGTCGAATGCGGAAAATGTGTTGAGCGCACAGAACGACAAGATTGATGGCTTCGTCACCTCCAACGACGGCATGGCGCTGGGCGTGGCGCAAGCGCTGAAGGCGCGCAACCTGGCCGGCAAGGTCTACCTGTCCGGGCTAGACGCCGACCCGTCCTCGCTGCAACTGATTGCTCAGGGCGTACAGACGATGTCGGTATGGACCGACCTCGACGACCACGGCACTTCGGCTGTCAAGGCTGCGGTCGCGCTGGCGAAGAAGGAAAAACCGGCAATTAGCACTACGGATGTGAACCTTGGCGCTGGCGCCGTACCGACTCATCTCGTGAAGGTCTACGCGGTGACGCAAGCCAACCTGTGTAAGTTCATCACAACGGGCGCGCCTAAGGGATGGGTCACGGCGGACGAGGTGTATGGCGCTGGTAAATCACAATGCAAGTGAGCAAACTCATGTGGCGCGATCCAGCAACGCTTGATGTCTCGCAGCCTCACGCACAGGGCAATGCCGTCGATGTGTCACGTCCCGGCGGCTATGTGCTCGAGCTGCGCGAGGTCAGCAAATCGTTCAGCGGCATTCCTGCGCTCAGCGATGTGAATTTCAACGTGCGGCCAGGTGAAGTCGTCGCCGTCATCGGTGAAAACGGCGCGGGCAAGTCGACGCTGATGAAGATCATTTCGGGCGTCTATCCGACCGACAGCTACCAGGGCGAACTGTTGCTCGACGGCCGGCCTGCTCGTTTTCGCACAGTGCGCGACGCGGAGGCGGCCGGCATCGTGCTGGTGCCGCAAGAACTGTATATCGCGCCGAATCTGAGCATCGCCGAAAACATGTTCATGGGGATGCTGCCATCGCGGCGCGGTTTTGTCGACGAGGCGAAGCTATTCACCCTCGCGATGGAGCGCTTGGCGTTCTTCGGCGTGCAGGCCAATCCGAACGCTTCCGTTGGAGAACTCAGCCCATCGGCTCAGCGGCTCGTCACTATCGCATCGGCGCTGTCGAAAGCGGCCACCCGAGTGCTGATTCTGGACGAACCGACAGCTTCGCTCACACAGGGCGAAGCCGTGCACCTGTTCGAGCGGATTGCACAGATCAAAGCGCAGAATGTCGGCTGTATCTACATTACCCACCGGCTCGACGAGATCGCTCAGGTCGCCGACCGAGTGGTCGTGATGCGCAATGGCCGGGTGGTCGAGCATTTTGCGTCTGCTCAGGACAAGATCTCCGATATGGTCCGCGCCATGATCGGCCACGATCCCGAGCCAAGCACGCCGCGCGTGCTTAATGAACGCGCCGCAGCCGTACTGACTGTATCGAACCTTTCGGTGCATGAAGGCTTTGGCTCGAAGCGCTGCCGGGTGGACAACGTAAGCCTTGAACTGCGCCGCGGTGAAGTGTTAGGTCTGTTCGGGCTAGTCGGCGCCGGTCGCACTGAGCTCGCCAAAGCAATCTTCGGCGCATGGCAAGGAACCTGCGAAGGCGAAATTCGTATCGACGGTGAACGGGTACATCCGCGTTCGCCCGCTGAAGCGATTTCTCTAGGTATCGGCATGTTGACGGAAGACCGAAAGCAGACCGGCCTGATTGAAGGGCATAGCGTGCTGCACAACATCAGCGCGGCGAGTATTCGATCTGTGTCCAGTGGCCCGTTCATTCGCGAACGCGACGAGGTTGATCGCAATCGCGAACTGATTCGCAAGCTCGACCTGCGGCCGCCGCGGCTGGACGCCAAGGTCGAATGGTTCAGCGGCGGCAATCAGCAGAAGGTGCTGCTCGCGCGGTGGATTGCGATCCGACCGCGCATCCTGATCGTTGACGAACCGACCTACGGGGTCGACATCGGGGCGCGTCAGGAGATCTACCGTTTGCTACACGAGCTCGCTGCCGAAGGGACCGCGGTACTTATGATTTCGAGCGACATGACCGAGATTCTCGATGAAAGCGACCGTGTACTGGTCATGTACAAAGGCCGCGTTACGCAATCGTTTGACAGAAAGGCTAGCCGTCACGAGTTGATGGCAGCCGCGACAGGGGAGATCCATTAAATGAAGAACCAGACTTTGCCGGGCACTGTGCGGCCGCCGGCAGCCGCTGTGTCAGCGGGCAGCGCTGGCCGCCGCGCGCGTCAGCTTATCAACCCTCGAACGCTGACGATGGTCGTGGTGTTCGTTCTCCTCGCGATTGTTTTCAACGTCGCCTCGGGCGATATCTTTCTCACGCCACGCAATCTGTCGCTGCTTCTGCGACAGGCCTCAATCGTGGCGCTGGTGGCGGCTGGCGTATCGATCCTGATGATCATGGGTGAGATCGACCTGTCGATTGGCAGTTCGGTCTACCTGTGCGGGGTGGTCGCGGCAAGCTTGCAGATCACGCACGGCCTCGGCGTCGTGCCGACCATTATGTTAACCATCGGCGTGGGCATATTGATGGGCCTATGGCAGGGGCTTTGGGTGGTTACGGTGGGGGTGCCATCGTTTATCGTCACCTTGGCGGGGCTGCTCGCGTTCCGCGGCATCGGCTACTATGCGACCGATGCGGCCACCCTTGCTCCGGTGTCGATGGCGTTCTCGGCAATCAGCGAGGGCTTCGTCCCCGTGATCGCCTCGATAGTGGCGCTTGTGATCGCCTATTTCGCGGCGGCGGCCTACATCCTGCGGAGGCACCGTGTCAGCCTGTCACACGAGGGCGAGACTAACACGCTGCGGCTCGCGAGCAAACTTGGGGCTCTGACCGTGACCGTTGGCCTCCTGATCTGGGTGTGCGCCGGCTTCCGTGGGATTCCGACCGCACTTATCTGGGTCGCCGTAATCGGTATCGTCCTCTGGGTGGTGATGACGCGTACCGTATTCGGTCGCAATGCATACTTGACTGGTTCAAATCGTGAAGCTGCGGTTCTGGCGGGGATTCCACTGGCACGCCAGCTCTATGTCGGCTTCATGCTAATGGGTGGCTTGTATGGAATCGCCGGCGTTCTGATGACCGCCCGTATCGGCGCCTCGACACCGACCACTGGCATGTATATGGAACTCGACGCGATCGCGGGCGCCGTAATCGGCGGCACCGCGCTCAAGGGTGGTATTGGCACCATCCCCGGCGCGATTGTCGGCGCCATCCTCCTGGCGACCATCGACAATGGCATGAGCATCCTCAACATTTCGTCGTTCATTCAGTTAGTCATCAAGGGTTTGGTGCTGCTTTTTGCTTTGGCTTTTGACTCCTTTATGAGCAAGCGCAACGGACGCGGCTAATATGAACACGACGACATTCGATACGCTCAAACGCGCGGGTTCGCATACGTCACCGCGCGTCATCCGGCTCAACGCGCTCGACGATGTAGTGATTGCCATCGACCAACTGGTATCCGGTACGGCAATTACTAGTGAAGGTGTGACCGCATTGGGTCTGATCCCGCCCGGGCACAAGATGGCGACACGCCCGATCGAGACCGGCCAGGCTGTGCGACGCTACGGACAGATCATCGGATTCGCAAGCCAGCCGATCAAGCCCGGCCAGCATGTTCACAGTCACAACCTGACGATGGGCGACTTCACGCGCGACTATGCTTATGCTCACGATGCACGGCCCACGGTCCGCGCGACCGAGCCCGCGTACTTTCAGGGCATTGTGCGCGACGATGGCCGGGTCGCCACCCGCAACTACATCGGTGTATTAACCTCGGTAAACTGTTCGGCCACGGTCGCCCGCGCGATCGCAGATCACTTCCGGCGGGACGTTCATCCTGAAGCGCTCGCTGATTTCCCGAATGTTGATGGCGTTGTCGCACTCACCCACAGCTCGGGCTGTGCCGTCGATTCAGAAGGGGAGGGCCTCAAGATCCTGCAACGTACGCTGGGCGGTTACGCGTGTCATCCGAACTTTGCCGGTGTACTTGTGATCGGGCTTGGCTGCGAGACCAACCAGATTTCGACGCTACTTAAGAGTCAGGGTCTAAAGGACAATGGCCGGCTGCGCAGTTTCACGATTCAGGACACAGGTGGCACGACGAAAACCATCGCGCGCGGCATCGAGCTAATTCGCGAAATGTTGCCAGGGGCGAATGCTGTGCACCGCGAAAGTGTGCCGGCGAGTCATCTGCTGGTCGGTCTGCAATGCGGCGGCTCGGATGGGTATTCCGGCATCTCGGCCAATCCGGTGCTGGGTGCTGCTGTCGACATGTTGGTGGCGCACGGGGGCACCGCAATTCTGTCGGAGACGCCTGAAATTTACGGCGCCGAGCACCTGTTGACTCGACGTGCGGAAACCGTTGAGATCGGGAAAAAGCTCGTCGAGCGCATTCGCTGGTGGGAGGCGCATTGCGCTCGCAGCGGCGCTGCGATGAACAACAACCCGTCGGCCGGGAACAAGGCGGGTGGCCTCACGACGGTGCTCGAGAAGTCGCTGGGCGGCATCGCGAAAGCTGGGTCGACGAACCTCGTCGACGTGTACGAATACGCGCAGCCCGTAGACGCTCACGGACTGGTGTTCATGGACACGCCGGGCTACGACCCAGTCTCCGCGACGGGCCAGGTGGCCGGCGGCGCCAACCTGATCTGCTTCACGACCGGACGGGGTTCGGCCTATGGTTGCGCACCGTCGCCTTCGATCAAGCTTGCGACCAATACGGCGCTTTGGGAACGTCAGTCCGACGATATGGACTTTAATTGTGGCGAGGTGCTGAGCGGAGCATCGATTACCGAACTCGGTGCGCAGGTGTTCCAAATGATGCTGGAAACCGCGTCCGGCAAGGCGTCGCGCAGCGAAATACACGGCTATGGGCAGCAGGAGTTCGTGCCTTGGCAGATCAGCGTGATCACATAACGTGCTCATGCTGACTAGCCGCTCCGAAACCTTCTCTGGGCGGCTCCTTCGTCGAATTTAATTTCAAGGCAACTTTTCAAACCGGGAAATTTCGTGCCATCGTTTCCGGTTGTCGATTCCATCTACATATTGGGGATCCCGCTGTCCTGCCATACTCTTGGCACAAAACCGTGCCATCGCTTAATCGCGCCTATCTTCCGAACGACCTGGATGCTGCAAGCGGTGCGGGAAGCGTGGGAGCGGAGGAACTGTCAGAATTTGGATGTGTGCGCGGCGTGCGTCGTCGGTTTCAGTCGGAAAGCGACCGCGACTTCTGTGCGCGCCGGCAGTTTATCGCCGGGGTAGGTGCGGTTCGCCACGCAGCGCGACGAACATCTCGTCGAGGTGCCATGTGCTACCCGGCTTGCGTCGCGCAGCCTTGACCCGGTGAGCGAAGACTTGCCAAACTTATCGCACCAGCAACGGATTGTCTCGCATGTCACGGTCACACCGCGCTCGAAGAGCAGCTCCTCAATGTCGCGCAAGCTCAACTGAAAGCCAGCGCACAGCGCAACTGTGTCGCGCATGAGTGACTCCGCAGGCCCTGAGCGACCTAGTCAATGTGAAACACGTTATCCATCATTGCCCAATGCTCGCCCTGTTTTCGCGACTCAAGAGGCACTTGACATGGGTCGGTCAATTTCCACCACCTTTGTGTTTCTGGATCGGCCGCAATCGCGGCCATATCCGCCTCGAAGTCTGTCCCGACGTATTCCCAGTATCCGAAAAGAAGATTTTCTGGTTCCTTGAGAAATATCGAGTAATTCGTGACATTGGAACGCTGGAGCCGCTCGACAATCGCAGGCCACGGAGCCGCGTGCAGCGCCTTGTATTCGTCGATCTTCTCGGGCTTGATGTGGATGACCATTCCCATTCGTTGCATTGAGTGTTCTCCGTGTTTCGCTTGCATACGCGAGAGGTATCTGTCCGGTGGGAATTTTGGTCGTGCTTAGGCTGCGGCCTTCGTAGCGGCGTATTCGTCGCCAACCATCATCTTGACTACCGATTCGCCGTCGGTTTCACTTACCCGCTTTTCTCCCACGGCCTCGCCACGTCGAAGAACGAAGATGCGATCCGACACACTGAAAATGTCGAGCAGATTGTGCGAGATCAGAATGACCGAGACGCCTTTTTTCTTCAGCCCGAGAATCAGTTCCATCACCTTTCGCTGCTCTGGCACACCCAAAGCAGCCGTGGGCTCGTCCATGATCAGCACCCGCGCATTCCAGTAAATTGCGCGTCCGATTGCGATAGCCTGACGCTGGCCGCCAGAGAGCATCTTGACCGGACCGTGGATCTTCTTCTCCGGAATGACGATGTCGAGCTGATCCAGCACCTCGCGCGCGACGGCAGCCATGCGCGGGCGGTCGATGGTGCTGACGCCGAAGCGACGGGTCACCGGCTCACGTCCTAGAAAGATGTTGCTGCCCACATCGAGGTTGTCAGCAAGCGCAAGATCCTGGTAAATCGTTTCAATGCCTTTCGCGCGTGCGTCATGTGGGTCGCGCATGTCGAGAGGTTGACCGTCGAAAAGCACCTCGCCTTCAGTCGGTTGATAAACGCCCGATATGATCTTGATTAACGTCGACTTACCTGCACCGTTGTCACCGCACAATGCGACGACCTCGCCGGGGTAGACCTTCATCGACACTTTCTTGAGCGCCTCGACGCCTCCGAAGCGGATTGATACGTTGCGCACTTCAAGTAGCGGTTGGTTCATGATTAGACTCCGAGACGTTCCTTGTACTGGTCGATCAGCACCGACACGATGATGACAACGCCAACCGCGATGAACTGCCAGAATGCATCGACGTTAATGAATACCAGACCAAACTCGATCACAGCGATAATCAGGGCGCCGATCAACGTGCCGATCAGGTTGCCGGTACCGCCAAAGAGGCTTGCGCCTCCGATGACGACCGCGGCGATGGAGTTGAGCAGCATCGGTTCGCCGGCCGTGGCCGAACCGGCAGAGAATCGAGCCGTATAGATGATGCCGCCGACTGCAGCGAACGCTGCCGCGAGCATATAGATCACGATCTTGTGCCGACGTACGTTAATCCCTGCTCGGGCGGCAGACTGCTCATTGCCACCTACCGCATAGGTATATTGGCCGAAGCGGGTGCGCGACAGGATGAAGTGCATGACGGCCAGCAGGATCACCGTGACGATGACCGGATTCCACCCGGAGCCCAGCCATTGCAGTCCCGCGTTGTCCACCGATACAGTCATGCCACTGCCTGCAGCGAGAAAACCGGCACCGCGGGCAATACCGTACATCCCGAGCGTCCCGATGAATGCTGGAACACGATATCGCGCAACGAGCGTGCCGTTAATAGCGCCTGGAATGACTGATACAGCAATGGTCAGCGGCACAGAGAGGCCGAGCGCCCACGGTGATGAGCCTCCGAGCAAAGTGAACTGGGCAGCGCACACCGCTGCAAGGCCCATGACGAATCCGACAGACAGATCGATGCCCGCAGTGATGATCACGAACGTCTGACCTATCGCGAGAAGCATCGGTGCGCTTGCCGCAAGTGCTATCGACTGCAGGTTGTACGCGTTGAAAACGAAGGACCTTTGCTGGATTACCTGCGACCAGACTTCAAAGAAGAGGCAGAGCACCGCCAGAAATAGCCAGGGCCAGAAACGGCCAACCAGCGCCTTGTAGTCGATCGTCCTTGGAGCCGGCGCTGTGCCAGTCGCTCGTGGCTGACCGGAAAGTGAGGTGGCTTTTTGCATTGCAGTGTCTCCAGATAGCGCTTACCAATCACCGACGGCGGTTTCGAGCCGCCGCCGGCACAAATCAGTTGGAGTAGATGTATTGCTTGACGTCAGCGTTGTCGATATTCGACTTGTCCATGACGACGAAACCGGTGCTTTTCTCCTTCGGGACCGGCTTGCCACGGATTGCGTCGACTGCATACTTGACGCCGTAGTAGCCCATGTCGGCTGGGCGCTGGGCGATTGCGTAGTCGACCAGGCCGCTCTTAATATCCTTATCGATGCCCGGTACGGCGTCGAAAACGATTAGCTTAACCTTGCCGCTCTTTCCGGACATGTGGATCGCCTGCGCCACACCTTTGCCGGAAAACGTATTCGTGCCGAATACGCCGGATAGACCAGGCTCGCGCGCCATCACACCCGATACATCCGAAACCGCCTTGTTCGCGTCGTCTTCGCTATACAACGTCGGCAGCACCTTGATGTTCGGATACTTTTTCATTTCTTCCTGGAAGCCCTGCACCCGCGCATCGGTGCTCGAGACACCCGGTTTGAGGCTTTCGCAGAAGACGATGCCCTTTTCACCGAGCGCCTTCGCCAGCGTTCGCGCTGCAATACGGCCGCCTTCCTTATTGTCAGACGCTACGAACGAAAGAGGGAAGTCCGCGTTTCCGCTGCCCGTCTGATACCGGCCGGTGCCGATGTAAGTGTCCACAGTGATGACCTTGATTCCCGCATTCTTTGCTTCCGTCAGCGGCTCGATCAGTTGCTGTGCGTCCACGGGAGAAACCAGGATCGCATCGGGACGTTTGGCAATGAATGCCTTGAGGATCGGCACCTGCTCCGTGGTGTTCCAACTTTTCGGAAGCTGGAAAAGCAACTGGGTGTTGTCCTCCGCTGCCGCCTTCTGGGCACCGCGGTACATCGTGAAATAGAAGGGATCGACCACCCCGGGCAACAGGGCCACAACGGGGTGATCCTTGTCCGCATGCGCCGGAGGTGCGGCTAGCGCCGAGAGCATCAGCGCGCCCATCACTGCACTGATCACACGACGGCATGTACGCACGGGGCGTGTTGCGCACAACGGCTTCGTCAAGCTGTTCATGTCTGTCTCCTGTCTCTTTCCGGGTTTCAAAAATCAGTCGCGCCGGCTTCGTGCCGAAACGTTTAGCGAAACGTTTCGTTGAATCTAAAACCTGTTTTTGCGCAAAGTCAATCAACCTCGGGTAAACATGCACAGGCTCTCTAGCTGTCACTTTTTCGCTCGAGTTCGGACTTGCATAGTGGAAACCCGGATGTATCTATCGATCCCCGCTTGCTATAAATCCGCTCAACGAAACGTTTCGCTAAACGTTTCGCCAGCTAACGAAATTGACGGAGACCCGACTCATGTACACGAGACAGGCGATGCATGAACTAGACATCAACGACAAGTTGACCAGCGAGCAGCTGAAGGAACTCGACGAAAAAGGATTTTTCGTCGTCGAAGACGTGCTGAGCCCGGACGAGTGCCGCTCGATGGCCCGCGAGTTTGAGCGGCTCCATGAAGCCGAGCGCCTCACGGGTGGACATGAAGTTCACGTCGAGCCCGGTGCGCGGCGCGTGTCGAACATCTTCAACAAGACGTCAGTGTTCGATAAGTGCCTGGAACTGCAGCCGGTGTTGGCCACAGCCCACAAGCTGCTGGGGGAGATCAAGGTGCATGGCGCCAATCTCCGCGATCCGGTGAAGGGATTCGGTCACCAGCAATTGCACGCCGACGTGCCGAAGCACTTCGAAAATGACTGGTGGGTGGTCAATGCCGTCATCCTGTTTGACGACATGACGCTGGAAAACGGCCCCACCCGGGTTGTACCCGGGTCGCACAAATGGGCACCGATTAACGTGCCTGTTGTTAACCAGGGCGACTGGGAGCCCGGCCCCATTTCCGAAGAAGATCGCAAACGGATTCCCGCCGATCTGGACGCACCGTATCCGGGTGAGGTCTATCTGACTGGTCGGGCTGGCACCGTCTTCATCATGAACGCGTCGGGCTGGCACAGCGGCACGCTCAAAAAGAACGACGCAAACCGCCGGGTACTGCATCTCACGTATACTCGGCGTGACCTCCCGCAGCAGCTCGTCCAGCTCGACCATCTCACCCCGGACCTGTACGAGCGGATGTCACCTGCACACCGGTTCCTCCTCGAAATCGAGCCGCCCCGTACGCCGGACGGCATCTTGCGGCAGCCGAAGCGCGAGCATGCGGGATGGTGGAACTGAACGAACAGGAAGCTCGGGGCACAACTGTGGCGAGAAAATCATGGCAACAATGAAGGATGTCGCACGTCTAGCGGAAGTAAGTCTGGCGACCGTCTCGGCGGTCCTGTCGGGATCCACCTACGTGAGTCCGGACCTCACGGAGCGTGTGCGCGTCGCTGTCAAGGCGTTGGGTTACGCGCCGAACACAGTCGCGAGCAGTCTGAAAAAGGGCACCACCAAGCTATTGGGCCTGGTCGTCCCGGACATCACGAACCCATTCTTCACCGAGTTCGTGCATTCCATTCAGAAACGCGCTCACGTCCAGGGCTACTGTGTTCTGTTATTCGACAGCGATCGGAATCTTGAACAGGAGCATGCCTATCTCCGCATGCTCCGCGCCCATCTGGCCGTCGGCACGATCCTCTGTGCATCGGCACCGGAAGAAGCCTACGACAAGGTTCGTTCGGAGATCGGCATCATGCCTGTTGTAACGGTCGACCACGTGGTCTGCCCCAACGAGTGGGATTCGGTTGCTCTCGATAACGTTGCCGCAGCACGCCTTGCAGTACAGCACATCCTGGAATTCGGCCATCGGCGCGTCGCAATCATCTCCGGTCCGCAGAACCTGCTGCCTGGTCGTGATCGCTTGCGCGGCTTCGCCCAGGCGATCGCAGCCGCGAATCTGCCGGTCAATCCCGACTACGTGAGACAGGGCGCATTCGGCGAGCACGACGCCTACACCGCGGCGCTTGAGCTAATGGATCTCCCGGAGCCGCCGTCAGCCATCTTCGTGGCCAATAACCAGATGCTGATTGGCACGATGCGGGCATTGGCGGAAAAGCATCTCGCGTGTCCCGCGGACGTATCAGTCACCGCGATCGACGATTTTCCATGGGCGAACGCTTTCTCTCCCGCACTGACCACGGTCCGGCAGCCCGTTGACGCGATGGCCGAAGCGGCGCTCAACATGCTGCTCGAGCGCATCAGGGGGGACGAGCGAAGCCCTCGGCATATGGTCTTTCCGCCGGAACTGGTCGTGCGTCAATCGTGCAGCAGTCCAGCGGCGTTCGGCAAAACGGAACGTCAAGGAGCCGCCCGGACTGCAAGCGCGACGGCACGCGACAGTTCCGACAAAAAGTCGCGCGTGAAGAAGACGGATTTAGCGGGAACGGAAGGAAACATCGATCTTCCGACGGCTGCCCGCTGACTGGCATACATATGGTTGTGTCGCATTAGCGCGGGGACGCTAGAATGCGCGTCTGACGGATGTGCGTGCGCTGGTACGTGGCCTATGGGCTGAGCCTGCGCAATCTGGAAGAGATGATGGCTGAACGCGGCATCGATGTCGACCATTCAACCGTGCATCGATGGGCCATCAAGCTGCTGCCCGCGCTGGAAAAGGTGTTCCGGGTCCGCAGGCGTCCAGTCGGCAAGAGCTGGCGCGTAGATGAGACGTATATCAAGGTCAAGGGACAGTGGAAGTGCTTGTACCGGGCCGTGGACAAGGCGGGAGACACGATCGATTTTCTGCTGCGCGCGCATCGTGACAAGGCAGCGGCGAAGTCATCGGGGCTCGACATGACCAAGCAGCTCCATCAGCGATTGCGGGCGGCCATCAAACAACGCCGCGTAGTAGACCGTGTTCGACAACACATTCTTGACGTAGTCGCGGGTTTCGTTGAACGGAATAGTCTCCGCGAAAATCGCGCCTTCCACCGGACGCGGGAGGTTGGCCTGCCACTTGCGCGAGCGTCCAGGGCCGGCATTGTAGCCTGCGGTCGCGAGCACGGCCGAACGGTCAAGCTGGTTGTATATCATCGACAGATAATACGTGCCGAGCAGGATGTTCGTGTCGATCTCATTCATCCTCGCCCGCGAGATCGGACCGAGCCCGATCTTCCTCGCGACCATCTCCGCGGTTTCCGGCATCACCTGCATCAGGCCGCCTGCGCCAACCTCCGAGCGCGCACTGATGATGAAGCGCGACTCCTGGCGAATGAGGCCATACGCCCATTCGATATCGGACCCGGTGGACTGCGCATCCCGCTCGACAATCGTGCGGAACGGCGCCAGATAGCGCAGCGAAAAATCATGCTCGGTCTGCGTCCTGTCGGCGGTGCTCACCGTCCGGTCGTAGAGCTCGATGCGGCGTGCGTACTCGGCGACTGCGAGCAGTTGCCGGTCGGTCATGCCGCGCAACTGCCAGTTCCACTCCCGGTTGCCTTCCGTGCGCAGGTTCAGCGCATAAAAGCGTTTTGCCAGTTCAAAGCCCGGTGTCTGGCCGGCCTTCTTAACTTCTTCGTCGGTCACTTTGATTTGTGGCGGAATCACGATCCGCTGGCCGAGCGCCTCGGAGGCCAGTTGGCCATAGAAGGTGTAAGTTCCCGCGATCTTCCCGAATTCCTGGTTCGCCGCTGTCACCTCGCCGGCCTGTTTCAACGCGCGTGCGTACCAGTAGACCCACGGTGGTTGTGCGCGCAGCGCGGCCGGCATCTGCTCGATCGACCAGCGCACCATCATCCAGTCTCCTGCCAGCAGCGCGCTGCGCGTGCGCCACTCATAGGCCTGGCTCGACAGGGGCGCGTTCGCCGACAGCCGGTACCAGTCCACGGCGCCTGGCAGCTGCCGGGTCGCTGCCTGATACGCAATCGTGCCCCAGCCGATAGCGCGTTCCGCCAGGGTGAGCGCCGGTGCGATCGCGGTGAAGATGGCTGCGGCCGCTGCCGGATCGCTGGCCGCCACCTGCGTGATGGCGAGCAGCGCGAGTTGATGTGACGCCGAGTCCATCTGGATGCCTTTCGCCAGCAGCGCGCGCGGCTGGTTCCTCGCCTGATCGAGCCGCAGCGGATCCGGGCGCGCCGCGCCCAGCGCATCGACCAGTTTGCTGCCGGTCGTCGTCGCGCCCTGTTCGTAGGCCTCGCGAATCCGCTGCCAGACATCCTCCGAAGTGAACTGGTGATTACCGTCGAGCGCGGTGATCAGATCGACGCAGCCGTCGCCGTACCACTTCGGCTCGACGAGCAGCGCGTGCGCCGCGTCGACAACGTTTTCACCCCGCGCGACGCGCGACTCGAGCGCATAGCATTTCACCTGCGTGTCGTCGTTCAGGACGAACAGGGAATATTGGGAATCGAAATCCTTCCAGTCGTGGCGCGCGCCCAGCACGCGCAGGTAGTCGTTGCGCAGACGGTCGGCAATCGCCTGTCCGTCGTACCGTTGCAGAAACGATAGCACCGGTACGTCCGGCGCATCGAGATTCGCATGCCCCGCGCCGTTGAACAGACGCGGCTTGATCTGAAAATAGCTGAGATAAGCCGGCGCTGGATAATTTCGGATTAGGCTCGCCAGCTGCGCGGCACGCTCGGGATCGTTGTCGCGGGCGGCGTCACGCAACTTGATGAAAATCTGATCGTCAGCGGCAAGCGAGGAGAGTCGGGTGGGATGTCTGGCCACCGCCGTGCCAGACACGACGAACGTCGCGGCGGCAAGGGCAAAGCCGATCGCGCGAGACGCCCGGTGACGTCGTGTGGACATCGCTGTTCTTACCTTGTTTTAGTGCAGAAAATTGAGCCAAAGCTTAGGCCGCAATTCGGCGAAGCGATGCTTCGAAAAAGACTGGACGGAGCCCGTAATTCGGCGCTTTGCGAGCCGGATGGTTGCCTGCACCACGCACACGGAGGTGGTTCGCAACCTGCGTACAAAGGAAGCCGTGCGCTGGATCACCACGCCGCTTGATTGCGTTCTCGCGAGATCGTGGCGGGGGCGTCGTCTCACGCATCTAATTCCAGCCTAATTCTCAAGGGGGAGAATTCGTTCCGCAGCACCTCCCGAGCGCTGTACCTTCAGCTTGGTGTGGAATAGCCGCAGCCCGGGTCTAAATCTCGACTACTTAATTGTCGATGGTTGGTGACCTTATCTGAGTGGAACGCAGTATGCCATTCGCTTAACCTGACAAAGCCGGCAAAAGCCCACAACCAGCTGTTGGTGCGGCCAATCGCTCTTGACGTTATCTTCCGCGCCTGCATAGACTTTGGACGTATTCAGGCCAGTTCTTCAGAACATTCGACTATCTGAGGAAACGTATAGAAATCCTGCCCGAATGAAACCGGCCCCCGTCAACGAGCGACGTCGCGTTGCCTGTTCGCTGCTCGCACTGTCTGCGTTCGCCCCGACCGCACTCCGAGTCGCGACGCATGCATCCGTTGCAGGCACGGTTAGCAGATGGCCCGTGTTGCTGTTCATTCCCTACGCCGGAAGCGATCTCGGATTCAGCGAAGCCGCATATCGCGGCTACCTCCAGGTCCGCCACAACGGCTACCGGATGACCGTCGTGCGCGATGCCGACAGTCTGGGTGCCGCGCGAATTCTCACGGTTATCGGCCGCCACTACACGGCAGGTGTACGCGGTTTCATTCTGGCAGGCGCTGAACTGAGCGCAGTCACCGCAACGGCCGCAGCACAATACCCGCAAGCCTATTTCGCGACCTTGTCGGGTAAGGCGAGTGGCCCCAACGTCGTCAACTATTGTCTCGATTGCAAGAGCCTCGGGGGCGCGCTTGCTGGTGCTGTTGCCGCGAGCGTGTCGAAGACGAAGACCGTCGGCTTCGTCGGCGGCGTAGAGTCTGTCGACGGTACGGAGGCGCAAAGCTTCAGGCAGGCCGTACTTGCCAAGGCGCCCGGCGCAACGGTTCTGGTAGATTGGGTCGGCAACTGGGATGACCGCCGACGCACGCAGCAGTTGACCGTGCAGCAGATCGACGCCGGCGCCGACGTACTCGTTGCAGATGCAAACGACGCGGTGATCGTCGCGGCCGCCCGCCATCCGCGCGTCCGCGTGATCGGCTGGATGGCCGATGCATCGCGTCGGTACGGAAACGTCGCAGCGAGCGTGATCATCGACACGAGCATCATTTTCCGGCGTTTCGTCGATGGAGTGGTCGCGGGCCGATTTGAGGGCGGCGACTACCCCGTCGTCGATACGGACAAAGTCTGGAAGATCGTGTGGCCGCACGGGTAACCGCTGATATACGCTGAACTCGATCGCATGAGCTCGTTGAAAAACCAGATTACTGTAACGTTGATCGTACTGGTCACGGCAGTCGGCCTCATCGATGCGTATACGTCGTATTGGCTGTCGCGCAAGCACATCGGCGAACTGCTCGACGTGCACTTACAGGGCGCCGCTATCTGGCTGTCCGCCGGCAACGTCGGCGCGATAGGCTCACACGGTCCGCCGCAGCACTCCGTCGACGGCTTTGTCGGGCAAATCTGGAGGAGCGGCGACGCGGCGCCAACGGATAATACCGATCCGGAGCTGCTATTCGATCGCAATGCGCCGGACGGATATTCGATCGAGAGTATCGGCGGGCATGCCTATCGCATTTACACGTTAAGAAAGGCCGACGGCCAGTACACGTACCAGGTCGGACAGCCGGTGGCGTTCCGCGAAGAAACAGCAAGGCATGCCGCGCTCGAAAGCCTGATACCCACGCTCATCCTGATTCCACTCGTCTGGCTCGCTATTCCCTTTGTCGTCAACGCGGCGTTCGCGTCGCTGTCGCGTGCAGCGGCGCAGTCGGAGTTAGTCGGCATTCGGCATCTCGAGCCTCTCGACATATCGGGCGTGCCGGACGAGGTACGACCGTTCGCGGCGTCGGTCAATCGGATGATTGCCCGGCTTCAGGTTGGTATCGACGCTGAGAAACGATTCGTCGCCGATGCCGCGCACGAGTTGCGCACGCCTATCGCTGCGATGCAGTTGCGCGTCGACAACCTCGTCAACGCTCCCGACGAGGCGGCACGCTCGGAGCGTCTGCGCGAATTGCGCGAGGCCATCGCTCGAGCGTCGACGATGATCCGACAGCTTCTCTCGCTAGCGCGAGCTGATGCACAGCTCGATTTGACAGCAATCGAGACAGTGGATCTGTCCCAGTTGGTTCAGAAGCTCGTCGCGGATTTTCTGCCGGTTGCAGATGCACGCTCGATCGATCTTGGTGTAGGGAAGTTCGAGAGCGCGCAGGTTGAAGCGCGTGAAGGAGAATTGCGTATGGCCGTGCGCAATCTGCTTGAGAACGCACTGCGCTATACGCCTGCCGGCGGAACCGTCGACATCGATCTGTTCCGAAGCGCCGACGACTTGGTGGTGCGCGTGACCGACAACGGACCGGGCATTCCGGAAGCGTCCCTGGACCGGGTGTTTGATCGCTTCTTCCGTCTGCGTGCGGAGGATTCGGAAGGTAGTGGTCTCGGGCTTTCGATCGTCAAATCGGTCGTGGCGAAGTACCGGGGTTCTATTTCGCTTGCAAACCGCAGCGATGGACACAGTGGTCTGATCGCTACCATCGTTCTGCCGGCGCGCGGCACTATGTAGGAGAGTGGGCCCTGAATGGCACCTGGTCACGGGTTTCGGTCGGGTAGCGGCGTAACGCTAATTCTCATCAAATAGACACCATACATATTGGCATTGTGACTACGTTCCTGTCAGGTAGCCTTCTCTGAGCAGCGAGTTGCTCGCAGCTCTTTTGGTGATGCCTGCGATCAGTGCGATCGCAGTAGCGACTTGCGGCGAGCGCTTTAGAGATGTTCTAAGGATTATCGCAACCCTTTACAGTACATCTGTCGATCCAATGGAAACGGATCGAATCTTGAAGACATAAGAAGATTGGAATGTATTTCTGACGTTGCTTTGATGTCACGTGTCGGGGAGTAGCGTGATCGAAAGTCGGTAGACGCCAATCATCGCGGCGAGCGAAGGGCACTGGCGGCGCAGCGGGCGCATGCACAGGTCGGCTGACTTCATCCGCAGCCGTGCATCGCGACCGACCCCATTTAATAGTCCCGAGGAAGGGCCGTTCCGTCGATTCTCATTCCAATCTCATTCTTAGGATCTAAAATATTTCCTGAGACGAAGATTGCAGATTGGCGGGCTGAAAAGCGCCAGTGCGGAGTGGATTTCGGGAGTTATTGCGCGGGAATCCCTAGTGCAAGATCGTCGCCTACGCGAGAGGGACAACATGCTTAATGTGTATTTACTGCCCGTCGGTTCCGAGGATAGTGAGTGTTCAGCCACTTGTGGAAATCCGGAGCGATACAGCCTCATCAGTTCCGGCATTCTCGAGTGGTTCAGAAAGTTTTTCCCGCGGAGAGCCTATTCGCCTGATGCGAAGCTTCCGAACCGTTGAGAAAAAACCGGCGCATTACGCATGAATCGCAAATCGCTCAGGCGTGAAACGCGCCCGCGGAAGTAAGTTCCTTGCCTTGCGCCCAACGACAACGCTCCATTGCCGTGGACATTGCACTATGCGAGTGCTCATAGTCGAAGACGACCTGCAGATCGGTCAAAGTTTGCTGCGCGCGCTTCAGGATGCGGAGTACAGCGTCGACTGGGTCCGCGACGGCAATGCCGGCAGCGCGGCCATCGCTGCCGTTGAATATACGCTGGTCTTGCTCGATCTTGGTTTGCCCGGCATGGGCGGCATCGAATTGCTGAAGGCGGCGCGTGAGAAGGGGAGCAAGGTACCCATACTGATCCTGACCGCACGTGACGATCTTGACGTCCGGGTCCAAGGGCTCGATTTCGGCGCTGACGACTATGTTCTCAAGCCCTTCCACCTGCCCGAACTGCTCGCGCGAATTCGTGCCGTGTTGCGTCGCAGGGCAGGCTTTGCGTCGTCGCGTCTAGGCAATGACACGTTGAACCTCGATCTCGACAAACGAACTCTATGCTGCAACGGGGTGTCATCCGTTCTGTCGGCGCGCGAATTCGCATTGATGTTCGCGTTCCTTGAGCGCCCCGGCACTATCCTTTCGCGAGATCAGCTCGAGGGGAAGCTTTATGGTTGGGGTAAGGAAGTCGAGAGCAATGCGGTCGACGTGCTGATCCACGGTGTACGCAAGAAGTTCGGACAGTCTGTGATTCGCAACGTGCGTGGCCTCGGCTGGACTGTGACGCTCGGCGAATCGCCCGCCGTGTGACCGCGCGTTTCGGCTACGTTCCCGTACGACGGCGATGTCAATTTTCCGGGCTCTTGTTGGCGGAAAAAAGCGAATCTCCAATTATTCTTCTTCGGAGCACTTGTGATGATCGGAGACCCCCGAAGAAAAGCATAGTTCTGCGTCGCTCAGGAAGCAGCCATTCACATATCGAATCGTGCTAATCCATACTTTCGTAAACATTACGCCGTTGCCGGTCTTGCCGGCCGATGTTCAGCAGAACACGTTCGCCCGGTCACCGTAGAACACCAACCGGCTTGCCATAGCGCGACGCCCGCCGTGGAAGCGGAGTCCCAGGCTCGAAATTCGCGCCGCGCTCTTCAGCTCCTCGATATTCGCATTTTTGTTCCATTGAACAAAGCCCGGCTCGCGGCACCTGATGTTCCCTCCTACTAATGGTTATCTAAGTTATCACGCGCACTATGCAACCTAAGCGCAACGGATTGATGTCTTTTCAAACGCGCATTGGGTGCCTCGGCACGCTGGATCGTGATATTTATTATGAAAACATTCAACCATATTAAGTCGCTTTTAAGTTTCATGATTATGTGACCATGCAAGGCTTATGGCGGAGCGGCTTCCGCTAATGACGATGAATCCGAGTCCGAGTTGGCTTCGAAAAAGGCGCTTGAGGATGAACGGATCAGCCCATTTTGCCGGCCTTAATCAAGATGGAAAACCTCCGCCGAAATATTCCGGCGAAAGTTAGAAATTAATCAATCTCCTGGGCAGCGCTCAATTTCGTAGGCATCACTTGCCAGTGCCGGCTTGCGGTCATTCGTCGTGTCCAGAAATCGGATTTTGTCCGATCGAGCCGGGTCGCCAGAAAAACCAGTCTCTGTGCGACTCGCAAACAGATTCGATGTCTTTTTCAAAAGACTGCAACCCGTTGTACCTGTTATTGCGACAGAACCGAATGAGGAAGACCGTGTACATATTCAAGCATTCATCGCATTGTGAGTCTGCGCGGACATTGACGTCGGCGCTTTGTTTTGAGGATTGCTGCGGCCGCAAGCGTCGGACCGTGGTTGCATTGGCCTCTGCCGTAACGTCGCTTGCCGCGCTGTTTGTTCCGGTCGCTGTGCGAGCCCAGTGCAACAGCAGCGCCGGCCCGGCGCTGCCTGTGGCGCCGGCACAGACCAACTTTTCCAATCAGTCGTTTGGCGCAGCGCCGCTTCCCCAGTACTACCTGAACGCCGCGGGGCAGGCGGGATGCAAAGGCGCCGACGACGGCTCTTGGAACGGAGCGGGTCAGGATGGCTTCGCTGGTCAGTCGGGTGGTTCCTTTAACAGTGTCAACAGCGGAATTTCGGTGAAGGGGGGATTTGCGCCGACCTTCATCAGCCCCACGATGGGAGCGGGATGGTCCGTCGACGGTGGTGATGGTGGTGCCGGCGGACAGGGCGGTTATGACGCCAATGGCTCCGCCCACACGGGAAACGGCGGGGCGGCAGGCAATGGCGGCGCGGTCTCCGTGCAGTTTAGCGGCACGGTTGGTCCCGACCCGAAAGGTGTCCTTCCGGAAGTTGCGCTCGACGTGGAAGCCAATGGCGGCACCGGCGGAGTGGGTGCCGTGTCCAATGCCCAAGGTACTGAGCCGCTATACGGCGGCAACGGCGGAGCAGGGGGGCGGGGTGGTCAGGCAGCGCTTAACGCCTCCGGCAGCATTCAGTTCTATGGTGTCGGCCTGCGAGCGTCCGCCCTGGGCGGGACCGGCGGGGTAGGTGGCAACTCGCCCACTCCGGGCGATTTGGTTGTAGAAGGCCATGGAGGCAAGGGCGGCAACGGCGGCAACGGCGGTACCGCGACGCTTGCCTTTCAGAAGGGCAGTCTGACCGCCAGCACCACGGCAGGCCAGATCTTTCCGATGCAGGCCGACGCCGATGGCGGTACGGGCGGCAGCGCTGGTGGCGCGTACGGTGGAAGTGGCAGTTTTGGCGGGACCGGCGGCAACGGAGGTGACGGCGGCACGGCGAGCGCGGAACTCGGCAGCGGTGGTCAGATCGTGTTCTCCGACCAGATGCAACTGGCGAACAGTCGGTATCAGCCGGGCAGCGGCGTAACCGCCAAGGCGGACGGCGGAGCGGGCGGGGGCGGTGGCACTGCCATCGACGGCTCATTCCGCAATGAGGGTGGTGTGGGCGGCAACGGCGGAATTGCCGGCAGCGCCAGCGCCACCGTCCTTGGTTCCATCGATTACACCGCGAATGTTCCGGCCGGGCAGTCTGCTGCCGGGCTGATCGGGGGTGAGGGGGTGCAGGTGCAGGCCAATGGAGGCGCCGGCGGTATCGGTGACGGCGCCCAGAGCACTGTCGTGGGTGAAGGCGGTGATGGTGGTAAGGCTGGCGCTGGCGGGAAGGCTTCGCTGACCCTTGGAGACGCGACGAACACGGCGACAATTAAAACGAACGGCCCATATACACACGGCGCGTTGTTGCAAAGTGTCGGAGGCGGCGGGGGCAATGGCGGTAGTGTCAGCTTCGCGCTGGCCGGCACGGGCGGTGCGGGTGCCGCGGGCGGCGATGGCGGCGCGGTCACAGTGAACTCGGACCACGCCTTTGTCACGGTCGGCAGTCAATCAGGCGTAGGCAGCATCCCGCTGATCGCGCAAAGCATCGGCGGTGGCGGCGGAAGCGGCGGCGACGCCAGCGGCGTCACCGCTGGCGCGGGCTTCGAGATCGGCGGCAACGGCGGCCAGGGCGGCAATGGCGGCGCGGTGAAACTCGCGCTGGGCCAGAACAGCGTGTTTGGCAGCCTCGACCAGAGCGGCGGAGCCGGCATCCTTGCGCAAAGCATTGGCGGCTCCGGCGGCAATGCCGGCAGCGCGACGTCGAGCGGCGGGGGGCTGATCACCATGGTGATCGGCGGTGATGCCCACGGTGGCGGCGCGGGCGGCCAGGTCACCGTTGACAACGCCGCACTCGTCACGACCTACGGCGACCACGCAGCCGGTATCAAGGCTCAGTCGATCGGCGGCGGTGGCGGCAATGGCGGCAACGCTACAGCGTTCACCGTCGGCGGCCCGCTGTCGAGTTCGGTTGCCATCGGCGGACAAGGCGGCGGAGGCGGCGCGGCCGGCGCGGTGTCGCTGACCAACACGGGGCAGGTCGTTACGTATGGTTCGGACGCCGAAGGTGTCGTGCTGCAAAGTATCGGCGGCGGCGGCGGCTCCGGCGGCAGCGCCACGGCGCGTGCCGTTGCCGCATCGGCCAGCCCAAATATTCCTTCGATCAGTGTCAGCGCCGCTATCGGCGGCGCCGGCGGGACCGGCAACACCGGCGGCAACGTCACGCTCGATAATTCCGCCCTGATCACCACTGCGGGCGACAGCGCGACCGGCGTTTTCGCGCAGTCCGTCGGTGGCGGCGGTGGTACGGGCGGCGACGCAACCGCCGCGTCCTACTCCGCGTCGCCTGCCAAGGGGTCGTCCCTGTCGGTCTCCGTGGCTCTCGGAGGCAGCGGCGGCAGCGGCGGCACGGGCGGCGCCGTCAACCTGGAAAACTCCGGGCTGATCGCCACCTTTGGCCAGGACGCCCACGGCGTGTTCGCACAGTCAATTGGCGGTGGCGGCGGCAATGGCGGAACGGGGGATGCCTCGGCAACGGCGGCTAACGCCAAAGCCAGCTTCAGCGCGTCAATCGCGGTGGGCGGAACGGGTGGAACCGGGGGGACGGGCGGCACGGTCGGCCTGACCAACGACGGTTCGATCACGACGCGCGGCGACGGCGCCGATGCCGTGTTCGCCCAGAGCGTGGGCGGCGGCGGCGGCGCAGGCGGCGGTGGTACCGCTGCGGCCAGCGGCGGCAAGGATGCTATCGCCGTGGGTGTTGGCGGCAAGGGTGGCGTCGGCGGCGACGGCAACACGGTGACGACGATCAACAACGGCAACATCGTCACCCGCGGCGCGGCCTCGACCGGCATCTTCGCGCAAAGCGTCGGCGGCGGCGGGGGCAAAGGCGGCAAGGGCGCGGCGGCCGCGGGCGGCAGCGGCGGCCTCGACACGATCTCCAACGCCCAGACCCTGTTTGGCATTCTGGGTCAGGGCCTCGGCCTCAACCAGAATGTGCAGAACCTGGGCAACAACATCCTGCAGGTCGGAGTGCTCGGTGAAAAAATCAAAGCGACTTATGGTGATCTGGAAAAGCTCCTCACTCAGCCGGATGGGGTATCGAAAGTTCTGGGCACCGTGAACCAGATCAGCGTCGGCGTGGCGGTCGGCGGCAGTGGCGGCGCGGGTGGCTTGGGCGGCGCGGTGAATGCCAGCAACACCAGCGCGATCGGCACCTATGGCGCGCAATCCCACGGCATCTTCGCGCAGAGCGTTGGCGGCGGCGGCGGCAGCGGCGGCGCGGCGAGTTCGACCGGCAAGTCGAACAATGATTCGAAGGTGCAGGCCGCGGTCGCCGTGGGCGGCAGCGGTGGCGCGGCGGGCTCGGGCGGGGCGGTGAGTGTCGTGCAGAAGGCAAATGGTGCAGTCGAGACGCAGGGGGTGGAAGCGTTCGGCGTGTACGCGCAGAGCGTAGGCGGCGGGGGCGGCAACGGCGCGATGTCGGGGGCGGTCAGCGGTTCGCTGAAAAGCCTGTCGATCGCCGTGGGCGGCAATGGCGGAGGCGCCGGGAATGGCGGCGACGTGAGCGTCAGCAACGGCGGCACGGTCACGACACTTGGCAAGCACAGCGTCGGCATCCTCGCGCAAAGTATCGGAGGCGGCGGCGGTGTCGTGACGACCGCAAGCAGCGATGAGACATTCGATCCTTCCAAAGCCGTCCAGAATCCGCAGGGACGGATCGCCGACATCTACGGGGTGACACTGAGCTTCGGCGGTCAGAACGGCAGTTCGGGAAATGGCGGCGGCGTCACTGTCAACACGCAAGGCAACGTGACGACGAGCGGGCTTGACGCGCACGGTATCGTCGCGCAGTCGATCGGCGGCGGGGGCGGGTTCGTGGTGGGCGGACAGATCAACACGAGCACGCTCGTTGGCGCCGGGGGCGCGAGCGGCAATGGTGGCAACGTTCTTGTCGTGGACACCAACAACACTGTCTCTACCACCGGCGACGGTGCGTATGGGATCGTCGCACAATCGATCGGCGGTGGCGGGGGCTTTGCCGGCGACCCGTCCGCCCCGAACTACTACGATGACAATACGAGCGGCACGGTATTCGCCAACAGCGGCAATGGCGGCACCGTCAACGTCATCGTGGCAAACGGCGGGAAGGTCGTGACGACCGGCCGGTACGCGCCGGCAATCTTCGCGCAATCGATCGGCGGTGGCGGTGGTCTGGTGGCCTCCAACAACAACTCAAGCACGCTCGGCCCGCTGCATGATGTGGCACGTGGCAGCGCGGGTGGCGCCGGCGTGGGCGGCCTGGTCGCCGTCAACGTCAGGGATAACGACACGGTCATGGCCACAGGCGTCGGGTCCGCCGGCATCCTGGCGCAAAGCGACGGCCAGAAAGGCGGGCAAATCTCGATCCACCTGGCGCCCGGGTCGAAAGTCATAGGCGGCACGACCGATCCCAATTTCCGGACCTCCCCAATGGGGGGATTGGACCCGGAGTTTCGCGACGCTGCCGCCGTCCGTCTGATTGGCGGCAATAACAACATCATCACCAACCAGGGCACCATCCAGACCTTAGGCAAATACGCGATCCTGGTGGACCCCACGCTGTATGGCGAGGCGTCCGCCACCACCACGGTCAACAACTCCGGCACTATCACCGGTGACATCCACGTCCTTGGTGGCCCCGGCAACAGCGTTGTCAACAATCTGCCCGGTGGCGTTATCGACACACCGGCCACGTTGAACGTCGGAGGCGGCACGGTGAACAACGCCGGTACGCTGAAAGTCGGCGGCGCGAAGTCGGTCGGCAATACGGTTCTCACCGGCAATCTCGTGCAGAGTTCGACGGGCACGCTGAACGTACAGATCGATCCGGCCAACAAGCGGTCCGGTCTGCTCAACATCACGGGTACCGCCGCGCTTGCCGGCAAGGTGCAGGCCGATCCGGCGAGCTATCTCAAGAGCACGACCACCGTGCTGTCGGCGGCCGGCGGAATTCGGCCGGATGCGGCGCTCGCGGGTTCTTCTACGCCGGTCTACCGCTTCACGCCACTGGTGCAGGGCAACACCGTCGCGATCAAGACCGATGCGGACTTCGTCGGTGCGAGCAAGGGGGCTTCGGCCACGCAGCAGAGTGTCGCAGCCAACCTGGACCGGTTGTGGAACAGTGCCGATCCTACCTTTGCACCCATCTTCGGAGCCTTCGGTAGCGCCGGTAGCACGGCGGGCTATGCCCAGACGCTAACCGCCGTTTCCGGCCAGGAGTTGCTCGGCGTTGCCGCTGCGCGCTACCAGTCTAGCCAGGCATTCTCGCGCTCTGTCTTCAGTTGTCCAGAGTTCGGCGACGACGACACCACCGTGAGAAAGCAGGGCTCCTGCGTGTGGTTCCGCGCCACGGGCATGTGGGAAAACCGCAGCGCCGACGCTTCGTTCCCAGGTTTCGGCTGGCAAGGTACGACGCTGAAGGTTGGCGGGCAGGTCCAGCTGCAGCCCGGCTGGTTCCTTGGTGGCGCCATCGGCTACGAGACAGACCGCTTCACCGGCAACGACAACCTGACGAGCGCCAACGGCAACGCGCTTCTTGGCGTCGTCGCGCTCAAACACGAGGTCGGGCCGTGGACTTTCAGCGGTGCGGTGGACGCCAGCTACGGCTGGCTGAACAGCTCGCGCGTGATCCCGAGCGCCAATGCGGTGGCGACCGCGTCTCCCAATTCGTTCAATCTCGGAATGCACATGCGCGCGGCCTATCAGATTCCGTTCGGCCGTTTCTACCTGGAGCCGGCGCTCGACGGCGACCTGAACTACATCAATCTACCGGGTTACACGGAGAGCGGTGCGGGCGCGCTCAACCTGAAGGTGAATAGTGCGAATAGCGTCATTGCGACCGGCACGCCGAATCTGCGGATCGGGACGCGCGCGCAGATCGGGTCAGCGACAGTCGACGCTTATGTCGGCGCCGGGGTGAGCTTCATTGCAGGCAATAGCTACATGACCAACGCCTCGTTCGCCGCTGCCCCGGGTTTCGGCAGCTTCACCAATACGCTCAGCAATGCGCACGTTGCAGGCAGGTTTTCCGCTGGGGTAGAGGTCTATACGACCAAACGTCTCGATGTGCGTCTGCAGTATGACGGCGTCGTTGCCGCGCACGAGGTCGAGAATGGCGGCCAGATCCGGTTCAAGTACCGGTTCTGAAAAAAGTTCGGGACCCGGACAATGCAGCAAAAGCCATAAAGCGTAGTTGGATTGGCGACGAGGATGCGCTGTCGCAAATCCGGTTCGGGTACCCAGTGCGCGAGTTGATTCAACACGCGCGCGTCGTCGACGTGACGGAATGGGCTTATGACGGTCGATTTTTCGCCCGGCTCGTGTTTTAAGCAGTGGCCGTGAGTTCGGGGAATAAACGGCTGGAACAACGGTTTTTTAAGCGGTCATGTATCAAAGCGACAGGAATTGCTTGTCCTTCTTGCCATTACGCGCTGTGGACCTCGGATTTCGCGCCTCAAAGCGGCAAGTATCGCGGCAGCGGAGGCCGCCGGGCGGAGCGCATCTTCAGCGGAGAAAGCTAGTCGCCCTGGACAGCAGTTGCTCGAATCGCCGAAACCACGGCATGTGTTTATCGCCGTCCGCCGTACTCATAGTGACCGATAAACGCCCACCCACCGTTGCGATCCCCACAACAGGTATCGGTTCCGCGTTCAGCAACAGGTAGGCTGCTCTGACACGGACACCCGACTTCGAATTGCTGAAGGGGAGCACTCCGAGGTTCGAAAGTACGGTCTGGTACCCGAGCTCGCAACGTATCGCCCCCCACAATGCCTGCATGTCCTCCTCGCTTCGGATGTTCGCTAGCATCGACCGCATTGCCTTGATGCTGTCGAGTAAGGGCGGCAATGTGCGCGCCTTATCCAGCTGAGTCCGCACGGTTCGCGCCGCCTCCCAGAAACAGTCGGTCTTACCTTCGGTGATCGAGGTGATACCGGATGTAATATACAACCCGACATCGTCTTCGATGGAAGGCAAATGGTGACGTGCATTGATGGGTGACAGACTGCGCCGCGATGGCCCTTCACTGGCAAGGAGCGCGGCGGCCGTCAGGGCGCTGTGAAGCGTCGTACGTTCGTAACGGCAGCGCAAACCCAGTTCGTCGACGACATCGGGCGAGAGTGAAAACGTCGCGATGACAGGCTGTCGCGAGGGTATGTGACCGACTGTCATCGAGACAGCGTCATACCGTGAAGCGGTCGAGCCGGGGGTAATCAGTTGTTCGCGGCTCATGCGCGCTGGCAGTGGGGCGCGAATTTCACCCTGCACCGCTGCGAGAATATCCCTTGTGAGATAAACGGCGGAGATACCGTCGCCAATGGCGTGATGAACGGCCAGTAGCAAATGCGAAGTCGATTCGCCCTGAACAAGGCGTACGCGTATCAAGGGGCCTTTCTCCGCGTCAAAACGCGTATGGAGTTCGCGGGTCGCGGCACCCATCCATGCAGCCTCGCCTGTTCCATGATCCAGTCGAAACTGGATGGGCTCGCCGGTCGCGACGAATCTCGGCCGTGCCCCAGGGTCGCAGACAATGCGGACGCGCAATGGAGGATGTCTTTGCTGAACCGCGGCCAACGCGGTCGGCCAAAAATCTCGGCCTGACGGAAGATTGTCGATCTCTGTCACCAGAAGAAAATGACGCGGCTCGATTCGATCGGTCGCCCAAAGGATCTGTTCGAAGGCGTCCAGTTCACGCGTCAGGACATGAGTCGACCCGTCCTGCATCGTGGTTTTTTGCTCGGTGTTTGACATATCGATTGAATGACACTGGTGAATTCTTCAATTACTTCGACCTCGGCTGCTGAGGCAGTTGTGCTGGAAAAAGGGCACAGCTATCCCACGATGCCAAGAACGAACGCATTCACGGCCAAAAGCAATAGAATCAGGATCGCAGGCAGATAGCGTATGGCGACTGATCCGGCATCCCGCTTGTGCGAACCGGGTGTCGCATTGAACCTTGCTCGTTTTCTCATTTCGAAGGATTCTCGAAGCGGCGCGCGCAACGATGATGCACACCCCGCAGCGAGGCGCGCGTGGTCTCACGGCACAGCGTTGAAGGTTCCCGGCAACGAACAGCGTTGCCGTGTTCAGTAGGCAGCAGCCATCGACAGCAGCAGATAGCGCATGAGTTCGATTTCTTCATCGAGCGGCGCGTTCGGCGCGGCGTTGTCGTCCGTCGACGGCGGCGGCGTATCTCCGTCTGGACATGCAGCAGTCGGCGCTTCCGGGGTGGCGCAAGACGCATTGCCACCGCCCGGACCGCCGCGCCGAAGCAATCGGCTCAGCGCGCCGATCACGAGGGATCCTCGACGAGATGCGTTTCGTCGATCGGTATCCGCATATAGCGGCGGCCATTGTGGTCGGAACCGGGCAGACGTCCGCCGCGCAGATTCACCTGCATCGCGGGGAACAGCAGTGCGGGCACCTTCAGCGTGAGATCGCGCGCAGTTCGCAGCGCAACGAATTCGCTCTCGCTGATGCCGTCGCGCACATGAATATTGTGTTGCCGCTGCTCGCGGATCGTCGTCGAGAAGCGTACGTTACGCCCCGCCGGCGGGTAGTCGTGACAGACGAATACGCGAGTCGATTCGGGTAGTGCCAAAAGCCGCCGGATCGACGCGTAGAGCGTTTGCGCATCGCCACCCGGGAAATCGCAGCGTGCCGTGCCGAGGTCGGGCATGAACAGCGTATCGCCGACGAACAGCGCATCGCCAACCAGATAGGCCGTGTCGGCGGGCGTGTGTCCAGGAGTTGGAATCGCACGCGCCGTCATTGTGCCGATCGTGAATGCTTCCTCGGGGCCGAATAGATGATCAAAGCCGTGCTCATCGGCGAGATCGAATGTCATCGAGAACAGCGAGCGCACGTTGACGATGCGCTCGCTCGTTGCGATGGTGCCGCCCATGCGGCGCTTCAGTTCGACTGCACCCGACAGATGATCCGCATGCGCATGCGTTTCGAGAATCCATCCGACGACGAGTTGCTGCTCGCCAATAAACGCGAGGATGCGATCGAGCGACGCAGTCGATGCGCGCCCCGACGCCGCGTCATAGTCCAGTACGGGGTCGATCACCGCGCAAGTCGAACCGGCGCCTGCATGAACGATGTGACTGACGGTGCCCGTTGCTGCATCATGAAAAGATTGAACGTGAGGGAACATAGCACTCCTGAAACGTGATTCACTGCATGCACGAAGCGCGCACGAGAAAGAACGTGCGTAGCGCGGCGGGCGCGGGCGCCGCTGCCCCGTGATCGACATAGCGTTCGATCTGCACGTGATCGAAACCCGCTTCGAAGCAGGCTTCGCGAAAAGTAGTCGGTCCGTAGACGCGAAAACCGTGGCGGCTGAACGGCATCGACAGCGCCGCTTCGGGTGTCATGGCCGCGATCACCAGTTGCCCTTCGTCGCGCAGCACCCGGCGGATTTCCCGTAGGGCTGCCAGCAGGTCCGGCCAGAAGTAGACGCTGTTGATCGCGATGGCCTTGTCGAATGAGGCGTTCTCGTAAGGAATGCTGGCGGCATCCGCCGTCGTCAGCGCGACGCGTCCGCGCGCGAGCAACATGGCGTTGCGTTCGCGAGCCGCGGTTGTCATCGTCGGCGATATGTCAAGGCCGACGAGTGTGAGCCGTGGCGCACGCGTCAGCACGGATTCGATATGGCCGCCGTTGCCCGGCCCGATCTCGACGATGCGTTCGTCCGCTTGCGGATCGAGTCTGGTGAAGGCCGCGTCGATCAACGCCGCGTTGACGCGCTCCATCATGTCGCCAACCGCGAGGCCGGTCTCGCCCGCAGGACACGCGAGGTGCGACATCAGGGTATCGATGTCGATGCCCGCGAGCGCGTCGCTGCTGCTATCGGTTCTGGAGGTCACCTTCGACTCCTTCTTCGTGCGGTTTCACGAAAAGCAACGACGACGCGAGGACGACGACAAAGTTGACAAGCAACGCGATCACAGCGGCATAGACAGGCATCGCGAGCGCGCCGACGTGAATCGTGTAAGTAGCGGTCTTGAAGCCGTTCCCGGCAATCATCCACGTGCCGGTGCCCAGCCCGGCTATCCAGCCTGCCATCAGACTGCGTGCGCGCATGGCCGGCACGAAGAGACCGAGCACGACAGCAGGCAAAGTCTGCGTAATCCACACCCCCCCGAGTAACTGCAACTGAATCGCGAACTGCACGGGCACGAACAGGACAAAACCCAGCGCCCCGAATTTGACGAACAGCGAGACCCGCTTCGCCACCCGGGTCTCGCGCGCCGCGCTGCAATGCGGCGCGAAATACGGCCGCCACACGTTGCGCGTGAACAGGTTGGCCGCGGCAATCGACATGATCGCGGCGGGCACCAGCGCGCCGATGCCGATCGCCGCGAACGCGACGCCGACGAACCACGAAGGGAAGTAGTGCAGGAAAAGTGCGAACACCGCGAAGTTCGGACCGTACTGCCGGAACTGATCAGCGTACTCGGGCATAGCGCCGACACCCGCTGCGAGCGCCATCACACCAAGCAGTGCTACGAAGGCGAGCAGCAGCGAATACGCGGGAAGCAAGGCCATGTTGCGCCGGATCACGCGATCCGATGAGGCGGAGAGTGTTGCCGTCATCGAATGCGGATAAAGCAGCAACGCAAGCGCCGAGCCGAGCGCGAGTGTTGCATATGACGAGTAGCCGTTGAGGCTCGTGGCGTCCGGCGCTTTCAGCAGCAGCTTCGCTGCCGGCAACGCCGCGAACATGTGGCCGAAGCCGCCAAGCTGCGTCGGGATCACGATCAGTGCCGCGATGATCGTCGCGTAAATCAGCAAGTCCTTGACGACAGCGATCATTGCGGGCGCGCGCAATCCGCTCGACCACGTATAGACCGCGAGCACGCCGAACGCGACGAAAAGCGGCAGTTCGCCGAGCCACCCATGCGTCGGAAAACCGAGCGCGCCGAGCGTGACCTGAATGCCCACCAATTGCAGCGCGATGTACGGCATGGTCGCGAGCAAGCCCGTCAACGCAATCGCGAGCGCGAGGGGACGACTGCCAAAGCGGTGTTCGATGTAGTCGGCGACGGTCACGTGGCCATGCTGGCGCGCAACGCGCCACAGGCGCGGCAAGACGAGAAAGCCGAGGGCAAACGTGATGATGGTGTAAGGCACCGCAAAGAAACCCGTCGCTCCCGCCGCAAATACAAGCGCCGGCACGGCGACGAAGGTATAGGCGGTGTAAAGGTCGCCGCCGATCAGGAACCAGCTCATGACAGTGCCGAAGCGCCGACCGGCGAGTCCCCATTCGTCAATGGCGCTGAGATCGCCGCGCCGCCATCGCGATGCCACCATGCCGAGCGCGCTCACCAGCGCAAAGAGTGCGACGAAGATACCTATGGACATCACGTTCATGCGGCACCTTCTTGCGATCGCACGGCGGCCTTGCGTACGGCGCGCGCATCGAGCAGGTAGGCCGCGCCCGTCAGCAGCGCGCCCGCGAGGACGCAGCCCGTTTGCCACCAGTAGAAGAATGGCCAGCCATCGAGCGTTGGTGTCACGCGGTTGTAGAAGGGCACGCAGAGTACGGCAACGATAGGTGTGGCAAGCAACAGTAGAGTCAGCCGGGTTGTCATCGGTCGAGATCCAGGTCGAAAACGGGGGTGAACGCACGCGAGTGCGCGTTGATGAGCGCAGCCAGCCGTTCGATGCCGCGGTCAATCTGCTGCGGCGATACGGTCGCGAAGGACAGGCGCAGAAAGTGGTGGAGCGGATCGCGTGCAAAGAACGGCGCGCCGGGGACGAATGCGACATTGACGGCAAGCGCGTCCTCGAGCAGTGCCGCGCTGTCGATGTCGGGCGGCAGCGCGAGCCAGACGAACATGCCGCCTTCGGGCACGTTCCAGCGCACGCCTTCGGGCATATGCTTGTCGAGTGCAGATAGCATTGATTCGCATTGCTGATGATAGAAACTGGCAAGCCGCGGAATGTGAGATTCGAGAAAGCCGTCGCGCACGGTCTCGTAGACGATGTGTTGCGAAAGCGTCGAGGTATGCAGATCGGCCGCCTGCTTGACCTGGACAAATTTTTGCTGCAGCACGCCCGGCACGATCATGTAGCCGACCCGCAATCCAGGCGCGAGGGCCTTTGAAAACGAACCCAGGTAAATGACGTTGTCGGGCGCCATCGAATGGATGGACGGCAACTGACCGCCGTCGAACGCGAGCGCGGCATAGGGATCGTCCTCTACGACAATGAGCCCGGTGCGGCGGGCGATTTCCGCGATCTTCCTGCGACGCTGGAACGGCAGACGCGTCCCCGTGGGGTTCTGGAAGTTCGGCTGCAGATACAACAGCGCGGCGCGCTCGGGTTCGATGTATTCGAGCGCTTTCGACACGATGCCGTAGTCGTCCGTCTGCACGCTCACGAATTCGGGTTCGTACAGCGAGAGCGACTGCAACGCGCCGAGATACGTCGGCCGCTCCACGAGCACCGCGCTTTGTGGATCGACGAGCACCTTGCCGATGAGGTCGAACGCCTGCTGGGAGCCGCTTGTGATCAGCACGTTGGACGGCGTGACGGGATGCTGGCTGGTCGAGTGCGCGCGCGCGATCCATTCGCGCAATGGCGCATAGCCTTCCGTCGCGCTGTACTGAAAGCTGTCGGCACTGGAAGCATGCGTCGCCCGAGCGGATGCATCGCGTAGTGCGGCGAGCGGAAACGAGGCGGGCGACGGAACGCCGCCCGCAAACGAGATCATCTCGGGTCGTTCGGTAAGCTTGAGAATTTCACGAATCGCCGAACTGTTCAGCGACCGCGCACGTTGAGCGATACGCCTCTCGGCATGGGACAACTTATTTGCCATCTGATTGCTCCTTGAAGAGCGTCATCGTAGACAGCAGGGAAACGATAAAAAAGATGGATCGAGGAGTAAAACTGTTTCCGTAGGGAAACGACAGGGATAGCGACGCAATCGGGCCCGCGCGACTTTTATGCGCTCGAATGAAGGATTGCTTGCGAAGGGACTCAGTCGTTCATCAAGGCGGGCAATGCTTCCGCGAGATAGTCGACGGTCACGCGCATTGCTTGCGTCATGCCGCGTTGCGACGAAAAGACGACACTGAGCGTGCCGCGTGGAATGTGCCAGTCTGGCAAGACACGCACGAGCCGGCCGTCCGCGAGTTCTGCCTTGCACATCGGCGCGGGTAGGGCGACGACGCCTAGCCCCGCCTGGGCGGCGAACTTCGCGAGCGGCGCGTCGTTGCAGCGAATCCTCGGGTGATATGAAACGGTCGCGGTGCGGCCGTTCGACCCATGCAGCAACCACGTGCTGTCGCTATCGCGACGCGCCAGCTGCATGCCGGACACGCCATTCAGCTCATGCGGTTCGGTGGGCGGTCCGTTCGCGAAGAGCGTGGCGCTCGCGACGAGCACAACGCGCGTTTGAGCGACGGGGCGTGCAATCAGCGAGGAACTTTGCAACGGCTCCGTATGGCTGCGTAGCGCGATGTCATACCCTTCTTCAACGATGTCGACATAGCGGCTGGAGGTCAGCAGATCGATGTCGATTTTCGGATGCATGACGAGAAACGGCGGCAACACTTGATCGAGCGCCATGCGGACGATGCCAGCCGCGCACGTGATGCGCACGCGTCCGACCGGCTCCGTTAGGCGCGCTTGCGCGGCCTGCTCGGCATTGCGTACTTCGTTCATCACGCGCAGGCAGTGCGCGTGGAAGTCCACGCCTGCCTCGGTGAGCGAGAACTTGCGCGTCGTGCGGTTCGCGAGGCGCAGTCCCAGCGCCCGCTCCAACGCCTGCAAGCGTTTGCTAAGGGTGCCCTTGGGAATCCCGATCGCGTCGGCCGCGGCGGAAAAACCGCGTTTCTCGACCACGACCGAAAAATAATACAGATCATTGAGGTCGATCATGGCGATCGTTTCCTTGGTGAAACAATGAATCCATTCTAGACCGCTTTGAGGGCAGTTTTCGTGTTGCGGAACGCTGAACAAAATGGCGCAGCACGCCGTAGCGCGCCGCCCGCGCGGATCACAGGATGCCGTTGCCGAGGCCACCGTCGACCTGGATCGTTGCGCCGTTGATATAACTTGCGCGGGGAGACGCCAGAAACGCGACCAGCGCGCCGAGTTCCTCAGGGCGGCCGAGGCGCCGCAAGGGTACGTCTTCGGCCAATTCCGCCAGCCCCTGCTGTTCGCTTTTGCCATCAGCGAGTTTCCGCTTGAGCGACGACTCGCGGATACGGTCGGTTAGTATCAGTCCCGGCGCCACGTTGTTGACGGTGATGCCATTTCCGTTCGCCTCGCGTGACAGCAGCTTGGCGAGACCGACTACACCCATGCGCATGCTCGTAGACAGTATCGATCCTTGCACCGCGTGCCGCACCGAAAAGCTGACGATATTGATCACGCGGCCCTCGCCGGAACGGCGCAGATGCGGCAGCGCCAGGCGTGTAAAGCGCGCAATGCTCATGAAGCTGAGATCGAACGCCTGCTGCCACGCGGCATCGTCGAACGTGTCGAACGAGCCGAAGGGCGGACCTCCGGCGTTGTTGACGAGAACATCGAGCGAGCCAAAGCGGGCGATGGTATCGGCGATCGCATGCGACGCGTCGTCGGGACGCCGTACATCCACGGTGATCGCGTCCGCGTTCGGCACGCCCGCATCGCGTAGTTGCGCAAGCGCGTGCGCATGACGGCCACCGTTCGACGACGCGATCATCACGTTCGCCCCTTCGCGTCCCAGTTCGATTGCGCTCGCCAGCCCGATTCCGCGCGATGCGCCTAGCACGAGCGCCGTTTTTCCAGACAGTTTCAGATCCATCATCTACCTCTTGTTTACAAGAACACCGGCAGTCTAGTTTCCGGCGATACTTGCATAAATGGTCGGTTTGGTAATGCTGGATTCCATTATTGAAACGACTGGTCGACGCGCTCGTCTGGGGATTGAACTTATGGACTGGAACAGATTGCGGTTTTTTGTTGCCGTCTATCGGCATCGCACCCTTGCGGGGGCTTCCCGCGAACTGAACAGCAATCCGCCCACGGTCAGCCGTCAACTCGCGGCGCTGGAGCATGAACTGAAATCGAGGCTATTTCTGCGCACGCCCCGCGGCTATTTGCCGACAGACGCAGCCGATGCACTGATCGACGTCGCGATGCAGATGGAGAGCAGTGCGCTGGAACTCGAGCGGCGCGCGGGCGGTGCAGATACGTCGTTGAGCGGTGTGGTCCGTGTTGGCACGTCGGATGTGCTGGGCACCGGGTATGTGATACCGGCCATTGCATCAGTGCGTCGCGCGTACCCGGAGATTCACATCGAAGTGGATATCGCCTCGGCGTTTTCCCGGCTCGCGCAACGCGAGAACGACATCGTCGTGCGTAACGTACGGCCTGAGCAGGCGTCCGCAATCGTGCGTCGTTTGCCCGGACTGACGACTGCCCTGTATGCGAGTCCAGCGTACCTGGCGAACTTCGAGACGCCGCGTGACATCGGCGATCTCATTGCGCACGAGTTCGTAGCGCTCGTCGCGGGCGACGGGATACGCTGGTTTCCGCCGCTGCACGCGCTGCGCCCCAGACTGCGGGTGCCGGGCGTGCAGGTGAACTCGATTCTCGCGCTCGTCGCCTCCTTACAAGGCGCGGTGGGTATCGGGGAATTGCCGGCCTATATAGGTGATGTCATCGCTGATCTCGTACGCGTGCTCCCCGATGTAGAGAGTGCCTACGATGTCTGGCTCGGCATGCATGCTGATTTTCATCGAACGGCACGCGTACGTGCCGTCGTCGATATGATCGTTCAACAGTTTCAGGGCGGCAAGCTGGTTCGTTAGCGGGGTGGATGACCGCCAATCCGAAGGCAGCGCTGCAGAATACGGCTTGCGTCCCACGTGAGGATCGATACTTCACTTGCCACATCAACAGGAGGAAGCCTTGCAATGACAAGGGAGCGAGCGGTATGCACATCCGCGTCAGGAATGCAGATGCGCGACGTTCAGCGTGACGGGGAATCGGCCTTTGGCATTCGCCGTATGCTCGCGGGCGAGTTCGAAGAAAGCCTGACTGCACGGCGAGAGCGAGCGCCCCTTGAGCCAGACGAGATTCAGCGCACGCTCTATTCGCATGTCGGCCACTTCCAGTGTGCGCAGTTCGCCACGAGCGATTTCCTCACGGATACTGAGTGAGGATACGTAGGCCATGGTCTGTTGCGCGACAAGCATGCGCTTGATGGCCTCGGTGTCGCTCACCGACATCGAAGATATCATCTCGAGCCCGGCGCGCTGATACGCGCATTCGACTACCGCTCGCGTACCCGACCCCGGTTCGCGCAGGATTACCGTCTGCGCTGCAAGATTGCGTGCAAGCAGTGGCCCGTTGTTTTGCCGATATGCCGGCGCGGCTGCGAGTACGATTTCGTCGGAGCCAATATATTGCGCATGCAGGCGTGCTTCGTCATATGGACCCTCGATGAAACCAAGCGTGAACTCGCCGTTACCGAGGCCGCTTATGACCTCCTGTGTATTGGTCACAGTCAGTTCGATGCCGACCTTCGGATAAAGCGTCGTGAATTCGGCGATCATCTGCGGCACGAGATACACACCGAGCGTTGCGCTCGCAGCTATTTTCAGGTGTTCTGGGCTCAGGCCAGCGACTTCCTTCAATTCGGATCGCGCCGCTTCGGCGAGGGTGAAGATCCGGTCCGCGTAACCGAACAACAGTTTTCCTGCATAGGTAAGGGACACGCCCCGGGGCAGCCTGTCGAACAGCAGAACACCGAGACGCCCCTCCAGTTCCTTGACCTCGCGGCTAACGGCGGGCTGGCTCACCCGTAGGCGCCGAGCGCCGCCACTCAAGCTGCCGGCACGGGCAACTTCGTAGAACGCAAACAGATGAGTGAAATTCATTGCAACAGCCCGCGAATATCGCCGTGGCCGATTCTCGGTCCGAGATCCGATGATCAATGGCTTCCGACGCGATGGCCACAATGGTAGCGGCGATTCGTTTGCCATTGAAGGATCTTGTGCGAGCAATACTGTTTCCTCTGGGAAACGATCGACTTAAAAGGAGGCTGCCAGACTCTGAAAAACGAGTCAGGTATAACTCCAGGTCAGAGTGGGGGGTGCCTATTTTGTATTTTTCAGAACGCCTAACGATGAATAGCCTAGTCACTCCGTCTAACACACCGGTGGCGACATGCCGTCCATTTTCCCGAACCGCCCGGCATTGCGCAGCAAGAATCCGACTGGGCCTCGTTACCTTATTGGAGTGTTTCCCGGCATCGCGCTATGTATCGGCGTGTGCTTGATCGCATGGCTGCTGCAAGCGCTGCAAGCGCACCTATTCGGTCACGTGTGGCTTGAATCGCTCGTGCTCGCGATTCTCGTTGGCGCGCAGGTCCGCGTCATATGGACGCCAGGCGAGCGTTGGACGCGCGGAATTACGTTCAGCGCTAAAACCTTGCTGGAAATCTCTGTCGTGCTGCTCGGTGCATCGTTTAGTGCTGCCGCGTTGCAAGCGACCGGCATCAAGTTGCTTTCGGGCATTGTCGTGATCGTCGTCGCGGCCATCCTTGTCAGCTACGGAATCGGACGCGCACTCAAGTTGCCGCGGCGCATGGCGCTGCTGATCGCGTGCGGGAATTCAATCTGCGGAAATTCGGCCATTGCGGCTGTTGCCCCCGTGATCGGCGCAAGCCGTGATGATGTTGCTGCGTCGATCGCCTTCACGGCGGTGCTTGGCGTTGCGGTAGTGCTTGGATTGCCGCTGCTGTCCCCGGTTCTTCGTCTTAACGCGGTGCAGTATGGGACATTGGCAGGTATGACCGTTTATGCGGTGCCACAGGTGTTTGCCGCGACCGTGCCGGTCTCAACCGTCAGTGTCCATATTGGCACGCTGGTCAAACTGGTGCGTGTGCTTATGCTCGGACCGGTGATGCTGCTCCTCTCGGCGCTCGCCCGTAGGCGTGATGCGAACACAGGAACGCCAGAGCAGGGCAACGACGGGACGACCCGGCCCGGTATGGTTCGTCTGACGAAGTTGGTGCCATGGTTTATCGTCGGCTTCGTTGTCATGGGCGCGACACGCGCGACGGGGCTGATTCCGATGACGCTGTTGCAGCCGGCAAGCCAGTCAGGCAGCGCGCTCACTGTCGTTTCAATGGCTGCGTTGGGTTTAGGTACCGATCTGCGAACCATCTCAAAGGCGGGGCCGCGCGTCACATTTGCGGTGATTCTTTCGATACTCGCGTTGGCGGCGATGAGTCTGGTGTTGATCAACATATTGCGGATTGCATGACGTTGCCGTTCGGCCGATATATCGACGAGCCGACTCCTGCAAGGGCGCAAGACTGGCTGGCTTCGCGCACGGACGCGCGACAGGCGTTCGCACGCCTCGTCCTCCATTGTTTCCATTCGGAAACGGTTTTTTCCCGCAGCCTGCTTTTTCATGCGCTCGATCTTGCCTACGCTGTCGCTTGCCTGGAAGCGCGTCGACGGATGCCGGATGCCGTGCGAGTATGGACAGGTCACGCTGGCGATCGCGAGGGGCGCCGCGAAGTCTTCCTTGTTCGAACGTCGCGCATGTCAGAGGAGTGTCGTTGATGTTTCCGTATGTCGAGACGTTTTACGATCCTTCGGCGGGCACGGTCAGCCACATTGTCTACGCCGGTTACGGCTCGCCGTGCGCCGTCATCGACCCGGTTCTCGATTTTGACGCCGCCACGTCGACACATTCGATCGAGCGCCTCGTCGCTTTCGTCGAGAAAAAACGTCTGGAGGTTGAGTGGATACTTCAGACGCACGCGCATGCCGGTCATCTTTCGGGGGCGTCGGTGCTCAATGGCCGCGTCGGCGGAAAGACCGGCATTGGCCGCAGCATCGTCGACGTACGATGGATGCTTTCTGCGACGCTCGATCTGTCGAGCGAGCACGGTTTCGATCATCTGTTCGCCCCAGATGAGGTCTTCTTTATCGGCACGCTGCAGGCCCAAGTGCTTGCCATGCCCGAACCTGCCCCGTTCGATGCCGCGTGCATGATCGAGGACGCGCTGTTCGTCGTCGATACGCTGTTCATGCCGGAAGTGGGAGCGTGGCGCCGGGTTTGCGTTCGTGGACCTGCAAGTCTAGCCTGGCATGCATGCCGATTTCCATCGCACGGCACGCGTACGTGTCTTGGTCGCCAGGATCGTTAGCATGAGAATGCATGCCGGAGGCGGCGCTCCAGAGAATGGCGCTTTAAACAGGCGTTACGTGGGAAGCCTGAAGCGAAGCCCACATTGCTCCTGCTACGCGCGCCTGCTCGTCCGCGGACTTTGCTCTTCGACGCTCAACACGACCTTTCCAATGTTCTTGCGATCTTCTATCCAGGCATGCGCGTCGCCAGCGCGTTCGAATGGGAACGTGCGGTCGACATGAGGCCGAATCCAACCGGCTTCGACTCCGCCAAGCAGAGACCTCATCCACGCTTGCAGTTTTGGGACCTCGTGCCACAGGTGCCCCAGGTTGACGCCAAAGACGCCGCGATTGCGACTCATCAAACTGAGCGGATGAAACCACGGAGTGGCGGCGGCGAGTGCGAGCAAGCGTAGAGCGCCGGGCAACTGCGTGGTGGTGGCGCTGGAAATGCCAAAGATGCCGAGACGGCCTGTCGAGCGCAGGGCCGAATAACTCTTCTTCCAATGGGAGCCGCCGAGAGGGTCAATGATCAATTCAGCCCCAGCGCCCGAGGTAAGCCTCATGAATTCTTCCCTCCAGTCGCCACGAGTGTAGTCAATAGCGTGGTTCAGGCCGCGTTCGCGCAAGAATGCATGTTTGGCGGGACTTGCTGTCCCGTAGATCGTCGCGCCCAGGTGGCGTGCGATGTCGATCGCAGCCAATCCGACGCCACCACCTGCGTTATGGACCAGTACTGAGTCGCCGGCTGTCACCGCGCCCATCACCACCAGCAACTGCCATGCGGTGAGGTACTGGACGGGCAGCACGACGGAATGCTCATAATCCAACGCGGCCGGCATGGCGAACACTTGCGATGCTGGAACCGTTACGGTGTCGGCATAGCCGCCGAAGTGGACGAGCGCGAACACATCCCGGCCAAGCCATTGCTTGTCGACCTCGCTGCCGAGTTGGTCGACGATTCCTGAAACTTCATAACCCACGACCATCGGTGGGCGCGGTGCATCTGGATACAGGCCGCGCCGGGCAAGGATATCGGCGAAGTTGATGCCGCAAGCCTTGACGCGCACGCGAACTTCGTCTGGTCGCGGATTCGGGTCTGGCGCTTCACGAATCTGGAGCTTCTCCGGTCCGCCATGACCCGTGATCACGATTTGTTTCATGGGCTGTTAATTCAAACGTACCTCGTTTAACTGATCCCCACGCTCAAATTCGGTCATTCCTGCGTCGGGATAAAAGATCGCCGGACGCAGGTCGGATTATGATCGGATTTGCTCCACCACGTCTTGGAATCGTTCCAGATCGATCAGGATTTGAAACCGGGTTGCTTCGAGCACTGTCCACTTTATCGCAAGAGGAGGGTCAAATGGTTGACTTCAAAAAGCCTCGCGCCATCGGCTTCAACCACGTGGCGCTGGAAGTCGACGATATCGAGGAAGCGCTGGCGTTCTATGGCCGCATCTTCGATTTTCAGCTGCGTGGCAAGAGCAAGACAATGGCCTTTATCGATCTTGGCGACCAATTCATCGCGTTGCAGGCAGGACGCAAACAGCCCGCCGATGACGGCCGGCATGTCGGCCTCGTTGTGGATGACAAGCAGGCGGCGCGCGCGGCTCTCAAGGCGGCGGGGGTCGAGCCGATCGACGGGCCGTTTCTGGATTTCCGCGACCCATGGGGCAATCGCATCGAGATCGTGGGCTATAGCAATATCCAGTTCACCAAGGCTCCGAACGTTCTGCGGGGCATGGGCCTGACGCATCTGACGAAGAACGAAAGCGCGAAAAAGGAGCTGGCGGAAAAAGGCATGGCGGAGAGCTAGAGCGAGCGTGACGACCGACGTTCAGATACGTCCGAATTCGAGTTGCGCGTTAATGCCGCCGTAGCCTCCTTGCGGCTTGTTCACGGACTGCGCCATACCCGTCGCGCGCCTTCCAGCGGCGCAGTGTTCGAGAAGAAATATGAGGCGCGTTTTCACCAGCCCATGCTGATGTACGCACCGTTTTCGTCCGACGCCACACTCGCTTCTAAGAAGCACGTATCGCATTTAACATAATATAATTTATCAACGCTTTAGTGTGTAGCGGCTAAGTTGTAATGTCGTATCCAGGCAAAGTTCAAATGTCGCAGTCCGGTCTTCGGGACGCCTCATGCTCGGTGGTGATTCTGATCACCGGAGAGCGCCGTGGACCATGCTGGGATGATCACCATGAGCATGCGCGAGCTGGATCGGTTGAAGGTTGTGGAAGCGGTCGTCGAGCAGCGGCTGATGCCGTGGCGTGCGGCCGAGCGACTCGGGCTGACGAGGCGACAATCCGGCGGCTGGTTGGCCGGCTGCGCGAACATGGGCCGGGTGGCCTCGTGTCGGGGCGACGCTCGAAGCCGAGCAACAACCGGCTGGACGCAGCGACAGCGGATCGGGCGCTTTCCATCATCCGTGAGCGCTACGCGGATTTTGGGCCGACGCTCGCCTGCGAGAAGCTGTACGAGTGCCACGGTATCCGGCTCGCGAAGGAAACGGTGCGCCGGCTGATGACGGATGCCGGGCTGTGGGTGCCGCGCCGGCAGCGGCCGCCGAAGGTCTACCAGCCGCGGGCGCGGCGGGCCTGTTTCGGTGAGCGGTGCACTTCGGCTATTTCGAGGCAACCCGCGACTACCTTGAGCGTTATGGCAAGCCCGGCGCGTTCTACAGTGACAAGGCCAGCGTATTCCGCGCTCCATCGCCTGGCAGGACGGGCAATCGCGTGACGCACTTTGGCCGCGCGATGTATGAACTGAACATCGACACGTTCTGTGCGAACTCGAGTTCCGCCAAAGGGCGAGTGGAACGGGCGCACCTGACACTGCAGGATCGCCTCGTGAAGGAACTGCGCCTGCGCGGCATCAGCACGGTGGCGGGCGCCAACGCTTACGCGCCCTCTTTCATGGCCGCCTACAACGCGCGATTCGCGAAGCCGCCGCGCAGCGCGTTCGATGCACACCGGCCGTTACGGGCTGACGAGAGTCTGGATCTGGTACTCACGTGGCGCGAGCCGCGCAAGGTCACGAAGGCGCTCACGGTGCAGTACGACCGCGTGCTGTACCTGCTGGATGACACGCCTGAGCACCGCAGGCTGATCGACCGGTACATTGAGGTCTGGGAGTATCCGGATGGCCGTATCGAGCTGAGGGCCGATGGACGCGTACTGACCTGCCGGCAATATGACCGGCTTGCTGAAATCGATCAGGCCGCGATCGTTGAACACAAGCGTCTGGCTCACGTCCTTCAGGTGTCGCAGGCGATCCAGGCGCAGCGCGATAACCGGCGCATTGGCAACGCACCCTCACGGACTCACCGGGGTGCCGAAACCCGGGCTCAAGGCAATTCGCCAGGCAAAAAGAAGCAACGTGAATTTACTCAGGCCGATCTCACAACAGACGTCAGCGCCCTGCCCGCTCAGGCCCGAAAGCTATATCTGAATCTGGCCATGACATTAGGGTCATAGGCACCGGCTCCGTTACTGGAATGGAGTGGCCATTCGACCTATATTCTCGGCCAGGAAGTTCCTCGCTTTGTCGGCCACTTGATGACCTGCAGCCATGAGGCGCTCCGGACTATCTAGCCAGATTCGCAGCTGCCAGCTTTAGCCGCGAGGCGAATTCCACCGCCGCGGGCTTGAGGCGATTGCCTCTGCGCGAGAGAAGATAAAGGTCCACGCGCACAACCGGATTTGCTCGGCGCCCTTCCCGCGTTAATTGCGGCCTGCGCGTCGATGGTTATCCATGTCCGGAGCAGGGATGGCTTCGCTGATCGACATCCAAACCCCGCCAGGTCATCATTAGGGGACAAAACTTTGGAGCCACAGAATGAGGGCATCGAATAACGGCATCCACCCAGGCACGCGGAGGAACCGTGAGCGGAAGTCTCGGCCAGAAGCTATTGAACAGCGCATCCAATTGATTTTTTAAGCTGGCGCTGACTTTATTGGCTTTGTTAGATGTATGTCATTGACGAAATATATGACAGGTAATTAACCATCAATCCATCCGCGCTGACATGCCGACCGCTTTCGCACAGACCGTCGAGGCCCACTTTGCCGAACTCAGTCCAACGCCCCAGCGCATTGCCAGTTATATGCTGGCGCATCTCGAGCGACTAGGCCTGGCAACGGCTGACCGGATCGCGCAGCAAACGGCCACCAGCGGAATCTCCGTGGGGTGTTTCCTGCGCAGCGTCGGCTATCGCAGCCTCGACGACCTCAAGCGCGAACTGCGCGGCGCGCAGGGGCGCCAGTGGATGATTACCGACCGGCTCGACGAATACCGGTGTATGCGCGAGCAGTTGGCCAACGCCCCGCGCCACGGCAAAAACGGCGAAAACCTCCGAACTAGCGCCCTGACCCACTCGCTGCAACTCGTCGACACGATCCAGCATGTGTACCAGTTGGCGCAATCGCCCATGTTCGCCCGCATCGCGGAGCGCATCTCCCAAGCGGACGCCGTATATATCCTCGGCATCCAGTCGGCCCGCGGCACCGGCAACGCGTTCAACGGCTACCTCGAATACATCCGTCCGCGCGTCTTGTACTCCGACGGCATGTCCGGCTCATACGTCGATTCGCTGAACTCGGAATTCGCCGTACCGTACCTCGTCATTACCGACACGCGCGCCTACCCGGTGATCGCGCGCCGCTACTGTGAAGCCGCGGCGCATCGTGGCGGGCAGTTTCACTGGCCATCGACATCTATTGCCCGTGGGCTCGTGAATTCGATTGCGATTTGTTGCAGATCAAAACCGATGTCGGCCAGTTCAGGGACTCGCTGGCGCCGCTCAGCTGTCTGTTCAACCTGCTGATGATTACCGCGATCGTTGCTCAACTGGGGGCCGCGACCGACGAACGCGTCGCAGCGAGCTGCAAGGCGAATTCAACCAGTTCGATCTCTAACCCTCTCACATCCGGAATCTGAACGCGCCCGCCATGACACAACCGCGACTCATCGAAATCACCGCCGCCACGCATGGCGTGGACATCGACCTCGTCTATGCCACCGAGCGCAATTTGACAGGCAAGCCCATCTACAAGGAAGCTCACTGCCTGCTGCTCGAACCCGCAGAAGCCGCTTTGCGCGAGGCAGTGGAGATTGCCCGCAACGCCGGCCTGACCGTGCGGATTTTCGATGCATACCGTCCGCCCCAGGCGCAACAGGTGCTGTGGGATTTTCTGCCCGACCCGACCTACATCGCTGAGCTTGGCCGTGGTTCGAACCATAGCCGCGGCACGGCGATCGATCTGACGCTGCTCGACGCTGACGGCAACGAACTCGACATGGGCACGGGCTTCGACGCGATGACGATCCAGTCCGAACATTTCCATACTGGCCTGCCCGCGCACGTGCAGCGCAACCGCCTGTTACTGCTCGGCATCATGCACGCCGCCGGCTTCATCCACATCAAGAGCGAATGGTGGCATTACGAGTTGCCTGGCTCCCGGGCGCTGCCGTTGATCGATAACAGCGAAAGCGGTCCGTTGCGTCTCATGTAATGGCGTTCGATTTCTCCATCCGTTGTTCCCTGACAGACTCTACCCATTCCTTATGGAGCGGCAATGAAACTGGTATTGCGCAATGCACTGACGGCGGCGGTGATCTCCTCCACCTTGACCTTGTCGTTCACAGCCGCCGTCCCCGCTGCGGCGGCGACGCCGAAAGACATGTTCGTCATGGCCACGCTCCTCGACGAATTCACCACGCTCGATCCGGGCGAAATCTACGAACTGGTGCCGGAAGAATATGTAGCGAATACGTATGACCGGCTGGTGCGGGTCGACCTGAAAGACCCATCGAAATTCAACGGCGATGTCGCACAATCCTGGACCGTGAGCCCCGACGGCCTGACCTTCACGTTCAAGATCCGTCCAGGTCTCAAGTTCCACTCCGGCAACGCGTTGAGCGCCGACGACGTCGCGTGGTCGATCCAGCGCACCGTCCTCCTCGATAAAGGCGCGGCGGCCGTGCTGCAAGGCATCGGTTTGACCAAAGACAACGTGCTGGCCAATGTGAAGAAGGTCGACGACACAACCGTCAGTGTGACGACCGACCAGAAATACGCGCCGACGTTTGTGCTGAACGTACTCGGTTCGTGGCCTGCCTCGGTGGTGGACAAGCAGTTGCTGCTCACGCACCAGAAAGGCAATGACTTCGGCAACGAATGGCTGCGCACGAACGAGGCCGGCTCCGGCGCCTACAAGCTCGTCAAATGGACTGCCAACGACAGCATCGTCCTGCAGCGCTTCGACGGTTATCGCGTACCGCTCGCGATGAAGCGGATCGTGTTGCGTCACGTGCCGGAAGCATCGAGCCAGCGCCTGCTGCTCGAGAACGGTGACGTCGATGTGGCGCGCAACCTGAGTCCGGATGATCTCGTCGCGCTGACGAAGTCCGGCAAGGCGCATGTGAGCGCGGTGCCGCAAGCGACGCTTCTATACCTCGGCCTGAACGTCAAGAATCCGAATCTGGTCAAACCGGAAGTCCAGCAAGCGATGAAGTGGCTGATCGACTACAACGGGATTCAGAGCAACGTCGCCAAAACCACCTACAAGGTGCACGAAACCTTCCTCCCCGAAGGTTTCCTCGGCGCGCTGAATACCGACCCCTACCAGCAGAACGTCGCCAAGGCCAAGGAACTGCTGGCAAAGGCCGGGCTTCCGAACGGCTTTTCCGTGACGATGGACGTGCGTAACGGCTACCCGTACAGCGAAATCGCCGAGGCAGTGCAGGCGAACCTTGCCCAAGGCGGCATCAAGGTACAGATCATCCCCGGCGACAACAAGCAGACGCTCGCCAAGTACCGCTCGCGCTCGCATGACATTTATATCGGCGAATGGTCCGCCGATTACATCGACCCGCACAGCAACGCCCAGGGATTCACCTGGAATCCCGACAATTCCGACAAGTCGGCCTATAAGATGCTCGCGTGGCGCAATTCATGGGACATCCCTGGCCTGACGAAGGAAACCAACGCGGCGCTCGCCGAATCGTCGACGGCGAAGCGCGCCGAGCTGTACCAGACCATGCAGAAGCAGGTGCTCGCGAGCTCCCCCTTCGTGATCATGTTCCAGCAGGTCTCGCAGGTGGCCGCGCGACCGGGCGTAACGGGTCTCGAGGTGGGTCCGATCAACGACCTCGTGTCGTATCGTGATCTGAAGAAGCAGTAACGTTTGCGGTGGAGGCGAGACTGTCCGGGCTTCGCCTTCGACCGAGGAACTTACCATGTCCACTCGCCTCACGACTTTCGAGCGCATGCGCGCGCTTTCGGTTGAAAGCGCCAGCGTGCGCTGGACCTTGCGCCTCGTGCGCTGGATCGTCACGCTCGTCATCACCTTCGCCGGGTTGCTGGCGGTCACGTTCGTGATCGGCCGCAAAATACCGATCGATCCGGTGCTAGCGATTCTCGGCGATCGCGCGTCAGCCGCAGCCTACGCGGCGGCGCGTCTTCAACTCGGGCTCGACGCGCCGCTCGCAGTGCAGTTCCTGATCTACGTGCGCGATGTGCTGCATGGCAATCTCGGTATGTCGCTGCTGACCGCGCATCCTGTGATCGAGGACATCCAGCGGGTGTTTCCCGCAACGCTCGAACTCGCGACCCTGTCGACCATCATCGGCGTGCTGATCGGCGTGCCGCTGGGCGTGATCGCCGCCGTGCGCCACAACCGCTGGATCGATCACGTCGCGCGCTTCGTCGGCCTCGTCGGCAGTTCGGTCCCGGTGTTCTGGCTCGGGCTGATGGGCCTGCTGCTGTTCTACGCGAAACTGCATTGGGTGGCGGGGCCGGGACGCGTCGATCCGGTATTCGACGGCATGGTCGATACGCGCACAGGCAGCCTGCTGATCGACTCGCTCATCGCCGGCGAATGGGACGTGTTCTTCAATGCGTTCTCGCATATCGCGCTGCCCGCAGCCATTCTCGGCTACTACTCGGTCGCCTATCTGAGCCGCATGACGCGTTCGTTTATGCTCGATCAACTCAGCCAGGAGTACATCACCACGGCGCGCGCGAAAGGCTTGCCCGAGCGCCGGGTGGTCTGGCGCCACGCGTTCGGTAATATCGCCGTGCCGCTTCTGACCGTGATCGCGCTCACGTACAGCTATCTGCTCGAAGGCTCCGTGCTGACCGAAATCGTCTTCGCCTGGCCCGGTATCGGTTCGTACCTGACGGGCGCCCTCCTGAACGCCGATATGAACGCCGTGCTCGGCAGCACGCTAGTGATTGGCGTCACGTTTATCGCGCTCAACCTGTTGACCGACGCGCTCTATCGCGTGTTCGATCCACGCGCCCGCTGACATTGCGGAGGTCTCTTTCGTGCGTCCCCCTACCGATGAATCGATGCAAACGCAGGACTGGCCGATGAATGCCGCGCCCCGACGATGGAAAGATTGGCTGCTGAGCGACACGCCCGCGTCACGCAAGCAGGCCGCGCTTGGCCTCGCTTACCGGCGCTGGCGACGCTTCGCGGGTAATCCGCTGTCGGTCTTCGGCCTCGTGATTCTGGCCTTGCTGATCATCATCGCAGCAATCGGGCCACTAATGTCACCGCACGATCCGCTGCAGCAAGTCCTCTCCGACCGCCTGCTGCCGCCGGGTTCGCCATCGCACTGGTTCGGCACTGACCAGCTTGGCCGGGATATCCTCTCGCGTCTGATCTACGGCTCACGCCTTACGCTCTCGATTGCGATCCTCGTCGTGGTGATCGTGGTTCCGGTGGGGCTTTTGATCGGCACCACTGCCGGCTTCTTCGGCGGCTGGGTGGACAACGTGCTGATGCGGATCACCGACGTAGCACTCGCCTTCCCGAAGATCGTGCTCGCCCTCGCTTTCGCGGCCGCACTGGGGCCCGGTGTGATCAACGCAGTGATCGCCATTTCGATTACGGCGTGGCCGGCCTATGCCCGCCTCGCGCGGGCGGAAACGCTTCGGCTCGTGCAAGCCGATTTCATTCACGTCGCGCGCTTGCAGGGCGCCTCGCGCAAGCGCATCCTCCTGCTTTATATCGTCCCGCTCTGCTCGTCGTCGGTGATCGTGCGCGCGACCCTCGATATGGCCGGCATCATTCTCACTGTCGCGGGCCTCGGGTTCCTCGGCCTCGGCGCGCAACCGCCGAGCCCGGAGTGGGGATTCATGGTCGCATCCGGCCGCAATGTGCTGCTCGATTCATGGTGGGTGGCCACTATTCCCGGCTTCGCCATTCTGCTGGTGAGTCTTGCCTTCAACCTGCTCGGCGACGGTCTGCGAGACGTCTTCGATCCGCGCCATGGACGCTGACATGCCAGTCGATATGGCCCAGCCTTTGTGTGAAATCGACGACCTGCGAATCGGCTTTCGCAGTCATGGCGGCGAATTGAGCGAAGCGGTGCGTGGCCTTTCGCTGACGCTGCGGCGCGGCGAGCGGCTTGGCATCGTCGGCGAATCCGGTTCCGGCAAGTCGCTGACCGGGCGCGCTCTGCTCGGCCTGCTTCCGCCTGAGGCGCAATGTCATGCGAAGGCGATGAAGTTCGACGGTCAGGATCTGCTTGCCATGCCCGCGCGCAAGCGCCGGCAACTGTGCGGCCAGCAGATGGGCATGATCCTGCAAGATCCGAAATACTCACTGAACCCGGTGATGACCGTCGCGCAGCAAATGCGCGAAGCGTTCGAACTGCACGGGTCGAAGTTCGGCCGCCGCGAGATACGCGAGAAAATCATCGAGGCACTGGCAGCGGTGCATATCCGCAATCCAGAGCGTGTCGCCGACTCCTACCCGCACGAGTTGTCGGGTGGCATGGGGCAGCGCGTGATGATCGCCATGATGGTGTCGTCCGGGCCGCGTCTGCTGATCGCCGATGAACCCACCAGCGCACTCGACGTGCTCGTCTCGATGCAGGTCCTCGGGATTCTCGACGAGATGATCGCAAAGCATGACACTGGCCTCATTTTTATCAGCCACGACCTGCCCCTCGTCATGTCATTCTGCGACCGCGTCGTCGTGATGTTCGCGGGACGGGTCGTGGAAACATGCGCGGCACGCGATCTCGTCCACGCCGAGCATCCCTATACGCGTGCCCTGCTCGCGGCGAATCCTCCGCTTGTCGATCCGCCCGAGCAACTGCCCGTGCTGAAGCGGGACGCGGCATGGCTCACGCAACCGGCAGGAGATTCAGCATGATCGATGTCGACGCTTTGACGGTGCGCTTCAAAACCAGGACCGGTCACTTCGACGCGGTGCGCGCGGCGAGCTTTGATGTCGGAGAAGGTGAGGTGTTCGGACTGGTCGGCGAATCGGGTTCCGGCAAGTCGACGATCCTGCGCGCGTTGACCGGTCTCGCGCCCGTCGCCGGCGGTCATATGAAAATCGGCTCGCACGTGCTCGGAGAAAAACTCGACCGCTCCTTCCGACGCGACGTGCAGATGGTGTTTCAGGACCCGTACGGCTCGCTGCATCCGCGCTTCACAATCGATCAGAGCTTGCGCGAGCCGCTGACCATCAACGGCATTTGCGGGCAGGAAGAACGCATTGTCGATGCGCTGCGCGAAGTCGGCTTGGGTCCGTCTTATCGTTTCCGCTATCCGCATCAGCTGTCCGGAGGGCAGCGGCAGCGCGTCGCAATTGCTCGGGCGCTGATCGTCGAACCGCGCGTGCTGCTGCTCGATGAGCCGACGTCCGCGCTCGATGTGTCCGTGCAAGCCGAAATCCTCAACCTGCTGAGACGGCTTCATCGCGAACGCAATTTGACGATGATGCTGGTAAGCCACAATCTGGCGGTGGTGGGCTTTCTCTGCTCGCGCGTCGCGGTCATGCGCCACGGTGAGATTGTCGAGCAACGCGATATCGCATCCATTCGCGCGCAGCAGATCGAGCACGAATACACGCGCAGCCTGCTGCTCGCGACCACGGGCTACCGGCGCAAGTCGGTCGCGGTAGACGGAGCGGACGCACTGTCATAAATGTCAGTTGCGGCGAGGTTTCGTCGCCGTGCGTATTCGCGAACTGAGCACGCTCAACAGTCGCCACGAACGCCGCAGGCGCGGCCGAAAGGTGATGGTCGTGTGCTTCCCCTTGCCCTACCAGACGGGAAACACGACATCCGGCTGTGGCGTAAATTGAATCCCCGAGTCAGGGCAGCTTACGCGTCCCTTGACTGCAACCCGCTGGTTCAGGTACGGCAGCAGCAGTGAGGGCGCTGCCTCGCCTCCGTCGGCAAGAGGGATGTCCGAGAGCACCTTGTCGTTGCAGGGGGAAGTGGAAGGTCGATCCAGCACTATCGTCGGATAGTCACCCAGCGCGTACTTCCCGTCCCCCCGCTCCACTGTCCCGGTGATCCAGATGTCATGCTGCAGGGGCAACGTCGGCAGGGGGCTGGCCGACCTGACGTTCTCTGACCATAACCCAGCGATCATGGCTGCTGGGACAAGGACACACAATCGTCTTTTCATGCCGCAAACCTCTTGATGTCCAGTGACGCTCGCCTGCACGTCACTGCTCCTCTTCCACTTCCCTGATGCGGCAATCGAAACGATGTGAATGCCAATGAAGTTCCACCATGACCTCTTTCGAATTGCGCGTCTCTGCTCACGTTTGACGACGCCATCAGGCAGCCTCCGGGAAATCCGGAGGCGGTCCGTCGAATGGGCGCCGCTCGACCAGTCGGATCGCGTAGTCCATCGCCTGCGCTTCCGCATCCTCACGCGTGGCGCAGCGTCTTTGACGCTGCGGCATGTGCCAGTCCACGCAGACCTCGCCTTCACGCGCGATCTGCACGAACGCAGCATAGCCGCCCGCCGAAGTTGCGTCCGCCTCTGGGCAGCCGTGGCCGTCATGCACAAGGACCGTTCTGATACCAATCTCGTATCCGTTGCACTGCTCGATTTTTATCGTCTTCATCGGATCACCGTGTCATCGCCTGGCTAAATGTTGCGCACGCCGGTGGCGCCAACGGCTAAGCGAGCGTGGCGCCCCTGTCCCATTCGCCGCTGTGGTGAAAGGCATCGACGCCGCATGCTTTGTCAATCACTTTGCGCTAGCGCCTGCGTATGTGCGATATCCACCGTCGGATCGTCGTTCGCATCGCGGTGACCTGTGCATCGAGCAAGCGACCAGCGCGTTCCCGAAGCGATCGTAGAACGTCGAGAACGGAGGCAGTCGTGCGGTTCAGAAGCTCGAACAGATTGGAGTACAGGCGTGGGTGAATGTCGCTCATTGTCTTCTCCTTATAGGCAGCAAGGAAGAGAACGGGCTTGCGCGCTCCAGTTCGCCTGCCATGCTGCGGGGCAAACAAATCGAAACACGCAGTGTGCAATTAGTGGATGATTCGGCACACTGCCTGAGCTGGATATAAATTAGTTTAACTCACTAAAAAATTCAAGTTCTTCAATGCTGCCGAGGCCTTGGTACTGCCGAGGTAAGGCGTCAGCCGCACAAAGATAGATCGCAACGCGCGCCACACGGGAAATCGTCAGACTTTTAATTGTCTGAATCCGCGTGACCAGACACTGGCACACCCCGTAGTTTGGGGGGAGCCTATCGTGGCTGCGCCAGCAGACCGCTGTTCCGCTTGCGAGCGTGCCGTGTCACTGGATTGGCGGCGCCGTACCGAGCTTTTCGGCGAGCATCCTCTCATACACGCCAAAGTGCAAATCCACTTCGGACTGTTCCACCGTCGTGACGATCAGGTTGATGTGGTCCGATGGGAGCCCAAGCACGCCAGCGATATACGTTTCGAGTTGTGGCGCACATGCCTTGTCCTTTGCCACTGTTGTGCCGATCGTGACTTCGTAAATCTTCTCCTGGCGGCAGACAACTTCTACGAGGCGCGCGCGGGCGCTCATGTTGCTGTCGACCGCAATGCGTACGACCTCCACCGCCTTGCGCATGGCTTCCGTCGGGAAGCCCTTCGTCGAGCGCAGCCGCACGCGGTGCGGGCCCAGCGTCAACCAGTCTGTATCGAATTCCATGACCTCCTCCTGTGGTCAAACGGCCTCGTCCGCGATAATAGGACCGGCCTCAAAAAATTCAAGCGTGCCCCTGCACTCTTCCCTTGAAAAATCTGCCGCAGAGCCTATCTTAGGTTTCGCTCAGGCAGACGTGCGGTGCTCACGGGATCGTACGCTGCGTGTTTCGATTTATTGCCAGACGCTGGCAGGCGAACCGGAGCGCGTAGGCTGGTTCACCTCGATGCGTCACCTGAGGAGAACTACATCATGAGCGATCTTTACTCTGGCACTGACCTCTTCAGCGAGTTCGACCGGCTGCAGCGGCAGATGGCAAACTTCTTCGGTACTTTCCCCTCCAGTCTTCGGGCAAGCCGCCTCGGCTCGCTCCCGCCCGTCAATATTGGCGCCACCGACGACTCGATTCACATCGTCGCGTTCGCACCCGGCGTCAATGCGGCCGAACTCGACATATCGATAGATAAAGGGCTGCTGACCATCAGCGGTGAGCGCAAGCCAGCGCGACCGGATACCGGCGAGGATGCCCGGGTCTATGCGCAGGAGCGCTTCACTGGCCCGTTCCGGCGGGTCATCGAGCTGCCGGAGAACGCGGACCCCGACAAGGTTGAGGCGCGCTACGAGAATGGCTGCCTGTCGATCGCCATCGGCAAGCGCGAATCGTCGAAGCCTCGCGCGATCACCGTCCAGTAATTCCAGGAGACGAAAATGAGCGATACCACTGAACTGAGCAAGCGCGAACCGTCCGCGGTGACGCGCAGCGAAAGCGGGTCGTCCGCGCGGCGGATGACGATCACCCCCGCTGTCGATATCTACGAGGACACCCAGGGCGTCACGTTGTGGGCGGACCTGCCGGGGGTCACGAAAGAGAAGCTCGATGTGCGGGTTCATGACGGCAATCTCGCCATCGAGGCCGAGGCGGTCGTGCCGACACCGGCAAATCTGCGGCTGCAGCATGCCGAGATCCGTGAGCCACGCTTTGCGCGAACCTTCACGCTCTCCCCGGACTTCGATACGTCCAAGATCGAGGCGAGCCTGAAGGACGGCGTACTGAAGCTCACGATCCCGCGCCGCGACGAAGCGCGTCCGCGGCGGATCGAAGTGCGTACGGGCTGAAGTCAGCGCGTCGGCGGCAACGCCAGGAAGCACGCGAAGTGGCGGCGGCCTGGCTGCCACCCTCCGACAGCGCAGGCGCGGGTGAGCCGGCCGTTCCCCACAGAAATGTCCGTGGCCGACACAGCAGTGGCTCACCGCGGGAGCTCGCCGGAGCCATCCTGAGATCATCAGCTGATTGCGCCGTGACGCAAGAACGCAATCCTGTTCGCTGTGACAGATCACCGAGGAGGAAACGATGAACAGCGATCCGAAGAAGTGGAACCCCTTCAAGTTCCTTCGCGGGACTGTGCGCAAGGCCGATGCGGACAACCTGGAGAGCACGCCCGCCGGCGAACCGTGGCGTAGCGCATGGCCCGACATTCCGCGACTATTCTCCCGCGAGCCGTGGCGCGCAGTGGAAGAGTTCTTTCACGACCCGTTTGCTGGCCGCGGCGCGCTCGAACGATGGTTCGGCGACTTCAGTTCATCGCGCTTCCAGCCGCGCATCGACGTTGTCGACGAGGGACCGGTGCTGCGCGTCACCGCAGAACTGCCCGGGATGGAGCGCGAAGACGTGAGGGCAAGCGTCGAGGACGGCGCGATCGTGCTGCGCGGTGAGAAAAAACAGGATGTGCACAGTGAGGAAAACGGCTGCTATCGGCTGGAGCGTGCTCATGGACACTTCGTACGCACGATCCCAATGCCGGAATACGCTGATCCCGGTCGCGCGCTTGCGAAATTCGACAACGGGGTACTCACGTTGACGGTGCCGAAAATCGAGCCGGCACCGTCCGCGAGTCGCACGATCGATATCGGTTAGGGCGAGCGTCCAAAGCGCTATAACGGCGAAAAAAGAGAGGATTGGGTCGTTAGCTCAGCTGGTAGAGCAGCGGACTTTTAGTCCGTTGGTCACTGGTTCGAATCCAGTACGGCCCGCATGCCATGAAGAAAATGCACCGGTCAGCCTCGCTGACCGGTGCGGAGCGGAACCGAAGCGGTTAATACTCCAGTTCCGGCGCGCTCGCCTGCGCCGGCTTTTCGTCCTTCGGCGCTTCAGCCACCGTTGCATCCGTCGTCAGGATCAGTCCGGCAATCGACGCGGCGTTCTGCAGCGCCGTGCGCGCAACCTTCGTGGGGTCGAGCACTCCCGCCTCGACAAGATCGCCGAACTCGCCAGTAGCCGCGTTGTAGCCGAAGTTGCCCTTGCCTTCCAGCACTTTGGCGATGACCACGGAAGGCTCATCGCCAGCGTTCGAGGCGATCACGCGCATTGGCGCTTCGAGTGCGCGCAGCACGATTTGAATGCCCGCGTCCTGATCACTGTTGACGCCTTTGAGGCTCGTCACGGCCGAACGCGCGCGCAGGAGCGCCACGCCCCCTCCTGGCACGATGCCTTCTTCGACTGCCGCGCGGGTCGCGTGCAGCGCGTCGTCGACGCGGTCTTTCTTTTCCTTCATCTCAACCTCGGTCGCCGCCCCGACCTTGATCACGGCCACGCCGCCTGCCAGCTTTGCAACGCGCTCCTGCAGTTTCTCCCGATCGTAGTCACTAGTCGCTTCCTCGATCTGCGCACGTATCGACTTCACGCGTGCCTCGATGCGCTTTTCGTCGCCTGCGCCGTCGATGATGATCGTGTCGCCCTTGCGAACTTCCACGCGCTTGGCGCGCCCCAGGTCTTCGAGTGTTGCGTTCTGAAGTTGCTTGCCCGTCTCTTCGGAGATCACGGTCGCGCCGGTGAGGACGGCGATGTCCTCGAGCATGGCCTTGCGGCGATCGCCGAAGCCGGGGGCCTTGACGGCCGCAACTTTCAGGATGCCCCGCATTGCGTTGACCACCAGCGTGGCTAGTGCTTCACCGTCGATATCTTCCGCGACAATCAGCAGCGGTTTGCCGGCCTTCGAGGTCGCTTCGAGAGCCGGCAGCAGGTCCCGGATACTCGAGATCTTCTTGTCGTGCAGCAGGATCAATGCGTCGTCGAGATACGCGGCCTGTTTTTCCGGATCGTTGACGAAATAGGGGCTCACGTAGCCGCGGTCGAACTGCATGCCTTCGACCACATCCAGCTCATTGTCGAGCGACTTGCCGTCTTCGACGGTGATCACGCCTTCCTTGCCGACTTTTTCCATCGCGTCCGCGATGATCTTGCCGATCGCCTCATCGGAATTCGCCGAGATCGAACCTACCTGCGCGATCTCCCTGTTGGTGGAAATCGGCTTCGACAGATTGCGCAGTTCGTCGAGCACTGCGGCCACAGCCTTGTCGATGCCGCGCTTGAGATCCATCGGGTTCATGCCAGCGGCGACGTGCTTCATACCTTCCTGCACGATGGCCTGCGCCAGCACGGTGGCGGTGGTAGTGCCGTCGCCAGCCACATCAGCGGTCTTCGAGGCGACCTGTTTGACCACCTGCGCTCCCATGTTCTCGAAGCGGTCCTTCAGTTCAATTTCCTTTGCGACCGACACACCATCTTTCGTGATGGTCGGCGCGCCGAAGCTACGCTCGATCAGCACGTTGCGTCCTTTGGGTCCGAGCGTGACCTTGACGGCATCGGCGAGGACATTCACGCCCTTGACGATACGGGCGCGAGCGCTGTCATGAAATTTGACGTCTTTTGCACTCATGTTCTTGCTCCTGGTAAAGTCGTTGACTGAACGCGTCGCGAACAGCGGGTCGGGTGTCCGCGACCGTAACGCGGTTTCAGGCGGCCTTTCGGGCGGCGCCCGCGTCGGCCTCGAGGACTCCCATGACGTCTTCCTCGCGCATGACGAGCAACTCCTCGCCGTCGACCTTGACGGTCTGGCCTGCGTATTTGCCGAACAGCACGTGATCACCGACTTTCAGTTGCAGCGCGCGCAACGTTCCATCCTGCAGCAGCCGGCCACTGCCGACTGCGACGACTTCGCCTTGTTCTGGTTTTTCTGCCGCTGAATCGGGAATCACGATGCCCGAAGCCGTCGTCCGTTGCGTTTCGATTCGCTTGACGATAACCCGGTCGTAGAGGGGACGAATCTGCATTTCCATCTCCTGAGCGATTAAAGGATCACCAATAAGGGAATCCGGCTGCGGGAACCGGGGCGCGCATACGCCGCGGTGCAGCCGAGCCAATGTCTGGCGGAATGCGAAATAGAGGCGCCAATGCCGCGCTTCAAGGGGCGCGAAAATGTCTATTTGTAACAGAATATTTCAACGCGGCAGCAGCACGCGCCGCACTTTGCCGAGGCGATAAACCGTGCGACCGCGTCGATCCGGGTGGGGGGGTTCAGGCAGCACCGGACAGGGCGGCTGGCGTCCACCATCCGCATCGAGGGTGTCGTCGGGTTCGTTGAGCGTGCCCCACAAGCCGCCCTTGACCGGGCGGAACAGCCAGCGCAGGTAGCCGCTGTGCGCGGCAAGACGCATCAGCGCGTCGCGGTCCATATCGTCACTGACAAGCTGCGGGTCGCGGGCCCCTTGCCCGGGATAGTTTCCGAACGCCTGACGGCAAGCGAGCGCCTCGGCCTCGCTGGCACCGATCACGTTGCATCCTCGCCGCTCGACGCGCTCGACGTCCCACGCGCCGGATTGCCAGGCGGCATCCAGCAGCATGGCGTCCACGGTCTCAAAGCTGTGCCACGGTGCGTCGAAGCGAAAGGCCGACCCCGGAACCGGTCGTCGCGGGATCTCGATGCCGGGCAGGACAAGCGGCGTCGCTCGCCGGAATCCGTGCCAGTGGAGTATCGCAAAAAGCGGCGTATTCACCTGCGCCACCGCCGTGACGGTGACGGCAAAGAGCGGCAGACGCACGGTGTCGATCTGCTCCTGAAGCCTGTCGAAAAGTTCCATGAAACCTCCCGGATGACATCTTGCAGGGCCTCTTGAAATTCGCGTTCCTTGCGCTATTTTATCCATCGCCAAGGCAGTCGCGACCAAGCGTTGCGTGTTTCGATCTGTTTGTCGGTGGGGCTTCCCACGGGCAGGCGAACTGGAGTGCGTGGTCAGGTTCGCGCTTCGTGAGAGGCTGCACATCCCGAATCGTCTGTGTCGCCTGAGGGTCACTACCTCGGGCTCGCCGTTATGCTCGATCGACTTCTGAAAATAGCGCTTCGCCGCAGCCTTGTCACGATGCGCGCGCAGCAGAAAATCGATCGTGTCTCCCGCCTTGTCCACGGCCCGGTACAAGTACTTCCACTGTCCCTTGACCTTGAAAGGGCGCATGACGGCGGCCGTGCCTACAGCTTGTTTTGGTGCGCACTCAGTTCGCAGTGCCAGGACCCGCACCGGCCTGGCAACCCGGCACCGTGTTGATCACTTCACGCCCGAGCAAGTCGACGGCCTTGCTCGCGTCCAGCGCATCATAGACCCGACCAGCGCCCCTTCTCGCGCCTCGCCCCAGCATGGTCCGTCCCGGCAGACCGCACAGTCGACACGGCGTCGGTCGTCGTTGAGCGGCGAGTCGCTTACATGCCCCGTTCAAAGAATTCTGCGCTATGGTCGATGAATGCCCTGACCTTTGCGGGTAATAGCGTGCGGCCGATATAGGCCAGTCGGACTTCAGCCGCCGTATCGACGATCTCGAAGCCGTCAAGCAGACGTACGAGCCGGCCAGCCTTGATGTCCTGTTCCACAAGCGCGAAGGGAAGCAAACCCACACCGTATCCCTCGAGAATGATGTCGCGATTGAATATCGGGTTATTCGACGCGATCTCGTATTTGATCTGGACTGCGACGGTTTCGTGGTCGATTTGGAACGTAAGGGTTGGTTTATGCATCGAGGGCGGCACCGTGACGAACACATGATCGGCCAGCTCGGCAGGATGCCGCGGCGGTGGACGCCTGCCGAGGTACGCCTGCGTCGTGACGATGACCAGCGGCAGCCGTTGAAGAAGCCGCGTCACGGCAAGATCCGTCGCGAGCATGAACGGTAGCACGATGCCCAGATCGTACCCGTCGGCCGTCAGGTCGACAGATCGCTCTGTCAAAGTGATGTCCAGACTAATATTTGGATGCTTGCGCTTGAACGACGCCATCAACGGCGCAAGCCATGTCAACGCAGCCGTAGTGTGCGCGACCACACGTAATACGCCTGCCGGTAGTCGCCCATGACCTGCGGCGCTCGCTTCCAGGCGATCCAGATCGTCGAGAATGCGACAGCACCCCTCGTAAAAGCGCTCCGCGGCTTCCGTGAGAGAAAACTGCCGCGTCGAACGATGAAACAGTCGTGCTCCCAGGCGCTCCTCCAGCGAGGCTATCGCGCGTGAAACGACCGAAGGTGACAGGTCCATCATTTCGCCCGCGCGCCGGAAGTTTTTCACTTCGACGATCGTGCGGAAGAGACGCAAGCTTTCTATATATTCCATGATCTACGTTTCGGGCATCTGGACGAATTGCAATCGCGACCCTTTGCGACCTCGTTCAACGATTCTCGAGAGTGCAGCACTCGTGCCATCCCATCGGCGGTGTTTGTTGAATTGACTGCCGATACGGTACGGACGAAGCAAATTGCGCTAGCACTGTCTGACCCAACTGGTCGATCACACTCTGCGGATAGCACAGATTAAAAAGCTGCATGCCTTCGCAAAGGCTCACGAGGCAGAGCGCCAACGCATCCGACGGCAGCGGCAATGTGCTGTCGCTTTCCCTCAGGAGCGTTTGAATATGGGCGCTGACCTGCAAAAGCTTCGCGCGTCGCAACCCATGAAGCCGTTCCTGAAAGATGCTGTCGCGGCGTGCGAGGAGGTACGCCTCGACCCAAAGCGGAAAGCATTCACGCTCACGCCAGAAACGGACAAGATTCGTAATCACGCGCGCGGTCGCTTGCTCAGGCGTGCCAGCATCTTGAAAGATCGCCCGCAGATCCGCATGCGCCGCTTCGACGTCGCGCCGCAACAGTTCCGTCAGCAGCTCGTGTTTGCTTCTGAAATTGGAGTAGAACGCGCCCCTCGTGTACCCTGCGGCCTCGACGATGTCCTCCACGCTCGTCGCTGCGAAGCCCTTCCCGAGGAACATCGTCCTTGCGGCACCATACAGGCGCTCCCGGGTCTGCTCTTTTCTGCGCGCGTGGCTCAGGCGTTCGTTCTTCATGGCGTGGCTCGAGGCGATCTCTCTGTCCGTGATCGTCTGCGCAAGACGAAGCTGTGAAATCGCCGTTACTCGGTGGCCTCGCTGAGACTGGCTCATGCTCCACAGCGTATATTAGACATTAGACTCATAATTGATTTTTATGTCAATACAGAAATTGAGGGCGCGAGCGACGCTTCAGTTAGCCTCCACCTCGCTGGCCGCCAGCGCGAGGCTGACTTCTCCCAGGTACACACTTTCGCCGACCGCACACTCGCGCGTTGCATTGCCTCGCGCGTGACGAATCTCGATCCGGTACATGCCACTATTTTTCTCGAGACCACCGAAGCGAAAGTCGCCGAAAGCGTCCGAAAGAGTGCCTGCGACGCGTTGATCGCCGGCGTACAGGACAACCGCTGCATCAGCGACGCATTCAACTGCGCCGCTGACCGTGGCACTGATGCTGCCACCTATGAAACAGCTTTTCCAGCGCTTGAAGCCGCCATACCTGACGCGAGGCTTTGTTTCGAGATCGGGCCGCAATACCCGGAACCCTTCACGTCGGGCCTTTTCCGCCATGGCGGCATCGTCGAGCTTGACCGTCTCGAAGACGCGCGGGGCAAACCTGCTCGCAGCGCGGATGCTGCCAGCCCTGGTCGAGCAGATGTGCATCGAAGATCCACGTCTGCGGCACTTGCAGTTCCTCGTTCCAGACGATCGCCTTGTACGGGCACGACTTGACGATGTCCTTGCGCCCTCGCGCCTTCTCCGGATCGATGATGACGATGCCGTCGGAGCGCTTGCGGACCGCATCGCCGCCGACGCGCCTGAGCGACGCAAGCTTGTGCAAGATCGCCTGCACTTTCGGCCACAGGTCTTTGCCGGGGTGCGGCGCCAAGGTGATAAGCACACTCGCGCCTGAGGCATTGAGCAGCTCGCCTATTGCGTCGCTTTCGAGCAGTGGATTGATTGCGCAGACAATGCCGACCGCCTCGCCGCCCCACACCACGAAGTGCGTTTCGGGCAGATTCGGCAACACATAGGCGACCACCGTGTCTCGCTGCACACCCAGTCGTGACAACATGTTCGCCGTGCGCGTGGTGTCGCGCACCAGTTCGCTGTAAGTCCAGCACTTCGGGCTCGCGTAGTCGTCCGCGGTTGTGTGAAGAACGAGAACGCGGGTGCCGATGGATTGATCGCGGCGCCCCGGCAGATCATTTCGTAGGTGCTCGACAGAAGTTCCGCCGGTTGCCCCCGCGATTCGATAGCGAGGACATCCTGCTCGTTAGCGACGGCTTTCATGCGGCCTCTGCGACGACGACGTTGCGCTGGGTACCTAGATCGATCGAGCCATCCTCGCTAACGATACGTGCTTCGACCACATCGCCAATCTGAAGGTACTGCGGTCGCTCGGCTTGCAGCCCGAGGAAGAGACGCCATTTCTCCGCTTCGGGCAGTTGTGCCGCAGCGCGTTGCTTTTCCGGCGACGGAATCATCAGCGCGCAACCGGACGGCGTACCTGTTGCAAGCAGGTCCCCGGCGTGCAGGTCCTGAACGCCGGACAGTTCGGTCAACGTTTCGGCCGGACCGTACACGAGACCCGAGGTCGAATCGTTCTGTCGAACCGTTCCGTTGACAATCAGCGTCAGCACGAGCTGCTCGAGCTTCGGCATATCGTGCTTTTCGAGCAGGCAAAGATACGGGCCGACCGGGCCGAACGTCCGAAAGCTCTTGCCCTTGTAGAACTGCATCTGTGGAATCTGCACATCGCGCGCGGAATAGTCGTTCACGATTACGGCGCCGGCAACGTAGTCGTGCAGGTTCTCGTCGGTAATCGTTGCGCGGGACGTGATGTCGCGCTTGAGGACGAGACCGAGTTCGATCTCGTAATCGAGGAACCGCACCGAATGGGGCTTCACGAGTTTCGAGTCCGCTGGAACGATGCAGCTCGTGGCCTTCGTGAAGATCATGTTGAATTTTTTCGCATCCGGGTCCATGCCGGATTCGATCATGTGCTGGCGGTAGTTCGCACCCTGGCAGATGAACTGCTGATTGGCCGTCACGGGCGACAGCCATTGCACGTCCGCTTCGGGAATCGTGGGGCGGTCCAGCATCAATAAGCGCTCGACCGGATTGGCGTGAATAAACTCCGCGGTCGTGCTGAACTCACCGGGAATCGGCGTGATTGCGTTGTTAGCCACCACGCCCCACTGGGCGCGACCATCGTGCAGATAATGCAGAACGTGAATTGCCATTTTGGCTGTCTCCGGATTCGGTAAAGAGGTGCGTCAGGCAAAGATCTTCAACAGTGCGCGAAGTCGCGCTAACGTGACGTCGGGGCTTCGGCGCAGGTTTGCGATCAGCGCCGCGATGCTCGCAAGCGCCAATCGGGGCTTGGTGAAGCTGCTCGGCATCGGCGGCCCCCACTGGGCCATCGCCTCGCGGCTCACGGCATGGATTCCCGTGTCGGCTTCGCTGGTGAAAAGATCACCGTCGCAGTAGTGCTCATGCTTGTCTCCCCACGGGTCTTGCCAGTAGTCGAAAATCTGGCTGCCGAGGATATGGCGCCCGATGCCCCACGCGTGCGTCCATCCGCCCTTGCGCAGAACGCGCTGGCCCATGCCGACCGCATCCGCATCAACGAGTTCGTAGGCGCTATGGCTGTATTTCGGCTCAAAACTCTGTGCAAGCGCGAGCGTGTGATGATCGGCGGGCTTGCCGCCGAGATCGAGCCGCATGAACGCGACAGCCGGTGACCCATCGGGCAACACCTGCACGTCGCTCGGGATGAAGCCGAAATGGCGCGTGTACCACGCGCAGGTGTCCTGATAATCGGCCAGTTCCAGCACCACGTGCCCAAGCCTGATGATCTCAGGAGCGCCCTCGGGGGGACGCTGCGTGCCGTTGATGCGAACCGCGGCATCGACGGAATTGAACGCCAACGGCAGCCGGTGCGGCAACGCAGTGGCGGGCGCCTGGCCCCAGACCGCATCGACACGGAACCCCGACGGATCCTCCAACTGCACCACGTAGCCGCCGCCCGGCAGCGTGGAGGCCTTCGCCTCCGACGCGCCCGGCAGCCTGGCAAGCGCATCCAGTTCGGCTACGCTGCCGACCTCCAGGCCAAAGCCGACAAATCTCGCTTTGGGCGCCTCTCGCACGACGTAACAGAAGTGCGACGCGCCTGTACCGCGCAGGAGCAGCATCTCTTCGCCACGCGTGACCGTTCGAAGCCCAAAGTCGTTGAGAAACCGTTCAGCTTTCTCGAGGTCCGGCCGATCGAACATTAGATAGGCCAATGCGGTCGCTTTCGCCGTTGGATTCGGGTGACGAGCCGGCTGTGCAGTGGTCAGTTTCATGGTGAACGGTGATCAGGCAGTTAGGATCGGTGAAGCCGCGCGCAGGGCTGGCGCGCCGCACCGCGCGAGCACGCGGGCGCTGGCGGCCTGACTAGATGGGCAATTTGCGGACGCGGGATCGGTGGCGGGCCCTAAAGCCCGGATGGGCCGTTGGGTAAGGTGATGCCGGCCGCTGGGCGCAATGCCGGTTCTGTTTGCTGTCTCCACAGTCACTCCGTCTGTTCTGGTAAGACCGGCTTTTGCCGCCGTCTATGACATTAAACTCAGCACTGATCGTTTTGTCAATAAAGACATTCGAATCTATACTGTGGCTATGACCAGAACTGGATCCACCATGACAACCACGACTAAGCGCGCGCCAGCCAGGCGCTCCCCGGCTAAGGCGTCCGCCTCCCCGGCTCCCGTCATCGAAGAAAAAGAGCCTCGCGGCGCCCGCCGCAAGCGCGAGACGCGCGCGCGTCTGCTCGACGCAGCCCTCAGGCTGATGGCCGAAAGGGGCATGGAGGGCGTGGCGATCAATGAAATCACCGAGGCCGCCGATGTCGGCTTTGGCTCCTTCTACAACCACTTCGAGTCGAAGGAAGCGATCTACGCGACGCTCGTCGACAACGTATTCGAAGAGTTTGCGAACGTGCTGGATCGCCTCGCGGGAGGCATCACCGATCCCGCGGAAGTGGTGGCCGTCTCGGTGCGCCACACTATCCTGCGTGCGCGGCACGATCCGGTGTGGGGACGCTTTCTGATTCGCGAAGGGTTTTCGGCGCCTGCGCTGAGTCGTGGGCTGGCTCAGCGGCTCATGCGCGACATTCGAAACGGCATTGCGGCAAAGCGATTTGTCGTTGCCGACCCGTTTATCGGCTATCTCGCGGTGGGCGGCACCGTTCTGTCTGCCATCGCGGCCGAACTGAACTATGTCGCGCCGGGCGCAAGTGCCGCAGATATGCTGAAGGAGCTGGGTTTCAGCGGCGAGCACTTTCCCGAGCGCACGGCAGCCATGTTGCTTCAGATACTCGGCCTGAAGCGCGCAGAGGCGGAAAAGATTGCCGCGCGTCCACTGCCGATCGTCGAGTTAGCCGACGAGGCAGCTTGAGGTCGCCAGTCGTGAGCGGAACCTCTCTGGCGATCGGTCCCTGTCCCGACTGGCGACGGGCTGCGAATTTATCCGCCGGAGCGCGGAGCCGCCGGCCTGTTTACCTCGGTTTGCGCCCCGCCTGAAAATGGCGGGCAGGACAGCGTTGTCATTCCCCTTCCGCCGCGCCCACCCGTAAGGCCAGACGGCCGATCCGCCGCGGTCGCCGCGAAGGCGCGCACGACCTCGGCTATCTGGTCAGCAATCGCACTGAGCGCACGACGATGCCCCTCGACGATGCCCTGGTATCCGCCAGACACGGGCTCCGTCACAGTGCTGTGGCAAGTCAGCGTCTGCAGGTCCGCAGACCCGCTCACACTCCACACGGCGTCAACCAGCACATGTGAACCGGGCCACGATTCGAAGCGCTGAACATCGACGCCAATCTGATAGACAGGAACCGCATCGCCACGACCAATCGCGCTGGCAGCGGATGCGGCGGCCTGTTGGCTCACGCGAGCCACGAGTGCATAGCGAATCTCGTCCGGAAGCGCCGACGACCATTGGTCGTCTTCAAGCACCTGCACCTGGGCCGCATTGACCTGCACCACAAGCTGGCTTCGGGCGACTGCGGCCGGCACTTTGACCGGGCGTACATCGATCCGCAAAGCGGGGCTTGTCACACTCTTCGCGACAGCCGGCTCTGCGTCCGTTCCGAGCGTATAGACGCGGGTCGCCGGTGATGCGCACGCCGTCACAACGGCCAGCCCGGCGAAAGAGACGAGTGTCCTCATCATGGTGCGGAACGAGCGGGATTGCCTCGCGATCATTGCTGGTCTCCTTTCTTGCCAAACAGCAGCGCCTGTGGATGCCGCTCCAGGTAGTCGGAGAGCGCATTGAGCGATTGCAGCGTGCGCGTGAGCTGCTGCATGGCGTCCTGAACGTCCGATTGCATCGGCGCAGTCTGCCGGAGTGTCGATTCGGCCGTCGCGAATGTCTTTTGCGCGGCGGCGAGCGTGTCGCGTGCCTGCGGCACGACCTCCGTGTCCATATGTCCGAACAGCTTGCTTGCGTTCGCCAGGGCACCGTCGAGGTTCGCGCCGATCCGGTCGAACGGCACCTGGTTCAGCTTCCTTGCGATGTCCGCAATCTGCACCTGCAGCTCGTCGAGCGTATTCGGCACGGTCGGCAGATTTAGCGGGTTGCTATGCACGTCCACCGTCGCGCGAGGCGCTTTCGGGAACATGTCCAGCGCGACATACAACTGTCCCGTCAGGAGATTGCCGGTCCGCAATTGCCCGCGCAGCCCTTCCGTCACCAGGTGTTGCAACAATTCGTGCCCGCCAGGCGTGTCCGGCGCCGGCAGCGCTTCGCTGGAGCGCCGGCTGAGCCGGTCGGGGTAAAGCGCCATCGCCACCTTCATGCTGAAGCTCTTGCGCTTTTCGTCGTACTCGATGCCGATCTGCGTCACCTGCCCCAGCGCGATCCCGCGAAGATCGACGGGTGCGCCAACCGACAGTCCGCGCAAAGACTGATCGAAACGCATGACCACGTTGAGCGGCTGGCCGTCGGGCTCGCGCATGGCGTCCGATTCATCCGCGGCGAGCCGGAACTCCGCCTTGTCTGCCGCCGGTGGGCCCGCGTCCTGCCCGGCCGGAGACTGGAACGCCAGCCCTCCGACGACGACAGTCGCGAGCGATTGCGTATTGAGCTTCAGCCCGTTGGAGTCAAGACGCAGATCGACGCCGCTTGCATGCCACCACCGCGTATTGGTACCGACGTACTGGTCGTACGGTGCATTCACGAAGACATTCACGATGACGCCCGCGCCGTGAGGATCGAGCGAGTAGCCGATCACCTGACCCGCCTGGATACGGTGGTAGAAGATGGGGGCGCCGATATCGATCGAGCCCAGCGAGTCGCCTCGCAGCGTGTACTGATGCCCAGGTTGTCCCGTGGTGACAATAGGCGGACTTTCAAGACCGAGGAAGGCGGTTTGCCGCTCGGTCGAGCGCCCGATGTCCACGCCGATGTAGGCGCCCGAAAGCAGCGTACTGAGGCCGGAGATGCCATTGGCGCCGACGCGCGGGCGTACCACCCAGAACCGCGTGCCTTGCGTGGCAAACTTCTCTGCGTCGTTGCTCAACTGGATACTCGCGATAACATGCCGCACATCCGCGGACAACGCAACGGCTTGCACGACACCGATTTCAACGTCCTTGTACTTGACCTTCGTCTTGCCCGCCTCGATGCCCTCGGCGTTATTGAAGGTGACCGTCACGACGGGTCCTTTTTCCGCAACGGATTTGACCACCAGAGCAACGCCGATCAATGCCGAGATCAAAGGCACTAACCAGATCAGGGATGGCAGCCAACGCTTGCGCGGCTTGATGTCAGGTCTGGATAGATTGGAAAGATGCATCGTCTTTTTCAGGAATTCGGTTTTTCAAGAGAGGAGCAGCTAGAGCTTCATCGTTCGCAGTTGAAGCGGCACGCGGCCCCGGACCCACGTTGTCCCAGATGAGCCGCGGATCGAACTGATGCGATGCAAGCATGGTCAGGATCACAACCGCTCCGAAAGCGAGGGCGGCCGGTCCAGCAGTAATGACGGCGAGCGAGCCGAAATGCACCAATGTGACCGTCAGTGCAACGACGAACACGTCGAGCATCGACCACCGGCCAATGCGCTCGACGAGCCGGTACAGGGTCGCTCTTTCACGAGCGCGCCAGCCCGAACCGCGCGAAGCGGCCACCGTGAGAAGCGTGAGAACAACGAGCTTGAGAACCGGCACGAGAACGCTGGCGATGAAGACGACGACAGCGAGCGGCCAGTCTCCCGAGGTCCAGAAATACGCCACGCCGCCAAGGATCGTGTCGTCTTCCGAGCCGCCCACGGATGACGCGTGCATGATCGGCAGCAGATTCGCCGGAATATAGGCAATCGCGGCGGCAAGAAGCAGACTGGCCGTCCGCGTGAGACTGTCGGGCCTGCGTTCGTGCAGCACATGCTGGCATCGGGAGCAGCGCTGGTGGACTTCCCGTTCAACGCGCGTCTGAACGAGTCCGCATGCGTGACAGCCGACAAGTCTGGCTCGCCGTGCCGTGATGGCGGTCGACGAACTGGCTTTGCGCGCCGCCGAGGGCCGCATGAACCGCTCTCGCCCGGTGCTCACCTTCGACCACCGAACTTCCGCCATTCGCGAGCGCCTGATTTCTTCACTGATCGCCCAAAGCCCGCTCGGGTCGAATGAAGCAACCACGCCCAGCATGACGGTCAGCGTGCCTAATGCGAACAACCCCGGTCCCGGGATCACTTGCGCGAGGCTGACCATCTTCACGATCGTCACCAGCACGCCGAGCATGAACACTTCAACCATGCCCCACGGCCGGACGATCTGCACGAGACGCACCATTGCATTGAAACGGGGTGGCCGTATACCCAACCGCAGCGGCACCAGCACGTAGAGCAATGCGAGCAATTCGATCAACGGAAAAAGTACCGCCGCGCACAACACCATCACCGCGACGACACGCATGTCGCCGAACCACAGCGAGCGCACGGCGCCAAACAGCGTCGCCTCGGATGTCATGCCGTTCGCGTGCATTTCGATGAGCGGGAAACTCTGCGCGATACAAAAAACGATCAACGCGGCGAGCGTCACAGCGCAAATCCAGTCGAGCGACAATGCGCAACCCGGTAGCGCTGCGAAGCCCGCACCGCATCGCGAGCAGGCCGCGCGGTGTCTTTTCGCGGCAGCGGGCTTGCGAAACAACAGGTCGCATTCGTGGCAGACAATCAGTCTTTGGTAATCCATACGAAAATAAAGCGGAAAACCGCGGGCATTCACACTCACAGCAGGCCCAGACCGCGCGTTGCGGCGCGGATCCAGCCGGCAATCGATGTGGGTCCAACGGCTATCGACGTGGCTCGAGCCACTGCTGAACGGCGAGGGCGGTCCCGCTGGATCGCCCTCGTGTGTCACGAGCGCCCGGTCTTTGCAGTCGATGCGGTCGCTTGCTGGGCGTCGGGCAGTTCTCCCATCGCCTGGAAAAGCGCCGCCGTATCGCCCATGCGCTGACCTGCGGCGCGTGCTGCTGCGATTTGCGCGTTCAGGTAGCGCGATTCGCTGGCGTGCGTTGCCGCCGAAGGCAGCGAGCCCATGCGGTGGCGCGACGCGGTGTCGTCGAATGCCGTGCGCGCGGCATCGGCGGCGGCTTCGCTCGACGCCAGAGTCTGTGCGTCGTTATCCAGCGCGGCTAGCGAATTCGCCACGTCCTCGAACGCAGACAGCACGGTCGCCTTGTAGTGCAGCACGGCGGCGTCGTACGCATCGATCGACGCGCGGCGTTGCGCGAACAGCGCGCCGCCATGGAAGATCGGCTGCGAAAGGCTCGCTCCGATGGCCCACAGCCCGCCCGCACCCGAAACGACTGCCGGCCAGCTGAAGCCGCCGCGCCCCATCGCGCCCGTCAGCGACAGGCTCGGGAAGAGTTGCGCCGTTGCCTCGCCCACGTCGGCGGCTGCGGCCTTGACGGCCGCGTCGGCTGCCTGGATGTCCGGGCGCGAGCGCAACAGGTCCGAAGGCACGGCTACGGGCACGCGCTCAGGCAGCGACAGGCTGTCCAGATCCGGCACGCTCGGGGCATTGTCCGGTGTACGGCCAATCAGCACCGCGAGTGCATGAACCGCGGTCGCGCGTTGCTGACGCAGTGCGGGCAAGCTCGCCGCGATGGAGGCCGCGTCCTGTTTCGACTCGAACGCCTGGGCTCGCGAAACCGAGCCGAGCGCGTAGCGCTGCGCATCGTCGTTCGCCGCATCGTTCGATACGGCGGCGAGCCGCTCGGTGAGTGCAATCTCCCGGTCGAGGGCCGCCACGTTGATCGTGGCTGCCACGATGTTTGCCGCGAGCGCACGGCGCGACGCTTCCAGCTCGAACGCCTGCACATTCACACGGGCCGCGCTCGCGGAGTTCGCATAGCGCGTCTGGCCGAACAGGTCGAACGTGTAATGCGCTTGCAGCTGCCCGGCAAAGAAGTTGTATTGCACCTGCTCGGGCAGGCCAAGCTGGGGCGCGACCGGTGAACGGGCGCGCTGCACCTGCGCCGCGCCGTCGATCGATGGCAGCGTCGATGAGCCGATCTGCGCGCGCAATTGCTCCTGCGCCGCTGCGAGCGTACGCTGCGTTGCCGCAAGCGTCGGGCTGTTGCGCAGTCCTTCGTCGACGAGTGCGTCCAGCGCGGCACAGTGGTAGAGCCGCCACCACTGCGGCCCCGGCGTGGCGCCGACATCGAAGGTCTGCGCAACGCCGCCCGCTGCCACCGTCTTCGCAGGCTGCGCCTGCGCACCGTAATGCTCGGGAGACGGCATCGCCGGCGGCTCGCCGCTGGGCCCGAACGAACACGCCGTCATGGCGAACGCCGCGGCCGCCGCAAACACGGATACCTTGTAAGTAAAACTCATGATCAAACCTCCGTATGCTCGACGACGACCGGTTGCTCGCCGCGCTCGTCACGACGGACCCTGAAGCAGGTCGCGTAGAGTGCCGGCAGGAAGAACACGGTCAACAATGTGGCGACGGTGATGCCGCCCATCAGCGCAGTCGCCATCGGCCCGAAAAAGCCCGAGCGCAGCAGCGGAATCAGCGCGAGCACGGCGGCGGCGGCCGTCAGCATGATCGGCCTGAAACGTCGCACCGTTGCGCCGATGATGGCGTCGAAGCGCGGGTGCCCCGCCGCGATGTCCTGATCGATCTGGTCGACGAGAATCACGGAGTTGCGCATGATGATGCCGAACATCGCGATCACGCCCAGCAGCGCGACGAAGCCGAACGGCTTGCCGAACAGCAGCAGCGCTGTCACGACGCCGATGAGACCCAGCGGCGCGGTCAGCACGACGATGAAGGTGCGCGCGAAGTTCTTCAGCTGGATCATCAGCAGCGTCAGCACCGCAATGATCATCAGCGGCATTTCCGCATTGATCGACGTCTGGCCCTTCACGCTCTCCTCGACCGCCCCGCCCACCTCGATCCGGTAGCCCACGGGGAGCTTTGCGCGCACAGCCGTGAGTGCGTTCTCGATGTCGTGCGTCACGTCGATGCCCTGGGCGTCGCCGCGCACGTCGGCCTGCACGGTGATGGTTGGCTGGCGGTCACGCTCCCAGATCACGCCATATTCGAGCGTGTCGCGCACGTGTCCGAGCGAGCCGAGCGGAACCGGGCCGTTCGGTGTCGGAATCGCAAGGCTCGTGAGCTTGGCGGGATCGACGCGCTCGCTCTTCGGCGCTCGCAGATCGACGTTGATCAGCTTGTCGCGCTCGCGGTACTGCGTGACGGTGTAGCCGGACAGCGTCATGGCCAGGAAGCTCGAAACGTCTGCTGACGTGACGCCAAGCTGGCGCGCGCGGTTCTGGTCGATCTCGAACGAAATCGAGCGTTCGGCCGGCTCGTCCCAATCGAACTGGACGTTGCGCGTGCGCGAATCGGCGCGGACCTTTTCCGCGACCGTATCCGCGATCGATCGCACCGTCGCGATGTCGTCACCGCTCACGCGGAACTTGATCGGGAAGCCCACGGGCGGACCGTTTTCGAGCCGTGCGACACGTGTGCGAGCACCGGAAAAGTCCTTCTCCAGTTTCGCGTCGAGCCAGCGCATCAGTTCCTCGCGTGTTTCGACGTCTTTGGCCGTGATCACGAACTGCGCGAAGTTGGGCTGCTGGAGCTGCTGGTCGAGCGGGAGATAAAAGCGCGGGGCACCCGTGCCGACGAAGTCGACGTAGTGGTCGATTCCGGCCTTGCCATCGAGAACCTTCTCGAGGCGCTTCGATTCACGCAGCGTCGCCTCGAACGAAGCGCCTTCAGGCAGCCTCAAGTCGACCAGCAATTCAGGACGCTCGGAGTTCGGGAAGAACTGCTGCGGCACGCGCGTGAACGCAACCATGGCGAGCGCGAACAGGCCGCAGGTGACGCCGAGCACGATCCAGCGCCGCTCGATGCACCACGTGACCCAGCCCGACAGGCGTCGGTAGAAGCCGGTGTTGTAGACGGCGTGCTCATGGTCGTGCCCGGCGCCGGCGTGAGCCTTGCGCTCGGGCAGCATATGAAAGCCGAGCAGCGGCACCAGCACGACCGCCGCGAACCACGAGACGATCAGCGCGATGGCCGACACCTCGAAGATGGAGCGGGTGTACTCACCCGTGCTCGATTTCGCCAGCGCGATCGGCAAAAAGCCCGAGACCGTCACGAGGGTGCCGGTCAGCATCGGAAATGCGGTACTCGAATACGCAAACGCCGCCGCGCGCATGCGGCTCCAGCCCTGCTCCAGCTTCACCGCCATCATTTCGACGGCAATGATCGCGTCATCGACCAGCAGCCCGAGCGCGAGCACGAGCGTGCCAAGCGAAACCTTGTCCAACCCGATACCGAAGGTATGCATGCACAGCGCGGTCACGGCAAGCACGATCGGGATCGTGATCACCACCACCATGCCCGTGCGCAGACCGAGCGAAACGAGGCTCACGACCAGCACGATCGCGACGGCTTCTCCGACCGAACGCACGAATTCGTCCACGGAGTGCTTGACCGCGTGCGGCATGCTCGAAACCGGCACGAGCTTCAGACCCGCCGGCAGCGTTGCCTGCAGTTCGGCAGTCTTCGCGTCGAGCGCGCGACCGAGGTCGATGACGTCGCCGCCCTTTTGCATCGTCACACCAATGCCGAGCACCGCCTGGTCGCCGACGCGCATCTGCGTGACGGGCGGATCGTCGTAACCGCGCCTGATCGTCGCAATGTCGCCGAGGCGGAAGGAGCGCTTGTTGACGGTGATCAGCGTATCCGCAAGCGCGCGCTCGTCCTTGAACGCGCCGCTCGGACGCACGAATACGCGGTCGTCCGCCGTGGTGATCGTGCCGACAGGCGCGACGGCATTCTGCGCGTCGATCGCCTGAGCAAGCTGCTGCGGCGTGATCGAAAGACGCGTCAGTTGCGCGTTCGAAATCTCGACGAAGATGTGCTGATCGGGGTCGCCGAAGTAGTCGACCTTCGCAACGCCGGGCACCCGCAACAGCACCGTGCGCAGCTTGTCCGCATAGTCGTGCAGTTGCGCCGGTGAGAAGCCGTCGCCTTCGAGCGCATAGATGTTGGTATAGACGTCGCCGAATTCGTCGTTGAAGAACGGTCCGACCGTCCCCTTCGGAAGCGTCGCCTGGATGTCGCCGACTTTCTTGCGAACCTGGTACCAGGTCTCTGGCACCTCCTTGACCGGCGCCGAGTCCTTCATTGCGAAGAAGATCATCGACTCGCCGGGCCGCGAGTAGCTCTTGATGTTGTCGACATATGGCGCCGCCTGCAACTGGCGGCCGATGCGGTCGGTGATCTGCTCCTGCACTTCGCGGGCGGTCGCGCCAGGCCAGTACGTCTTGATCACCATCGTGCGAAACGTGAAGGGCGGATCTTCCGATTGCGCGAGGTGCGTGTAGCCGATCACGCCGAACAGCGTGGCGAGCCCGATCAGAAAGATCACGAGCTGCTGGTGCGTCAGCGCCCACGCGGAGAGGTTGAAGCCCGTACCGCTCGCGCGTTCCTCGCCAGAAGCATTCGCCGGCGCCCGTTCGACCGAAGTCTCGTTGTCGCGCGCGTTCATACCGAGCCCTCCTGATGCAGCGGAGGCACCACTTGAACTTGCTGCCCGGAGCTCACGGCATGCACCCCCTGGAGGATCACCCGATCGCCATCGTGCAGCCCCGCACTGAGCGAAACCGTGCGCTCGTCATACCGCTGAATCGTGACGGGGCGCAACTCGAGCGTGTCGCTGCCTTTACGCACGACCCACACGGCCGGGTTATCACCCTTGTGAAAGAGCGCCGTCACCGGGAGCGTAAAGACCTGGCCGGCACCGAGATCGTCGGCTGAGCTGAATGCCACATTCGCGGTCATGCCAAGACGCACGTCGGGACCCGGCGCAGTCAGCGTGAGCTTCACGCGCCACGTGCGGCTTTCGGGGTCGGCCGCCGCCGACACCTCGCGCACCTGCGCTTCAAACGTCTTGCCGGGCAGCGCTGGCAAGGTGACGCGCGCCTTGCTGCCGACGGCCAGGGAGCTCACGGTCCTTTCGGGAGCGTCGCAAACGATATCGATGTCGCCGGTCCAGTCGAGGTGATACACAGCCTGCGTTGCCTGAACGTTTTGGCCGGTATCCGCATCCTCCGATGTGATGACACCGTCGTGGTCCGCGGTCAGCGTCGCGTAGCGCAGGTGATCCGTCGCGAGCGCCATCTGCGCGAGAGCGGAAGTGCGCTGTGCGAGCGCGGAAGCGTAGGCATCCTGAGTTTGCTCAAGCTGAGAGGGCGCGATCAGGTTTGCGCGCGCCTGCGCCTCATCGCGGTCGAGCTGCTGCTTCGCGAAGACAAGGCGATGCTCAGCCGCATCGAGTTGCGCGCGCGCATTGACGAGGTTGTTCTGCAGATCCGTCGGGTCTAGCAGTGCAACGGTCTGTCCCGCCTTGACCGTATCGCCGATATGTACTCGGCGCTCGATGACCTTGCCTCCCACCCGGAACGACAGAGGCGTGGAATAGCGCGCCTGCACTTGTGCGGGCAACGAGGAGCTATCGACGCGCTCATCCGGGTGAACCGCAAGCGCAACGACGGGCTTAACCTCGGCGACCACCGGGTCGCGCTGGTGGCATGCGCCAAGGACGATGGCGCTGCACGCTGCAAGGACGATAGTTGCCTTGCGTGTGGATGGAAAGAAGCAAGGTAACAGGGAGCGCACTCGTTTCAGCGCGACAAGACCGGAATGTTTCACGATGTTCACACAAGGCAGGTGATGAAGTCAGGTGGAAAAGTCGTCCGCGCCGATGGCCAGCACGCGCCTGCGGGACGTGCGTTGCCAGTAACGCGAAAACAAAGCCATTGATGCGGAATTGATCCTCTTTGATGACCCGATGGAACGGCGGCACAAGTTCCTTGACAGACCATCGCATCGGGTAAGCAACACGTGCCTCCGAGCGGGTCTGCGCCATTTGACAGGCACATTCGCTGATGCACGCGCTCGTCTGCACGATGTGTGCGGACTTGGGCGCGGGGCAACTAGTAGCGCCCCGGAGACTTGTTCGCCGCTCCCCGGTTCCGCCGTTTTCCCGCTTCCGCCGTCGCACAGGTGACATTAAATCCATTTCTGATTATATTGTCAACTATGAGATTTAAATCTACAATCTGCTGCAAACAGAGGAGGAGTTGACATGCCCAACGTTCCGAGTTCGCGCACGAACCGTCGGCAACCAAAAAAGGAATCGAATCTATCCAATTCCGGCCGCGAACCCATCGGAGCACGATCGCCGCGCGTGGCCCGGCGCAAGCTCGAAACGCGGCTTCGTCTGCTCGATGCTGCGTTCGAACTGGTGGCGCAGAAGGGGATGGACGGCGTCACGATCACCGAGATCACGAACGCCGCCGACGTGGGATTCGGGTCCTTTTACAACTACTTCGACTCAAAGGAAGGGATCTTCGCGGAGCTTGTCGAATGGCTGTTCGAGGAATTCGCCGGTACGCTCGATCGCCTGGCCGCGGGATTGCCGGACCCAGCGGAAGCGGTTGCAGTGTCGGTGCGTCATACGCTTCTACGCGCGTATCGGGAGCCCGTTTGGGGGCAACTCCTGATACGCGAAGGGCTGTCAACGCGCGTACTGAGCAGGGGACTGGGTCAGCGGCTGCTGCGGGATACGAAGAGAGGGATCTCGGAACGGCGCTTCATGGTCGCGGACGAACTGATGTGTGTGTTTTCCGTGATCGGCACTGTTGTCGCTGGGGTAGCAGCTGAGCTTCACTTCTCCGGATTTTCAAACCGGGCGGTTCGCGCACGAAAGACCCTTCGATCCAGGCACGAAAAGTTCGCCGAGAGCACGGCGGCCACGGTGCTGCAGGCGTTCGGCATCAAGCGCGCGGAAGCAGAAAAGATTGCTCGCCGTCCACTTCCTGCACCCACTCGAGCGGCGCCCATCTGAAGCGACAGGCGGTTTCAGGCTCGGCGCCACATGCCTTCGCACGCAAGCGAGCATCATCCGCTGTTTGCTGGCGCAGTGCGCAACTACTGCTGGTCTAAAAACGATCAGTCATGGTAAAGCGCACTTGCCAGATAGCCCCGCCGTAGTTCCCGCAACGCTGAAACAACGACGGCACTCACGGGCAGCGCTAGCAGCACGCCGAAGAATCCGAACAGTTGCCCAAACGCCAGCAACGAGAAAATAACCGCCAACGGATGCAGGCCAATGCGCTCGCCAACGAGCCTCGGTGTCAGAACGACACTCTCGAGGACCTGTCCGATTGCATATATGACGGCCACCGCTGCGAAGCCGTACCAGTTCCCGAATTGCAGAAACGCGGCGAGCAGCGCAAGGACCAGCGCGGTCGAGAAGCCGATATACGGCACGAATACAGCAAGTGCAGTGAGAAGGCCGACAGGCAGAGCAATGTCCAACCCGGCGATCGCCAGCGCTGCGGGGTAAAACACCGCAAGTATCACGACGACGAGCAGTTGCCCACGGAGATATTGCGCCAGCATCTGGTCGATCTCGGCAACGAAGTGGCGAGTTTTTCCGAGCCAGCGCCGCGGCACAAAACTCTCCATGCGCTCGAGCGCCTCGTGCCTGTCGTAGAGAAGATAGAAAAGAACAACCGGCACCAGCACCGCATTGCCCACGAGGCTGAACATCACATTGCCGCTCGTGCGCAAGTACTGCCAGACAGCGAGGACAGCGCCGTGTTCGCCTGAAGTCAGTCGCGCTGCCAATGCGTCGCGAACATGCGCCAGATCGAGCGAATGGTCGATCCCCAGGAAAGCCAGCCGAGGTTTCAGCGCAGCGTCCAGTTTGGCCGCCAACGAAGGCAGCTCTTTTGCGAGTTCGGGCCCTTCTCTCTGGATGACCGCGAATACCAGCAAAACAAGCAGCAGAACAAGCGACGCGAACAGGGAAATCATGACAAACGCCGCGAGACCGCGGGGTGCGCGACGCCGTACGAGCCACTCCACGCCTGGCTGCAAAACGTACGCGATCATGGCACCGAGTAAAAACGGCGTCAGGACGGGACGCAGGACCCATAACAGGATGCCAGCCGCTAGGGCAACGGCTCCCCAGAACAATGATTGGCGATGGTAGACAGTCATACGTAAGACCTTTCCGCGTTAAAGCTCAGTTCGGCAGGCGAGCGGCGCTGCACAATTCGCCTGGCTCGCATGCGCTGCCCTTATCCTGCCGTCATCGCCGCACATTTTGCCGTCCCCGCGTGGGGACAGTGGCGACACACCTGCAATCCGCATAGGTGATATTATCATCATTATTGGATAAATCGTCAATCATGAGCTGATCGGCCCTGTTCCGGGACATGCGGAGTACCTGACAACAGCGATAACCGCATTGGCATCGACCATTAACGGCAGGAGCAGTGCGGCAAGCGATCTGTTCATTGACACCTCCCCGGAGCGTTGCATGTGTTCTCGGGCAGCCACGCGGGCCACTGAAGTTCAGTGCATCTGCCCGCTATTCAGTGCGAGCAGGCGTTCCAGCTCCAGCAGGGCCTCGCCAAGCAGGTCGATGGCGCCGTTGGGCGTGGACGCCGTCGCTGCACTGCGAAGCGCGGCCTGCACGATCTGGTGAGCGCTTTCTGGTCTTTCTTTACCGATCCTCGCGATGAATGGCTTTTCCATAAGTAGTCCTTCCCTCGACAATAAGAATCCGGCACCTGATGGATGAGGTGACGGCGGCGGGAAGTATATGTGCCGTAGACCTTGGAGGAACGCTCGCAATTGTGTGTTTCCATCTTGCCAACGAAGGAGGCGATGGGCGTCCGTGGGAGCTCGCAAGGTTGCGCCCGGCGGAACTGTTCGTTGCCGTGCAGTTGCTTGTGAGTGGTTAGCGATTCGATAGACTCTCGCTCAACGAACTGGCGGCTTGCTGCCCCAGGACGTTATTTCAGAAATCCGCGTCCTCTTATCTCCGACGCGCTAGTGGAGAGACCATCATCGTGAAGGCAAGAAAGTTCATCCCGGGCACCGTTCTCGCGTCTGCGCTAACCGTACCGGCTGTCTCATTCGCACACAGCACCAGCTCGCCAATGAGCGAGCTAGTGCACGCCCCGGTTCGGCCGCAGGGTGCAAGCTACCTGGACAGAACAACCGCCGCCGCAGCCTACCCAATGGACTTTGCGTGCGCCAAGGCGCGGATGCAAGCCCAACAACAGGCGTTTGAACAATATGGTGGCGTGAGAAGCTCGTCCGCAAAGCAATCGTCAGTCCAACCCGTTTCCGGCAGCGGCGTAATATCGGATATTTGAAGTTAGCGGCGAAAAAGTTCAGGTGGGCGGTTTTTTTCAGGGCGGCAAAGTTAACGCAACAGCCCCTCGCTTCCGCAATTCCCCCAATAAAACTGATCGAAGCTGCTCGCGGCCCCGAAGTCCTGCGCGAATGCGCACGACACTTGCGGCCGGTATGGATGTTTGTACTGCAGTGCACTCTTTTGCCGACCGCCCCACGATCTGTTACCGCGCGTTGCGTCAACGGGCGCTTGTCGCGAACTCGCTACAATTATGGTTCATATATCACTGATGATATACTAATCACTTTAGACATCGGACAGCGAACGTCTCCTGCGCTACCGGCATGGGCACATCGGTGGATGGCACCTGCTGCGCCATGAGGCAGGCAATGATGTTTTGCGCGTCTCCTTCCCTGCCCGAGCCATGCGACAAGTACTTCTGGTCACTTTCCGCCTCATCGTTCTTGCGTTGTGGGCCCTCGTCCCGGCCGTTGCATGCTCGGCGGGCGGTCCGTCTGCCGGGGCTGACCGCGGGTACGTCGCGCCCATCGCTGGTGTGGGTTCTGAGGCGGCGGAAGCACTCAATGCGCTTCAGGCCAGGGAAGACGCGGTCAGGCAGCGAGCGTCGAGGGCAACCGGTGATGCAGAACTGATCAAACTGGACTTGCTGAGCCGGCGCATGGTCGACGACGTCGACACATTGGTCGCAACCTCGCTGCAGCCCGAGCTCGAACGGACACACGCGCAGCTCGATTTGCTCGGCGCGGCACCCATCGCCGGTGCAAGGCCGGAAACACCCGCCGTCGCCCAGCAACGCGACGCCCTCACGGCGCAGCAGGCGCGGCTTGGTGCGCAGCTCAGGCAGGCGCGAAGCATTAAGGGCGATCTGGTCAACGTCGATGCACAGATCGGACGATTGCTCCACGAACATCTGAAAGACCAACTGGCGCTCCGCACCGACAGCATTCTGAGCACTGCGTTCTGGGTACCCATGGTTCACCCGGAAGCGGCTGACTATCAGAGTCTGCGAGCGTTTGGAAAGCAGGTCGAAAAGCAGATGCAATCGATGTGGCAACCGGGACGCTTCCTCGCCACCACGATCCTTTTGCTGGCCGCGGTAGCCTGCGCAACAGTCGGTGCCGGCCTTCTTGAGCGAACGCTAGGATGGGTTTGCGTTCGCCGTCTGCCGGAAGGACGGCTGCGCCGCAGTGCTTTCGCGATATCGACCGTACTTGCGACGCTTGCGACCACGGTGGTTGCAATACACCTGGTCGGCGTGGCCATTGGCGGTCGACAAAGCTTGTCGCCCGCCCTGCAGACCTTCACTGACGAGCTTGTCAAGCACATCGTCAATTGTGCGTTGATCCTCGCACTTGGCAGGGCGTTCCTGTGTACAGAGCATCCTACCTGGCGCCTGCCTGCTATCGCTGATCCTGTGGCGCAGGCGCTCAGATCTTTTCCACGGACATTGGCCGCGCTCCTGCTATTTTCAGGGGCGATAGAGCAGATCAACAGAGCGGTGGACACCAGCCTTCAAATCACGATTTTCACTCGCGGTCTGGTCGCGTTGATCGTCGCGTTGGCCATCGGCGCTTCGTTGCTTCATGCGAACCGGGTACGTACCGCTCCGGCCGCAGCCGGAAATTCACCGGAAGGTCGGTCAACAGTTGCGGGTCTGATTCACGCCGCTGTCTGCGTTGTCGTAGTGGGCGCCCTGGCTGCATTGGTCTTCGGATACATTTCCGTTGCGCGTTTCCTGACCTACGAACTCGTGTGGTTCTATATCGTTCTGTGCAGTCTCTATTTTCTGGTGATGCTTACGCGCGATGTATGCGAAAGCATCTTTTCGCCGACGCATGCAAGCGGTAATGCGATCAAGCATCTGTTTGGCCTCGAAAACGCCCATCTCGCGCAGATTTCGACAGTGCTTACCGGGGTTTTGCGAAGCGCGCTCATCGTCGCCGCAGTCGTTGCGCTGCTCACAGGCGGCCTCGGAACGACGCCCGCGGACCTGATCGACAGCATTCTCGAGGTGCTGGGCGGTGACCGGCTGCGTGCGCTCAATATCGTCCCCGCTCACATCTTTAGCGCCGTGCTTACGGCCGGCGTCGGAATATATCTGGTGCGGTCCGTGCGCAAATGGTTAGACAGGGAGTTGCTGCCTAAGACGGAAATGAGTCCCGGAATGCGGGCGTCGCTGCTCACATTGTTTGCGAACATCGGTTACGTGCTCGTCATGCTGCAGTCGTTGTCGGTGCTAGGCGTCAGATGGCACAACCTTGCGTGGATAGTCAGTGCGTTGTCGGTGGGAATCGGATTCGGCCTTCAGGAAATCGTAAAGAATTTTATCTCTGGACTCATCTTGCTCGCGGAGCGGCCGGTGAAGGTGGGCGACATGATCAGTATCGCCGGCATCGAGGGAGACATACGGCGCATTAGCGTGCGTGCCACCCAGATCCAGCTTGCGGACAAGTCGACTGTGATCGTGCCGAACTCACAGCTCATCTCGCAGAACGTGCGCAACGTCACGATGGGAAACACCACACAGGGTATCGCCTCCCTGGTGCTCACGTTCGCCCTCGACGTCGACCCGGAGCAAGTCCGCGACATTCTTCTCGATGCTTACAGGGATCATCCTTCGGTTCTGGCACATCCGGCGCCATCCGTCATGTTCAGTCAGTTGACGCCCGAAGGCATTACGCTCACCGTTACGGGGCATGTGAGGAGCCCCAGGATCGCTGCCGACACCAAAAGCGAACTCCTGTTCGCCATCCTCAAGCGGCTCCGAGGCGCGGACATCCCTTTGTCGAACCCACGAACGGTTTTGATCCATGCACCGCGCGGTTGCCTCCCCAATGGGCTTGGGGCGGCTGCGGGTGGACCACACCATAGCAGTTCTTCGTCAGCCGGCACAACGAGCGTATCGGCGAACACGCGAAATATTGCGAGCAGCGTCGAGGCGTAGCGCAGGTCTTGCGAGGATTGTCAGTCGACCGGCCTGCACAAAGCCATCAGCGCCAGTAAACGCCCTGCGCAGGCGGGCTGAAGATCGTCGGCTCGGTCCACGGCGACTGGACGCAGACGGTCGCGCAAAAGCAGGTCGCGGGCATTCTGCCGACTTTGCGCAGATCGACGGCGTCGTGACGCAAGGCGGCGACGGCTTCGGCGCCGCGCAGGCGATCAAGACGGCGGGACGGCCGACGCCGATCATCATCCTCGGCAACCGTCAGGAAGAACTCGCGTGGTGGGCCGATCAGAAGAAGAGCGGCTGCGAGACGATGTCGGTGACCATTCCGCCCGGCGCGTCGACGTTCGCGTTTCAGGTGACGCATCTGTTCTGGCCGGCAAGAAGGTGCCGCACGATATCCGGATGCCGGTGCTCGAAGTGAAGCCGGAAGAACTCGATGCGGTGCGCGGGAAGACGCCGGCCGGTGCGCTGGCGAACAAGGAGTACACGCGCGACGAGGTGGTTGCCGTGGTTGATGGGAAGAAGTGAGCTGACGGCGCCTCGAGCACCCACGCGGCCACCACGGACGACGCCCGGATTGTAGGAGCCGCACCGGTGTCTTTGACCGCTAGCGGCTATACGAACGTCGTTTTCAGCAACGCTTCGGCCGCGCGACGGCGCGGCTGAAGCGTTTGCTGGCCGAGCGATTCGTTGGAGACCCAACCTATGGCTGGATCGCTCTCGGCAAGCAGCGGGTCGCCCACGGCGCTACAGTTTCACAGCTTCGCCGTTCAGCCCCGCTGACGCACGCGCTGTGGTCATGGCGGTGCGCACATATGGGGGCGTCGTCTTGACGAATGGGCGTGGCGATCCCCGTCATGCATAAATGTACTGAGCATTGACTTGGCACCCGCCTCGAGCTGCCGACGCTAGCGACGGCGAGTCAGATTTGAATGCCACCCGCCACTTCTATGCGTTGCGCGTTTACCCAACCAAAGTCATCCGACAAAAGACCGGCAATCACTGGACCCACATCCGACGGCAGTCCGGCTCGGCCAAGAGCGGTATGGTCGGCGACGGTCTTGTTGACCTGCGGATTGTCTCGCACGATGCCACCACTAAAGTCCGTCGCGATTGCGCCTGGCGCGACGACGTTGACCGCGATCCGGCGCGGCGCGAGCTCAAGGGCCATATAGCGCGTCAGCGCTTCAACGGCTGCCTTCATCGGCCCGTAGATCGCCCGCCCCGGAAACGCGAAACGTGCCAGCCCCGAGGAAATGTTCACAATACGTCCGCCGTCGTTGATGAGCGGCAACAGCTTTTGCGTCAACAGGAACGGCCCCTTGAAATGCACCGCGAACTGAGCGTCAAGCTCCGCTTCGGTGCCCGCTGCGAACGTCGCCGCTGACGACGTCCCTGCATTGTTCACCAGGTAATCGAAGTGTTGCGCGCCCAACTGCCCGAGTGCCTCTCGCAGACGTGTGACGAAATCATCAAATGCGCTTGCATCACCCACGTTCAACTGGAGGGCAAGCGCCTGTCCGCCCGTTTCGGCAGCCATCGCACAGACCTTTTCCGCCTCGACTCGATTCGAGTGATAGGTGAAGACCGAGCGGACTCCACGAGTCGCGAGGCGCAGAACTGTGTCGCGGCCTATCCCGCGACTGCCTCCGGTGACGACCGCGATTCTCGAAGTCGGGTGACGACCATTGTTTGTTGCCATTTGGCACCTGGCGGGAAGTTTGAAAACCTCAATTCTCCCGGCAGAGCCACCAGCAGTTAATACCGGAAGCTACCCAAATCTTGCCTGATCCTGCTGCGCTCACTAAGCTTGATCCACGCGCATTCTCCATACAAGGCAGCTATGTCGAACGAACTGGCCGTTGCACTACTTCGTTATATCGAAACGCGAACAGGAACAAGCCCATACCGCACGGCCGTCGACGGGCTTCTGATTCTGCGCTCCGACCATCCGAAGCCGCCGACATTTCTCGTGGCGCGCCCAGCACTGTGCATCGTTGCACAAGGTGCCAAATGGGCCAGCTTCGGTGGGGCGAAACTGGAGTACCGGGCCGGACAGGCGCTGGTGGTCGGCGTTGAGACTCCGTCGCAGGGCCGCGTGTTCGAAGCGAGTCCCGACAATCCTTGCCTGGTTCTTGTTCTGGAACTCGACCTGATAATGATGCGCGCCGTTGCAAGGGAGATGTCGCCACCACCTGTGGCGGCAGGAGATGCAAGCTGCGGCGTGTTCATCGCGGACTTCGACGGTCCGCTGGCCGATTGCGCGTTGCGGGTTGTACGCTTGCTGGATACCCCGGACGCGGTCGGAATTCTTTATCCGCTGCTCATGCGGGAGATTTGTTATTGGTTGCTAAGAGGTCCGAAAGGCCCCGAAATAGCAAAGCTGGCGTCGAGCGGAAATGCCTCGCACGGTGTTCTGCGCGCGATGGAAAATATCAGAACTCGGTTTTCGCAGCCAGTGCGAGTGGAAGATCTGGCTAAAATCGCCCAACTAAGTCCGTCGGCGTTCCACCGTCAATTCAAGGCGCTGACCGGACTTTCCCCTCTCCAATATCAGAAGCAATTGCGCCTACTGGAGGCCCGCAGGCTGCTGCTGTCACAGTCGATGAGCGTTCAAGCCGCCTCATTTGCGGTGGGATATGAGAGCCCTTCGCAATTCAGTCGGGAGTACGCGCGGATGTTTGGCGCACCGCCCAAAAGAGACAAAGAGGACTCAACCAATGCGAAGACGATGCGCGAGGCTGCTTGAGTACTCCGGGGTTCCGGGGCTCCCGCTTCGTGAGCCCGCGCGTGGCAACGTAAGCGCGTCGGCATCTGCCGTTACCTGATCTGCTGGAACACTCTGCAGCGCGTGCAGCATTCGTAGGCAACAGCGCACTCGGCTCGGAGAAAGACACGATCGACCAGGTGCGCATCGGCGCACTCATCTCGTCAGGAATGCATCGTCGGCGTCGCGGGCCTTGCTCAGGTATCCGCTCGGACGGCCATCACCGACAGTGTCACATTCGAGGGGCGCGGAACGGCGGCTCTCTTCCGCATCGACCCGCTTTGTGGTCATCCGGTTCGTCGGGTGGAAGAACGTTTGCACAAGGTTGGGACTGCATAGCGCGCCGGGGATCGATCTCGTGCGTGACGCGCCTCACGATTCGAGTGAACAGATCCATTAGTTTTGCTTGGTGTCCCCATGGACTGGAGTCGTGGACCCGCCTGCCGTTGCGGCCTCGATTTGCGCAGCGGGGATGCGCGGCATGCGAATACCCGCATAGGCGATTACCACCGTCAGCAACGGACTCACCACGCAAAATACAGCAAACGGTGCGTAGCTGAGCACCGGTACCCCAAGGGTCACTGCCATAAACGCCCCGCAACTATTCCAGGGAATCAGCGCGCCCGTGGTCGTGGCCGAATCGCCAACGGAACGCGATAGCACGACGGGCGCATAGCCGCGTGCCGCGAATGCACTCCTGAACATCCGGGCCGGCAGCACGGCCGCGATGAACTGGTCTGCCGTAACGATGTTCGTTGCGATGGTCGCCAAGACCAGGCAACCGACCAGCGTCCCACCGCTCCTGGCCCAGCCGACTACCGGGGCAATGAGGCGTTCTATCGCACCGCACTTTTCTACCACCCCTCCGAATGCCAGCGCCGTGATGATCAGCCAGATCGTATTCAACATGCTGTCCATACCGCCGCGGGTCAGGAGCGTATCAAGCGCCGGATTTCCAGTGGTCGACGTGTAGCCGCTCCCAAGCGCGAGCCACACGCCCTTGAGCATCGCAATCGGGATCGGCACGCCCTCTCGCGCAGCGGCAAATTCGAGGACTCGCTGTGGCTCGACGAAAACGGCAACCACGCCGCCCGCCAGTGCGCCAAGAAATATGGTAGTAAATGGTGGAAGCCGGAACAGCGTCAGTATGACGACAACAATGAGCGGCAAGAACAACACTGGCGATATGTAGAATGCGCTCCGCATTGCAGCAACCTCGGCGCTCGCATCGAAGTCGCCCGGGCGGCCAAGAAGATAAAACACGGCCAGCGTGATGACAATCGCGACGAGCGATGTCAGCAGTGTCTCGCGTACATGTTGATACAGATCGACACCCGCGGCAGCGGCCGCAAGATTCGCAGTGTCCGAGAGCGGCGAAGACTTGTCGCCAAAATAAGCGCCGGAAATCACTGCACCGGCGGTAATGGCTGGGCTCAGACCCATGCTATGCGCAATACCCATCAGGCCGATTCCGATGGTTCCCGCGACGGTCCACGATGTCCCGATCGCAAACGAAATCAACGCGCAGATGCCAGCCGCCGTGACGTAAAAAAAGTCCGGGCTCAGCAGTTTCAACCCGTAATAGACCATGGCGACGATCGTGCCGCAGAGCGCCCACGTGCCGATCAGCGCACCGACCGCCAGCAGGATCAGAATCGCGCCGATACCGGAACTGACGCTTGCATTCGCTGCCTCGCCCAGCGACGTGAGCGAGTGACCACGACGCCAGCCGACAAATACGGCCAGCATGGTCGCCACGACGAGCGCCACCTGGTTCGGCCCGTCCGCCCCGCCATCGCCGAACAGGTAAAAGGACAGACCGACGAGAAAGACGAGGCCAGCGATCGGAACCAGTGCTTCGAACATCGTAACCGGCTGGGGTGATCTGGACCGCTTCATCGCCATGCTCCGTATGCTATTCGGTAGTCCCAGCGTTACCATCCGGACCGCCTGGGTAGCTTGCCAACTATCGAATGACGCACGAACGGCCAGTGGTGATTCGATGGCGCGGCGCACGAACGCGACCCTCGACCCAATGACGCGGTGATGGCCGTTCCATCGGCCTCCAGGTTGTTTCAATCATAGGAAAGAATCGTCACTGCATGAAGGCCGCCAGAGCGAGGCACGCCAGGCTCGCTGTCAGCGGCTACTTGCTGGCCGGTTGCCGTCAATTGGCCGATCGCGCGAGCGCGAGATACGACAGTGCCTCCTCGTCCTGCTTGCATGTGAATTGCCATCTAATTTGTACTATATATCTGCTGTTGTGCCGCAATAGCCTACGTTTATTGCATCGAATGCAATAGTCTCTTGCAAAGTAGGTGTTTACCCTTCTTTACTATTTCCTTACACTTCTCTTGACGGTTGAAAACAAGCAGCAGCTTGTAACGTCCAACCAACAACCAAGGAGGTAGTAACCATGAAGCCCCTCGTTAAACTCGCCGCCTTTGTCGCTGCCATCGCCTTCGCTGCTCCGATTACGGTTTTCGCCGCAGCGAACGCGGCAGCAAACCATCCACTAACCCGCGCTGAAGTCCGTGAGCAACTAGTCGAAATAGAAGCAGCGGGCTACAACCCAGCCCGTGCGAACCCGCGCGAATATCCAGCGGACATCCAGGCTGCTGAAGCCAAGGTTGCTGCGCAACACGGCGACACGTCCGGAGTGGGTGGCGTCATAAGCGGTTCGTCCGCAGCGGGCGGCCATGCCTACACGAGCGAAGCAGCCCGCACCGGCCCGGGTTCCGTCTACTTCGGTCACTAACCGGCTGACTGTCGGACGGCTCTTCGTCCGACCGTCCATGGAAGTGCGCAGAGAGCCTGCGCACTGACCATCTCCGCAGAACGGCGAGGGAAACATCATCGCCGTCAAACGCCACTGTTTCATATCGATCAATTCTCCTCTCGAGGCAGCCATGAAATCAAAATTGCTCGCGCAACTCATGATTGCAGCCCTACTCGGTGCGTCGATCCCCGCTTTCGCCCAGCCTCACGACAATCAGCATCACAGTGACTGGTCGGCGCACGGTCCCAAACAACACGACATGCGTCCGCCGCCCGTTCACGGTCATGGCCCGATGCCGCAGGAGGCCTATCGCGGGCGGCCGGGCGGCCCGATGCCGCACGCCGACTGGCGTCAGGGCGATCGACTTCCGTCCGAATACCGCAATCACAACTACGTCGTCGACGACTGGCGCGGCCACGGCCTCCGACCGCCGCCGCACGGTTATCACTGGGTCGGGGTGAACGGGGATTACGTGCTCGCCGCTATCGCGACTGGCATCATTGCGGACGTCCTGTTCTCCCGCCACTAACACCGGCGGCAACAATGTCGACGAGGCTTCGCCTAAGATAAGAAAGCAGGATGTGCAGTCGTTTTGAGTTTGCCGCTGGTCCTCGGCCCGTTCGCGATGAAACTACTTCCACCACGACTGAACACCCGCCTGCAACTACGCAAGAAACTGCGTCGCGCTAGCGGGTTTCAAATCGCCATTGCTCATCGCCTCCGCCAGCTCAATGTGGAGGATTGGCGCTCGGTAACTGCTGGGCAGAGCTTTTATTTTTCGCCGGAATACCTGCAAATGATTGAAGCGGCAGGTCCAGCCAATCTAGAGCCGCGCTACGCCTTGATCTCGGATGACGACGGACCGCGCGCCACTGTCTGCATGCAAATCGTCCAGGTGAGCCTCGAGCACCTAGGCGAACAACGCAACCACAAACTCAAGGTTCCGTTCAAAGAGCGCGTGCTTATCTGTGGCAACCTGCTCAGCTACGGGCAGCACGGTGTTTGTTTCGCGCCCGGCAGCACCCCTGCGGAACTGTGGCCCGCCGTGGCGGAGGCACTGTATCGTACCCGTCGAAGCGAAAAGCTGGATGGCCAGACCAACGTGATTTTGGTCAAGGACATTCTGGAGGCCGACAAGATGCCCAGTGCCTGCCTCGGGGAACTCAGCTATTCCGCCGTCGAAACCGAGCCGAACATGGTGCTGACGCTACCCGAAGGTGTTTATACCCACGATGACTATCTTGCGAGTCTCGCTTCCAAGTATCGCAATGCCGTCAAGTCCCAGATCTACAAGCCATTCGAGGCGGCTGGATTCCGGATCGAGCGTCTTGACCAGGTGACGCCGTTTTCTGCACGTTTGCAAGATCTCTATCTGCAGACTCACACTAATGCCAAATTGCGCCCGTTTATGTTGGAACAGGAATACTGGTCGGCGTTAGCGCTAGCTGCCGCTGCATCCATCGCGTTCCACGTCGCAGTCAAGGGAAGCCAAATTTACGGCTTCGTCGTTACGCTCAAGGATGCTGAGACGGCGGTCGTCTGGCACATCGGCTTCGATCGCGAAACAGCCGCCAATGGTGTGCCGCTATATCTGCGCCTGCTGCATGCGTCACTGACCCAGGCAATTGATTTCCGTTGCCGACGTGTCTCTTTCGGCAGGACAGCGCTCGCACCTAAAGCGCGCATTGGCTGCCGGCCGGAGCCGATGCAGATTTGGGTACGCCACCGCCAGCCTCTGCTGAACCAGGCCATCGGCCCTTTGCTGCGATTGATCCAACACGAAGATGCGCCGGAATGTTCTCCTTTCAAAAAAACAGCGAACCACTCTGAAGGGTTTTAATAGTCGTCAGTTCACTTTGCATTGGATGCCAGCCCATCTCGTCAATCCGAAACCTACTTCAAGCTCTGCTAGAAGCGATGCCGGATGCCAACAACTACTTGTACCTGGCTCTGAGTTGTGGAGGCGGTTAGGCCGTTGAGGTTTGCGACCGCCTTCCCACCGGTCGAATCGGTGCCCGACGCATGCTGGTAAACCGCGACTGTGTAAAGGTCAGTCCGCTTGGATAGCAAGTAGTTAGCCCCGATCGTGCCTTGATTGTAAGTTGCACCGTTCACGCCATATCCTTTCAGGTAGTTATAGGCGACGCCGAGGTGGAGGGCTGGCGTGAGTTGATAGCCGAGATTGACTTCAACGTCGTGGAATTTGGCATCGCCGCCTGCGCCGGTAGCCGGGAGACCCGGTAGCGTCCCGATATCCTTGAACTGCGTGTTGCTGTAGACAACGCCGAACGTAGCGGCACCAACGACATAAGAAGCGCCTGCGACGAAAATCTGCTGGCTTTTCGCGGACGCATAGCCCGAATACACGCGACTGCCTTGCCCGGAAGAATCCTGCTCGAGCACTATCGCCTCGTTCACGGCGTACAGTAGCACTGGCGGTCCCGCTGAGTGATGAAGACCAGGTCATCCAGTCGATGCCCGACGGAAGTTCAGCCGCGAGTCTGCGTGCCTTGTCGCTCATATCGGAAGCGCCCGCTACCGTGGCATTGAACTTTTCGATCGTCGTCGACGACGGCGGAGCGCCCGTGGAAGCAAAGTTTGTTGCACAAAAACGACGGCATTTTCTTCTGAGAATTCGAGTACAACGTTTGCGCACCAGTTTTTCCCCGAAACTTTTCATTCAATTTCGTCCAATCGAAAAAAGGATTTAACAATGCTTAAAAGTCGCACTTAAAATGCCTCTTTCTGCAAGAGATTTACTGGTACTGCAAGGCAACAATGGAAAGACTCAGGGAGCAAACGCTATTCAAAACATCTGATGAGCAAGTACTCAGCCTTGCAAGGCAGGTGGCGCGCATTAGCGAATTCAAAGCGGGTGATTATGTATGTTTTCAGGGCGATACTAATTCGCCTTTAGTTATGCTGTTAGCTGGCCACCTGCGAGTGACTGCATTATCGGAAGACGGACATGAGATCCCCATTGGTACGGCCAGTGCCGGCGAAATGGTCGGCGCTGTGTCGGCCATCAATGACATGCCGTTGCCTGGCAATATTGTCGCCACCCGTGACAGCAGCGTCGCTCTGATCAGTCGTTCCGACGCGCGTCGGATTTTTCGCGAGCCGGGGGTTGCGAGCGCATTGAATGGATGTTTGGCTCAATTGGTTCGGGACCTGGCGAAGCGCCAAACGGACCAAGGTGTTCTGGGCGCTACCGCGAGAGTGTCCGCCTGGATTGTTTCGACCCTCATCGGCGCAGCTAGCAGTGAGCAGCAGACAATTGAACTTCCGAGTCACGCATCGCTTGGAGCAATGGCAAATGTGAGCCGCGAGACAGTCTCCCGAGTTCTTGCGTCACTTACGCGACGCGGCGTGCTCGCAAAACGGGGCCGTCATCAGATATCAATTCTGGACTACGCTGCCTTGCGCGCAATTGCCAAAGGATCAGCAATCGCTTCTCGCTCTGTTATCTGAACGGACACAGTGGCGTGTAGCGGTCTTCAATACAAAAGTGTCTGGCAACAGCGGTTCGAGCGATTCCCGCGACGCTTAACTCGTTCTTGTAATCCGCCTTCAAACGTACCCGACTTTTTCAGATGACATGGTTTTATTAGCGGCAATTAAGCGCCACGTGATTAAAGCTCGGAATCCGTCTGTCCGCCTTGATATGCGAGTTGGCGGATGGCCGACGCAATGCGGACCACCACGGCACCCAGTACATCCGCTACGACGTTGCCGTCGACGGACCGCTTGAAGAGGCACAACGCGCCCGCCTTGCCGATATCTGCGAAAAGACGCCGGTCACGCTGTTCATCAGGCGCGGCACGCGCATCGACACGACGCTGCGCGTTGCATGACTGACTAAGACTGCAGGCGGCGGTGCGCCGAGCATACCGCCCGTTGCGTTGTCGTGGCCACCGTCTCTACTCGGCCGCCCACGACAACCACAGACAGAATCGCTGTGCAGACCGACACGCGCTGTGCTTCACCAAGCCGCAAACCCGCTACCGCCGCGGTACGCCGTCGCGCCACTCGCTCCAATGCGTGACGATGTCCTGCACGAGCGAATTGCCCGTCAGGAACAGATTGTTGATCGCGATCGTGAAGCCGCCCTGTGACGCATAGTTGAGCAGATTGTCCGCGCTCGACTGGCCCGCGTAAGGCCGGTCGAAGTCCGAGCCGGCGCGCAGCACCGCTACACGGTCCAGGTCAACGCGATGCGCGCTCGCCGCGCGCGTCAACGCCTCGAAAGTGGCGTTGTCTTCCTGCTGCGTCGTGCAATAGGTGCCCTTGCCGTCGGTCAGGATTTTCGTCCATTGCCGCGCGCGCTCGCCGAGATCGGTGCCCGACCACCAGGTGTCGCCCGCCAGCGTATCGCATTGGATCACTGTGGGCGGACGGTTCGCGGGCGCATAGTTGTATTTGGCGCGGGCAGCCTGCGCCTGTGCGTCGTCGGTGAGTGTCACGTTGCGCGACAGCGCGAATGCCGCGTTCGAAAGCGCCGGATTGAGCTGGAACACTTCGCTGCGATAGTCGAGCGGCGGCTTCTGCGTCGGGCCCGTCGTGTTGATGCCGAGATAGCCGGTGTTCCAGCCCGGCGGAATTTCGCGGCCGTCGATCTCCCATTGAATCCCAAAGTCGACGAGCCAGTTGGCCCACGCAGCGGAACCGACGGTGCCCTGCAGCGGATCGATACCCGCGATGCCTGCCACCATGAAGTACGTATGACGCAAGTCGAAACGAGGCGAGAACGTCAGCGCCATGATCGACGCGGCGGCATTCGCGTGCCCCATGCCCGTCGTCATCACGCACACCTCCTGGCGATTGCAGTGCACTGCGGGATAGTCAGGAGACAGGCCCGCGACGGGGATGTCCTGCCACGGTCCCAGATGATCGAGCCACACCTGGCCTTCCGGACCGAACATCGAAATGATCATCACCTTGACCGGACGGCCATGCGATGCGCCGTCGTCCTGCGCGAAGCCGTCGTCGGCATGCGCGATGGCCGGTGAAGCTGCTGCGCCTGCCAGCAGCAACGATGAAATTGCAGCACCAAAAGCACGATTTCGCATAAGAGGTCCCACCCGATATGTAAGAACTGCGGTTCCAGAACGTGGATCGCGTGCCGTATTGTCGACCGATGTCGTGGTTTCTTGTCGGCGTGCAGCGTGGGACCTGGGCGTGAGCCGTTCAGGCGACTATGAGTATAAGCAGAGAAAGATATGAATTGGCAAGCGTTAGCGGAAATCGATGCGCAGTCCGAGGAGGGCTTCCACCTGTCTCAAGGTCCCATCGCGTCGCCATTGCAGGCACTTTATGTAGCAGGTCCGGGCAGGTGGCATGTCCGGCGGCAAATAGGTCCATGCCTTTCGGTGTGTCGAGACCCATAATATCGCGTTCAATATTTCGCGCGGATGCCTGGGTGTCTTTCCATACCGCCTTGCTTCGTCGAACCGGAAAAGACTGGCGATACGGGCCCAGTCCGCGTCGCTCAGTGGTATGGATGCGGACATATCATTCAATCGTCTTCTTTGCTGCGGGCTCCCACTCCGTCCCGTCAAATATTGATCGCATCATCGACCTCCTTTTTCCGAATCGGGTGCGACGCACCAGTCCCTCTGCCCCGGCGTGGTCATGCCAACGGCCGATGCAACCTCGGAGTTATATCTCGCCTTCGGGGTTCCGCCATTGCCTCCGCAACTCGGTCGAAAACATCGTAGGCAACCGTAAATCCGACTTCCATCGGTGCTGGCCGATTATGCCGTCGGAAATGGCTGGCCTAGTTGTCAGGATTTCCTTCGGAGTCAAACGACGTGCTTGCGCTTGTTGGCCGCTTTTTCGTCGAGCAATTCCCATCGGACCTTCATCATCGTCGATCGCTGCCTTTTCCCCCGACTAAAAGGCCTCCGGGTGAGCCTTTGAGCGTAGCAGACCTACTTCGACAAATCCCCTTCAAACAACTTCTTTGGCGATCTCGCGCATCGTTCGCCCTGGATCGAGCAGTGCCTCGCGCGCCAGCTTCGCGCGACGCTCCACCAACTGCCGCACGCTGCGCATTTCACGGCCGAAGTTCACGGTGATCGCGCCAACCAGCGCGCCCGCTTCATCAAGCCCGAACAATATGCAAGGTGGCTCGTTGAGTTGCCCGCGCACGATCCAGTCCGGCGCGGACATGTCGCCGACGAACTGCACGTTCAGGCCGCACTGATCGGTCCAGAACCACGGCGCGGTTTGCGCGTCGGGCGCGAGGCCGAGCATGGCGCGCGCTGCCGCAATGCCCTGCTTTTGCGCGTTGTCCCAGGTTTCGTGGCGTCGATAAGTCCCGCTGCTCGCGTCGTGCCGGCTCGCCACATCGCCCGCGGCGTAGATATGCACGTCAGAAGTACGGCACGCCGCATCGATCACGATGCCGTTATCGATCGCGAGCCCAGCGGACCGCGCCAGTGCAATGTCGGGTTGCGCGCCGACACCGTAGATCACCGCGTCGCCGGCAATTCGCGTGCCGTCCTGAAGGTTCAGAACGATCTCGCCGTTTTCGCGCGTGGCGTTCGCGAGCGTCGCGCCAAAGTGGAACGTCACCCCTCGCCGCCGATGAACATCGCACAGGAACTGACTGAGCAGCACAGGCGCGCATCTCCCCATGGCCAATGGCGCAGCTTCGATCACGGTGACTTGCGCGCGGAGATCGACCGCACTCGACGCGAGTTCGAGCCCGATCACGCCCGCGCCGACCAGCAGAATGCGCCTGCCGGGGCGCAATTCGCTCGCGAGCTTGCGCGCGTCGTCGAGTGTGCGCAGCGTATGCACGTTCTCGCCTAAAGCATCGAGTAGCGGCAATCGGCGCGCCTGCGCACCGGTCGCGAGCAGCAGCTTGTCATATGCAATCGATGTGCCGCTCGCCAGTGTCAGCTTGCGCGTTTGCCGATCGAGCGTGCTGACAGCCACGCCGATCTGCAATTCGATATCGTGCTCGGCGTAGAAATCATCCGCATGCACGGCACAGCGCGTTTGCTCGGGACGCAACAGCACGTCCTTCGAAAGCGGCGGACGCTCGTAAGGTGGATGCGCCTCGTCACCCACCAGCAAGACACGCCCCTCGAAACCTTGCCGGCGTAGTTCGGCGGCTGCATTTGCGCCAGCCTGCCCTGCGCCGACGATCACATAAACGGGACGATTCATGAATCCCTTCTCGCGAATCAAAGATGAAAACCACCCGCGACGTGACGAATGCCGCGAATGCCGAGACCGGCATCAGCATTAATCATCACGCCGCTCAGTACGCGGTTGTTCGCGCGCGAAGCCAGCATCACGTAAGGGCCGGTGAAATCGGCGGGCTCGGGGAAGAACTGCAGCGGCAGGATGCTGGCGATCGCCTCGGGAGAGCGCGAATCCATGATGCGTTTGTCCTCCTGGCCGAGTGCGGTCGGACCGCGCAAATCGCTCGCCATCCCGCACGGGCCGACGCCGTTGACGCGCACCTTCGGTGCGAGTTCGTAAGCAAGCTCGCGGATCAGGCCGACGGCCGCATGCTTGCTGGCGGTGTAGAGCGGGCCGCCGCCGCCCGGATAGAACGACGAATTCGACAGCGTGAAGATCATGCTGCCTTCGCTTGCGATCAACGCGGGCGCCGAGGCCTTCGCGCCGAGCAGGTAACCCTTCACGTTGATCGCGAACAGTTCGTCGAATCCGTGGTCCAGTTGTTCGGGGCTCAGATCGAGCAGGCCCGACGCATGATCCCAGATCGCCGCGTTGCCGATGAACGTGTCGAGTGAGCCGAACCGCTCCAGCGTGGCCGCGACGGCGCGCGCATTGTCCTCGTGCGAGCGGACGTCGCCCTGCACGGCCACGACCTGCTCGCCGAAGCGCTCGTGAAGCGCGGCCACTTTTTCCGCCGACCGCTCCAGCACGCCAACCCGGCAACCTTCACCCAGAAACCGTTCGACAAGCGCCAGCCCAAGTCCCGAGCCGCCGCCTGTAATCAGCGCGACCTGGTCGCGCAGCCAACCGCTACCCTCGATCTTCGCCGCGCTCATGCAACCTCCGGCATGTCGACGTAGATCTTCCCCTCGACCACAGCGATCGGAAACGTTCTGAGCGGTTCGGTCGCGGGCTGGCACAGCGCCGCGCCCGTCTTCAGGCAAAAGCGCGCCGCATGCAGTGGACATTCGACAGTGCCATCGTCTTCCACGTATCCGTCAGACATCGAAGCATTGCCGTGACTGCAACGGTCGGCGAGCGCATAGACCTCGCCATTCGAACGGAACACCGCGACGGCCTCGCCGGGGGCGTCCACCTTGATAGCCTCGCCGTCGGATAAGGCGGTGTCTTCACAAACAAGAATGCGTGCCATGATATTCGCTTCAGAAAAGTACGCTGAGGTTATGAGAGTTCAGGGTCGCCTGATCGAGCGTGATCTCGCGGCGGCAAATCTGCCAGGCCGCGGACGTATCCGCGCGGCGCACGCGGTCGAAGCGTTTGCCGGCGTAGATCGATTCGTCGCGCTCCTTCTGCGAGCGATACAACAGGTAGTTGAGCCGCACATCGAATTCGCCGGGATCCTGGGTGGCCGTCACCACGACGTTGCTCACCAGGTGGCGCGTTCGCGAAGGCGGCTCTTCCGCCCAGGCCATGCCCGTTTCGAGGCGCGCGATGCGGCGTTCCAGCTGGGCATAGTTATCGTTGAAGATCCAGGTGGTCGGCGGCTGGACGCTACGGCGGCGATCGCGCGTCTGTGCATTGACGGTCGTGCGCATCGAGTAATGCACGTCCTGCGACATCAGCGCGAGCCAGTCGCGAAAGCGCCAGTCATCGAGCAGTTCAGCCTCGTGATAGAGAAACTGTTCGATCTCGTGATGCAAAGCCAGCGGCACGGTCGCCGGACGGTTCAGCGTGGTTTCAGTCATGTTCGAGCACCTCCTGTTCGTAGGCGCGCGTGCGCTCCAGTACTTCGTCCCAGCTATCGCAGGCGAGCAGATCGGCCCAACGGCGATACATGCCGCGCGCGGCCGTCTCCGAGAAGATGTAGTTGGTCATGCCCGGAATGCCGTCCTCGCGGACCTTCTCGTTGCCGAGTCCCATTTCGACGACGAGCTTCGTCTGCCGCGCGCGCTTGCCGCGCAGCACTTTCTGGATCTCCACCCAGTTCTCCGAGTCGTCCTGCTCCAGAAAGCCCGCCGGTCCGAATGCGCGTGTCGCGCTGCGTTCGAAGGCCTGTTTGACTTCGTCGGAGGCATCCTTGTCCGCAATGCAGAAGGCCCACACCTCGACCTGGTTCGGGCCGCGTGGGTGCCATACGCGCAACGTGGCGGTGCCGTTCAACCACGACATCGTCGGGAACATATTGTTGTGGCCGGCGAGCCGCAGTGCGCGCACCTTGCCGAGACGCGCCTCGACTTCGGAATACGTATCGCGAAAGTATTGCGACACGACGCCGTCCACCCACACGTTCGCGTCCGGATTCTCTGTGAAGAAAAAGCCGCTGCCGTGGCCGGCCTGGCCGTATTGCAGCGCATCTTTCGCGGTCTCCCACACCGGGCGCGCGGTCTGTCCCGCGCCGAGCGCCTTGTCGTCCTCGCCTGCCTTCGCGCCCAGTACCTGCACGGCCGACGCATGCGAATACAGCGCGTGATACTGATCGCTCGCGAACTGTTCTGCCGGAAACTTCCAGTTGCAGTCGATCACCCACTTATGTACGCCGCCGATGATTTCGGTGCCGCCGGGACGGCGGTCTAGTACGCCGTCCAGATACCACGCGATATCGCCCATATACGCTTCGAGGTCGGGCGCGCTCGCGTCCCAGTTACCGAATATGAGGCCCTTGTATTCGGCGACGCGCGTCACTTCCTGCAAGCCGAGCTTCTCCTTGCACAGGCCATGAGGGTAAGCGCGCTGCTCCAGCGGCACGTCGACGAGCGCACCGTCGGTCCCATAGGACCAGCCGTGATATGGGCACGTAAACGAGCGGGTATTGCCGCAATCGGCGTAACTCACGCGCATCGAGCGATGCCGGCACTGGTTCAGGAATGCCTTGACGGAGCCGTCTTTCTGGCGGACCACGATGATCGGGTCCTCGCCCATGTAGGTGTTGAAGTAATCGCCGGCTTTCGGAATCTGGCTGACGTGCGCGAGGAACAGCCAGCAGCGGCCGAAGATGCGTTCGAGTTCAAGCTCGTACAGGTCGGGGTCCGAGTAAATCGAGGATGCAACGCGGCCATTGCGGGCATCGACCAGCGCGTCGAAGTCGATCTCTTTCTGAGACATTTGGCGTCTCCTCCAATGGAGGTTTTTGGGAATGGGGCAAATGATCGACGGCGCCAGTCACGCTGTAAAATATTTTGTTTGTTGGGTTTAAGACATTTTAACGATAACTGGGAGCCCCCCTCGCCATGGAACTTCGACACTTGCGCTACTTCATCGCCGTGGCGGAGGAGCTGAGCTTCACACGTGCGGCCGAGCGGCTTCGCACGGCTCAGCCCTCGCTGAGCCAGCAGATTCGCGATCTCGAAGAGCAGGTCGGCACGCCGCTGTTCGAGCGCACGCGCCGCAAGGTGGAGTTGACCGAAGCCGGCAAAGTCTTTCTGATCGAAGCGCGTCTGACGCTGGCGCAGGCCGAACGCGCAGTGACGCTGGCGCGTCACATAGGGCGCAAAAGCAGCTCGACTGTCACCATCGGCTTCGTGCCGGCCGCCGAAGTGCGGATTTTCCCGGGCATACTGCCGCGGCTGCGGCTACGCTTTCCCGAACTGAACGTCGATCTGCGCAGCATTCCGACGTCCGAGCAGGAGCAGATGCTGCTCGACAACGAAATCGACGTCGCCTTCATGCGCAAGCCGATTCGCTCGCCCGACATCCTCTCTGAAGTCGTGCTCCGAGAACCTATTCTGGTCGTACTGCCGGTCGCTCATCCGCTCGCGCGATACAAGCGGATCAAGCCGGCGCAGCTGGACGGCGAAGCGTTCATCAGCACGCATCCGCTTTATTCGGGCGATGTGTATGACGTCGTGGACGGCTACTTCAAACAACATGGGCTGCAACCCAAGGTCATTCAGGTGGCGACCAATATCCTGCTCAACCTGAACCTGATCGGCATGGGACTCGGTTACGGACTGCTGCCCGCCTATACCGCATCGCTGACGAATCCAGCGATCTGCACGAGGCCGCTGGTGGGACCGGTGCCCGAGATCGAACTGTTGATGGCATGGCGCGCCGGCAACCGCTCGCCTCAGCTTGACGCACTGCTGGAGCTAGTGGCGCACCACTCGGACAGTAATCCGGGGGAATCCCGCAACGCCAGCTAAGCTGGCGCAACAGCAAAGCGGGTTTTGCCGCAACAAGACGGCCAGCTATGGCGTAGAGCGCCCGCGTTGGCGTGGTCTCTCGCCTGGCCGCTCCGCGGGTCGTGACGCCAGCCGACAGTCCCCGTAATCAGTAGCGGGAAAGCTGGCTGCCGTTGACCTGCACGCGCTCGCCCGGACGCAGGTCGCCGGGCGTCGGCACGTCGAACGCGCGCGTTGAGCCGTCGCTCAGTTGCACGTCGATCTGGTAGCCGGCGGGCCGACCCATCTGCTGGCCGATCTGGTTGCCTGCGTAGGCTCCACCGAGCGCGCCGATGACGGTCGCTGCGTCGCGACCGTGCCCGCCCCCGATCTGATTACCGAGAACGCCGCCAACCAGCGCGCCGACGACGGTTCCCGCGATACCCGAAGTACCCGTGGCGCTACTCAATGGCCGGATGCTCGAGATCGTGCCGTACTGCGTGCCATATTGATTGCCGTATTGCGGGTTGTACTGCGACCCGTACTGGCCGCCGTTTTGCGTGTCATACGGCTGTTGCGGCGCAGGCTGCGGCGCGTAGGCGGGTTGCTGCACGGTGCCCGGCTGCGCGTAGACGGGCTGGCTATACGCGGGCGCTGCATACTGGCCCTGGTAGCCTTGCTGGGAGCCGTACGGCGCGTAGCCCGGTGCAACGCACGCCGACAACGAAAGACTTGCTGCAACGACAAGCGCAGCGTTCAGGGCGAACTTGGTAGAGAGCATGGGCATCAAGGTAGGGTTGGCATTTCTGCCGCACCGGGCACGGCGAGCATGAAGAGGAAGGCGGTTGCGCGGCAGTATAAGGAAAGCCCGCCCAAACGTCCGCTGCGCGGCGGTAACAACGTGTAAAGTCCGTTGCCGGGTTAATGGCGACGGGCGCCGGCATATCCGGATCGCGACGGCATTGCGAACACTCTGGCGGTTGTTGGAATGCGCTTGTGATGTGATTGACGACTCCCGCTATCCCCCGAGCCTGACGGGACGTCTGCTCGCGCCGCACTCGGCATCAGGAGTGTGCAGCGCGTTAGCATTCGCTACAGAGCGCCTTGCCGAAGCGCGCATCGAGCCTTCCGTTATCACAACGGCCTGACGCCGGCAGATTTCTCGCGCCTCTGAGACGCCGATGCTCAACCGGTCTATCTGGGTCGGCTCTGCCTTTTGACGTCGTAGGTTGCGCGAGCTCGAGACCGCCCGCGATTCCATTGATCGACAGCATTGCCGTTGCGCGATCGCTTTATCGGCATGCGCTGACCGCCTCCGGCGAAGCGACGAAATGCCCGGGCGTCACGCCGACCGCGCGCCGGAAATGTCGGCCAAGGTGACTCTGATCGAAAAACCCGACCTCGGTCGCGACCTCAGACGGCGGGACGCCGTCGCGCAATAGCCGCTTGGCGTGTTGGATCCGCACCAAACACACATAACGATGCGGCGAGATTCCAACTTCTTTGCGGAACAGCGTCGCAAAACGCGACACACTCAAGCCCGCCGTCGCCGCGAGCGTCGCAAGACTGACCGGCTGCGCGAACGAGCTGTCGATAAAGGCCACGGCCCGCCTGATCGCACGCGACATCACCACGGTCGTGCCGCTGGCGGTGTAGTCGAAGATTCCAGTCATGTCGTATTCCTTCGGGCCACAAAATCATGCGCGCCGCTCGGACGACACCGATTCGGCAAGGCCGATGCCGTCATCGCGTAGCGCGAGTTCGCCATCAGACGCGCAGCGTGACGGACTGCGCGAGCCCACCAGCCGCAGTAGCGCCGTCCGGCGGTCCGTTCTGGTATTGCTCCAGTTCCGCTTCGCTGCGATGGCACAGCACCTGAGCGCCGCTCGCGAGCGTGCGCGCGGCCGGCGGCGTGCGGTTGCAGACCCCATCGATGCGCAGCGGGCAGCGCGCGAGAAACGTGCATAGCTGCGGCTCATCGGCCGGCTCGCCGATCGGCGGGAGCGTCTGATGACAGCGCTCGCCCGCTTCTTCGAGCCAGCCGGCGCGAAGCTCCGGCGCGGACGACACCAGCAGATGCGAATACGGGTGGTACGGCGGCGCCGACAACGCGTCGCGGTTACCCGCCTCGACGCGGTGCCCCGCGTACAGCACGACGATGTCGTCGCTGATCGCGCGCACCTTGGCGATGTCGTGCGTGATGAACAGATACGACACGCCGAGCTTTTTCTGCAGATCGCGCAGCAGTTCGAGAATGGCTGCGCCGACCACCGTATCGAGCGCGGAGGTGACTTCGTCGCAAAGGATCAGCTTGGGTTCGGCGGCCAGCGCCCGCGCGAGATTCACGCGCTGTTTTTGCCCGCCCGACAACTCCCCGGTGCGACGCTGCGCCAGTTCGGCAGGCAGGCGCACCAGGCCGAGCAGTTCGGCGACGCGGCGCCGCGCCGCCTCGCCCCTCATGCCGTGATAGAACTTCAACGGGCGCGCCAGCGTGCGCTCGACGGTATGCGTCGGGTTGAGCGCGGTGTCGGCGTTCTGGAACACGATCTGGATACAGCGAAACTGTTCGCGGCTGCGACGGTTCAGGTTGGCGGCAAGCGGCTCACCATCGAGCAGCAGCTTGCCGCGCGCCATCGGCACGAGCCCCGCGATCACCTTCGCGAGCGTCGTCTTGCCCGAACCCGACTCGCCGATCACGCCCACCGTCTGGCCACGGCCGATTGCGAGGTCGACGTCGCGCAGAATGACCTTGTGCGGCCAGCCGTGCGCGTCGGTGCCGCCGTAGCCGGCCGTCAGCCCGCGCAGTTCGAGCAGCGGCGCCGCGTTGCGTTGCGACGCGTCCGGCGCGGCAGCAGCGGGTGCAACGGGCGTTACCGCGGCAATCAGGCTCTGCGTATAAGGATGGGCCGGCGCATGCAGAATCTGCTCGGTGCGGCCCGTTTCGCGAACCTCACCGTTGCTGAGCACGACGATCCGATCGGCCATCTGCGCGACCACCGCCAGATCGTGCGACACATAGACGGCGGTCATTCCGCATTGCCGGATCACGCCGCGAAACGCTTGCAGCACGTCGATCTGCGTCGTGACGTCGAGCGCCGTGGTCGGCTCGTCGAGGATCACGAGGGCGGGGTCGGTGATCAGCGCCATCGCCGCCATCAGCCGCTGCAACTGGCCGCCCGACACCTGGTGCGGGTAACGCTGGCCGATCTTCCGCGGGTCCGGCAGCGCGAGCGCGCGGAACAGTTCGACCGCTTTGGCCTGCGCGGCGCGCTTGCTGAGCGTGCCGTGAATCAGCGCGCTTTCGATCACCTGGTCCATGATCGAGCGCGCCGGGTTGAACGCAGCCGCCGCGCTTTGCGCGATATACGCAACTTTGCGGCCACGCAATCCTTCGAGCTGTTTCGGCGAGAGTCCGAGCACGTCGGTGTCGCCGACCCGGATCGAGCCGCCCGCGATGCGGCAGCCGCTGCGAGCATGGCCCATCAGCGACAGCGCGATCGTCGTCTTGCCCGAACCCGATTCGCCGATCAAGGCGAGCACCTCGCCGCGCGCAATCTCGAAGTCGATGTCGTGCACGATCGTGGTATCAGGCTCGCCGGGGCGGCTTCCCACCACGCGCAGGCCCCGCACTTCGACCAGATGGGACGAAGGTAACGACGCGGTCTGCGAGGCGGCCGTAAAGTCCGCGTGAGCACGTCTGAACAGGTGTCCCTTCATCAATGGCCTCCATCGGCATCGGGCATGTTCTTGCGGCGCCCACGATGCGGCAGTCCGTCGATCAGCAGGTTCACGCCGACCGTCAGCACCGCGATTGCGATCGCGGGCAGGATCACCACGGGCACGCCTTCACCGAGACCGGCGATGTTCTCGCGCACCAGCGAACCGAGATCGGCATACGGCGGCTGCACGCCCAGGCCGAGAAAGCTCAGGCTGCTCAGCAGCAGCACGACGAACGTGAAACGCAGCCCGGTGTCGGCGAGCATCGGGTGGATCATGTTCGGCAGCATCTCGAAGCACGCGATGTAAAGCGCGCTTTCTCCGCGCGCCCGGGCGACCTGCACATATTCGAGCGTGCCGATATTGACCGCGAGCGAGCGGGCGATCCGGTACGAGCCCGGCATGTAGCTGATGGCCGCTGTCGCGATCAGCAACGGCAGCGACGAGCCGAACGCGGCGACGATCATCAGCGCGAACATCTTCGACGGAATCGAGGTGACCGCATCGAGCAGCCGGCTCATGGTTTCGTCGATGTGGCGGCCGGCGACGGCCGCGAGCAAGCCCAGCATCGTCCCGGTGAGCGCCGCGAGCAGCGCCGCGGCGAGCGCCAGCACCACCGTCAGCCGCATGCCGTAGATGATGCGGGTCAGCATGTCGCGGCCCAGGTAGTCGGAGCCGAGCGGCAGCTTCGCGCTGAAGCCAGCGAAGACGTCGGGCGTGACGATCGCGCCCACCGCGTGAGGCGCGATCCACGGCGCGAACGCCGCGACGAACAGCGCGCAACTCACCATCGCGAGACCGATCCAGCCGCCGGTCGACAGATTCATGCGCTGCGCGACGCTGCGACGGCGCACCGGCCGCGGCGCCGGAGCGCCGCCGCCACGCCAGGACCGTGGTGGCTCCGCGCCCTGCGGCAGCATGCTGCTGCGCTGCACCGGCTCGAGCGCGCCGAGTGGGTGAGACGAATCGGAAGAAGGTCGAAGAGTCGTCATGTCCGCAGCCTCGGGTTCGAGATGATGGCGCACAGGTCGGCTAGCAGCACGAGCATCAGATAGCCGAGGCAGAACAGCAGCGTGCAGGCCTGCACGAGCGGGAAGTCGCGGTTGCTCACCGCGTCGACCATCAGGCTCGCGAGGCCCGGATAGTTGAAGATGGTCTCGACGACGATCACGCCGCCAAGCAGATAAGACAGGCTCAGCGCGATCGCGTTGGCAATCGGGCCGATCGCATTCGGCAGTGCGTGGCGCAGTACCACGCGCGCGGGGCTCGCGCCCTTCAGCATCGCCATTTCCACGTACGACGAACTGAGCTGCTCGATCACCGCGGCGCGGGTCATGCGGGCCATCTGCGCAATCACGACTGCGCAGAGGGTTACGACCGGCATTGCATACGCGCGCAGAAAGTCGTGCAGGCTCTCAATGTCGCCGCTGTACGACAGCGCGGATAGCCAGTGCAGCTTGACGGCCAGCACCAGCACCGCGAGCGTCGCGATCAGGAACTCGGGCGTGGCGACCAGCGACAGCGTACCGAGGCTCACGATGCGGTCGATCAGCGAGTCGCGCTTGACCGCCGCCAGAATGCCCGCCGACACCGCGATCGGCACCGACACCGCGGTGGTGATCGCCGCGAGGGTCAGCGACTTCGGCAAGCGCCCTTCGATCAGCTCGGAGACCGGCAGATTATTCGATAGCGACACGCCGAAGTTCGCGTGCAGCAGACCGACGAGCCAATGGAAGTACCGCAGGTAAGCCGGCTGGTCGAGACCGAACTGCTGGCGCAGCGCCGCGACCGTTTCGGCCGTCGCCGACTGGCCGAGTGCGGCCTGCGCGGCATCGCCGGGCAACAGATTGGTGATCACGAAGATGATGATCGAGACGATCACCAGCGTCAGCGCGGTGACGGCGATGCGCCGGCCGATCAACTGGGCGATATTCCCGTTCATAGGCATGACCTCCTCGGTTGAGGCTTTGGGGCACGCGCCGGGCGACGCCCGGCGCGTGCGCGCGCTTCAGCGTGTTACGCGTTCCACCACACGTACTCGGCGAAGTTGAAGCCCATCATCGCGCCGGTGGGTATGGGTTGAAGCCCTTGCAGGCGCTTGTCGTTCGCATCGAGCAGGCTCAGGAAGGTCGGAATGCCGATGCTGCCCTGCTCCGCTACCAGCACCTGCATGTCGCCGTACATCTGCTTGCGCTTCGCATCGTCGGTTTCCGAGCGCGCGGCGACCAGCAGCTGGTCGAACTTCGGGTTGTTCCAGCCCGACTCGTTCCACGGCGCGTCCGACTTGAAGAACTGCGTGAACAGCACGTCGGCGCTCGAGCGGGGATTGACGCTGCCGAACCCGAGCGGATGCTTCATCCAGTGGTTCGACCAGTAACCGTCGGCCGGCACGCGGTTGATGTTCAGGTTCACGCCGATCTTCGCGGCGGACTGCTGCAGCAGCACGCCCATTTCGATCGAGCCGTTCGCGTCGGTCGTCGCATAGATCGGCGGCAACGCCGTCCCGATCGCTCCGGCTTTCTGGAAGTAGAACTTCGCCTTGTCCGGATCGTGCGGCCGCTGCGGCAGCGACGCATTGAAATAACGGTGGCTGGGCGGAATCGGCTGATCGTTGCCGACCACCGCATAGCCGCGAAACACCGCCGTGCGGACCTGGTCACGATCGAACAGATACTTCATGCCCTGCACGAAATCGGGGTTGCCGGTCAGCGGATTGTCGCGTCGCATGATCAGATCGGTATAGAGACCCGACTTGGTCTCGCGCACCTCATAGCCCGGCGTCGCGGCAATGCGCTGCGTCGAGCGCGGATCGACGGCGCTGATCAGGTGGACATCGCCGGACAGCAGCGCATTGATGCGCGCCGCGTCGTCGCCGATACCGATCAGCTCGATCTGGTCGAGGTAGGGGCCGCCGCCCGTCTTCCAGAAGTTGTCATTGCGCACGCCGACTGTCGAGACGCCGGGCTTGAACGTCTTCACCTTGTACGGGCCGGTACCGACGGCCGTCGTGAAGTCCGTCGTGCCGTCCTTGATGATCACGAATTGCGGCGTGGCGAGAATCACCGGCAAGTCCGCGTTGGGCGACGCGAGCGTCAATGTGACTTCGTTGGGGCCGGTCTGCTTCGCTTCCACGAACTGATCGGCCAGCGTCTTCACCTTCGAAGCAGTGGCCGGATTCTTATGACGCATCAGCGAGTAGACGACATCGGCGGGCGCGAGCGGCTTGCCATCGTGGAAGGTCGCGCCCTTGCGCAGCTTGATCACCCACACCTTCGCATCGCTCGTGTCCACCGCTTCGGCGAGATTCATCCGCGGCGTCAGCGAACTGTCGAGTTGCGTCAGGCCGCTGTAAAACATGAAGAAGCGGATGTAGTCGGCGCCTGCCGATCCCTTGGCCGGGTCGAGCGTATCCGCGGTCGACGATGAGTCGTAGGCGACCCGGATCTTGCCGCCTTTCTTCGGCGCGGTCGCCGCAAGCGCGGGGCGAGCACCCGCCAGCAAGCCTCCCGCACCGGTGGCGAGCATGCCGCCGGCAGCCAGCAAACGCATCATGTCGCGGCGGCTGAAACCGCCCGTTTTGATTTCGTCGTCGTACATGCGAACTGCTCCTCACTGGTGAATGAACGCGGGATATCCAGCATTGGTGTTCGACGGCGCTCCGCGTGCTGGTCGCGGCGCGGCGGCACTGCATGAATCGATTTAAGCACTGCCAAAAATGGCTTTGATCGCGTATCGCTGGATTCGACCATTCGAAAACATGGTTTTGAGTGGTCCAAACAGCATGATTTGCCGCCCCTGGCATTGACCCTGACTCGCGAGCCCGGCGCCGTGTGCGATCTTCGAAGCGAGGCGTCGGTGCATGCACATCATCGTAGCGGCGAGCGCACCGCGGATTGCACCGACAAAATTGGCCGTTTCAGCACGCCGCACGCAATCTGCACGACCGAACCATACATTTCGCATGGCATGCCCGGCACGGGCGCAGCGGCACCTCGCCGGGCGCGGCACGCACCACGATGAGAAGTTCGTACTAGTCAACGCGCGAGCAACGTGCAACAGTCGCGGCACGGCCGACAAATCACGGAGCACCCCGTGCCCGATTCAACCACGCACGCACTTTTCACCTACCGACGCCTGACCGCCAACGACCTGCCCGCCGCACAACGCCTGTCCGCCGCGATCGGCTGGCCGCACCGCCGTGAAGACTGGGGATTCTCCGCGCATACGGGAATCGGTTTCGTCGCCGAGACGGCAGGCGCATTGGTCGGCACCGTCGTTTGCTGGAAGTTCGGCGCGGATCAGGCGACGCTCGGGATGCTGCTCGTCGCGCCGCAGCATCGCGGCTTGGGTATCGGCCGCACGCTGCTCGCTTACGCGCTCGACGAGATCGGCAAGCGCGACATCACCCTCTATGCGACCGACGCTGCCCAGCCCATGTGCGAGGCGCTCGGCTTCGAGCCCTGCGGCGCACTCGACCAGATGCAGGGCGCGGCGTTCCGCCCGCCGCTCGTCGCGCTGGCCGCCAACGAGCGGCTGCGCCCGCTCGGCGCGAGCGACGCCGTGCAACTCGTCGAGCTCGCATCGCGCGCGAGCGGTCTCGACCGCAGCCACGTGCTGCCACCGCTGCTCGATCTGGCCGACGGTATCGCGCTCGATCGCGACGGCGAACTCCTCGGCTTCTCGTTGTTCCGCCGCTTCGGACGCGGTTTCCTGATCGGCCCCGTGGTCGCCGGCGCGAGCCCGGACGCCGTGCATGCCAAAGCGCTGATCCGTCATTGGCTCGCCCTGAACGAAGGCGCGCTGGTGCGCATCGACGTGCCGCACGGGCAAGGCCTGCGAACGTGGCTAACCGGCCTCGGCCTCGCACCCACGGAGACGGTCGTCAGGATGCGGCGGATCGCATCCGCGCAAACCCGTTCCGAGCCGAGGCGCGCCGACGGCTCGCTGCATCAGTACGCGGTGATCGCGCAGTCGTTGACCTGACGCGGCCACGAACGCTCGGGCTGAACTCCCGTTCGCGCCGCTATTAAGCACGCGCGGCAGAAAATGCTGTCTGTGGGGTAGAAAACGCTGCGCCTGCGCTCTTTGAGCCTTTTTTTGGCGGAACGGGTCGCATGCGGCTCTCGCTACTATCAAGGGGTGACGCTCACCTGATCGCAAACCCGCGGGGAAATACCACCATGTCAAGAACATCGCTCATCGACGCCGACCGCAAGCATCTGATTCACCCGGTCATCAACTACCGCGCGCACGAAGCGCGGGGCACCACCGTACTCGAATCCGGACACGGCGCGTATCTGCGCGACATCGACGGCAACGAACTGCTCGACGCGTTCGCGGGCCTGTGGTGCGTGAACGTCGGCTACGGCCAGCAGAGCATCGTCGAAGCGGCGACGCGGCAGATGACGAAGCTCCCCTACGCGACCACCTACTTTCACTTCTCGTCGGAACCCGCCATCGAACTGGCCGAAAAGCTGGTTGCGCTCTCCCCCGCTTCGCTGCAGCACGTCTACTTCACGCTCGGCGGCTCCGATGCGATCGACTCGGCGGTACGCTTCATCACGCATTACTTCAACGCGACGGGGCGTCCGGCGAAAAAGCAGATGATCGCGCTCGAGCGCGGTTATCACGGATCGTCGAGCGTCGGCGCGGGGCTCACCGCGCTGCCCGCGTTTCACCGCAACTTCGATCTGCCGCTGCCGCACCAGCACCACCTGGCGTCGCCCTATGCATACCGTCAGCCGCACGGCGACAACGCGCAAGCGCTGATCGCCGCGTCGGTCGCCGCGCTCGAAGCGAAGGTGGCCTCACTCGGCGCGGAGAACGTCGCCGCATTCTTCTGCGAGCCGATCCAGGGATCGGGCGGCGTGATCGTGCCACCGGTCGGCTGGTTGAAGGCGATGCGCGACGCGTGCCGCCGTCTCGACATCCTGTTCGTCGCCGACGAAGTCATCACGGGCTTCGGTCGTACCGGTCCGCTGTTCGCATGCGAGGCGGAACAGGTCGAGCCGGATCTGATGACGGTGGCGAAGGGGTTGACCTCGGGCTATGCGCCGATGGGCGCGGTGCTGATGTCCGACGAAATCTACCAGGGCATCGCAGGCGATGCTCGCGATACCGCGGTGGTCGGTCACGGCCAGACCTACTCCGCGCATCCGGTCAGCGCCGCGATCGGCCTCGAAGTGCTGCGTCTCTATCAGGAGGGTGGTCTGCTCGCTAACGGTATTGCGCAGGCGCCGCGTTTTGCCGCCGGACTCGACGCGCTGCTCGATCATCCGTTGGTCGGCGACTCGCGTCATCGGGGCCTGCTCGGCGCGCTCGAACTCGTCGCCGACAAGGATTCGCGCGCACGCTTCGATGCGTCGCTGAAGCTGCCGGACCGGATCGCCGAAGCGGCCTACCGCAACCGGCTCGTGTTCCGCGCGTTCGGCGACAGCATCCTCGGTTTCGCGCCCGCGCTTTGCTTCGGCGAGGCGGAATTCGACCAGCTGTTCAGCCGTTTGCGGCGCACGCTCGACGAAGTGCTCGACCATGCGGAGGTGCGTGCCGCGTTGCGCGGCGCAAGCCGCGCAGCCGCCTGAGCGCGTGATAACATCGGCCTGCGCGTCGCTTGACTCTGGCGTTGCGCCATGCAGCGAAAAGCAGAACCTTCGACGGGCAGACCGATACATGACGACAAGCGGCGACACGAAGCTGGACCGGATCGACCTGCGTATTCTTTCGCAACTGCAGAAAAAAGGCCGCATCACGAACGTCGAGCTTGCTGACGCCGTGGGGCTCTCGCCGAGCCCCTGTCTGATCCGCGTGAAACGGCTCGAAAAGGCCGGCTATATCGTCGGCTACGGCGCACACATCCAGCTGCAGAAACTCGGCGACGTGCAGATCGTGTTCACCGAGGTCACACTTGCCGACCATCGCCGCGAGGACTTCGCCAAGTTCGAGGCGGCGATCCGCCCCGTGGAGGAGATCATCGAATGCCATCTGGCGAGCGGCGGATACGATTATCTGCTGAAGTTCGTCACGCGCAGCGTCAACCACTATCAGAGTGTGATCGAAGGACTGTTGGAGCGCGACATCGGCATCGAGAAGTATTTCAGCTACGTGATCATCAAGACGCCATTCGTGAAATCCGAATACCCGCTGGAAACACTGTTCTCGCAACGGCATCCATGAAGCGGTCGCGGGCCCGGTGAGCCTTCACGTCGCAATCAGCCGTTGGTGCTCAGCCACTCCCCCGGCGTTCTGCCAAGCACGCGCTTGAAATGCCGGCATAGATGGCTCTGATCGAAGAAGCCCACCTCGGCCGCCACGATCGACGGCGGCATGCCTCGCCGCAGCAGGCGTTGCGCATGCCGCACCCGCACCAGCCTCACGTATTGCTGCGGCGACACGCCAATCTCCGCGCTGAAGCGCACCGCAAACCTCGAAATGCTCAGCTCTGCGACGGCGGCCAGGTCGGATAGGCTGATCGGCTCGGCGAAACATGCATCGATGAAGTTGACCGCGCGCTCGACGGCGCGGCTCACTCGATCCGGCACGCGTGCCGCATGACGGTTCGTGCACGCGAGATCGGGCGCGGATGATGACGACGAGGTTCGGCTCGGGCTCAGCATCGACGCTCCGCTCACGCAACGCGCGACGTGACAGGAGCCGCCGGCGAAGCACCCCGGCTGGCCGCGAAGCGGCGGATGTCGAACGGCTCGAGCGGCGTGCTGGTCGCGCCCGTGTCGATCAGTTCGGCCATCGTGTCGCCGACGCCCGGCCCCAGCTGGAACCCCGCGCCGCAAAAACCGAACGCATAGAACAGGCCGCTCGTCGTGCCGCTCGCGCCCATGATCGGCCGGTCGTCGGGCATATAGCCTTCGACGCCGCTCCATACCCGGATGATGTTCAGCCTGCGCAGCATCGGCGCGACCCGCTGCAATTGCCTGAACTGCAGCAACGTGCTTTGCGGCAGGACTTTCGCGCGGCGTTCGTCGAGATACGCTGGCGCACGCGCGCAACCGCCGATCACGATATTGCCGCGCGCGACCTGGCGGAAGTACACGACCTCCTCGATCTGCGGCGACGACACGCCGACCACCGGCTGGATCACATACGGAACGGGTTCGGTCACAGCCATTTGCGGGCCGTTGACGGCGATCGGCACCGCTTCGCCAAACTGCTCCGAGAGCAGATTGCCCCACGCGCCCGCGGTGATCAGCAGCACCGGGGCATGGAAGGTACGGCCGTCGGCGCTCGTCGCGCGAAACTCGGCGCCCTCTTTTTCCACTGTCACGACATCGCAGTTTTCGACGATCTGCGCGCCGAGCCGCGCCGCCGCGCGAGCAAACGCGGGCGCCGCGAGCCGCGGATTCGCGTGCCCGTCCATTTGCGAGTACGAGCCCGCCAGCACCTCGGCACCGAGAAACGGAAACCGTGCGCGCAGCGCGTCGCCGCGCAGCAGATCGAGCTTGAGACCGTAGTGCGCGGCCTCCTTCGCATAGGTTTCGAACTGGTCGGCCTGCTCTTCGCGATAACAGACGCGCACATGGCCGGACATCAAAAACTCGGCGTCGTGCTGGATCAGTTGGGGCAGACGCCCCCAGATTTCGCGCGAACGGTTCGCAAGCGGCAGTTGCGGCAGAAAGCGCCCTTGCCGGCGCACGTTGCCGAAGTTGGTACCGCTCGCCTGCTGACCAACGAGCTGGCGCTCGAGCAGGATCACCGAGCGGCCCCGTTGCCTCAGAAAAAATGCGGCGGAAGCACCCATGAACCCGCCGCCCACGATCAGCACATCGGCCTGTGCGCGGTTCATTCGGTATCCTCCACGGTTGCGATGGCCAGCGGCTTCACGGGTGCCTGCCCGCGAAGCCTGCCAACCTGCTCGAGCGGCACGTGCGCGGCCGCCGCGATCACCTCGGCGCCCGCATGGCCGCAGTAGCGTCCCTGGCAGCGCCCCATGCCGACGCGGCTGAACGCTTTGGCGCGGTTCGCTTCCTGCGCGCCTTCGTCGCGCACCACGCGGCGCAGTTCGCCCGCGGTGATGCCTTCGCACCGGCAAACGATCGTATCGTCGGACAGCCGGGCGGCCTGCCCGGCAGGCCACGCAAACGCTTCAGCGAGACCGAGCCGGAAGCGCTCCATTTTGCGCTGTTCGCGCGTCAACGTGGCGAGCGTCGCGGCCGGCACCGCACGCCCGAGATCGCTCAACGCAGCGTAGGCCGCGAGCCGTCCGGCGATCTCCGCGCCATCCGCGCCGAGCACGCGCGCACCGTCACCGGCGATATAGACGCCCTTTTCGGTAGCACGGCCGAGTTCATCGATTTGCGGCACCCATTGCCGCGTCGGCGCATCGAAACGGAACGCGCAGCGCGCAAGGTCGGCCAGCTGAGTTTCCGGGCGCAGGTGATAGCCGAGACCCACCGCGTCGCAATCGATCTGCGCAACCTTGCCACGCGCATCGCGAAAGCGTACGCCAAGCACGCCGTCGTCCGGCGTGCCGAGAATTTCGAGCGGCTCGATGCCGTTTTCGACCCGCACGCCCGAGCGCTTCAGCGCCGCCACGAGCGCGCGGCCCTTGCGCAATACATCGACGCGCGCCAGCAATTTGGGCAGCGCACGCAGCCGCGCACCGGTCGTCGACGTGTCGAGTACTGCCGCTACCTTGGCGCCCGCCTGCACATACTGGTTCGCGACCAGATACAGCAGTGGGCCGGTCCCGATGAATACGACCTGGCGGCCAATCGCGCAGGCCTGCGACTTCAGCGCGATCTGCGCGGCACCGAGGCTGTAGGTCCCGGCGAACTGCCAGCCTTTGACCGGCATCAGCCGGTCGGTCGCGCCGGGGCACAGGATCAGCGCGTCGTAGCCCAACGCGCTCGCGTGTCCTTCATGCACGATATGCAGCTTGCCTTGCGCGACGTTCCATGCGAGCGTCTGAGGACGGTAATCGATCTGCGGGCGCAGTCGCTCGAAGCTGCGATGCAGGTCCTCCGCGCGCGCAGCTTCGGTGCCGTACAGCTTCGCGTACGGCCGCGTGAAGCCGTCGGGCTGGCGCCGGTAGATCTGCCCGCCATCGCGCCGGCCTTCATCGACGACGATCGGGCGGACGCCGGCTGCCAGCAATAGTTCCGCGCAGCGCACACCCGCGGGCCCGGCGCCGACGATTACGATGCGAGGTTCGCCCATTGGCCCTCCGGTTGCGTCGTGACGACGCGCATGCCTGCTTCGACCACGGTGGTGCAGGCGCGCAGCCTCTCGCCGTCCGCGGTCCATACCCAGCAATCCTGGCACGCGCCCATCAGGCAAAAGCCGGCGCGCTTTTCAGCACCGAATTCGGACTGCCGCACATGCCGCACCGAGCACAGCATCGCGGTGAGCAACGTGTCGCCGGCCAGCGCTTCGACGGTGTCACCGTCGATCGTCAGCTCCACTTTGGCGCGAGCCGTCTCGCCCAAGCGTACGAATCTGCCGTTCATGCCGCGGCTCCCGCCATGCCGTCCGGCGAAACGTGAATGTCGCTGCGATTGCTCAGCACGTGGCGCAGGAATTCGCGGGTACGCGCCTCGCGCGGCGAACCCAGCACCTGCTGCGCGGTGCCCTCCTCGATGATGAGTCCCGCGTGTAGAAAGCACACCCGGTCTGCCACTTCACGCGCAAAGCCCATTTCATGCGTGACGACCAGCATCGTCATGCCTTCGCGCGCAAGGGTGCGCATCACGCCCAGTACTTCGCCGACCAGTTCGGGATCGAGCGCCGAGGTCGGCTCGTCGAACAGGATCGCCTTCGGCTTCATCGCGAGCGAACGGGCAATCGCCACCCGTTGCTGCTGCCCTCCCGAAAGCTGATGAGGATAGGCGTGCAGCTTGTGGCCGAGCCCGACCTTGTCGAGCAGTTCGGACGCTTCGCGTTGCGCTTGCGCACGCGCAAGGCGTTTGACGTGCACGGGCCCTTCCATCACGTTCTCGAGCGCGGTGCGGTGCGGAAACAGATTGAAGCGCTGAAACACCATGCCGACCTGGGTGCGCAACTGGTTGATGTTGCGCGCGCGCTGCTCGACGCGCTCGCCGAGCAGGCGGATTTCGCCTTCGTCGTAGGACTCCAGCGCGTTAATGCAGCGCAGCAGGGTTGATTTTCCCGAGCCCGACGCACCGATCAGGCAGACCACTTCGCCCTGGTTCACGTTGAGGGAAATGCCCTTGAGAACAGGTACGGAGCCAAAACTCTTGTGCACATTCGTGATTTCGATCATTGCATCCTCACTTCCCACTTACCTGGCCCTGTGCCGACCGAATCGTCGTTCCAGATTGCGGGTCATGCTCATCAGCGGCAGGCTCATCGCCAGGTAGCCGAGCGCGACGAGTGTGTACACCGTCAGATTCTGAAACGTCGACGACGCGATCAACTGGCCTTCGCGAGTCATTTCGGCGACCGTGATCGTCGATGCAAGCGATGAGTCCTTCAGCATCATCACGAGCGTGTTGCTGTACGGTGGCAGCGCGACCTTGATCGCCTGCGGCAGGATCACCCGTACCATCGTCTTCACGCGACCCATGCCGATCGACTGCGCGGCTTCGTACTGGCCTGGATCGACCGCCTCGATACCCGCGCGGAAGATTTCCGCGACGTAGGTCGAGTAACCGAAACCCAGCCCGATGATGCTGGCCTGCAACGCCGACACCTGGATGTGGATATCCGGCAGCACGAAGTAGATGTAGAACAGCAGCACGATCATCGGCAGACCGCGCACGACGTTGATCATCGCGCTCACACCGCGTACCACGTGCGGATAGCGCGACATCTTCAACAGCGCCCAGGTCAGGCCGAGCACGGTGCTCAACAGCAGACAACCCAGCGTGATGATGATGCTCATCATCGCGCCTTGCAGCAGAATCGGTACAAAGTCGGCTATGTCTTGCCAGCGCATGTCGTGCCTTCCATTGCTGTTTGCATTCGTTCAGTCCGCCGCTCAGCTGGGCGGCGAACTTCGCAGGGCGGGTCCCGCATCGTGGCGGGCCCGCCTCTTGTCACGAGAAGCGAATCAGCCGGTGAGGTGCCACTTCTTCAGGATCGTGTCGAGCGTGCCGTCGGCCTTCATCTTCGTCAGCGCGTCGTTGATCTTCGCCATCAGCGCGCTGTTGCCCTTCTTCACCGCGATCGCGATGTCGAACTTTTCCATCGGCACATAGGCATCTTCGACCCGCGTTCCCGCCATTGCGCCCGCCGCCTCCTGGGCCTTCAGGATCGGATAGTCGTTGAAGCCCGCGACGATGCGGCCAAGCGCGACGTCACGCGTCATGTCGGCCGGGCTGTCGTACATCTTCACTTCGGTGAAGATCCCGAGCTTCTTCAACTGATCGCCATAGTCGGTGCCGGTCGGCGCACCGACCGTCATGCCCTTCATGTCCTGCACCGAGCGATAGACGGCCTTGTTGCTCTCCTTCACGATGATGCCTTCGCCGAACGCCGTAACCGGCTGCGAGAAATCGACCACTTCGGCGCGCTTCGGCGTCGGCGTCATGCCGGCCACGATGATGTCGATCTTGCCCGATACCACCGACTGGATCAGCGCCGAGAACGGCACCGCGTCGTACGACACATTAAAGCCCTCGCGCTTGCCGATCTCCTTCACGACGTCCGGCATCAGACCTTCGATCTTCTGGGTCTTCACGTTCATGAACGTAGTCGGCGCGCTCGACGGCGGCGAGCCTGCCGTCAGCGTCGCCCCTTCGGCCGCGTGGGCGGCGTGGGCGGCGCCGAACATCATCGTCATCGCGAGGCCCGCGCCAGCGGCAAAGCGCTGCACGGTGTTGAAACGAACGGCGGAAGCAGGCTGGAACATGAAACGCAACATGGGGATTTCCTTTGGGAATATTGATTTTCAATCTGCGCGCTGCCCTGGCATCTCACAGTAGCGATCAGTCGATCCGTTCAATGCAGTACATCCTGCAACCTGTAATACGCGCCGACCAGCGGCAGAAACCACGCGCGTCCGAAGTGTCCTGGAATCGCGGGCCATTCGAGCGTTCGCCACGGATTGCGCGCGGCGGCGCCGAACATCACGTCGGCCATCAGTCGACCCATGTGCACGGACATCTGCACACCGTGGCCGCTGTAGCCCATTGAATAAAACAGTCCTTCATGCTGCCCCGCGCGCGGCAGGCGGTCGGCCGTCATATCGACGAGGCCGCCCCAGCAGTAATCGATGCGCACATCGGCCAGTTGCGGGAAATATCGGGCGAGCCCGTCACGCAGAATCCGCCCGCTCTTTTCGTCCGAACGCGGGTTCGACATCGCAAAGCGCGCGCGGCCGCCGAACAGCAAACGCTCGTCGGGCGTGGCCCGAAAATAATTGCCGATGTTCAGCGTCGTCACATATGAGCGGCGGGTCGGCAACAACGCATCGAGGCGGTCCTTGCCGAGCGGCTCGGTCGCGACGATGAAGCTGCCGACCGGTGCGATGCGGCGCCGGAACCATTGCAGCGGACCGACCTGCGACGCGCCCGTGGCGATCAGCACGCGCCCGGCGCGGACCGTGCCGAGCGGACACTGCACGTCGAACGCGTTGCCGCCGAGCGGCTTCAGGTCCGTCACCGGCGCGTTCTCGTAGATCTGCGCGCCGCGGCGTGCCGCCGCCGTGCCAAGACCCACGCCGAATTTGCCCATGTGCATCTGCATGCCATTGCGCTGCACGAGCCCGCCGAAAAAGCTGTCAGACGCGATCTCCTTGTGAATCTGCTCGGGCGGCACCAGTTCGACATCGGGATCGACTTCGCGCCGCAACACCTCGCAGGACTTCGCAAGCGACGCGAAATGCTGCGGCTTAGCCGCGAGCTTGATCTTCCCGGAGTGGCGCGGATCGCAATCGATTCTCTCTTCCGCGATGATCGATTTCACCGTCTCGACGGCGCCCGCATACGCGCGATAGAACTCCGCCGCGCGCTCGCTGCCGATGCGCGCGGACAACGCGGCGTAGTCCTGCGCGACGCCCGTATTGCAATGGCCGCCGTTACGGCCCGATGCCTGCGCTGCGAGCCGGCCCGCCTCGAACACGATCACCGACTTGCCGCGTTTGGCCAGTTCCAACGCTGCCGACAGTCCGGTGAAGCCGCCGCCGACCACGGCCACGTCCACCCGCTGCGGCAGTGGACCCTGGGCGCCTCCGGTAAACCGTGGCGCGGTGTCGAGCCAGTAGGAGTCGAGCTTCATCGTGATGCATTCCTGTCGGTTGGGTGCGCCGCTCACTGGCGCACGGGAAGCGATGTCACCAAAGGGCCGAAGCAGTGGATCAGAGACCGAGCAGCGATGCCAGTTGCGGAATCCCCGACACTTCGTTGACGCCGTAGTACGGATTCAGCGGCTCGTGATTACGGTTGACGAACGCCTTGTGCTTGATGCCCATGTCGTACGCGGTCATCAGGTCATAGCGGAAGCTCGACGACACGTGCAGCACGTCTTCGGGATTGCAGTCCAGTTGCGAGAACATGTACTCGAAGGCTTTCTGCAGCGGCTTGTACGCCTGCGCCTGCTGCGCGGTGTAGACCTTGTGGAACGGCGCGCCGAGCTTGTCGACGTTGCTGTGGATCTGGTCGTTCGACGCGTTCGAAAGGATCACCAGCTTGTACTTTTTGGCCAGTCGCGACAGCCCCTCGGGCACGTCCGCGTGCGGGCCCCAAGTCGGCACGGCTTCGTAGATTTTCTGCGCGGTCGCTTCGTCGAAGGGCACGCCGGTGCGTTCGCAGGTGCGGCGCACCGAGTTCACGACCACGTCGCGGTAGGGTTTCCATGCGCCCAATACTTCGTCGAGGCGGTAGCCACGGAAGAATTCGACGAACTCGTCCATCTTCGCCTTGTCCAGCTTGTCGCCGTAAAGCTGCCGCGCGGTCTGGCCCATCTGGAAGTTGGTCAGCGTGCCATAGCAGTCGAAAGTGATGTACTTCGGTTCGAAATCGATCATGGTCAACATCCTGTCGTCGTGGCGAACCTGTTCGCAGGCTCGGGGTTCAGTTGCGGGTTGAATCGATGCGGTTGCTGGTTGCGTAAAGCCGGTGTAGCGCGATTGTTCACAACGTTTCGAAATCGATCAGCACACTCTTGTGCCGCATGCTGGCCACCATTGCCTCGCGGCCGAGATCCTTGCCGATACCGGATTGGCCGAAGCCGCCGGTCGGAATGATCATGTCGCCGCTGCGGCCGTAGCGGTTGATCCAGATCGTGCCCGCCGCGATGCGGCGCATCGCCCGCAGCGCCTGGCCGATGTCGCTGCTATGGACACCCGCCGCGAGACCGTAGATCGGATGCGCGGCGAGCGCGATGCCCTCTTCCTCGTCTTTGAATGTCTGTACCGTCAACACCGGGCCGAACAACTCCTCGCGCACGGCGGGTGTCTCCGCAGTCACATTGGCGATCAGTGTGGGGCGGTGGAAATAGCCTTCTCCGGTGCCTTCGAAAAAGCCGCCGCCAAAGATCACTTGCGCGCCGCCCTCGCGGCTCTGCTCGACCAGCGCTTCGATGCGCCGCGCCTGGGGCGCACTGATGATCGGCGAATAAGCGGTGCGGCTGTCCCACAGCGGACCAGGCTTGATCGGCTGCAGTTGCCGTTCAATCGCGGCGATCAGCGGCTCGGCGATGCGCTCGTGCACGATCAGCCGCGTACCGGCCACGCAGGCCTGGCCGCCGTTGGCCGTAAAGCCGCGGGCGACGCAGCGCGCCGTATGTTCGAGATCCCGCACGTGCTCGAACACCAGTTGCGGGCTCTTGCCGCCGAGTTCCAGCGTGACGGGCTTGGTGCCGTGCATCGCGGCGTCGCTCATGATCGCGGCGCCCGTGCGGGTCGAACCCGTGAAGCTCATCTTCGAGATGCCCGGGTGACGCGTCAGCGCGGCGCCCGCTGTCGCGCCACGGCCGTTCACTACGTTGAAGATGCCGGGCGGCATGCCGGCTTCGATCGCGAGTTCCGCAATTCGCAGGGTCGAGTAAGGCGTCATTTCCGACGGCTTCATCACGACCGCGTTGCCCGCCGCGAGCGCGGGGCCGCACTTCCATGAACACATCGACAGCGGGAAATTCCATGGCGTGATCGCACCGATCACGCCGTACGGCTCCGATGCAATGAAGCCGAGACTGTCGCGGCGCGTCGCCGCGATATCGCCACCGAGCTTGTCGGCCAGCTCCGCGAAAAAGCGGATCGCCTCGGCGGTGAACGGCACGTCGGACGCGTAGCTTTCCGCCACCGGGCGCGTCGAGCTGACCGTCTCGAGTTGGGCGAGGCCCACCGCATCGCGATCGATCAGCTCGGCCCAGCGGCTCAGCACCTTCGCGCGTTCACGCGGAGAACGCGTGCCCCAGCCGCTCGTCTTCCATGCAGCAAGCGCATTGCTCACTGCGTAATCGACGGTCGCGTCCGACGCATCCGGCACATGGCCGAGCAGAGCGCCATCCGAGGGCCGGTGAACGGCGATCTGCGCCTCGTCCGCCGAATAGTACGCACCGCCAATGAAATGCCCCTGCGGCAACGGAACGGCTGAAGGATCGAAATCGAGTGACGGAGTGGACATGCCTGGCCTGATCAGTAGGTTCAAGTGTGTGGTGCGGCGTGCGTCAACGCACTGATGATTCCGGCACCACCCGGCACTGCTGTTCGCCATCGCGACCACCGAATGAACGAACATCGGATGAAGTTCATTTTAATGAACATCAAATGAAATACTAGTGGTCAAAAATAAACTTTGTGAAAAGTTCGTTGTGCGCTGCGATAGGTTGCCTGCCGCGCAGAAGGCGCTGCGGCGCCGGCGCACACGAGCGACAGGCCGACGCTACCGCGGCGGGCGAGTAAGGCCATGCGTCACGGCCACCCGTTCGTGCAACGCAAAACCGAAAAGGACAACAGGGAACGAAAGGCGTCCACGTCAGCCGAGGTCCAGGTGAACCGGACGCGACGCATCGGAACGATCGGAGGAAACAGAGGAAGGACAGAGCCGCGCGCCACACGGCACGCGGCTCGAACTACGGACGGATCAAAGATGAATGACGGGCGGCTGCGTATTCATGATCCAAAGCAACCGCGCGGTCTTCTTGCTTTCGTTGCGCACACTGTGCGGCACCGTGCTCTTGAACTGGAAGCTGTCGCCCGCGCGCAGTTCGGAGCGCCGGTCGCCGACGTTCAGCACGACAGTGCCTTCCAGCACCAGCCCCGCCTTCTCGCCGATGCCGACCAGCACTTCCTCCGAACCGGAACCGGCCGGCAGCATGATGATCATCATCTGCAAATCGTGATCGCCGTGCGGCGACAACAATTCTTTCTGCATGCCGTTCGTGCCGACTTCGAACAGCGGCCGCTCGGCCGCCTTGCGCACGAAATCGCCGGTGACCGGGTCCGAGACCGCGTCGTCTTCTTCGAGCAGCGCGGTGAGCGGAACCTCCAACGCCTGGCGCAGGCGTTCGAGAATCCGCACCGACGGATTGGCCTTGTTGCGCTCGACCTGGCTGACCGTGCCTACCGATACGCCCGCGCGCATCGCCAGCTCGTTGATCGACAGCCCCTGCGCGACGCGCAGCGCGCGCAGACGAGTGCCGACGTCGCCGTGACCCGGGTCGGCCGCGCGCTTCCTGCTGATCTGTGTTCGCTGCATGGGTTTCCTGTCGATGACGTTGCGATTGTTGTGTTGGACACGCGCCGTGGCATGCGAAGAAGCTTTGGCCGCTTCACCACACCGAACGGTCGTGCAATTTCCATCATTATATTGAATATAGCACCATCGCAGTGAACGACAAAATACCTGCGCGGTTGCGCTGCGCGTGACTGGCCGACGCGAATCGAGCCCGACCACGCGCGCGTCCCAATAACAAAAAGATCGTCCTATGAAGCGGGCGCTGGGAATGCGAAAGTCTAGGCTGACCATGCCGCCAGCAGGAGTTTGCAGTGTCCAAAATAGTGAAGAAATCGCCAGGCTACCGCCGTTTCACCTCCGACGACATCGCGGCCGCGCATCGCCTTTCCGTTGCGGTGCGTTGGCCGCACCGCGCCGAGGACTGGCGCTTCATGTACGACGCCGGATGCGGCTTCGTCGCCGAAGACAACGGCACCGTGATCGGCACCGCGCTGTGCTGGAAATTCGGCGCCGACCGGGGCACGCTGGGCCTCGTGATCGTGTCGCCGGACGAACAGGGACGCGGCATCGGCCGCAAGCTGATGGAACTGGTGCTCGAAGAACTCGGCAACCGCGTGACCTTCCTGCATGCAACGGTCGCCGGCAAGCCGCTTTACGAAAAGCTGGGTTTCGTCGCCTGCGGCGCACTCACCCAGCATCAGGGAACGCCCGGCAGCGTGGCCGCCGTCGCGCCGCCGCCCGGCGAGCATCTGCGCGCGGCGACGCCCGCGGACACGCCCCGCCTGATCGAAATCGCGTCGCGTGCGAGCGGCCTCGAGCGCAGCGCGACGATCCCGTCGCTGCTCGAATTCTCGCAAGCCGTGGTGCTCGAACGCGACGGCGAAGTGCTCGGTTTCTCGCTGTTCCGCCCGTTCGGACGCGGCTACTCGATCGGGCCGGTCGTCGCGCAACGCTCCGCCGACGATCTGCGCGCCCGCTCACTGATCTCGTACTGGCTCGCGCAGCATGCCGGCGATTTCGTGCGGATCGACGTGCCGGGTGACGCCGGCATCAACGACTGGCTGACGAGCCTCGGCCTGACGCGCGTCGATTCGGTCGAAAAGATGGTGCGCAACGCTTCGGCCGACGCGCGCGAGGCGGCCCCCGACCCGACATGGCGCGCGTACGGCATCATCAATCAGGCGATGGCATAAACGGCGATGACGGTTCTCTACAAGGCCGATCCGGTGCGTGGCGCGTTATGGGCCGAGCGCTTCGCGCAGCTCGCACCCGAGATCCAGTTCCGCGTCTGGCCGGACCTCGGTGATCGCGCGGCCGTGCGCTATCTGGTCGCGTGGCAGCCGGGCGACCTCGCGCTCACGCTGCCGAATCTCGAAGTCGTGTTCTCGGTCGGCGCGGGCGTCGATCAGTTGGACCTGTCGCAGATTCCAGCGCATCTGCCGGTGGTGCGCATGCTCGAACCGGGCATCGTCGAAGGGATGGTCGAGTATGTGACCGAGGCGGTGCTGGCGATTCACCGCGATCTGTTCGACTACGCGTTGCAACAGCAGGCGCGCGCCTGGCAGCCGTTGCCGCTCTGCGCCGCCGCGTCGCGCCGCATCGGTGTGCTCGGCCTCGGCATGCTCGGCACCGCGGTACTCGAGCGTTTGCGGCTGTTCGGCTTTGCCTGCGCGGGCTGGAGCCGCTCGCAGCACGACATCGAAGGTGTCGCCTGCTACGCGGGCGAGGCCGGGCTCGATGCGATGCTGGCCCGCACCGACGTGCTGATCTGCCTGCTGCCGCTGACGGACGCGACGCGCGGGCTGCTGTGCCGTCGGGTATTCGACAGGCTGCCACGAGGCGCGTCGCTGGTGCACGTTGGGCGCGGAGCGCAACTCGTCAGCGGCGATCTGCTCGATGCGCTGCAAAGCGGGCAGATTCACAGCGCGGTGCTCGACGTCACCGACCCCGAGCCGCTGCCCGCGGACCATCCGCTGTGGACCCAGCCGCGCGTGCGCATCACGCCGCATATCGCGAGCGCGACGCGGCCCGAATCCGCTGTCGATGCGGTGCTGGAAAACCTGCGTCTGCATCGCGCCGGTGAGCGCATGAACGGCCTGATCGACCGGACTCGCGGCTACTGATACCGATGCACGGCCCGACACGAGAACGCACCCCCAATTGGCGATCCGCGCGGTGCCGGCAGACGGCGCGCGATCAACGCAAGGAGAGACCCGTATGACCCGCAAATACCGCATTGCCGTCATTCCCGGCGACGGCATCGGCACCGAAGTGATGCCCGAAGGCCTGCGCGTGCTGGACGCCGCCTGCCAGCGCTTCGACATCGGCATCGACTACCGCCATATCGAATGGGCGTCGTGCGACTACTACGCGCAATATGGCCAGATGATGCCCGAGGACTGGAAGCAGCAGTTGCAGGACTGCGATGCGATTCTGTTCGGCGCGGTCGGCTGGCCCGACAAGGTGCCCGACCATATTTCGCTGTGGGGGTCGCTGCTGAAGTTCCGCCGCGAATTCGACCAGTACGTGAACCTGCGCCCCGCTCGCCTGTTCGACGGCGTGCCCAGCCCGCTCGCCCACCGCAAGCCCGGCGATATCGACTTCATGATCGTGCGCGAGAACACCGAAGGCGAGTATTCGTCGGTGGGCGGCACGATGTTCGAGGGCACCGAGCGCGAAGTCGTGATGCAGCAGTCGATCTTCACGCGCCACGGCACCGAGCGCGTGATGAAGTTCGCGTTCGAGCTGGCGCAGCGCCGCGCGAAGAAGATCACGGTTGCGACGAAGAGCAACGGTATCGCGATCAGCATGCCGTGGTGGGATGCGCGCGCCGATGAAATGGCCGCGCGCTACCCCGACGTGAAAATGGACCGGCAGCACATCGACATTCTGTGCGCGCGCTTCGTGCTGAACCCCGACCGTTTCGACGTGGTGGTCGCGTCGAATTTGTTCGGCGACATCCTCTCCGACCTCGGTCCGGCGTGCACCGGAACGATCGGCATTGCGCCGTCAGGCAACCTGAACCCCGACCGGCGCTTTCCATCGCTGTTCGAGCCGGTCCACGGTTCGGCGCCCGACATCGCCGGCAAGGGCATCGCCAATCCGGTCGCGATGATCTGGTCGGCCGCGATGATGCTCGACTTTCTCGGCAACGGCGCGGGCGTCGAGCGCGATGCGCATGACTCGATCGTCGCCGCGATCACGCAGGTGCTGAAGGACGGCCCGCGCACGGGCGACCTGGGCGGCAGCGCATCGACCACGGAAGTCGGCGCGGCGATCGCGGCGCACGTCGCCAGCGCGAGCCGTCGATAGGCACCGATCACTGACAGCGCAAACGGCCTGACTGCCCGGCGCGTGTCGGGCGCTGCGCCGTCGCACGCCAACCGCACTGGAGACCCCAGATGAGCACGAATCTCGAACAACAGGCCCGCGCGCTGATCCGCACGGACAACTTCATCAACGGCGAGTGGGTCGCGGCCGCGAGCGGCCGCCGCTTCACGGTCACCGATCCGGCAACCGGCAAGCTGATCGCCGAGGTGGCCGACAGCGGTCCCAGCGACGCGCGCGCCGCCACCGACGCCGCCGCCAAGGCGCTGCCCGCATGGCGTGCAAGGCTCGCGAGCGAGCGCGCGGCCGTGCTGCACCGCTGGCACGCGCTGATCGTCGCGAATCGCGACGCGCTCGGCGCGCTGATTTCGCTCGAACAGGGCAAGCCGCTCGCCGAAGGGCGCGGCGAGGTCAACTATGGCGCGTCGTACGTCGCGTGGTTCGCCGACGAAGCCACCCGCATCTACGGCGATCTGATTCCACAGCAGCAGCGTGGCAAACGCATGAGTGCGATCAAGGAACCGATCGGCATCGTCGCCGCGATCACGCCGTGGAATTTTCCGCTCGCGATGATCGCGCGCAAGATCGCGCCGGCGCTCGCGGCAGGCTGCACGGTCGTCGCGAAGCCCGCTGAAGACACGCCGCTCACCGCCATCGCGCTGGTGATGCTGGCGCACGAGGCGGGCGTGCCAGCCGGCGTGCTCAACCTGATCTCGGCCTCGCGCGCCGGCGCGGCGGAGACGGTCGGCGAATGGCTCGCCGACAGCCGCGTGCGCAAGATCACGTTCACCGGATCGACGCCCGTCGGCAAGCACCTCGCGCGTGAATCGGCTGGCACGCTGAAGAAGCTTTCTCTGGAACTCGGCGGCAATGCGCCCTTCATCGTATTCGACGACGCCGACCTCGATGCCGCGGCCAGTGGCCTGCTCGCCGCGAAGTTCCGCAATGGCGGGCAGACCTGCGTGTGTCCGAACCGCGTGTACGTGCAGCGCGGCGTCTACGAGCATTTCTCCGCGCTGCTGTGCGCGAAGGTGGCCGAGCTGCGGGTCGGCCCCGCGAGCGATCCCGCTTCGCAGATCGGCCCGATGATCAACGAACGGGCCGTGGACAAGATCGCGCGTCATGTCGATGACGCGCTCGCGAATGGCGCGCTCGTGCTGACCGGCGGACGGCGGCTCACCGAACTGGGACCGCACTACTACGCGCCCACGGTGCTGGGCAACGCCACGGCGTCGATGGCGTTGTGCGGCGAGGAAACCTTCGGCCCTGTCGTGCCGCTGTTCCCGTTCGACAGCGAGCAGGAAGCGGTGCAGGCCGCCAACGACACGCCGTTCGGGCTCGCGTCGTATTTCTATAGCGAGAGCATGCGCCGTATCGAGCGCGTGTCGCGCGCGCTGGAAGCGGGTATCGTCGGCATCAACGAAGGCGCGCTCGCCTCGGAGGCGGCGCCGTTCGGCGGCGTGAAGGAATCCGGCTATGGTCGCGAAGGATCGAAGTACGGACTGGATGACTATCTGTCGATCAAGTATCTGTGTCAGGGAGGACTGGAGTAAACATGCAAGCCTATCCGATCGAAGTCGAATTCCCGGACATCTCGGCGCACGCCGACGGCAACACCGGCATCGCATACGTGCACACGTTCGACTCCGGCCAACCCGGGCCGCACGTGATGATCAACGCGCTCACGCACGGCAACGAAGTGTGCGGCGCGATCACCGTCGACGCGTTGTTGCGCGGCGGGCTGCGGCCGCGCCGCGGCAAGCTCACGCTGTCGTTCGCGAACGTCGCCGCCTACGCGAGCTTCGATCCGGCAACGCCCGACAAGGCCCGCTTCGTCGATCAGGACTTCAATCGCGTATGGACCGCCGCGAAACTCGACGACGTTGCAGCGCGCTCGTCCGAACTCGATCGTGCGCGCGCGATGCGGCCGGTGATCGACACGGTCGACCTGCTGCTCGATCTGCATTCGATGCATGAAAAAAGCGCGCCGCTGATCGTCGCGGGCCCGCTGCGCAAAGGCGCGGAACTGGCCGAGCGGCTCGGCGCGCCCGCCACCGTGATCCAGGACGAAGGCCACCCCGAAGGCCGCCGGATGCGCGACTACGAAGGCTTCGGCGACGACGCGAGCGCGAAGAACGCGCTGCTGATCGAATGCGGTCAGCATTGGGAAGCCAGCGCAGTGACGGTCGCGCGCGACAGCACCGCGCGTTTTCTGTTGCTCTCGGGCATCGTCGACGCGGCGGATCTGCCGTCCGGCTGGATCAGGCCGCTGCCCGACGAAATGCGCATCGTCCGCGTGACCGAACCGGTCGTTGCAAAGAGCATGGACTTCCGCTTCGCGGGGCCCTACACCGGGCTGGAAACGTTCGAGCACGCCGGCACCGTGATCGCCTGGTCCGATGGCCAGCCGGTCGCGACGCCGTACGACGACTGCATGCTCGTGATGCCGTCGCTGCGCCAGTTGCGCGCCGGCGTCACCGTGGCCCGGCTAGGCCGGATCGAACGCCGTATCGACCTGCGCTCACGCCAACAGGAACAAACCACATGAAAGTCCAGCAGATCAGGCAAGCGGCGGAAGTCACCGCCCTCGAGGATTGGGGAACCGCCGGCCTGCCCGGCACCGAGCCGTCACGCGTAGCGGGACGCCAGTACGTGATTCCGGGTCATGACGCGGTCGACACCGGGCTGTTCGAGTGCTCGCCCGGCACCTACAGGCGCTCGGTCAAGCAGGCGGAGGTCATGCATTTCATCAAGGGCAGCGGCACCTTCACACCCGACGGAGAAGACACGATCCGCTTCGCCGCCGGCGACACGCTGTTCTTCGAAGCCAACACCGAAGGGCTTTGGAACATCGACGAAACGCTGCGCAAGATCTACGTGATCTTTTGACTGCGGCCACACGCACCCGGTAATCGCCGCTCACATCCATCATGGTGGCTCGAACATGCTAAGAATCGACGAAGTTTCGAATAGCGACGGATTCCCCGCTCGCTGTGACGTCGCGGTGATCGGCGGCGGCATTATCGGCGCCAGCACCGCTTACGAGCTTGCGCGGCGCGGCGTATCGGTCGTGCTGCTCGAGAAAGGCATCATTGGCGCCGAACAATCGGGACGCAACTGGGGTTGGGTGCGTCAGCAGAACCGCGATCTGCACGAGTTGCCGCTCGCGATGCAAAGCCTCGCGCGCTGGAGCGAGTTGAGCGACGAACTCGGCGAAGACATTAGCTTCAGGCGAGCCGGCATCCTGTACGGAAGCGAGCAGTCCGCGGACGTCGCGCAATGGGAAACATGGCTCGGCCGGGCCCGTGCGCTCGGCTTCGATAGTCAGTTGCTGTCGGCTCGCGAGCTGGCGGCGCGCGTTCCCAATGGTCAGGCGAAGTGGGCAGGCGGCGTGTGGTCGCATTCCGATGGACGCGCGGAGCCGTCGAAAGCGGCGCCCGCCATTGCAAGAGGCGCGCAACGGCTCGGCGCGCGTGTGCATCAGACCTGCGCGGTTCGCGGACTCGATATCAGCGCGGGCCGTGTCTCCGGTGTATGGACCGAGCGCGGCCTGATCGGCACGAGCAGCGTCGTGCTGGCCGGCGGCGCGTGGAGTGCCCTCTTCTGCCGGCGTCATGGCATCGATCTGCCGGCGGTCAACGTGATCGGCACCGCGCTGCGCACGGCCGAAGCGCCGGCCGTGATAGACGGGTGCTTCTCCGGCCCGAACTTCGCGATGAGGCGGCGGCTCGACGGCGGCTATACGATCGCGGTCCCCGGCTACGGACGCATGGAAATCGCGCCGCAGAACCTGCGGCACGCGGTCAAGTTTCGCAAGATGTTCCGCAGCAAACTCAACAAGAAGCTCAAGTTCCGGATCGCGCAACCGTTCTTCGGCGGCCCCGAAGGGAGTGCCGACTGGCGTAACGACGACATCTCGCCGTTCGAGCTAACGCGGGTTCTGAATCCTGTGCCCGATGCCGAGTGGCCGACCCGTGCGCTGGAAAACGTCGCGACGGTATTTCCCGAGCTGTCGGGATTGCGTGTCGCGCATGCTTGGGCCGGCGCGATCGACACGACGCCCGATCTGGTGCCGGTGATGTCGCGTGTGGACAGCACGCCCGGCCTCGTGATCGCGTCCGGGTTCAGCGGTCATGGCTTCGGGTTGGGACCGGGAGCCGGCATGCTGGTTAGCCGCATCGTGACCAATGACGCAACCGGGATCGATATTCAGCCGTACCGGTTGACGCGCTTTAGCGATGGAACCCGGCTGGCGAGTCCCGAGATGATGTGACGACCCGCGCTGCGCGTCGGGTGGACGCAGACGCGAATGGTCTGCGAGGCTTACCTAAAGGGACGGCAATGGGCTTGAGAATTGGAGTGGATATCGGCGGATCGTTTACGGACTTCGCCGTGCTGGACGACGAGACGCGCACCACGCGCACGTTGAAAGTGTTCTCGCGGCCGGATTCGCCGGGCAGCGAAGTGATCGACGGCATGCAAGGCCTGAAAGCGCGCTTTGGCATCGATCCGCACGAAGTCGTGTACTTCACGCACGGCACGACGGTCGGCGTGAACTCGGTCGTGCAACGCAAGGGCTTGCGCCTCGCGCTGATCACGACGCGCCATTTCGAGGACGTGCTGGATATCGCGCGCCTGAAGATCCCCGACATGTACAACCTGATGTCGCGGCGCCCCGAACCGCTCATCACGCGCGATCGCGTATTTGGCGTCGATGGCCGCATGCGCCCCGACGGCACCGAGGAAGCGCCCATCGACGCAGCGAGCGTGCTCGCCGCGCTCGAAGCGCTGCAGGCGGCGCATTGCGAAGGCGTCGTGATTTCGCTGCTGCATTCTTATCGCAATCCCGCGCATGAGCAGCAGGTCAAAGCGATCATCGAGAAAGCGGCGCCCGGGTTTTTCGTATCGTGTTCGCACGAAGTGTGGCCGATCATCCGCGAATACGAACGCACGGTCACCGCGACGATCGGCGGCTACGTGCAGCCGCGCGTGTCGCAATACCTGACGCGCTTGCAGGCCGCACTTGCCGAAAGCGGCGTCGGCGCGGACCTGAAAGTGACGAAGTCGAATGGCGGCGTGATGAGCGCCGAGCACGGCAAGAGCAATTGCGTGCAGATGATCCTGTCGGGCACCGCCGCGGGCGTGATCGGCGCGTCGTATCTGGCCGGCATGTGCAAGATCAAGGACTGCATGAGCCTCGACATCGGCGGCACGACGGCCGACGTCGCGCTGATCGTCGATGGCAAACCGCAGTACGCGACCGGCGAGTACATCGGCGACTTCCAGATTCATATCCCGTCGGTGTCGGTTTCGTCGATCGGCGATGGCGGCGGCTCGATCGCATGGGTCGACGATTTCGGCGTATTGAAGGTCGGTCCGGAAAGCGCCGGCTCGAACCCGGGTCCGGTCTGCTATGGCCGCGGCGGCACACGCCCGACCATCACCGACGCGTTCGCGGTGATCGGCGTGCTGGGCCGTGCGTCGCTCGGCTATAACGCGGTGCAGGTCGACGTCGAAGCGAGCCGCCGCGCGATCGAACCGCTCGCGCAACGGCTCGGCCTCGACGTGCATCGAACGGCGGCCGCGATCATCGACGTCGCGGTGTCCGGCATGTACGGCGGCGTGAGCCGTATCGTGTCGCGCTTCGGCATCGATCCGCGCGCATTCTCGCTGATGCCGTTCGGCGGCGCGGGCCCGATGCTCGGCGGCTTCCTTGCGCGCGCTCTGAACATGCGCCATCTGATCGTGCCGACCACGCCGGGCGTGCTGAGCGCGCTGGGCGGCCTGATCGCCGATACGAAGAACGACTTCGTGCGCACCACCTACTATCCGCTCGACACCGCTTCGCTCGACAAACTCGCCGGCGACCTCGCGACGCTCGAAGCGCAGGCGCGCGAGTGGATCATCAACGAAACGGGCTCCGATGCAGGCGCGGAAATGCTCGTCTCGGCCGAGATGCGCTACCGCGGCCAGTCGTTCGAAGTCGACACACCGCTCGATCCGCAAGCCATTCGCAACGGCGACATCGCGACGATCGGCTCCGCGTTTCACCGCGAGCATCATCGGCTGTATGGCCACAGCGACGCGAGTTCGCCCGTGCAGGTCGTGGCGCTGCGCCTCGTGATCAGCCTGCCGACACCGAAGCCCGAGATGCCGAAGATCGCGCTCGGCGAAGGCGCGCCGCGCGTCGAGGCGCTGATCGATGTGTATCTGGACGGCGCCTGGCGCAAGGTGCCGCTGTACCACCGCTCGGTGCTGCTCGCCGGTCATCGCTTTCACGGCCCCGCGATCATCGCGCAGGACGACACGACGACCTGCGTGCTGCCGGGCTTCGAAGCCGTCGTCGACGAATACGGCAACCTGCTGCTGTCGGCTCAGTGAAGCGCCAGTGATATCCGAAGGACTAGACCATGACATTCAATCGATCCGTTCTACAGATCTTCGCCAATTACTGCGTCGCGGCCGCGGAAAGCATGGCCCACACACTGATGCGCACCGCGCACTCGGCTTTCGTCAAGGAAACCGAAGATTTCTCCTGCACGATCATGACGCCCGCGGGGCTCACGTTCGCGTCGCCTAAAACGCTCGGCGCGACCTGGTATCCGGGCCTCGACTTCGGCTCGGTGATCGAGGCGATCGATCACTACGAGCCGGGCGACATCGGCATGACCAACGACGCGTACAGCGGTTACGTCGCCACGCACACTCCCGACGTGATGATGTGGAAGCCGGTGTTCTACAACGGCGAGATCGTCTGCTACGTCGGCGGGCACATCCACAACACCGACATGGGTGGCGCGGTGCCCGCGTCGCTGTCGCGCACGCTGACCGAGATCTATCAGGAAGGCATTCGCTGGGCGCCGACCAGGATCGTGCGCGCGGGCGTGCTCGACGAGACGCTCCTCGACCATATGGCGATCAACGTCCGCGCCGCCGAGCAGAATCGCGGCGACCTGAAGGCGCAAATCGCGATGCTGATGACCGGCGAGCGGCGTGTGCTCGAAATCATCGAACGCTTCGGCATCGACGATTTCAAGGCCGGCATGCACGCGATGATCGACTACTCGGAAGAGCAGGCGCGGGCGATCGTCGCCGGCATGCCGGATGGCGAATACTTCTTCGCCGAGTACGCCGACGAGGATGCGGTCAACGGCAAGCCGCTGCGCGTCGCGCTGAATCTGAAAGTGCAAGGGGAATCGCTGGTGCTCGATTTCACCGGCAGCGACCCGCAGCTCAATTCGTCGCTGAACATGCCGACCGGTGGCAAGGAGCGGCACGTGCTCGCGCTCGTCGGGCTCAATTACGTGCTGTATTCGCTGCACCCGGATCTGCTGCTCAATGCGGGCATGCTGAAGGTCGCGCGCTGTGTGCTGCCGGAAGGCACGATCATGAACTGCCTACCGCCCGCGGCGGTCGGCATGCGCAGTCTGACCTGCAAGGTCGCGCAGAACGTCACGTTCGGCGCGTTCTCGATGGTCTGTCCGGACCGGCTGCCCGCGTGCCCGGCCGGCGGCATGTCGATTCTGAACGTGCGCACCCTCGATAGCGACGGACGCACCGTGATCGCGGCAATCGGTCCGGTCGGCGGCGGCGCGGGCGGCATGATCAACGGCGATGGCTCGGACGCGTCAGGCGCCAACGTCGCGTTCCTGCGCAACACGCCGGTCGAGATCAACGAAGCCGAGGTGCCCATCCGCATCCTGAAGTACGGCATGGTGCCGGGCAGCGCGGGCGCGGGACGCTATCGCGGCGGACTCGGCACCGTGATGGAGTTCCGCGTGTTCTCGCCGGGCACGCTGGTGACCGCGCGCAATCGCGACCGCTCACGCTTCGCGTCGTGGGGCGTGCTCGGCGGCAAGGCGGGATCGACGTCGCGCTTCACGCGCAACCCGGGCACCGTGCAGGAAGAGAACCTTGGCGTGACCGATCTGGTCGTGTGCGACCCAGGCGACGTGATCCGCCTGGAAGGCTGCGGCGGCGGCGGTTATGGCAACCCGTACGAGCGCGATCCGCGGATGGTCGCGACCGACGTGACGCGCGGCTATCTGAGCGAAGCGGATGCGCTGGCGCTCTACGGCGTCGTACTGCGCGCGGGCGAACTAGATATGGAAGCGACCGCTGCGCGGCGCACCGAACTCCAGGCGAACGCGCCGCGCACGCCGGCCGCGCACTTCGATTACGGCGCGGCGCGCACCGCCTATGAAGCGCGCTGGACGCGCGAGCGCTACGCGGTGTTTACGGAAATCCTGGCCGGTGTGCCGGTTGTGTGGCGGCACTTCCTGAAGCACAAGATCTTCGACGCGTTCGATGCATGGGAAGCCGACGGCCGTCTTGATCCAGGCGGGCAGTCGATCAGCGACATCTTCCGCGAGGTCGCGGGCAATTATCCGCAATTGCTCGAAGCGCAGCGAGCCGCATAGCAGGGACGCTCGCCCACACGCAAAGCGGCCGTTCAGATGGGCTGCGCCGGGCACTTTGTCAACGAAATGCCTGCCGGATTCCCAGCGCAATCATGAGCCCTCCACAGGTGAGGTCGATCCATGCCTTCGCGCGACGATACGCCGTCGCGATCACCGTGTGCGATAGAACGAGCGCGACTGCTCCGTACCAGCACGTCGCTGATGCACCGACAGTAGCAAGCATCGCGAAGAACGTCGGCATGGAAACGTGGGTGGGCACCGCTGAGGAAAAGACCGCCGCATAAAAGGCGATGGACTTCGGGTTCGCGATATTTGTCGCGATACCTTGCAGGAACGCGGCACGAAACAGAGGCGCCTTCGTTGGGTGACGCGCTCCCGAGGGGGTTGCCCGTGCCGACACAACGAGCCGCAGCCCGAACCAGATCAGATAGGCCGCGCCAGCAAGCCTAACGCCGACAGCGAGCCACGGGAAAATAGCGAACACCATTCCGATACCAAGGGATGGCACAAGTCGCCCAGAACAGATTCACCATCACGATCCCGGCGACAAGCGCGAGCGCATCGGAGCGTCTGCCGGCGACCGCCTTGTGAGTGACTGCGACGAAGTTCGGCCCGGGTATGACGACAGCCGCCGCATACAGGGAAAAGACGATCGCGATAGCAGACCAATCAACCATTGGTAGCCTCAGTGAAATGTGGTTTTACAAAACGTGGAGTTGCTTCATCGGCTTGTATTCTGAGGCAATTCACGAATGCCCGCTGTGGGCTGAAAGCGGGCTCGTCGCATATCAACACACTGCCGCCGTACTGGATTGCGTTTCCCGGCCTCGGGCATTGACAGGCAAGCGCCGAGGTTGGCTGTGCTCGTCATCACTGCGTTCGATGCGGGACATCGCCGGGGAACGGATACGGTGCGTGAGGGCCCGGCCATTCTGGCGCGGGCGGCCCGCTCAACGCATTGCAACCACTTAAGCCAAAGAGAACCATGCCGGCAAGCAAACCGGTCGCAATGCGGCGCAGCATCGCTCGAGTGTCCATGTTGCACCTCCACGCACGTCACTGTCGTGCAGTTGGATCTTCAATTACCGCACAGGTTGCGCTGCGATAGCGTGCGCATCGTCATGCGCACGCGGGCGAAAGTGCGGCAACCCGCTCCGGCCGCTTCCCGCTTGGCTCGCCGGAAGACACGAGCGGCTCGCTCATCCGGAACACCGCGACCGCGCCGTCGAGCGCGGCCGCCTGCTCCTCGAGCGATGCCGCGGCAGCCGCAGCCTGCTCGACGAGCGCGGCATTCTGCTGAGTCGCCTTGTCCATGTGCGTGACCGCGCGGCTGATCTGGTCGATGCCCCGTGACTGTTCTTCCGAAGCCACGCTGATTTCGCTCACGATACGGGTCACGTTGCGCGCAGCACCAACGATCTCCGACATGGTCGCGCCGGCGCGTATCGCCAGTTCGGACCCATTCTCGACCTTCGCCACCGAACTGACGATCAGTTCCCTGATCTCTTTCGCCGCGGCCGCCGAGCGCTGCGCCAACGCACGCACTTCACCCGCCACCACGGCGAATCCTCGTCCTTCGTCGCCGGCTCGCGCGGCTTCCACGGCGGCATTTAGTGCAAGTATGTTGGTCTGAAAGGCGATACCTTCGATCGCGCCGATAATGTCGACGATCCGGTTCGAGCCCGACGACATGTCGGCGATCAGGTCGATCACCTGATCGACCACTTCGCCGCCACGTGCCGCGGTTCGCGACGCGTTTTCAGCGAGCGTATTGGCCTCGCGCGCGTTGTCGGCGTTCTGTCTGACCGTCGCCGTCAATTCCTCCATGCTCGCGGCCGTCTCCTCCAGCGTCGCCGCCTGCTGTTCGGTGCGCGCCGACAGATCGGCATTGCCGCTCGCGATCTCTCGCACACCCTGTGCGATTGCCGCCGTGCCGAAACGAACCTGACTGACCGCGGCAACGAGACTCTGCTGCATGCGGGCCAGCGCGGCCATCAGGCGCCCCATTTCGTTGGCGTGCACGCCGCCGGTCTGTCCCGTGAGGTCGCCGGCCGCGATTCGTTCGAAGTGCTCGATTACCGCGTCGATAGGTCGAAGAATCGCTGCTTTCACCATGAAGCGCGTGCAGACGCCAAGCACCAGGGCGACCAGCCCGATTGCGGCGAACACCCAGCACAGTAAACGAAAGTGCTGTTGGGCCGAGGTAAAGCGGGCTTCCTCGTGCCTCATCTGGAAGTTTTCGAGCGCAGATTCGGCATGCTTATAGTCGCTGAACACCGCATCGGGCGCCTGCCGTTCCGTGCTCCGGAAGGTGATGAAATCGTTCTGGTCGAGCGCCGTGACTTCAGGTAGAAGCACCTGTTTCAGCAACTGCTCGCGCTTTGCGCGCAGCGTGTCGGTCAGCGCCTTCTCGTCGTCGTCCGACGCAGGCTGCGCGAAATAGGCCGCCAGTTCGCGATCGCTGTCCGCAAGCCCGGCATGGACGCGAGCGAGCACCGCATCAGTGGGCTTTCCCTGTGCCACGAGCGTTTCGTAGGCGCCGAGATCGACGCGCACGTTCAGAAGCGCCTCGCCGCTCGCGGCGAGGTGGCGCATCGCAACGGTCTGTTCGGTGTACATCTTCTCGAGCGCCTCGTTCGTGGTCTTCAAACCGGCGACGGATATCGCGATCACGAACATCAACGCGGCTGTGTAGCCGGCGATGGTCACGGTAAGCGCGGTTCTGATAGACGTATTGCTGAACATGCCTCTCCCTCGCCTGCTGAAACGAAAAAGCGGCCGCGGAAAAGTCCGCGACCGCACGCTGGAGAACATCGTTGAAACGGATGCCCTGCGAGGCTGTGTTCCCGATCAGAATCGGGTACGCACACCCGTGGTCAGTTCGAGCTGGTTGGTCGCGCCGAACGTGCTGCCGACCGTATAGCCGCCATGCAGCCTCATATAGTCGCCGGCCAGATAGACTTCAGTGCGCTTGGACAGGTGATAAAACGCGGACCAATACAGCGTTTCCTTCCAACCGTCGTGCAAGCCCGAGGTTGGGTCGAATGCGCCGATGTTCGCATTCGGAATATCACCGTCGGTGTTATACGCGGCATTCTTCACGCGCATCTGCTGATAGCCGAGCTGGTAATCGAGCGGACCCTTCGGCGACAGCTTGAGCGACACGGTCCACGCGTTATCCTGACGCTGACCCAGCGCGCCCTGATTGCCGAGATAACGGAAGTAGCCGGCGTTGGCACGCAGAATTCCAAACACATAGTTGCCGCCGACCGAGAACGACTGGTTCGTGTTGCCTTCGCGGTTCACGTGGCTATAGAAGCCCGACGCGCTGAACGGGCCGCCGTTATAGCCCAGTGCAACCTGGTAATTCGCATTGGTGCCGAAACTCGTCTGGTTGCCGAACGCGTAACCTGCACTCGCAAAGATGCCATTGTCGAACAGCTTCTTCCACGCGACGCCGTTTTCATAACGCGTGCCGGTCGCGCTGGCCGCGTAGAAAATCATCTGTTTGAAGTTGTTGGCGTTCGTCCAGCCGCCCTCTTCCGTCGTCAGCCGCGCATTGCCATACGGATCGCCATAGATCGCCGAAGCATCGCGCGCAATGGTGTTCTGAAAGCCTGCCGTAATTTTGCCGAACGTGTCGTTCTCGATACCGACCCACGCATCGCGGTCAAAGATCTGCCCCGGATCTTCCATCTGGCCATTGGCGACAACGAATTCGCTCTCCAGTCGGAAGATGATCTTCGAACCGCCGCCAATGTCTTCGGCGCCCCTCAGGCCCCAGCGGCTGCCGCTAAACCACGGCTCTCCCCCAATGCCCATGCCGATGACGTGATTCCCGTTGGCATCCGCGTGGGACTGGTAAGTCGGCACGCTCAGATCCATCAGCCCATAAAGCTGCACGCTCGACTGCGCGTGCGCGCCGCTTGCCCCGAGTGCGCTGACCGCGACGGCCAGCGAAAGATATTTCGCCTTCAAGATGTCTCCTCAGACTACTGCGTTGAAATTGTGTTTTCCCTGCAAACGGCTGCGTGCGTCTCAAGGTCCCTGCAACCGGTTCGGTATGCGAATGCTGGCCATGCTAGTCATCCCAATCCTTCACGTTCCTTTCCCGTGTCATTTATGCAACACAGTGGCTCTACTGATATACACGACGACGCTTGCACCGATTATTCGGATTCCTCTTGTGATACGGCGAGGACGCCCTCGACCTCTTTCGAGCTCACTAACTCGTTCGTATACGTTCTTGCCCAACTCCAGGTGAGCTTCGTGACACTGCCCACCATGATCGTGATCTGCCGCTCTCCGCGGCTGCCGCGTGCTGCGAGGCAAGGCTGAACAACAGGCTGGAAGCCACCGCAATGACGAGACAGACTTAACTTCGATTGCGTCGGTGGCGGGATTGTCGGAGCGGCAACCCTTCTCCCGGCTTTCACGGTCAGGACCTGCATTTAGGGGATTTCCATGAAATGGCCTGCGGATTTGCTCATGGAAAACCCCCATCGGAACGTGCAGTGGCTGAAAGCGTTCAGAAGGTTCCGCGCTCCTAGAATTGCATCTTCGATTGCGGGGACTCCATCGTGCTTTCAACGCCGGAACGCGATGCTGGATGAGCCCACGCAATCACAATGCTTACACCTGCTACCTGACGACGCGCATGCCGCGATAGCCGCAACATGACTAACGATGGCATCGAACACCACCTGATCCGCGGCGTGACGTCGCAGCGCAAGCTCTTCCGGCCAGGCGACTGGGCCGAGCGCCTCGCGGGAGTCGTTGCACTGTTCGTAGGCGAACGCTGCGCAGGCAACCCTATAGCCAGCACACGGCTCGCGATGCCGGTCATGGAGCAGGACATCAAATGCCTACGTATCTCGAACGAATTGCGACGTATCTGTCCGGACGGATTTGATTTTGTGATGCGCTTCGCCAGCGACAACGACCTGATGGTCGATATCTGCCGCGCGCTGGACGATAAGCCCGGGCGAGATCCGCAACCTCAGCGGCAGACAAGGCTGATGGAGACACTCACTGGAGTACGTTTCACCTACGCATGCGCAGCATGCGGATACCGCGGGAGCGTAGTTCGTCCGGACGCGTCGCATGCGAGGAAGCTGGCCATTTGCGCGCGGTGCGACGGACAGGTGTGGCTCAGCGTTGATGACGCGACCGCCCGGGAGCAAGCTTCGGCAGTCTTCTCACCGCGAAGACATCATCAAACCCAAGACGCGGACGATGCAGAAGCTCTGCATTGCAAATAATTCCGAGTTGATCCGTTGTTCGATCCGGCACGGCGTATTGCCTGGGTAAGCGCGCGTGCGCCTTTCAGCCTGGGGCTTTTTGTCATTCCGGTTCCGCTCACTCATCGGATACCACTTCGACCTTATAGAAACGCGACGCCGGCATACATTCCCGGCATCAAATCAAGGAGTCGTATTTTGTCCATCACCTCACCTACGCCGAAGCACTCACCGGCGGCGGCCGCGCAGCGGCCCGACAACGTCACTCGATTCTGGCCCGAAGGCTGGTGGAAGCTGATGGAATACAGAATCGGCATCATCCCGCTGCCGGTCTATTTCATTCTGCTCGCGCTAATTACCGGGTTCGCGGTGACGGGCAAGATCCCGGGTGAGATTTCAATGGCGATCGCCGTGCTGGCGTTCTTCGGCTTCACCTGCGCGGAACTTGGCAAGCGCCTGCCGCTTCTGCGCAATATCGGCGCGGCCGCGATCTGCGCGACGTTCGTGCCTTCCGCACTGACTTACTATCACCTGTTGCCCAAGCCAATTCTCGGCCTCACGACCGAGTTCACGAAGCAGAGCAATTTCCTTTATCTGTTCATCGCGTCGATCATCGTCGGCAGTATTCTCAGCATGGACCGGCGCGTGCTGATCAAGGGCTTTCTGAAGATCTTCGTGCCGCTCGCACTGGGTTCGCTGGCCGCATGCATCGTCGGTATCGCGGTCGGCTCGGCATTCGGACTCGGCGTGCGTCATACGCTGCTGTATATCGTCGTGCCGATCATGGCGGGGGGTGTCGGTGAAGGCGCCATTCCGCTGTCGGTGGGCTATTCGGAAATCATGCATCTGCCGCAGGGCGAGCTGTTTGCACAAGTGTTGCCGCCGGTGATGCTCGGCAGCCTCACCGCCATCGTGCTCGCCGGCGCACTCGACATGCTCGGCAAGCGCTTTCCCCATCTCACCGGCGAGGGGCGCCTGCAGCCCGGAGAGACAGACGAAATGGATCCTGAAGAGGAGGAGATTCGCGGTCATATCGATGTGACGCATATCGCGGCGGCCGGCATCACGGCGATCACGCTGTACCTGCTTGGCTTGATGTGCCGCAACCTGTTCGGTCTGCCCGCACCGGTTGCCATGCTCTTCCTCGCGGTGCTGGTCAAGCTGGCGCGTGCGGTCTCGCCGCAGTTGCAGGAAGGCGCATTCGTCGTCTACAAGTTCTTTTCGACCGCGGTGACATATCCGCTGCTGTTCGCGATCGGCGTCGCCATGACCCCATGGGACAAGCTGATCGCCGCGTTCACGTTGGCCAATCTCGTGACGATCGTCGCGACCGTGGCGACACTGATGGGCACCGGCTTTCTGGTTGCGCGCCGGCTCAAGCTCTACCCGATCGACACGGCGATCGTGAATGCATGCCATAGCGGCCAGGGCGGCACAGGAGACGTCGCGATCCTGACCGCGGCGAACCGGATGCAACTGATGCCCTTCGCGCAGATCGCCACGCGAATCGGCGGCGCTATCGTCGTCACGCTGACGCTGATCGTGCTCGCACACATCGGATGACGCGTTACCGGCCATGGCCCCGCGATGGTCGCGCAACGCGCATCGCGCGGGGTCCGGCGTCACACCGACCGCGCGCCGGGCGGCTCGGCTAGCGGCGCACATCCCTGCGGAGATACGCAGCGACCGCGCCCGTCACCGCGAAGCCGGGCAATTCCTGCGGCGACGCCAGATGCACGGCGACGATCTCGCGATGATCCAGCCGCAGTTCGGGTAAGTGATCGATGCGCATTTCGAAGAAATGCACCCGGTCCCTTCGCCCATCCCACTCGCCGGCTGCGCTGCCTGCCGGGAGTAACGGGTGAAACGCGAGCCCGATCTCCTCGGCCATCTCGCGCAGCGCCGCGGCAGCAGGTGTTTCACCGGCCCGGACGCTGCCGCCCGGGAACCCCCATTCGGCACGGTACGATGACTTCAGCAGCAACAGCGACTGGCCGACGTAGATAGCGACTAGCGCGCCCTCATGGCGAGGCCGGCGCAAGTGCCACCACCCGCGGGCGAGCGGAAATCCGAGGCGAAACGCGATGCGCCAGACAGAGTCGATCAGCGCAGTCAGCCGCGTGCGCTCAGAATTCGGCATCGGGTCTGTCCTTTCCTGTCATTGTCGAAAGATCTTCCGTTGCGCGTCACCTGTCCGGATCTACCGGATTGTACGTGCCGGCTCGCACCGGACGCTTTCGACTTAGAATCGCTCCGTGCGTCGGTCCTGCCGCCAGTTTCGATTTCAGTTGGCTCGGAAATCCGGTTGCACGACCCTGAGGCCAGGCGCGCGCGTTTTGCCGGGGCCGCCCTGGCTGAAGCGATCATCTGCGGTAACGCATTGGACGGAGATATGACGATGTCGGCGATGACAAAGATTCGAGGATTCGTTGTAGCGCTAGCGCTGCTTGGCTCGGCAGCGCTAGCGCAGACCACCGACTTCTGGGGAACGCGTCTTCCCGATCAGCCGACGCAGTTCATTTTCGGCTACGGATCGCTCATCAACACGCCATCGCGTGCCGCCACGGCCGGCAAGCCGGTTGCGGCGATTCCGGTGCGCGTCTCGGCGGCGTTCGGCTATGTGCGCAGCTGGAGCGACCGCGCATCCTCCGGGTTCACGGCGCTCGGCCTGCGGCGTCCGTTCGAGGGCGAGACGCCGATGACGATCAATGGAGTGATCTATCCCGTTGCCGGCAACGACATGTCCGCGTTCGACGAGCGCGAGAAGGGATACGTGCGCGTCGAGGTGCCGCGGGCGCTTATCGAGGCGGTGTCGTGGCAGCCGCTGCCGACGCAGGGAACTGTCTGGGTCTACGTGCCGAAGGCCCAGGGCAAAGCGCCGGGAGAAGGGCTTCCGGTGCCTGACGCGAAATTCCCGCTCGTCGAGTCGTATATCGATGTTGTTATCGAGGGCGCGCTAGAGTACGGGCCGGAATTCGCGCGCGAGGTCATCGAGACGACCCGAGACTGGAGTCCCTACTGGCTCGACGACCGCACGCTCGCACGCCGGCCATGGGTGTTCAACAAACAATATGCGCAGGTCGATGCCCTGCTCGCGAGCTCGGCGCCTTGCTTCGCGCAGCGGGCGTTCTCCGAGGACTATGCCGCCGCGATCGCCAAACGCAAAAGTCCCGTGTGCATTCTGGTGAATCACGGTCGCTAGACCGGGCACCGCCCTGCGGGCATCGTTGCGACCAAATAGCTCAAACACAAAGCGTTGCCGTTCGCGGCGTTCGTCGTCTGCTTTGGCTATCAGGCTGGGCAAGCCTGTCCGCGGGGACCGGTTGCGCGTGGATGCAGAACTGGCGAAGCTCGGTATGTTCTCGAGCTGCCATGTCGATACCCGCGTTCCGCACGATGTGTCCCGAATCCCGGGCGAGACTCGATACTTTCAGGTATCGAAAGCGCGGCTGATGGACGCCGCGGCACGCATCTTGCGCATCGTTTCCGCAATGTGACCGCGAACTTGTCATGAATGAATCGTTCTTCGAGCCGGGACGCAACTGCGCGAGCGTGCGTCATGCGAATCGCTTCACCCTGCTGATCGACGGAGCCGATTATTTTCGCGTGCTGCGCGAGGCGATCACGCGTGCAGAGCGCACGGTGTTCATCCTCGGCTGGGATATCGACAGCCGCATGAAGCTGACGCCCGAAGGTTCGAACGATGGCTTTCCTGAAGCGCTCGGCGATTTTCTGCACGCAGTCTCCGCGCAAAAGCGCCTGCTGCGCGTCTACATTCTCCCGTGGGACTTCGCGATGCTCTACGCGTTCGAACGCGAATGGCTACCGGTGTTCAGGATGGGTTGGCGCACGCACCGGCGCATCGCGTTTCAGATGGACGGCAAGCATCCGTTGGGCGGCTCGCACCACCAGAAAATCGTCGTAATTGATGATTGTCTAGCGTTCGTCGGCGGTCTCGATCTCACGCGGTCGCGCTGGGACACGCAACAGCATCAGGCCGATAATCCTCTGCGCCGTGATGCAAACGGCGCGCCGTATCAGCCGTCTCACGATGTCCATTCGATGTTCGATGGCGAGGCCGCACGCGAAATCGGCATGCTCGCGCGCGAGCGGTGGGCACGCGCGTGCAAGAGAAAGCACGCAATCCACGCGCAACCCGTGCCGCCGACGCAGGACCCGTGGCCGCCGTCGCGCAGCGTCGATTTGGAAAATGTCGACATTGCCATCTCGCTCACGGAGCCCGCATACCTGGGCCGCGAAAGTAAGCAGCAAATCCGCACCCAGTATCTCGATGCCATCGCGCGTGCGCGCCGCAGCATTTATATCGAGAACCAGTACTTCACGTCGGCATCGATTGGCGCGGCGCTGAGCGAATCGCTCGCGCGGGAGGATGGTCCGGAGCTGACGATCGTCGTGCCTCGCAATCAGACCGGCTGGCTGCAGAAAGTGACGATGGGCGTGCTGCGTGCGCGCCTGCACGGCATTCTCAAGGATGCGGACCAGTACGGCCGTTATCGCCTGCTGAGTCCCGACGTGCCCGGCCTGGGCGAATCCATCGTCAACGTGCACAGCAAGCTGATGATCGTCGACGACGAATTGCTGATCGTCGGTTCCGCGAACCTGAACAATCGCTCGATGGTGCTCGACAGCGAGTGCAATGTGTCGATCGATGCGGGTGCCGATGCACGCATCCGCCGTGCGATCGCGAAGATGCGCGACACCTTGCTCGCCGAGCATCTCGGCTGCGAAGTCGCGGACTTCGTGCGCGAGCGCGATGCGCGCGGCAGCGTGACAGCGGCGATTCATGCGTTGCAGCGCGATCGCGCGAAGCATCGAACGCTCGCCGATCTCGATCCGCAGGTCTCAGCCGAGCTCGATCGACTGATTCCGCCCGATGCGCTCATCGATCCCGAAACACCCATCGCCGCGAACGAGCTCATCGATCAGCTCGTGCCCGCCGAGAAAGCGCGGCCGCTGATTGGACGATATGCGTTGCTCGGCGTGCTCGCGTTGCTGGTCGTCGGGCTCGCGGCGGCGTGGCACTGGTCGCCGCTCGCCAGCTACGTCAACCTGAAATCGTTCGCGAATGCGACGCGGCAGATCGAGGCGCTGCCGCTTGCGCCGCTGTGGATCGTGCTCGCCTATGTCGCCGCGGCCGTCGTCGCCGCCCCCGTGACCTTGCTGATCGCGACGATGGGAGTCGTGTTCGGCGCGGCGTGGGGCGGCCTGTATGCGTTCATCGGCACCACCGTGGCCGCCGCGACGTCGTTCTGGATAGGCCACCGGCTCGGGCGCGATGCGGTCCGCAAACTCGCGGGCGCACGCGTGAACCGGCTGTCGGAGCGTGTGGCTAAGCGCGGAATCGTCGCGGTCGTCGTGTTGCGGCTCCTGCCGGTCGCACCGTTCGCCATCGTCAATCTCGTTGCGGGTGCATCACACGTGCGCATGCGCGACTTCATCATCGGCACGATGCTCGGCATGGGTCCGGGCATCTTCCTGACGGTTGCATTCGCGCATCAGTTGGTCGCTTCGTTGCGGCGCCCGACGGCCGGCTCGTTCGCCGTGCTGATCGGCATTGGCGCGGTGCTGATCGGATTGTCGGTGCTGTTGCAGCGTTTTCTCGGCAGATCGCGCGGGAGCGATGCGCACGAAGGCGCCCCGAGCGATGCTGACAAGCCGCGCGCGAGCGATGAAGCCGAACGCGCGCAGCGTTTGCGCGACCACAGCGGGATGCCTCGCGATACATCGGGCAAAACGTCATCACGATGTCAGGACGAGGCCAGCTCATGACACTGATGCACGACCCTGGCATCGAACGGCCGCGCATGACGCTTGCGCGCGAACGCGAACTGCGCATCGGGACTTACAACCTGCATGGCGCGGTGGGGATCGACGGCAAGTTCGCGCCGGAACGCATTGGCGATGTGCTCGCTGAAATCGATGCGGATATTCTCGCGCTGCAGGAAGTGCCATTGGGCGGTGCGAGTTCGCCCGACGTGCTTGCAGTTCTGCAACGCATGACGGGCCTGGACGCCGTCCCCGGAGCAACCTTCGACACGCCCGCGCGACGCTATGGCAACGCCGTGCTGACGCGCTATCCGGTGCGCGCGGTGCGTACGCTAGACCTGTCTTTCAGAAGCCGCGAGCCGCGCGGCGCGCTGGACGCCGATATCGATTGCAACGGCGAACTGTGGCGCGTGGTAGCGACGCATCTCGGCCTTGCCTCCAGCGAACGGCGCGCGCAAGTGGAGCAGGTGTTGCAGAGCTTCGACACGCCCGCGCTGCCCGTCATCCTGCTCGGCGATCTGAATGAGTGGTTCGTCTACGGCCGTACGCTCAGGCGGCTCGTCACACACTTCCATCGCGCGACCGCGCTGCGTACGTTTCCTACGCGCTTTCCGCTGTTCGCGCTGGACCGCATCTGGGTGCATCCGGGCGAACGGCTGTTGCGTGTCGTCGTGCATCGCACGGCGCTTTCGCGAATCGCGTCGGATCACTATCCGTTGATCGCGCATATCAGCGCGTCGGTTAATGAATGATCCGCGCGCGGCTTCCGTCTATTTGTGCAATTCGCTGCGCAACGTCGCGACGTCGTTGGCGGTGACGGGCTGCGCATTGTTGCCCCAGGCGCCGCGGATGTACGTCAACACCTGGGCGATCTCGACGTCGGCGAGGGTCGTCGCGAACGCCGGCATCGACTGACGTGGCGGGCCGCTTTCGGTCGTCGGACTGTTGCCGCCTTCGATCAGCAGCCGGATCAGCGAGGTCGTATTTTCCGCGATTACCGACGGGTTGCCGGCGAGCGCGGGAAACGCGTTCGGCACGCCGCGTCCGTCCGCGTGATGGCAACTCGCGCAGAACGACCGGTAGACGTTGAAGCCGACGCTCAGCGCGTCGGCCACGCGGCTGCCGTTCACACTCGAACGCGCGGGATCGGCGCCGCCCGTATAGGTGCCCGACGGCTGCTGGGCGGGCAGCGACTGCAGGTAATGCGCGATCGCATGCAGGTCCTCGTCGGTCAGGTATTGCGAGCTGTCCTCCACCTGTTCGACCATGCTGCCGTATGCGACGACGCCCGCGCCGTGGCCGGTCTTCGAGGAGCCATGAGTCTGATGGTCCAGCGATATCGACGGTCCTGCGACGGAGAATCAGTTGAGCCGGGTTTCTCACGGCAGTGAGCCAGTCAGGGCACCAGCTTCACCTTGATCCAGCCAGGCTCCCGCCGGTCGAACTCGCGGTACGCCGCGATTGCATCGACTAGCGGCTCGCGCTGGGTCAACACCGCGAGCGGATCGAACGTGCCGTTGCGTACGAGTTCGATCAACCGCGGCGTCACCGCGCGATGGTTGCAGTTGCCCATCCGTAGCACCAGGTTGCGGTTCATCGCCTCGCCGATCGGAAACACCCGATCGGTCGGCGGATATACACCGATGATCGCCACCGTGCCCGCCTTGGCGACGGCGCGCACCGCCCACTGCAATACTTGCGACGGGCCACTCCCGGGCTGCCAGTTGTCCCCGTCGGGCCTGGTCTGCGGCGCGATCTCCCTGACCTCCTGATCGAACAGCTTCTGCTGGTCCTTCGCTTTCTGTGCGGCGGGTCCGTGCTCCGCGCGCACCGCATCGACGCCGACCGCATCGATCACGCGATCCACGCCGATGCCGCCGGTCAGTTGCAGGATCATGTCGACCGGGTCTTCGTCGTCGAAGTTGATCACTTCGGCCCCTTGTGCGCACGCCATGTCGAGCCGGGAAGCAACGCGATCGACCACCAACACCCGGCCCGCGCCCATCAGCTTCGCGCTTGCGATCGCGAATTGACCGACGGGTCCCGCGCCGAACACCGCGACCGTATCGCCGGTACGAATGCCCGCCAGTTGTGCGCCGAAATAGCCGGTCGGAAAAATATCCGACAGCATGATTGCGCGGTCGTCGTCGATCTCGTCGGGCAACCGGATCAGGCTCGCGTTCGCGAGCGGCGCGCGCGCGAACTGTGCCTGCAAACCCTGAAACGGCCCAGTCGATTTGGGACCGCCGAAAAATGCGGTGCCGGCCGCCGGCCCGTGCGGATTCGCGGTATCGCATTGGGCGGTATAACCGGCGCGGCAATACGAGCAGAAGCCGCACGAGATTGTTGACGGGATCAGCACGCGATCGCCCTGGCGCAGATTGCGCACCGAGCGCCCCACTTCCTCGACGATGCCGAGCCCCTCGTGCCCGAGGATCGTACCGGGCTCCATCTCGCCGAGCGTGCCGCGCACCATATGCAGGTCCGTGCCGCAAATCGCGCTCGACGTGAGTCGTACGAGCGCGTCGCTCGGCTGCTGCAGTTGCGGGTCCGGCACGTTGTCGAGCCGGATATCGCCGATCCCGTGAAATACCACTGCCTTCATCATTCACCTCCGATGCTCGATGGCGTTAGCGTCCGTCAGATCCTGTCCGACCGCGCGACTGCCCGGTGTTCTCGTGGTTCCGCGTGCAGCGACGAGTTCCGCTTCGTCGGAAGGGGAATCCGTTGTGCGGTCATTCATGGCGGCTCCGCGATCGACCAGGTTCTCCCGTCGAGCAAACCCCATACCGAGCCACTGGTCGCGCGGCTCGTTCCGATCTGCCGCACGGTCCGTGGATTGCGCAACTCACGTCAGGAGGTACGAGCACGGCGCGATCCCGCCCGCGTCGCCCCGTCGAGGTACGGTGGTTGCTACGTCGCTGGCTGACTAGCTGCCCCCCCCAGGCCAACCGGCGAACCCGATCTTCATGACTGACACCGACACCACGCGCGACACGTCTGCCCGTCTGAACGCGATGCGCAGGACGCTGCGCGAGGTGTTCGGTATCAGCCGGCTGCGCCCGGGCCAACGGGACATCGTCCGCAGCGTGCTCGAACAGCGCGACACGCTCGCCGTGATGCCGACGGGGGCCGGCAAATCGCTGTGCTACCAGTTGCCGGCGTTGCACCTCGACGGTTGGACGCTCGTCGTGTCGCCGCTGATCGCGTTGATGAAAGACCAGTTCGACAAGCTGTGCGAGGCCGGCATCGACGCCTGGCGGATCAATAGCGCGGTGCCGGCTGCTGAGCTGCGCGAGACTTACGAAGCGTTGCGCGACATACGCCGCGGCATCGTGTTCGTCACGCCCGAGCAGTTGACCCGGCCAGAGCTGATCCACGCATTGCAGGCGGGCTCGCGCCAGCGCATCAAACTCGTGGTCGTCGATGAGGCGCACTGCGTATCGCAGTGGGGCCACGATTTTCGCCCGGCGTTCCTGCGCATCGTCGATGCGGTCAAGGCGCTCGGCAAGCCGCCGATCCTCGCGCTGACCGCGACGGCGACGCCCGACATCCGCGAGGACATCGTGCGTTCGCTCGGCCTTCACGAGCCGCGCATCGTGAACACCGGCGTGTATCGCGACAACCTTCACTATCGAGTGACGCAGGTGTCGGTGGGTGGGGGACGACAGCGTGCATCGACGCGCGCGAGAGAGGCGAAGACGGCCGCGTTGCGCACGCTGCTCGCGAGCGAAGCCGGCCGAGGCATCGTCTACACGGCGACCGTGCGCGAAGCCGAACAACTCGCGGCAACGGTGCGCAGCTGGGAAGTTGCCGCCGCCTGCTATCACGGCCGTATGCCGGCGCGCGAGCGGCACGATGCGCAGGAGCGTTTCATGTCGGGCGACGTGCGCGTGATGATCGCAACCAACGCGTTCGGGATGGGCGTCGATATTCCCGACATCCGCTTCGTCGTCCATTACCAGATTCCCGGCAGCATCGATGCGTATTACCAGGAAAGCGGACGCGCGGGACGCGACGGCAAGGTCGCGCGCTGCGAGCTGCTGTTCGACCTGAACGATCGGCGGGTGCAGCAGTTTCTCGCGCTGGGCCGCTATCCCGATGCTGCGCTGCTGCGGCGGATCTGCGACGCGCTCGCGCAGCGCGCGAAAGCGCCCGGTCCTGGCGTGACGGCGCGCGAGCTGCTCGACGCGGTGCCGGACGTGGGCCGCAACAAGCTCGCCGTGGCGCTGAAGATGCTGACCGACTCGGGGCACGTATTGCGCAGCCGGCTGCAGCGGTATCGGCTACGCGAGCGTGGCCCCGAGCATGGCCGCGATGGCGCCGAGGACAGCGCGATCGAGGCCGCGGTCGAACGGTATGCGCAGCTCGCGACGCGCGATCGCGACGCACTCCAGCAGATCATCGACTACGCGCAAACCGGCGGCTGCCGATGGCGGGTGATGCTCGAATATTTCGGCGATGCGCAGGGATTCGAGCGCTGCGGCACTTGCGACAACTGCCTGAACCCGCTGGCGGCGACGCTAGAAGCGCAACGAGCCGCCGCCGACGATAGACGGCCGCCGCGCCACGACAGCAGGAAAGCGCGCTTCGGCCGAGGCGATGCAGTCCGCGTGCGCAAATACGGCTCGGGCCATGTGGTGTTTTCAACCGACGAACAGGTCGCGGTGCTGTTTCCCGACGGCACGACCCGCACCTTCATGGCGACGTTCGTGAAGGCCGAGATCGCGTGATGCGCGGGAACGTTCGCGTAAAAAAGTGCGACCAGCCTTCAACCGGCATGGTCGCCACAAGCACGTCTGAGAACGCTGTCCCCTGGAGTCCAAGCGGAGGACGAGGGCAGTATAGGAAACGCGCCCGCAGCGCGGAGTGTCCGTAACCCTGCGCGACGGACAGTTCTACACGCGAGACGCTGTGCGCCTCATCATTGGCCGCCCTTTTCCTGCGATGGCTTCACTTCGGACAGGTCTTCTTCTTTGACTTCTGCTTGCCGCACGCTCGTGCCGTCCTCGCCGGATTCGGAAATGTCCGTTTCGAACGTGCCTTCGTTGCCCGTGTCGGCGTCAGCAGGTTTCGGCGTTTTCGGCTGCTGTTGCTGGGTCGTCATGATTTGCTCCTTGCAATGTCACACGGCGCGTGATGCCGCGCGTGAACATCACTCAGCATGGACGATGCCCGGGAGCGCAAGACGTTTCATCGCGACGAAGTTCGCACTCGAAAGCAGGCGAGAATTGCCTGTCGTCTGCGCCATATGGCTGCAACTCGTATGGGCCGTACCGGATTCGAACCAGTAACCAACGGATTAAAAGTCCGCTGCTCTGCCAATTGAGCTAACGGCCCAGCCAGCCAGATCGTCACCCGCTGCGGGGTAATCCTGGCGTCGGTGCTAGCCGATGTCGATGGTTCGTTCAGTCGGTACTCACCTCGATGCGGCGCGGTCGCGCTTCGTCGCGGCGCGGTATCGTCAGCTTCAATACGCCGTCCTTCAGATTGGCTTCGATTTTCGACGCATCGAAGTCGGCGCTGATCGAGAACGCCCGCGCGAAGTGAGGCTGCCGGATCTCCGCATGCTGCAGGCGCAGTTCCGCCGGTGTCGGCACCACCGCTTCTGCTTCGATGTACAGGTTGCCATCGTGGACCTTGACGTCCAGCCGCTCCCTGGTCACGCCCGGAAGATCCGCCCACAGCGTGATGCCGTGGCTGTCCTCGAAGATGTCTACCGGCGGTGTCAACGTGATCCGGCGTTGCGACGCATCACCGTCGCGCTGGGCCACCGCCGTTTGGTCCTTTCTGGCGAGTTCAGTCGTGTCGTTCATGATGTCCTCCGTAGTTCTGCCAGCCGCTCACTGAACGGTGATCGCCCGCGGCTTTGACGCCTCGCTTTTGCCGATGCTCACCATCAGGCATCCATTGGTGTACCGCGCGCTGACCTTGCCTGGGTCCGCGTTTTGCGGGAGCTCGACCACGCGCCGGAACGTGCCAACGAATCGCTCCTGCGCATAGGTGCGCACATCGTCGCCGCGGGTTTCCGGTTGCGAGCTCGCGCGCTCGCCGCTGATGGCCAGCAACCCCTTGTCTAGCGATACGTCGAGCTTGGCCGGATCGACCCCGGGCGCGAACGCGACGATCTCGATCGAGTCGTCGGTCGAACCGATGTTGATCTGCGGGAAGGCGCCAGCGCGGCCTGAACGGATACTGGAAGGGAAGCCGCCGAAGAGGCTCGCCATCTGCCGTTGCAGACGGTCGAACTCACTGAACAGGTCGGTCCCGAAGTAAAGGTCACTCATGATCGTTTCCTCCTTGGATGCAGCACGGAAACGAACCGGCCTACGCGCTCCAGTCCGTCTGCCGGGCTGCGGCAAACAAATCGAAACACGCAGCGCGCCGCATGGCGGGCGCGGCTGCCTGAGCGGAATTTAGAATAGTATGCACGGAGAAAATTTCAAGGTGGGGAACGCAAAATTTTGTTCTTGAAATCGGCTCGCTGAGCACTATTTTTACGACACTCCGACGAACCATGCGAGGTCTTCATGGAATTCGAACATGACTGGCTCACCCTTGGGCGGCACCGAATCCGGTTGCGCTCAACGAAAGGTTTTCCAACCGAGACGATGCGCTCTGCGGCCGAAGTCATCCAATTGGCGATCGACAACAATATGAGCGCCCGCGCGCGGCTGGTCGAAGTGGTATTCCGGCAGGAATCGGCTTACGAAATCTCGGTCGGCACCACTTTCGCGGACGATCGGCTTTGCGCGCCGCAGCTCGAAGCGGCGATCGCCACGGTGTTGGGTTTGCAGCTGGACCAGATCAATATCTTCGTGACGGTGGTGACGCAGGAAGAGGTCGATCTGCACTTCGGCGTCTATGAAAGAATGCTGGCCGAAAAGCTCGGCGTCGTGCCGCCGATCCAGTAGGGAGAGATGGATGATCGAACCAGTCGAATTTCTCACCACGATAGATACCGCTTGCGACGGTTACCGCAATGAAGTCCTGACGACCGTCAATGATCACGACGTCCATATTAGCGTGATGAATGCGCCATATTTTTGGCACATCCATCCCGACTCCGACGAAACGTTCATCGCGATCGACGGAACATTGATCATTGACTTCGACGACGGCCAGGTCGAGTTGCGGCGAGGCCAAATGCTCACGATTCCGGCCGGCATGCGCCACCGTACCCGTCCTGCCACGGAACGCTCGATCAATCTGACGGTAGAAAGAACCAACGCCACGACGGTCCGCTGCGACTCACCTGCCGACTAGCTCGTTCGGGGCGGGCATGGCGGTTGCGACCCGGCTGATACCAGCAGAAACGAGGGAGGACATCATGACGAGGCTTGATCCAAATCGAACGACCGGCGAAGCGGGCGCGCGGATAGTTGGCGGTGGCGTAGGAGAAGGACCGGGGCCGGATGTAATGTCCGCCGACACACTGGACGGCAACAAGGTAATCACCACCGACGGCGAACATGTCGGCAAGATTTCCGACATCATGCTCGACGTCCGGGGTGGTCGCGTCGCCTACGCCGTCCTGTCGGAAGGAGGTTTCCTCGGCATGGGCGACACGCTGCACGCGATTCCGTGGAATGCACTCACTCTCGACACGGCGGAAAAATGCTTCCGTGTCGACATCACCGCGCAACGGATCAAGGACGACCCGGGGTTCGACAAAGATCACTGGCCGTCCATGGCAGATCCAGCATGGGGAACCGAGTTGCATAAGTACTACAACCGGCGACCATACTGGTCGGCGCCCGACACCGGAGACTTACCGCTTGGGCCGATGGACGTATGAGGACATAAGCGGAGGCGGCTGCCCGCGAACATCAGCGGGCACCGGCCCCATCACAAGCGTCGGTCAGATGAGTTCACGGAGCTTGTAATACCACATGCCCAGAACCAAAGCCTGTGTGCGTAGCCTCTTGCCGCCCGGGAACCGTCGATGCCTGATGCGGCTAAACACGTCGAAGCGGGACGCATCGCCGCCGATCGCGTCCGCCAGAATCTTGCCGGCCATTCCCGCGAACACCAGCCCATGTCCGGAGAAGCCTTGCACATAGTAGAGGTTGTCGCCGATACGACCGAGATCCGGCGCGCGGTTCATCGTGATGTCGACATAGCCGCCCCATGCATATTCAATGTTCACGTCGGCGAGTTGCGGAAAAACGCCCATCATGCGTCTGCGCATGCGGTCGATCAGATCGCGCGGGGTGGTGGCGTCATACGATTCGCCTGCACCGAACAGCAAACGATCATCCGCACTGAGCCGGAAGTAATCGAGTATCAGATTGTTGTCGGACGCCGCGGCGCGGCCCGGCATCAGCGCGTCGGCCCGCTCACCGGTAAGCGGTTCCGTCGCGATCATGTAGGTGCCCACGGGCATGATGCGGGCTTCGATCTCCGGTGCGGGATGATCGCCGAACTCTCCCAGATAAACGTTTCCAGCCATTACCACACGGTCACACGACACCTCTCCCTCGGCTGTCTTCACCACAGGCCGAGCGCCCCGATCGAGCCGCGACACGGCGGAATTTTCGAAAATCCTGACGCCCGTGCGACGCGCCGCCTCGCCCAGACCAAGGCAATAGAGAAGCGGATGAAGATGGCCAGACCCGGCGTCGTACACGCCCGCGGCAAACCGCTGCGACGCTATATGAGCGTCAAGCGCCGTGCGGCCCAGCCATTCGAGCGGGTAGTCGTACCTGTCGCGCGTGCGCCGCACCCAGTTCATCAGTTGTTCCGCCTTCCGATCGCTGACGGCAAGCGTCAGATATCCGCGCCGATAATGGCAATCGATGCCGAAGCGCACAAGCCGATCTTCCAACAGTCGCATACCCTCCAGCGACACATCCCACGCCCTTCGCGCGACCTCGCGGGAACATTGGTGCTCGATCGCATCTTCACCCTCGTCGCCGAAGCCGACAATCGCGTGCCCACCGTTACGCCCGGACGCCCCCCAGCCGATGCGCTGCGCCTCCAGCAATGCCACGTCGAAGCCACGCTCGGCTAGCTCCAGCGCGCACGAAAGCCCCGCATAGCCAGCGCCGATCACGCACACGTCCGCGTTGAGTTTCTCCTGCAACGGAGGATGAGACTGCGCACGGGTGACGCTCGCCTCGTAATACGAGTCCTCGACAACGCCCTGTTCCTTGTTCAACAGTGACGACATAAGCCGGTCTCCGAAGGTCTGCCCGCTATGGAACGCGTATGTTGAGAAATTGCCAGGGATCGTCGTCGCACGGCGAATCGTAAAGGAGCGAGCGTTGCGCGAGCGGCGTCCATGAATCATAGACGCCAATCATCTCGCCCAGATAGGGTCGCGCGACCCGCATCACGGTTTGATAGTCGATGTCGTCCGGCTCGACTACGCCGGCGTCCGGATTCTCGAGCGCCCATACGATGCCGGCCAGGATGCCGGCCACCACCTGCAGGCTCGTTGCGTCGTTATGCGGCGCGAGTCGACGGGCTTGCGGCGTGGTCAGACGGGAGCCGTACCAGTAGACTCCGCTGTCGTTTCCCATCAACAGCACGCCGAGTTCGTCGGCGCCATCGACGATCTCATCGCGCATGATCCGCTTTTGGTCCTGCAGGCGCCAGCCTCGTCCGGCGAACTGGTCGATCGAAAGAAACGCATCGTCGCAAGGCCGATAAGCATAGTGCACTGTCGGACGGTAGATCACTTCGCCATCCTTGCGAAGTGTCAGATGGTCGGCGATGGAGATCGACTCTCCGTGCGTAATGAGGAACCCATGATAACTACCGGCGAGCGGCGTCCAACTGCGTACGCGGGTCGCGAGTCCCGGGCGTTGCAGGTAGATCGCCGCATCACTGCCGAATCCGTGCCGACGCGCGTCCACAGGCCAATGCCGTTCATGCGTACCCCATCCAAGTTCCGCCGGTTGCATGCCCTCTTCCACGAAAGCGTCGACGGACCACGTATTGACGAACTCGTTTCGCGCCTTGCGGCACTTGGCGACCTGGAAGTCCCGCTCCGCTATGTGGATCGCCTTGATGTTCAGCCGGTGTGCGAGCGCGGCCCAGTCCTCGTAGCTGCGCGGCGCTGTTGCCTCGATGCCGCTGTTGGAGGCCATATCGAGCAGCGCCTGTTTTACGAACGCCGAAACCAGTCCGGGGTTCGCGCCTTGCGTGAGAATGGCGGTCGGACCGTCGCGCTTGTCGAGGCGAAAGGCCAGCAAAGCTTCGCGAAGCGCATAGTTGCTGCGCCTGGAGGCGGAACGATCGGGATCGGTCGACTCTCCTTCCCATGGCTCGATGGATGTGTCGAGATACAGCGCGCCACGAGACCAGCAGAAACGCACGAGCGATTCGCTCGACACGTTCACTGACAGATTCAGCACGAGGTCGCCTCTTTTGACGTAGCCAGCGAGCAGCGCCTCGAAGTTGTTCTCCGACAGCGCCTGCTCGACGACGCTCAGCCCGCATTCGCGAGCGATCGCCGTATCGTTGCCGGGCGGGCAAAACACGGTCACGTGTTTCGGGCAAACATCGATGTGCCTGAAAAGTATCGGTAGCAGCGAACTCGCGATGCTTCCTAATCCAATGATCACAATATTGCCGTGACAAACGGCGTGCTTTGTCCAATTCACCTGCGCGCTCATCTCTGCTCCCCAACCACAGCGCTTCGGTATGCGCGTGTTCTCGTGTTCGGTCTTTGTGATCCATCGTGACGGGCCGTACCAATCCGCTAGCATTCCGCATTCCGCATTCCGCATTCCGCATGCTGCTGCCCGCCTCGCGATTACGGCCGCGGCGGTTGGCCGGGAACGCCCGTTGCTAAACGTGCATCGTCAATACGAAACGCATAACGGAGACAGCCATGGGCTGCGCGCTTGTCGCGGCCGAACGGCGCGACCCGTTCAGTGGCGGGAGAAAAGCGATGTCCATTCAGGAATATGCGCCGTATCGCGGCTGCAATATCGAGGTCAACGTCACGCTATCGAAGACGCATTGGCTCGGCGGGAAATATCGCCGTTATCGCGTGTCATGGACCGTGACGTTGCCCGGCAATCCGCACCAGGAAGTGGTCAGCTTTCCGGAACAGTTCGATTTTCTGACTGAGCGGGAGGCGTTCAGGTATGGAGAAAATCGGGCGCACACCTATATCGATTCGATGTTGTCGACGCCTTCTCAAAGGCGCAGGCTGCGCGAGCCGGTCGCGCAGCCCGGCACGCGCCATGAGGTTTGATGGCTCGAGCCGGTGCGCGCTCTTTTGCTGAAGGCGGGCCAGCTGTCGCGCGAGGCGCAAGGTCACGCGGAAATCCGGTTGTAATATGCTAACCAGCAAATGCTCCGCGAGCAGCTCGGGCGAAACCAATCGATCTCGACGGAGCCCCGTGGAGGGACAGCATGAGAGGCTTCCTTCTGGCATTGGCATGCGCGTGTGAGCTGTCGGCGGCCACGGCGCAGGATTTGTTACCTGCCCCTTCGACTTCAGCGCCGGTCGCCGCGACGGACTTTCTGGCCATGGCGAAGCGAGTGGTCGACGCCGCTTCGCGACCCGCTGCGCCCTGGAGCGGGCCGCGCAATGGCCCGCGCGCGCAATCCGGAAAGCATATCGCCGTGGTCGCCGAGGATTTGCGCAACGGCGGCATCCTCGGGGTGGTCGGTGGTGTGCTGGAGGCGGCCAAGGTCATAGGCTGGCGGGTCAGGATCTTCGATTCCGGCGGTACGGCCGAGCTCCGTCTGAAGATGCTCGCGAATGCGCTGGCAGGCCACCCCGACGGTCTGATCCTCGCCGGGGGCGACGCACATGCGCTGCTCCCCGCACTGCGGCAGTTTGCCGACGGCAACATCCCGATCGTCGGCTGGCACGTGGCGGCGCGGGCCGGACCCGTGGCAGGCACGCCCGTCGCGATGAACGTCTCGACGGATCCGCTCGAGGTTGCACGGGTGACCGCGCTCGCGGCCATCGTGCAGTCTGCCGGACATGCGGGCGTCGTCATCTTCACCGATACCGGTTTCCGGATCGCACAGGAAAAGGCGGACGCAATGGCTGCTCTCGTTCGCAAGTGCAGTGGCTGTACCCTGCTTGAAGTGCGCGACGTGGCGATCTCGCGCAGCGAGAAGCTGATGCCAGAGGCGACACGCGCCCTGCTCGCGCGTTACGGCCCGCGCTGGACCTGTGCGCTGGGGATCAACGACATCTACTTCGACTACGCCGTGCCGGTATTGACGCAGGCGGGAATACCAAACGCCGCAATGATCATGCTGTCGGCCGGCGACGGCAGCGAGTCCGCCTTCCTGCGCATCCGCACGGGTACGTTCCAGACGGGGACCGTCGCCGAACCCCTGAATCTGCACGGCTGGCAGTTGGTCGACGAACTGAACCGGCTTTTCGCCGGAGAAGGCGTAACGGGTTACGTGAGCCCCGTGCATCTCGTCACGGCGGACAACATCGCCGCTGACGGCGGCGATCATCTGCTCTACGATCCTGACAACGGCTATCGCGACATTTATCGTCGGATCTGGCAACGCCCGTGAAACTGCCATTCCCACAATCGCTGACCGCTCAGTTTGCGCTCGTCGCCTCGTGCCTGGCCGCGCTGGTGGTCGTGATCGGCGCCACGTCGATCTACTCGTTGGCCACTTCGGCCTATTCGATCCGTCAGCTCGCCGAAGAGCGGCTCGCCCGCCTCGTGGATGCGCAGGATCTCGTGCAGCACACGCTGACGATCGAACGCCTCGCGTTGCAGCTGTCTAGCGACGATACGGTTGAAGCCGTGCGCGAGACGCATCGGCAGGTGCTCGAACAGTTGGCATCCTTCGACGGCCTGGTCAGCCGGCTGGCGTCGGCGACCACGAGCGAAGACCCGGGCGTCGACCCGCTGACACTTTATCGGTCGAGCCAACGCTTTCGCAACATCGTCAACATCGAGGCGCAGGTGCGCGAGACCGCGCTCGCCCGCCGGGCTGCCTCGGCGTCGGTGCAACCGGCAGGCGTGTCGCTGGCCAGCCTCGACGCGGATCTGCGCGGCGCGGCCGACGCGCTCGCCGCCGCGGCGCACCGGCAGTCGGATGATTTGACGAGCGAATACCGCGAAGCAGTCCAGGATCTGGCCGCTCGCGCGGATCGCACTCGTAAATGGGTGGCAGGCGGACTCGCTGTCAGCCTGTTGCTCACCTGGCTAATCGCCCGCGAATTCCTCGGGCGCCATGTGGTGGCGCGCCTGCGCCGCGTCAGCCATTTTCTGCGACATGGCGATGCCGGGAACCCGCAAGCTGGCGTCCCCGTGCACGGCGGCGACGAGATCGCCGATATGGCGCGTGCTGTCGAGCAGTTCCTCGAAGACCGGCGCCAACGCCGCCAGGCCGAGCAGGCGCTAAAAGAACTCAACGCCGGACTCGAGGCACGCGTCGCCCAGCGCACGGCGGAACTCAGTACGGCGCTCGCGGGTCAAGCCGCCGAAATCGCCGAACGTCAGCACGCCGAAGATGCGCTTCGGGAAAGCGAGAACTTTCTTAACAGCATCATCGAAAACATCCCGGACATGGTCTTCGTCAAGGAGGCCGAGACCTTCCATTTCGTGCGCTTCAACAGGGCGGCGGAGCGACTCCTCGGCTACCGGCGCGAGGAACTCCTCGGCCGCTCCGTCCATGACCTGTTTCCCGTCGACGAGGCCAATTTCTTCGCGCTGAAGGATCGCGCGGTGCTGGAGTCGCGACAAATGATCGACATCCCGGAGGAGCCGGTTCATACGCGCCATGGACTTCGCCTCGTGCACACGATGAAGATTCCGATCGTCGATGTGCGCGGCGAGCCCCGGTTCCTGCTCGGTATCTCACGTGATATCACGGAGCAAAAGCATGCCGAAGCGGAGTTGCGGCGCTATCGCGAGCACCTCGAAGACATGATTCGCGAGCGGACAGCGGAACTAGCCGTTGCCAAGGAGCGTGCCGATGCGGCCAATCAGGCAAAGAGTCAGTTTCTGGCACACATGAGCCACGAACTACGCACGCCGCTCAACGGAATTCTCGGGTACGCGCAAATCCTCAAGCGCGACACGACCCTCGATCAGCACCAGCTCGACGGACTTGCAGTGATTCAGCGCAGCGGCGAACACCTGCTTACGCTCATCGACGACATCCTGGATATCGCCAAAATCGAGGCCGGGAGAATGGAACTCAATCTGTCCGACGTCCCGCTCGAACAGTTCGTCTCTTTTATCGCCGAGACGATACGGGTGAAGGCCACGGAAAAAGGCCTGGCCTTCGTTTGCGAGATGCCGCCGGATCTGCCCGCGTGTGTGCGGGTGGACGAAATACGGTTACGCCAGGCGCTGCTCAACCTGCTGTCGAACGCGATCAGATTTACCGAGCAGGGAAGCGTGCGTCTGCGCGTCGCTTTCACACCGCCGACGCGACTATGTTTTGAAGTCCGCGACACCGGCATCGGCATAGATCAAGGGCGTCTGGAGGAAATCTTCAGTCCTTTCGAGCAGGTCAGCGAGGACCATCATCGCTTTGGCGGTACGGGCCTCGGGCTAGCCATTAGCCGGCAACTCGTGCGCCTGATGGGAGGCGAGATCCGTGTCGAAAGTCGCCGCGATATAGGCAGCGCCTTTTCGATCGAGCTGGACGTCGAGGTGGTAGCGCCTTGCGCGGCTGTCGCCACGCCCGAACGAATCGTGAGCGGCTACAGAGGGCCGCGCAAAACTATCCTCGTTGTGGATGACGTGGCGGAGAACCGTGCCGTGATGGTCGATATGCTCGGTCCGCTCGGATTCGATATGGCGCAGGCGGGTAATGGATCTGAAGCAATGGAGAAAATCGAATCCCTGCATCCTGCGCTCGTCCTGATGGACGTGGTCATGCCCGGGACGGACGGCCTCGAAGCCACGCGTCGCTTGCGCCAGATGGCCGAGTTCCGGGAGCTCCCGATCGTCGCAGTCTCCGCACGCGCGTCGAGAACCGATGCGGCGCAAAGTCTGGAGGCCGGCGCAAATGCCTTTCTGGCCAAACCGATCGACTTCGGCCAGCTTTTGTCCGTCGTCGCGGCGCTCCTGAATGTCGAGTGGATCGATGCAGCTTCAGAGGCGCAAGTCACTGAAGCGGGACCATCTGCTGGACCCGCCGTCGCGCCTCTTCCGGACGACTTGAAGGCGCCTCCGCCGGAGGAAATTCAAGCGCTGCATTACCTCGCGCGACTCGGCGATATGCGTGCCATTGCGCAACACGCGCAACACTTGACCGAGCTCGACGAGCGCTATCGACCCTTCGCGGACCACCTCAGCAGGTTGGCGAAGGCTTACCGGTCCAAGTCGATTCTCAATTTCGTCGAGCAATATCTGGAAGGAAGATAAATCCGATGATTTGCGCCGCGGAACGTGAATCGCTGGGCTTACCTTCCAACAGCATCGAGCGGAATGTGAATCGAAACCATGGTGCCCGCGCCGGGCGCGCTGTCGATTGAAAGCGATCCGCCGATCAGCCGCGCGCGCTCGTTCATGCCGAGCAGGCCATATGAATAGTCGCGCCTCACGACTTGCTGATCGAAGCCTCGGCCGTCGTCACGCACCTGCAGCAGGAGCTTCGCCGCTGTCGAAACAAGCGTCACCTCGACATGTGTGGCGTCCGCGTGCCGCGCGACGTTCGTCAGCGACGCCTGTGCGATGCGAAACAGGGCCGTCGCATGGGCGTCGGACAACGCGGGGTCGCCGCCTTCGATGCGCAATTCACACGCAATCGCATGGCGGCGGTTGAACTCCTCGACAAGCCATTCGAGCGCAGACACGATTCCGAAGTTGAGCGCGGCAGGGCGCAAATGGCTCGCGACATTGCGCACCATCGAGATCGTGCCTTCGACCAGTTGACGCATATCATCGGCTTTCTTCGACGCTTCCGCGTCGTGCGCTATGCGCATCTTGAGCAACGACACGTCCATCTTGAGTGCAGTCAGCAATTGGCCCAGTTCGTCGTGAATCTCCATCGCGATGCGCTTTCTCTCTTCCTCGCGGATCGCCTCCATATACGCGGACAGCTCGCGCTGCTGCTCGCGTGATTCGACGAGTTCCTGTTCCATCTGCTTGCGACCCGTAATGTCGTTCAGGCCGACATAGATCGCGGGAGCATCGTCGTAAGTCGCGACGCGCGCCGTCGCCATCGCCCAGAACCGTGTACCGTCCGCACGCCGGAACTGTATCTCCCTATCGCGCAAGCTGCCCTCCGTGCGCAGATGCTCGATCAGACGCTCGCGCTCCCCCCGGTCGGCGTAGAAATCCGTGATATTGGCGGACAAGCGTTCGTCCATGCCGAACAGTTCGCGCAGCGGCTGATTCGTGTACAGGATGTGCCCGTCAGGCATCGACGTGATGCACAGCGGCACCGGGCTCGTTTCGACGATCGCGCGAAAGCGGGCCTCGCTTGCCTGCAAGCACGCGTTCGCGCGCGCCAGTTCTTCCGTACGCAAAGCGACACGCCGCTCGAGATCGTCGCGCGCTTGCGATAACGCAGCCTCCGTTTCCTTGCGCATGGCCACTTCCGCCAGCAGTTGCCGGTTTTGCGCGAGAACCTGCTTGTGCATCACCCGCAGCTCGAGATGCACGCCGACGCGCGCGACCATCTCGTCGACGCGCAACGGCTTGGTCACATAGTCGACGCCACCTGCAAGAAAACCTTCGACGCGGTCCTCGTTGCCCGTCAGCGAGGTCATGAACAGGACGGGAATATCGCGCGTGCGCTCATCGAGCTTGAGGCGTCGACAGGTCTCAAAGCCGTCGATGCCCGGCATCTTCACGTCGAGCAGGATCACATCGGGCTGCGAGAAGACCGCGCGCTCCAACGCTTCGATACCGTCGAGCGCCACCAGCACGCGTATGCCTCGCGCTTCCAGACTGTCGACAACTACGCCGAGATTGCCCGGCGTATCGTCGACTATCAGAATAGTGCCGGTCTGCGCGACCGGGGTGGCGAAATGGCTCATGATGCGGTGTTCCCTTTCAGAGACCGCTCAACGAGTTGCAGGCTGTCCTATTCTGCACTCGATGTCAGAGCCTGGTCTATCGCGCGCTCAAAGGTTTTGAAACGTCCGATGACACAGCCGCGCCGCGGCCTCACTGCCGCCGCACGCTGCTCGCCTCTCGCCGCTCGCACGCTTTGCTCCGCTCTTCTGCGTTTTTTGCTGCGTTGCGGCTCGCTATTGCGCCGCCTCGCCCACCACGGCCAGCAGCCGGACTGCGCGAGGCTCGGTCAGTTCGTCGATCAGGTCGGCTACTTCGCACAGCGCGCGAAAGTCATACTCGTTGATCTGCTCCGCGTGATTGCGACGCAATTCGCGCATCGTTTCACCCAGCCGTTTGAGCGCGTTGGGCGTGCTGTCGATCAGCGGCCAGCAGTGCATCAAATATGCGAGCGATTTCACGCTGCGCGCCTCGCACCACGCGTCGAACAGTCGTAGACATATCGAGTCGATCTGTTCGACGACGTTCTCCCGCTCCGACAGATAGCCCATCATGATCCATCACTTCGACATTGCATTTCGATACCTCATCATCTATGAGCAGAAGTCGTGTCGCATTCAGTGCAAGCTGGAAAACCGGGGTGACACATCCTGATTCGCGTGTCAGGAAATCCTTAGGCCATGCCGATTCCGATGGAGCAAATCCTGACGGCTAAAACCAGCCCTTCCTGAGACGACATTCCGCCGGTGCCGATTGGACGCACTCGCCGATCGCCATAGCATCGACGCATCGTGCATCGAGGGGGGAAATCATGGCGGGCAATATATCGTTGCGTTCTCAGGTCGAAAAACTCATCGGTCCGCAGGACGTGATCCAACTGCGCGCGTGGCTCAGCGACTGGTACGACTATGTATTCGCCGTGGGCTACATCCACCCGCCCTTCACACTCGATGAGGCGACAGCCGACCGGCTCGAAGGCTACTTCAAGGCGGGCCTGACGCCAGCCGAAGGTGCAATTCTGTTCTTCGGCATCGTGCATTGAGAGGCGAGCGGCGAGCTTCGAAGAGTTCGACGGAGCTGCCAGCAAGCGTTGCCGCACAAGCGCCAGGAGAAACCCCCTTTGATCGCATGAGCGGGTCCGACCGCCAGTTCATCCGGCAGATCGTTTGCGACCTTTTCCTTGCGCGCGCGGACCGTGCCATTTTTCTTCGTCAAGATGCCGATCGAATAGACGATCGGACCGTATCATCCAGCGGCGACATGCCCAGCAGCGAGTGAAACGCGAGGCCACTGGCGGCAAAGTAGCGCAGCAACGACAAATCCGCGTCTGCCGCCTCGTCGTGCAACGCCTTCATTTTCGCTTCGTCCGACGTCTTCATTCCGTCCAGCAGGTTCGGGCTCTCGATAATCGCCGCAAGCACGGCCCGTGCGACGGAGTGCGGCTGATTGACCGATTCCCGGTAAATGGCGATCTGGGCCGCAAGGGTAGGTTCGGCTTTCGACGCGCCCTCTTTTGCCACATACCGGCAAGACAAAGATCAAGTTCAAGAACGTCGATATCGGCGTGATCAAAAGCCTCGAACTCTCCGACGATCACAAGACCGTGATAGCCCACGCGGAGATGTCTACCAACTCCGTCGGTACCGCACGAAATAGCGAGCGTACTGTTCCAGCGAAACGTCGCAATTCTTCTAGCGCCGGGCCGACGCATGTATTCAAATGACGATGCCCCCGCAGCCTCCGACCCGCGAATGCCAGAGCGGGCCTTGCACTGAATGGAGCATTCTCGAAACAGTGGAGCAGTTTGGCTGGACGCTGAGCCGGCCGCGGTCCGCTCGAATTGTTTTCTGCAGATCGGGATTACCGTGCAAACTTACATTGGACCATCTGAATCCGCAATTGCTAGCAAAGCGGCTCTGTTCAAGGTTGCTACCGATCGCGGTCACATCATCATGAGCGTGGACTCCGATCAAGACGAGAACGGAGAGCGCGCAATCGTTGAAGTCCGGCGCGATGCTTTGCTGGGGCTATGGCGGAACTGGACCACAACTGAAAACGAACTCGTCTGCTCGTCTCGTGCACCATCGACCCCGCTGAGAGGAAAGCTTGCGTTCGCCGACGAAGCTTTCATGCTGGGCAGGATCGCCCCTGTACCGCTGGCTGAAGTTCGATGCCGGGTGCGCCCGCAATCGATTGCTCGATCGACCAACGCGTCGTCCTTTGTTCAAACGACGACCCAGCCGTATGTGTGTGTGGCCGATGGCATCGACCGCATGCTCTGGCTCACTTCGACCGGGGCACGCTGCTTTCCGGTCGTGTGCCTGGTACCCGAGGCTCCCTTGCTTTCCCGGCTGGCCGGCACGCCTCGCAGCCAATGGGTCCGGGTTTCAGAACTATTGCGACGCTGAATCGGATGCGCACGCGTGCGGGCAGTCGGTGAGAACCACCTGCGTGAAGGCGAATACGCATACGTTTCGCCACGACGCCCAAAAACGTTAGGCCCCCTCACCACCCGCGATCGCTTTAAGCCGGCGATAAAGCGTGCGCTCGCTCAAACCCAGCTGCGCGGCAAGCTCACTGCGTTTCCCGCGGAACTGCGCCGCTGCGCTCGCGAGTTCCGCATCGGTGAGCTTGCGCGGCAAGCCCAGACCCTCGACCAGCGATTCCTTGGCCGCGCCGGAAGCCTTTTCGCGGACCGCCTCGGGCAAGTGTTCCGGGCGGATCACGCCGCCGTCGGCGAGCAGATTGGCGCGCTCTAGCACGTTGCGCAATTCCCGGATGTTGCCGGGCCACGCATAGGCGCGCAACAGCGCCAACGCCTCGGCCGAAATCGACGCCTTATGCGACGCCCCCGTTCGCGTCGACGCAATGCGCGTCAGGATCGAATCCGCGAGCAGCGCGATGTCGTCGACACGCTCGCGCACCGCGGGCAAATGAATCGGAAACGCACTGATGCGGAAATAGAGGTCAGCGCGAAATTGCCCGTCCGCGACCATCCGCTCTAGCGGCTTGTGCGTGGCCGCGACGAGCCGGAAGTCGGCACGCAGCATATCGGTGCTGCCCACGCGCCTGAAGGTGCCCGTTTCGATCAGCCGCAGCAGCTTCACCTGAATGGAAAGCGGCACGTCGCCAATTTCATCGAGAAACAGCGTGCCGCCCTGCGCGGTTTCGACGAGGCCCTGCTTACGGCTCGTCGCGCCGGTGAACGCGCCTTTCTCGAAGCCGAACAACTCGCTTTCGAACAGCGTCTCGGTGATGCCCGAGCAATCCACCACGACGAACGGCCCCTGGCCGCGGCTGCTCGCTTCGTGCAGAGCATGCGCGAACAGCTCCTTGCCGGTGCCCGATTCGCCGAGCAGCAGCACGGGCAGCATCGAAGGCGCGACGCGCTGCAAAGCGGAAATCGCCTCGTTGAACGCGGGCGCGCGCCCGACCAGACCTTCCGAGCTTGGCCGCGCGGACGCGCTCCTGACCGTGGCGAGACGTTCGACATAGGCGACGATGCGTGCTTGCCGGTCGAAGATCGGCCGCAATTCGACGTCCACGTGCTCCGGGCCTCTCGGCGTGTGATGGATATGCAGCACGCGATCCGCACTGCGATTTTCCGTCGCGCGTTTCATCGGGCAGTGCTCGCCCGCCTGATCGCACGGCACGTCGTAGTGATGGGAAACCTGATAGCAGCGGCGCCCGATGTGCGCCTGGCCTTCGACGCCGAACTGGCGCTGATACGCGCGGTTCGCGGCCAGAATCTGATAGTGCGGATCGAGCACGATCGCCGGTTGCGGATCGTGCTCCAGATACGACACCAACGTGCTCACGTCGGGTCCCACTGCGGCCACGCCGTCAGGCGAGCCACAGGATTGCGACGGAAGCTCGGTCGAAGGCAGCGGCGGAATGTCGGGCGGGATCATCGTGGGTACTCGTTGGCTGCCGCACTATACGCCCGGACCTGCCATTTCTGCCACGACTGCCAAATGGCAGTGACTTTATGCCACGGGTGATGCCGATTGCCAGGCGGGTGCATCTTCAATCCGCCATATCGCGCGCGACAAGCCTCTAAAAATCAGCGTGTTACGAACGAGGGCCGCGACGCCGCCGCTTGATGGCACGACTCCTGCAGTAGTGGGCGCCTCGGACAGGCTTAGTCCGCTAGCGTGAGGAACCCACCGAAATGGCAACCGGCAAGCTCGCCGTCGAGGGCTTCTTCGATCCTGCAACATCGACCGTCAGCTATCTGCTGATGGATGCAGGCACGAGGAATTGCGCATTGATCGACACCGTGCTCGACTACGACCCGAAGTCGGGACGCACCTGCACCGCAAGCGCGGATCGTCTCGCCGCGCGCGTGGAGTCGCTCGGCGCCCGTGTGCAATGGATACTCGAAACCCACGTGCACGCCGATCACCTGTCGGCCGCGCCCTATCTGAAAGCACGGCTCGGCGGTCAGATCGCGAGCGGCGCGCAGGTTACGCGCGTGCAAGCCGTGTTCGGCAAGCTGTTCAACGCGGGGCCTGAGTTTTGCGCTGACGGCTCGCAGTTCGACCGCCTGTTCGACAACGACGAGACGTTCAACGTCGGCGACCTGTCCGTGCGCGTGATGCACACGCCAGGCCACACGCCCGCCTGCGTAACCTATGTCGCGAGCGACGGCAGCGAAGAAGCCGCGTTCATCGGCGACACGCTTTTCACGCCCGACTACGGCACCGCGCGCTGCGATTTCCCCGGCGGCGATGCGGCGGCGCTGTACCGCTCGATCCAGCGCATCCTCGGTCTCGCGCCGCAAACCCGCCTGTATCTGTGCCACGACTATCAGCCGGGCGGCCGGCCGCTGCTGTTCGAGACCACGGTGGCCCATCAGCGCGAACAGAACATCCATGTCCACGACGGCATCGACGAAGCGTCGTTCATCGCGATGCGCACGGCCCGCGATGCCACGCTCGCGATGCCCGTGCTGATCCTGCCTTCGGTGCAGGTCAACATGCGAGCGGGCCACCTGCCACCGCCCGAAAGCGATGGCGTGTCGTACATCAAGGTACCGGTCGATGCGCTGTAAGCGCGACGGCGTGATACAAACATGAGGACCCTACATGCGGAACACGAAACTCACGGACCGTTCGAATCCAGCGGCAGACACGCTCGCCGCCGCCTCGCAACGGATGCGGCCGACGCACCGGCACGACGTGGCGATCGTCGGCGCCGGCGCGGCAGGTATCGCGACGGCATCGAGCCTGCTCGCGCGCTGTCCCGATCTCGACATCGCGGTCATCGATCCCGCCGACACGCACTATTACCAGCCGGGCTGGACCTGGGCTGGCCGCTACAGCAAGCCACGCCGGTCGCGCTCGTCGCGGTGGCCGGCAGCGCAGCGGTGGGCGCGCTCGAGGCGTTCCGCAAGCGGCTCGTCCGCTATCGCGCCGCGCTGCTGATGGCCGCCGCGGGTGTGCCCGCCACCGCCGCCGGCGCGCGCCTCGCGCATGCGTTGCCGCAACGCGTATTGCTCGCGCTGTTCGCCGCGGTGATGCTGGTCGTCGCGTTCCGGCTGCTGCGTCAGACGCTCGCGCGCCGCGCGTCGGGCGAGCCGCAATCGTCGATGTGCGTCGCGCATGTCGACCCGGCGACTGGCCGCTTTCGCTGGACCTGGCCGACCGCAGCCGCGCTCGCGGCCACCGGGTCGCTGACCGGATTGATGACAGGTATGCTCGGCGTCGGCGGCGGCTTCATCATCGTGCCGATGATGCGCAAGCTGACCGACGTGTCGATGCACGGCATCGTCGCGACTTCGTTGATGGTGATTGCGCTCGTCGGCAGTGGCGGCGTTCTCGCGACGGCCACGCACGGCGCGACACTTCCACTCGAAGTCGCGTTGTGGTTCACTGGCGCCACCGCCGCCGGAATGCTCAGCGGGCGGCTCGCATCGCATCGCCGCCCATCATGTGCAGTTGGGCTTTGCGAGCATCCTCGTGTGCGTGGCGCTCGGCCTGCTGGTCAAAGCGGCGCTGATGTAAGCGCTGCTGCTGCCCTCCAACCCACCCAACGATCAAACAGAGCGAACGATGATCGATCTCGACCATTTCACCCCGATCGCCTCCCTGTGCGGAGGCCTGCTGATCGGCGTCGCGGCTGCGGCGATGGTGCTTTTGCTGGGCCGCATCGCCGGAATCAGCGGGATAGTCGGCGGCCTGCTGCGCTGGACGAAGCGCGAGGGCGCATGGCGCGCCGCCTTCGTCGCCGGGCTGATCGTTGCCGCGCTGATCGCGCGCGCGCTCGATGCACCTGTCGCGATCACCGTCGACGCGTCGTGGCCCGCCGTGGTCGCGGCCGGCTTGCTGGTCGGCATCGGCACCCGCTACGGCAGCGGCTGCACGAGCGGACACGGCGTGTGCGGCATTTCACGCGGCGCCACGCGCTCGCTGGTCGCGACGGCGACGTTCATGGCGGCCGGCTTCGTCACCGTCTATATCATTCGACATCTTCTCGGAGCCTAAGATGGCAACAGCTGTTTCATTCGTATGCGGGCTGCTGTTCGGCTTCGGCCTGCTGTTGTCGGGCATGGCGAACCCCGCGAAAGTGCAGGGCTTCCTCGATCTCGCCGGACGCTGGAACCCGTCGCTCGCTTTCGTACATGATGGGCGCGGTGGCCGTCGCGGCAATCGGCTTCGCGATCGGGAAACGCCGCGACAAGTCGCTGCTCGGATTGCCGATGCAAATTCCCGCGTCGACGCACGTCACGGCAAGGCTGGTGCTGGGCAGTGGCGCGTTCGGCGTCGGCTGGGGAATTGCAGGGTTCTGTCCCGGCCCCGCGCTCGTCGCGCTCGGGCTCGGGTCGGCCAAAGCGTGGGTATTCGTGGCGGCGATGATCGCGGGAATGGCCATCTTCGAGTTATTCGAACGGCGCAGACAGGCGGCCTTGGCGACCGGTTCTTAACCTGACCTTAAGGTGCCGCCGTGTACGATCCATTTCGACAGAAACCAACTCACAGGCGCCCCTATGCAAGTCTCGACTGAACACCGCTATGACATCGTCGCCCGTTTGCTCCATTGGCTCGTCGTCGGGCTGGTAGCCGCGCAGTTCGCGATCGGCTGGACGATGCCGGACGTGCACCGCGATACCGTGCCGGACGGCGAGATCGCCTGGCACCTTGGCGTCGGCACCGCACTGCTCGCGGCGATGGTGTTGCGGGTGCTGTGGCGCGTGACTCACCCGTCGCCGCCGGACAATCTGCCGCCGCTGTTTCGCGTCGCCTCCAAAGTCACCCACCTGGCGCTGTACGTGCTGCTCGTGCTGGTGCCGCTGCTCGGCTGGATCAACGCTTCGTCGCGCACATGGACGGTACGCCTCGGCGGACTTGTTTCGTTACCCTCACTGTCGGCACCCGGCTCGTCATTCGGGCATGCAATGGGCGATGTGCATGGCGTTCTCGCGTGGGTGCTGTTCGGTGTCATCTGCCTGCATATCGCTGCCGCAATGTTTCATCAGTTCGTCTCCGGCGACCGCGTTCTACAGCGCATGAAGATCTAGCGCGACCCCGAATAACCAAAGCCGCGGCAACTCAACAAGGACCCTCTCGATCTCCCGCCTTGCGCGTTCAAGCGCATGCGCGGGAATAAATCGGCGTGCGCGTTCGTTCTGGAGTCTGGAGAAAGCGCTTCGCGCAGGCAAGCATCAACCCCAACGCGGCATCAGCTTGCCCCACTACGCCGATGTAAATGCGACGCCGGTCATGCCGAGCGCGAAGTGCGATGCTGTCGCCCAGTTTCCGCAGTGGGCAGGGATTCGTGCGCGCTGCGCATGACCGAATGCGGAACTGGCTGTCGGGGAGACGGACATGTCAAAGGCAATTTCAGGCGACGATGCCGCCCATCGGCTGATGGGTCACTTCTGGATGCTGGCGCTCGCCGTGCTTTGCCTGCTGGTTGCTCCAGTCGTTCGAGCGCTGCCTGTTTTCGCCCGTCAAACAGGGCAAAGCTGCGTCGCGTGTCACGCGGGCGGACAGTTTCCCGAACTGACGCCGTACGGTCGAATGTTCAAGCTCAATGGATATACCTTCGGCGAACGTACGGTCCCGATCGCCGTGATGGCGATGCTCGACATGACCAGGACGAGGCTCAACCATGATGCCAGCGGCAATATCGTCTCGCCCAAAGACGGTCTGCCGATCTTCGATTCAGCCAGCATCTTCCTCGCCGGCAAGATCACCGACAGGATCGGTGCGTTCACGCAATTCACCTACTCGAACTACGACCATCAGGGCAGCGACGGACACTGGATCGGCCACTGGGCATCGGACAACATGGATTTCCGTTATGTGGACAGGATCATAGGGGACGCCAGCGACCTGATTCTCGGCACCACCCTGCACAACAATCCGACCGTGCAGGACGTGTGGAACAGTTCTCCGGCATGGAGTTATCCGTACATTTCCTCTTCGATCAGCACGGTCGGCTCACCCCAGTTTCTGCCACTCCTCGAAGGCACACTCGCGCAGCAGGTCGTGGGTGCGGGCGGCTACCTCTACTGGAACCGGACCGTCTATGCGGAGGTGTCGCTGTATAGCACCGCTGATGGCATCTGGTCGTTCATGAGCAAGGGCAACAAGGCCGGCGACCCCAACCACCCGCAGATCTATCTGAAGGGTCAAAATCCGTACTGGCGTCTGGCCCTGACTCATGAGTGGGGGCCGCACAACATCATGGTGGGAACATTTGGCATCAATGCGAACGTCTATCCGAACGACGCGAACTCGATGCCGATCTTTACCCAGGGTGTCACCCGTTATCGCGACATCGGTGTGGATGCGCAGTACCAGTACATCCTCGACCCGAACACCGTCACCGCACAGGCGCGCTACATCCATGAAAACATCAGCGATCCGAGTAACTTCGTGTTTGGCAACAGCCAGTCAGCGAATCTGAATTCCTTACGCCTGAAAGCCTCGTACATCTATCAGGCCAAATATGGCGTGAGTCTTTCGTTCTTCAACGTGACTGGCACCGCGGATAGTGTTGCGTACGCCGGCAGCGCGAACTCGTCGCCGGCCACGCAAGGGTGGATGCCCGAGATCTTCTGGATTCCGGTTCCGAACATTCGCGTCGGTCTTCAATACACGCATTTCACCAAATACCTCGGCGCCCGGTCGAATTACGACGGCCATGGACGCAATGCGAGCGACAACGACACGCTATTTCTATACCTATGGGCCGCGTACTGGTGACGGTATCGGCTCACGTTCTTTAGAAGGCTCATCGATGAAACATCCAGCGAATTCCATTGAGGATTCAACGTGCCGCTTCCCACGAGCGCGATTGATCCTCGTCGCCCTATCGCTCGGCGCAACCGGCTGCCACAACCTGGAGCAGTCCAGACAGATCGACAATCCCGCGGTCGCCGGAAAGACGATCGCGTTGCAGGTATGCTCGAATTGCCATAGCGTAAATGGCGTTTCGGTATCTCCCACGTTTCCGAAACTCGCGGGCCAACCACGGGAATACCTCGTCAATCAACTGACGGACTTCAAGGCCCATGTGCGAAGCGACCCGAATGCCAGAAGATTCATGTGGGGCTTCACGCATCTGAGTGAAACGCAAATCGAGCAACTCGCCGCGTACTTCTCCAGCCAGCCGCCTCCGGTACCACGAGCGCCAGCCGATCATCGGCTCATCGATTCGGGCAGGACGATTTTTTTGTTGGGCATTCCGGACAAAGGTGTACCGGCGTGCAGTGCCTGTCACGGCCAGCGTGGGGAAGGGATAGGGGGATTTCCTCGCCTCGCCGGGCAGTACGCGGACTACGCTGAAAAACAGATACTGGTGTTCCGGAGTGCCGGGCTACGCCCCCGTGGCGAAGTGATGAAGACTATCTCCGACAATATGTCGGATCGGGACATCCGAGCCGTTGCTGCTTTCATGGAGGCGTTTCCCGCAGAGACAGAGGCAGCGGCCAGTCCCGCTGTGAATCACTAGGCGTGCGGTCTTGCCATTCGGGTTTATCGGCCAGTACGCGCCCGCCCAGTCGGAAACCAGCGCGGAAGCATGCCGACCAGGACGTCGTCCTTAAGAAAGACATGATGAAAAATAGCCGCGAACGCGTGAAACCCCGCAAGCCACATAATGCCGTCGCCGAGCCACGTGTGCAGCGATGCGATGGCTGAGCCTGCTCCATGTGAAGTACCGAGCAACGGCGGGATATCGCGAGCGCCGATCAGCGTCAGCGGATGCCCTTCTAGCCACGCGCCAGAGATGGCCGTCAGCGGTAATGCAAGGAGAAGCAGATACAGCATCCATTGAACGGTTGCTGACATAACAACCATCCAGCGAGAAATTGGCGGTGTCTCGGGACGCGTGTCGACTAGCCGCCACGACAGGCGGATGAGCGTGAGCGCAAATACGCACAAACCCAAAGTCTCGTGGAGTCGCCGGTCGAACTCGTGGGCCGAAGAGTAGACGCGCTGCTCGGAACCACCTGGACCATAAATGAACGTCACGAGCACGAGAATTGCCGTGCACCAGTGAAGCAATTGGGCAATCGAACCGTAGCTAGTGGCAGAGCTTTTCACTGTGGCGTCTCCGATGTGCAACCTTCGACGAACGCCAGGCACAAGCGCTGGCCGGACACTGGCGTATTCGATTCGTGAATGGATTCTACGCGCAAACTCCGAGCGAATTATCAAGCTGACGGCGGCTCACATTTTGAACGTTCTCCGTCGAACCATCGGCCCGCCAGACTGCCGTCGATCCAGATTGATTCTCAAGTTCTTCGTATTGCTGCCGATACCTTCACTGAGGAGACAATAGCCCGGTTACTGCGCGCAATAACCGGTAAAAGATGCTGACGCACAGCCATGCCGCCGTCGAGTATCAATGTTCTGCACTCACGCGCGCTGATTCTGAATCGATGCAATATATTCCGAGCTTAGGCATCGCTGGCGTCATTGGCCGGTGGAGGCGGCGACATGGCGTCGACCGGCAACTGATCATCACCGTCGCACTGGTGTTGACCGGTCTCGTCATTTTTGCTGTCGGCATCGGTTACACGCTGATATGGCACGAGCGGTCCGTTGCAGAGCGCATTCACGCCCTGCGTGCCCGCGATGACATCGAGACGCTGCAAGCCGTGCACATTCAGGCGAACGCCGACTTCCTGCAGGGGCTCGACAGTGCACGGGTCGCATCTTTCGCGTGGCCGGTGCAGCGTGTAGTGTTGGCCGCCACCTGCTTCGACCGGTTGGAACAAAGTTACGCAAGCGACCCGCGAAGCGAACTGGTGGTACGGCGTCTGCGCGGTGAGACGGCCGGCTGGGCGTGGCTTCTGGCCGACATCGCGGTACGTGCGCACGTCGCGGATGGCCGTGTCTCGGTAGACAGCCCTGAGCTGCTCGCAGCGAACCGCATGCTGGCGAACATCGTCGCCCAGTTGGTGACCCTCCGCGACGCGCAGACCGCTTCCCTGAGGGCTGCAGCCGACAGCGCGACGCGCCATCTGGTGATAGAACGGACCGTGCTTGCAACCACGGCGCTGGCGGCATGTTTGCTTCTTTGCTATGCGCTGATCGCTCACTATCGCGCCCGTCTCGCGCGGCAACGCGCGCGCGTCATCGCAACAGAAAGCGAGCGCCGGTTCCGTCAGTACTTTGATCATCATCCACTGCCGATGTTGATTTTCGACGTCGAGACGCTATCGATCCTCGCTGCGAACCGCGCGGCCGCATCGCAATACGGACGCACGCGCCGCCAGCTATGTTCGCTCGAGATGGCTGCTCTGTATGCGCAAGCCGACTTGCCGTCGTTTCTGCGCGATCTGCACGCGCTGCTGGCCGCGGCCACCGCAAGCGGATCGGCCGGTGTATGCCGGCATCGACACCGCGACGGCACGCCCGTCTACGTCGAACTGTCGTACCACTTCCTCACCTATGGCCGTCATCGAGCGTGCTTCATCACAGCTGTTGACGTCACGGAGCGAAAGAACGCCGAGCTCGCGCTATTGCTGCGAAGCCGTGCCCTCGACGCGATTGGCAACGGCGTGCTCATCACTCGACCCGATCCGAACGGCGACGTGGTCGAATACGCGAACCCGGCATTCGAGAAAATTACCGGCTATGAGCGCCCGCAGAATTCAGGCGATCACTCCGCGCGGCCGGAAACACCCGGATTGTGGCAACAGATCGGTGCGGCGATTGCCGAGAAACGCGAGGCCACCACGCTGACGAAAAGCCAACGCGCAAACGGAACAGAGTTCTGGTATCAGCTATACGTTGCACAAGTAAGCGACGAGTCGGAAAAGGTTACGCATCACATCAGCGTGGTGAGCGACCTGACGGAGCTCATCGAGTCGCGAGATCTGCTGGTCAGGCAGGCGCGCCGCGATGCGCTGACGGACTTGCCCAACCGCGTGACGCTGCGCGAACTGGTCGACACGGCGATCTTCGAGGGTCACGAGTTCGCGCTGCTGTTCATCGACCTCGATCATTTCAAGGACATCAACGACAGCCTGGGCCACGGCGCCGGCGATCGCCTGTTGCAGGAAGTCGCGCGGCGGCTGTCGGCATCGGTCGGATCGGATGGCGTGGTCACCCGTTATGGCGGCGACGAGTTCGTGACGATGTTGAAGGGTTCAACCGGCGATGCCGAACTCTGCGCGTTGTTGGCGCGCGTGACGCAAACGCTGGACGAGCCGGTGCAAATCGACGACATGCAACTGCGGGTCCGGATGAGCGTTGGGGTCAGCTGCTATCCGCAGGACGGCACGGACTGCGAAACCCTGCTGAAACACGCCGACCTTGCGATGTATCGGGTCAAGGCAGGCGGGCGCAACGGCGTCGAGCGATTTGCGCCTTCGCTCGCACATGAAGCGGCTCAGCGCATCGCGCTATCGCACAAGCTGCGCAACGCCGTCGAGCAGAACGGCTTCGAGCTGGTGTACCAGCCGCAAGTGGACATACGCAGTTACCGGCTGAGCGGGGTCGAGGCGCTGATCCGATGGCACGACCCGGACTTCGGCACGGTCAGCCCGACGACGTTCATACCCTTGGCCGAAGACATCGGTTTGATTGCGCCAATCGGAGAATGGGTGCTGCAAACTGCCTGTGCACAGGCAAAGCGCTGGGAAGAAGCGCTGCCGGGGCTGCGCATGTCGGTCAACGTGTCACCGAGCCAGCTTACGTCGAGCGATTTCGGCGCCGTCGTGCGTCGTGCCCTTGCCGCGTCGCGATTGGCCGCCGACCGGCTGGAACTGGAGATTACCGAAGGAGGCCTGGTTGCCCCGGGCGCGCTGCCCACGCTGCGCGCGCTGCACGACATCGGCGTGTCCATAGCGATCGACGACTTTGGCGCCGGTTACTCGAGCCTGGCTTATCTGCGCAGCTTTCACGCTGACCGTCTGAAGATCGACATGTCGTTCATCCGCGGCATTGGCAGCAGTCGTGCCGATGAGACGATCATCGGGGCGATCATCGCACTTGCCCGCAACCTGCGTTTCGAAGTCGTCGCGGAAGGCGTCGAACGAGCGGAGCAATTGGCTTTTCTTGCCGAGGCCGGCTGCGAGATCGTTCAGGGATATTACTTCGCCGCGCCACAGCCAGCGGCGAATATTCCGGCCTACGCGGCGAGTCTGCTCGGCGAGTTGCACGAGTTGCAAAATGCCTCGTCGTGAGAGCCCCGCGCGCGACGACTTCGCTTCGGCCTTGCGACGCCAAAGAGCGGCGCGTCGCCGCTCTTTGGCCCGTCGCCTCTAACGCGGATCCGACAGCGTCTGATTGAGCGTCTGCCCAGCGATGGTCACGTTCTGCAACGTGATGTCGTGCACGTTGTAGAGGTAGATCGGTCCCGGCGTGCTGGCGCTAGCAGGGCCCGCGGCCGCAGGCGTGCCGAAATCACAGTTGGAAATCGTCACTCCGGTGATTGCCGGGACGCTCGGTGCAGGCGCCGGACCGTTGTAGTCGAACGCGACTGGACCTTGTGCAACGATGGCCTGGAAACACGAGCCGGTTGTACTGCCCAATGTCACGTTCGCGGCATTGACGTTCGTGATGTTGACGTTGTCAATGAGCGCGGGGCGGGTGCGGATGGCATCGGCAGCAGGCTGGTAATCGCAATCGAACGTGATCAGGCCGCCTTGCGACGCGGACGGATTAGCGGCGGTTGCGGTGGCCACACCGATGGGCACGGTGCTGTTGATCGGACTGCCTGTCAGCATCTTGCTGCCGTAGCCGCCGCCGGTGAGGCTCACCCCGTGCGGGAGCGTGACGCCGTTCACATAGAAGTTCTTGACGTAGCCTCCGCGGTTCATGTTCGTCTTGATACGGATCGCAATGTTCAGCGAATTGGTTGCCCAGAACTGGTTGAGCATGGTCAGGTTGCGTGCGTAGATGTTCTGCACGCCCCCACCCATCTCGCTGCCGAGCGTAATGCCGCCGTGACCGCTATTCATCATGCAGTTCTGGATCACATGGTTCTGCGCCGGTCCGTACTCCGTGTCGAGATCCTTGCCTGACTTGATGGCGATGCAGTCGTCGCCCGTGTTGAACGTGACGCTGTCGCACAGAACCGTGTTGCAGGCGTCGGGATCGAAGCCGTCGTTGTTCGGTCCGATGCTGTCGGCTGTCACGCCGCGGATCACGACGTTCGTGCAGTCCGTCGGATGATGCTGCCAGAACGGCGTGTTGTTGGTCCGGTAGTTTTCCATCAGCACGTTCGTGCAACCGAGGAATTCGACCATGCACGGCCGCAGATAGTGGCCGAGACCGAAGATTCGCTGCGCGACCGGCACGCCCGCTTCGGAGAGCGCTGGCAGGTAATTCTGGTCCTGCTGCCAGGGCGTAGCCGGATTGGTCAACTGCGCGTACAGCGAGGCCGAAATGGTGGGGGCGGCCACCATCAGATCGACGTTGTTCGGGTTGGTATAAGCCTGCGACGGCGTGGACGACCCGGCGCAGCCGTATGCGCCACTGGTACCCTTGTAGGTCCACCAGCAAGTGCTGGTGTTTCCGCTTCCGGCGAACGGCGTCATCGCCTGACCGTTCAGCACCGACGTCGGACCTTCGCCAGTCAGCGCGATATTGTTCGCGTTGCGCGCATACACGGGCGAGCCGAAGTTCAGGCAGTCGTTTGCCTGCCAGCGGCTGTAGTACAGGTTGCCGTTGGCGCCGCAGTTGACGGGGCCGTCTTTCGCGTAGTCGGCGGGATTCGGGCTGAAATAGATCGTGCAGTTTGCGCTCAGATGGAAGTTGACGTTGCTCTGCAGCACGATCGGACCCGCGCAATACCAAGTGCCGGCCGGCACCACGACCCGGCCGCCACCGGCGGCACTGCACGCCGCGATTGCCGCGAGGAAAGCGGGACGTGAATCGAACGATCCCGGTGCGTTGGTCGCGCCAGCACCGGTACTCACCGGCGATGAACTGCCCGTATAAGGGCTGGTCTGCGCGATGACCGCGCACGGTTGCGCACCGTACTGTTCAACCGGGAAATCGACGGCCGGGAAAGCGCTCTGGGTGATTTTCTGCAGCGCATTGATGATCTTCGTCGCCGAGCCGTCGGAGCCCCAGACCGGGTCGGCCGCGGCCGTTGACGGCGTGCTTCCGGCCGCTGGCGTCGAACTGCCGCCTCCGCCCGCGGCAGCCGAAACGCCGCCGCCGCCGCACGCCTGCAAGAGTGCGCTGCCCGCCAACGCGCCTCCCAGCCCAATGAAGCCACGGCGCGAAATGCGCAAGGTGTCGCCCGTTGCGGGCGCATTTTTATCAAGGTCGCACGACAGCCTGGACATCGGGTCCCCTCCGGACAAATTGCATCGGTTGTATGACAAGTCTGGAAGAGTAAAGACAAGATTCGCGGCAGTACACATGGTGGATACCCTGACTGAGTCTTTCCTACACACCCCGGACACGGCAGGAAGTGACCGGAGGCGTTTAGAGGGTTCGAGCTTCTTTTGGAATTTCGCGCGAGACGGTTCGACTAGAATGATGTCGACGCGCGGCTACGCACTCGATGCACTACACCCGTCATCAGGTATCGCGATGAACAACGGCAGGCTCGTATTACATGCGCGATGGCATCGCTTGCAACGCGACGCGCGCACCTGGTCGCCGCAGCCTGCTGCCGGTAGGCTCAGCGCTTTGCATGAAAGCGATCGATGAAACCGCGATCCGCCGACTGCGCTGCCGTCCTGATGACCGCGTCGTGCATCGCGGGCCTCATGCAGACCTCACCCGTAGCCGCACAGGCATGGCGCGATGTCGCGCCTCAACCCGCCCCGCAGGCGCCGCGAAGCGCGCCGCCGCCCTCCTCCCCGGAGACGCAGGCCGAGTCCGCACGGATCGCTGTCGAGCGGCTTGCCGGGCTCGTCTTCGAACCGGCCGCCGCGTCCGCGACGGCATCACCGACGCAGCAACAACGCATCGTCGCGCAAGGACTGCCCGTACTCGACGACGCGTTCCTGCAGAGCTTCGCCACGGACCTGGACAAGCCGCTGACTTTCGGCCGCCTCGCCGAGATTCGCCGCGCCGTGGTCGCGCGGTATCGGGCAGCGGGAAAGCCGCTCGTCGACGTCTATGTGCCGGAACAGGACGTCAGCTCGGGGGTCGTGCGTATCGCCATTGCCGAGTTCAAGCTCGGGCGGGTTCATGCCAGCGGCAACACCTACTTTTCGAGCAGCCTTCTCGAACGTGAAATGCCGCTCGAGCCCGGCGCACCGATCCCGCAAGCGACGGTCTCGAAGGGACTCGCCGTGCTCAACGCGAATCCTTATCGACGGGTCGATGCTGTGTTTGCAGCCGGTGAAGCAGCGGACACGACCGACGTCGTGCTGCAAACCGAAGACCGTCTGCCGCTTCGGGTCAGCGCGGGTTACGACAATGAAGGCGTGCCGGACCTCGGCCGTGACCGGTTCTTTGCGGGCATCGGCTACGGCAACCTGTTTGGGCTCGATCAGCAGATCGCCTATCAATTCACGGCCAGCAACGATTTTTTCAGCGGCAATCCGGATATCGAAGGCCGGCCGAAGCGCGCCCGCTTCACCGCGCACGCGCTGAACTATACGGCGCCGCTGCCCTGGCTCGACACGATCGAGTTGTTCGGCGTCTACGCGCAGAGCACGCCACGCCTGCCCGACACGTATGGGCAAACGGGCATTTCCGCGCAGCTTAGCTTTCGTTATGACTTGCGACTGCCGACCATCACGGACACGACCCAACTCGTCCAGATCGGATACGACTTCAAGCGGAGCAACAACGATCTGGAATTCGGCGGCTCCCAGGTTTTCAACTCGAATACGCACATCCATCAGTTCGTGTTGGCTTACAGCATCAGCAAACCGACCGACGCGGGCACGGCGCATGCCGCGGCGACACTCGTCGCCAGTCCGGGTGGATGGGATGGCAGCAACCAGGACGCGGCATTCAACGCCGCGCGGCAGGGCGCGACGGCCCGCTACATCTATTTGCAGTTGACTGCGTCGCGCGCCACCGCGCTTGGGGCGGGCTTCACACTGATCACGAACGGAACGTTTCAGTGGACGCCGAACACGTTATTGCCGAGTGAGGAGATGGGGCTCGGCGGGGAGTCCAGTGTGCGAGGCTACGACCCATACGTGACGCTCGGCGATCGCGGCTGGAACATCCAGACCGAGGTGCGCACGCCTGCGATCGCTCTCGGCGCGAGCAACGCAGTGGTGCAACCTTTTGTGTTTTTCGATGCCGGCCGCGTATGGGCCACCATCGATCAGCCAGCGGAGAATAATCCCGGTCTGCTCGCGGGTGTCGGCGCGGGCGTGCGCTTTCAATGGTCGAGATTCGTGGATTTTCGCTGCACCTACGGCGCGCCATTACGCTCGGCGACGCCAAATGGTTCGAAGGCACCGATCGTGCTCTTGTACGTGTCGCTCGGAACATGAGCCATCGACACGTCATCTCCCGACCGTCAACGACGCCTGAGCGCTAGTCTCACTGCGCGACCCGTTGCTCGTCGGCGCGGCCGTCATCTAGCCGTCTCGCCCCTTCCACGCTTTCGATCGGATGACCCGCGGCGCCGAAGCCGCGCTCGATGTCCGTCGCGATGCCTCGGCCGGCCGGCGCGTCCAGTGCCGGCGGGCCGTCGTCCGGAAGCCGCGGCGCCACGTCCGCGACGCGACGCGACGAGCGCCGCTTCGTCGCCTTCGCATCGAACCACGCGACGTCGCGGCGCAAGCCGACAACATAGGCACGCCAGCCTCGCGGATGGTCACTGAACAGAGACGCGCGCACGGATGCGGCCAGCGCGTCCCTGTCGAGCGGGTCGTCGAGCAACCCTTGCGGCCACCGGCAGAACGCGTGAAGCGCACGGGTCCTGAACGCGTCCACGGGCATATCGGGGCGCAGCTGCGCGAGCAGCGGCTCGTCACCGAGAATCGGGTATCGCGCGATCAGCTCGCCAATGGTTGCCGCGCTCGGCGCCATATCGTCGAGCCGAACGATCAATTGCATCACGCGCCCCAGATGAAGCAGCAGCGCGCGCCTTTCGAGAGCGTCTTCCATGATTTGCGGTGCCTTCGATCAAGACAGTCGAATTGCATCCGGTCAATCGCGTCGTCTTGCTGGCCGCTGTTTGACCGGCGTTCCCTTACAAGCCTACGGCGCCTCGCGGCGCGGACGTTGATCCGGGTCAATGCATGCACCGGGTCGGCGTCACGCGCGGTTCTTCTCTTCGATGTGGGGCTGGCGATCCGTCACCAGCGATAGCTCCGACAGAAGCCCAGCCACCGCCTCGAGCAGATCGTCGAGCGTCACGATGCCGGTGAGCGCGCCTGCGGTGTCGACGACCGGCAGGCGCCGCACGCCGTTCAGACGCATTCGCGAGGCGGCAAGCCAGGGATCGTCCGCCTCGGCGACGAGCGCCGGCGGCGACGACATCACGTCGTTCACGAAAATCTTCTCGGGGTTGGCCTGTTTGGCCACGATCGCCAACACGATGTCGCGATCGGTCAGCATCCCGACAGGCACGCTGTGCCCGCCGATCGTCTCCACCACCACGAGGTCGCCGACATGCTGTTCGCGCATCAGCTGCGCGGCCTCGAGAATCGTCGCTTGCTGTCGGCAGACGGTGACGTCCCGCGTACAAATGGTTCCTGCATTCACGATACATGCCCCACGTTCGACACGGCCTGCCGCCGTGTATCCGTTCGCTGCGCCGTCACCCGATCGAGTCCGAGCTCTGCTCGGGCTCCCAACCGCGCGCCGCAGCGAGACACGCGCGGACTTCTTCATCGCTCGTCTGGTCGAAATTCACATAGAACCCGCCGATCCCCATCAGCAAGTCCGGCTGCAACACGCTGACGAACGCGTCCGCGATTCCTTCGAATGACATCGCCGCATCGGATTGCGACACCGGGACCGCCACCACGATCCGGGCAGGATGTCTGTCACGGAGTGCGTCGATCGCCGCATGCATCGACGCCCCCGTCGCGATGCCGTCGTCGACCACGATCACCGTCTTGCCCTGCACGGCCGCCGGGGGGCTGTCCCCACGGTACGCGACTTCCCTGCGCGCGAGTTCCGCCCTTTCGCGGGCGATCACATCGGTCAATTGGGTGTCACTGATCTGCAATTCGCGAAGTACCGACCTCTCCAGATGGAGGGCGCCCCCGGAAGCGATGGCGCCCATCGCCAGTTCCTCGTCTTGAGGCGCGCCCAGCTTTCTGACGACCAGAACGTCGAGCTTCGCGCGCAACTCCCGCGCGACTTCGAACGCGACCGGAACGCCGCCGCGCGGCAGGGCCAGCACGACCAGATCGCCGCGCCCCTGATAGTCGCGCAGCGCGTGGGCTAGCTGTCTGCCCGCGTCGACGCGGTCGCGAAACCGGTTGCCCATCACTTTTCCTCCCCCCAACGCCCGAGCACGTTGCCTCGGTCACTATGCCATCGATCGGCAGCATCAAGCGTTCCTCGACGCAGCGCAATCAAAGCGCATTTCGATTGACGTAGGTCAGTAGTTGGTCCGAACCGGCGGCCGATCATGAATACTGACAACACGCGAGATGCGGAGGCCGACGTGTTCTCCAACATTCTGGTCGCGGTGGACGGCGGCGGGAGCGCCGCCCAGACGTTCGAGACAGCGACATGATCCGCAATAGAGACAATGGATGTCGTCATGAATGGAGAGGTTACCGAACTCCGGGATCATGCATTCGCCTGCGCCGCGGACGCGACTGCGCGTAAAGATACGGATTCGGCGCAACTGTCCGCGGCGATCCGCTACGAAGCCGCCACGCGGGCTCGGGTTGCCATATCCCATCAACGTCTGCTGCGGCAACAGGCGCTCGTGCGTCGACTTGCTGTTGGCGGAGTCGATCATTCCATCGCGCGACAGTGCCTGCAGGGACTGGAAGACTCCTTTCATGTATTGAGCCTGATCTGGGAGATGCGCCTTCACAAGCTCAATGCGCTGCTAGACAGCGAAGCCCAGTGACGGGACCGAAGCACCCGTGTTCACATCGGCGTGAACGGGACCGGATATTCCAGATGATCCTTTACTTCTTTTACGCCTGGCGCGCGCGCGGCGGCGGCGAGGATCGCCTGGCGCTCTTCCTCGGAGCGTATCGGTCCCCAGCAATGAGCGACGCCATCCGTGACGATCAGGTCATCGGCGTCCAGCGCCCAACGCTGTCCTTCGAGTTCCTTCATGATCGCGGCGCGAATCTGCTCGTCCGACGGTTGCGAATCGAGCTGCGCGGGTGCGCAACTCGCGAGAGCCCGCACCAGATTAGCCCTGCTGACGATGCCGACGAGCTTGCCGTCGCGCAAGACCGGTAGACGCTTGATGTGCTTGCGCCCGAGCAGTTCGGCGACCGCCGTCAGCGGCGCGGATTCGTCGACGGTGACGGCGGGGGCGCTCATCACGTCACGCACCCGAACCGAACGCTCTTTCAGATACTCGACCGCGAGTTGACGCGTAGGCGCGATGAACTGGGCGAGCCACGAGCGCCGCGGCGTATCGGTGCCGGTTTCGACGCGCCGGAGCAGATCGCCCTCGCTGACGATGCCAATCACGCTGCCTTTGTCGTCGAGAACGGGCATGCCGCTGATCTTGCGGTCGGCGAGCAGCTGTGCCGCGTCGTAGACCGAGCTGTCCGGTGCGATCGACACGACCTGGGTCGTCATGATGTCCGAGGCTTGCATAGTGACCTCCGTATCGAGTGCCCTGCGCTGCCGCACATCGATGCAGGCAGGCACGAGGCGACGCAATGGACAGGCGCTGAAGGACGCGTCGCCGTGTTCCCTTCGGCACCCACTTCGAATCCGCTCGCCCGGCGTGTCGACCAGTCGTTGCAACGCGTCGATTCCGCCATGCGCCAATCACAAAGAACCGGCCACTGATGATCGGCCCCCGGTCCAGTACAGCCCAATGATCGATGCGCAGCGACCGGCGATCGTTGACTTGTATCAAGCCGCCCCCCCTGACCAACCGACGATGCAGCAATCGATTACCGGCCACCCGCCCCCCGAGATTCGCCGCAAAACGCGATGCTGAACGCTGCCGCGAATTCGTCGAGCCGCGCGCGATCGAGCCCGTCGATACCGGCGGCAGCGACCCTGCCGTTTCCGCCGAACTTTCTGCAAAGTACGTCGGCGCCACGCGGGCAATCGAGCGGAGCCCGCACGCTGCCCGTGTATCGGCCATCGGCGCCGGCTGTCAGTACAGCGTGCGCTCGCGCCGGGTCGCGCCGCGCAACGAGATTCGCGAAATCGCCTCGCACGCGCCGCGCCCACGCCGCGTCGGGAAGAATGTGCAGCGTTGCATTGGCGAGCCGCCGGACTTCCACGCGTCCCAAGGCCAGCTCGAGGTCTTCAGTGCGCCGCGCCTGCAGTTCGGGCAGCACGCTGGTCGACGCAATGAACTCGAGCGGGTCCGAATAGGGTTGGATTGCGCGATACATGTCGACGGGATCGACCGCAAGATCGGCCACGCTATCCCCGTACGCGTTGTAGTTGATCGCTTCGCCAAGCTCACGCAGCTTGCGCTCGTCGGACGAGTTCATCGCGCACGCGGTGGCGGCCCGGTGCGCTGCCGGATGCAGGTTGTCGCCATAGGCGGCGACCACCGCCCAGCGCGTGTAACGGCCTTGCAGATGGCGGTCCACGAGCAGCGCCGTGCACGTATCTGGTGACGTATCGATATGCGTCGTCAGCAACACGTTTGCGGGTATCGGTCCCGAGAAATGATGATCGAAATACTCGATCTTTACCCCAAGAGCCAGCAACGCGAGGAGTGGATCGCGGTTCGCATCGAGCGAAATATCCAGCACGGTCACGCTGTCGCCCGGCTGCGCGTTCGCGCGGTGCAGCAGCGTGACCTCGCGCTTGGCCCCGGTGATCAGGATGGTGTCGGCAGGCTCGGCAAGTCGCAACTGATGCAGCGCGCAAATGCCGTCCGCATCGCCATTGAAAATATCGAATCGCTTCATCCGCTGCTCCACCCGTGCGTCGCTGCCACGATCGCACGCGGTTCGACTGGGGTCAAACGGTGCCCCCGCTCCACTTCATATGGAAGCGTACGCCGGTATCGTCCGCTTGACCGCCTCGTCGATTCAGATCAAGCCGGTTACCATACCCGATGACTTGAATGAGTAGACGATTGCGGCTCGCGCGCAAGGCGGGCGCCGGCCGTCCCACTACGTGGAGGTCAACCGTGTCGAATCAGACGCTCGTTTTTCTCGATCACGCGCGGCACGGCGCGCCGCTCGTCACGACATGGAGCCTGGCATGAGTGCGCCGCCGAGCCGCAAGCCTTCCGCGCGCCGAGCTGATGCCACACTCCACGGCATCCTTCATGTCGCCAACCGTTTGAGTGCCGCGCGTCGCAGCCTGCGCGGACTGGACGCGACGCTGCGCAGGCCGGGCACCTACCGTCATCCGGCGGGCGGGATCGTCAGAATCGAAACGCATATATCCGTCGTGTATCTCGCCGGGCGCTTCGCGTACAAGATCATCAAACCCGTCGCACCCGGCTTCGCGGACTTTACCTCCGCCTCGACACGCCAGCGCTGCTGCGAAGCCCAGCTCCGCCTGAACCGGCCACTCGCGCGAGGTATCTACGCCGCCGTGATACCGATTGCGCGCCGTGCCGGTGTGCTGGCGCTCGGCGCCGGCGGCGTCGCCGTCGAGCACGTGGTCAAGATGCGCCGCTTCGACGAGGCGATGCTCTTTTCGAGTCTCGCGGCGAACGGAGCACTGACGCCGCACGACATCGACGGCGCGGCGAAGCGGCTCGCCGACTATCACCTGAGCGCACCCCGCAACGCGCCCTCGTCGCGCTACGGCAGCGCGTCGCTGGTGCGAACCCAGATCGAAACGATCAACGCACCGCTGCTGGCCAATTGCAGCCATCCCGCGCTGCCCGGCATTGCCGCGTGGTGCGCGCGACAACTCGACGAACTCGCGCCGCTGATCGAGCGGCGCCGCGCCGAGGGTTTCGTGCGCGGCTGCCACGGCGATCTGCATCTCGACAACGTGGTGCGCTGGCGCGGCGCCATCGCGATGTTCGACTGTATCGACTTCGACGATGCGCTACGCTGGATCGACGTCGCGGCGGATGTCGCGTTTCTCGTGATGGACCTGTGTGCGCGAGCGGAACCGCGTCTGGACAATCGCCTGTTGAACCGTTGGCTGGAAACGTCGGGCGACTATGCGGCGCTGTCTCTGATGCCTTTGTACATCGCCTATCGGGCGCTGGTGCGGGCGTGGGTCGCGTGCCTGAAAGCGGGGCACGTGGCGGGCCGCAACGTCGCGGTCCCGCAACCGGCCCTGCGCTACCTCGAGGTCGCGCGGGCGCAAACGCAGAAGCCGCGACCCGTTCTGCTGCTGTGTCATGGCTTTTCCGGTTCGGGAAAATCGGTCGCGAGCCGCGCTCTCGCGGACCTCTGCGGCGCGGTACGCGTGTCGAGCGATGCGGAACGCAAACGCATGCGGCCAGCGTCCGACGCGCAAATGGCGCTCGGCGCCGAACACTACACGCAAGCTGCGCGTCACGCGATCTACGATCACCTGCTTGGACTCGCGCACGGCGTGCTGCAAAGCGGCCACAGCGTGATCGTCGACGCGACCTTTCTCGAATCGAGTCAGCGCGGCAGGTTTCTCGCGCTCGCCGAACGGCTTGGCGTACCGGCCCGCATTCTCGACTTTCGTGCCGACCCAGCGGTGCTCGAGCAACGCATCGAAGCGCGCCGGCGCGGTCCGCGCGATCTCTCCGACGCGGACACCGCCACGCTCGCGCGTCAACTCGCGAGTGCCGACGCACTGACGCCGGCGGAACAGGCGCTGACCTTGTCGTTCGACACCGCGGTACCGATGGCAGCGTTCGACTCGCCTGCGTTCTGGCGACCGGTGATCGAGTTGATGCAGCCCGGTATCGAAACCGTCGCGGCTGCGTCGCGTGTTACGCATACCGCTCGTTAGCCGGGCAAGCGGTCAGTGGATCGCGGATCGTGAACGAGCCGCCGATCGCGAAACCCCTGGAGCCAACGGTCACGAAAAGCCGACTAAAATCGATTTGCGCGAACACGCGTCGATGCCCGGCGATTCCATGCACATCGACACAGCGCAAAGCGCGACTTCGCGATTGCTTCAGGTTTTCCTGCCAATGGATGCAACCGGAAGAGATCACCCGATGATCAAGGTGTTGCTGGCCGACGACCACACGCTCGTGCGCGACGGACTGCGCCATATCCTGCAGCAAGCGAACGGCTTCGAGGTAGCCGGCGAAGCGTGCGACAGCGCGACGACGATCGCGCTGATCCGCGCGACCCAGGCCCACGTGCTCGTGCTCGACCTGTCGATGCCGGGGCGCAACGGCATCGAACTGATCAAGCAGATCAAGGAGGAAAATCCCGATCTGCGGATTCTGGTGCTGACGATGCACGCCGAGCAGCAATACGCGGTGCGTGCGTTCAAGGCGGGCGCATCGGGCTATCTGACCAAGGAAAGCGCGAGCGCGGAACTGGTCGGCGCGGTGACGAAAGTCGCGTCGGGGGGCGTCTACGTGAGCCTCGCGATGGCCGAACGCTTCGCGCAGAATCTGAACGAGCCGGCCGACACGCTGCCGCACCAGCGCTTGTCCGACCGCGAATTCGACGTGTTCCGGCGCCTCGTCGAAGGCCAGAGCATCACCGGGATCGCCCATGAACTCTGCGTCAGCGTGAAAACGATCAGCACCCACAAGACGCGCATCCTCGAAAAAATGCAGATGCCGAACGAGAACGGGCTGGTTCGCTATGCGATCCGCCACAAGCTGTTCGACGACGAGAACGATTTGTAGTGCTTCCCCGCCGCGGCGCCCGGTGACACGATAGCGGCACGAACCGCGTGCTTGCGGCCCTGATCCGACAGGAGCCTTCAAGATGAGCGATGCCGCGCAACATGATGCCTGGGAAATCGGCGAACCGCACTTCCCCGCCTCCACGCCAGTGGAACAGCAATTGCGCTTTGCGCTGCACTACGCGGTACTCGCGCCGTCGAATCACAACACGCAACCGTGGCGGTTCATCGTCGACGGCGAGACCGTACAGATCTGCGCCGACCGCATGCGCGCGCTTCCCGTAGTCGATCCTTTCGATCGCGAACTTCTGATGAGCTGCGGTGCCGCTTTGTTCAATCTTCGCGTGGCGCTGTGCCGACTCGGTCTCGCTTATGCGATCACGCTGTTTCCTGCGGAAGCGGATCCCGACATCGTGGCGCTCGTACGTGTGTCGCGCGACGGGCCTCGCGACCCGCACCTGCATGATCTCTTCGACGCGCTGACGGAGCGCGTGACGACGCGTGCGTAGTTCGTCGATAACCCTGTGCCCGCGGCCCTGCAACGCAAGTTCAGCGACGCCTGCGACGACGAGGGCGCGCTTGCCTGCTGCGTGGCGCAGAAAGCCGCGCGCGAGGCGCTCGCGCGCCTGATCGCCGATGCGGATCGAGCGCAGTTCGCTGACCCGCGTTTCAGGCGCGAGCTCGCCAGCTGGATTCACCCGCGGCGACGCGACGATGGCATGCCCGCTTACGGTACCGCTGTCGGCATCGCGACGATGCGCGACGACCGCGAGGCATGGCTCGCGGCGGGACAGGCGCTCGAACGGATGCTGCTGGTCGCGGCATCGGCGGGATTGACCGCTTCGTACCTGAACCAGGCGATCGAAGTGGACGCGCTGCGCGAGCGGCTCCGGACGCTGCTGCGCACGGACGCGTTTCCGCAGCTCCTGCTTCGCGTCGGGCGCGGCCCGCGGGTCCGTCATGCGCCGAGGCGGCCGCTCGCCGATTCGGTGTCGTGAAACGCACGGGACGTTTGCTGAGGGCGATGCCAGCCCGCGAGCTACACCGTTACCACGATCTTGCCGAACTGCCCGTTGGTTTCGAGGTAGCGGTGCGCGTCGACGATCTCGTCGAACGCAAAGGTGCGATCGATGACCGGCTTCAGCGCGCCGCTTTCGAGGCCCTTGAGCACGAACTCCACCGCGGCCTTCCGGCGCGTCGGGTCGCCACTCGTTAGCCAGATGTTGTGCGCCTTCACGGAATTCATCCTGGCGATCATCTGCAGCACAGGCAGCGTCGTAGCACGCTCGTCGAGCGCGCCGTACAGATACGCGATCCCCTGGAATGACAGCGCCTCGATCAGTTTCGCGAAGTTCGGGCCGCCGACCGGATCGAATGCGACGCGAGCCCCCTTTCCATCCGTGATCCGCATGATCTCTTCGAAAAGGTCCGACTCGTCCGTCACTATCACGTGGGCGGCACCCGCATCGAGCAACTGCTGTCTCTTGCCGGCATGGCGCGTGACCGCGATCGACGTCGCGCCCGCGTAATTCGCCAGCTGGATCGCCGCCAGTCCCACGCTGCTCGAAGCGGCCGGTACGACGACATGGTCGCCGGCGCCTACCCTCGCATCTTCGATCAGCGCGCCATAAGCGGTGACGAACATCATCCACACCGAAGCGGCCTCGGCGAAGGAAAGCGACTTCGGATGCCTGACAACCGCATGGTCCGGCACAAAGATGACTTCGCCGTAGGTGAAGTACTGATTCATCGAGAACGACGGGATCACGCTGACCTCGTCTCCGGGCGCGAAATCGACGACACCCTCGCCCACCGCATCGACGATGCCGGCCGCCTCGTACCCGAGCCCGGCCGGAAAGCGCACCGGTTCGATGTACCGGTCGGTGCGCCACATCGCTTCCGCGCGATTGAGACCAATCGCCTTCACATTGATCCGAACTTCACCGCGGCCGGGGCCGCGGACCGATTCTTCGACGAATCGAAGCACTTCGGGCGCACCGGCCTCGGTAAACCTGACAGTCCGTGACATCACTACCTCCTGGATGGATTGACGGTAGAGCTCGCCCGCGTGCACAACGATGGCCCGAGGGTATCCCCGATCCTATTCCACTTATCGACCGAAAGTAAAATTCAATTGACCGACCGGTCGGTTAATTTATACTGCGTCACATTGCCACTTATTCTGGACGGTGCAGATGTACACCCAATCCCTCGATATCCCCGGCCACGTCGCCCCACAGGACGCGGACGCGAATTCGCCCGAACAGGCGCGCTTCGACGCGGTCATGGCCGCCGACGGCAAGATCGAGCCGCAGGACTGGATGCCCGACGCCTACCGCAAGACGCTGGTGCGGCAGATCTCGCAGCACGCGCACTCGGAGATCGTCGGCATGCTGCCCGAGGGCAACTGGATCACCCGCGCGCCGAGCCTGAAGCGCAAGGCGATCCTGATCGCCAAGGTGCAGGACGAGGCCGGCCACGGGCTCTATCTGTATAGCGCCGCCGAAACGCTCGGCGTGTCGCGCGAGCAGCTGATCGACGCGCTGCACGCAGGCAAGGCCAAGTATTCGAGCATCTTCAACTACCCGACGCCCACCTGGGCCGACGTCGGCGTGATCGGCTGGCTGGTCGACGGCGCGGCGATCATGAACCAGATCCCGCTGTGCCGCTGCACCTACGGGCCGTACGCCCGCGCGATGATCCGCATCTGCAAGGAAGAGTCGTTCCACCAGCGCCAGGGGTTCGATGCGCTGCTCGCGATGATGGCCGGCACCGACGCGCAGCGCGAGCTCGTGCAGCAGGCGGTGAACCGCTGGTGGTGGCCGGTGCTGATGATGTTCGGCCCGAGCGACAGGGACTCGGTGCACAGCAACCAGTCGGCGCAATGGGGCATCAAGCGCATCACCAACGACGACCTGCGCCAGAAATTCGTCGACGCGACCGTCGAGCAGGCCAAGGTGCTCGGCGTCACGCTGCCCGATGCGCAGCTCAAATGGAACGCGGCGCGCGGCCACTACGACTACGGCGACATCGACTGGGAAGAGTTCTGGCGCGTCGTCAATGGCGACGGCCCGTGCAACCGCGAGCGCCTTGCCACGCGCGTGAAGGCCCATGCGGACGGCGCCTGGGTGCGCGAAGCCGCACTCGCCCATGCCGAAAAACAGCGCCAGCGCGCGCAACAGCACGCCGCCTGAGTGGCACCGCACATCACAGGAATCAGGAGATCAGCAATGAACAAGGAATGGCCGATTTGGGAAGTGTTCGTGCGCAGCAAGCAGGGACTCGACCACAAGCACTGCGGCAGTCTGCACGCGGCCGACGCGCCGATGGCGCTGCGCATGGCGCGCGACGTCTACACGCGCCGCCAGGAAGGCGTGAGCATCTGGGTGGTGCCGTCCTCGGCGATCACCGCCTCGGCGCCCGACGAGAAGGCCGAACTGTTCGAACCGGCGGGCGACAAGATCTATCGCCACCCGACGTTCTACACGCTGCCCGACGAAGTCAACCACATGTAAGCGCGCCATGACCACAATATCCATCACGCCCGAACATCTGCAGTACGTGCTGCGCCTCGCCGATACCGCGCTGATCCTCGGTCAGCGCAACAGCGAGTGGTGCGGCCACGGCCCGATCCTCGAAGAGGACATCGCGCTGTCGAACATGAGCCTCGACCTGATCGGCCAGGCGCGCCTGCTGTACACGCATGCGGCCACGCTCGAGCAGCAGCTCACCGGCCGTCAGCGCAGCGAGGACGACTACGCGTACTTCCGCGCCGAGCGCGAATTCGCGAACTACACGCTCGTCGAGCTGCCGCACTACGGGCCGCTCGCCGGCACCGCGCAGGCAGAGAAGGACTACGCGGTCACCATCGTGCGCAACTTCCTGTATTCGACGCTGATGCTGCACCTGTGGAGCGCGCTGACGGGTTCCGCCGACGCACAGCTCGCCGCGATCGCCGCGAAGTCGATCAAGGAAACGCAGTACCACGTGCATCACGCGGGCGAGTGGCTGATCCGTTTCGGCGACGGCACCGACGAATCGCACCGTCGCGCGCAGGCCGCGCTCGACTATCTGATGCCGTACACGTACGAGTTCTTCAGCGCGGACGCAGTGGAAGACGCGATCGCCGCGGCCGGCATCGGCCCGCGCACCTCGACGCTGGAAGCCGCATGGCTCGACGACGTGCGCGCCACGCTCGACGCGGCCACGCTGACGCTGCCCGCGGCGCTGCGGCACGTGAGCACCGGCAAGCATGGCGAGCATTCGGAGCACATGGGTTTCGTGCTCGCGGAAATGCAGAGCCTCGCGCGCCAGCATCCGGGCGCGAACTGGTGAGCCCGCGATGACGACCTCGACCGCCGCGACCGCCGCCACCGATCCCGTGCTCACCCGCGCGTGGAACGTGCTCGAAGCGGTACCCGACCCGGAGATCCCGGTGGTCTCGATCCGCGAGCTCGGCATCCTGCGCGAGGTGCGACGCGCCGCGGACGGCGCGCTCGAGGTCGTGATCACGCCGACCTACTCGGGCTGCCCGGCGATGTCGCAGATTGCCGAAGACATCGGCCGTGCGCTCGAGGCCGCGCAGCTCACGCCGTACCGCGTCGCCACCGTACTCGCGCCGGCTTGGACCACCGACTGGATCACCGCCGAGGCGCGCGAAAAACTGCGCGTCTACGGCATCGCGCCGCCCACGGGCAACTGCGGTTCAGCCGCGACGTCTGCGTCACAGGAGAAAGTGCTGCGCTTCGTGCCGCGCGCGCTGCCCGCCCCGTCCTGCCCGCGCTGCGGCTGCGCACACACCGAGCGGCTCGCGCAGTTCGGCTCGACCGCCTGCAAGGCCCTGTATCGCTGCCTCGACTGCCGCGAACCCTTCGACTACTTCAAACCGTACTGATATGGCCACCCCGCAATTCCATCCGCTGCGTATCCGCGAAGTACGTCCCGAAACCGCCGATGCGGTGTCGGTCGCCTTCGAAGTCCCGCCCGAACTGCGCGACCAGTACCGCTTCACGCAGGGCCAGTTCGTCACGCTGAAGACGCATATCGACGGTGAGGAAACGCGCCGTTCGTATTCGATCTGCGTGGGCGTCACCGACTATGACCGCGACGGCGAGTTGCGCATCGGCATCAAGCGCGTGCGCGGCGGGCGTTTCTCGAACTTCGCGTTCGACACGCTGCAGCCCGGCCACACGATCGACGTGATGACGCCGGACGGCCGCTTCTTCACGCACCTGAACGCCGAACAGGGCCAGCAGTACCTCGCGTTCTCGGGCGGCTCGGGCATCACGCCGGTGCTGGCGATCATCAAGACCACGCTCGAAGTCGAGCCGCGCAGCACCTTCACGCTGGTGTACGGCAACCGCAGCGTCGACCAGATCATGTTCGCCGAGGAGCTCGAGGACCTGAAGAACCGCTTCATGAACCGCTTCGTGCTGTATCACGTGCTGTCGGACGACCTGCAGGACGTCGAGCTGTTCAACGGCGTGCTCGACCAGCAGAAGTGCGCGGCGTTCCTCGAGCAGCTGCTGCCGGCCGACGCGATCGACGAGGCGTTCATCTGCGGCCCCGCGCCGATGATGGACGCGGCCGAGGCGGCCCTGAAGGCCGCCGGCGTGCCGCCCGCGAAGGTGCACGTCGAGCGTTTCGGCACGCCGCTGCCGCAGGCGGGGGTGCCGCCCGTCGAGATCACCGCGGACACCCCGGCGGCCGACCTCGAGATCGTGCTCGACGGCAAGCGGCGCAGGCTGCGCCTGCCGTATCAGGGCGTGAGCGTGCTCGACGTGGGGCTGCGCGCCGGTCTCGCGCTGCCGTATGCGTGCAAGGGCGGCGTGTGCTGCACGTGCCGCGCGAAGGTGCTCGAGGGCGAAGTGAAGATGGAAAAGAACTACACGCTCGAAGAACACGAGGTCCGCGACGGGTTCGTGCTGACGTGTCAGTGTCATCCGGTGAGCGAGAAGGTTGTCGTCAGTTACGACGAACGATAAGCGCAAGCGCATCACCCCCGTCTTCGATCAAAGTTCCATCTCATGTCTCATTCGCTGTTCAACGAGCACCGACGGTAGGTACGGCGTCACGTGCCGCCGCGCGAAGCCGCTCATGTCTGATCGCACCGCGCAACCCTGTTGCGGATGCAAAGCCTGAATCGTTCAATTTCTCTACCGGAAAACACCATGACCGAAGCCTTTATCTGTGATGCCATTCGCACTCCGTTCGGACGTTATGCAGGCGTACTGAAGGATGTTCGCGCGGACGACCTTGGCGCCGTGCCGATTCACGCGCTGATGCAGCGCAATCCGTCGGTGGACTGGCAGCAGGTCGCGGACGTCCTCTACGGATGCGCGAACCAGGCCGGCGAGGACAATCGCAACGTCGCCCGCATGTCCGCTTTGCTCGCGGGCTTGCCGATCGACGTCCCCGGCTCCACGATCAACCGCCTGTGCGGCTCGGGGATGGACGCGGTGGGCAGCGCCGCGCGCGCGATCCGCGCGGGCGATGGCGACCTTTACATTGCAGGCGGCGTCGAAAGCATGACGCGCGCACCTTTCGTGGTCGGCAAGTCGGCGACGGCATTCTCGCGCTCGGCCGAAATCCATGACACGACGATCGGCTGGCGCTTCGTCAATTCGCTGATGCGCAGCCAGTACGGCGTCGACTCGATGCCCGAAACGGCGGAAAACGTGGCCGACGACTTCGGCGTGGACCGCGACTCGCAAGACCGCTTTGCGCTGCGCAGCCAGCAACGCGCCGCGCGCGCTCAGGCGGACGGCACGCTGGCCCAGGAAATCACGCCGGTGCGCATTCCACAAAAGAAGGGCGAACCCCTCGTGGTCGATCGCGACGAACATCCGCGCGAGACCTCGCTCGAGGCGCTGGCGAAACTCAAAGGTGTGGTGCGCCCCAACGGCACGGTGACGGCGGGTAACGCTTCGGGTGTCAACGACGGCGCTTGCGCGCTGCTGATCGCAGGCGAAGAGGCAGCGAAGCGCAACCATCTGACGCCGCGTGCCCGCATCCTGGGCATGGCTACGGCGGGCGTCGAGCCGCGCATCATGGGCATCGGACCGGCACCGGCCACCGAGAAGCTGCTTGCGCGCCTCGGCATGACGCTCGACCAGTTCGACGTGATCGAGTTGAACGAAGCGTTCGCGTCGCAGGGTATCGCGGTGCTGCGCCGTCTCGGCGTCGCGCAAGACGATCCCCGCGTCAATCCGAACGGCGGTGCGATCGCGTTGGGCCATCCGCTCGGCGCTTCGGGTGCCCGGCTGGTCACGACGGCGACCTACGAACTCGAACGCCGCAACGCACGCTTCGCGCTTTGCACGATGTGCATCGGCGTTGGCCAGGGCATCGCGATTGCGATCGAGCGCGTTTGAGCGGAGCCACCAGCATGTCGAACGTATTGAAGACTTCCACGATCGTTGGCATCGTCGGCGCGGGCGCGATGGGTGCGGGTATCGCCCAGGTGGCCGCGCTCGCCGGACACCGGGTCGCCCTGTTCGATCTCGATGCCGCTACGGTCGCAAAGGCCATCAAGGGCATCGCCGCGAATCTCGCGAGGCTCGTCGACAAAGGCCGCCTCGACGCGACGGCTGCCGCTCAAGCGAACGGAAGGCTGTTTGCGGTCGACCAGCTGGCCGCGATGCGCGATGCGGGGCTCGTCATCGAAGCCGTCGCCGAACGGCTGGAAGTGAAGCGCAAGATTTTTGCCGAGCTCGAAGAGCACGTGGACGACGCCTGCATTCTCGCGACCAACACTTCGTCGATTTCCGTCACGGCGATCGGTGCGACGCTGAAGATTCCGTCGCGCCTCGTGGGCATGCACTTCTTCAATCCTGCGCCCGTGATGGCGCTGGTCGAAGTGGTCAGCGGCCTCGCCACATCGCCGGACGTCGCGACCTGCGTGTACGAGACGGCCGCCGCGTGGGGCAAGACGCCCGTCTACGCGCGCTCGACGCCCGGCTTCATCGTGAACCGCGTGGCACGTCCGTTTTACGCCGAAGGTCTGCGGCTTCTGAACGAGCAGGCAGCGAGTGCCGCGTCGATCGACGAGGTGATCCGCGAGGCGGGTGGCTTCCGGATGGGACCGTTCGAGCTGATGGACCTGATCGGACACGACGTCAATTGCGCGGTCACCGAGTCGGTGTTTCGTGCGTATTTCAACGATCCCCGGTTCACGCCGTCGTTGATTCAGCAGGAGCTGGTCAATGCGGGTTTTCTGGGCCGCAAATCGGGACGTGGATTCTACGAATATGGTCCGAACGCCGCGCGCCCGAGCCCGCGGCTTGCGCCACCCGCGGATTCTCCGCGGCTCGTCAAACTGTTCCGGCAGCCCGGCGTGACCGCGCGGCTTCAACAAAGGCTGCTGGATGCCGGGCTCGTTACCGCGACGATGCCAGAAACCGAACGCGTCGACGGTGTGGTCGCGCAAATCGACGACGCGCTGCTGCGACTGACCGACGGGCGCACGGCAACTCAATGCGCTCACGACATGGATCACGACAGCGTGGTGCTCGTCGACCTCGCACTCGACTACGCCGGCTGCAGCACGGTCGCGCTCGCGCGTGCGCGGCAATGCAGTGATTCGGCCTATGCGGCCGTCGTCGGCGCGATGCAGGCGGCCGGCTATTCGGTCGTGCCGATGGCCGATGTGGCCGGCATGATCGTGATGCGGACCGTCGCGATGCTGGTGAACGAAGCGGCCGATGCAGTCAATCAGGACGTGTGCACGGCTGCGGATCTCGACCTGGCGATGGAAAAAGGCGTCAACTATCCATTGGGCCCGCTGAAGTGGGCGGATAACGCGGGCGTCGCTCTGTTCTCTACGGTACTGAGCAATCTCTGCACCCATTACGGTGAAGACCGGTACCGCATTTCACCGCTACTAGCCGCACTTTCATGGTCGCGTGCGTCATGGCATGCCCGCGCTGCCATCGACAGCGCAGCCTGACTCGAATCAATCCAATTCCAGTATTCCGGAGACTCCCATGGTCCGACGCACCCCTCAATCCGACGAACTCGAACCGATCGAACGCGCCAGCCGCGACGAGCTGCAGGCTCTGCAACTGACTCGCCTCAAATGGTCGGTACGCCATGCCTACGACAACGTGGCGCATTACCGCAAGGCGTTCGATGCCGCTGGCGTGCATCCGGACGATCTGCAGGAACTCTCCGATCTGGCCAGGTTTCCGACCATGACGAAGAAGGACCTGCGCGACAACTACCCGTTCGGTCTTTTCGCCGTACCGCGCGACCAGGTGGTGCGTGTGCATGCATCGAGCGGGACCACGGGCAAGCCGACGGTCGTGGGCTACACCGCACGCGACATCGATACCTGGGCCGACATCGTCGCGCGTTCGATCCGCGCCGCCGGCGGCCGTCGCGGCGACACGCTGCACAACGCGTTCGGCTATGGCCTGTTCACGGGCGGGCTGGGCATTCACTACGGTGCGGAGCGGCTCGGCTGCATGGTGGTGCCGATGTCCGGCGGCCAGACGGAAAAGCAGGTTCAGCTGATCCGCGACTTCGAACCGTCGATCATTCTGGTCACGCCGTCGTACATGCTTAGCCTGATCGACGAGATGACGCGCCAAGGGATGAATCCGGCCGAATCGTCGCTGAAGGTGGGTGTCTTCGGCGGCGAGCCCTGGACCCAAGCCATGCGTAGCGAAATCGAAACGCGGGCAGGAATCGACGCGGTCGACATTTACGGCCTCTCGGAAGTGATGGGCCCCGGCGTCGCGGCGGAGTGCATCGAAAGCAAGGACGGTCCGGTGATCTGGGAAGACCACTTCTACCCGGAAATCATCGATCCCGTTACCGGTGAGGTGCTGCCGGATGGAAGCGAAGGCGAACTGGTCTTTACTTCGCTGACGAAGGAAGCCATGCCGGTCATCCGCTATCGCACGCGCGATCTGACCTCGCTGTTGCCCCCGACTTCCCGCGCGATGCGCCGGCTCGCGAAGATCACCGGACGCTCGGACGACATGCTGATCATCCGGGGCGTCAACGTGTTTCCGAGCCAGATCGAAGAGCTGATTCTCGCGATTCCCAAGCTGAGCGCGCAATATCAATTGACGGTCAAACGCGACGGGCATCTGGATTCTCTGGCGGTGTGCGTCGAAGCGCGGCCGGAGCTCGGCGAGTCGTTGAGCGACCACGATCGGACAGCGCTCGCGCGCGAACTGCAGCATCGCATCAAGACGATGGTCGGCGTCTCGACGACGGTCTCGGTCGCGCTTGCCGGACATATTCCAATGACCGGCACCGGCAAGGCGAAACGCGTCGTCGATCTGCGGGGCGCGAACCTGTAAGCATCGATCAGAGGCGCTGCGCGCGGGGACTCGCGCAACGCCAGCTCTGCCCGTTCACGTGGCCGCGCGAGGCTGAGTTAGCCAGCGATGCCGCCCTTTTGCACCGCTTTGCTTTTCGGCCGCTTCTCCGCCAGACGGACAGAGTCCTTCGCCGGTTTAGCCTCGCGCTTGCGGCCCGCTGCCCGTGTCGCTTCCCGGAACGACGCGGCACGCGCTTCGCCTAGCGCAATCAGCGCATCGGTGAGCTGCGCCATATGCGTTTCCATCGATCTGTTGTCGCCAGATTGAAAGGAGACGAAAGCGCCGTCGAAGCCGAGCATGCCGAAATACGCCAGTTCGTCGGCGACCGCTGACGCCGCGGCGTCGCCTTCAGCGCTGAACGCGCTGCGGATCATCTCGCGCATATAGTCGCGGCCTTCGTTGCGCACCTCGATCACCGTTTGGATCGCCTCCGGCTCCGCGGCCTCGTTGCTCATCACCATGACGACCAACAGGCGCAGGAAGTTCTCGCGGTGCTGGAACACCTCCCCCGTCTTCTTCAGATACCAGCCCAGACGCTCGCGCGACGTGCCGCCTTCGGGCGGATTCCGGTGAGCTTCACGCATCGCGGCGAAGAAGCCCCGCGCGCCTTGCGCCATCACCTCCGCCAACAGCCCTGCCTTGGAGCCGAAATGATGATAGATCGCGCTCTTCGGGATTCCGGTTGCTTCGACCAGCGCCGACATCGAGGTGCCGGTGTAGCCATAGGCCGACATCACGCGGGCGGCCGCGTCGAGGATTTCCTGGCGCGATCTCTGGCCGCGTCGATTGCCAATTTGCTGTGTGCTTTCCATTCTAAAAGTATACCGCTTCGCCCCCTTTTCTACCGTATTGGACCGATCGGTTCATTACTGGTTTGCCCTGGCTGTTCGCGATTGGACCGATCGGTACACTAATTCCGACTGTGGGAATGAGCTAGGCCAGCGTCCGGATCGGGCGTTGTTCCTCATCGCCCGATCCGGACACGAGCACGCACCGGAGAGTGCTTCGCACCATTTCCGGGCCAATGGCCCGTCATCAGAACTTGAACATAAGGAGAGCTATGCACAGCGTGTCGACACTGGGGTATATGGTCCTTGGCGTAAGCGACCTGGCGGCATGGGAGGGGTTCGCCGTCAACGTACTGGGTTTGCAGGTGGGCAGGCGCGTCGCCGGCGAATCGCTCGGCCTGCGTATGGATGATTACGAGCAGCGCTTCCTGTTGGTCAAGAGCGAGCTCGACGACTTCCTCGCCGCCGGCTGGGAATTCGAAACGGATGCGCAGCTCGACGCGTTCGTCGATCATGCGCGTGCCCGCGGAGCCGGGATCGTCGAGGCGGATCGTGAAATCGCCGAGCAGCGCCGCGTAGCCCGCCTGTTCGTGTGCCACGATCCCGACGGCATCAGCCACGAGTTCTATAGCTGCGCGTACCGCGCTCACACACGCGACGCATTCCGCTCCTCGGTACTGCGCGGATCATTCAGCACAGGACGCCTGGGTGCTGGCCACTTCGTCACGGTGCCCAAGCAGAGTGCGCGCGCCAAGGCGTTTTGCCAGGACGTGCTCGGCCTCAAGCTCAGCGACTCCATCACTGGTGAAGCCGCACCGGGCGTGAACCTCGACGTCACGTTCTTTCACGCTCGCAGCGGACGTCACCACTCGATGGCGGTCGCGGAAGTGCCGTTCCCGGTCCCCAAACGTATCCACCACATCATGGTCGAGTGCACCGACGCCAACGACGTCGGCCTCGCCTACGACCGCTGCAAGCAGGCCGGCGTGCCGATCCTGATGGAACTGGGCCATCACCCCAACGACCAGATGTTTTCGTTCTACATGATCTCGCCGTCCGGTTTCGCGATCGAATTCGGCGCGGGCGGCATCGTGGTGAACGACGACACATGGGAAATCAAGCGCTACTCCGAACTCAGCGACTGGGGACACAAACTGAATCCGCCGCCCGGCGCGCCCGCCCCCAACGCGCATTGAATCCCGACTCATTACATAGCTTGACTGCAAGACCATATTCCTGGAGCCACAGTATGACCTTGACCGAAGCCAGCACCAGCAAGTTCGTGACGATCAACGAACCTGGTCTCGAGAACTTCACCATCCATTTCAACGACGCCGGCCACGGCCCTGCCGTCGCCATGCTGCACGGCGGCGGGCCCGGCGCAAGCGGCTGGAGCAACTACTACCGCAATGTCGACGCGCTCGTGAACGCGGGATTTCGAGTGCTGCTCATCGACAGCCCCGGATTCAACAAATCAGGCGAGATCGTCAGCGACGTGCCCCGCAACCTGCTGAACGCGCGCGCGACCAAAGGGGTGCTCGATGCGCTTGGCATCGCCAACGTGCATCTGGTCGGCAACTCGATGGGCGGAGCATCCGCATTGAGCTTCGCGCTGGAGTATCCGGAACGCCTCGATCGCATGGTGTTGATGGGACCTGGCGCTCAGGGTCCGAGCATCCTCCAGCCTCAGCCGGGCGAAGGCATCAAACGCATGTTCAAGCTGTATGCAGAACCCACCTATGAGAACTTCGAGGCCATGCTCGAAGTGTTCGTGTACTGGCCTGGCGCAATCACCGAGGAGTTGCGTCGCGGACGCTGGAACAACATCGAGTCGAACCTGAACCACCTGAAGAACTTCATCGCGAGTTCGAAGCTTTGCCCCGTGACCACATGGGACCTGTCCGCACGCTTTCCGCAAATCGCTCACAAGACGCTGATCACGTGGGGCCGCGACGACCGCTTCGTGCCTCTCGATCACGGCCTGCGCATGATCAATACCTTGCAGGATGCGCGACTCCATATCCTGCCGCAGTGCGGCCACTGGGCTCAGTGGGAACACGCCGACGAGTTCAACCGCCTCGTCATCGACTTCCTGAATAACTAAAAAACGGGCGACGGCGGCGGTCGCCGTCATCGCGCTGGCCTTTACGCTGCGAATACGCGCATCCCGCTGCCACGTTGAACATCCAGAATATCTAGTGGAGACAAGATATGACCAATGAGTACGACGCCGAGGTCGCCATCGTCGGCTATGGGCCGACCGGCGTGATCGCCGCGCTGACCCTGGCGAAACACGGCATTTCCACCATCGCGTTCGAGCAACACAAAGACATTTACCAGCGTGCGCGCGCAGTCACCGTCAACGACTGGACGATGCGCATCTTCCAGAACCTCGGCGTCGACGAACCGGTGCTGAAGCAGATCGATCCGCAACGCGCGCTACGCTGGATGCGCTATGACGGCACCGAGATTTTGCGCATCGAGCACCCGCCTTCGACACTCGGCGTCAAGCCGCGCTTTTTCAACATCTATCAACCGACGATGGAGTCCACACTGCGCGAATGCGCGGCGAAGCACGCCGAATACATCGACGTGCACTACGGCTTCGAAGTCGTGTCGCTGGAGCAGGATGAAACCGGCGTCACGGTGACCGCAAGGGACCTCGGGACTGGCGAAACGAAACAGACCCGCGTGCGCTACGTGATCGGCTGCGATGGCGGCAGCAGTGCGACGCGCGGCAAGCTCGGCGTCAAGCTGCTGGGCGATACGCTCGACGTGCAGTGGATCGTGATCGACTGCCGCGTCAAGCGCTGGTGGCCGGACCGCAACCTGCTGACGTTCTGGTCCGACAAGGAACGGCCGGTGGTGGACATCGCGCTGTCTGGCGGCAACCACCGCTGGGAACTTCCGCTGAAGCCTACCGAGTCGGAAGCCGACTTCGCGACGAACGAGGACGTCTGGCCGCTGCTTAAAGCACTTGGTGTCACCGAGGACGACGTCGAAATCCACCAGTATGCGTTCTATCGCCACCATACGCGGATGGCTGACAAGTGGCGTGTCGGGCGCGTGTTTCTCGCGGGCGACGCGGCGCATCTGATGCCGCCCTGGGCAGGCGCGGGCATGCAAACCGGCATGCGCGACGCGTTCGATCTGGGCTGGAAGCTCGCCGGCGTGCTCAAGGGCACGCTGCCCGAGCAGTTGCTCGACACCTATGAAGCGGAACGTCGGCCCAATGCGGCGTTCTACACCGGCCTTGCCGTGCAACTCGGCCGCATCATCAAACAGGAACTCTCCGAAGAAGAGCAGGCCGCGCTCAATGCACCGCCTCCGCCGGACGCGCCGGAGCAGCCGCTCATCGCGCCGCCAGTGCTGGAAGCCGGCTGGCTGCGCGGTCCGCTCGCTCACGACAGCATCGTGGGCCGCATGGTCCCGCAACCCGTCGTGGGCGATAACCGCGGGGTGATGGCACGGCTGGACGACCTGCTCGGCGATGGCTTCGTGCTGCTCGGCGACGACGTCGATCCCGCCACGCTGCTCACGCCCGATGAAAAAGCGGCGTGGGACCAGCTCGGCGCCCGCTACATCGCGCTGCGCCAACAGGATCAGCACACGAAGGGCTGCGACGAATTCGTCGACCTCGACGGCGTACTGCGCCCATGGTTGCGCAAGTACGGTGCGCGCGCAGTCGCACTGCGCCCCGATCGCTTCGTCGCCTCCGCCGACGTCAGCGGTCTTGCGGTACCTGCCTGACACGTCTCAAACCAGGGAGAAACATGAACATGCATGACGCCAACGTCGTCAACGCGCTGGCCTCGCGCCTGCGCAATGCTGAAGCGATGCGCCAGACCATCTCGCCCGTACGCGGCGACATCGCTGCGGGCGGCATCCCGCTCGACGACGTCGCCACCGCCTACGCAGTGCAGCAGGCGAACGTCGATCTGCGCGTCGCGAACGGCGAGCGCATCGTCGGCCGCAAGATCGGTCTGACGTCCGTTGCCGTGCAGAAGCAGCTTGGCGTCGATCAGCCCGACTTCGGCGCGCTGTTCGCCGGCATGTCCTACGGCGACAGCGAACCGATGCCGCTGTCGAAACTGATCCAGCCGAAGGTCGAAGCCGAAATCGCGCTGGTGCTCGAACACGACCTCACGCACGACAAGCACACGTTCGTCGACATCCTGCGCGCCAGTGCGTACGCATTGGCCGCGATCGAGGTTGTCGACAGCCGCATCGAAAACTGGGACATCCGCTTCGTCGATACGGTCGCGGACAACGCGTCGAGCGCGCTGTTCGTGCTCGGCAGCCGGCCGGTGCCGCTGTCGCGGATCGACCTCGCCGCGTGCGCGATGACGCTGTCGCGCGACGGCGAAGTGCTCTCGCGCGGCAGCGGCGTGGCCTGCCTCGGCAATCCGCTGAACGCCGCCGTGTGGCTCGCGGATCGCATGGTCCAGCTCGGCACGCCGCTGCGCGCCGGCGACGTCGTGCTGACCGGCGCGCTCGGCCCGATGGTCGCCGTCAAGGAGCCGGGCACTTACTGCGCGCAGATCGAAGGCCTCGGCAGCGTGCGTGCCACGTTTATCGCTTGAATCAGGACTTTATATGGCTTCCGAAAAACTGAACGTCGCGATCATCGGCTCGGGCAACATCGGCACGGATCTGATGATCAAGATCATGCGCAACAGCCGGCATCTGCAGATGGCGGCGATGGTCGGCATCGATCCGAACTCCGACGGCCTCGCGCGCGCCGCGCGGCTTGGCGTCGCGACCACGCATGAAGGCGTCGAAGGTCTGACGCGTCTGCCCGTGTTCAATGACATCGACTTCGTGTTCGACGCGACCTCGGCCGGCGCACACGTGAAGAACGACGCGCTGTTGCGAAAGCTTAAACCTTCGATTCGCGTGATCGATCTGACGCCGGCCGCGATCGGGCCGTACTGCGTGCCGGTCGTCAATCTCGACGCGCATATCGGCGCGCCCAACGTGAACATGGTGACCTGCGGCGGACAAGCGACCATTCCGATGGTCGCGGCCGTGTCGCGCGTGGCGAAGGTGCATTACGCGGAGATCGTCGCGTCGATCAGCAGCAAGTCGGCCGGTCCCGGCACGCGCGCGAATATCGATGAATTCACCGAGACCACGTCGAAGGCGATCGAAGCGGTCGGCGGCGCAGTGAAGGGCAAGGCGATCATCGTGCTCAATCCGGCCGAGCCGCCGGTGATGATGCGCGATACCGTCTATACGCTGTCGGAGATGGCCGACCTCGACAAGGTCGAAGCGTCGATCGAGCAGATGGCCGCCGCGGTGCAGGCGTACGTGCCCGGCTATCGCCTGAAGCAGAAGGTGCAGTTCGACGAAATTCCCGCTAACGCGCCACTCAACATTCCGGGCCTCGGCCGCTTCAGCGGCCTGAAGACGTCGGTCTTCATCGAGGTCGAAGGCGCCGCGCACTACCTTCCCGCCTATGCCGGCAATCTCGACATCATGACTTCGGCCGCGCTCGCGACCGCCGAGCGCATGGCGCAGGCGCTCGTGCAGGCATCAGAGGCATAAGAGGCTTAAGGAGACTTCCCGCATGGACAAGAAACTGTATATCTCCGACGTGACGCTGCGCGACGGCAGCCACGCGATACGTCACCAGTACTCGATCCAGAACGTGCAGGACATCGCGCGCGCATTGGACCGCGCGAAAGTGGACAGCATCGAAGTCGCGCACGGCGACGGCCTGCAAGGTTCGAGCTTCAACTACGGCTTCGGCGCGCATAGCGACCTGGAATGGATCGAAGCGGTCGCGGATGTCGTCGAGCACGCGCAGATCGCGACGCTGCTGCTGCCCGGCATCGGCACGATTCACGACCTGAAGGCTGCGTACAACGCGGGCGCGCGCGTGGTGCGCGTGGCGACCCACTGCACGGAAGCGGACATTTCGAAGCAGCACATCGAATACGCGCGCGAACTCGGCATGGACACCGTCGGCTTCCTGATGATGAGCCACATGACTACGCCGGAGAACCTCGCCATCGAAGCGAAGAAGATGGAGAGCTACGGCGCGACCTGCATTTACGTGGTCGATTCGGGCGGCGCGCTGACGATGAACGATGTGCGCGACCGCTTCCACGCGGTGAAGGCCGTGCTGAAACCCGAAACGCAGACGGGTATGCACGCGCACCACAACCTGTCGCTCGGCGTGGCGAATTCGATCGTCGCGGTCGAAGAAGGCTGCGACCGCATCGACGCATCGCTCGCGGGCATGGGCGCGGGCGCGGGCAACGCGCCGCTGGAAGTGTTCATCGCGGCAGCGGAGCGTATGGGCTGGAATCACGGCACCGACCTCTACACGCTGATGGACGCCGCCGACGACATCGTGCGTCCGCTGCAGGACCGGCCGGTGCGCGTGGACCGCGAAACGCTCGCGCTCGGCTATGCGGGCGTGTATTCGAGCTTCCTGCGTCATTCGGAAGTGGCCGCGAAGAAGTACGGTCTGAAGACCGTCGACATTCTGGTCGAGCTGGGCAAGCGCCGCATGGTCGGCGGCCAGGAAGACATGATCGTCGATGTCGCGCTCGACTTGAAGCAGGCACGCCAGGCTTGAAGCGCGCGGACTAGCAGCCTCATTGAAGCCGCACAAAAGATCGATCAAGTAAACTATCTGGAGACTGGAATGAAAAAACATTCCATTGCAATTCTTTTTGGATTCCTGCCTGTCGGATACGCGTTCGCCCAGAGCAACGTCACGCTGTACGGCCTGATTGACGGGGGCGTCTCCTATGTGACGAACCAGGGGGGGCATTCGGTCACGAAGTTTGACGACGGCATCTATACGCCGAACCTGTTCGGCTTGCAGGGCGCCGAAGATATCGGCGGTGGAAACAAGGTCATTTTCAAGTTGGAGAACCAGTTTCAGCTCGGTACGGGCGCGACGGTGCAGCCTGGCATCTTCGGGCGGAATGCTTACGTCGGTCTGGATAGTGCCAGCTTCGGCAAGCTGACTTTCGGCAATGTCTTCGATTTCATGACGACGTCGCTGACAGAGACGGGCAATGCTCCTGCCGTGTTCACTGGCGGCTTGTACAACTTCGCGGCCGGCCCGTTCCAGAAACTGAACATTCCGCAAAACCCAACCGGCTGGTTCGACTGGAGCCGCATGAGCGGCATCCCGGCGGCCAATTCGATCAAGTATCAATCACCGGTGTTTGCGGGCTTGTCCGCTGGGGCAATGTATTCGCTCGGCGGAGTGGCTGGTTCGTTCGGGTCGAATTCATCCATGAGCTTCGGGTTGAATTACGGTGCCGGTCCGTTCGGAGTCGGGGCCGCCTACACGAAAGCGAAATATCCCGGCTCCAGCAACGGCTCGCCGCAGATTCCAATCACGAACTGGGGTTTCGGCGCTCACTATGTAATCGGACCCCTCTACACGGTCGCGAACATTACGAGCGTGCGCAACTCGTTCAACGGCGCCGCGGCCTTTGCCGCACAAGTCGGCGCCAGTTGGCAGATCACTCCCGCGTGGTCGTTCGGCGGGAACTATATGTACCTGAAAGGTAACGAGGAACTCAACAACAACCACGCGCATCAGCTTGGTGCAACGCTGAACTATTCGCTCTCCAAGCGGAGCATGGTTTATGCGGAGGGCGTTTATCAGAAGGCGAGCGCAGGTTCGCAGGCTGCCATCAACGGCATCATGGGTCCCAACGGATCGTCTAGCACGACGTCGCAAGCCATTGCACGAGTTGGCCTTCGCACCGCGTTCTGATATCCGGCTGTTCTGGGCTGGACGTGGCGATCAGCAACGCTTGCGGGCGGTGACTCCGCAGCGTCGTAACCGCTTTCAACTCGATGCTGCTCGCCACACTGCACGACGCCTGCTACTACGCCGACGATTACTCTGCCAGTTTCAAACGCATTGCCGATTGAATCAGGACGGGTAATTCATAGGTGTCTGATCACACTGCCGGCCAGCTTGCGCAGTTCGTCGAACTGCGTGGCGAGTTCGAGGCACAGCATGAACGCCAGCGATGCTGACGGTCCCGGGTAACGCTCCATCCAACGCAGCGCCGGAGTAGCGTAGCGCACGCGAATCGCATCTCGCGTCATTAAATAGGTAATTCCGGCGCCGATGAGCGCGCCCACCAGCAAGTCGGACGGATAGTGAAAGCCGAGATAGGCGCGCGGCACGCAAATGACCAGCACCGCATAGATAAGCACCAGCACACCGATGGCCCGCCACACGAGGAAGATGCCAGTCGCGATCGCCATCCATAGCATTGCGTGATCGCTTGGGAAGGAACTCCATGTCGACAACTGTGCGTCGTCGATGACGTGACCCGCGAAGCGCAGATGCAACTCGCTGCTAAAGACGGGACGCACTCGGAACGGTAACCAGTGAGTCAGCAGCCTCCCGGCGAAGAGCGCCAGGAGGCCGCCGAGAAGCGTTGCGAGCACCATTTCCCGCCGCCATTCGCGGCGATCGCCACGCTGAAACCACATCCACCACAGCAACGGTATGAGAACGAGCCCTTTGAACGTGTAGAGGTCCGCAATGACCTCTATGGTTTGGGTCGTGAGATTCCCGAAGTGGACGTTGGATAGATATGTTTCGATAGATGAATCGATGCTGTTCATTGTCTTGTAAGAATATCGAGCTGGTCCCATCGGAAATCAGCACGGTCCATTGGATGTGCCACATTTCACGACGCTTACTTTCACCGACAACTTCTACTGCACAATTTCATCGCAAACTTATGAGGATGGTCTACTACCTGGAGAGATCAAGGAACAACGATAGTCTGCTCGATGCAACCCGTCGTATGATGCCTGGTAGAGACCGTATAACGCTCATGCGTCGTGGTGGCCTGCCGTCAAGATTCGAGCTCAGCGGGGGCGCAATTCATAGAGCCGATGTTCCGGCAAAGTTGCAACCAGTTGCCAACCATCAAGCGTCTCGGGTAGACGCCGGTACGGGTCGAGCACCGCAAGATAGACCGTCGTGAACCGGCTTTGAAGATCCGGGAAACGATCCAGCAGTTCAGTCGACCAGGCGCGCAACATCTCGCCATCTGCCAAGACATTCTGTTTCCGGGTGGAGCTGTCGTCCTGGAACTCCCTCAATGCTACGTTCTCGCTCCGGTAAAGCACGGGTTGCTGCCCCGGTTTGAGATACAAATCCGGCACCAGAACGCCATTCACCGTTGCGAGCGCCACCACCTTGTCCAGATATGGATTCCAGCGGTGGGGGTCTTTCCATGGAGACCGGTCGGCGGTGTCCTGCTTGTACTGGAACAACACGGAACCGGCCTTCAGCGAAGCGAACGTATTGCGGTAAGCCTGAATGACAGGCCTGTCGCCACGCCAGTCTTCAGTCACAGTCACGATCCGGAAAACAAAGACAAGCGTGAGCGCGACTGCGCCGATACGTTGAAAACGTGGCGCCACCGAGGGCCGTATGCCGACCAACGCAGTCAGCAAAAACGCGAAGCTGATCGCACATCGCTCGATCACACCGTAGGAAGCAAATGCGTCAAACGGTGCGAGTAGGACTACCAGTGGAAGTGAAAACACGGTTATCCGGAACTCTGGCTCGCACGTCCACCATTTCAGAACGAGACCAATGGCCACGAACAGGCTCAAACCCGCCACGATCGCCACATCGCCCGCACGATTGCCCACCGAGAAGACATCGATGCAGAAAGCGAGCTTCGAAAGTACGTGAATAAGGCCGAAGTGAGTTGACCCGTGAAGGCCACCGGTGGTGCTGCGGACCAACAGTGCAAGAGGAAGCAGCAACGGAACGACGCTCGCGGCCGCGTGGCGAGCAATTGATTGACTCGAGATCTTCCCCTCGCGAAGAAGACAGCCAAGTTCCCACGTGCCTACGACCAGGGCGAAAACGGCGAGTGGAAACAGATGGCAAAAATAAATGACAAGGGCACTGCAGCAAGAGACCACGATCCGCGCGAGGGTGGCTCTGCGCAACGCCACATGCGCGGCGATCGCCCAAAAGGAAATGCCAAGACCGAACAGAAAGTTATCGTAGCCGCGGATGAGTATCCAGTTATAGAGTAGCAGGAAGCTGACGAGCGGCAACCATGACCAGCGACCATTGGCAACACGGCTCAACACCAGGCAGCCCGACGTCAATAGCCCGAGTTCAGCGAGGGTAAATAGCCAGGCGGCCCATTCTACCGGTATGAGCTTCGTGAACCACGGGAGGGTCAAGTCCATGGCAAGGTCAGGCACGGCATCCCAATGAACCACAAAGTTTCTCGCATACGAAGCCGGATGAGAAAGGATATCGACCCTGACGATATTGTAAAAGTGTTGCCCAAGAGGCGGATATAGCGTGACGAGGAATGGCACCGACGCAACCACGGTCGCAACAAGCCACACACCCCATAGACGCACTAGCGAAATGCCAGTGTTCATCCGGTCGCTGACAGTCATCGAAACCTCGGAAGGTTGATTTGGAATTTGGAACCCTCCACGCAAGGTATTCTCGAATTGTTCTGTTCACCGAAATTTACGTTTCTCAAGGAAGCTGTCGCGCAGCTCTATTCGAGGACGCTTTCGGCCTCATAGTGCTATATGTCATTTTTTTTACAAGCATACGCGCGCGCCAACGTAGCCATTTGTACGTCACCTCACACAAAGGTGAGGACATTCCTTCGGGTCTCGCTGACGAAGGCACCCGTGAGGTTCCTGGACAGACGCAGCGCAGATGGAATGAAGCGATAAAGCAGACGAAATCGCTTTGTTACGATGAACGGCCCGGCGTCGATACCGGCTAAGTAGATGCTCAAGGAAAGCACCGAGGACCGGCCGCATCGCGCGAGGGTCGCTTGCCGACATGCAGAGGAAGAACTGGCGCCGTGCCCATTCGTCCGTCAGCCGAATGGCCTCTAACCCGTAACGCGATAGATAAGCGTCCGCAATCAGGCAACACGGAGTTGAATCCGGTGTGCCCAAAGACGTGCTCGAAGAGACCTACATGAACTATCAACCGCAGACGCGTCGCGTATCGGGAATGAGGGAGAGGGCGCCCCCAACCGTGGCGGCGCCCTCTCCATACAGCTCAGCACGTCAACGGCAACGCGCTAACAGCCTTACGCCGACGAACCAGTAGAAGCCGCCCGCTCCGCTCGCCGCCGATAGAGCCCAAGCGTCGCCCCAAGCCCGCACAGCGCGGCGAAACTGAGCCAATAGCCGGGCGCGGCCTTGTCGTGTGTGGTTTCGATCAGGAAGGTCGACACGGCCGGCGTGAAGCCGCCGAACAGCGCCGTCGCGAGACTGAACGCCAGCGAAAAACCCGCGACGCGCACCTCCGCCGGCATGACCTCGGTGAGCGCGGCGACCATCGCGCCGTTATACATGCCGAAGAAGAACGAGAACCACAGCAGCACGCTCAGCATGCGGCCGAAGCTCGGCGCCGCGGCGAGCCACGACAGCGCCGGATACGCGGTGAAGATCGCCAGCACGGCAATGGCGAGCAGAATCGGCTTGCGGCCGATCCGGTCCGACAGCGCGCCGCCGATCGGCAGCCAGATGAAGTTCGACACGCCCACCAGCAACGTCACCGTCAGGCTATCCGATGTCGACAGTTTGAGAACGGATTTGCCGAAGGTTGGCGTGTAGACGGTGATCAGATAGAACGTGGTCGTCGTCATCGCGGTGAGCAGCATGCCCGCGATCACCGTGCGCCAGTTGCTGAGCAGCATCGCGAAGATTTCGCGCGTCTGCGGATGATGCCGGCGCGCCTCGAACGCGGCGGTTTCCTGCAGCGAGCGGCGCAGCATGAACAGGAACGGCACGATCGCGCAGCCGATGAAGAACGGAATGCGCCAGCCCCACGCGCCGATCTGCTGCGCGCTCATCCAGTGATTCAATCCGTAGCCGAGCGCCGCCGCCATCACGATCGCGACCTGCTGGCTGGCCGACTGCCAGCTCGTGTAGAAGCCCCTTGCGCCGGGCGTGGCCATTTCCGCGAGATACACCGACACGCCGCCCAACTCCGCGCCCGCCGAGAAGCCCTGCAACAGCCGCCCGAGCAGAACGAGCGCGGGCGCGAGCAGGCCGATGGTCGCGTAACCGGGCACGCACGCGATCAGGATCGTGCCGCTCGCCATGATCGACAGCGTGACGATCAGGCCGGTACGCCGCCCCACCTTGTCGATATAGGCGCCGAGAAAGATCGCGCCCAACGGACGCATCAGAAAGCCCGCGCCGAACACGGCGAAGGTCAGCATCAGCGACGCGAACTCGCTCGACGCCGGAAAGAAAATCTTCGAGATCGACGTGGCGTAGAAGCCGAACAAAAAGAAGTCAAACTGCTCGAGGAAGTTGCCGCTCGTCACGCGCAGTACGGCCGCGGCTTTGGACGAGCGCGCCCCGACCGGCGTGCCGGCTAGTGGTTCGGTAGCGTTCATGAATATGTCCCCTGTTGTTATGCCAATATGCGGCGCCTGTCGCGCCTAGTCCGAGCCGAGACCCAAGGTATTGGGCTGGCGCTTTTCGATAGACGATTTGAGCAGCGCCGCCGAGCGGAAAATGCCGTGCGCGAACTTGCCGTACGGAAGCGTCGCGAACAAGGCGATCACGATGCCAAGATGCACCGCCAGCAGCCACGGCATCGCCGCCGTTTCGCGCAAAGCCATCAGCCCGAGGCCCGACGCGCTGGTGAGCAACAGCAGCGCGATGAACGCACGGTCCATCGGACGCTGACGCGCATCGCCCTGCTCCGGACGGCGCTTCAGATTGAGCCACAGCAGCCCCAAGGGCCCGACGATCAGGCCGATCCCGCCCGCCGTTCCCAGCAATACCGGCACGCTGAAGAACGGATATGGCGCTTCCTCGCCGAGCAGGTAGTGATAGAGCGTCGCCACCACCGTTGCCGCGAAACACAGCATGAACCCGTAGAACGTGAAGTGGTGAAAGCGCCGCCGCGCGAGCGTGAAGGCATCGTTCGATTCGTTGCAGCCGTCGCCATGGCCGCCGTCGAGATACTTGAGCGTCAGCGCGTTTTTCGCCGCTTCCGTCACGGCTGGCGTGCTCGCGTTCGCGGTTCCCGGCGACACGTCGCGCCAGAAGCGCGTCACGCCGATGCCGAGCGCCACGATCGCGAACAGGAAGACCGCGCCGAACATCGCCGCCAGCAGATTGTGCGGGAAGATCGCGTAGAAGTTCGCGGGCGCGACGTTACCGCTCAATCCGCCATGCAGTGCGGTGCCGAGCAGCAGAAACAGCGCGAGCCCCGCCGCCAGCGCGACCGACAGCGTCACGCCATTGCGCTTGTACAAGCCGCCCAGCGCCTTGGGCCACGCGTATTCGGTGTAGGTTTCGAGGCGCACTTGCGCCATCGCCTTCGGCACGTTGACCGCGAATTCGTGCGGCGGCGCGTACTGGCATGCGTGATAGCAGGCGCCGCAGTTATGGCACAGATTGGCCAGATAGTTGACGTCGGCCTTGCCGAATTCGAGGCGCCGCGTCATCGCCGGGAACACCGCGCAGAAGCCTTCGCAATAGCGGCACGCGTTGCAGATCTGCATCTGGCGCGCCACTTCGCCTTCGCTTGCGGTCATCGGCACGATCGGAATCACGCGCGAGCCGCCGCGCGTGCGTTCAATGTCTTGCTTCGATTCGAACGCCGCGGCGCGCGTGCGTTCGGACGCGAGCGTGTCAGTTGGCTGCACAGGAAACCTCCGTAGTCTGCAGTGCGGCGCGCGCGGCCTGAGTGCCGGCAATGCGCCCGAACGCCGTGCCGATCGACATGCCGACACCCGCTGTATAGCCCTTGCCGAGCACGTTGCCCGCCATCATCTCGCCCGCGACGAACAGGTTCTCGCTCGCCTCGCCGCCGAAGTGCACCTGCGCGCGGTCGTTGGTCTTCAGCCCGAGATACGTGAACGTGATGCCGGGACGCAATGCGTAGCCGTAGAACGGCGGCGTGTCGATGGGGCGGGCCCAGTGCGTCTTGGGCGGTGTGACGCCTTCCGTGTGGCAGTCGTCGAGCGAGGTGTGATCGAAGGTGCCGACCCGGCATGACTCGTTGTAACGCGACAGCGTCTCCACGAAGCGTGCTTCCGGCAGCTTCAGTTGGCGCGCGAGTTCGGGCAGCGTGTCGGCCTTCACGCCGGGAAACACCGGCGGCATGAAGCGGCCGATCGCCTTCGAATCGATGATCGAGTAGCCGATCTGTCCCGGCTGATGCGCAACGAGGCGTCCCCAGATCGCATAGCGTTTCGGCCAGAAGTCCTCGCCTTCGTCGTAGAAGCGCTCGGCCTCGCGATTGACGACCACGCCCAGCGACACGCAGTCGATGCGCGTGCAGATGCCGCCGTCATAGAGCGGCGCGCGCGCATCGATGGCCACGCAGTGCGACTGCGACGGATCGCCGATCATGTCCGCGCCGGCATCCATCATGTGGCGGATCAGCACGCCCTTGTTGAAACGCGTGCCGCGGATCAGGAAGTTGTCGGCGGGCCATTCGCCGCGCTCGTTTTGCCCCCAGGCCTCGCGCAGCCATTCGCGGTTCGATTCGAAGCCGCCCGCCGCCAGCACGCAGGCGCGCGCCTCGAAGCGCTGGCTGCCACTCCTGGCCGCGACGAAACGGCCGCCGTCCAGTTCCAGCGAATCGACCGGCGTGTCATAGCGAATCTCGACGCCCAGCGCCTCGGCACTGCGGTAATACGCATTCACGAGCGCCTTGCCGCCACCCATGAAAAACGCGTTGGTGCGCGCCACATGCAGCGCGCCCGACAGCGGCGGCTGAAAGTGCACGCCGTGCTTTTGCATCCAGGGCCGGCACGACGACGACGCGCGAATCGTCAGGCGCGCGAGATGCTCATTCGTGATGCCGCCGGTGACCTTCAGCAGGTCTTGCCAGAATTCTTCTTCCGGATAGGCATCGACGAGCACGTCCTGCGGCGCGTCGTGCATGCAGCGCAAATTGCGGGTGTGTTGGGAATTGCCGCCGCGCCATTCGCGCGGCGCCGATTCGAGGAGCAGAACCGACGCGCCGGCTTCGCGCGCCATCAATGCCGCGCAGAGCGCCGCATTGCCTCCTCCGATTACGAGTACGTCGACCATCTTGTGGGCCTCCTTTCGGACGCACTCTAAAGGTCGCGCTCGTCCTCCGCCATCAGCGGGCCGTCAACAGGCCTTCAGTTTTTGTGAAGCCCTCCGACTGACGCAGGCGCGCGCCGGGCCAGCGGCCTTCGCGCACCAGTTCGCGCGCGACGTCGGCGAGCACCACGCGCGCGGCGAGCCCCGCAGGTGAAAGCTCGTCGTCGGAGATGCTCGCGATCATATTGGGCCGCACGGCGAAGCTTTCGGACACGGACACGCTAGCCAGTACCGCGTTCTCCGGCCGCGCGAGTGCGGCGCCGGGCTGGATGGTCGCGGCGATGCCCGTGCGCACGACGTCCATCAGCAGCGCGAGGCCGTCTACTTCGGCCGCGATGTTCGGTTCATATTTGGCCCGCTTGAACGCGGCGGACAGCAGCGAGCGCAGGCCGTGCGCGCCGCTCGGAAGAACGAGGGGAAGCTTGCCGAGTTGCCCGAGACGCACGCTCGCGCCCGACGGCATGCCTTCGAGCTCGTGCCGGCCGATCACGAACAGCCGCTCGTCGAGCAGCGACACGACGCTCCAGCGCTGCGCGGGCTCCGGGCGAAACAGCACGGCAAGATCGATCTGGCGTGCGCTCAGCATCGACGCGAGATAGCCGGACAGGCTTTCGACGATGCGCAGCCGCACGTCGGGATAGCGCGCGCGCATGGCCTGCATGAAGGGGACCCCGAGCACGCTGGCGGTGCTCGGCGCCATGCCGACGCTGACGTGGCCCGAGAGCCGGGCAGCGCGCGCGGCGAGCGCCGCGTCGTCGATATGACGCAGCGCGAGTTGCGCCTGACGCCAGAACGCGAGACCGGCATCGGTCGGCACGACACCGCTGGAGGTGCGCTGCAGCAGGCGCGTCGACAGTTCGCCTTCGAGGCGGCTGATCTGCTGACTCAGCGCGGAAGTGACGACGCCGAGTTCGAGCGCGGCCTTTCCCATGCTGCCGTGTTCGACGACGCTGAGGAAATAGCGTAATTGTCTGAGTTCCATTTCACGATCGGCGTGGACGAGAATCGGGGCTATTGTCGCAGATTGGAAATGGGTACTGACGGCGGGTCACGGCTCGCGTTTACGTGAATACCTCGCGATCATCCGCCGGGGTGACGGTCGGTGAGTTATCCGCTCGATTGGCGACGGAGGTCTGGATTTTCGCCGGTCATCCGCCTGATGATTGCGAGCAGTTCCTCGATATCGACGGGTTTGACGAGATGCGTATCACACCCCGCCTCCGCTGAGTGAGCCACGTCCTCAGGCTGTCCGTATCCCGACACGGCGACGATTTCAACGCGCTTGCCGCCCGCCAGATGCTCCCTCAGCCGACGCGCAACCTCATAGCCGCTGATTCCCGGCAGCCCAAGATCGAGGAACACGATCTGCGGCTCGAACGCTGCGGCGATCTGAAGCGCGTCTTCGCCGCTGTGTGCGGTGCGCACATCGTGCGCGTCGAGAATCATGGCGAGCGATAGTGCGGCGTCGCTGTTATCTTCGACGATCAGAACACGCAATGGGTCGGACGCCGGCCGACCGGCCTCGGCACCGTCCTTCGCGTCCTGGTGGCGGGCCTGGCAAACGGGTAGACGTATTTCGAATTCACTGCCTCTGTTCTTGCCTGCGCTCCTCGCGGCAATGGTCCCGCCGTGCATCTCGGTCAGCGTCTTGCACACCGACAGCCCGATCCCAAGACCGCCCCTCGATGGCTCGCCGTGGCAGGAACCCTGTACGAACAGATCGAACACGTGAGGCAGTGCGTCGTCCGAAATACCCGTGCCCGTGTCCGACACCGTCACGGAGACTTCCTGCCCGACGAGCGTCGCGCATACGACGATCCTGCCACCGTCGTCGGTGTATTTGATCGCGTTATCGAGCAGATTCGAAAATGTCTGGGTGATCCGCGCAGGGTCGCCGTGCACGTACACCGGGTGCTCCAGCGGCAGACGCACGATGTCGTGATGCCGCTGCGACGCAGCCGGCATCGTGATCTCGAGAGCGTGGTCGAGTGCCAGCCTGATATCGAAGACCTCGCGCTTCAGCTCGATCTTGCCGGTGGTGATTCTCGATACATCGAGCAGGTCGTCGATCAGATGCGACAGGTGACCGGTCTGGCGTTCGATCACATTGCGCAGCCACTCGCGTTTGGCGGGATCGGCTCCCGCGCTGTGACCCAGCAGATGTGCGGCGTTGCGCACGGGCGCCAACGGATTGCGCAGCTCGTGCGCGAGCGTGGCCAGAAAGATGTCCTTGCGGCGATCGGCGTCGCGCAGTTTCGCCTCCGCGTCGGCCCGCTCCGTCACGTCGCACAAGCTGCCGATGAACGTGTAATCGTCCTGATGAATGGGCGGTCGCAGATACCCGAACATTTCGACGGTCCTCAGCGCACGATCGGTTATGCGGTGTAGCCGGAACGCGACATGCACCGGTTCGCCGGAGACCCGCCGGGCCTGGAAATGGCGTCGCAGCAGTTCGACATCGTCCGGATGAACGACCGACGTCATGAACTCGGTTTCCGTCAACGGGCCCCTGTCCTCGGGCTGCCCGGTGATTTCGTACATCCGGCGGTTTTCCCCACACGCCTTGTCGCGACGCGCCACACCACTCGAAGATGCCGATGCCGGCCGCGCTCGTCGCGACACGCAGCCGCTCCTCCGTGAGCTTCAGCGCGGTCAGCGCCGTGCGCAGGCTGTCCTGTGCCGCCGCCACCTCGGCCGCCTGACGTTGCATGTAGGCCTCGATCGCGTTTTCGATCATCGCGCGAAACGTGCGCTCGACAATGTCGTGCGCCCGCATGTGAACATCGACGGAAGCGGCGACGGGACCGAAATACGCGCGGATCTCGTGCTTCAGAAAGCGCTGCATCAGATCCATGTTGCGAAACAGATCCGTGACCCGCCAGTCGTCCGGCCAGAACCTGCCGGGCTGCGCGATACCTACGCGATCGGTTAAAGACGCGTCGCTGTCGGCGACCAGCAAGGAAGCGCATACCTCGGCCAGCATGTAGGCGAAACAGGCAGTCAGTCCCTGCCCGCTGTCCGCACCGGGGTGCGCGCCCTGCTCCGAAGTCTCGGCGATCCAGCGCTGCATCAGCTGCTCACGGGTACGCCCCAGCCTGCGCGCCAGCCCATTTAGCGTGATCGCGCCTGGGGAATCCTGGTCGAAATCCCGTTTCATCGAGGCGCCCCCGGACAAGCGCGGTGAGCCCGCGATGCCGCCCTGGCACGCTGGCTTATGTCATTCAACTTCTCTCTCATGGCCCGTTTTTTATCGGATATGTCGCTTGCGACTATTAATAGTCTCGATCGGCCGAAGTCGGACCCCGGCCCGCCGCAAATCGCCTCACACTGTACCTGCTGCCGGGCGGCGGTTTAACCGAGACAAACCCGCAGCCGCGTCTGGCGAGGCTAGACCAAACGCGTGACACTTACGGGTAAGATTGCCGGAACGCGATCAAGACGAAGGAGCCATGACGATGGAGGAACCTCGGAACTCGACGCGGCACAAGGGCCCCAAGGTCGCGTTTGCCCTGCAAGGCGGCGGTTCGCACGGCGCGTTCACGTGGGGTGTGCTCGACCGTCTGCTGGAGGCTTCGTCGCAGGCAATGCCACTCGATATAGCGGCAATCAGCGGCGCGAGCGCGGGCGGCATCAATGCGACGCTGTGCGCGGCGGGTCTCGCAACCAGCGGGGCAACGAAAGCACGCGACATGCTGCGCGCGTTTTGGGAAGCGGTATCGCGCGCCGGCGCGCTGGCGGGCAACGCGCTCCTCGGCTTTTCCGAACCTGGCCCATTCGGCGGCTGGAATATCGACTGGAATCCCGCCGCCATCATGCTGGAGGCCGTCGGACTCGTCGCTTCGCCTTATGGCAATCCGTTCTACCGCGATCCGCTCGGGCCGGTGATCCGTTCCGCGCTCCCCGAGCACGATCTCGCCGCGCTCAATACGACGCGCGACGGCCCGCAACTATTCATTTGCGCAACCGACGTACGAACCAACCAACGCGCAATCTTCACCCGCCCCGCTATTTCGATTGACGTATTGCGCGCTTCCGCATGCCTGCCGAACGAGTTTCGCACCGTCAGCGTGAACGGCATACCGTACTGGGATGGTGGTTATCTGGGCAACCCGCCTTTGGCGCCGTTGATCGAGCATGCCCAGGACCTGATTCTCGTGCTCGCGAATCCGTTCGTGCGCCACGATATGCCGCCCAAAGATGCGCGCGGCATTCTCGAACGGCTCAATGAAATCGGTTTCAACGCGTCCGTGGTGCTGGAGATCAACGCGATCGAAGCGGTCAACCACGTGCTCGATTCCGTCGGCGAGGAAGCGGCGCGCAAGAGCCGCTACAAGCCCGTCAGGTTTCACCTGATTCGAGACGACGAATTTTTGGCGAAGTTCGGATTCGTGTCGAAGAGCAGCACGTCCTGGTCATTGCTCAGCACGCTGTTCGAGCGTGGCCGTGAAGTCGCCGACGTATGGCTCGAGGGCGGCTACGCGAAGCTCGGGCAAGCGTCTTCGGTGGACGTCAAGGCTTCGTTGATCGATCCGACGCTCAAGCACAGCGGCAACGCGAGCGCGCGACGAAACTGACATGGACGGACGGCGCATTTGACGACATCGCGTAGCAGGCTGGCGCGCTCAGCCTGCGGTGCTGTCAATCGCCTGCCCGCGAGATGACCTTGGCGATGGCCTGCGCCGCCGTCGCAACGTTGTTGTCATTGAGCGCGGCGACGCACATGCGCCCGGACCGGATCAGGTAGACGCCGTGCCGTTCGCGCAGCGTGTCGACCTGCTCCGCCGACAGCCCCGTGTACGTGAACATGCCGCGCTGCTCGAGGTAGCGCGCGAGCATCGTGTCCGGCACCTTGCCGCGCAGGCGTTCATGGATCTCCGCGCGCATGCGCATGATGCGCCTGCACATCGAGGCAAGCTCCTGTTGCCACGATTGCCGCAGCGCCGGTGTGGTCAGCACGCGCGCTACGATCTTCGCGCCATGCGCCGGCGGATTGCTGTAGTTGGCGCGCACGGCGCTCGTCAATTGACCCAATACGCGCGCGGCAATATCCGGTGACTCGCAAATCACCGACAGTCCGCCGCACCGCTCGCCATACAGCGAGAAGTTCTTCGAGAACGAATTGGCCACCAACGCCGGCACGTTCTGGCGCACCAGTTCACGAATCGCGAATGCGTCGGCGTCGATACCAGCGCCGAAGCCTTGGTACGCCATGTCGATAAAGGGCAGCAGGTTCCGCTTTCCAATGACCTCGATAAGCTGGACCCATTGCGCGTCGTTCAGATCGACACCCGTCGGGTTGTGACAGCACGCGTGCAGCAGGACGACGCTGCGCGCCGGCAGAGCGTCGATGGCCGATAGCATCTCTTCGAACTTCAGCCCGCCGCTCGACTCGTCGTAGTACGGGTACGCATTGACTTCGAATCCGGCGCGCTCGAAGATGAAACGGTGGTTTTCCCACGTCGGATCGCTGACCCATACCCGCGAGCCCGCAAAGTAGCGCTTGATGAAATCCGCACCGACCTTCAGCGCGCCCGAGCCGCCCAAGGTCTGCACGGTCGCGATGCGCCCCTCGGTACGCGCCGCCGAGTCGTCGCCGAACACCAGCGATTGCACGGCATCGCGGTAGTGGGCGAAGCCCGCCATCGGCAGGTACGGCTTGGGACCGAGTTCGGCGAGCAGTTGTCCTTCGGCCTCGCGTACCGCTTGCATCACCGGCAAGCGGCCTTGATCGTCGTAGTAAATGCCGATGCTCAGATTGACCTTGTGCTCGCGCGAATCCTTCGCGAAGTTTTCGTTCAAAGTGAGGATCGGGTCGCCCGCATAGGCATCGATGTGTTCAAACATGCTAGTTCCTTGAATCAGGCCAAAAGATTGCAAAAGCGCGGTGCCTAGCGCGTCGGCACGCCAACGGCAACCGAGGCGCCCGCCCGCCTGTTGCGCACGCGGTAGCCGACGCCCAGCGCAACGAGCCAAACGGGGATCAGGTAGACCGACATGCGCAGATCCGGTATCAGCCACATCACGACCAGAATGCCGGCAAGGAAGATCAGGCAAAGATAGTTGGTAAGCGGATAGCCGAGGCTGCGGAATAGCGTCGTCTCACCGGCGCGCGCTTTCGCAGCGCGGAAACGCAAATGAATGATGCTGATCATTGCCCAGTTGATGATCAGCGCCGAGACGACGAGCCCCATCAGCAGCTCGAATGCCTTGCCCGGCATCAGATAGTTGATTACCACGCAGGCGGCCGTCGCCACGGCGGACACACCCAGCGCGACGAGCGGAATCCCGCGCGCGTTGACCTTCAGCAGAGCGCGCGGCGCATTGCCCTGGCCTGCGAGGCCGTAAAGCATGCGGCTGTTGCAATAGACACCGCTGTTGTACACCGACAGCGCGGCGGTGAGCACCACCGCATTGAGCACGTTGGCGACGAAGTTGCTATTCATCGCGTGAAAGATCAGCACGAACGGACTACCGCCCGCGACGACTTTTTCCCACGGATACAGCGACAGCAGCACGCCGAGTGCGCCGACGTAGAAAATCAGGATCCGGTAGATCACCTGGTTGGTCGCGCGCGGGATCGTGTGCGAAGGATCTTCGGCCTCGGCGGCCGTAATGCCGACGAGTTCCAGTCCACCGAACGAGAACATGATGACGGCCATCGCCATCACGAGACCCGACACGCCGTTCGGGAAGAAGCCGCCGTGGCGCCACAGATTGGTCACGCCCGCCTCAGGACCCGCATGGCCCGAAATCAGCAGATAGCCGCCGAAGCCGATCATGCCAACGATCGCCGCGACCTTGACGATCGAGAACCAGAATTCGAGTTCGCCGTACGACTTCACGCTCGTGAGGTTGATCGCGTTGATCACGCCGAAGCACACGAGCGCGGAGACCCACGTTGGCAGTCCGGGCCACCAGTACTGCATGTAGATGCCAACGGCCGACAGTTCGGCCATGGACACGAGCACGTACAGCACCCAGTAATTCCACCCGGAAACAAAGCCGGAGAATTGCCCGCAGTACTTGCCTGCGAAGTAACTGAAAGAACCTGCGACGGGTTCGTCGACGACCATTTCGCCGAGTTGCCGCATGATAAAGAAAGCGACGATGCCCGCGATCGCGTACCCAAGCAACACGGACGGCCCAGCCGTCTTGATGGTCTGCGCGATGCCGAGAAACAGGCCCGTGCCGATTGCGCCTCCTAGCGCGATCAACTGAATGTGACGATTCTTCAGGCCGCGCTTTAGCGTGCCCTGTTCCTGGTGTGCCACGATGTTGTCTCCTGTGTCCTGCGGTTGGTTCTGGACGCCACGCCTCGCTTTTTTCGCCTGCTCGCGTCAGAGCAGGCGAAATATGCCGAGGCCTCACAGCCGACGCTTGTGACGCCGGTGCCGTGTCTTGCCGGGATAGGTATGGTTGAAGCGGCGATGAACGGGTTGCATGCGCGTCAAACTTTCAGCGTGCCCCGCTCGATCTGATCGCGTTCGAGCGACTCGAAAAGTGCCTTGAAGTTGCCTTCCCCGAAACCTTCGTCGCCCTTGCGCTGGATGAATTCGAAAAAGACGGGGCCAAGCAGCGGTTTGGAAAAAATCTGTAGCAACAGGCGCGGCGATCCATCTGCAGTCGTTCCATCGAGAAGAATGCCGCGCGACTGCAATTCGCCAACCGGTTGACCGTGGCCTGGCAGGCGCGTTTCGAGCGCATCGTAGTAGTAGCTGTTCGGCCCGGTCATCAGCGGCACGCCAGCCATCTGCAGGTTGTCGATCACCGCGATCAGATCGTCGGTCAGGAAGGCGATGTGTTGAATGCCCTCGCCGTTGAAGGCCATCAGGAATTCTTCGATCTGGCCGCTCCCCTTGCCGGATTCCTCGTTCAATGGAATGCGGATCTTGCCGTCCGGCGCCGTCATCGCCTTCGACGTGAGCCCCGTGTATTCGCCCTCGATGTCGAAGTAGCGTAGCTCCCGGAAGTTGAACAGCGTCTCGTAGAAGTTGGCCCAATAGGTCATGCGGCCGCGATAAACGTTGTGCGTCAGATGATCGACGAGGCGCAAGCCATGACCGGCCGGCCGACGCTCGACACCTTCGATGAACTCGAAATCGATGTCGTAGATCGACTTGCCGTCTTCGAAACGGTCGATCAGATAAAGCGGCGCGCCGCCAATGCCTTTGATTGCCGGCAATCGCAACTCCATCGGACCGGTTGCGATTTCGATCGGCTGAGCGCCCAGCGACAGCGCGCGGGCGTAGGCCTTGTGCGAATCCTTCACGCGAAATGCCATGCCGCACGCACTCGGGCCATGTTCGGCGGCAAAGTAAGCGGCCTGACTATTGCGCTCACGATTCACGATGAAGTTGATTTCGCCTTGGCGGTAAAGCAGCACGTCTTTCGAACGGTGGCGAGCCACCAGTGTGAAGCCCATCTGCTCGAACAGCGGTTCGAGGACATTGGGTACGGGCGAGGCAAATTCAACGAATTCGAAGCCCATCAGTTGCATTGGATTGTCAAACAGGTCGGCCATGATTTCTCAGGTTCAGCGGAGGATGAATGATTGGTGGTGATCGACGGGCACTGACTGATGCGGAGGCATGTTGGAAAAATGCAAGAAAATTTCCCCATTCGTCACGCAGGGAAAGGCCCTCGAGCCACCTGCTCATCTGACCATTCTCCCAGCACACGCGCTCGCGTCGCAGCAACATCTGGAATCAGTTTAATTTTTTATCGATGCAATAGGATTTCCTAGCGGACGCAGACAAACCCTGATTTGTGCATTAACATTTCATTTCACTGCGGAACGAGGAAATAAGAGTGCATACAATCGACATCGACCGAATCGACGTGCGTTTGCTGGAGATTCTTCAGTCGCAAGGGCGCATCTCCAATCTCGAGTTGGCGGAGGCGATCAAGCTTTCGCCCGCGCAAACGCTGAGGCGTCATCGCCGGCTCGAGGAAATGGGCGTAGTCAAGTGCTACGAGACGCGGCTCGATGCGCAGCTGCTGGGCTTCGGCGTGGTGGCTTTCATCCAGGTGACGATGGAGCGAGGCCATGTGCGCGACCTGTCGAAGTTCAAGCGAATGATCTCGGAACTCACCCAGGTTCAGGAATGCTTCGTCGTAACGGGTGATATCGATTACATGCTCAAAGTCGTCGCGCACGACCTGAAAGCGCTGTCGGAGTTTCTACTGGATACGTTGATGCGTATTCCGGGCGTGAGCGGAGTCAAGTCCAGCGTTTGCCTCGATGAAATCAAATGTACAGGCGCTGTCCCGTTGGCAGCCTGGTGAATCGACTCGGAGACCGTACTGACGCGGGTTTGTTTCCATGCAACATGGCCCTGTTTTGTCGCAAACCTCGACACCAGGATGCGGCGTCTCGGCGCAGGCCGAAGCCTCAGCATGCCGCCAGGGTTCGTGCAGCGTGTTCCGCCGCGATAGGGCCCAAGCGCCCCGCAACCCGTTCGATAGCCGCGATACGACTGATTGCCGCGCGGTACGTCTCGTCGATACTCCGCTCCCCATCCAGCGCGACGACGCCATTGACGTCGAACACGGCGCGATAGGCCGCCACCTGACGCGTCAGAAAATTCATCGGCGGCGGTTGGTCGTTCACGTCGTTCCTTGAGCGCACGCGGCGGTGTGAAGTCGCGCCGGAAACGTTCAGACCAAAGGCGACGTCGGGACGCAGCACATGGCCAGCGATGCTGCGGAGCACCGGCGCAGTCTCAGCCGGATCGGATCGCGTGCCGATCTCGGCCTGAGAGGTGAACACGTAGCGGTCGCAAAAGACTACGTCGCCGCGTTCCAGTGCCGGTATGACCGTGTCGGTCAGATGCTGGACGAGGTCGCCCATGATGGACAGCAGAATGCCCAGCATGTCGACGCGACGTACGCTTGCATCGGGCTCCGAGCTCGCTTTACGGGTATGCCAGTGGCTGTCGACCATATCCCGGAACACCGCATCTTTGCGGATGCGACTGGTCGGCGTAAACGTCGTCACGCAGTTGAGCCCGGCACAAGTGCACGCGCTTTCGAGCTTTTCCATCAGTGAAGACTTCCCGGCCCCATCCACGCCGCACAACGTGACCAGCACGCCCGGATAAGCATGCGGTTTGAGCTCGAGCGCTTCGAACACGGCATTCGACATGAAATCACCTCAGACCATCACTTCGCGACTCTCCGCAAACACCTCGTCACGGGCCTCGATCGGTGCGAGCACCGCGGTGAAGTGCTTGAGCATCGGCGGCGCCGAGACGATGCGCATACCGCGGATCGAATCGCGTCGCTGGTAGACCCGGATCAACGCCGCCGCAACCGCCGCGAGATGGCTATCGGTGTAGACGCGGCGAGGAATGGCGAGCCTCAGCAGTTCCAGCCTCGGGGCGCTGACCGCGCCCGTCGATGGATCTTCTTTCAGGAACGCCAACGAACCCAGACCGACGGCGCGCACGCCGCCCTCCAGGTAAAGCTCGGAAGCCAGCGCCTCGGCTGGGAACTCCGAGCGCGGCACGTGCGGCAGGAAGGCGGCCGCATCGACATACACCGCGTGTCCACCGGTCGGCCTAAGGATCGGAACGCCGCCGGCAAGCAGTGTGTCCCCTAGCCGTTCGACCTGACCCACGCGGTGTTGCAGGTATCTGTCGTCGACCATCTCGCGCAGACCGATCGCGAGCGCTTCGAGATCGCGGCCTGCCATCCCTCCGTAGGTGACGAAGCCTTCGTGCAGCACGAGCAGCGGCACGACCTGCTCGTAGAGCGCGCGCGACCGTGTCGCGAGCAAGCCGCCGATGTTAACCAGCGCATCCTTTTTGCAACTGAACGTGCAGCCGTCGGCGTAGGAAAACTGCTCCTTCAGAATTTCCGCCACCGACCGGTTCGCATAGCCGCTCTCGCGCTGCTGGATGAAATAAGCATTCTCCGCGCAGCGCGCCGCGTCGAAGTACACGGGAATCGCAAACTCATCGGCCAACGCTTTCACCGCGCGCAGGTTCGCCATCGATACCGGCTGTCCGCCGCCCGCGTTGTTCGTCAGCGAAACCATGATGAGCGGAACGTTGTCGCGTCCTTCGCTCTCGATCACGTTGCGCAGTTTCTGCACATCCACGTCGCCCTTGAACGGATGCTCGACAGAGGGTTGGTAGCCGATTTCGGCGACACACGATATCGCGGTCCCGCCGGCAATCGATACGTGCGCCTCGGTCGAATCGAACGGCGCGTTGAACGGCACCACCTGGCCCGGGCGCACGAGGGTCCGGAACAGGAAGTGCTCGGCCGGCCGTCCCTGGTGAGTCGGCAATACGTATTCGAAGCCGAGCATGTCCCGCACCGCCTGCGTCAGCTTGGTAAAGCTGCGGGAGCCGGCATACGACTCGTCGCCGGTCATGATGCCCGCCCACTGGTTCGCGCTCATCGCGGAGGTGCCGCTGTCCGTCATCAGATCGATATAGACGTCGTCGGCTTCGAGGCGAAACACGTTGTACCCGGCAGCGGCAAGCCGCGCCTGCCGTTGCTCGCGGTCGATCAGCCTGATCGGCTCGACCATCTTGATCCTGTACGGCTCAGGCTGGCTGTTTTCTAAAAGCATGCACTTCTCCTGCGTTGAAAGTACACGGGCCAGCGGATGGCTGGTCGCTTCGGGCATCACATCCCGCGTCAGGCGCTTTGCTCGATCGGCAAAATCTCGATCGGCGTCCAGTCCGGAGCGCCGCCGTCCGCGGACGCGCGGTGACAAGCGCGCGCGTTATGGGCCGCTTCGAAGCGTTTCTCGATCCGGTTCAGGATCGACCAATACGCGCCGCGTTCGCCTTGCGCGATCGCTTCGACCAGCGCGTCGTTCGCGTTGTAGTTGAACAGGCTCGCATTGGTCCCGAAGAACCGCCGGTCATTGCCGATCAGATCGGCAATGAACTGCTGCGGGTCCGGGCCCAATGCGGTCGGCAGATAAAACACCGGGTGCAGCAGATCGTCGTTGCCTTCGATATGGCCGTGCAGATTCGGATTCCCGGCATGGAGGCCTTCGCGGCGGATCATCTGTTCGAGCTCGGTGCCCGGGAAGATCCTCAGCCCGACCGTGACCGAAACGCGCTCCGGATCGACCCGCTTGATGAACTCGATGGTCTCGCGAGCGGTCTCCTGCGTCTCGCCGGGCGCGCCGAACAGCAGTTCGATGATGTGCTCCAGACCGTGGCGCTTCGCGGTATTGACCGCATGTTCGATGTCGGGAGCACTGAAGGTGCGGCGCAGTATCTTCAGCATCGTTTCGCTGGCGGTATCGACGCCGAAGTTCATGCCGACGCAACCGGCCGCTTTCATCGCGGCCGCGAGTTCGTCGGGAAACGGCCGCGGCATCCCGTACGCATACCACTGGATTTTTCCGGCGAGCCCGTGCCGGATGATGGCCGCGCACAGCGCCATCGGATGCGCGACGCTCAGATTGAATTCCGAGTCGTTGATGTGAAAGACGTTGACCCCGCGCTCCTCGAGCGATGCCATCTCGGCGACGACGTCATCGGGTTCGCGCATGCGCACCGAGCGGCCTTTGATCAGCGGCTCGACGCAATAGATGCAGGAGCGATTGCAGCCGCGTTTCGTTTCGATGCCGATCTGGCCGCCTTTGGCGAAATAGTGCGGGTTGTTGACCAGCTCGCGTTTGTGAGGCCCTATGCTGGCCAACGGTCCGCATGTGTTGGGCGCGAGCGGCGTGGCGTGCACACCGGCCGTATCGCGGTAAACCACGCCGGGTATGTGCGTGAAACTGCTGCCTTCTTCGAGGCAGGTCAGCAGTTCGGGAAAGCTGAATTCGCCCTCCCGAACGATGCCGAAGTCCGCGTCGAGGTACGCAAGCAGTTTTTCCGGCATCACCGAGTAGCCCGCGCCGCCCATTACGATCGGGACCGCGCGCGCACGCCGAAGCATCGCGACGATGTCCCTGATGCGTTCGAGAAAGCTGTAGCCGCTGGAGAAATAGACGTCGTCGGTATTTCGCAGCGTCACCCCCCAGTAATCCGGCGCGGCGGTGTGACAGTGCTCGGCAATGGCCGCCTCGCAATCGTCGGAGAAGCACAGGTCGAGCAAGTTGAGCTCGAACCCTGCACGCTCCATCGGCGCCGACAGATAGTCGAAGGCAATCGGCGCAATCGCCGGCTTGATCTGGTTCGTGTTGACGAAGGTGACGCGCTTGGCCATGTTCGATCAGTCTCAGTGGAAAGTTTCGCGAGGGTTCGCAAGGGGTCGCGCAAATGCGCGGCTAGACGGCGACGTCGATCGACATCTTCTGGCCCGCGCGGGCCACCGTCATCTCGCTCATGAATTCACTGAACCGATGCAGCATCACCGCCGAGAGGTGCTTCGCCTTTTCCTCGCAGTCGGAAAACGCATAGAAGCCCGGACCCGCGCTGCTCATCCCCGCGTACACCGCGCCCTCGCGTTGCATCGTCTCGTCGAACTCACGCATCACGTCGGTCCGGAAGATGCCTTCGAGCACCTTCATGTTGCTCATGCTGTTGAGTTCCCAGCCGTGCTTCAGAAACGCGAACAGGTCGTTGCGATGCAGCGCCGGTCGCAGTTTCTGTTCGATGAAGTTGCGCCACGCGGTGCCATAGCGCTTCTGCCACTCGACGAAATGCGTCGGCACGAAACCGGCCTCGGTGGTGCCGGACATGTCCGCGCCTTCGCCATGCGCACGCAGCGCTTCGGTCGATAGCGTGTCGTAGTTGCCAACGGCGGTGGTCACCCACAGGTTTTCCGAACTCAGGTTGCCGAGGAAACGGCCGTTGCCGTGTTTCTCGTCGACCCAGACCAGCCCGCCGAAGAACAGGCACGCTTCGCCGACGCCGGTCTCGAGGCCGAAATACACGTGCTCGTCATCCTTCGCGGTCTCGACGTAGTTGCGGGTGATCATTTCCCACATGTCGTGCGGCGAAAACGGTGAGCCGAACAACGCGTTCAAGCCGGCGAGCGTCGCGGTGTTGAACGACACATTCGAGCCGAAGCCGCTGTGCTGATGCTGGATGCTGCGCAGCCGATCGACACGGATGTCGTCGCGTGCATAGCCGACCGTTCGCTTGAACAACTCGAGCATGTGCCGCCCGCTCGGCACGTCGCAGCCGCCTTCGCCGTTGTTCGTCTTCGTGACGGTAATCCGGTGTCCGACCGTGCTCGTCGATACGCCGAGTCCGCCGCCGCCGAAGCCGGGCATCATTTGCATGAAGTCGAATACGGCGAAGTGAAGGCGCCCTGGCACCGAGACTTCGGCACGATCGTAGCTCGGCACCGCGTCGCGCTCCCAGTGCGGCAGCACAGTCAGATTCGCCCCCGGCAGGAACTGCCCCGCTTTCGCCTTCCAGGCCTGATTCATTGCTCTACCTCCGTCCTCGTGAGTTCCAGGAATTCCAAAGGGCACCACCCGTTGTTCGCGCTCCTGGTGCACTGTTCGTGCCAGGCATTCTTTTGCTGCGCGAAGTGAGTCCCCGTCAGAGGCAATGACGCAAGCAGGCAGCCAGATTTCAAAAGATCGAGCGATATATCCGAACGTTTAGATGTTTGGACGTTGGCATGTGAACCGGGCCGGTATCAGACGTCGTGCAGTCGAGCTGCAACCAACAGATCTCCTTCGGATGTTGGCCCGGCACCGACATTCAGGAGGCTGCGAGGGGTTTTCCTCCAACCCCGCCTTTTGAGATCTGGGCACTTCGTTCCGTTCTTGCAGGGGATGAGGACGACTTGCGTGGTGCCAACGGATGACTGGCATGAACCCTGCAAAAAGCGTCCGCAAGAAGTGGCACCGGTCGATCGCCACTCGTGACCCGCCCTCTTGATCTTTGCCGGGAGCCGCAGATGACAGCAACTTTGAAGGACGACGCGCTGGCGCGACGCCACATCGATTGGCCGCGCGCGTTGCGAGCGATCAAGGCGTTGAGGGAGAACGTAGACGACATTCAGCATGCCTACGAAGTGATGATCGCGCTCGATGGCGGTCAGATGGAGACGATGTACCAGCGCTTTCTGAGCGAGCCGGGCGCCGGCGCGCTGCTTGCGGAGCAGCCGTCGCTGCTCGACACGCTCGCCGATTCCGGCACGCTGCTGCGCTTGCCGCCCGGCTCGTTCGGCCGCGCCTACATGGCGATGATGGAGCGCAGCGGCTACAGCGCCGATGGTCTGCTGCAAGCAAGCCGGCTGGCCGCCGGTCTCGAAGAAATCCTGCCGGGCCCGGACCGTCAGTGGTTCATCGAGCGCAGCGGCTGCATTCATGACCTGCTGCACGTGTTGACGGGCTATGGACAGGACTGGGCCGGCGAGACCTCGCTTCTCGCCTTCGACTGCGGCCTCGAACCGATGCGCGCGCGCATCGTCGGTCTGCTCGGCACCGCGCTGACCGCGCCGTGGTGGCCGAACTTCTGGGTCCATCGTTTTCTGCGCCGCGCGTGGCTGCGTGGCAAGCGCGCGCGCATTCCCCTCTCATACCGCTGGGAAGAAGCGTTGGAGCGGCCGCTCGCACTCGTCCGCCTGCAACTGGCGATCGAGCCGGTCGCGCTCGCGCATCCCCAGGGCATCCTGGCCGGCGGCCAGACTCTGCCGTGGCGCTACGCGGCGCCGAGCAACGCGTGAACGGAAAGGAACCCAGCATGGCCAGCACACCGAAACATGCGTCGATGCGCAACACCGTATTCGGCATCGTACGCACGCAGTTACTGCGCGTCTGCCGCGAGCATCAGCGCGACTTCAACGCAGAGATTCACCTCGAGAGTTCGCTGATCGCCGATCTCGGCCTCGACTCGCTATCGCTCGTCGAAGCGGTGGTCGCGGTCGAGCAGGCATTCGGCATCGACCGTCTGCCGCTAGAAGCGTTGAACGAAGAACACGCCGAAACGTATTTCACGGTCGGCTCGCTCGTGGACCTGTGCATCCGGCACGCCGCCATCCGCGTGGACGCCAACGAGGGGATGCGTACATGAGCCCGCGCCTTTCGCTGGCCACCGCGCATGCAAGACGTGGCCGGCTTGCGGCTGCGGCAGTTGCGCTCGGCAGCACGCTCGGCCGCTTGCCGCTGGCCGCAGAAGCGCTGCCGATCGCCGGCGCGTTCGTCTGCTCGCTGCTGCTGTACGGACGGATCGCCGACGTCGCCGTTGAACCGGGCTGGCGTGTGCTGGCCGGCCTCGTGTCCTTTCTCCTGCTGTTCGTCCAGCTCCGCTTGATCGACGATCTCGACGATCTTGAACGCGACTATCCCGCCGGGCACGCGCTGTTGGCGCGCCGCGAGGCACGACGCACACGTCTTGTCGCCAGCCTCGCGACATGCGCGCTGCTGCTCGTTGCACTAAACACCGGCATGGGGCACGCGAGGACGGCCGCCGCTGCGGCCACCGCCCTCGCCTTCGCCGCGCCGTTCGTATTCAAGCGGCTGCTCCCGAGCTGCCCGTTGCTGTGCTTTCCCGCATTCGAGGGGGCCCCCTTCGCGGTCTTCATATACGGCTATTTCTGGTGGCGCGACATGGCTGGCCGCGAACTGAGCTTCTATGCCGTGACGTGCGTAGCGGGCTCGATGTGGACCGGCTACGAATTCTGGAAGTTCTCGCGCAAAGTCGGCACCACCGCACTGCAGCCCTATCACCTGTCGGCGCGCGAAATCCGCGTCGCGCTGAATCTCCTGCTGATGCTCGCGCTCCGCATCAACGTGTCGCTGTCGCGCCTCGCAGGCCTGTCGCAAACCTATTCGATCTATGCGGCGACGCTGCCACTCGTATGGCTCGTCTGGCTCAACGCGAGTTGGCCGGGCCCCGCGGGCAGGCCGGGCCGGCCACGCTGGGCGGGCACGCGCTTCATCGTCGCCGTCGAGCTCGGACTGCTGGCCGAGATTCTCCTCAAATGACACGCAACCCTGGATGGTCACCCACGATGGATAAGCACGTTCTCGTCACCGGTGCGCGAGGTCTGTTGGGCGCCGAAGTGATCGCCCGGCTCACGGCAATGGGCTACCCGGTCGTCGCATTCCTGCGCTCCGAAGGACCGGTTGTCCGCAACGACGGCACGCCGCTCGCGGCAACCACGTACGACGGCCACCCCCCTGCAGCCGGAACCTTCGCATGTGTGCGGGGCGACGTCGCCGAACCCCAGCTTGGGCTCGACCCGCACACCTACGAGGCGCTGCGCGCGACGACGGGCGCGATCGTCCACTGTGCCGCGCTCACCAGTTTCGGTCGCAAGCCCGAGGTCTACGACGCGATCAACTTTCGCGGCACCGAGCGCATCGTCGAGTTCGCGCAACCTCGCGACGACGCGCCGATACCGCTGCTTTACGTGAGCACCGCCTATGTCTGCGGCGAGCGCCCCGGCGTGTTCAGCGAGGACGATCTGGACCTCGGCCAGCGGCTGGGCAACCCGTATGAGCAGAGCAAGTACCGCGCGGAACAATCGGTGCGAGCGGCGATGCGCAGCGGTCTGCCGGCCGCGGTGCTGCGCCCGTCGATCATCGTCGGCGACTCGGCGAGCGGCGTGATCCGCAAGTTCGACACGCTCTACACCGTCGTGCGCCTAACAGCCGCGGGACTCGTGCGCACGATGCCAGGCGACTACGGCGCGACGCTGAACATCGTGCCGATCGACTGGGTCGCCGACTGCGTCGTCGAGGCACTGGTGAAGTTCCCGCTGGTGCGCGGACGCACGCTGCATCTGACCTCGGGCGCGCCGACCACGCTGCGCGAAATCAACGACGTCTGCGCGGAGTTCCCGTCGTTTCACGTGCCTCGCTATGTGCCGCGGCATGTGTTCGACGCCGCCGCGATGAAGCCGCTCGAGCGGCGCTACTACGACGAGGTCGTGAAGCTGTACGAGTCGTACCTGACGCGCCAGGTGCGCTTCGCCCGCGACGCGACCGCCGCGATCCTGCCGGCCCTGCCTCGCGCGACGGGCAAAACGCTGCTGCGCAGGATCTTCCGTTATGGGATCGCGGCGGGCTACTTCGTGCCGCGCACGGCTTGACGCTCAGGGAGCCTAACCATGTTGATGACCGATCCGATGCTCGCCGAGCTCTGGCAGAAAGCGCGCGCCGCGTTGAGCGCCCAGTTCGAACAGCGGGCACCGAGCGCCGTCTTTCTCGAAGGCTCGATCGCCGAAGGTTTCGGCAACGAGCGCTCCGATGTCGACTTCGTCGCGATCGTCGATAGCGGGCTGGAGCCGGCCACGATGCCGTACATCCTGTTCATCGACGGCCGCCGCATCGAAGTCAGGTTGCTGAGTCCGGCGCGCCTGCGCCGCGAGCTCGCGCAGGTTCGCGCCGCGCTCGGCAAAGGGCGTCGCGCGGTCGCGCGCCTGTCGTGGAATCTGCTCGAACGGTGCCAGCGCTTCATCGGCGCGCTGCCGATCGACAACCCGGCATTGATCGAAACGCTGCAAGCGGAGCTTGGCCGCGACGCGCTGTGCGAGGCGGTGGCGCTGTGGTTCGAGGATTTCGCGCGCCAGACGGGGCGCTATGCGGTCGCGATGTTCGCGCTCGGCGAGCCCGACTACGCCCGCGCCTGGATCAGAACCGCCGCGTTCCATGCGGCGAAGAGCCATGTGGCGCGCGTCGGCGAGTGCTACATGAGCCCGAAATGGCTGTCGCTGCAACTCGAACGCGCGGCTGTCGACGCGGGTCTCGCCGGCCGTCTGTGGAACCTGCTGCACGCGCCGCGCGAACATGGCGCCGAAAGCTCGTTCCTCGCGACGGGGGTCGCGCTGCTCCGCGAGTTTGGCGTCGGCGGTGTGAGCCTCGCGGCGGAGAACGTGCTGATCGGCCCAGGCAAGGACGCGACGACCTGGCAGATCGGCGAACGGGTCCATGTGCTGCGAGGCGGCGACGTCTTTGCGCTCGACGACGAAGCCGCCCAGGCCTGGCGTGCGATCACCTTCGATACCCCGTGCACGGCCATCGCCAGCCGCGGCGACGCGCAGGCGGCGAGCCGGCAGCGGGCGCTGATCGCGGACTTCAGCCGGCTGGGTCTCGTCAGCCTGCGCTGGAAGGGCAGCGGAGAAATCCACGCACGACAGCAGGCGACTTCGACGCCGGTGTCCCGTGCGCCGTTGATCTCGATCGACGGCGCACGCCTCGCGGCCGGCCGCGCGAGCGGTGCCCAGTTGCTGCCGATGCCCGCCGGGCGCTTCGCCGAAGCGGGCCTCGAGATGGTCTGGGCCAACATCGGCCTCGAAAATGCGCGCGAGGACGCCCAGGGCGCACTGCGGCGCGGCCAATGGAAGGTGCTCGAGTACGCGCTGCAACGGATGATGCAAACCGCCTGCATGGTCACGCTCGGCGCGCACGGCGTGACGCCGCAGTCCACGATGGAAGAAGCGACGCTCGACGCGATCCGGCTGCTGCCTCTCGATGCGGCGCTGATCGACGGCATCCGCGAACTCGAACAGTGCTCGATCGGATCGGCACCGGATGCCGAGCGTTACGTCGCGCTGGCCGATGAGCTCGCGCAGCGTCTGCGCAACCTCGGCGGCGACCCGCAGTTTCCGGCGAGCTTCGATACGGCGTCGGGCTGGCGCGGCACGATCCACGCCGCCTACGACTGGATCAACCTCGGTGCGCATCTGCACGCGCGCTTTCCGCAGACCGCTCACGGCGGGCGGGGTACCGCCGAGGAAGCAAGAGACCTGCTCGCTTCGTCGAGCACCTGAGCAACGGGGACCTCAATGAATTTCGACACCATCGCGCGCGCATGCGGCGAATTCGAAGCGGGCAAGAGCTACGCACAGCGCGAGAGCTTCGACGCAAGCAGCAGCGCCGGCCCAACAGCATCGCCACGCGTGATCCTCACCGCGGCAAGTCCCGCCGAAGCCATCGAGCGGCTCGCCGGCAACAAGGGACGGTCGCTTCATCGGCTGGCGAACCTCGGTGTAGCGGTGCCGCGCTGGGCGATCCTCGGCACCGACTGCTTTGCGGAGTTCCGCCGCGACGGCGGCCTCGATCAAACCATCGCCACGCTGCTCAGCGACTTCACGCCCGCCAACGCCGCCGCGATCGCGAGCAGAATCTGCGAGGCCGTGCTGACGTGCGACATCAGCGCCGCGTTGCGCGCCGACATTGCACGCGCGCACGATGCGATCGGAGACGGACCGCTCGCGGTGCGTTCGTCAGGTGTCGAAGAAGACAGCGCGAGCTTCTCGTTCGCGGGCCAGTTCGACACGTTCCTCGATGTACGCGGGCTCGACTCGACACTCGAACACGTGCGCCGGTGCTGGGCCTCCGCGTATTCCGAGCGCTCGCTGCGCTACCGGCATCAGCACGGACTCGACATGGCCGGCGCCGACATGGCCGTGATCCTGCAGCGCCTCGTTCAGGCGGACACGAGCGGCGTCGTGTTCACGATCAACCCCGCCAACGGCAAGCGCGACGAGCTGGTGCTGAGCGCCGTCTACGGGCTCGGCGAAGGACTCGTGTCGGGCGCCGTCGACGCTGACACGATCACCGTGGACCGCCACACCGGGCAGCACAAGCAGGTGGTGATCGGTGAAAAACGCGAGCGTCATGACGGCCGCCACATCCGCGAGGTACCGGCCGCGCTGCGCGATGCTGCGGGCCCTTTCCAACGACGAGATCGAGCGCGTCGTGGCGGCGGCCCGCACGCTCGAAAACAAGTTCGGCGAGCCGCTCGATATCGAATGGTGTATCGCGGAGCACCAGTTGTGGATCCTGCAGGCGCGCCCGGTGACCACGCCGGTCGCACCGGCCCCATCGCGGAGCGGCGAATTCCAGCTGTGGGACAACTCCAACATCGTCGAGAACTATCCCGGCGTGACCACGCAGCTGACCTTCACCTTCGCGCAGCACGTCTACGCACAGGTGTTCCGCGAGTTCTGCCGGCTGCTCGCGATTCCGCACAAGCAGCGGCGCGAGATGGACGGCTTCCTCGGCTCGACGCTCGCGTTCCTGAACGGGCGCGTGTACTACAACCTGCTGCACTGGTACAAGCTGTCCGGGCTCGCGCCGTTCCAGGACCTCGGACGCAAGATGATGGAAGTCCAGATGGGCGTCGACGAGCCGCTCGATCTGGCGAGCTTCGCCGAGCTGATCGCGCCGTACAAGGCCGGCTCGCGCGCTGGGCTCGCCTGCATCCGCGCCGTGAGCGGCACGAAGTTCGCGTGGCACTTCGCGCGTCTGGAGCGCAACGTCGAGCGCTTCCGCGCGTTCTTCTATCCGGTCTACGACGAGTTCAACGCGCTCGACTATCGCTCGCTTCCCGCCGATGCCGTCTATGCGCACTACTGCCGCTTCGAGCGGGCGCTGCTGGCACGTTGGGGCATGATGATCGTGCTCGAGTCGGCGATCGGTCTCAGTTACGGCGTGCTCAGGCGCCTGATCAAGCGGTGGATTGCCGATGCGCCCGACTGGCTCGAAGTGGCGGTGATCGGCGGCATGGACGACATCGAATCGATCGAGCCGGTCCGCAGGCTGGCCGCGCTGGCGGAAGCCGTGCGGTCGAAGCCGCGGGTCGAAGCGCTGATCCGCAACACGCCGTCAGCCGACGCGTATGCGGCGCTGCGCGAATGCGGCGCGCCCGAGATCGTCGCCGACGTCGAGCGCTACCTCGCCGACTTCGCGTACCGCAGCAACAACGAGCTGAAGCTCGAAGAACCCGATCTGCGCGAAGACCCGGGTGTGCTGTTCGATATGTTGAAGGCCTCGCTCGCGCATGGCGCCGCGACAATCGATCGCAGCGCCACCGAAGCGCGCATCGACGCGTTGTTGCGTGAGCGGCTGGGTCCGCTGCAGCGCTGGATTTTTGCCCGCGCACGCGGCCGTGTGCGCGCCGCGATCCGGGCGCGCGAGACCGTGCGCTTTTGCCGTTCGCGCGCGTTCGGGGTCGCGCGCCGGATGTTCCGCGCGATCGGCGAGGGTCTCGCCGCCGACGGCGTGCTGGCCACAGGCCGCGACATCTTCCATCTGCGTCTCGACGAGATTCGCGGCTGCTTCGAAGGCACCGTGTCCCACCGCGAACTGCGCCCGCTCATCGAGCAGCGCAAGCGCGACGACGCGAGCTATCGCGCGATGGATGACCTGCCGCCACGCTTCGTCACGCATGGCCCCGTAGCGGCCTGGCTCAGCAAGCCGGCGAACCTCGCCGCGCTGCACGCGGCGCCCGCCCATGCGGCCGGCGCGACGCTGCGCGGCACGCCTTGCTCGCCGGGCTTCGCCGAAGGGCGCGCGAAGGTCGTGCGCGAAGCGAACGAATTCGACGGCGGCATCCTCGTCACCTATCGGACCGACCCCGGCTGGGTCCCGGTATTCGCGTCGGCGACCGGCCTGCTGATCGAGCGCGGCAGTCCGCTGACCCATGCCGCGATCGTCGCACGCGAAATCGGCATCCCGACCGTCGTGCAGATTCCGGGCCTCACCACGCGCGTGCAGTCGGGCATGCAACTCAAGGTCGATGGCCATAGCGGCGTGATCGAACTGCCCGAGCCGACCTGAAACGAATCCCCACCCCCTTGACTGACCACTGCAACCGCCCCTGAAGGAAACTGCCATGTACCGCCTGCTCAACGATCGTCGCGACCTGCCGCATCTGTGGCTCTACATCGAGTGCGCGCTGATATTCATCCCCGCCGCAGCCATGCTGTATTGGCTCGGCCACTTTCCCTGGTGGGCGGGCGTGGCCTATGTGCTGGTCTGGAACATGTTCGGCGACCGCTTCACGATGAGCTACCACTGCACGCTGCATCGGCGGCTCTTCAGGAAGAAGTACCGCGCGCTCGAAATCCTGCTCGACTGGGTGCTGTGCCCGTTCTTCGGCCAGACACCGGGCACGTTCTATGTCCATCACATGGGCATGCATCACATCGACGACAACCTGCCACGCGACCTGAGCTCGACGATGCGGTTTCAGCGCGACAGCGTCATCGGCTTTCTGCACTACTACCTGCGCTTCGCCGCGCTGGTGCCGGTCGAGCTCAGCGTCTATCTGTGGCGCTCGCGCAATACGAAGCTGATGCGGCAACTGCTCGTCGGTGAGATCGCGTTCTACGCGGCGATCGGCGCGGCCGCGTACTGGAACCTGCGGGCGACGCTCGTCGTGTTCGTGTTTCCGTTTGTGTTCGTGCGGCTGATGATGATGATCGGCAACTGGGTCCAGCACGCGTTCATCGACCCCGATCATCCGGACAACCCGTACACGAGCAGCACCAATACGATCGACTCGCGTTTCAATGCGCGCGTCTTCAACGCCGGTTATCACATCTATCACCACGTCCGCAAAGGCACGCACTTCAGCGAGCTCACGAAGGAGTTCGCCGCGAACCTCGAGAAGTACGGTCACGAGGATGCGGTCGTGTTCGATGGAATCGACATCGCGCAGATCTGGCTGCTGCTCGTCACGCGTCAGCACCGCAAGCTCGCCAGGCATTTCGTGCGCTTGCCGGGCGCGCCGGTGCGCAGCGACGACGAGGTGATCGCGCTCTTGCGTCGCCGTCTGCAGCCGATCCGCGACTGGTCGCCCGCTGCTTCGCTCGATCACGGAATCTCGACCAAGTAAGCGGGGAGCCGTCACCATGAACCTGACGCTAGTCGATGCCGTTTCAGCGCTGCCGCGCGGCGACGCTCGAGGCCTTCGTTTTGTCTCCTCGCACGGCGACGAGCACTACTATCCGTACGAAGCGCTCGAGCGCGAGGCACGCCAGCGTGCGCAAAAGCTCGTGGCACTGGGCCTGAACAAGGGCGACCGTATCGCGCTCGTGATCCTCGACCCGGAAGCGTTCATCCTGAGCTTCCTCGGCGCGTCGTTCGCCGGTCTGGTGCCGGTTCCGATCTTTCCGCGCGGAAGCCTGAACTTCAGAACCCGCGCACGTTACGCCGAAACCGTCAGTCACATCGTGCGCTCGGCAGGCGCACGGATGCTGCTGACGTCGAACTCGACACGCGAGACCATCGAGGACGTGCTGGCCGCCGACACCGGCCTCGAACGCATCGTGACCGTCGAAGCGCTGCTCGACGGCGAGCCACCCGCCTGCGATTTGCCCACGCTGCATCCCGATGACCTGTGCTTTCTGCAATACACGTCGGGCAGCACGTCGCTGCCGAAAGGCGTGATGGTCACGCATCGCAATCTGATCGCGAATGCGACAGCGTTCCTCGGACCGCGCGGCATCGATCTGCACGAGCAGGACGTCTATGTGAGCTGGCTGCCGCTGCACCACGACATGGGACTCATCAGCGTGCTGGGCGCGCTGATCTGCGACTTGCCGAGCGTGCTGCTATCAACCGAAGCATTCGTGCGCCGGCCCGGCCTCTGGATGGAGGCGATCACGAAGTACCGCGGCACGATCAGCTTCGCGCCGAACTTCGCGTATGCGCTCGCCGCGCGCCGCACCCGCGACCAGGACCTCGAAGGCCTCGACCTGAGTCGGCTGCGCGTGGCCGGCTGCGGCGCCGAGCCGATCAACGCGCAAGCGCTGCGTCAGTTCTCCGCGCGCTTCGAGCCGGCCGGTTTTCGCGCCGAAGCGCTGCTGCCGTGCTACGGGATGGCCGAGGCAACGCTCGCGATCACGTTTCACGACCACGGCCAGCCGATCGTCACCGACGTCGTCTATGCGGCACCGCTGGGGCTCGGTCGAGCGATACCGGCCGCGCGTGATACCAGCTTGCGCACGATCGAACTGGTCGGCTGCGGCCATTGCTTTCCCGGACACGAGCTGCGGATCGTCGACGAATCCGGGCGGGCGTTGCCCGAACGCTGCGTCGGCGAGATCGTCACGCGCGGGCCCAGCATCACCGTGGGCTACTACGGCCTCACCGAAGCGAGCGCCGACGCGTACCGCGACGGCTGGCTGCAGACCGGCGATCTCGGCTACGTCGCGGGCGACCAGCTCTATATCTGCGGCCGCAGCAAGGACCTGATCGTGATTCACGGCTCGAACCTCTATCCGCAGGACATCGAATGGGCGGTGGCCGAGTTGCCGAGCGTGCAAAGCCGCGGCGTGATCGCGTTCAGCGTGATGCGCGACGGCGACGAGACGCTGGTCGTCTGCGCCGAGGGCAAGCCCGCGGAGGCCACGGCGCTGCGCCGTGCGATCGCGCAGAAGGTCGCCGAATGCGCGGGCCTGCAGGTCGGTCACGTCGCGATCGTGCAGGCGGGCAGCTTGCCGCGGACTTCGAGCGGCAAGGTGCAGCGCCGCCGGACCAAGGCGCAGTTCGAAGCCGGCGAGCTGGAGGAACACTCGTGAGCATGCGCTGGCGCGAGATCATGCTGACGGTGTCGGGCGCGCTCGCGCTCGCCGCCTGTCACGCGAAAGAAACCGAGGTGACGCTGCCGCGCCCGGTCATCGCGGTGGTCGTGCATCGGGACAGCAAGCCGGTGCTCGCGACGCTGCCGGGCGAAGTCAACGCACGCTATGCGACGCCGCTGTCGTTTCGCGTCGCCGGCAAGCTGGTCGAGCGGAAGGTGCGGCTCGGCGATACGGTCACGGCCGGCCAGGTGCTCGCGCGGCTCGATGCCGACGACGCGCAGCGCAGCCTCGCGAGCGCGCAGGCCCAATTGATGGCGGCGCAGCATCGGCTCACCTTCGCCGAGCAGCAACTCGATCGCGACCGGGCGCAGGCGCAGGAACAGCTGATCTCGACGGCGCAGCTGGAGCAGACCCAGGATGCGTATGTGGTGGCCGCCGCGCAGCGCGATCAGGCGGTACAGCAGTTCGCGCTGCTGAAGAATCAGACCCAATACACGGTCCTCACCGCGGACCATGCCGGCGTCGTCACCGCCGAAGACGCCGATACCGGGCAGAACGTCGCGGCGGGACAGCCGGTCTACCACCTCGCGTGGTCCGGCGAGGTCGATATCCTCTGCGACGTGCCCGAGAGCCTGCTGAACGCGCTGGCGGTCGGCAGCGCGGCCAGCGTGTCGCTGCCGGCCGTCACGGACCGACGCTTCACCGCGCACGTCCGGGAGCTGTCGCCGGCAGCAGACCCCGGCAGCCGCACCTATCGCGCGAAGCTGACGCTCGATGCGCCAGGCCCCGAAGTCCGCCTCGGCATGACGGCCACCATCACCTTCGCCGACGCGTCCGGCGAGGCGCAAGCGGACGACCCGATCACGCTGCCCGCCAGCGCGCTCTTTCACGACGGCAACGCGCCGGCCGTCTGGGTCGTGCGGCCCGGCGACGAGGCGCTGGAACTGCGCCGGGTCCAGGTGGGCCGCTATGACGACCGCACGATCTCCGTCGCGCGAGGCCTCACCGATGGCGAGCGCGTCGTGCTGCAAGGCGTGCACACAGTCAGCGCCGGCGAAACTGTGCGCGCGGTCGCGCCGTTGCATCCCGAGGACTTCGCATCATGAGAGCGCTGTTCGGCCAGGGGCCCGACGGAGCGGGCGGCCCCGGTGAACCGGGTGGACCGCGGCGGCCAGCAGCGGACGACACCGGCCGCTTCAATCTGTCCGCGTGGGCGATCCGCAACCAGGCGCTCGTCTTGTTCGCCGTCGTGCTCGCGACGCTGTTCGGCGTGCTCGCCTATTCGCGGCTCGGACAATCGGAGGACCCGCCGTTCACGTTCCGCGCGATGGTGATCCGCACCTTCTGGCCCGGCGCGACCGCGCGCCAGGTCGAGGAGCAGGTGACCGACCGGATCGGCCGCAAGCTGCAGGAGACGCCGCATCTCGACTATCTGCGCAGCTACTCGCGTCCGGGCGAATCGCTGATCGTCTTCACGATGAAAGACTCCGCGCCGGTGAGCGAGGTGCGCGACACGTGGTACGAGGTGCGCAAGAAAATCGGCGACATCGCGGATACGCTGCCGCCCGGCGTGCGCGGGCCGTACTTCGACGACGAATTCGGCGACGTCTACACGAACATCTATACGCTAGCCGGCGACGGCTTCTCGCCGGCCCAACTGCACGACTATGCGGACGAACTGCGCGGCGTGCTGCTGCGTGTGCCCGGTGTCGCGAAAGTCGATTATTTCGGCGACCCCGACGAGCACATCACGATCGAGATTCCCAACGCGCAATTGACGCGCCTCAGCATCACGCCGCAACAGCTCGCGCGGGCGATCAACGCGCAAAACGCGGTCACGCCGAGCGGCACGCTCACACACCGCTTTCGATCGCGTGTTCGTGCGTCCGAGCGGCCAGTTCACCGACCTGACGGCGATGAGCGACACGCTGATCGACATCAATCACCGCCTCGTTCGTCTTGGCGACATTGCGACCATCAAGCGCGGCTACGACGATCCGCCGGTCTCGCAGGTTCGCACCAACGGCCGCCCGGTGCTCGCCATCGGCATCACGATGCAGACTGGCGGCGATGTGATTCAGCTCGGCAAGCTGCTCGACGCGAAGACGGCCGAATTGCGCGCGCGTCTGCCCGCGGGGCTCGAACTCGTCCAGGTGTCGAGCATGCCGCACGCGGTCTCGCACTCGGTCAACGGCTTTCTGCGCGCCGCCGCCGAAGCGATCGTGATCGTGCTGGCAGTGAGCCTTATCTCATTGGGCTGGCGCGCCGGCGTGGTGGTGGCGATTTCGATCCCGGTCGTGCTCGCGGTCACCGCGCTATGCATGAATGGGTTCGATATCGGCCTGCACAAGATCTCGCTCGGCACGCTGGTCCTCGCACTGGGGCTGCTCGTCGACGATGCGATCATCGCGGTCGAGATGATGGCAGTGAAGCTCGAACAGGGATGGGGCCGCGCGAGGGCCGCGGCGTTCGCCTACAGCAGCACCGCGTTTCCGATGCTGACGGGAACCCTGGTCACGGTGGCGGGATTCCTGCCGATCGCGCTGGCGAAATCGGCCACTGGCGAATACACGCGCTCGATCTTTCAGGTGTCCGCGATTGCGCTGGTTGCTTCGTGGTTCGCGGCGGTCGCGCTGATTCCGTTGCTCGGCTATCATCTGCTGCCCGAACGCACGGACATCGCGCGCGAGACGCCGCCTCGGCGCGCGCTTCGCAAGCTGCGCCGGCGCGACGACGCGCAGACGCGCCGCGCCCCGCTGGGGGCGCCGCGCGCGCCCCGCTTTCATGACCGCCTGCGCGACTGCATCGCGTGGTGCGTGAAGCGCCGCCTCGTCGTGATTGGCGTCACGGCTGCGCTGTTCGTGGTTGCGTTGGCCGGCTTCGCGCTCGTGCCGCAACAGTTCTTCCCGAGCTCCGAGCGTCCCGAGCTGCTCGTCGACCTGCGGCTGCCCGAAGGTGCGTCGTTCGAAGCGACGCTGCGCGAAGCCGCGCGCCTCGAAAAGACGCTAGCCGGCCGGCCCGAGATCGATCATCTGGTCGACTTCGTCGGCACGGGCGCGCCGCGCTTCTATCTGCCGCTCGACGTCCAGATGCCCCAGCCGAACTTCGCGCAGCTCGTGATCACCGCCAGGTCCGTCGACGACCGCGAAAAGCTCGAACGCTGGCTCGCGAGCATGCTGCAAAACAGCTTTCCCGCCGTGCGTGCGCGCGTTTCGCCGCTCCAGACGGGACCCTCGGTCGGCTATCCGGTGCAGTTTCGCGTCAGCGGAAACGACCTCGCCACCGTGCGCGAAATCGCGGAAAAAGTCGCGGCGACGATGAAGGCCGATGCCCGCACGACGGGCGTACATTTCGACTGGGACGAACCCGGCGAACGCTCGGTGCGCTTCGAGATCGACCAGCAGAAGGCGCGCGAGCTCGGTGTCACGTCGGAAGACGTGGCGAGCTTTCTCGCGATGACGCTGTCGGGCTATACGTTCACGCAGTACCGGGTGCGCGACCGGTTGATCAGCGTCGACCTGCGCGCACCCCAGCGTGAGCGGGTCGATCCCGCCGAGATCGTGAACCTCGCGATGCCGACGCCGAACGGCCCGGTTCCGCTCGGCACGCTCGCACACCTGCACAACGAACTCGAATACGGGGTGATCTGGGACCGCGACCGTCAACCGACGATCACGGTCCAGGCCGACGTGCGCGGCAACGCGCTGGACCTCGACGTGACCCAGGCGATCGATCGGACGCTTGCGCCGCTGCGCGCGTCGCTGCCGATCGGCTACCGGATCGAGACCGGCGGCGCCGGCGAGATCAGCGGCAAGGCGCAGGCGTCGGTGATCGCGCAGCTGCCGCTGATGCTCGTCGTGGTGCTGACGCTGCTGATGATTCAACTGCGCAGCTTCGCGCGCGTGCTGATGGTCGTGCTCACCGCGCCGCTGGGGCTGATCGGCGTGGTCGCTGCTCTGCTGCTGTTCAGCAAGCCGTTCGGCTTCGTCGCGATGCTCGGCGTCATTGCGATGTCCGGAATCATCATGCGCAACTCGGTGATTCTCGTCGATCAGATCGAACGCAATATCGCCGCGGGCCAGGGGCGCTTCGATGCGATCGTAAGCGCCACGGTCCGGCGCTTCCGCCCGATCATGCTGACCGCCGCGGCCGCCGTGCTCGCGCTGATCCCGCTGCTGCAATCGGCCTTCTTCGGACCGATGGCGACCGCACTGATGGGCGGCATCACGGGCGCGACCGTGCTGACGCTGTTCTTCGTTCCCGCGCTCTACGCGACCGCGTTCAAGGTGCGGCACTTCGAACGCGGTGTGCGAACCGCGTCCTCGACAATCGAATACACGTGGAGCTGATCGTGCGCACAGACTGCAACCCTATCGACGGGCCGGCGAGTGCGCCGCATTTCACTTTCGCGCCGCGTCGAGCGCGAGCGGTGGCGACCCATCGCTGGTGCGCGGTGGTCGGCGCGGCCGCGACGATCGCGCTTGGCGCATGCTCGTTCGGTCCGAGCGGCGAGCCGCCGGCGATGCCCTCGCCCGCCCATTACGGCGTCGAACCGCAGCCCGCGCAAACCGTCGAGGCGCTCGGTGTTGCACAGCGCTTCACCACCGGCGCGCAGCCGGTGCCGCAATGGTGGCGGCTGTTCGGCTCGACGGCGTTGAACGACCTTGTCGAAGAAGGCCTGCGCAACAGCCCGACGCTCGCCGCCGCCGACAAGCACCTGGCCGCCGCGCACGAAGAACTGCGCGCGCAGATCGGCGCCACGCTGCTGCCGTCGGTCGATCTGGTCGCGCAGGCCTCGCGCGGACGCGATCTCGGCATTCCGGTTCCCGGCGCGCCGAATACGCTGCTTTACAACGAGTTCATCGGCGTGGTCCAGGCGCAATACACGTTCGACCTGTTCGGCGCGGTGCGCAAGGCCAACGCGGCGCGCTCCGCGCGGGTCGACATCGATGCGTATCAACGGGAAGCCGCGCGCCGCGCGCTGGCCACCAACATCGCCACGGCGACGATCGAGGCGGCGATGCTGCGCGCCGAGATCGATGCGACCGAGCGCCTGATCGTGCTGGCGGGCGATCAGGCTCACGATACCGAACGGCATTACCAGCTCGGGTCGCTGACGCGCGGCGACGTGTCGAATGCGCGGCAAAGCATCGCCGCGCTCCAGGTCAGCGTGGCCGATCTGCGGCAACGGCTGACCGTGACCCGCCATGCGCTTGCGGTGCTGCTCGGCCGCACGCCCGACGCGGCGCCGCCCGAGCCCGATCTGGCGAGCCTGCATTTGCCGCAGGACGTGCCGGTCGTGCTGCCATCGGACCTGTTGCGCTCACGGCCCGATATCGCGGCCGCCGAGGCGGCGCTGAAAGCCGCCGCGAACGACGTCGGCGTCGCCACCGCACAACTCTTTCCGAGCCTGACGCTGAACGCCTCGATGGGACAAGGCGGGTTCAGCTGGCCGCTCGCGCTGTCGGGCGCCGGCGCGATCTGGAGCATCGCCACGACGATGTCGCAAGCGCTGTTTCATGGCGGCGCGCTCGTCGCGCAGCGGCGCGCGGCAATCGACACCTACGAGGCCGCCGTGTTCGAGTACAAGCAGACGGTGCTGGCCGCGTTCGAGAACGTCGCCGACACGCTTGCGTCGCTCGAACACGACGCGCAGGCGCTCGAAGCCGCGAGCGGCGCTGCCCGCGACGCACGCGAAACGTTCGACGATGCCACGTCACGTCACCGGCTCGGCGCGCTGCCCGCGGCATCCGCTCGCGGCGGCGAGCAGCAGTACGAAGCAGCAAGGCTGGAAGAAATCCGCCTGGTCGGCCGGCGCCTGGCCGATACGGCGACGCTGTTTCAGGCGATGGGCGAGTTGCCGCCGGGCAACACCCAGACACCCGAGCATCTGGCCGGCAAGTGATCCGCGCGCCGCGCCCGACGGCGCGCGCTTGCGTTCAAGCCTGCGGGTTGCCGCGGAACGCCGACAAGATAAGTCAGACCGAGCGGCGAGCCCTGCACCGGCAGCGTGCCGATGTCCCAATCGAAGCTCTGCTGATCCGGAATACTCGCGACCATCTCACGCAATTCGTCGGGGTTGTAGATGCGCAGCATCGACACGATGCCGTCGAACAGACACAGCAGCGGGATCGCCGGCAGCACATAGGTGAGCGCTAGCCGCGACCAGCGAAACGGTCGGATCAGCGGGGTCAGCGCGAGCATCATCAGCGGCATCACCAGGATGAACACGATACCGAGCAGTCGGTGATCGGCACCCTCGACGACGACGATCGCGCGGCGTTTCGTCACGGCGTCGGCGAGGATCGCGCGCGCATCGTCCGGCCGGAAATGGTGGAACGAGTTGAACATCGTGCGCACGCCGTCGAATCTCGATGGCACGTTCATCGCGTCCACCGGTTCGCTCACATAGGTGACACAGTTGGTCGGCCCGGCTGAGATCCGCTCGTACGCGGCGCGATTCGGATAGAAGTCCGTCAACTGCACCATCACGCGGCCGGACAGCGCGAGCAACGGTGCGAGCGTCTGCCACGGCCCGCCGCCGCCCGAGCACAGATCGACGATCCGGTCGCTGCCAACCCGGCGCATCGCCTCGCGCAGCTTGCCCGCGATCACGTTGAAGCCCTTGTGGGAATTGGCCAGAAAGTGCAGCCAGTCCGTCCCGCCGTCACGGAGGGCGCGTGGGCACCACGGCTGGTCTTCGATTTCGAGCAGATGCAGGCGTCGCATGATTACGCGGGCAACCGAGGTAACTGAAAACCACGCCGCTCGGTCAGCCTTCGCGAGCGGCAACTTACTACCGAAGTTAAACGAGCCAACGCGCGGGCTTCTTTAACGGCGTCAATCGACTATACGCCGAGCCGCCCCGCGCCGGCGACGCTCGCCGTTCACATCCCGCATAATGACGACGGATTAGGACTTACCCGCATCAGCCGCCGGACGGCGGCCGGGAGATGAACGATGCAAAACGACAGACCGCCGCCGCGGCGGGTGACATATGAGAAAGGGATCCGGATCGGTGGCTCAGGCTGGTTCGGCCGGTTGCTGACCGTCGCCTTAAGCGCGATCCTGTTCGTGGTGGCCGCGACGCTGTCGATCGTGCTGTTCGCCGTGCTGTTCGCGGTCGGCACGGTCGTGGTCGGCTATCTGTGGTGGAAGATGCGCAAGTTGCGCCGGCAGGCGGCCGCGTATGGCGACGACGGCCGCACCGTCGACATGGAGGTCGTTCACAGGGACACACCCGACGACGACGGCCGCACCATCGACATGGAGGTGGTCCACAAGGACCCGCCCCGCGACGATTCCGCGCCACGCTGACGATCTGCTCCGCGCCTGTTTCAAGCCGCAAGGGCCGTTTCGACCGCGCTCACGTAGTTGCGAAAGCCGGCCTGCTGTAGCGCCTCGAGCAGCCGCAGCAGTTCATGTCGTGTGGCGTCGGTGAGCGGCGCCTGAAGCGCGAGCGCAAGCGCACGGCCACGCGCCGCGAAAAGCTCGGACCACGGCAACGGTTCGCGCTGCGTATAGGCCTCGAGTGCTTCCACGTAGTGCAGCATGGCAGCAGGATCGCCCGCCCCCAGCATCGCTTCGATGGCGTCGCGGTAAAACCACAAGTGATTGTGGCCGACCGCGCCAAGGCGCAACAGCGCCTCGCCTTCAGCCAGCAGCCGCGTCCGCTCGTCTTTGTCGTCAACCGCGCGGCTCAGCGCGCTCAAGGTCTTTGGCCCGGAAAACTGACTGCCCACCTCGCGTGTGATGGCGAGTGCTTCGCGCAGCGCAGACACCGCTTCGCTGCGGCATCCCTGGTCCAGTAGCAGGCGTCCCTGCATCTCCAGGTTCTGCGCCTGGAAGCGGCGCGCACCCAATTGCCGGATCACGCGCAGTTCCTGCGCCAGATGCTTGCTGGCCGCCTGCACGTCGCCCAATTCCTGGCACGCGAATACCCCCAGCGTCTCCCCCAGCAATTGCGCGCGGGGCTGTCCGATCAGCTCGGCGGTGCGGGCGGCGGCGATGGCGTCCTCGCGCGCGGGAGCCGCGTCGTTCAGATAGATGCGGCTGAAGCCCTGCATCGACAGGTTGGCAACCTCGATCCGGCCGAAGCCGTGCTCCCGGCTCATCGCCACGCATTCGCTGAAATGATGGAACGCGGTCCGCATGCGTCCCTGCGCATACGCCGCATCCGCCAGGCCTCCGAGCGCGCGAGCCTCCGCCTCGGGCAGATCGAGGCGGCGCGCATAGGCGAGACCGCGCTCGTGTTCGGCGCAGCAGGCGTCGATCTTGCCGAGCGGAAACAGGATGTTGCCGCGCAAATAATGGAGGCTTGCCAGCTCGGCCAGCCGGTTGTCCCGCTCCGCGATTCGTTGCGCTTGCGCCAGCAGACCGAGTGCTTCGTCGAGACCCTCGCTGACCCGCAGACCTTCCGCGAGCCCGAGCTGGCAGTCGCATCGGGCGGTGTCGTCGGTGGCGGCGGCGAGTGCGGTGCGGTACGTCGCGATCGATCCCGCAATGTCGCCCAGGTCGCGCTGAAGCTCGCCCTTGCAGCAGCTCAGTGCATGGCGGTCCGCGTCCGACCGCGCGATCTCGATGCCCCGCTCTGCCAGCCGCAGCGCGGCTTCGAAACGATGAGCGGCGCGCTCAGCCACCGCCGCGCCCAGGTAGGCGTGCGGCGCGTGCGGGTCTTCGGCGCGATCGAGATGCTGGGCGTGCAACGTGGCATCGCTGTGTGCGAACCATTCGGCCGCGCGCAGATGAAGTTCACGGCGGCGCGCGCGCAACAACGTCGAATAGGCGCTCTCCTGGATCAACGCGTGCGCGAACAGGAAGTCCTCGCCTTCCGGCAGCACCAGTGCATTGACGAGCAGTCCGGCGCAGACATAGCCAGGATCGTCGACCAGTTCTCGCAGCAGCGCCAGGTCGAAGCGCTGGCCGATCACGGCGGCCGCCTGGAACGCCAGGCGGTCGCGAGGTGCGAGCCGGTCCATCCGCGCGAGCACCAGACTGCGGATCGACGCGGGCACGTTGCTGCCGCTGCCTTCTTCGGCGTTGCGCAGCAGTTGTTCGAGAAACAGCGGATTGCCGCCCGCGCGCTCGATGCAGGCGAGCGCGACACGCTGCGTCGCATCGATGAAATTGCCCGCCAGGCTCAGCGCCTCGTCCTTGCGCAGCGGTCCGAGATCGATCGTGGCGAACGGCGTGTCGCGGCAACGTGCGCGCCAGCCTGCATCGATCGGATCGCCTTCCACGCGCGAAGTCGTCACCAGCAGGCCGGTACCGTTGGCAATGCCCGACGCGAACGCCGACAGGTAGCCGATGACTTCGGCATCGGCCCAATGCAGGTCTTCGACGACGATGAGCGTCGCCGCGTGCGCGCAAACGTCCTCGGTCAGCCTCGCGGCGAGCGCCTGCTTGCCGCGCTTGCGCGCGCCGTGGTCCATGGCCTCGTAGATGGTTTGCCATTCGGCGCTTTGCGGGAGGTCGAGGAAGTCGTGCAGAAATACGATCTGCTCGGCCTTGACGATGCCTTCGGCCGCGACCTGCGCGGCGGCGGCCTGCCGTGCCTCGCTCGATGCACCGGCCGGCAAACCGAGCAGGCTGCCGATGATGGTTCGCACCGGGTCCTGGCCCTTGCCGACGCCGAAATCGAGCACGAGGCTTCGATGCAGCGTGAAGCCCTGGGCCTGCGCATGGCGGCGCATCTCATCGACGAGCCGCGTCTTGCCGATCCCGGCTTCGCCTCGCACATGAACGACGTGTCCCGCGCGCTTTGCCATGCACGCATGCAGGATGCCGTGAAACTGTTCGAGCTCGGCTTCGCGTCCGACGAAATGGCTGTGACTCGTCCTGACCGGCTCGCTGCCGAGCGCGACGAGGCGCCATGGCCGCACCGGCGTGTCGATGCCCTTGAAGCGCCGCTCGCCGATTGCCTCGCAACTGGCGACGTCGCCGAGCGTGCGCGCTGCGTCGTCGGATAGCCAGGTTTCGCCGGCTGGCGCGGCAGCCACCAGCCGAGCGGCGAGGTTCACCGGATCGCCATGCACGGTGTAGTCCTGCGCGTCGGCGCGGCCCAGCGCGCCCGCGATGACCTCGCCGCTCGAAATGCCGATGTGCGCCTGCAACGGCCGCCCGGTCTGGGTGGCCAGTCGCGCCACGCCGTCGTGAATGTCGAGTGCGGCACGCGCGGCGCGCAGCGTGTCCGTCTCGTGCGAGCGGGGTGCGCCGAACAGCGCCATCACCGCGTCGCCGATGTGCTTGTCGATCGTGCCGCCATACGCGAGCACGATCCCGTCGACCAGCGCCGTATAGCGTCCGATCAGCGCGCGCAGGTCCTCGGGATCGAGCGAGCGCGACAGCATCGTGTACCCGCACAGATCGGCGAACAGAATCGTGACCTGCCTGCGCTCGTCCGCGGGCACTTCGTGGTCGTCGGCCGTGGCGGGCGATAGCGGCGCCGCTGTCGGTAGCGATGCCGTCGCCGCGGCCAGAATGCGCTTACGGTGGCCGAGCGACTGTACGCCAAGCTCTTTCAGGTCCGCGTCGGTCAGCTGCCCGAGCAGCGACATGTCGATGTCGTTTGCCGCGAACGCGTGGGCGTACTGCTCGAGCCCGAGGCCCCGCAGCCATTTCTCGATGTCCATGTTCGTCGCCCTGCCTCCGATGCGTGGTCCCGCGGGCAAAAACTCAGACGATTAACGCGCGTGACGGCCGCCGACGTGAACGGCCCTGAGCCGCAGTGCATTCGCGTGGAGCCGCCAGCTACGAGGCCGATGAATAACCAGTGTAGGTGTCCGATCAGCACGCTGCATCGCGTTTGACAGCCGTTCGAGGCGCGCAGGATACTGGCTGGCGCGCCTCGCGGCGCCCTCGCATTCGACCGGGAATCCACGTGAAGCCGGGCAAGACCGTTTCCGTCTCCGACGTCGCGCTGCGCTCGCGTTTGGCGGGCCTGCCAGGCGACGTGGCGGCGGGCGCCGTATCGACGCTCGTCATGCTGTGCTATGCGATGAGCCTCGGCACGATGATCTTTAGCGCCGATCTTGCGCGCTACGCGATGCTGGGCGTGCCCACCGCGCTCGTGAGCTGTGTCGTCACGGCGCTGGTGATCGCCTTGACGAGTTCGATGCGCATCAACATCGGCGGCCCCGACAGCAACGCGGCGGCGTTTCTCGCGGGCGTGGCGGCGGGTGTGGCCAGCAGCGTGCGCGCGGACGGCGGCTCACCGCAGACGCAGATCCTCACGGTGCTGATCGCCATCGCGCTGTGTTCGGTGATGACGGGCATCGCGCTCTATGCGATCGGCTCGTCCAGGCGCAGCCGCTCGTTGCAGTTCCTGCCCTATCCGGTGCTCGGCGGGTTTCTCGCCGGCACGGGCTACCTGCTGCTCGCCGGGGCGTTCCGCGTGCTGACGGGCCAGCCGCTGGAGTGGCACACGCTCGCGTTGCTCGCGCACCTTCACTGGATCACATGGCTTCCGGCGCTCGTCGTCGGCGTGCTCGCCACGGTGCTGATGCGTACGTGGCAACACATTGCCGCGTTGCCGCTCACGCTGGCCTTCGGTGTCGTGCTTTTCTACGTTCTACTACAGTTTGCCGGAATTTCGATCGACGACGCGCGCGGCATGGGTCTGCTGCTGCCGCGCGTCAAGCTGCACCTTGCCGGGCTGCCGGAGTTGCACCTGGCCGCGAGGCTCGGACAGGGCGCCATCGACTGGTCGGCGGTCGGCGCGCATCTTCCCGAGAGTCTGGTGGTGACGTCGGTATCGGCCGTGACCATCCTGATGAATTCGACCGCGATCGGCACGGCCACCGGAGAGGACATCGACCTCAATCGAGAGATGCGCGCCGCCGGCCTCGCCAATCTCGCGAGCGGACTGCTGGGCGGCATGGTCGGCTACCAGTCGTTCAATCGCTCGATGCTCAATGCGCGGGTGGGCGCGACGAGCCGGGTGGCGGGCGTGTTCGCGTCGCTTGCGTGCGTGGTCGTGCTCGCCACCTCGCCCGACATCGTGGCGCTTTTTCCGGTGCCGGTGCTGGTCGGCCTTCAACTGTTCATGGGGCTGCGTCTGCTCGTGCATTGGCTCGCGGGCGCCTGGACCAGGCTCAACTGGTATGAGTATCTGCTCGTGCCCCTGATTCTCGGCACGATCGCGGCTTATGGCGTGATCGTCGGCGTGGTCGTGGGCGTCGTTGCGGCATGTGTGATGTTCACGCTGCTCTACGGCCGGGTCGGCTGCATACGCATGGAGTTCGACCTGCGCGCGCGGTCCTCGAATGTGGAGCGCAGCATCGAAGACACCCAGGCGCTGCGTGCCATCGGCTCCCAGGTATGCGGAATGTGCCTACAGGGCTTTCTCTTTTTTGGCACGGCCAATTCGATTCTGCAGCGCCTGCGGGAACGCTTCAATGCAAACAGTCCCGTGCAAATCCGTTTCGTCGTGCTGGACTTTGCGGCGACACATGGCATGGATGCTTCGGTATCCATCAGCTTCGTCAAGATCAGGCAACTCTGCGCGGCAAAGAACGCGGACCTCGTGTTGACCGCGCTGCCGCCGCGCTCGCGCGATCTGCTCGAGAAGACCGGCACGCTCAGTCTGAAGATCCATCAATTCGATACGCTCGATGCGGGTCTCGAGTGGATCGAAGACAAACTGCTAGCGTCGAACTCGCTCGCGCTCGCGCATGGCGGCGATCTGCGTGCGATGCTCGAGCCGCATTTCACGGCCAGTGCGTTGAACGGCTTGGTCGCGTGTCTGGAGTTGCGTGATCTGCTTTCGGGCCAGGCACTGTTTCGTCATCGCGAGCCGGGCGATGCGCTGTATTTCGTCGAGCAAGGACGTGTCGCGATCTCGCTGCCGCTCGCCGATGGCCGCTCGGCGCGTCTGCGCTCGTTCGGCCCGGGCACGGTAGTGGGGGAAATGGCGGTGTACACGCAGCAGCAGCGCAGCGCGGACGTGATTGCCGAGGCACCGACGCGCGTGTACCGCCTGTCGATCTCCCGGCTGCTCGAACTCGAGCAGCAGGACCCGGCAACCGCGCAACAGTTGCATCGGTTTCTCGTGAAGACGATTGCGTTGCGCCTTGCCGTTGCCGATGAGGCGCTACGCGCGGCTTTGTAACTTATGTATGCAGGACTGGCGCATTGCGCGCCATCGTCAGTTGTAGCCCAGGATCGCTGCGGTCGCGACATCCGTGCGGTCGATCGGGTTGCCAGCAAGCAGTACGGTCGGCTCTTTCAACAACAAACGGTATGACGGCACGTAGGTTTCGCTCATCCCAGCCGCATCGCGCGGCTGACCTTCCTGCGGCTTGCTGTTTTCGGGGTGATTCATCGTTGTCTCCTTCTGGATGGCCGGTGGTCCCGTCACGGATGCGTTCAAAGCGGAAATGACGCACGCGTCCGTTGCGGCGAAACTGCCGGCTTGATATGCATAATTTAGCAAGTTCAATGCCATCGCGGCATCCGTCTGCAACGAAAGCAAGCAAGGGCGGCACCGCGCGCTCGACGAAGTGAATGTCATCCGGCACGCACGTCAAACACATCACAGCGTGAGATATATTTTTCCATAAACACACCGTTATTGCACGGGTATATCTCCGACTGTCTGGCTCGCCTTTACCGCATGAACATTCGCATGGTACAAACATCGTGTTTGGCAGTTCGGGCTAGCTAATGTAAGCAGGCACACCATGCGGGCAGCGCTGGATCATCCTCGGCGCCATGTCCGCAGAGGAAACCGATGCAAGGACGCTGATGAACGATCCTGCTCACTTCCTTCCTTCATTCGTTTGGCGTGCCGATCGCGACGGCGTCGTCCGCTACGCCAACCCGTGGACATCACGGTATCTCGGCATTCCCGCCCTTGAACTGGTCGGGATGCACTGGAAGGCCTTCGTTCATCCCGACGACATCGATCATGTGCTCGACGCAGTGCGGCAGATGCGGGACGGTCCGCTGCTCGGCAATGTCGAAGTGCGTCTGCTGCGCGCGGACGGCGAGTATCGCTGGCACGTGTTGCATCTCCAAGCCGAGCGCGACGCGAGTGGCCGCATCGGCGACACGGTGGGCGTCGCGACCGATATCCACGAAGCCCGTCACGCGTGGGCCATGTACGAAGCGAGCGAGCGACGCCTGAAGGCTGCCTTCCACGGCGCTCGCATGGGTGCGTGGGAATGGGACATGAAGAGCCGCGTCGTGCGAATGACCTCGCAACTCGCGGATCTGTACGGGTTTCCGCCCGGCACCGATGCGCTTGCGCTATCAGATCTGGAGAACCGGGTCGAGCCCGAGTATCGGGCGCTATTCCAGCGGAAGGTCGATGACGCTCTGCAACACGGCGGTCCCTTCGAATTCGACTTCGTGCTGAACGGTGGATCGACTTCACCACGCTGGCTGCGCATGCGCGGCCACGCGGAATACGAGAACGGTACGCTCGCGCACGTGTACGGCGTGACCTTCGACATCAGCAAGCAGCGGGCAGCCGAAGAGCAACTCAGTCTCAGCGAACGGCGTTATCGGGTGCTCGTGGAATCGACGGGCGCACTCGTATGGTCGGCCGAGCCGAACGGCGACATCCGGGCCGCAGGCGAGAACTGGAGCCGCTTCACGGGCGACGGCGTAGTCCGTCTGGAGGACTGGGGATGGCTCGACTACGTTCACCCGGACGACCGCGAGGCGGCAAGGCAAGTGTGGGTCGATGTGCTGCAGCGACGCGCGCCCGCATCGACCATGTTCCGCATGCGGCGTCACGACGGCCAGTACAGGATGATGCACGCCCAGGCGGCGCCCCTGTTCGACAGCCACGGCAAACTCCAGGAGTGGTTCGGCACCTCGACCGATGTGACGCCTCAGTATGAAGCGCAATTGGCGATCGAAGCGCGCAACCTGCGTCTGTCCGTCGCGATGCAGGCAGCGCGGCTGAACATCGTCTGCTTCGACCTGAGCTCGCGCACGCTATCGTTCGAAGAGGGCCACGCACCGCGGATAGACCATGTGCTCAGCTATGACGAGGCGCTGCGCAACGTGCATCCCGACGATCGCGCGATGCTCGAACAATATGTCTGCCGACTGGCCGAAGGCCACGACCCGGTCGCGAACTTCGAATTCCGCTTGCAGAACGCGCACGGCGAACAATGGATGCACGGCAGCGCGCTGCTTCAGCGAGGCACGGACGGCAAGCCGTTGCGCATCATCGCCAGCGTGATCGACATCACCCAGCGCAAGCAGCTCGAACTGATGCTGCGCGAAACCGATCGCCGCAAGGACGAGTTTCTCGCGATGCTCGCGCACGAACTGCGCAATCCGCTCGCGCCACTACGCACTGCCATCGCATTGCTCGACAAGCAGCCCGGCGCGGTCTCACGCCCCCACGAGCTGATCAACCTGATGCGCCGGCAGGTCGAGCACATGACGCGAATCGTCGACGATCTGCTCGAAGTGTCGCGCATCACCCAAGGCCGCATCGTGCTGCAACTCGAGCCCGTCCTGGTCGGCACGGCCGTCTATCACGCTGTCGAGGCGATCGCGGCGATGGCCGAAGCTCGTCATCAGCAGTTGCACGTCAGTGTTTGCGATCCGACCACGTGGGTATGCGGCGACATCACGCGGATTTCGCAGATCTTCGTCAATATCCTCAACAACGCGAGCAAGTACACGCCGGAGAACGGGCATATCACGGTGAACGTGGCGGCCGACGGCGAATGGGTTTCCATCGTCACGCAAGATACCGGCACGGGCATTTCGGCCGAGCTTCTGCCGAAGGTGTTCGAGCTCTTTTCGCAAGGCGAACGCACGCTCGATCGCTCGGATGGCGGCCTCGGCATCGGACTGTCGCTCGTCAAGAAGCTCGTCGAAATGCACAACGGCACGATCGCCGTGCACAGCGATGGCCCCAATCTCGGCACGACGGTGACGGTCCGACTGCCACGTTTGCACCATCATGAACGCCATTCGGCGGTCGCGCTGTCAGAGCCCGCGCCGGGGCACGCGCGAACCGCGTTGCACGTGCTGGTCGTCGATGACAATCGCGACGCCGCCGATTCACTCGCGATGCTGTGCGAATCAGAAGGGCATGTGGCCCGCGTCGCGTATTCGTCAGCCGAGGCGCTGGACGCGGCACCGTCTTTTGCGCCGGACGTGGCGTTGCTCGATATCGGCTTGCCCGATATCGACGGATACGCACTGGCGAGGCAGCTTCGCCGCAAAGGCGATGCGAAGCCCGTGCTGATCGCGATCACCGGATACGGTCAGACGGACGACAGGCTGCGCGCACAATCGGCGGGCTTCGACTATCACTTCGTCAAACCCGTCAATATCGACAGCCTGCTGAAGCTGCTTTCGTCGCTGATGGAGGGGCGCTAGAGCGGCTATACGTCGCATGCGATGCCGCGCCGTCCCCAACCCATCACCACGTGCCGCTGAACGCCTGCTGCACCTTGACCGGATCGGTCACGCCGTTGGCCACCAGCAACTGCGTCAGCAAGCGCGCCTTCTGCGGATTCAGATCGAGCGATGCGACGAAGCCGCGCTTGTCGTCGTCCACCTCGACGTTCCGGTTCACGAATCCCGACACGAGGCGCGTCGAACGAACCACCACGATGCCTTTTGCCGCCGCGCGGTCGAGCGCCGCGAGGGCTTCCTTCGACATGTCACCATCGCCTTCGCCAGCTACGACGATGCCCTTCGCGCCATCGGCGATCGCATGCTCGATCTGGCGGCCATCCATGTTGCTATGCGCATACACGATATCGACGCGCGGCAATTGCCCGTTCGCGGGCACGCTCAGCGCGGTGCGCGTCGCTTGCACCGCCGGCATCACGAAGCGCACGCTGGCCGGATCGACATAACCGATCGCGCCCGCGTTCGGCGACGCGAACGCCTGTACCGCCGTGGTATTGGTCTTGGTGATCCAGCGCGGCGCGTGAATCTGATCGTTCATCACGACCATCACGCCCCGGCCACGCGACTGCGGGCTCGCCGCCACTTCGACGGCTTCGTACAGATTGTTGGGGCCGTCGGCGCTGGTGGAACCGCCCGGGCGCATCGAGCCGACCAGTACCACCGGCTTGTCGGAGTGCAGCACGTTGTTCAGGAAGAACGCGGTTTCCTCGATCGTATCGGTGCCGTGCGTAATCACGACGGCGTCGGCCTCGTTGCGCTCGAAAGCCTCGTCGATTCGCCGCGCAAGCTGCCTCCAGATCTTGTCGTTCATGTCCTGCGAGCCGACGTTCGAGATCTGCTCCGCGTTGATGCTCGCGAGCTTCTCGATGCCCGGCACGCCGCGCACCAGTTCCTGCCCCTTCACGTTGCCCGAGTTGTAGCCGATTGCCGAGCGCGGATCGGCGGTGCCCGAGATCGTGCCGCCGGTGGCCAGCAGCAGAACGCGCGGCATTACGGTGACGGCGCTTGCCTGTTGCGATGACGCGTCGGCCGCCTGCGCGCCGGTACCCGCGGCAAGTGCCACAATCAGCAGTGCCGCCGAACCGCACAGCCGCATTGCTTTTCGATTGATCGTGTTGATGCTCATGTTTCGTCTCCACCATCGTTTAAAAGAGTCGCGTGCGTAAACACGCGACCTGTCACTGGGAAAACCTTCGTCGCTCATTCCGCCGGGTTCATTTTTCTCGGTTGCGTCAGCATGACCGGTTGAAGGATCTGGTCGAGCTGCGCCTGGCTCAGCAGCCCTTTGTCGATCACGATCTGCGCCACGCTCTTGCCCGACGCCAGCGCTTCCTTCGCGACTTCGGTCGAGTGCGTATAGCCGATGTACGGGTTCAGCGCGGTCACGATGCCGATCGAGTTCTCGACGATCGCGCGCAGCCGTTCGCGATTCGCGGTGATGCCGTCGACGCATTTCGACGCGAGCGTGAGGCACCCCGCGCGCAGATGCGCGACGCTCTTGAACAGGCTGTGCGCGATGATCGGTTCGAACGCGTTGAGCTGCAGCTGACCCGCTTCGGCGGCGAAGCTCACCGTCACATCGTTGCCGATGACTTCGAACGCGATCTGGTTGACGACCTCCGGAATCACCGGATTCACCTTGCCCGGCATGATGCTCGAACCCGCCTGCACCGGCGGCAGGTTGATTTCGCCGAGGCCCGCGCGCGGACCGCTCGAAAGCAGGCGAAGATCGTTGCAGGTCTTCGACAGTTTGACGGCGACGCGCTTCAGTACGCCGGAAAGCTGCACGAACGAGCCGACATCCTGCGTCGCTTCGACCAGGTTCGGTGACGTGGTCAACGCAATACCGGTTATTTCGCTCAGGTGCCTGCAGGCAAGCTGTGCGTATTCCGGATGCGTGTTGATGCCGGTGCCGATCGCGGTCGCGCCGAGGTTGATCTCGCAGATCAGCTGGGCGGCCTCCTTCAGCCGCTCTTCATCTTCGCCGAGCATCACCGCGAAGGTGCTGAACTCCTGGCCGAGCGTCATCGGCACCGCGTCCTGAAGCTGCGTGCGGCCCATCTTCAGGTCGTTGCCGAATTCCACCGCCTTGCGTTCGAACGATGCGCGCAACACGCCCATCGCATCGACGAGTTGCATGATTCCCGCGTACGTGGCGATCTTCAGCGCGGTCGGATAAACGTCGTTGGTGCTCTGGCCGAGATTCACATCCTCGTTCGGATGAAGAATCGCGTATTCGCCGCGCTGTCGCCCGAGATGTTCGAGCGCGAGATTGGCGATCACCTCGTTCGCGTTCATGTTGGTCGACGTGCCCGCGCCGCCCTGAATCACATCGACGACGAAATGTTCGTGCGCGGTGCCTGAGCGCACTTGCCTGCATGCATGCACGATGGCCTGCATCTTCGCTGCGCTCAACAGGCCGAGATCGTGATTCGCAAGCGCGGCGGCTTCTTTCACGCTCGCCAGTGCATTGACGAGGTTCGGATACACGGAGATCGGAAGACCGGTGATCGGAAAGTTCTGCAGCGCGCGCAGCGTGTGTACGCCGTAGTACGCGGTCGCGGGCACGGCGAGATCGCCGAGAAGGTCGTGTTCGATACGTTCGGTCGGTGCAAGCATGAGTTCCTCTCAGGTTCTGAAAACGACAGGCGAGCGGGGTCATCCGGCACACGTCGTGTGCAGGTCCGTCGCGTTACATGGTTGATGCGGTTGGGTTATCGAGGCGGCGCGGTCGCGCAGGCGACGCACTGCTTCGCGAGCACATCGGTCGGATCGACGACGCTCACGCGCGCGCCGTTCGCGCCGATCACATACGGCTCACGCAGCAGCAGCGGCAGTTCCGTGCAGCCGAGAACGATCACTTCGACGCCCTCGGCGATGAGTCCGTCGATCGCCGCGGCGAGGTCTTGCTGGCACTGGCCTGCGGTGAATCCGGCCTTCACGCCTTCCTTGCCGTAGATCGCATCCATCACGCGCGCCTGCAGCGCGGGTGCCGGCACGACCTGCCGCAAGCCCTGCGATTCGAGCGCCTTCTGGTAGACGCCGCTCGCGAGCGTGCCGGAGGTCGCGAGCACACCGACCGAGCGCAGCGCGGGAAACGACTCGCGCAGATAACGCACGGTCACCGTCAGCATATTGACGATCGGCACGCCGAGATAAGGCTGGATCCGCTCGACGAAGGCATGCGCGGTATTGCACGGGATCGCGATCAGATCCGCGCCGCCCGTTTCGAGCTTCTTGCAGGTCGCGTACAGCGAGATGGTCGGATCGGGCCCATCGCCGATCAGATTCTCCGTGCGATCCGGGATCTGCGGGTTCTGCTCGACGAGCAGCTTGATGTGGTCCTGATCGCGCTGCGCGGGCGTCGCGCGCACGATCTTGTGAATGAAATCGACGGTGGCCGCCGGACCCACGCCGCCCACCACGCCGACCTTGAAGATCGTCTCGGGCGTGTGGTACTGGCCGGACACGACGTATTGCGCGTAAGCCAGGTTCGAATCGACGAGCGGCACGCGCAACGCACCCAGTTCATCCGCGACCAGCGCGATTTCGGTGAGGCCCGGCACGATAACGTTGGCGCCCTGCGCGATCAAATCCTCGCAAGCCGCGCGCAGCAATTCGACCGGACGGCCACGCAGATTGCCGCTCTTCACGCCATCCTCGCCATAGACGGCTTCGGCGACGAAATCAGTGCCGTCGCTGATGCGCGGGTGGATCACTTCGAATTCGGGCGCCGCGAAGTACTTCTCGAACAGACGCTTGCGCCGCGTATAGGCCGATGCCAGCACGCCCACGCGGCGCACCGCGGGAAATCTTCTGCGCACGTGGCTGCGCACCGCATCGACCATATCGACGATCTGCAGCGGCGAATTGGCTTTTAGTTCGTCGATGAACGTATGGCTCAGGAAGCACGGCAGCACGACCGTCGTCACGCCGTGCTTCTCGAAGCTGCTGATCAGATCGAAGATGTACAGCTTGCGCTGCGTCAACGTCTCGCTGTCGGCATCGGCGCTGCGAAACGGCTGCTGCTCGAAGATCGCATCGAAGTGCTCGGCGTCGCGCGTGGCCGGCGTCGACTTGATCAGTTTGAAGAACACGTCCGCGCTCGCGAGCGGGCCGAGCCCGCCCACCACGCCGAACTTGCGCGCGCTCGTGGCAGCGGTTGCGTCGATGCCGCTCATTTCGTCTCGCCTTCGAACTGGCCGAACGAAGCCGTGGCGATCGCCGCGCGGCGCTGCTGGCGCGCCACGCGCTTGCCTTCCCACTTCCCGATGGCTGCCGTCGCGATGCTGTTGCCGATCACGTTGGTCGCGGTGCGCCCCATGTCGAGAATCTGGTCGATCGCGAGCACCAGCACGACGCCCGATGGCGGCAGATGGAACATCGGCGCCACCGCCGCGACGACCACCACCGAGCCGCGCGCGACACCCGCCATCCCCTTGCTGCTCACCATCAGCACCAGCAGCATCACGATCTGCGTGCTGATCGGCATGTCGATGCCAAACGCCTGCGCGATGAAGATCGCAGCGAACGCCTGATACATCATCGAGCCGTCCAGATTGAACGCATAGCCGAGCGGCAACGTGAAACCGACCACTTTCTTGTCGACGCCGAATTCCTCCAGCTTCTCCGTCAGGCGCGGATACGCCGCCTCGCTGCTCGCGGTGGAGAACGCCAGCATCGCAGGTTCACGGATCGCCTTGAGCAAGGCCCAGATCGGCTTGCCGAGAAAAGCGTAGCCGGCAATGATCAACGCCGCCCACAGCAGCGCGAGCCCTGTATAGAAGCTCGCGACGAGCTTGCCGTAGGTGGTCAGCACGTCGAGGCCATGCACCGTGATCGCCGAGGCCAGCGCGCCGAACACGCCGAGCGGCGCGAGACGCATCACGTAATCGGTCAGTTTCAGCATGGTGGGCACGAGCGCTTCGACGCCCGCGATCAGCGGCGCGACGCGCGGGTCCGACTTGATCACGCTGAGCACGATGCCGAACAGCACGGAGAAGACGAGGATCTGCAGGATATCGTTGCGCGCCATCGCATCGATGATGCTGGTGGGGAACGCGTGGGTAACGAAGTCCTTGAAGTTGAGGCTGGACGTGTTCAGGCCCGTGGCCACGTCAGCGCTCGTCTGCGCCATGTGCAAGCCCGCGCCCGGTTGCAGCAGATTCGCGAGCACGAGGCCGAGCGCGAGCGAGAACAGCGACGCGCACAGGAACCACGCGATCGAGCGCAGCCCGATGCGGCGCACGTCGCTGGTGCCTTCCATGCCGGCCAGACCCGACACGAGCGTGGCGAACACGAGCGGCGCGATGATCATTTTCACGAGCCGCAGGAAGATATCGGTGATGATCGAAAAGTAGCCGGCGATCTCCTTCGCGTGCGCGGCATCGGCCGCGGTGCGATGGCAGACATAACCGACGGCCACGCCGAGCAGCATGCCGGCGAGGATGTAGAGGGTAAGCCGATTCTTCATGTGTCTCCGTCCAGGGATGGCGCACGAACGATCGGCATCGACCGGCGTGCGCTCGGGAATGGCCGGCACATCGCATGCCGATGTACCGCTTTTTGTGTCTGGACGGAATTCTAGAGACGGCAGAACCGCCTTGAATGCCAGTGTTGCATACGGCTATGCAAGTTTCGCATAACGCGGGATAACCCTATCAGCGCTGCTCGCCGGGCCCCGACGAAGCCAGAAGATGCCGCCACAGCGTATCGAGAAGTTCGCTGCGATTCGTCAGGTCACGGTACACGCGCAGCTCCAGTTGCAGTTGCCATTCGGAGCGGCCGGCGGCGACGAGTTCGCCGCTGTCGAGTTCGGCGGCGATCGAACTCTTCGGCAACCATGCGACGCCCTCGCCTTCCAGCACTAGCTTCTTCACGACCTCGGCCATGTCGGACTCATAGTGAAGATGCAATGCCGGCGACGCTTTGCTCTGCTCCATCAGCAACGCGAAGCAGCGCCCGAAGTAGCTGGTCTCCGTGTAGGCGATGAACGGCATCGGATGCTCGATCACGCCGGGCAGACGGTACACGTGCGCAAGCCGCTGATTGGGCCTGCATACCGGCATGAAAGTGTCGACGCCCACGGTCACGCATTCGTACCGAGTCGGATCGAGATGCAACGGCAGCTGCGGATGGTGATAAGCGAACATCAGCTCGCAGTTGCCGTTGACCAGCATCAGTATCGAATCGTGCACGTTCGCCGGAATCACGCGCGCGCGCACTTCGCCGACATGCTTCGACAGCGTGCGCAGCCACGCGGGCAGGAAGTTGAGCGCGATCGTGTGGCCCGCCGCGATCTGCAGGCTCGTGCCGGCAATGCGCTGTTCGGTGCGAATGATCGCGCGCGTGTCGAACAGCTTGTCGAGGATGTCTTCGGCCGCATCACGAAACAGTTGGCCTGCGGGAGTCAAGGTCGGCGGAAAGCCACTGCGATCGACTAGATCGGCGCCGACCCATTGTTCGAGCTGCTGAATCCGTCTGCTGAATCCCGACTGCGTGACGTTGCGAAACTCCGCCGCGCGAGAAAAGCTCTGATAGCGGGCGAGCGCGATGAAGTCTTCGATCCACTTGATTTCCATCAGCCATCGGTCTCCGGTCGGGCGACGAATCGGCTCGCCGCTGCGCCCGCAATTCTACGCTTGGCCGTGCCGCACGCTGACTATCGGATCGAGGTCAAACCGCCATGCACAGGTACTTGATCACGAGGTAATCGTCGATTCCGTAGTGCGAGCCTTCCCTGCCGAGACCCGACTGCTTCACGCCGCCGAACGGCGCCACCTCGTTGGAGATCAGGCCGGTATTGATGCCCACCATGCCGTATTCGAGCTGTTCGGCCACGCCCCAGATGCGGCCGATATCGCGGCTATAGAAGTAGGCGGCCAGTCCGAACTCGGTGTCGTTGGCGAGTCTCACCACTTCTTCGTCGCTAGAGAAACGGAACAGCGGCGCGAGCGGGCCGAAGGTCTCGTCTTTCGCCACGGCCATCTGCGCGGTGACGTTGATCAGCACCGTGGGCTCGAAAAAGCCGTGGCCGAGCGCGTGGCGCTTGCCGCCGGTGGCAAGCGTCGCCCCTTTGCCGAGCGCGTCGGCGATGTGCGCTTCGACCTTGCTGACCGCCGCGTCGTTAATGAGGGGACCCAGTGTGACGCCGCCCTCCATGCCATGCCCAACCTTCAGGGCTTCGACTGCCGTAGCCAGCTTCGACGCGAACGCGTCGTACACCCGCTCGTGCACGTAGAAGCGATTCGTGCACACGCAGGTCTGCCCGTTGTTGCGGTACTTCGATGCAATCGCGCCTTCCACCGCGGCGTCGAGATCGGCATCGTCGAACACGATGAATGGTGCATTGCCGCCTAGTTCGAGCGTAACCTTCTTCACCGTGGGCGCGCTTTGCGCCATCAGCAATCTGCCCACCCCCGTCGATCCGGTGAACGACAGCTTGCGAACCACTCGGCTGCTGGTCATCGCGCCGCCAATCGCCTTCGGATCGCCGGTCACGATGTTGAGCACGCCCTTGGGCACGCCGGCCCGCTCGGCCAGAACCGCGAGCGCGAGGGCGGAGAACGGCGTGGCTTCGGCGGGCTTCACGACGATCGGGCATCCCGCCGCGAGCGCCGGGCCCACCTTGCGGGTAATCATCGCGTTCGGAAAATTCCACGGCGTGATCGCGGCGCACACGCCGATCGGCTCCTTGAGGACGACGAGCCGCTTGTCCGATGCCGGCGTCGCGAGCGTGTCGCCGGCTACGCGTTTGCCTTCCTCGGCGAACCACTCGATGAACGATGCGCCATAAGCGATTTCGCCTTTCGCTTCGGCGAGCGGCTTGCCCTGTTCCGCGGTCAGGATCAGCGCGAGGTCGTCGGCGTTCTCGATCATCAGCTCGTACCAGCGGCGCATCACGGCCGCGCGCTGTTTGGCCGTGCGGGCTCGCCATGCTGGCCACGCGGCGTTGGCCGCATCGATTGCGCGCGTGGTTTCGGCCTCGCCCATCAAAGGAACGCTGCCGAGCGTTGCGCCCGTTGCCGGGTCCGATACGTCGAAGCTCGCGCCCGAGTCGGCGGGGCACCATTGCCCGTCGATATAAGCCTGATGGCGCAGAAGCGCCGCGTCCTTCAACAGGGTCTTCAATTCCACGTTGCTTTCCTTCATTACACAAAAATGCGGTTGATGCTAGCCCGCCTGACGCCACACCGCCTGCTCGTGCCCTTCCGCCAGCAGCTTGCGGGCGATTTCGGCCACTCGGTGCACATGCGCGATCGCGGCCTCGCGCGCGGCGGCGCTGTCGCCAGCCGAGATGGCCGAAAGAATGCGATGCATTTCGTCGACGGCCTGGCGGCCGCGGTCGTCGGAAGCGATCGTCAGCGCTCGCAGACGGTTGATGCGCGCGGTCAACGACTGCACGATTTCCCAGGCCACATGCTTTTTCCCGCTGATGAACATGCGCTCGTAGAACGCCGAAGTGAGCGCCCTGACGGCCGGATGATCCTGCGCTTCGAACGCCGTCTGGATTTGTTCGATGAAACCAGCGAGATCGGCAACCGTCTGCTCGTCCGCATGCTGCGCACAGGCCATCGCCGCCTCGCCTTCGAGCAGCGCGCGTATTTCGTAGATCTCCGCCGCCGTATCGAAGTCGAGCACGGCGACGATCGGCCCCTGGTTCGGTATCGAGTCGACGAGCCCTTCCGTTTCCAGGTGCCGCAACACCTCGCGAACCACGGTGCGGCTCACGCCGAGAATCTCGCACAGCGAGCGCTCGACGAGCCGCTCGCCAGGATGGAAATGGGCCTCCAGGATCGCCGTGCGCATCTTCTCGAGCGCGAGTTCGCGCAAGGTGGTCGTCGGGCGTTGAACCTTCAGCGATGGCAGTGCGCCGCTCATGGCAGTCGCCGTCATGCTTGAGCGAACAGGCGCACATCGCGTGCATCCCAGTCGACGAGCGCCTGGGTGCCGATCGCGATACCGCTGTCGTGCCGATGCGCGGCCGGCATCCGGATCGAGATTTCCTGCTGCCACGGCGTCGCCACCGCGTAATGCATCGCGTCGCCGAGATACGTGATATCACGCACCGTCACGGGCAGCCCGCTCGTGCCGCTGGCACTTTGCAGCGCGCTGATGCGCATCTGCTCGGGGCGGATCATCAAGGTGCCGTCCTCGCCCGCGGTGAGCGCGGGACTGAAGGCGTCCGACGCGATCTCGTGACCGTTCGGAAAGACGCCGTTCATGCGGCCGTCGCTACTCTTCGTGACCTTCACGGGCAGGAAATTCGAATTGCCGATGAAGCTCGCGACGAAGCGCGACGCCGGATTCGCATACAGCTCCTCGCCGGTGCCCACCTGCTCGATGCGGCCTTTGTTGAACACCGCGATGCGGTCGGACAGGCGCAGCGCTTCTTCCTGGTCGTGCGTGACGTAGAGGATCGTCACGCCCGTCTCCTGGTGGATGCGGCGCAGTTCGAGCTGGATTTCCTCGCGCAGCTTCTTGTCGAGCGCTGACAGCGGCTCGTCCATCAGCAGCACGGGCGGATCGTAGGCCAGCGCGCGGGCGATCGCCACGCGTTGCTGCTGCCCGCCCGACAGCTGCGCGGGCATCCGGTCGCGGCACTCGGACAGATGCACGAGCTTGAGCATCTTGTCGACCTTTGCGTTGATCTCGGATTCCGGGCGCCGGCGCACGCGCAGCGGAAACGCCACGTTCTCGCCTACGGTCAGATGCGGGAACAGCGTATAGCGCTGAAACACCATGCCGATGTTGCGCTTGTTCGGTGCGACCGCCAGCAGCGGCTTGCCGTCGAGCAGCACGCGGCCATCGGTGGGCTCCTGGAAGCCCGCGACGATATACAGCGTCGTGCTCTTGCCCGAACCGGACGGTCCGAGAAACGTCATGAATTCGCCCTTGCGCACATCGAGAGAAACCTGGTCGATGGCGACGACGTCGTCGTAGGTCTTGCGCAGACGCTGGATTTGCAGGAATGCAGTCATGGCTTGTTTACCTCGCTGATTACGTCGATTAGCGCGCGCGGCGCAGCACGGCGCCCGCCAGCATCAATACGGTCGTCAATGCGACCAGCAGTGAAGACGCCGCCGCGACGACGGGCGTCAGGTCCTGCCGCAGCGTCGACCAGATACGCACGGGCAGCGTTTGCAATGTCGGGCTCGACATGAAGATCGACACCACGACTTCATCCCACGACGCGAGAAACGCGAAGATCGCGGCGGCAAACAGGCCGAGCCGGATCGCGGGAAGGGTCACGCGCAGCTTCACGGTGAGCGGCGACGCGCCGCAGATCAGCGCGGCATCTTCGAGCGCCGTATCGAAGCTCACCAGCGAGTTGCTGATGGAGATGATCGAGAACGGCAGCGCGATGATCAGATGGCCGAGCACGAAGCCGGTCATCGTGCCGTTCAGGCCGATGCGCAGAAAGAACGCGTACAGCGCGACGGCCAGAACGACGACGGGCAGCACCATCGGTGTCAGGAAGAAGCCTTTCACCGCTTCGCGGCCGCGGAACTTGCCGCGCACCAGCGCAAGCGACGCAAGAAAACCGAGCAGCACCGAAAGCGCCATCACGATCACGGCCAGCTTCGCGCTCGTCAGCAGCGAGTCGATCCAGCCCGCGTCCGTGAAAAGCTGCCGATACCACTCCAGCGTCCAGCCCGGCGGCGGGAAAATCAGCCACTGCGAATCGCCGAACGACAGCGCGACGATGAACAGGATCGGCAGCAGCAGAAACAGTGCGACGGCCGCGCCTATGGCCACCAGTGCCCAGCGAAGCCCGCCGAGACGATCGAAATCGAGCAACATGTCAGTGTCCTCCCTGAATGGCGCGCGCACTGCCGGTGAAGCGCAATTGCAACGCATAGAGCACGAGCGTCACGCTTAGCAGTACGAAAGCGGCAGCACCGGCGAGGCCCCAGTTCAGCAGTTCCTGCACGAGCTGCGCGATGAGTTCGGCGAGCATCATGTAAGACGGACCGCCGAGCAGCGCGGGCGTGACGAAGTAGCCGAGCGCCATCACGAACACCATCAGCGCGCCGGAGGCCACGCCCGGCATCGCGAGCGGCACGAGGATGCGCCAGAACGCCTGCCAGCGGCTCGCGCCGCAGACCGCGGCGGCACGCAGCGTCGACGGATCGATGCCGCGCAGCGTCGCGTGCAGCGGCATCACGAGGAACGGCAGCATGATGTACGTCATGCCGATCGTCACGCCGGTGAGGTTGTTCACGAGCGCGAGCGGCTCGTGAATCAGGCCGATCGCCATCAGCGCGCGGTTGATCGGACCCGTACCCTGCAACAGCACCATCCACGCGAAAGTCCGTGCGAGCAGGTTGGTCCACATCGACAGCAGCAGGATCGCGAATAGCACGGAGCTGAGCTTGCGCGGCGCGATCGCGAGCAGCCATGCCATCGGAAAGCCCACCAGCACCGTGACGACGGTCACGACCGTCGCGACGAGAAAGGTATTGCCGAAGACGCGCAGATATGTGGTCGAACCGACCAGTTGCTGATAGTTCTCCAGTCCCGGTGTCGGCTCGAGCACGCTGCGCAATAGCAGCGACAGCACCGGCAGCAGGAAGAAGATCAGCAGCAGCAGCATGGCCGGCGTCAGCAGCCAGATGCTGCGCCAGTCGCGCCGCTTGCGCGCGGCCGTCGCGGGCGGATGCGCGACGGTACTCATTACGTTGGGCATGATGTCTCCTGCTCGGTGTCTCTGTGCGCGCCGGTTCATTGCGCGGCGCTCGGCTCTAACGTCGGTCCGTGCGGCTTATTTCGATTGCCACGCGTACCAGCGCTTCGCAATCGCGTCGCGGTTGTCGGCCCAGTACTTCATGTCGAGATTGATCTGCGAGTCCTTGTACTGGTCGGGCAGCGTCTTCGCCATCGCGGCCGGCATCAGCGCGGCCGACTTTACGTTGATCGGCGCGTAACCCGTCTCGGCGGCGAATTTCGCCTGCGCCTGCGGGCTCGTCGCGGCCGCCAGATACTTCATCGCTTCCGCGCGATGCTTGGCGCCCTTCGGAATCACCAGCATGTCGGCGGCGGTCAGGTTCTGGTTCCATGAGATGGCCACCGGCACACCGGTCTGCGCGAGCGCGTGCAAGCGCCCATTCCAGAACATGCCGATCGGCGCTTCACCCGACGCGAGCAGTTGCTGCGATTGCGCGCCGCCGCTCCACCAGACGATGTCGCTCTTGATCGTGTCGAGCTTCTTGAACGCGCGGTCGAGGTCGAGCGGATAGAGCTTGTTCGGCGGCACGCCATCGGCGAGCAGCGCGATTTCCAGCACGCCCGGCGCCGACCACTTGTAGAACGTGCGCTTGCCGGGGAATTTCTTCGTGTCGAACAGATCTGCCCACGTCTGCGGCTGCGCGCCCGTGTACTTCGACTTGTTGTAGCCGAGCACGAACGAGTAATAGAAGCTGCCCACCGCGTCCGGGGTCGCAAAGCGCGGGTCCAGTTCGTCCTTCTTCACGACCGAGTAGTCGATCGGCTCGATCAGGCCGGCCTTTTGCGCGGCGTACGCGAAGTCGCCTTCCACATCGACGACGTCCCAGCTTACGTTGCCGCTATCGACCATCGCCTTCAGCTTGCCGTAGTCGGTCGGGCCATCCATCAATACGGTGATGCCGCTCGCCTGCGTGAACGGCTGCGCCCAATTCTTCTGTTGCGACGACTGCGTGGTGCCGCCCCAGCTAGTGAAGACGATCGGGTCTGCGGCGAGTGCGGGCGCTGCCGCGAGCGCCGTCGCGCAAGCAACGAACAACGGCGCGATAAACGGAATGCTTCTGCTGCTCATGTCTGTCTCCGGGATACGGTTGGGTGTTGCTTCGTCGGTCCAGCGGCGAGAAAACGCGCCGGCTTCATCGTTGTGAATTGTGAGTTGTGGGTTGCAGCGGTGCCGCGCTGTCAATGCGCGAGGCCGAGCGGCTGCACGGTGCCGGCTTCGCTATCGCCGACATAAATGCCGAACGCGTCCTGCCTGCGTTCGCGCTCATAGCGTTCGAGCATCGAGCGCACGGCGGCGTCGCTCACGTCGTCCCACGGAATCTGGGTCAGCGGCACGATGCGCACGCTGCTGTCGAGCCACGGCGAGCCGTTGGGAATCACGCGGCCGCGATAGTAGATATGCACGCCGGGCTCCTTGCCGCTGCCGTCCTCGAACACTGCGAACAGGAAGTCGAGATGCACATGCAGGCCGAGCTTGGCGAGCACGCCGTGCAGGCTCGCGGGGTCGCTGGCCGGGTCGAGCTTGATGCCGGTTGGCAGCCCCAAGCCTTTGCCGGTGTCGACAAGCACCAGCCCGTCGCGGTGCTCGAGGATCGCGCCGACTTTCGCGCGCCCACCAGCCGCCGTCAGCGCGTCCTGCGACAGGCTGAAGTTCACGTATGCGCCGCGGCAGTAGCCAAGCGGCGACGAACTCGTTTGCACGAAGTCCACCACGCGACCGATCAGGATGATGTGATCGCCCGCATCGACCACTTGATGCGTCGTGCAGTCGAAGCTCGCGGCCGAGCCATCCATCACCGGCGCGCCCGTTTTGCGCGTGCTCCACGGCACTTGCGCGAACTTGTCCGCGGCCTTCGAAGCGAACACGCCGGACACATGCTTCTGGTCTTCGGCGAGCACGCTCACCCCGAAGCGGTGCGTGTCCGAGAACACCGCGTAACTCGCCGCCGTCTTCGCGATGCACACGAGAATCAGCGGCGGATCGAGCGACACCGACGTGAACGAGTTCGCCGTGAAGCCGCGCGGCGAGCCGTCTGCCTGGATCGTCGTGACGACGGTGACCCCCGTCACGAAAGCGCCGAGCGCGCGTCGAAAATCGACGATATCGAAAGCGGGTTGCGCGGTCGGGGCGGTGATCGACTCAGCCATGGCGTTCTCCGGTTGGTACTGCGGTAGTTGCTGCGGTAGTTGCCGCGGTCGTTACGGGGCTCTTCCGTCGCAACGCCGATGCTTCGACGAGGAACGCGAGCAGGCTTGCGTTCACGCGCTCCGGGTCGGTGACGTTCATCATGTGGCGCGCGTTCGCGATCACTTCGGCGCGGCCCTGTGGTGCCGCCGCGGCCATCGCCCGGGACATCTGCGCGCTCGAATTCGGATCGCCCTCGCCCGTCAGAAATAGCGCGGGTATCGCGAGACTCGCGAGACGCCCGACATGCGCGTCGTCCGAGCAGGCGAACAGACGGTAGGTGCGCGCGTAGCCCACCGGATCGACGGCAAGCAGCAGCGCTCGCACCGCCCGCGCGGCCTGGGTCAGGTGTCCCGGAATGGGATCGCCGAACCAGCGCGACAGGGTTCCGTCCACCCCGGTGTCGGCACGCGCATCGCCGAGCGTGGCCGCGCGCGTCATCACCGCCTCGCGCTGTGCCGGCGTGCGGTCGTACACCGCGTTCAACGCGGCTACGCTGAGCGTGCGCTCGGGGTGGGTCAGCGCGAATTCCAGCGCGACCAGCGCGCCCATCGAATGCCCCACCACGTGCGCGCGCTCGATCCGCAGCGCGTCGAGCAGCGACGCGAGCTGCGCCGCATATTCGTCGAGAGAGGGCTCCGCGCTCGGCAGCACGCTCTCGCCGTGCCCCAGCATGTCGTAGACAACGACGCGAAACGATTCGGATAACGCATCGATCTGCGGCGCCCACACGCTCTGATTCATGCCTACGCCGTGGATCAGCACGACGGTTTCGGCGGCGGCGTCCGATTGCCGCGCGTACACGCTGTAGCAGGTGCCCGCGGTGCGGCCACGCTGACCATGCGAGATCACGCGCGTCGGTGACATATCAGGCTTCATCGGACACGCTCCACTTCGCACGTCATGGGGTTCTCCTTTCACGCTTCGAGCCAAAGATCAATATCGATGAGATTATGGTATGCCATCTTATGGCCTACAACAATGCGTAGCGTATTATGGAATACCATGATATTGCGATAAATTATGCTGGCACGGTTTGGGCTAAGCGCGTGTTTGCTTGATCAAACAGACATAAGAAAAGGCCGCCGGCAGATGCCGGCGGCCTTGATAGGGGCGACTACGGATGGACTTAGGCGTCGCCGGTCGCTTCGTTCTGCTCCGCAAGAACCGTCAAAGCCAGTTCCGACACCCGCTTGATATGCGCGAACGACGCTGCGGACGCCGCGTCACCGTCGCGCCGCTCGATCGCGTCGAGCAGCAGGTTCATTTCGCGGTTCGAGTCGCCGCCGCGGCCCGGCGTCGCGATGGTCAATGCGCGCAGGCGGTTGATGCGCGCGTTCAGCGACGTGACGACCGCCAGCGACACCTGTTTGTTGGCGGCTTCGAACAGCGTTTCGTAGAAGCGCTCGGTGTATTCGAGCACGCGCGGCAAATCGCGTTTCTCGAATGCGTCTTCGATGATTGCGCGGATCTCGCTCAGTTGCCGGATGACTTCAGGCGTGGCGCGCTCGGCGCAGGCCCGCGCGGCGTTCGCTTCGAGCAGCCCGCGCAACTCGTAGATCTCGCCGACCTGCGCGGGGTCGAGCCGCGCGACGATCGGACCTTGCCGCGCGACGATCTCGACCAGGCCTTCGGTCTCCAGATGCCGCAGCACCTCGCGCACGACGGTGCGGCTCACGCCAAGCTCGTCGCACAGCGTGCGTTCGACGAGGCGGGTGCCCGGCCGGAAATACCCTTGGACTATCGCGGCGCGCAGTTTGTCGAGCGTGAGTTCACGCAAGGTTTTGACATTGCGGTCGATTTTGAGGTCGTGCATAGGCGGCAGTGGGACGATGGACGAGGGCCCGCACCGAGGGCGCGGGCGTGGAATGCCATATTATGACCCATCTGACTTTCAGGCTTGCACACGAGGACACAATCAGCCGCCCAGGCCCTCGACGATCGTGATCTGTGCCCGGCAATGTCCATCGCGCTTCTGTTTGGCGGCCTGATACTCGGGCGAGTGATAGCAGTCGAGCGCCGTTTGCATGTCCCTGAAGCGAATCACGACGTGCCGCTCGAACGATTCACCTTCCAGCACCTCCGACGCGCCGCCGCGCGCGAGAAACACCGCGCCGTACTTGTTGAACGCCTGCGGTGCGAGGTCCGTGTAGCCCTTGTATTTCACCGCATCGAGCACGGTTACGTGGGCGATCCAATATGCAGCCATATCTCCTCCTTCTTAAATCCAGAATGATTTGCGCCATAGCTGCCGCTTCTTTGATGGTCCGACGAACCGCTACGCGTTTTCAACGTCGCTGCTCGCCAGCAAATCCCTCGCAAAAAACGCCCTTTCCCCACCGGACGCGGCTTCCACGGCGCCCCGGGTTAACACTCATGGCATGCCGTAACATGGTATACCACAATGCCTCACACATCCAACCCACGCAGGAAGCTGCCATGAGCCTGATTCGCAAATCCATCCTCCATGTCGAGACCGTGTTCGTCGACGGCGACAAGGTCGCCGCGAAGCCGCTGAAAATGATCGGCGCGGCCGCCGTGATCAAGAACCCCTGGGCGGGCCGCGGTTATGTGGAAGACCTGTCGCCGGAGATTCGCGCGCTCGCGCCGCAATTGAGCGAGCACCTGACCAGGCTGATCATCGACGAAGCCGGTTCGGGCGAAGCGGTCGAAGCGTTCGGCAAGAGCGCGATCGTCGGCCTTGCGGGCGAGATCGAGCATGCGTCCGCGCTGATCCACACGCTGCACTTCGGCAACACGTATCGGTCGGCCGTCGGTGCGAAGTCGTATCTGGCGTTCAACAACACGCGCGGACCCGCCAACGCGCCGCTGCTGATTCCGATGATGGACAAGAACGACGAAGGCCGCCGTTCGCACTATCTGACGCTGCAGTTTGCGATTGCGGACGCGCCGGCCGCGGATGAACTCGTGATCGCGATTGGCGCCGCGACTGGTGGCCGTCCGCATCACCGCATTGGCGATCGCTACAAAGACCTCGCAGAGCTCGGAAATGACGTCAAGAACCCTGCAGCTGTCAAATAAGCGCGTGGCTCACTATCTGGAGCAGGGCAGCGGCGAACCGCTGGTTCTGATCCACGGCGTCGGCATGCAGGCGCTCGCGTGGTATCCGCAGATCGAAGGGCTGTCGTCCGGGTTGCGGGTGATCTCGGTCGATATGCCGGGCCACGGTCGAAGCGATCCGCTCGAGCCAGGCGCCGGCTTGCACACATGGTGAATCTGACCGCGCCTCGCGAAGTCAATCGCGCGCTGCGTGCCTGGTTGCAGACGGCGCCGCACACGCAAGACCACGAATTGGAAGTGTGAAATGAGCCAACAGACGAGCCAGCATGTCAGTCAGGTAGTTAGCCAGGAAGCGGCGAAACTCAACACGCGCGAGCTGCGCGACGCGTTCGGCGCGTTCATGACCGGCGTGACGATCGTGACCACCGCGAGTGACGACGGCAAACCGCTCGGCTTTACCGCCAATTCGTTTTCGTCCGTTTCGCTCGACCCCGCGTTGCTGCTGGTGAGCATTGCGAAGACGTCGAGCAACTACCAGACGTTTTCCACGACCGGGCATTTCGCGATCAACATCCTCGCCGAAGGCCAAAAAGATCTGTCCAACACGTTCGCGCGACCCAGCGACGATCGCTTCGCCAACGTGACCTGGCATCTGAGCCAACACCGCAACCCGCTGATCGACGACGTCAGCGCATGGTTCGACTGCACGACGCACGCGGTGATCGACGCGGGCGATCATGCGCTGATCGTCGGCAAGGTCGAGGCGTTCCATTCGTCCGGCTACGCGGGCCTCGGCTACTACCGCGGCGGCTATTTCACGCCGGCCAGGGGGTCGGCCGAAGTCATCGCGGGCCCGAAGGTGATCGTCAGCGCGATCATCGCGCGCGACGACAAAGTGCTGCTCGTCAAAACAGCAGACGACAAATGGGGACTCCCGTCGAAAGAGATCGGCAAGGAAGGCGCCGACAAGGCACTCGCCGAGATCTTCGAGAAGTACCGGCCCGACGCATCGGCAAGCTTCATCTATTCGGCCTACAACGACACCGAAACCCAATACCAGTACATCTCGTTCCTGTGCAGCGCGCCGGATGAACTCGCCGCTTCGGCTGACGCTTCGGGCAAATTCATCGGCCTCGACGACATCGACACGCAAGCGTTGCAGGACAGCGCCGTGGCCAGCATGCTGCACCGCTACCGCAAGGAAAGCCAGTTGAAGAGCTACGGGTTGTACTTCGGCGACCATAGCAACGGCACAGTCCGCCCGCTTCATTCCTGAAAGGTCACATCATGCGATTTTCCCTCTTCGTTCACATGGAGCGCGTCTCCGGGCAGACCAGTCAGAAGCAGCTGTATGACGAAATGGTCGAGCTTTGCCAGATTGCCGATCGCGGCGGCATGCACGCCGTCTGGACCGGCGAGCACCACGGCATGGACTTCACGATCGCGCCGAATCCGTTCATCAATCTCGCGGACCTCGCCAACAAGACGAAGCACGTGAGGCTCGGCACCGGCACGGTGGTGGCGCCGTTCTGGCACCCGATCAAGCTCGCCGGCGAAGCCGCGATGACCGACATCATTTCGAACGGCCGCCTGGAGCTGGGCATCGCGCGCGGCGCGTATTCGTTCGAATACGAACGCCTGCATCCGGGGCTCGACGCGTGGGGCGCGGGTCAACGCATGCGCGAACTGATCCCGGCCGTGAAAAAGCTCTGGGAAGGCGATTACGCGCACGAAGGCGAATTCTGGAAATTCCCTTCCACGACGTCTTCGCCGCTGCCGCTGCAGCGCCCGCACCCGCCGATCTGGGTGGCCGCGCGCGACCCGAACAGCCACGAGTTCGCGGTGTCCAACGGTTGCAACGTGCAGGTGACGCCGCTGCATCTGGGCGACGAAGAGGTCGAGAAGCTGGTTGGCCACTTCAACGCCGCGTGCGAGAAGTTCAGCAGCCTGCCGCGCCCGCAGATCATGCTGCTGCGTCACACGTATGTGGCGAGTAGCGAAAACGACGCGCAGATCGCGGCCGACGAAGTGAACACCTTCTACAACTACTTCGGTGCATGGTTCAAGAACGAGCGGCCGGTGAGCCGCGGCATGATCAAGACGCTGAGCCCGGAAGAGATCGCTGCTCATCCGTTCTACACGCCCGCGGCGATGCGCAAGAACAACGTGATCGGCACGCCCGACGAAGTGATTGCGCGCCTGAGGGCATACGAGGCGCTCGGCTTCGACGAGTACTCGTTCTGGATCGATACGGGCATGAGCTTCGAGCGCAAGAAGGCTTCGCTCGAACGCATGATCAACGACGTGATGCCTGCATTCCGGTAAGGGGCCGACGCCATGGATTCGCATTTTCAGCTGTATATCGACGGACAGTTCGAACCCGGCGCCGCCACGTTCGCGAGCGTCAACCCGGCCACCGGCAAAGCGTGGGCGCAAATGCCCGAAGCGCGCACGGAGCAGGTCAACCGGGCGGTCGAGGCGGCCAGCCGCGCGCTCACCGATTCCGCGTGGGCCGGCCTCACCGCGTCGGCGCGCGGCAAGCTGCTCTACAAGCTGGCCGGGCTCGTGGAACAGGCTGCGCCGCGACTCGCTGAAATCGAAACGAACGACACCGGCAAGATCATTCGCGAGACGTCCAGCCAGATCGCTTACGTCGCCGAGTACTACCGCTACTACGCGGGCATCGCCGACAAGCTCGAAGGGAGCAGCATTCCCGTCGACAAGCCGGACATGCAGGTTTGGCTCGAACGGCAGCCGGTCGGCGTGGTCGCCGCGATCGTGCCGTGGAATAGCCAGTTGTTCCTATCCGCCGTCAAGCTCGGGCCGGCGCTCGCCGCCGGTTGCACGGTCGTGCTGAAGGCGTCCGAGGAAGCCCCAGGACCGCTGCTCGAATTCGCGAAGCTCGTGCACGAGGCCGGCTTCCCGCCAGGCGTCGTCAACGTGATTACCGGCTTCGGGCCGGAATGCGGCGCCGTGCTCAGCAGCCATCCGAAGGTCGACAAGGTTGCCTTCACGGGCGGCCCGGAAACTGCGCGGCACATCGTGTCGAACACCTCGAACAACCTCGCGAAGGTGTCGCTGGAACTGGGCGGCAAGTCGCCCTTCATCGTGTTCGCCGATACCGATATCCAGAGCGCCGTGAACGCGCAGGTCGCGGCCATCTTCGCGGCGAGCGGCCAAAGCTGCGTGGCGGGCTCGCGGCTGCTGATCGAAGCCTCCGTGAAAGAGCGGTTTCTCGCCCTGCTGGTGGAGCGCGTGTCGCGCATACGCGTGGGTTCGCCCAACGAGATGACGACCGAATACGGCCCGCTTTGCACCGAGAGGCAACTGCGCAACATCGAGAAGGTCGTCGCGAACTCGGTGCGCCAGGGCGCCAGGGTGCTCGCCGGCGGCAAGACGCTGGAGCGCGACGGCTACTACTATGCGCCGACGATTCTCGACTGCACCGGCGTGAGCGACGCCGACAGCATTACGACGGAGCTGTTCGGGCCGGTGCTTTCGGTGGATACGTTCACCACAGAGCAGGAAGCGATCGACAAGGCGAACAGCACCGCCTACGGTCTCGCCGCGGGCATTTTCACCACCAGCCTGACTCGCGCGCATCGCGTGTCGAAGCGCGTGCGTTCGGGGATCGTCTGGATCAACACCTATCGCGCGGTGTCTCCGCTGGTGCCATTCGGCGGCTTCGGCCTGTCCGGTCACGGCCGCGAAGGCGGCATGGCCGCGGCGCTCGAATACACGACGACAAAGTCGGTATGGCTGCGCACCTCGGACGAGCCGATCAGCGATCCGTTCGTGATGCGCTGAGCCCGGCGCGCGGTCCATTCCCCGCTGCACCGTTTCAAAGCCGTAGAGGGCAATGCCATGTCACGTCCATCGAACGTGGCATGGCGCACGCCTGTGCGACAAAGATGGACACTATGAAAAATCCGTCGAACGACAACAGCGTTCTGACTATTGTCACGCAGGCGAGCTTTCGGTGTTCAGCTTCGACACCGCACCCGTCTGCTCGTCGTAGCGGTAGCCTTGTTTCTCGAGGTGAGCGGTGATCGTTTCGACGATCACTTGCTGCTGGATCTCCTTGCGCAGCAATTCATGCTCCGGCTCGACCCGACCGAGTTCAGCGGAAAGCCGGCGGCTCAAGGTCGCTTCGCCTGCGCCGCGGGCAAGGACGACCATCATTTTTTCATTCGCCTGAGTCAGCTGCTGCTTCAGTGCGTTCGAGTAGTCGGACCATTTCCTGACGGTCTCCCGCGCCTCGGCAATCGCTGCGGCATGCGCTTGCGCGTCGCGCGACATCTGCGCCTTCAATGCCTCGAGTTCCTGCGAGTCGACACCCGCCGGCGACGCCGATTCCGCGTCCTCGGCCTTCTCGCTCGCAGCCGCCGCGCTTTCGGCCAGTTCGGCCACGCGCTGCTGCTCCGCGTCGGCACGCTCCTGCGCTTCGGACAAGCTGGCCGACAACCTCGCGATTTCGGAAGCGTCCGCATCGCGCTCGTCGCTCAGGCTGGCGATTTGCGTCTGGGCATTCTGCAATTCGAGCGCGGCGGCATCCCGTTCAGCCTGCGCGCCCTCGACCTCTTCGCGTCGGGCCGCATGCGCTTCCTGCTCGGCCTGCAGTTGCGCGCGAATCGCTTCGAGCTCGCTCTGAAGACGAGCGACCGCTTCGGCATGCTCTGCTTCCAGCGCCGCGCGCTCTGCTTCGCCGGCCGGCGTTTCGACTAGCGACTCAGCCGACTCGCTCGCCGCCTCGCCCTCGCCCGCGGCCTCGCTCTCGTCGCCCGCAATCGCTCCACGCTGCGCGGCCTGTTCCGCGCGCTCCAGTTCCGCTTCGAGGTGCGAAACGCGCTCGGCAAGCTCCTGCGCGCGCTTCTCAGCCGCGTCGGTGCGTTGCACCGCGAGCGCGATGTCCTCTTCCAGCCCGGCCACGGCATCGACCTTCTCGTCGTAGGCGCTGGTCATCTTGTCCAGCTGGACCTGCAGCGCATCGAGTTCCTGGACGGTGGTTTGCAGTTCGGCGAGCGCTTCGTCGCGCTCGTTGCTGGCGTCTTCGACACGCTGGCGCATCGCGGCGAGGCGTCGCGCCACTGAGCGTTCCGCTTCGTCCTGCGCCGACGTCCACAGCCGGTCGAGCGCTTCGCGCATGGTGTCCGTCACGGTTTCCGGCAAAGCAGGACGTTCGACGACCTGCGGCACCCGCGCGGCGCGCGTTTCGCGCCACTTGCGCAATGCCGCGGACACTGCGACCACCGAACCGCTATGGACTTCGGACCAGATGGCGACGGGAGACACCTTCTGGCCCTCGTCGGCCATCCGGTTCGCGATTTCAGCTACGAGTTCGTCCGTGATCGTAATGTTGCTTGACATGTCTGCCTCGACAAAGTGCACGTGGTGACGAATACCGTTTCGTCGTCCGGGAGGCAGCCGCGCGCTGGGACTCGCCTCGTATAGCCACCAATTGTCGGCTACCTGGCTGGCGGCCAATCGGTCGAAAAGCCGAGGTTACGGGGAGGTATTCATGGGATTGGGGCGTGGCCCTGCGGCGTCCGATCCGCGTGATACGACGACCGCACGAGCGGCCCCGCCACTACTTCGACGAACCCCATCTTCAAGCCTTCATCGCGCAGCATGTCGAAAGTCGCAGGCGGCACATATCGCCGCACCGGCATGTGATACCGCGACGGCGCGAGATACTGACCGACCGTCAGCACGTCGACGTCGTGCGCGCGCAGATCGCGCATCGTGGCGAGCAGTTCGCTGTCGGTCTCGCCGAGGCCGACCATCAGGCCGGATTTGGTCAACGCCGCCGCGTTCTGGCTTTTCGCTCGCGACAGCAGTTCGAGCGAGCCGCGATAGTCCGCGCCTGCCCGCGCCGCCCGATACAGCGACGGCACCGTCTCGATGTTGTGGTTGAAGACGTCGGGCCACGCGCCGGACAGCGCATCGAGCGCGCGCTCGATTCCCCCGCGAAAATCCGGCGTCAGGATTTCGACGCGAATGCCCGGCACGCGCTCGCGCACCAGCGCGATACAGCGCGCGAAGTGCGCGGCGCCGCCGTCGCGCAGATCGTCGCGGTCCACCGATGTAATCACCACGTAGCGCAGCCCGAGCGCCGCGACGGCGTCGGCGAGCCGCGCGGGCTCGTCCTCGTCGAGCGCTTGCGGCCGGCCATGCGCGACGTCGCAGAACGCGCAGCGCCGCGTGCAGATCCCTCCCATGATCATGAATGTCGCGGTGCGCTGCGCGAAGCACTCGCCGATGTTCGGACACATCGCCTCCTCGCAGACCGAATGCAACTTGTGCTCGCGCAGAACCGCCGCCATGCCCGCGACGGTTTCGCTCATCATCGGCCGAGCATGCAGCCAGGGCGGCTTCGGCAAGACGGCCGCATGGTCCGCCGGCACGATCTTCACCGGAATGCGGGCGAGCTTGTCGCGATTGCGCTTGCCATGCTGGCCAAGCGCCGTGACGCTGTCGGAATGAGAAGCGGCGTCCATCGCGGTTATCCGAAGAACTCGTTGAGCAGGCGGTTCACGTCCGATGCAGCCTCCATCTGCACCATGTGCCCCTTGCCGTCGATTACGTGCACGCGCACCTGAGCGGGCAGCCCCTGTGCGTGCGCGGCCGGAATGATCTGGTCCAGCGCGCCCCAGATCACTAGCGTGCGCGGCGCGAGCGTGTCGAGCCGGTCGCGATAGACGCGGCTTTGCACCCCGCCTTCGAACGCGGACGCGGCAATCTTGCGCAACGCGTCGTTCACGCCTTCGAGCCGCTTGTACTTGACGATGTCTTCGACCAGTTGCCGCGTGACCAGCGACCCGTCGGCGAACAGCTTCACCAGATGCGGCTTCAGCGTGTTGCGGCTGCTGCCCGCGACGAAGCCTTCGATGTACTCGCGGTTGATCTCGTCGCCGAGCCCCGCGCCCGCGATCAAGGCCAGCGACGCGACGCGTTCGGGCGCCTTCGCGGCGACCGTCATCGACACGGCGCTGCCCATCGAATGGCCGACCAGATGCGCGCGCTCGATGCCCCGGTCATCGAGAAACGCGATCACGCTGTCCGCCAGTTCGTCGAGGCTGCCCGTGTCGACCGCCTTGGCCGACTCGCCGTGCCCTGGCAAATCGAGCGCCCACACGGCGCGGTGCGCGGCGAGATCCGCATGGTTGAAGAGCCAGTTGTTCAGATCGCCGCCGAAGCCGTGGATCAGCACAGCGGGCGTGCCGCCGTCGCCGATCTTCAGGTAACGCACGGTGCGCCCGCCGATCTGCGCTTTTTCCGGCTGCGGCCCCGCGTCGGCGGCATCCGCGGTGGCCGGCACGAAGTCGCGCTGGAACGCCTCGACGGCTGCATCGATGTCGGCATCGGACGTCTCGGCGTCCGCGACGACGCCGAGCAGCGCGCCGATCGGCAGCGTGTCGCCCTGCTGCGCGATCTGCCGGCGCAACGTGCCGTCGACAGCGCACTCGACGCCCGACGATATCTTGTCGGTCTCGACGTCGAGTATCTCGTCGCCCTTCGCGACTTTTTCGCCGACCTCCTTCAGCCAGCCGTTGACCTGCCCCTGCTCCATCGACAGCCCCCACTTGGGCATCGTGATCATGTGAATCGGCATTGCTCAGCTCCTTACTTTCCGCACGGCCGCGGCGATGTTCTCCGCCGACGGGATATACATGTCTTCGAGCACGCCTGCGAAAGGCGCGGGCGTATGCGGCGCGGTCACGAGTTCGATCGGCGCCTTCAGCGAATGGAACGCGCGCTGCGCGACCAGCGCGGCGATATCGGTCGCAATCGAGCAGCGCGGATTCGACTCGTCGACCACGACGACGCGTCCGGTGCGCTCGGCGCTTTCCAATATCGTTTCCTCGTCGAGCGGCGAGGTCGTGCGCAAATCGATCACCTCGGCCTGGATGCCCTCTTTCGCGAGCGTTTCGGCGGCATCGGCCGCGTGATGAACCATCCGGCCATACGTGACGATCGTCGCATCGTCGCCTTCGCGCACCACGTTCGCTTCGCCGAACGGAATCGCATACGACTCTTCCGGCACGTCGCCCTCGCGGCCATACAGCAGCTTGTGCTCGCAGAAGATGACCGGATCGTTGTCGCGGATCGCCTGGATCAGCAGACCCTTCGCGTCGTACGGCGTCGACGGGCACACCACTTTCAGGCCGGGTATGTGGGTGAACAACGACGTCAGCATCTGCGAGTGCTGCGCGGCCGCGCGCAGGCCAGCGCCCTGCATCGTGCGAATCACGACCGGCGTCACTGCCTTGCCGCCGAACATATAGCGAAACTTGGCGGCCTGATTGAAGATCTGGTCGAAGCACACGCCCATGAAATCGATGAACATCAGCTCGGCCACCGGACGCAGACCGCATGCGGCCGCGCCGACCGCCGCGCCAATGAAGCCGCCTTCCGATAGCGGCGTGTCGAGCACCCGCCCCGGATATTTGTGAAAAAGCCCTTTCGTCACACCGAGCACACCGCCCCACGCATCCTGCTCGCCTGGGGACCCGGCGCCGCCCGCGTTGTCCTCGCCCATCACGATGACGGTTTCATCGCGTGCCATCTCCTGGCTCAGCGCTTCGTTGATCGCCTGAGAAAACGTGATCTTCCGTGCCATGACTGTCTCCTGTCGATCGGAGTTAGCGCTTTAGCGCTTACTGCGATCCCATGCAAAGCTGAAGGTTGATTGATTCGCGCTGTGGATTACGGATAGGACACGTAGACGTCGGTCAGCAGGTCGGCAGCCGTCGGCAGAGGCGCGGCCTTCGCTTCCGTCACCGCGCCGTCGATCAACTGCTTCACCGTCGCATCGATGCCGCGCAGTTCGTCGGCGCTGAGCATTTCGGCCCGCACCACGCGCTCCTCGAAGCGCTTCAGGCAGTCTTTTTCGTCGCGCAGCTTCTGCACTTCGCCGGGTGCGCGATACGTTTGCGCATCGCCTTCGAAGTGCCCGAAATAGCGCGACAACTTCATTTCGACGAGCGTCGGGCCACCGCCGCCGCGCGCCCGCTCGATCGCGGCGCCCAGCGCCTCGTGCACCGCGAAGAAATCGAAGCCGTCGACGATCACGCCGGGCATGCCAAAGCCGCTCGCGCGGTCGGCGATGTTGTCGGCCGCGACCGACCATGTCGACGAGGTCGCCTCCGCATAGCCGTTGTTCTCCGCAACGAAAATCGCCGGCAGGCGCCAGACGGAAGCGAGATTCATCGATTCGAAGATCACGCCCTGGTTCGACGCCCCGTCGCCGAAGAAGCACACGCCGACGCCGCCGGTCTTCTTTAGCTTCGCGGCGAGTGCGGCGCCGCACACGAGCGGGCCGCCCGCACCGACGATCCCATTGGCGCCGAGCATCCCTTTCGACAGATCGGCGATATGCATCGAGCCGCCTTTGCCGCGGCACACGCCGGTGCTGCGGCCGTAGATTTCGGCCATCATGCCGCGCACGTCCACACCCTTCGCGATGCAGTGGCCATGACCACGGTGCGTGGTCGCGACATAGTCCGCATCGTTCAGATGCATCATCGTGCCGACCGCCGACGCCTCCTCGCCGGCATACAGATGCACGAAGCCGGGTATCTCGCCGGTCGCGAATTCGACGTGCAGACGCTCCTCGAACTCGCGGATCGTGCGCATCATCCGGTACGCCTCCAGCAGCTTTTCCTTGCTCAACTGCGTCGAAACAGACATGGTGTGTCTCCTGGGAATGATCTCGATGGTCACTGCTACTTCAGCCGGCTTTGTTTTTAGCGTTGGCTTCCTCCTGAATTGATTACCTCCGACGCGTTGCCGCTTCGCGCATCAACTGCCGCGACGCGCAAAAGCGCAGCGTGCGGCCGACATCGACCGTGAGCGGTCCCGCCCAGTCGAGCGCGATCTCGTAGCGGTCGTCGCGTTCGAGCTCGATCTCACGCTCGCCGTCGAAGGCAAGCGTCCCTTGTCCGGTATGCAGCGGCGTCCAGCAACCCGCTTCGAAACGCTCGCAGGTGCGCATCGTCACCTGATCGACACGGCCCGGCGCGAGCGGCGCGAAGATCGGCACGCCGGATTCGCCCGCACGCGCGAACGTCAGATGCAGCCCGTAGGGCGCGCCGCGCTCGACCGGCGCCCACGCGCCGCCGATCGACGACAGGCCGATGCCATCCGGCGCCGCGAACGTCAGAAACAGCGCTTCGAGATCCGCCGGCTCGCAGACCGCCCGCGCGCCGACGAACCGCTGCCGGCTCACGCACACATCGACCAGCGCGATTTCCTCGCGCCCCTTGTTCGGGCCCGCGACGCAGCGGACCACCAAACGCTTGTTGCGCGTCAGCGCGACCTCGGGCGGCACGAGCCCGGAAGCGGCGAGCGCGCCCGCGAGGCCCGCCACCGTCGCTTCGCGCAGTTCTGGAAACGCGTTGTTGGTGCCCGTCGACAGCGTCAGCAGCGGCACGTCGCCGCAATGCGCGGCCACCGCGCGATGCGTGCCGTCGCCGCCGAGCACCGCGATCAAGTCGACACCCAAGCCGACCATTCGCGCGACACCCGCGTGAGTGTCCGCCGCGCTGTCCGTGATCGGCAGTTCGAGGAATTCGACCTTCGGCCAGGGCTGCGGCTCGGCCACGGCTGCATGGGTTTCGAGCGCACGCAGCACCAGGGCGGCGACCCCGGTGCGGTCGCGCAAGGTCAGCACGCGAGCGACGCCGAACATGCCGAGGCCCGCGAGAAGGCGCACGACCATGTTCGCTTTCTCGGCGGTCGGAAACACCGAGGCGTGTGTGGTGAGGCGTCGAATATCACGGCCCGATGCCGGGTTCGCGATCACGCCGACGGTGATGGGCGATAACACTGGCTTGTCTCCGTGCGCGAGTTGCGAAGCGGACTTGCTGGGGTGAAGCGCGCTTGCTGTCGCGTTTGCTTTCGTCTGCCAGCAATACTGCAAAGGTTGGGCCAGTTGCTTGCGCGCCGTGCGCACGCGCCGGAAGCGTTGTATTCAAAGGGCAGACGCGTGGACCCGCGTTCACGGCCGCTTTCATCGGACCTGCGCCGCGCAGTTCACTGTGTCTCACGAGCGCGCTTCGCGACGAGGCGCGAGGCTCGACACACGCCGCGCCGCTTGCGCGGCACCGCGCCAGACAAGGGTTTGCGCGATGCGACCAGCGTCTCGCCAGCCTCTGAGACGTTCGTCTCACGTGCCTCGAGTGCTGCGCCGCAATGTGATTGCTCGTTGCGGATGTGCTACAAGACAGGGACTCGCCTTTCTCGGTGTCGCTCGCCTGGAGCCGGCCATGCCCTATGTTTCTCAAACGCAGCACGTCGATCGCGTACGCGGGGCCATCGAAGGACGCTTGCCCGCGCCAGCGAATTCGCCGCGCCTCGTGTCGTCGTGGCAGCGCTCGTACGAGCAGTACCGGCTCGACCCCAGCTCCGTGATCGGCCCGCGCGTGCTGTCGTCCGCCGAGCTGCGTGAAGTCCAGGGCAAGGAGGAAGCCTTTCTGCGCGCATCGGGCCAGTGCCTGACACGGCTGCACGAAATGATCCGCGTCGCCGACTATTGCGTGATGCTGTCCGATGCGCACGGCGTCACGATCGACTATCGGATCGACCGCGACCGGCGCAACGATTTCAAGCATGCGGGGCTGCATATCGGCTCGTGCTGGTCCGAGCGCGAAGAAGGCACATGCGGCATCGCGAACGTGCTCACCGATCTCGCGCCGATCACCGTGCACAAGACCGATCACTTCCGGGCCGCGTTCACGACGCTCACGTGCAGCGCTTCGCCGATCTTCGCGCCGACCGGCGAATTGATCGGCGTGCTCGATGCCTCGGCGATCCGATCGCCGGACAACCGCGACAGCCAGGGGCTGGTGTTTCAACTGGTGCGGCAAAGCGCGAGTTTGATCGAGGACGGCTACTTCCTGAACCAGACCGCGCAGCACTGGGTGCTGTTCGGCCATCGAAGCCGCCATTTCGTCGAAGCGCAACCCGAAGCGCTGATCGCATTCGACGAATGCGGCAACATCGCCGCCGCGAACCGCAAGGCGCATGAGAGCATCGCGGGTCTCGACGGTCCGCGCCACATCGACGAGATATTCGATACATCCGAGGTCCGTCTGCACGACGTCGCGCGCACCGACATGATCGTGGCGCTGCGGCTGCGCGCGACCGGCGCGATGCTGTATGCGCGCATTCGCGCGCCGATGAGACGCGCGGCCCGCCCGCTCGTCACGACACGGCCGGGCGATGTGCACGCCGATGGCAGCATCGGCGCAATGAGCCGCTTTCTGCACAGCTCGGACGAACGGATCGCGCGCAACGCCGAAGTCGCCTTGCGGATCGCCGGCAAGCGGCTGCCGGTTCTGCTCCTCGGCGAAACCGGTGTCGGCAAGGAGGTGTTCGCGCACGCGGTGCACGACTCGGGCTCGCGGCGCACGCGGCCGTTCGTCGCCGTGAATTGCGGCGCGATTCCGGAGCCGCTGATCGAGAGCGAGCTGTTCGGTTATGCGCCTGGCGCGTTCACCGGCGCGCGCAGTCGCGGCGCGCGCGGCAAGATCGCGCTCGCGCATGGCGGCACGCTGTTTCTCGATGAAATCGGCGACATGCCGCTCGGCCTGCAAACCCGCCTGCTGCGCGTGCTCGCCGAGGGCGAAGTGGTGCCGCTCGGCGGCGATACGCCAGTGCGCGTCGATATCGACGTGATCTGCGCGACGCACCGGGATCTGATGCAGATGGTCGATGCTGGATCGTTCCGCGAGGATCTCTACTATCGACTGAGCGGCGCGACGCTGCGGATACCGCCGCTGCGCGAGCGCGCCGACATCCGCGATGTGATCGATACGGTGTTCAACGAGGAAGCACAGGCGGCCAGCCATGTGCTGATGCTCGATCCGCAATTCGCCGAGCGCCTTGCCGCGTTCTCGTGGCCCGGCAATATCCGGCAGTTGCGCAACGTGCTGCGCTATGCGTGCGCGGTCTGCGATTCGGCCCGCGTCGAGTTGCGGCATGTGTCGCCAGACTTTGCCGCGCAACTCGCGCCCGCCGCGACGCCGGCTCTCGCGGCGGCCTCCACGTCGCCGGCCAGCACCGACGACGAGCGGGCACGGATCGTCGCGGCGCTCACGCATTGCCAGTGGCGGCCTAACGCCGCCGCGCAGGCATTGGGCATATCGCGCGCGACGCTGTACCGGCGCATCGCGCGGCTGGGCATCGTCGGGCCGCATCGCGCATAGGCGGCCGCGAAAGGCGGCGGGGGTTCCGAGCCCGCCGCTGCCCACACCTCGCCCGATTACCACGCCCGCATCCAGCGAGTGAAATCTTTCCGCAGTTCGTCCATCGCGAGCGAAAAGATTTTATTTCCGCCCCACCCTGCTCCCACGCGCAATTTGTGCCGACAGACAGGCATGACTTGCCGGACTCAGTGATCGGTCGCAACGAAAGACCATCCACTACCGCACATCGCATGTCCTGAACGGCTCACGCGACGCACTCGCGACCCGCAGGACTCCCCTTCTCTCTCTCCAGATTTTCTCGTGGGCCGCCTCGCGGCAGCCCGCGCTATTGTCATGATTGGACGACGTCAATTTCTTGGCTGTCTTACTGCGCTCGGCGGAACTGTCGTATTGAGCGCGTGCGGCGGCGGCGGTGGTGGTAGTGGTGGTACGCCGGATGCCGGCGGTTCTTCCACGGGCAATTCCGCGAGTCCGTCGAGCACCGCGGCATCACCCTCTACCGGCACGGCAAGCTCCGGCATCTCGGCCTCGACGGGCACGACGGGCACGACCACCGCGAGTATTGCGCCCTCGACGGGTAGCGCGACCACGGTGGCGAACGGCTCGTCGCCGGCGCCATCGAATGGAACGGGACCCATCGATACGTCCGGCTCGGGCGACAGCTCCAGCTCTGCATCAGACCCGAACTCGGGGTCGCCCGGCAACGCTTCGAACGCTTCGCCACAGAACACGACGATCCCGCCGGCGACGGTGATCATCGACAGTCAGAACGCGTCGTGGACCCTGGTCGGCGGGTCCGTCTACAGGAACGGCGTCGCAGCGGGCGACACCTACAACGTTTCGTTGATCCTCTGGTACGGGAGCACGATCTATCACGAGGGAACCGGCGGTCAGTTCTACGGATGGAATGGGACGACATGGTTCGCGTGCAACGACCCGCGTTTGGGCGGCACTTCGGTCGACGGCGCCATGATCCCGCCTGCGACGTATCTGATCGACAAGGCCGGCTCGATATGGACCGTCGTGAACGGCGTCGTGTATCGCAATCGCAATGCCGTCGGCACGATGTCGAATGCTGCGCTGCTGCTGTGGTACGGCGGCAAGTTCTGGGCACAATCGACCGGCGGTCAGTTCTATGTATGCGGCGATGCGGATCAATGGTTGCCGTGCAGCGATCCGCGCACCGCGACCGCGGCGCCGGCCGGCTCGTTTCACGGTATCAACGGGCATTACGACTACCTGTATTCGACGTCACAGATCGTATCGATCATGCAAGCCCTCGGCTGCTCGACGTACCGGCTCAGTTGTACGGACTACGCACCGCAACTCGCCAAGGTCCTGGCGTTGGCGCAAGCATTCCAGCCGGTGGGCTTGACTCTTTTCGTGCTGATCGACGTCGGCATCTACGACGGCAACGGCAACCTGTTCACGAGTGAAGCGGCGGCCTATACGCGGGGCTTCAATTGCGCGGTGACTGTGGCGTCGGCATTACAACCCCACGGCGTGACCATGTATGAATGCGGTAACGAACTGACGCGCGCGAACGGGATCATTCTCGACTCCACCAGCGCGGGAACGAGCGTAGTCGACTTCAACAATGCGAACTGGCCGCTGATGCGCGGTGCGATGCGCGGCATGATCGACGGAGTGAAGTCCGTGCAGGCGGACGCTAAATGCGGCGTCAACTTTTGTGTTGCTGATATCGGCGCGTCCGACGCTCTGTGGGATGGCAAGCAGCCCGATGGCACGAGCGGCCATCCGACCGTGAGGTGGGACCTGACTACGTGGCACAACTACGAGGTGTACGGCGACATCTTCGACATCGGCACCGACGGGTCCGGCCCGGGCTTCGATTTGCCCACCTATTGCAAGGCCCGCTATGGCGTCCCCTTTGTGATCTCGGAATGGAACACTGGGCCGGAGAAGAGCGAGGCGTACCGGGCCAACTACATCAGCTCGCGTCTGCTCACTTACTATCAGGCGAGAAAGACGAAGAACATCCAATCGGCGATGTATTACGAGCTCGATAGCGGAGACTCCACCTACGGCCTGATGATCAACGGCACGGCGCTTGCGCTTCCGTATAACGCGTTCGCGAGCTTTATCGCGAGCCATGCCGATAGCTGAGCGTACGTTGCGACGCGCACTTTCCGATCGGCTTAAACAAGGAGAATGGCCACCAACTGACCGGCAGTTGCAATAACGACAGCCAGCTCGACCGGATTGGCCAGAAGAAGGCCGAGAAAATCTGAATCGATAGCGCGCGCGCGCCAGGTCCCGACAAAACCGACCGACAGAATCAGCCCGAATAAAAGGTCGAATCCAAATCCTGCGGCGATCCATTTGTTATGCCTGACGACATGCTCAGCGAATGCGAACATTGCCAGAAAGGCGATTTGGGATATGAGAACAACCAGTACCGCAATATGCTGCTGATTATCCTTTTTCATTGGCTGGCGGAAATCCGGTTGCTCGAAGCCGCTACGACCTCCTCGCTCGTCTGGCCGAACTTCGGCAATACGGGCGCCTACGGGGCAGACACCCAGGGCAGACACCCGCATGCCCTCAAGTACGAAGTGGGCTCCGGCTTCGGTCGTGGCCTGAGCGCTGTCAGCGCCAGGCCACGACCGACCGTGACCGTCGTACCCACTCCATTCGCGGCGCAACCGTTATTCGACCGCCTCGCCGTGCAGCACCAGGTCCAGTCCTTCGCGCTCTTCTTCTTCGGCAACGCGCAAGCCCATCACTGCGTCGATTACCTTGAGAAGGACGAACGAAACCACCCCGCTGTAGATCAGCGTCGTCGCGACACCCTTGAGTTGCAGCAGCACGTCACCGTCAGCGCCACCGATGTCCTTGACCGCGAACACGCCCGTCAGAATCGCGCCGATGATCCCGCCCACGCAGTGCACGCCGAACGCGTCGAGCGAATCGTCGTAGCCGAGCTTGTGCTTGAGCCACGTGGCCGACCAGAAGCAGACCACGCCCGCGACGATGCCGATCACCAGCGCGCCTACCGTGCCGACGAAGCCCGACGCCGGCGTCACCGCCACCAGACCCGCGACCGCGCCCGACACGATACCGAGCACCGACGGCTTACCCTTGGCCGCCCATTCGGCGAACATCCATGCGAGCGCCGCCGCGGCGGTCGCCACCTGGGTCGCGAACATCGCGAAGCCGGCACGGCCGTCCGCCGCTACCGCCGAACCCGCGTTGAAGCCGAACCAGCCGACCCACAGCATCGCGCCACCGATCAGCGTCAGCGTCAGGTTGTGCGGCGCCATCGACTCCTTGCCGTAGCCGACGCGCTTGCCGAGCACCAGACAGCAGACCAGACCCGCGATACCCGCGTTGATGTGCACCACCGTGCCGCCCGCGAAGTCGAGGATGCCCGCGGTCGCCAGCCAGCCGCTCGGTTCCCACACCATGTGCGCGATCGGCGAGTAGACGAGGATCGACCACAGCGTCATGAACACCAGCATCGCCGAGAACTTCATGCGGTCCGCGAACGCACCGGTGATCAGCGCCGGCGTGATGATCGCGAAAGTCATCTGGTAGACGAAGTAGACCGTCTCGGGGATCGTCGGCGCGAGATGGCTGACGGTCAGCGTCGTGGCCTTGTCGCCCTTGATGTAGTTCATGCCCGTCATGAACACGCGCGAGAAGCCGCCGATGAACGAGTTGCCCGGCGTGAACGCGAGGCTGTAGCCGACCACGGTCCAGACGATCGTCACCAGACAGGTGATCGCGAAGCTTTGCATCAGCGTCGCGAGCACGTTCTTCTTGCGGACCATGCCGCCGTAGAACAGTGCGAGGCCCGGAATCGTCATGAACAGCACCAGCGCGGTGGAAGTCAGCATCCACGCGGTGTCGCCGGAGTTTATCTTCGACGAATCGACCGAGAACGGTGCAGTCGGCGCGGCCGGCGCCGATGCAGCGGCATCCGCCGCGGGAGCCGCGGACGCTTGCGCGACCGGCACGGAGGCGGCCGCGGGTGCCGACGCGTCTTGCGCGAATGCGGGGCTCAGCCCGCCCGCGAGCAACGAGCCCGCCATCAACAAAGTCATCAACAGTTTGCGCATCTCTCTTTCCTCTTGTCCTGTGTCTTTATAGGGCGTCGGCGCCGGTCTCGCCGGTGCGGATCCGGATCACCTGCTCGATCGGTGTCACGAAGATCTTGCCGTCACCAATCTTTCCAGTGCGCGCCGCACGCTCGATCGCTTCGATAGCCTGATCGACGATGTCATCCGGTACGGCGACTTCGATCTTCACTTTCGGCAGGAAATCGACGACGTACTCCGCGCCCCGATACATCTCGGTATGGCCCTTCTGACGCCCAAAGCCCTTGACCTCCGTTACCGTGATTCCAGAGACGCCAAGCGATGACAAGGCTTCACGAGCCTCATCTAGCTTGAATGGCTTGATGACCGCACTTATTAGTTTCAATTTGCCTCTCCGTTGATCGCCCATCCCGATACTGGCCGCCGTTGACGGTGGCTCAGCGCGCGGGGACGTTCAAAGCAACTGTCATGCCATGCGCACGAACGGTATTGGAGCGGGAGAGTTATCGGAGGAGCCGCGCGTTGGGTTTTCGGCGATCAGATGGATGCCGTGAGAGACGGAGCGGGGTTGAATGGCGGGACTGTCAGAAGGCTTCTTCGCGGTATGCGGCATGTACCCAGGCACCATGCGCGAGCGCGCTTTCCTGTTGTCCGTCCAATATGGGGCATGCGTGCACGGTTCCGTCGCTTGCTATTACAGATTCATTAATCGAATCTTCCAGGTTTCCACTCGCAGGCGCGGCACTCGCGGACGCCTGATTGGTCGAGCGCAACTGCGCGTGCTAACGTGAACAGACAACGCGACTCTCGAACAGGAACGCAGCAGGATGATTTCGCATGTATTCGTTGGGGTGAATGACTTTGACCGCGCGTTGAAGTTCTATTCGGCTGTCATGAGCGAGTTGGGACATCAACTGAAGTTTTGCGAGCCAGATAGACCGTGGGCTGGTTGGATGGCTGTGGGTATGCCGCCTCCGCTTTTCCTTATCGGCAGGCCATATGATGGCAACCCCGCAGAACACGGGAACGGCCAGATGGTGGCATTGCTTGCGCCTGATCGTCGTTCAGTCGACTACGCACACGCTACCGCGCTGGCAAATTCAGGTTCTTGCGAAGGCCCTCCCGATTTGCGCGCGCACTATCACCCGAACTATTACGGGGCGTATTTTCGCGACCCAGAGGGAAACAAGATTTGCGTGTGTTGTCACGATCCAGAGTGCGCATAGCAATTCCGGCAGGCTCCGGAGTCCTCCCGCCGATGCGGCTGCGAAGGCGAGCCATGCGCACATGCTTCGGAAAGACGCTCTAGACAATACGGTCCAGCGCCTTGGCGAACCTGGCGACCGAGCCCTCGACGTCATGCAGTTTGTCCAGGCCGAATAATCCGACGCGGAAGGTTTTGAAGTCTTCAGGCTCGTCGCATTGAAGAGGAACGCCGGCCGCGATCTGCAAACCGGCATCGGCGAACTTCTTGCCGGATCGTATGCCGTCATCGTCCGTATAGCAGACCACGACGCCCGGAGCCTGAAAACCTTCGGCCGCCACGCTTTTGAAGCCTTTGTCACTCAGCAGTGAGCGAATGCGCTCGCCGAGTTCAAGCTGCTCGGCTCTCACTTTGTCCAAGCCATATGCTTCGGTTTCCTTCATGACGTCGCGCAGCGTCGCGAGACTGTCCGTCGGCATCGTGGCGTGGTACGCGAACCCGCCGTTCTCGTAGGCTTCCATGATCTGCAGCCACTTGCGAAGATCACAGGCGAAGCTGGTGCTGGTCGTCGCGTCGATTCGTTCGCGGGCGAGCGGGCTGAGCATGACCATGGCGCAGCAAGGTGACGCGCTCCATCCTTTTTGCGGTGCGCTGATCAGCACATCGATGCCACTGGCCTGCATGTCCACCCAGATCGTGCCGGAGGCGATGCAGTCGAGAACGAACATGCCGCCGCCCGCATGCACGGCGTCGGACACCGCGCGCATATAGGCATCGGGCAGCATCATTCCGGATGCGGTTTCCACATGCGGCGCGAACACCAGATCCGGCTTGTGCTCCTTGATCGCGGCGACCACTTCTTCGATCGGAGCCGGTGCATAGGCGGCCTGCCTTTCCTGGCCGACCGGACGCGCCTTCAACACGATCGATTCGGACGGAATGCCGCCCATGTCGAAAATCTGCGACCAGCGGTAGCTGAACCAGCCATTGCGGATGACCAGACACTTGCTGTTCGTCGCGAACTGCCGGGCGACGGCTTCCATGCCGAACGTGCCGCTGCCCGGGACGATTACGGCCGACTTCGCGTTGTAGACTTTTTTCAGGGCGCCGGAAATATCGCGTACGACGCCTTGAAAGAGCTCCGACATGTGATTGATCGATCGGTCGGTGTACACGACCGAATATTCGAGGAGTCCCTCGCGGTCGACATCGGGAAGTAAACCTGGCACGTTCGCCTCCAGTAATTGACGAGTAAAAGAATCGAAAACAAATTCTAACGAAAGCTGCCCGCAGCGGCATCGGCGGAGACGCCTTCGTTACCCATCCGGCCGACGCCGATGGCCTCGTCTCAGCCGCTGCTCACGGGAAGATCGGTGTGGTGGGTTCCGCGCCCTCCAGATCGGCCTTCGGTACATGCTGCGCGACCATCTGCTCGATCTCCTCTTCTCGTGATCCAGGCACGTCGGCCATGATCAGGAACTGGCCGTCGCGTATGGCGCCGCGAAAACGCTCGAGTTGTGCGTTCGGTTCGCCGACGCCGATCATCGCGGCCGTCCAGGCCCCGAAGCCGGCTCCCGCCAACGTCAATGCGACGACGGCTCCGCCCGCAATGGCGAGCTCAGCGGGAGGAAACGCCAGCGCCACGAGGCCAACGAGCGCCCCAGTCGCACCGCCGAGCGCCACGCCGCGTTCGAGGGAGTGCACGACGTCGCTGCTTTGCAGCAAAGTTGCCTCGGGTAACTCTTCGAGTGCGACGCTGTGATTCGCGAGAACATGGATATGCCGCCATGTGATCCGCGACCGCAGCAAGTCGTCTACGATCGCCTTCGCCGTCGTCGTGTCGGGTGCGAGGAAATAAAGGCGTCTCATCTCGATCCTCCATCAATCAAGCCGCCCGCCAACAGGACGATGCTGTTTATCGTACGCCTGCCGCAGGCAATACTGTGGGCGGAGGATCACTGCTGTATGCCAGCTTACAAATTCAGGAAATTCTCTTAAACACGTATGGTTAAGCATAAATCTGCTGCCCGACAATTTCGCGTAGTTCCGGAAACCATGCAGATTTGCAGTCCACATTACGTTAGGCGTCCAATCGGAGGGAAACGATGACACGCGTTCGCGTTCAGGGCTTCACCATCTCGCTCGACGGATACGGTGCAGGCCCGAATCAGGACATTGACAATCCGCTCGGCGTTGGCGGGACGGAATTGCATCAGTGGCTAGTCCCAACCCGCACGTTCCAGCGGGCCTTGTTCGGCAACGACCGCGGTACGACCGGCGTTAACGATGATTTCGCCGCCCGTGGCTTTGAGAATGTCGGGGCCTGGATTCTTGGGAGGAACATGTTCGGCCCCATTCGTGGGGAGTGGCCGGACACCAACTGGAAAGGCTGGTGGGGAGACAGTCCGCCATATCACGTCCCGGTCTTCGTCCTGACCCATCATCCGCGTGCCCCGATCGAGATGAAAGGCGGCACGACGTTCCACTTCATCACAGGGGGCATTCGCGAGGCGCTCGACCGCGCCCGCGAGGCCGCTGCCGGAATGGACGTGCGGATCGGCGGTGGGCCGCAGACAATCCGGCAGTATCTCTGCGAGGGCCTCATCGACGAACTGCACATTGCCATCGCGCCGGTCCTGCTCGGCCGGGGAGAATCGCTGTTCGAAGGGATCGACTTGCGGGCTCTGGGGTACCAATGCGTTGAATTCGTAGCGTCGGACAAAGCCACGCATGTCGTTTTAAGGCGCCAGGAACACACGGACGCCTAACCCGGTCTCGTACCGCATACTTCGGTGAATCGCCCCCCGAAAGGATCGACATGGTTGCCAACCTTGCACGCTCCTGGTTGACCTGGAGCGCGCCTGCGGCCGCTGCGCAGGCCGCCGGTCGCCCGCTCGTGGCGCTGGAATCGACCATCATCGCGCATGGCATGCCCTACCCGGAGAACGTTCGCACCGCGCGCGAAGTGGAGGCGTTGATCCGTGACGCGGGCGCCGAGCCGGCGACGATCGCGCTGATCGGCGGCCGAATCCACATCGGCCTTTCGGATGACGAACTGGAAATGATCGGCCGTTCCGACCACGTGCATAAGGTCAGCCGCCGTGACCTGCCGGCGGTGCTGGCTCGCGGCGGCCTGGGCGCCACGACCGTGGCTGGCACGATGATCTGCGCGGCGCTGGCCGGCATCGAGGTCTTCGTCACCGGCGGCATTGGCGGCGTACACCGAGGCGCCCAGGACACCTTCGACATCTCGGCGGACCTGCAGGAACTGGCGAAGACCTCAGTCGCGGTGATCTGCGCCGGTGCGAAGTCCATCCTGGACATCGGGCTCACCCTGGAATACCTGGAAACCCACGGCGTGCCGGTGCTCAGTTGCGAACAGGACAATTTTGCGGCGTTCTACACGCGTGACAGCGGCTTTCGCGCGGACTTCAGGCTGGACGACGCGGCGGAGCAGGCACGCTTCATCCGCACCAAGTGGGACCTCGGCCTCGGCGGCGGTGTGGTGTTGAGCACGCCAGTGCCGGAAGCGGCAGCGATGTCGGCCGAGGAGATCGACGCGCTGACTCGCCAGGCGCTCGACGAGGCCGCTGCGCAAGGAATCACCGGTAAGGCCGTCACCCCGTTCCTGCTGGCGCGCATCAAGGCGTTGACAGGCGGGCGCAGCCTGGCGACAAACATCGCGCTCGTAAAACACAATGCCGAGGTCGGCGCAAGGCTGGCGCTGGCGTTGGCACGCTCGAAGCGCGCGTCGGGCGCGGTGTAACCGCGTGCTATCTTTTACGGATTCGAAACCTTCCTGTCAGGACGGCTCGTGGACGTCGCCGTATGGCTGCACAGCCTCGGAATGGAGCGGTATGAACCGGTGTTTCGCGAAAACGCCATCTATCACGAGCTTGGCGACAATTCGATGCCCTATCCACTGGGCAACATACATCCTCGCTTCTGGTCCTGGTATATGGGCGCAAGCAACTTCACCGGGGCACTGGGAGACTTCCTGGCGGCCATTCAGGGTTCTAACCTGGGTGGCGGCAATCATGCGGCGGCTTTGATGGATCAGCAGGTCGTCGACTGATGCCAATCGCCCTCGATCCTCACAAGTGGTTGCACGCCCCGTTCGAGGTCGGCTGCGCGCTCGTTCGCGACGCCGCTGCACATCGAGGCACATTCGCGCAGACTCCGGAGTATCTGCAACCGACACCGCGTGGAATCGCTTCGGCTCCCTGGTTATATGAGTATGGATTGCAGACGTCCAGAGGTTTCCGCGCGCTCAAAGTCTGGATGGCTCTGAAACAGCATGGCGTCGAGAAGTTCGGTCGTCTGATCGATCAAAACATCGCGCAGGATCGCTACCTCAGTGTTGGTATGCTTAACGCTACGAACGGCGGAGCCGCGCCCCATCTTTCTGTCTTGGACCGCAAGGTTGACGGAACCCAACGGAGGGCAGCATGAATAAAAGCAATGCGAGCAGAATAATCGGCGCAACGTTAGTCGCGGCCATCGCGAGTGGCTCGGCCTATGCGAACGGGCAACCCGGTCTTAGCGCGACGACCGACGTGATTGCACAAAAGGTGGCGGCATCGGGTTCACCTCCTCGACCCAAGCCGGATACTTCGATAGTTCGCGACGTTCGCCGGGCCCTCAGGCGCGTACCCGATATGGATGATTCAAAGATTCATATCAGGGCGAGCCACGGCGTCGTTACGCTCACCGGGACGGTGCCGGAAAGCTGGCAGATCTCGCGCGCCGCCAATGCGGCGAGATCAGTGCTCGGTGTCAAGTCGGTGAGGAACAGATTGACCGTGCGAGAGAGCGACGAAGCAGCCATTGAGCACCGTCCCGCGACATCGGCCGGATAAGTAGTTGATGCTCGACAGATCGGACCGGATTGCACCTTTCGTGTGGGCCGGTCGCCTGCGTTTGCTGTCGCTCTACGTTGTACTCCACCCCAAACTGAATATCGAAGAGGTCAGGGTCGAAGGCCGCTCGACGCCAACGGGCTCCCCCTAGCGTCAACTGAAACCGGAGGACGTGGCAGCGATTCTCGCTGACGCTATGGAAGGCGTGAACGCGAAGCTGGCGGCGATAGACGCCTCATGGACGCAGCACTAACCATTTCGATCCCTGACGATAAAGGCGGCTTAATGCCGCCTTTTTTAATCCTGCACTAGCAGGAATATGCAATAGAAATCGAGATGTCCGACACAATCGTAAATAGCTGTCAAAACGGGCTTATCCCGAATTAAAGCGATTGACCGTGGTCCGTTTCGATGATTAATTCGCGAGGTATCGCCTGAAAACTCTTGAGGAGTGTAATGGAGCAACTGAAACAGCGAAGCAGCGGGACGGATTGGACAGTCGAGGAAGAATGCGATCTTTGCCGTATCACCTATTCGATCTACTCAAACTTCCCGCCGATGCCTCACGCGCAGGCCCTGAACGCCGAAACCGGCGAGTTCTTTCCGTTTGACAGGGTTCGTGAGCTGAAATCCGGCTACGCGATGGCCGAAGCGCTGGGTTACGCATGGGCGTGCAATTGTCGCGGGCGTGCCCCCAAACGGTTCAATGAGCAGTTCGAGCTAAGAGACTCCACCGGCAAGCGACAGGCGCGGGTGCGTTACAGGATTCGCGTCGGTTCGAGGGTCATCGCGAAAGGTGTCACCGATTTCCAAGGGCGAACCCAGCGTGTTTCGACAGATAACGCAAAGCAGGTTTCCATCGAAGTTGCCGGGCAATAGGGGTGGAAAGCAGGTGAGTCTTCCATCACTGGTGAACACATGACGAATGAATTTTTGAAAAAGAATAGCCAATATTTAAGTACCGACGAGCATGAAGAATGGACCGAGGTCGGCACAGCCATTACCAATATCACTCCTGGGTCAATATCCAATGTCGTGATCAATACCACCCGTATCTGCCCCAACATGAGTAATAACGAGTTTAGAAAAGAGGTCATGCGGGCGCGCGATGCTGGTGCATCTTTAATCAAGGAGCGCATTGCTGCAGTAGCACGCTGGGACGCCAAAGAGCAGGACCGTGCCAAAATTTATTTCGCCCGCGCGGACGAAGAAATCCGAAGCACTCTGGCTGCTGGCCTGCCGCGCTTACTCGCCGCGATGCAAGAACTCGTGCCAGAAAAAATTGTGCGATGGGATAGCGAACTGAACAGGACCCTTACATGCTCACCCAAACCGGATCACGGTGACAACGCGGCTGCTGTTTGCAAGCCCGACTCGCAGAACCGCGTTATTGCCATATATTCGAAGTTTTGTAGCTTCAAATTCGGCGCATTGTGGCGAGAATGTAAGATCAAAACGCTAATCCACGAATGTACTCACTTTACCGACACTTTTGACTCCCTTGACCGCGTGTATGCTGACACTGAAGCTGGACTCAAGACATATGCGAAGAATCATCCCGACGAAGCGATTCGCAACGCGGACAACATCACCGGTTATATCGCAACATTCGACAGGGAAGTGACATGAGTACTATGCTAGGTTTCAGCCGCCGTATTGCTGCCGTGTCCATCATATCCATGTGTCTTTATGGATCAGCTAGTGCATGCTCGATCTCAAAGGTAGCGGGACTCCAGTTACCATTCAGCACCACGGATCTTTCAAATGCAAATAGGCTGACGATTGCAGACGCAGTGATTACCGCAAGGCAATGGCCTGAAGTGCAAATTCAGGCAGTTGTAATTGCCGGTGCCTATATTAGCGAAGGCAATTTGGAACAGCTAAAAAAAGATCGTGCCGAGAACGTGAAAGCGTATTTGAAACAACTTGGTATCAGGAGTGAAAATATCATAATCGAGCCCAAGACTTTTACGGATCAAATGGTAGCAAAGCGCCCGGACGGCACATTGGACATTGAGCAGATCGTCGTGGAACTAACCCCGATCTGTAGCGGCGGCTGTGAACGACTATGCGACGATCCGCGCGTAGTGCCGACGAGCAAGGCTATCAGATAGAAATTCGCCCCGCTTAGGCGGGGGCTTTTACCTTGGGCGCTTCGGCGTTGCAGATCGCGCGTCGTGTCACGCAACGACCGAACATGTCACCGATTTCCAAGGGCGTACCCAGCGTGTTTCGACAGATAACGCAAAGCAGGTTTTCATCGAAGTTGCCGGTCAATAGCGATGGACAGCAGGTGAGTCTTCCATCACTGGTGAACACATGACGAATGAATTTTTGAAAAAGAATAGCCAATATTTCAAGACCGACGAGCATGAAGAATGGACCGAGGTCGGCACAGCCATTACCAATACAACTCCCGGGTCAATATCCAATGTCGTGATCAATACGACGCCTATCTGTCCAAACATGAGTAACAAGGAATTCAGACAGGAGGTCATGCGGGCACGTGATATCGGTGCGGAGTTAATCAAGAGACGCATTGAGGGTCTTGCGCGTTGGGACTTGAAAGAGCAGGACCGTGTGAAATTCTACTTTGCACGTGCGGATGAATCTACAAGAACCGTGCTCAGCCATGGTTTGCCGCGATTGCTCACAGCAATGCGGGAGTTAGTACCAGAAAAGATTGTGCGATTTGACAGCGAAACAAACAGGAAGCTGTCCTGTGCAGTCAGGCCAGATACGGGAGACAATCAGGCCGTAGTCTGCAAACCTGATTCGGAAAAGCGTGTCATCGCTGTCTATTCCAAATTTTGCAGCAGTCCATTTGGTCAGTTGTGGAGCACGTGTAAGATAAAAACAATAATTCACGAATGCACTCACTTCACCGACACTTTTAATTCAGAAGACTGGGTTTACACCGATAAGGCATCGGGCGCACGGATATTCGCCGAAAATCATCCGGATCAGGCTATCCGAAACGCAGACAACATAACCGGCTATATCGCAACATTTGACGGAGTAAATCTCACATGAGTAGAAGGCTGAATTACAGGGCTGGCGCCGTGGCCGCACTGCTCGCCATCTCGCTCTGCTTTTTTGGATCAGTTCGTGCATGCACGATAGGAGAGAACGTAGCGCTTGAGTTGCCCTTCAACGCTACCGCGCTTTCGACGGCGGATCGACGTGCGATTGCGGGAGCCGTAGGTGAGGCAAAGAAGTGGCCCAACGTGCAGATTCAGGCGATTGTTATGGCTGGCGCGTATATTGGTGAGCGCAATCTGGAAGAGTTGCAAGACCGCCGTGGTCAGGTTGTGAAAGCGTATTTGAGGAAGCTTGGCATCAGGAGCGAGTACATCATGATCGATCCCACAACTCTTACTGAGGGATATGTTGTGAAGCGCCGCGACGGTAGCCCGACTGTTCGTCAGATCGAAATCGAGTTGACTCCGATCTGTAAAGGTAGCTGCGCGTGGATGTGCGACGATCCCCGAGTCACGCCCCGTAGCAGAGTGATCAACCCGTAAGAACACGAACAGGCTCCGCTTCGGCGGGGCTCCGCAAAGTCGTGAGTCTTGCAGGCAAGCGGCACCACCATGACTCGGCATAGGCCACGTCCGCGCGTAGTGCCACGAGCGAGTATGGAAATCGCGCACGCGCTTCGTCATGCGAACGTGCGCCATCCAACGGGAGATATCCGGCGAAGCAGTCTTTCTCGCCGACGAGCAGCCCGTCGAACTGCCCATGCTGTCGCGATAGACGATCACCTCTGGAGCCGGCCCGTCCATCACCGCGAGTGCCGCCGCCACGACGCTCTCAGCCGCGTTGGTCACGCTGCGACAACCGGGCGTGTCCAGGTGCTGAATGACCGGCACACCGAGAAGACGCCCACCAGCGCGAAGCCACATGGCGGGATTTCCGTGGACATCGGGCGACCTCGCTTTTGCAAGTGTGTGGCAATGTGTGGAAAGTGCTGTGGCCATGGACTGCAACAAAAAAACGCAAAAAACAACATGAACCGGAAGTTGACGGGAGGTTGCTGAGAGCGCGGACAGGTGAAGATTCGCCGCAAATCCTTGGGGTAATGGGGCTTTGAGGCATGTCCGGAATCCGCGAGACACTTACCCACCTCGCCTTTTTCGAGCGGAGGCCGCAGGCATCGAACCGCAATAAAAATCGCGAACGGCGAGGAAACATGTGTTATTTTGTGGCATTGTGACGGCCGAAACCCGACACGCCATGCGTAGCTCGCTGGTGCGCGATGAACGCCGACGAGATCGGCGTGCTGGTCACCGATGCGCCGCTAGATGCGCACTATGCCCAGATCTTCGCCTCGGCACGCGTAGAGGTGCGCTATCCGGGCACCACGGCCGCGCCGATGACCGCTGCCCTCGCAGAAGAGACGGAAGGACCGGGCGAGGCAGCGCATCGATCGCCCCTGCGCGGTCTGCCCGACGCAACTTGCCAGGCAACCAGCGACGCCATCGCCGACGATGCGCACGGAGAGCCACACCATGCTCGATAACCGCTCAGCGGGGCCCGTGCCCGCTTCATTGAACCCGAACCGCCGACTCGCGATCGAGCGCATCGACTACATCGTGCAAAGCCTCGAGGCGAGCGGCTCGGTCAGCGTCGCGAACCTGTCGGCGACGCTCGGCGTGTCGCGCGAAACGATCCGCCGCGACCTGAAGATTCTCGCGGAACAGGGCCGCGCGAATCTCGTGCACGGCGGCGCGGCGAAGCGGCCCGTCGCGGAACCGTCGCTGGCAAGCCGCGAGGCGGTCAACGCGCTGGGCAAGGCGGCCATTGGTGCCGCGGCCGCACGACTCGTCGCGGATGGCATGGTCGTGCTGATCGACTCGGGCTCGACTACGCTGGGCCTCGCCGAGGCGCTGCAGCATCATCGCGACCTGACCGTGATCACCAACAGCCTGCCGATCGCGCTGATGCTGTGCCGCGCGCCCGGCGTGAAGGTCGTCGTGCTCGGCGGCGACATCGACCCGAACGACGAAGCCGCTATCGGCGTCGAGACGATGACCGCGCTCAGCCATTTCCGCGCCGATCTCGTGTTTGTCGGCGTGGGCGGCATCTCGCCCGAAGGCGAATTCACCGACTACTCGCGACTCGCCGCCGAGCAACGTCATCTGATGATGAAGTCGGGCAAAAAGGTTTACGTGCTCGCGGACCACAGCAAGTTTGAACAGCAGACGCCTGAGCTGATCGCGCCTGTGCCGCATATCGCCGGACTGATCGTCGACGCCGAGCCGCCCGCCGGCATCGTCCGAGCCTGCGCCGAACAGCGCTGGGAAGTCATCATCGCCAATCGCCACAGCTAGCATGACGATGACGCTTCCCGTGTTTTTCGCCGTGCTGTCGGCCGCGCTTTTGCATGCGGGCTGGAACGCGGTGATCAAGGTGCGCCTCGATCCTTTTCTGGCGATGACCCTGCTGTGCATCGCGTGCGGTCTGATCGCGCTGCCGTCGCTCGCGTTCACCGGATTCGCTCGGCCTGCTGCGTGGCCCTGGGTGGCGGGATCGGTGGCGCTTCATTTCGGCTACTACGTGTGTCTGAGCGAGGCATACCGTCGTGCCGACATGAGCCAGATCTATCCGATCGCGCGCGGCTCCGCGCCGCTGATCACCGCGCTCGTCTCCGTCACGATCCTGCACGAGACGATGAGCGCGGGCGCCATCGCGGGAGTCGTGCTGCTCGGCAGCGGCGTGTTGCTGCTGTCGCTGCGCGGCCGCCATCACTCCGCATCTGAAAACCGTGTCGCGCTCGGCTTCGCGCTGCTCACGGCGGTGACGATCGCGGGCTACACGGTCGTCGACGGCGTAGGCGCACGCGTCGCCGGCAATCCGAACTCCTACGCGGCGACGCTATTCGTGTTCGATGCATTACCGATGCTGACGCTTTGCCTGTATCGCTACGGGCCGGCCGGCATGGCGCCGATGCGGCGATTCCTGCTGCCGGGGTTCGCGGGCGGCGCGATGTCGCTCGCGGCGTACTGGATCGTGATCTGGGCGATGACCGTCGCTCCCATCGCCCTCGTTGCGGCAGTGCGCGAGACGAGCGTGGTGTTCGCCGGCATCATCGCCGTGTATGTGCTCAAGGAGCCGTTCAGCCGCGTGCGAACCGCGGCCGCTACGTTGACGTTGGCTGGCCTCGCGCTGATGCGGCTGTTCTGATTCCGAGCGTGGGTTTCGGCGCTGACGGCAGGCCACTGGCCTTCTGACCGGTGCCGCAACCGGCCGCGCGATGCACTGATCAACCCCGGTCACCCCCTCCGGCCTCCCCATGCGGGTTTGTCCCGAGCGGAGGCCGTTTTCCCATATCCATCACGGACTTCGCCAACTTCCAGGCGGCGTTTCGCGTGTCCGAGCGGAATGTGGCATTTGTTGGCATCTTGACTGTTTTTGTTGCAGCCCCTAGAGTGGGTCTCACGCACCTGCGCAGTACCCAAATCGACCCACAAGGAGACATCGATGACCGGTTCCACGTATGCATCGCCGGCTTGTTCCGAAACTGGCGATCCGCTGTTGCTGACCCCCGGACCACTGACCACGTCACGCACCGTCAAGGCCGCGATGGTTCACGACTGGGGCTCGCGCGACGCCAACTTCATCGAGATCAACCGCTCGGTGCTCGCGCGCCTTGCCGCGATCGCCAATGGCGCGCGCGACTGGGTGACGGTGCCGATGCAGGGCTCGGGCACCTTCGCCGTCGAGGCGATGCTCACCACTTTCGTGCCGCCCGGCGGCGAGGTGCTGGTGCTGATCAACGGCGCGTATGGCAAGCGCGCGAAGCGCATCCTCGAAATCGCCGGCCGCAAAGCCGTCGTGCACGAAACGGCGGAGGACACGCCGCCCGATCTCGCCGAGATCGACAAGGTGCTGGCCGCCTCGCCGTCGATCACGCATGTGTTCGCGGTCCACTGCGAGACCACCGCGGGCATTCTCAATCCGATCGCGCAGATCGGCGCGCTCGCGGCCCGCTACGGCAAGGGCTATCTGGTCGATTCGATGAGCGCGTTCGGCGCGTTGCCGCTCGACGTGCAGACGATGCATATCGATGCGGTCGCCGCGTCGTCGAACAAGTGCATCGAGGGCGTGCCCGGTCTCGGCTTCGTGATCTGCCGACGTGAAGCGCTCTCCCGCACGCGGGGCAACGCGACCACGCTCGTGCTCGATCTGCACGAGCAGTGGACCAACCTCGAAAAGACCAGCCAGTACCGCTTCACGCCGCCCACGCACGTGATCGTCGCGTTCCATCAAGCGCTGGAGGAATTCGATGCCGAAGGCGGCGTCGCGGGGCGCGGCGCGCGTTATCGCAACAACTGCCGGATTCTCGTCGAGGGCATGCGCGCGCTCGGCTTCAAGCCGCTGCTGGCTGAAGCGCTGCAGGCTCCGATCATCGTGACTTTCCATATGCCCGAGGACCCGCGCTTCGAATTCCAGCGCTTCTACGACAGCCTGAAGGCGCGTGGCTATGTGATCTATCCGGGCAAGCTGACCGTCGCGGACTCGTTTCGCATCGGCTGCATCGGCCGGCTCGGCGAGCGCGAGATGCGCGCGGCGCTCGGTGCGATCAGTGAGGTGCTCGATGAAATGGGTATCAACGCGCCAGTCGCGAAAACGGCATGAAGGGGGACATCATGAGTACGCTGCAAGACACCGTGCTGAGCATCAATGGCCGCGACTATCGCTTTCCGGCGGAGCCGGTCGTGGTGATCTGCCTCGACGGTTCGGAGCCCGCCTATATAGAAGAAGCCGCGAAGGCCGGGCACGCGCCGCATCTCGCGAAGCTGCTGCGCACGGGCACGAGCCGCATCGCCCAATGCGTGATTCCGAGCTTCACGAATCCGAACAATCTGTCGATCGTGACGGGCCGTCCGCCGAAGGTACACGGCATCGCGGGCAACTACTTCTACGACCGCGCGAGCGGCGAAGAAGTGATGATGAACGACGCCCGCTTCCTGCGCGCGCCGACGATCTTCGCCACGTTCCACGACGCCGGCGCGAAAGTCGCCGTGATCACCGCGAAGGACAAGCTGCGCACGCTGCTCGGCAAGGGACTCGACTTCACGAGCGGCCGCGCAATCGCTTTTTCGGCTGAAAAGGCCAACGAGGCTACCCGCGCCCAGAACGGCCTCGGCGACGTACTCGCCTACGTCGGCAAGCCGCTGCCGGATGTGTATTCGGCCGACCTGTCCGAGTTCGTGTTCACGGCAGGCGTCAAACTCCTCGACACGTTCCGGCCCGACCTGATGTACCTGTCGACGACGGACTACGTGCAGCACAAGGCGGCGCCGGGCTCGCCCAAGGCCAACGAGTTCTACGCAATGTTCGACCGCTACGTCGGCGCGCTCGATGCGGCAGGCTGCGTGCTCGCGATCACCGCCGACCACGGCATGAACGGCAAGCATCGCGCGGATGGCGCGCCCGACGTGCTGTACCTGCAAGACCTGTTCGACGAATGGACCGGCGCAGGCCGCTCGCGCGTGATCCTGCCCATCACCGATCCGTACGTCGCGCATCACGGGGCGCTTGGCTCTTTCGCCACCGTCTATCTGCCCGAGGGGCTCGCAGCGGCTGAAGCAGCGGCGCTGCTCGAACGGCTGCGCCGGACCGAAGGCATCCAGCTCGCGCTGACGAGCGCCGAGGCCTGCGAACGCTTCGAGCTGCCGCCCGACCGTATCGGCGACGTCGTCGTGGTCGGCACACGCGCCAAGGTATTCGGCACCAGCGCCGCGCGTCACGACCTGTCGGGACTGACCGAGCCGTTGCGTTCGCATGGCGGGCTAACGGAAGAGAACGTGCCGCTGATCGTCAACCGCAAGACCGACTGGCCGGCGGACCGCGCGCTGCGCAACTTCGACATCTTCGATGTCGCGCTGAACCACGTATCGCAGTCCGCCGCGGCATAACGCGTCGATCACAACAACCCGCGCGTCCCGCATCTCGCGGAGGCCTGCGGGCTCCACCGGATCATTGAACGAGGTATTCGATGAACGTCATGATCAAACCCGCCTTCAGGCAGGAATCGATGCGCATCGCCGGCCAACACACGAGCACCGACGAGCTGATCGAAGTCTTCAACCCGTACACGAACGAGGTCGTCGGTACCGTGCCCGCGGGTCGTCCCGAACACGTGCAACAGGCGTTCGCAAAAGCGCACGCATTCAAGCCGCGGCTCACGCGCTTCGAGCGTCAGCGCATCCTGCAGCGCACGGCCGAGATCCTGAGCGAGCGCAAGGAAGACTTCGCACGCCTGATCACCGCGGAGTCGGGGCTGTGCTGGAAGGATGGGCTTTACGAGGCGAGCCGCGCCTACGACGTGTGGTCGTTCGCGGCGCAGCTCACGATCAAGGACGACGGCGAGGTCTATTCCTGCGATATCAGCCCGAACGGCAAGAACCGCAAGATTTTCACCACGCGGCTGCCGCTGCTCGGCGTGATTTCGGCGATAACGCCGTTCAATCATCCGCTGAACATGGTGAGCCACAAGCTGGCGCCCGCGATCGCGACCAACAACCGCGTGGTGCTGAAGCCCACCGAGCTCACGCCGCTCACCGCGCTCGCGCTTGCCGACGTGCTCTATGAAGCGGGCCTGCCGCCCGAGATGCTGAGTGTCGTCACCGGCAATCCGCGCACGATGGGCGATGCGATGATCACCGATCCGCACTGTGATCTCGTCACGTTCACAGGCTCCGTGCGGGTCGGCAAATATATCGCGCAGCACGCCGGCTATCGCCGCACGGTGCTGGAACTCGGCGGCAACGATCCGCTGATCGTGATGGAGGACGCCGATCTCGACAAGGCCGCGCAGCTCGCGGTAACCGGTGCGACGAAAAATTCGGGGCAGCGCTGCACGGCGGTCAAGCGGATTCTCGTGGTGCAAAGCGTGGCCGACGCGTTCGTCCAGCGCGTGCTCGTGCATGCGAAAAAGCTCAAGTGCGGCGATCCGATGGACCCGTCCGTCGACGTGGGCACCGTCATCAACGAGGCCTCCGCGCAACTGTTCGAGCGACGCGTGGCAGACGCGCAGGCCCACGGTGCCCGGGTGCTTTACGGCGCGCCGCGCGAGGGCGCGCTGTTCCATCCGACCGTCGTCGATCACGTGCCGTACGACTGTGAGCTCGTGCGCGAAGAGACTTTCGGCCCGGTGATTCCGATCATCCGCGTGCCCGATGCGATCGAGGAAGTGATCCGGGTTTCGAACTCGACCGCGTATGGCCTTTCGTCGGGCGTCTGCACGAACCGGCTCGACTACATCACGCGCTTCGTCAGGGAGCTGGAAGTCGGCACCGTGAATGTCTGGGAAGTGCCCGGCTATCGCACGGAGATGTCGCCGTTCGGCGGCATCAAGGATTCAGGCAATGGTTACAAGGAGGGCATGGTCGAGGCAATGAAGAGCTACTCGAATGTGCGGACCTGGTCGCTGCCATGGGAGTGACCGGCCGCGCGACCAAGTGAATGCTGACCTCATCCGAACTCAACGCAAGGAAGGATGGATATGAAAACTCGTCTGATGGCTCTCGCCGCCTGCGCGCTCGCCATGGCAACGCCCCCCCTTTACGCACAGTCCGACGTCGTGACCATCTATGCCGCGGATGGTTTGCACGACGGTTCGCCGAGCTGGTTCGGCAATCAGTTCGAAGCCTTCACGAAGGCGACCGGCATCAAGGTGCAGTACATCGAGGCCGGCTCGAGCGGCGTGGTGGACCGGCTGAGCAAGGAGAGGTCGAACACCCAGGCGGACGTGCTCGTGACGCTGCCGCCCTTCATGCAGAAAGCCGCGGCTGACGGCCTGTTGCAGTCCTATTCGCCGACGGGCGCCGACAAGATCGAGACGCGCGACAAGGACCCGAAAGGCCTGTACTACGCGATGGTCGGCAACTACCCGAGCTTCATCTACAACTCGGCGGTGCTGAAGAGCCCGCCCAAGACCTACGCAGACCTGCTCGCGCCGCAGTTCAAGCAGAAGATCCAGTACTCGACGCCGGGCCAGGCTGGCGACGGCACCGCGCTGATGCTGCAGACCTTCCACGCGTTCGGTGGCAAGCCGGCCGGCTTCGACTATTTGCGCAAGCTGCAGACCAACAACCTCGGGCCTTCCGCGTCGACCGGCAAGCTCACGGCGCTCGTCAACAAAGGCGAGCTCTTCGTGGCCAACGGCGATATGCAGATGAACCTCGCGCAGATGCACGACAACCCGAACGTCGCGATGTTCTTCCCGGCCGGTCCCGACGGCCGCCGCACGACCTTTGCGTTGCCCTACTACGTCGGCCTCGTGGCGAACGCGCCGCATGCCGGCAACGGCGAAAAGCTGATCGATTTCCTGTTGAGCGCGCCGGCGCAGCAGGAGGTCAGCAAGGTCGCGTACGGCTTCCCGGTGCGCACCGATGTGCATCCGTCGGACAGCAACTTCCAGACGTTGAACGCGTTGCTGAAGGGCGTCGACATCTGGCAACCCGATTGGAACCAGGTGCTCCAGGAGCTGCGTCCCGACGTGGCCGCCTACAACCAGGCGATTTCCATCGACTAACCCAGCTACCGACGAGCGACTAATGGCAAACACCATGACCATGGAACGGGGGCCGCAGCGGCGCGCCTCCGCTGCGCCGACCGTCATCGCGCACGGAGCGAGCGGTATCGGTTTCGAAGGCGTGTCGGTGGCTTACGGCAGCCAGACCATTCTGGAGGCTCTGACGCTGACCGTGAAGCCCGGCGAGATCGTCGCGCTGATCGGCCCGTCCGGCTCCGGCAAGACGACCGCATTGCGCGCCGTCGCCGGCTTCGTGCAGCCGAGCGCCGGGCGTATCACCATCGGCGATCGCGACGTGACCCGGCTGCCGCCGTACGCACGCAACATCGGCATGGTGGTGCAGAACTACGCGCTGTTTCCGCATATGCGCGTCGAGGACAACGTCGCCTTCGGGCTGCGCGCCCGCGGCGCGGATGCCGAGGTGATACGCGAACGGGTGCCCGAGTGCCTCGGGCTCGTCGGTATGGCGAAGTATGCGAAGCGCTATCCGCGCGAGCTGTCGGGCGGCCAGCAGCAGCGCGTGGCGATCGCCCGCGCGCTCGCGATCCGTCCGCAGGTGCTGCTGCTCGACGAGCCGCTGTCCGCGCTCGACGCGCAGATCCGCCGCTCGATGCTCGACGAACTCGCGAAGCTGCACCGCACGCTGCCGTCGCTCACGGTGCTATACGTGACGCACGATCAGACCGAAGCGCTGACCCTCGCGAACCACATCGGCATCATGCGCGACGGCCACCTGGTCGCTTACGGCGACGCGCAAGGGCTCTATCGTCATCCGCCGAACCGCTTCGCCGCCGAGTTCCTCGGCCGCGCGAACGTGCTGCCGGCGCAGCAGCTCGAACCGATGCCCGACGGGCGCGCCCGCGTGCGCTTTCATGGCCGGCCGCTCGAAGGCTGCAACCATCACGGACTCGCGGCCGGCTCCGCCTGCTTCGTGTGCGTGCGGCCGCATCATCTGCAGTCCGTTGCGGGTGGCAGCACGCCAGGCGCCGATGGCCAACGCATGAATCAGATGACGGGGGCCGTCGTCAGCGTGCAGTGGCTCGGCGAAATGCACAGCATCGTGCTCGACGTCGAAGGCGAGCTGCTGCGGCTCACCTGCGCGCCGCTCGCGGAACCGCCGGAGCCGGGCACTGCGCTCAGCGTACGTTTCGATCCCGCGGATGTCACGCTCGTACCGGAGGCTGAACGTCATGGCTGATATCGTCATCGCGCCGCCGGCCCCCGCGCGAGCGCCGGCCGCGGGGCTGGGCGGCCTGTGGATCGCGCCGCCGCTCGCGGTGCTCGCCGCGCTGTTCTTCTACCCGTTCGGGCTGATCGTCGTACAGGCGTTGGGCGGCGACCAGCATGTGCTGTCGTTCGCGAACTTCGAGCACGTGCTGCGCTCACGCCAGTTCCTGAGCGGGCTTTATCACACGATCGCGATCGCAGTATCGGCCTCGGCGGGATGCCTCGTGCTCGGCTTCGCGTTCTCGCTCGTGATCGCGTTCGTGCCATTCCCGGGCGCGCGTTTCGTGGGCCGGCTCATCGATACGTTCATCGCGCTGCCCACCTTCCTCGTCGCGCTCGCGTTCACGTTCGTGTACGGTTCGGCCGGACTGCTGAACCAGTCGCTGATGGAGATGTTCCATCTGCCGCTGCCGCCGCTCAACTTCCTGTACACGCAATGGGGTGTCGTGCTGTCGGAGATCACGGTCTATACGCCGTTCATCATGCGTCCGTTGCTTGCGTGCTTCTCGCAGATCGACAGTGCGCAGATCGAGATGGCGGGCAGCCTCGGCGCGCGGCCGCTGCGCATCATCCGGCAGATCATCCTGCCCGCCGCGTTGCCGGCGCTGCTGGCGGGCGGCAGCCTGTGTCTGCTGTTGACCGTCAACGAGTTCGGCATCGTGCTCTTCATCGGCGCGAAAGACGTGATCACGTTGCCGCTGCTGATCTACGACAAAGCGATCCAGGAATTCGACTACACCACCGCGTGTGTCATCGCCGTCGTCAATATCGCGCTGTCGCTCGGGCTTTATGCCTGCTACCGGGCCGTCGTGTCATTTTGCGGAGGTCGCCGTGCTGCTCTGGGCTAAATGGGGTAAATGGCTGACGTCGGGCGGCACGGCGTTGCTGTTCTGCGCCGTCTACGGGCTACCGGTCGCGATGATCGCGCTCGCCAGCATCAGCGGACAGTGGAACGGCATCCTGCCGAGCCACCTGACACTCGAACACTACGCGCGGGTGCTGCATACCGATTCGGCGAGCCAGCTTCGCATAAGCGTGCTGACCGGCGTGGTCGCGAGCGTCGCGGCGCTCGTCAGCGGCACCTGGGCCGCGCTCGCGCTGCGCCGCATCAAAGGCCTGCCGCGCCGCGTGCTCGACGTGATCTTCTTCGTGCCGAGCGCGGTGCCGTCGGTTTCGATCGGGCTCGGGTTGCTGGTCGCGTTCAGCCGGCCGCCGGTGTTGCTCAACGGCACGGCGACGATCGTCTTCATCGCGCACTTCCTGCTGATCTCGGCGTTCACCTACGGCAACGTGGCGGCCGGGCTTGCGCGGGTCGCGCCCGAATACGGCGAGGTGGCCCAGAGTCTCGGCGCCCGGCCGCTCTACCAGCTCTCGCGCGTGACGCTGCCGCTCGTCGCGCCGTACCTGCTCGCATCGTTCAGCCTGAGCTTCGCGCTGTCGATGGGCGAGCTCGGTGCGACGCTGATGATCTATCCGCCGGGCTGGGTCACGCTGCCGGTGGGCATCTTCGCGCTGTCGGACCGTGGTGCGATCTTCGACGCCGCGACGCTCACGATGATCCTCGGTATCGGCACGCTCGCGGTGTTGATGGGGCTCTCGCGCATCTCGAACCGCGCAATGGTGCGTGGATGACGGTGTCGCTCATCCTCAGGGAAAGAGCCGCGAGCTGACGCTCGCCGTCACAGCTGCGCAGATGCCGGAGGCGCCGCGCATACTCGGGGAGGCAATCGCGGCGGGCGCTGAGCGGGCCTGAAAGATGCGCACGACAAAAACATAAAGGGAGGTGCCGGATGATCATGATCGTGCTTCATCTCGCGGGTGGCGTCGCGCTGCTGACGTGGGGCCTTCATATGGTCGAGTCCGGCCTGATGCGCGCGTTCGGCGCGTCGCTCAAGCGCTTCATGGCGAAGAGTCTCGGCAACCGGCTGAACGCGTTCTGCGCCGGGCTCGCGATCACCGGCGCGCTGCAGAGCAGCACGGCGACCGGCATGATCGCGTCGTCGTTCGCGGCGCGCGGTTTGATGCGGCCTGTTACCGGACTCGCGATCATGCTGGGCGCCAACGTCGGCTCGACGCTGATCGTGCAGGCGTTCTCGCTCGATCTGAGCTGGATCTCGCCGGTGTGTCTGCTGGTTGGCATGACGCTCTTCGAGAAGGGCAAAGGCTCGCGCAATCGTGATCTCGGCCGCGCGTCGATCGGGCTCGGCCTGATGTTGCTTGCGCTCACGCTACTCGTCTCGACCGTGCAGCCCGCCGAGACCGCCCCTGCCCTGCGCACGGTGCTCGGCGCGCTGGCAGGCGAGCCCGTGCTGAATGCGGCGCTCGCGTGCGTGCTCACTTGGGCCGCACATTCGAGCATTCCGGTCGTACTGTTCGTGATGTCGCTCGCCAACCTGCATACCGTGCCGATGGACACGGCGATCGCGATGGTGCTCGGCGCGAACATCGGCAGCGCGCTCAACCCGTATTTCGAGGCCGCGAAAGGCGCCGACCGCAGCCGCCGGCGCCTGCCGGCCGGCAACCTCGTGCTGCGCGGCGGCGTGTGCCTGCTGATGCTCGCCGCGTGCGCGCCGCTCGCAACGTCGCTCCAGCAGGTCTACGGCAGCCCCGCCCGTGCAATCGCCGATTTCCACACGGGCGTGAACGTGGCGATCGCCGTGGTCTTCATCGGGCTGCTCGCCCCTGTCGCGCGCCTTCTCGAACGGTTGCTGCCGGCGCCAGGCGCCGCCGAGAACGGCGACGCGCCGCGCTACCTCGACGAAGCCGCGCTGCGGGTGCCCTCGCAGGCGCTCGCATGCGCGACCCGCGAATTGATCCGGATGGGCGATATCGTCGAAGCGATGCTGTGCGCGAGCGTGCCGGTGCTGATCGCAAACGACCGGCGCGCGGTGCACGAGATCGCGGCGCGCGACGATGCGGTGGATATGCTGCACGATGCGATCAAAAGCTACGTGACCGAGGTGACGCGCGAGTCGCTCGACGACGAAGACCGGCGCTGGGCCTCGGCGATCATGACCTCCGTGATCAACCTCGAACATATCGGGGATATCGTGGACAAGAATCTGATGGAGCTGGCGCAGAAAAAGATCAAGGCACAGGTGAGCTTTTCCGCTGAAGGCGCCGAGGACTTGCGCGCGCTGCATCAGTTGGTGATCGACAGTTTTCACCGGGCTCAGGCGCTGCTCGTGTCGGGAAGAACGCAGACCGCGGAGCAACTGCTCGAGGACAAACAGGCGCTGCGGCGCCTTGAACGCGCCGCGCGGGATGCTCATCTCGACCGCCTGCGCGAGGGCAAGCCCGACAGCATCGCGTCGAGCTCATTGCATCTCGACGTGCTGCGCGATCTCGTGCGGATTCAGTCGCACATCTGCGCGCTCGCTTATCCGCTGCTCGAGCGCGAGGCAGCTAACGATGGCGATGCGCAGGTTGCATGAGGCGAGACACGGCGCTTGCGCTACGAAGCTTCATCGAGCGACGACGACATTCGCCGCGTCTCGAGCATACTGCGTCGGCGGCAGTCCGACATGACGCGTGAACGCGACGCTGAATGCGCTTGCCGAGCTGTAGCCGACACGTTCCGCGACCGCCGCGATGCTGACTTCGTTTGAGCGCAGCAGATTCTTGGCGATAGCCATGCGCCACGACAACAGATACTCCATCGGTGCGACGCCGACCGCGCGGCTGAATCGATCGAAGAAAGCGGACCGTGAAAGCGCGGCGGCTTTTGCGAGTTGCGCGACCGTCCAGGGCTGGTGCGGGCTTTCGTGCATATGACGGATCGCGAGCGCGAGACGGGGGTCGGCGAGGCCGCGGACGAGTCCGGGCGATGCCCCGGTTCCCGTGGCTCGCAACGCTTCGATGAACAGCACCTCGAGCAGTCGCGCCAGCACGACCTCGCGCGCGGGCCGCTGCGCGCGGGATTCTTCCCTCACGAGCTTGACGAGTGTCGCGAGCCTGCGTTCACCGCGCACCTGCACGAGCTTGGGCAACAGCGAGACAAGCAAGGCCGCGTCCGGCGAACCGAACGCGCAGAGGCCCGCAAGCCATTGGGCTTCTGGCGCGACCGATGCATCGCCGAAACGAAAACTGCCGTCGGGCAGCGCCGCCGGCGCGCTATTAGAGACGTCGTTATCGTCGGGCGGATCGATGCTCGTCATCGTGAAGCTGAAGACTTCGGGCACGAGCACGAAGTCTTCGGCCTGAAGAATCAGCGGCTCGCAACCATTGACGGATAGACGCAGCGATCCTTCGAGCACCACGCAGTAGAACGGCTGGCCGACTTCCGTGCGGCTCGCGCGCCAGCGCCCGGCGCCGCTGAGCACTTTCGAGAACGTGGGTGTCGGCTTGAGCAGTGTGACGATTTCGGCGAGCGGGTCGATCATGATCGGACGATTTCGAATGAAACCTGGACGCTCGATTGTAGCGAGTCCTCGCGGTCAGGACTTATTGTGTCGCGACTGTCACCAACCACAGGACTCGACATGAAGACCGTCTTGATTACCGGTTGCTCGTCCGGCTTTGGCCTCGAAATCGCGCGTTATTTTCTGGATCGCGACTGGCGCGTGATCGCGACGATGCGCACGCCACGTGAAGACGTGTTGCCGCGCTCCGATCGTCTTTCGATTCTCGCCCTCGATGTGAAGGACCCGCAAAGCATTCGCGCGGTCATCGATGCGGCCGGACGGATCGACGTGCTCGTCAACAATGCGGGTATCGGCTTTCTGAATGCGCTCGAAGGAACGCCGATGGACACCGTGCGCGATATCTTCGAGACCAATACGCTCGGCACCATCGCGATGGCGCAGGCCGTGTTGCCGCAGTTGCGCGAGCGCCGCGAAGGGGTGATCGTCAATGTGACGTCGACCGTCACGTGCAGACCGCTGCATCTGCTGTCGGTCTACACCGCGAGCAAGTCCGCGGTCAACGCGTTCAGCGAATCGCTCGCACTCGAACTGGAGCAGTTCAATGTGCGCGTGCGTGTCGTGCTGCCGGGACGCGCGCCTTCCACCCGCTTCGGCGAAAACGCTCGGGCGCGCATGAAAGACGGATTTCCCGAGCCGTACGACGCGCTCGCGCAGCAGGTTTTCGCAAGGTGGGAGAAAGAAACGGCCGTCACGCATGCATCGGATGTCGCCGAAGCGGTTTGGCGCGCCGCGACCGATTCATCGAGCCCGTTCAACATCCCCGCCGGCGAGGACGCTGTCGAGTGGTACCACGCGCGCGTCAGATAGCACACCCCGGGCAAACATCGCCGCGGCTTTTTCGACCGTCACACCTGGCCGATGCCACCGTCATTCATCAAATCGGCACCCGTCATATAGGAACTCTGTTCTGAGGCGAGAAAGAGCGCCGCGCTGGCCATCTCCTCGGCGCGGGCGAGTCGGCCGATCGGGACCATGCTCTTGTACATGCTCACCAGATCCTCGCGTGTCGCCGACTGGGAATCCAGTATCGGGGTGTCGGTGACACCAGGGCTCAGCATGTTGACGCGAATGCCGCGATCCTTGAATTCGGCAGCCCACGTGCGGGCATAGGAACGCAACGCGGCCTTCGTCGCCGCGTAGGCGGTGTGTCCTGGGATGCCCATCACGTGCATGGCCGACGAAACCAGAATGATCGACCCACCACCCGTCATCATCGGCAGCAGCTTTTTCACCAGAAAGACCGGGCCGCGCGCCATCAGGTTGAATGCCTTGTCGAAATGCTCAGGCGTGATGGTGTCGATCGAAGCCTGCTCGGTATAACCCGCGTTCGACACGATGATATCGACGACACCCTTTTCTTCCCTGACAACCGCAGCAACACGATCGAGGTCATCGAGATTCGCGGCGTCGGCCTGAATCGCGGTAACGTTGCGTCCGATCAGTTTGACGGCCTCGTCGAGCTGGCCTTGCCGACGGCCGAAGATAAAGACGTGAGCGCCTTCGGCGACGAACCGCTGGGCGATCGCCAAGCCGATACCGGTCGTTCCGCCGCTAATGACGGCGACCTTGCCTGCGAGAGTATTCATTGAAACTTCCGTCCGATGTTGAATGGAAGTCCCATCGTAATGGCGGCCCCCACGAATGATAATCGGCGGATTTATCATAAGATCCATTCACCGAAAGAATAGGTCCCACGAGAGGAATGCAATGGATCGGTTTCACGAATTGAACGCCTTCTTCGCCGTTGTCGAAGCGGGCGGCTTTTCCGCCGCGGCGCGCAGAACCGGCGAGTCACAGTCCTCTATCAGCAAGTCGATCGGCGCGCTGGAAAAGCGCCTCGGGGTACTGCTATTCAACCGCAGCACACGCAGCGTGACCTTGACCGATCAAGGGCAGAAATACTACGAGCGGACCAAGCCGTTGCTCGACGAGATCGAGGTGGCCGACAGCGAACTGACCAGCAGCACGCTGGATGTCTCAGGCCTCGTGCGGATCGCCTGCGCTTCTACGTTCGGCCGCCTGCACGTTCTTCCGCTGATTCCCGAGCTGCTGTCGCGCCATCCCGGTCTTCGGGTCGATCTTGTGTTGTCGGATTTCGTGCGCGATATGGTGGAGGATCGAATCGATCTCGCGATTCGAGTGGGCTCCGTCAACGATGCGGATTCTGTCGTAAAGCGAATTGCCAGCACGCCGCTGGTCTGTGTCGGATCGCGTCGCTATTTCGAGCAACACGGAGTACCGAGGGAACCTGCGGAACTCGCCAATCACAATTGCCTGCTCTACGGTGGTCTGCTGGAATCGGCGAACTGGCCTTTTCATGGGCCACGAGGCCGGTTCAGCGTGCCGGTGCGAGGCAACCTGTCGTCGAATAGCGTCGAGACGATCCGATCGGCCGTGCTCGGGGGCGTGGGAATCGGCCTGTTCGCGAAGCTCTCGCTTGCCGACGAACTCAAGCATCCGGACATCGTGACCGTGCTCGACGATTTCATTCGGGACGCCCGTGATGTGAGCATCATCTGGCCGCGGCGCCGTTTCGTGCCTGCGCGCGTGCGCCGGGTCACTGATTTTTTCGCGGCGGCGCTGCCGCAGCGCTTGTAGAAACGCTCCAGAACGCACTTCAAACGCAGTACGTCACGCGACGTTCGCTAGCGGCGCGCGTCGCGTGCTTGCGTCGCTCGACATCGACTCGCGTACATGGCGCGCGAATTCCTGCGCCGCTGGCTGAACCGTCGCGGGCAAGCGCAGACATATCGCGAATGGAGGCAGTGCAGGCAAGCCGCTTACGCGAGGCGTGAGCGTCTCCAGATCGGCCGGCACCGTGGAGGCGAGCCAACTCGTGACCGCGAGGCCCGCGCGCACCGTTGCGGCGGTCGCCTCGATGTTTCCGCTCTCGAACACCGTTCGCCACGCGATGCCCTCGTCCGCGAGCGCACCGAGCACCACCGAACGGAAAGCACAACGCTCGTCTACCATCGACAGCGGCAACGGCCGCTTCTGCCACACCTCACTGCCGCGCCCCTTGACCCACACCAACGGCTCGATGCGGACCACTTCACCTTCGGCTTCGCTCGCGACATATTCGACCAAGGACACGTCCACGCGACCGCTATTCACCGCCTCGCTCAGTTCTGGCGACGCCGCGCACATCAAGGTTATTTCGACGTGCGGATGCGCGTCGGCGAATGCCTTCATCGCGGGCGCAAGCCGCGTCACGAGATCGGGAGGCACGCCCACACGCAAGGCGCCGCGCAACGGCTGCGCGGTCATGTCGGCCCAGATTTCATCGTTCAACTGAAGCAGCTTGCGCGCCTTCACGAGAAACTGCTCGCCCTGGCGCGACAGTTCCAGCCGGCGCGTCTTGCGAACGAACAGAAGGCAATCCAGCACATCTTCGAGGCGCTTTATCTGCTGGCTCACCGCGCCTTGCGTCATGTGCAGCAAATTCGCAGCGACCGTCATGCTGCCGCTATCGGCGACGGCAACGAAGGTGCGGATCAGATCGAGGTCGAGATTTCGGCTCATCTATGCATTATGTCGCGTAATGTACCGCATCAATATTATTAGCTTTTACGATGCTTTGACGATCCGTACAGTGCAAATTCCTTGATTTCGAATCTGCACCGATGACCTCGATACTCCCGCTTCTGCTCTTCGTCGCCGTCGCGACCGCGACGCCCGGTGGCGCGACCACGCTCGCCACCGCCTCGGGCGCACGTTTCGGTTTCGTACGCTCGATACCGCTGATGCTCGGCATCGCTCTGGGCCTTGCGTTGCTCGCTGCGCTCGCCGCGCTCGGGCTGGGCGGTCTGCTTCTGGCGCTGCCGTCGCTGCAAACGGCGGTGAAAGCGCTCGGCTCCGCCTATCTGCTATGGCTCGCCTGGCGCATAGCGCGCAGCGGGCCGCCAAACGCGGGCAACGGCCCCGCGCGTCCGGTTACGCTCGTCAACGGTTTCCTGCTGCTCTGGCTCAATCCGAAAGGTTGGGCGATGACAGTCGGCGCGGCGGCGTCGTTCGCGCTGCTCGCAAACAACCCGAACCGCCTCGCGATGCTGCTCGGGGGAGCGTTCGGGGTGGCTGCCTGCGCTTCGCTCGCGCTATGGTGTGCGCTCGGCGTGCTACTCGCGCGGCTCTTTCGGACGCCACGCCACTGGCGCCTTGTCAATCTCGCGATGGGCGTGCTGCTCGCCGCATCCGTCATTCCGACCTGGCGATAAGCCTGAAGCCGCGTTCGTCGATGTGTCGGATAGTTTGGTCGCCGCCCTGGTCGCCGCCCCGTTATCGACGAGGCCGATTCAAACGAACACCTTTCGCAGCCGACCAGGCTGAGAGCGAAGATACTGGTTCGGCGCCTTGACTTGAGTCCCAAAGTGACCGGCAGCGTGCCAGGGCCAGCGAGGGTCAAAGAGCACGGCCCGAGCGAGCGCGATCAGATCGGCGTCTCCTGTGCTGAGAATGGATTCGGCTTGTTCGAACTCGGTGATCATGCCGACGGCGATGACAGGGAGCGTCGTCGCCTGCTTCACTGCCCGCGCGAAGGGAACCTGATAGCCAGGCCCGATCGGAATTTGCGCGGCTGGGTTCGAACCGCCACTTGAGACATTGATTGCGGCGCAGCCTCTAGCCTCCAGCGCGTGGACAAAAGCGATCGCGTCCTGCACGGACCACCCGCCGTCCACCCAGTCGGTAGCGGATACCCGCATCGTCACGGGGCGATCATGCGAAAACGCTTCTCGCACGGCTTCGAAAACTTCAAGTGGAAAGCGCATCCGGTTTTCCAATGAACCGCCGTATTCGTCGTCCCTGTGATTTGACAGAGGCGACAGGAATTGATGCAGCAGATAGCCGTGCCCACCAAGAATCTGAATGAAATCCAACCCGAGCCGGGAGACGCGCTGCGCTGCGGCCGAGAACGCGTCGCGAATGGCGGCCAGGCCATCGCGGTCCAAGGCGGTGGGTGGTGTCTCTCCGGCGGCAAAAGCGACCGGAGACGGGCCGTAGGTGTGCCAACCATTCGCGTGATCATAGGGAATCTGTGCGCCGCCGTCCCATAGTTTCTGTCGAGACCCCTTTCGGCCAGCATGGTTGAGCTGGATTCCAATCGGCGTGTCAGACCATCGCCGAATGCCGCCCAGCACTCGTGCCATGGACGCTTCGCACTCGTCCGAATAGAGCCCGACGTCACCGTAGCTCGTGCGTCCGTCGGGGGTGACCGCCGTCCCCTCGATCGTGAGTGCCGCCGCACCTGAAAGCGCCAGGTGGCCGAGGTGAATCAGGTGCCAATCGTTCATCTGGCCGTGTTCGGCGGAGTACTGGGCCATCGGGGCGATCACGATCCGGTTGGCCAATTTAAGGTTGCCGACTTGTATCGGCGTGAATAGCGTTGGCTGATTCATACTGACTCCTCGACTCAACGCCACCGCAAACCAGGCTGACTCCGCGAATCTCGATGACCTCGACTATTGACGGCGATTTTGCCTGCGAGAGAGAGGCATGGAGATCTTCTGTCTGGTGATGGATGAAAGCCAGATCGTAGTTGCAAGATCGGGGAGTGATAATGCGCAGATTCTTCATAAGGCCAATTCCTGACGAGAATAGCCGTGAGCTCCGGCTCAATCGGTGAGTTGGCCGTTTGATGACCCGAAGCGTGTCAGTTGTAACCAAGAACAGCGGCAGACGACACATCCGGCCTCTCAGGCACATTCGAGGCGATCGCCGATACCGTCGATGCAAGAAACGATCGGTACACGGAGCGCGATCGGTTTTCAGAGCCATTCTTGCCGTTTCGAGCGCGTGTGGCGCCACTGCTCGAGTCGACGCTGAAAGGCGATTGGTCGAAGCTGTTCATGGTTTCTCTCCGTCTTGCTGGTGTTTGGAATCGGTTGATTTATTCGTCACGGCCAGAGCCTTCGGCCATTTACAACGAACTGTTGCTCAGTGCAGTTTGACGTGCGGCGCCGTGCTTCGACGGAGCCGATGCGCAAGGGTATTGACGATCATGCGTGCATAGCCATGCAGCGCCGCAACGTGCATCCGATACAGCGACAGGTACATGAAGCGGGCAAGCAGTCCGTCCACGAGCATGCTGCCGCCGATAAGGCCTCCCATCAGACTCCCCACCGCATTTGCATGCCCGAGCGACACTAGCGAGCCGAGATCGCGATAGGCAAACTCCGGAAGCTTTTGTCCCTCGATGCGTCGCCCGAGTGCCTTGACTAAAAACGATGCCTGCTGATGAGCCGCCTGGGCGCGCGGTGGCACATTGCGCTCGAAGCCCAACCATGGACACGCCGCGCAATCGCCGAATGCAAAGACATGGTCGTCCAGCTCGGTTTGAAGCGTGCGACGCACACTGAGTTGCCCCAGATGATTGACTGTCAGACCATCGAGAGTTGAAAGCACCGTGGGCGCCTTGATGCCGGCGGCCCACACAGTGAGATCCGCACGTATGGTCTTGCCGTTTTTCGTGCGGATAAATCCGGGCGTGACCTCCGCGACCCGCTCGTCGACCATCAACTTGACATTGAGCTTGCCCAGCAATCTTGCAGCCGCGGTGGACACCCGCTCTTTCAACGCTGGCAGAATCCGCGGCCCTGCTTCAATCAGCACGATCCCGACGTCGTGTGTGGGGTTGAGCCGATGCAAGCCGTACGATGACAGTACCTTCGCGGTATTGCGCAATTCCGCGGACAATTCCACGCCCGTAGCGCCACCACCAACGATCGCGACCTGAACACGAGGCGCGCGTTCGCCAGGCACTCCGCCAGCATCCCGCTCACCTGCGTTTTGTGTTTGTTCGGCGCGAATGCAAGCTGCAATCAGGCGCTTTCTGAAGCGTTCCGCTTGAGCGACGTTGTCAAGCGCGAGCGAGTTCTCGGCCGCGCCCGGCACGCCGAAGTAGTGCGTTGTACTACCGATGGCCAGAATCAACGAGTCGTACTCGATTCGGCGCGGCGGAATCAGTTCGGTTCCGTCGTCGTCGAGAAGTGGCGAAAGCAGGACGTGTCTAGAGCCACGATCCAGTCCGACGAGTTCGCCCTGGATGAACTGGAAGCCGTGCCACTGTGCTTGCGCGGCATACGCCAGTTCCTGTGCGAATGGATCGAGACTTCCCGCTGCGACCTCGTGCAACAGGGGCTTCCAGATATGCGTCGGGTTGCGGTCGATCAACGTAATCGACGCACGTTGCGCCCCGCCTCTTCGTCGACCGCCATAACGATCGCCTAGCCTCGTTGCGAGTTCAATGCCACCCGCCCCTCCTCCCACGATCACAAAACGATGCATGAAGATTCTCCCTGGTCGACGACGCGCGGTACGGTAATCCAACACAACGGTTGAGAACCACTATCGCAGATGCCCGATGGCAGGAAAATCTCATAGTTTTGATGGCTGCCTTCAGCTTTTCTGATTGGCGGATCGCGCCGTCTGAAAACCGCTTGAGATCGTCTGCTGGGAGATAAGGATCGTTGTCAACGCAGACCCATGGGACAACTTCGGTCAGCGCCAATGGGATGCGGTCGCGGCGGCCATCGCGTTATCCATTGCTCAAACACGACGACGCCAGCATCGCCGGCGCGATCGGCATCGATCGCTAGCGCATGGTCAGGAGCGCGGGATTGATACGGTCGTCAGGCGTGCAGCGCTCGCGCAGTTGATTCCGTCTTTATTCTGCAATGCGCTTAAAGCTGCTGTAGTAATCGTCGGTGTAATAGCACTCGCCGATATGCTTGCGCGGCCCGCCACAGACTATCCGGCGTTGCCCGCGATCCGTCGCGCCCGGTGTGCGAACCGTATAGGTGTGGTAGTAGCCGCGCGGATGTTTCGGCAGCAAGCCCGCGGTGTTACGAAACAGGACGCCGTCGTCGCTAAACGGGAAGGGGCCGCCTGCTTTGATCAGGCGCAGCGTTTCGGCAGCCTCCGCCGGCAACTGCGCCTTGGTGACAGTGACCAGCGCCACCGTGCCTTGCGCGCCCGAGGCGGCGGCCGCTTCGCTCGCGCTTTGTGCAGCTTGAACCGGCGCCGAGCTCGCAGATGCCCCCGATGCCTCAGTGGCGTTTTGCGGTCCCTGCTTGCCGCATCCGCCGAAGATCACGCTCAACGCGACGATGCAGGAGAAAGCTGACGCTCTCTTCACGAAACGGTTCTCCCTTCGTTGACCAGCGCCCGACGACCAGGATACATGTAAAGGTATCGCTAATGACGGGGCGAATCAACGTTCGATCGGAGATTGGCACTTTTCCATGACAACCAGGCCGATGGGTTCCACCGCACCTGACGATGCTGTTAGTGAGGCTTCGTCTTGGGAGCGTCATCGGGCGGCCAGATGGCTCCGCTGGCGCGAACATTCGTCGCATGTGGCGAAAAGGCATCTAGTCGCCGTTTGGAGCAGTCATGAAGAGGACCGTCAGGATCGCCTCAGGTCAAGTCGACACACCACCCCGCATCGCTCTGTGGGCGCTTGGATTCATACCTTCACGGTGGGAGTCATTGGAACCGCGATCATCGCGATGATCACGTGGACCGCACGCGGACACACCGGACGCGAACTCGTGGCCGGTAAGGTCGAGGTCGCCAGCTGCGGTCTGTTCATTCTGGCGACCTTGGTTCGGGTGCTCGGCCCCTGGCTCGCGCCGCAGTTCACGATGGCCTGGATATACGCATCCGGTCTATGCTGGGCGGCCGCGCTGGTTCTCTATTGCGTGCGATACGGAGCGTGGCTTGTCCTCGCCCGTGTCGATGGCAAGCCGGGTTGAAGAACGCGTCCTCCTCGACGCGGCTAGCAAGCGAGATCCGTCGTAGCCGGTTCGAATGCCTTCACTTCGCCCCGACGCCCGCTCGCTCGCGGCGTTGCCATCGAACCCGTCGAAACAGAGTCTCCTTCCCTGGCGGCAAGCATCGGCGCCGACGCTTCGGTGACTGAGTGCGACGCGCGAACGATCGTTCGCACTGACTTCAGGAATGCGTGGGCAATAGTCAGTAGGCCAACAATGTACAAAAACTACATTTCTTTCGTTGCAAGTATGTAGTTTTTCTACTACCATCGCCTCGTCGGTCGAACTTACGGCCGTTGCGAGACCTAGCCGACACGGCGCGCCTATCGCAATCGAAGGACAACAGACGGCTTCTCTGTACCTTCAACTGTTACCGGTAACATGTGGAGCAAGATAAGCGTACGCGAGGCGCGTCTACTTGTGCAATCAGGTCTTTGTCGCATCTTCTTCGCGGTTTCATCTGATTAATTAGTCCTGCCAATGACGCCAACAGAAGCGGAGTGCTCGCCGCACCTGGTCAGCAGACGAATGCGTGCGGAACCCGCGAGGCAGGCCGTGCCATTTGTCCGCGACAGAGACAGAGGACCGATTCATATTCGCCGGACGACCTGACGCAATTCAGGTCGGGGCAATACGTTGTGCCAAAGCAATGGCGGGTTGTGCGAGACGGCCATTGGGTTATTCACGTTCCTCGCAGAGATATGACGATCACGGATGGAAAGAATGACGAAACGAATTGCTGTAGTGACTGGCGGTATGGGTGGTCTGGGAGAAGCGATCAGTACGAAACTGCACGATGCAGGTTATGCGGTGGTAGTCACGTACTCGCCGAACAACACCGGCGGTGCGGCATGGCTCGCGAACATGGAAGCTCAAGGCAGGAACTTTCGCGCGTATCCGGTCGATGTGGCCGACTACGATTCATGCCAGCACTGCGCAGCCAAAATTCAGTTCGAAGTCGGCCCGGTTGACATTCTGGTGAACAACGCCGGAATCACCGAGGACATGACGCTCCGGAAGATGAACAAGGTCAACTGGGACGCAGTCATCCGCACGAACCTGGACTCGGTGTTCAACATGACGAAGCCGCTGTGCGAGGAGATGGTCGCGCGGGGTTGGGGACGCATCGTCAACGTTTCGTCCGTCAACGGCTCGAAAGGCTCGATCGGCCAGACCAACTACGCCGCGGCCAAGGCCGGCATGCACGGCTTCACGAAATCGCTGGCGTTGGAAGTGGCGCGTAAGGGCGTTACCGTCAACACGGTTTCGCCGGGATACCTGGCCACTAAGATGGTCACGGCGATCCCTCAGGAGATCCTCGATACGAAGATCCTGCCGCACGTTCCTGTGGGACGTCTGGGCAAGCCCGAGGAAGTGGCGGCGCTCGTGCTTTACCTCTGCTCGGACGACGCCGGCTTCGTGACCGGTGCCAATGTTGCGATCAACGGCGGCCAGCACATGCAGTAACAGTCGCGCGACGCCCGCGCCAGCCGGTTCGTGCAGAGACACCGCACGAACCGGCCCGAACCGCTTGCGCAACACACCTATGCTTTCCAGAGAGGAACGTGTGATGAGTGAAACCTGGATGGGCCTGGTGATCGGAGGCACGGCCCTTGGTATCGCAATGTTCATGGTCGTTAGCCACTATCGCCGCGAGCGCATGCGGGCACGAATGCTGCGGGAACTGAATCGTCACGACTCGTGGCATCAAACGCGCACGAAAGTGATTGCACGCCGTACATGGATATCCACCAGCGCATATGTATTGCCTGAAAGAAGCAGGCTCACCTGACGCCTGACGTACAGACCGGATTCAGTCGGTCACCACATTGAGAGAAGTGGATGAAAACTACAGGCAGAAAACCGTCTGGAGACAGAGCGAGCCCCTATTCGCCCCAGACTGCCGAGGATGCGATTGCCCATCTCGAACGGGTCCTGTCGGCGGGTGCCGCGGAATCCCTGTTCACCGGCGTCTACTGGCGCGCGCGGGTTCAGCAACTGAGCGCTACGCGAGGGCTGACTCCGTTGCAGCGAGCAAGGCTCGTGAGACTACTCAAGTCTCTTCCATTGCCGGTACAGGGCGAAGATCGATCGTAGACCTGTACGATCATGCGCGCGAGAATCGCGATTCAACGATAGGTTTCCACGTTTGCAGCGGAGTACGAAATGGACGATCCCCACGACCTTCAACGCTTCCTCGATGCACAGGACCCGGTCTACGCCCAGGTATGCGATGAACTGAAGCATGGACGTAAGCGAAGCCACTGGATGTGGTTCGTGTTTCCTCAAATCGAGGGGCTCGGCACCAGCGCAACGGCTCAGCGATTCGCGCTTTCGTCGCTGGCCGAAGCGCAAGCGTACCTGCGCCACCCGATACTTGGCGCACGGCTGCGCGAAACCACGCAACTGGTCAACCTCGTCAGCGACCGCTCCATCGAAGAAATTTTCGGCTATCCGGATCACCTCAAGTTTCGCTCGTCGGTGACCCTGTTCGCGCACGCCACGAACGACAACGATGTATTTGTCGAAGCTTTGCGCAAATATTTCGGCGGCGAGGCCGATCCGCGAACCCTCCAACTGCTCTAGCCATTTTGGTAGCGGGCCCGCACACGTGGGGCGCGGCGGACTGCGCAATTCCGTTCTCGGGGAAGTGTGGCGTCACTGCCGGCCCGCACCGGCTGCACGGGACCGGTAAAGCAGCAGATGATCGGTCGCGGATTCGGACAACCAGACCTCGCCTGGACGGCCCATCATCTGACGCACGTTCGCGTGATCACGCGGCAGTGGCAAGACGTCGAACCGCTCGGTACGCGGATCGAAGCGCACTAGCGCATTAGCGCTCCATTCACTGAGCCAGACGATGTCCTGGTCGTCGACGAATATTGCGTACGCGTGCGGACCGTTGCCGGGCAGCCGCCATTCGCGCCATTGCTGCGTCGCGGGATCGAATACGCCGACTTTGCCGGCGTTCCACTCGCTGATCCAGACGCGCCCGCTGGAATCGGCCCAGACGCGGCGCGCGCCCTGATTCGCCGTTGGCGGCTCGATGATCTGTGCCGTGCCCGTCGTCCGGTCGATGCGACCGAGGTAGCTTCCCGCCAGCGAAGCGAAATACAGATCCCCAGTGCGCGTCACGCAGATACCGTAGGGCCCCGCGCCGCGTGGAGCATCGAAAACCCGCATGCGTCCGCTTTGCGGATCGAGCTCGCCGTAGACACCACTTTGCCCGGTAAACCACAGATGCCCCTGTTTATCGAACACGGCGGTATTTAGATTGGCGTCTGACCGGTCCTTGGGCAGCGGAAAACGCGTGACGGCGAGCGTCTTCGGATCGACGCGCACGATTGCATTCTGGCCGCCGTCAGTGACCCACGCCGCACCATCGGGACCGACGATCACGCCATGTGGCGCCGATCCGGTGCCGAGCGCGATCATGTCGATTTTGCCGCTGCGCGGGTCCAGCCGCCCGAGCGCTCCCCGCGCCTGGGCGGTGTACCACACGGTGCCGTCATGCGCCGGTGCGACGTCATGCGGTGCGCTGCCGGCCGGCACGACGAAGCTTTCGAACGACGATGGCCGCTGTGCTTGCGCCTGCGCGAGGCCAAGATTGCCCGTGCTCACCGCGCAAGCGCTGGCGCAGATCGTCAAGGCAATCACAAACCGGGCGGTCGATCGCGGGGCACAGTTCATGAGATGAATCAGCATCTGCGGTCTCCGTCGCTGTCTGTGTCAGCTAACGTATCACGAATACCACTTGCCGAGCTCGACCCGACGCTTCAGTGCCTGGTAGCGCTCTACGCGTCTGCTTTCAGCCGATCAGCGGCGACCCCGCCAGGTCGGGCACTAAATTCAGCCCTGCCAATAGAGGGTTTACCCTGGCAAATTTCACTGAAAGCCATTTGAAATCAATGTGACGTTCGTTAGAATGGGTCCTGTGCTGAGACGAATCCGAAAGAGTCCATCAGCGCCTCGCTGTACCGGAGGCAACCACAGTCGGCTGACAACCTCACATCACTTATGACTTAGAAGGCAGTCGTCATTATTCAGTAGACCTCAATTGAACGGAGAGTAAATCATGAGCCGCCTTACCAACCGAATCGCCACAACGCTCGTCGTGCTCGGCCTGATGACTTCGGGCGCAGCTATCGCGCAGCAGCCAACCACGACGGCGCCCCCGGTCGCAGAGGTTGCTACCGTACCGGCGACTACCCACAATGACCCTATCGTTCAAAAGCGAAACGAGATTCGCGAGGCCAACCGCGAACAACGCGCCCGGACCGCGGAAGCCAGAAAGGCATTCAGGGCCGAAGCTCGCGATGCCCGGCAAGAACGCAACCGGGCGGCGAGCGAGTCCCGCGACCGCGCACGCGCGGCCTTGGCTGAATCGGCACAACCTGGCACGACTCAGGCCGGCGCGGCGCATACCACCCAATGAGTCATAAACGCTACGGGGTTTGTTCAGGAAGAGCGGGGACCGGTCCTCAGCGGAGAAGAATCCAATCGAAGATGATCAGTCGGCACCCGGCCCTTCCTAACAGCGGAGCCCTCGCATGTGCGAGCGGCTCCGCAATTTTTTATATGGCAGCTTTTAGCAACTTCACCGTAGCAAGCCGGCTGGCCACCTCACTCAAAACCTGAACTGTGCGACGCAGTCAACGAGGTTTGCAGCCTGTTGCCTCGAGCTCTCCGCCGCCGAAGCCCTTTCGTCTACGCGCGCTGCATGCGGGAGCAAACCGCCCCAGGGTAAATACAGATTCGATCGCTCGAAAAGCTTTATAAAATGAGCAACATTAGCAAGGAGCAATACTGCTTGCTATAGATTAATCGAAGATAGCCGCAGAACCGGAGACGCCATGCAGATCGACTACCAAACGATGCGCTTCGACTACGAGCGAGCCGCCGACCACGATGCCGGTGCCCCGCTCACCTATCCGGTCGTCGTGATCGGCGCTGGCCCGGTCGGGTTGTCCGCGGCCATCGATCTGGCCCAGCAGGGCGTTCGCACCGTGCTGCTCGACAACGACGACACGCTGTCGAGCGGATCGCGCGCAATCTGTTTTGCGAAGCGCACGTTGGAAATTTTCGACCGCCTCGGCTGCGGCAAGCAGATGGTCGACAAAGGCGTGAGCTGGAACGTCGGCAAGGTGTTCCTGCAGGACGAGCTGATCTATACCTTCAACCTGCTGCCCGAAACAGGCCACGCGCGACCTGCGTTCATCAACCTGCAGCAGTACTACGTCGAAGGCTATCTGGCAGACCAGGCGAAGCAGACCGCGAATCTGCAAATGCGCTGGAAAAGCAATGTGATCGGGGTGACGCAGCAAGACGACCATGTCGAGTTGCAGGTCGAAACGCCCGACGGCATTTATCCGATGCGCGCTCAATACGTGGTCGCCGCCGACGGCGCACGCAGCGCGGTGCGCAGGGCACTCGGTCTCGACAGCCACGGTCGAACCTTCAAAGACCGCTTCCTGATCGCGGATGTGAAAATGAAGGCGCCGTTTCCGACCGAACGCTGGTTCTGGTTCGATCCGCCCTTCCATCGCAATCAATCGGTACTGCTGCACAGGCAACCCGACAACGTCTGGCGCATCGATTTCCAGCTCGGCTGGGACGCCGATCCGGTCGCGGAGAAACAGCCTGAAAAAGTGATTCCGCGCGTCAAAGCGCTGCTCGGCGACGATGCCGAGTTCGAGCTCGAATGGGTCAGCGTCTACACGTTCTCGTGTTTGCGGATGGACAGCTTCCGGCATGGCCGCGTGCTGTTCGCGGGCGATTCAGCGCACGGTGTCTCGCCGTTCGGCGCGCGCGGCGCGAATAGCGGCGTGCAGGATGCCGACAATCTCGCCTGGAAGCTGCGGCTTGTCGTCAACGGCGACGCGCCGCCGGCGCTGCTCGATACCTATGCATCGGAGCGCGAATATGCGGCGGACGAAAACATCCTGAACTCATCGCGCGCCACCGACTTCATCACGCCGAAAAGCGCGGTCTCGCGGATGTTCCGCGACGCCACGCTCAAGCTCGCGAAGGAGTGTCCGTTCGCGCGGCGCATGGTCAACAGCGGCCGTCTGTCGGTGCCGGCGATTCTGCGTGACTCGCCGCTGAACACGCCCGACGCCGACGCGTTCACCGGCGCGATGGTGCCCGGCGCAGCTAGCACCGACGCGCCCGTCAAGGTGGCTGGCGAAAACGCCTGGTTCCTGAATCAGACCGGACATGGCGGCTTCACGGGTGTGCACTTCTGCGGCCAGGGAGACGACCTGACGAAATGCGCCGAACAGCTTCGCGCGCTCGCAGGTCTCGCGGTGCCGGTCCGCTCATTGATCGTCGTGCCGCGTGGAGCGCCCGTGACCGCTCTGCCGGACATGCCTCACGTCAGGGTGATCGAGGACGTAGAAGGCATCGTCACGCATCGCTTCGATGCGCGGCCCGGCACGTTTTATCTGCTGCGTCCGGACCAGCACGTCTGCGCGCGCTGGCGCGCTCTCGACACCGCATCGGTCACCAAGGCCGTGGATCGCGCAACCTGCAACGGATAACCATCATGACCAAGCTGAACATCGAAACGAACATGTCCGATCCAGATGCGTTCTATGAAAAACTCATCGACGCGCACAACGGACTGACCGACGAGCAAAGCCACTTCATGAACGCGAAGCTCGTGCTGCTGCTCGCCAACCACATCGGCGATGCCGACGTGCTGCTCGAAGCGCTCGCGCTGGCGCGCGCGGATTGAACCAGGTTCAGCGCCCAATCCAGCCGAACCGCCACGACAGCCGTCGTGTCGTGGCGAGCAGCCTCAGCGCGGTCGGGCCGCCCGGGCTGAAGTCAGAGCCGCCCGACGGACCGATCACCGCGACCACCAGACTGACGCTGCCTGTGTGATCGAACACGGGCGCGGCCAACGCGCCGATGCCCGGCACCGGCGCACCGAGTGCGTCATCGATACCGTCGTTGCGCACTTTCGCGCGCCGTGCCAGATACGTCGGGACCAATGACGGCGCGCCCTTTTTCGACGACACGAACACCTCCGCGGCCGGCGCGCCAGCAAGTCTGATCGATTCCTGCGACAACAGCCCGGCCAATACGTCGTCCGCGAGATGCGCGGCGAACACGCGCCCTATCGCCGTGTTGACGAGCGACATCACGGTGCCCACGCGCAGGCTCACGTGTTGCGGTCGCGCCGATTCCTCGAAGCGGATAACGGTAGGCCCCAAAGGACCAAGTGTCGCCACTGCGACGCTCATGCCGGATTCCGCCGCGAGCGTGACGATCTCCGGTTCGGCATCGCGAATCGGCGACATGCGCTGCAACGCGATCAGGCCGAGCTCCATGCCGAGCGGTCCCGCGCTGAAAAGACCCGCGTCGTCGCGGCTCAGCAAGCCCACCTTGAGCAGACTCACCAGATGCGGAAACGCCTTGGCGGCGGGCATATCGGCGGCGGCGGCCAGATCGCGCAGCGACAGCGGGCGGCCGGCGGCAACGAGTGCCAGCAGGAGATCACCGGTGTTGTCGAGCGCGCTGATGCCGCGCTGAGCTTTCGTATCGCTGAGTGGGGGCGTGTTCGCGTCGGACGCGTCCGGGGTTTCGATCTGCATGATTCTCAGGTGGGTGTGACCAGCGCTTCGGTGATGCGTCGGGAAGTTTCGAGCAGCTGACGTGCGACCGCGCCATCCCACGCTACGTCGATCGAGCCCGACGAGCCGATCGCCGTCAACGCGAGCTGCATCCGTTGGTCGCCATCGAACACCGGCACGCTCAGACTGCTGATGCCAGGACTCGGCGCATCGATACCGCGCTCGATGCCGCGTGCGCGGATCTCATCGAAGCGCTTTCGCCATTGGGCGCTAGCCGACCCTTTGGCAGCGCGGCCGCGCGCCGGCGTCGGCTGCGCCGACTGCGCCTGGCTTCGCGCCATTTCCGCGACCTGCTCGGGTGGGCAAAACGCGCAGAAGACGCGGCCCGTCGATGTCGCTTCGAGCGACATCACCGTGCCGATGTGCAGATTGACATGCAGTGGCGCACCGCTGCTCTCGTACCGGACGATGGTCGGTCCCTGCACGCCCGCCACGCAGATCGCGACGCAAAGACCGATCCGCTCCGCGAGCGCAGCCGCGTGGGGCGCCGCGATGCGATAGACGGGCTGCTGTTCGATATGCATCAGGCCAAGCCGCAACGATAGCGGCCCCGGCTCGTAGTTTCCGGTTAGCGCGTCGCGCTTGACGAGGCCGAGCCGCGTCAGGCTCACCAGATACGTATGCGCCTGCGCCGACGACAACTGCGCCTCGCCGGCCAGTTCGGTCAGCCCGAGCGGTTCGCGCTGTCGCGCCAGCGCCTGCAGCAGCCGTCCGCCGACCTCGACGCTTTGAATGCCCCGCTGTTTCTTTTCGCTTGTCGTATCAGCCATCGTGTTGTCCGACCTTGCCTCGAAGGGGAGATTCGGCCTGTTCGGTGTCGCCCGTGGAAGGCCTAGATGGTATCCGATCGGACCGTGCCGACCAACCAACGGAGTTTACCCTAGCTTAGTTAATGACAAGGTATTTTGTCATTGACAAATATCCGTGCGACGACGACTATTAGTCATCCCCCAACGAGTCGCGAGACGGAGACAGACATGGCGAAGGCTTTCGCATCCCAGGCCGACCTGGAAGAAAAGAAGATCACGTGGACCCAATTGTCGGAAAACGCGTATGCGTACACGGCCGAGGGCGACCCTAACTCGGGCGTGATCGTCGGCGACGACGGCGTGCTGATCGTCGACACCACCGCCACGCCGGCCATGGCGCAAGACCTGATCGCGAAGATTCGCAGCGTCACCGACAAGCCGATCAAATACGTCGTGCTGTCGCACTATCATGCGGTGCGCGTGCTGGGCGCGTCGGCGTACTTCAAGGAAGGCGCGCAGCAGGTGATCGCCAGCCGCGGCACTTACGAAATGATCGTCGAGCGCGGTGAAGCCGATATGAAGTCGGAAATCGAACGCTTCCCGCGCCTTTTTGCAGGCGTCGAAACGGTGCCCGGCCTGACGTGGCCGACGCTGGTGTTCGAAAAGGAAATGACGCTCTTTCTCGGCAAGCTCGAAGTGCGCATCGCGCATCTCGGCTCGGGCCACACGAAGGGCGACACGATCGTCTGGCTGCCGTCGCAGAAGGTGTTGTTCTCCGGCGACCTGGTCGAGTACGACGCGGCCTGTTACTGCGGCGACGCGCAACTCGAACAATGGCCGGCAACGCTGGAAGCATTGCGCGCGCTGAATGCGCAGAAGCTGGTGCCGGGCCGCGGCCCCGCGCTGCTGTCGCCGGCGGAAGTGAACAAGGGCCTCGACTACACGAAAGACTTCGTCACCACGCTATTGCAGGCGGGCCGTGACGCATTCAGGGACAAGCTCGATCTGAAGGGTGCGATGGCGCTGACGCGCAAGGCGATGGACCCGAAGTTCGGCAACGTCTTCATTTACGAGCATTGCCTGCCGTTCGACGTGTCGCGAGCCTACGACGAAGCAAGCGGCATCAGCCATCCGCGCATCTGGACCGCGCAGCGCGACAAGGAAATGTGGGACGCGCTGCAGAGCTGATCGCCCCACGCACTCCGGGAAAGACCGTCCGGTCTTTCCTTTTCCCCCTTCAAACCGTGAAGGCGCGCTAGACGCCTCGGACGCGCTCGTCTTCGCACAGGCGCGCTCCGCACCTGGAGCGAGACATGCAGCATTCCCTCGATGGCAACGCCATTGGCCACGCCGCGTCCGTCGCGAGCGACGATTCGATGTTCAGAAAGGTCGCGTGGCGCATCGTGCCGTTTCTGTTTCTTTGCTACGTCGTGTCGTTTCTGGACCGGATCAACATCGGCTTCGCGCAATTGCAGATGAAGCATGATCTCGGCTTCAGCGACGCGATGTATGGACTCGGCGCAGCCGTGTTCTATGTCGGCTATGTTTTGTGCGAGGTGCCGAGCAACATCCTGTTGGCCAAATACGGTGCGCGTAAGACCTTCATGCGGATCATGCTGCTGTGGGGCATCGCGTCGATGTGCATGATGTTCGTGTCGAAGCCCGCGCACTTTTACGTTCTGCGCTTCATGCTGGGCGTGTTCGAGGCGGGCTTTTTCCCAGGCATCGTGCTGTATCTGACGTACTGGTTTCCGGCCAGCCGGCGCGCCGCCGTGATCTCGGTGTTTTTCGCGGGCGTGGCGGTCGCGGGCGTGCTCGGCGGACTTTTCTCCGGCTGGATCATGCGCGACATGGGCGGCGTGCTGAAGCTGTTCGGATGGCAGTGGATGTTTGCGATCGAAGGCGCACCGGCTGTGATTCTCGGATTGCTGTCGTGGCGCTATCTGGTCGACAAGCCGCACGACGCGAGCTGGCTCACGCAGGCAGAAAAGGACCGGCTCATCGCGCTTTGCGCGCAAGGTCAGGCGAAAGACAGTGGGCGTCACGGTCGCAGCTTCGCTGCGGCGTTGCTCAATCCGCGCGTCTATCTGTTCGCGTTCATCTATTTTTCGCTGACCTGTGCATCGCTGACACTCAACTTCTGGATGCCGTTGATGATTCGTGATTTCGGCGTTCAGGATGTGGTCGCGGTGAGTCTTTATACGGTGGTGCCGAATGCGATCGGCGCGGTGGGTCTGATTCTGATTGCGCGCCGGTCGGATCGGACCGGGGAACGGCGCAGGCATTTTGCTTTCTGCACCGTGGGCGGTGGTCTCGCGCTTGCGGCGCTTACGCTGCACCTGAGCAGCTTTGCTGCGATGCTGGGTATCTTGTCGCTGGCTGCCGTGTTGATTTTCGCGGCGCTGCCGATCTTTTGGGCGGTGCCTACGGGCTATCTGTCTGGGAAAGCGGCTGCGTCGGGGATTGCGTTTATTAGCAGTATTGGCATCACCAGCGGCATCGTCAGCCCGTGGGTGATCGGGCGGATACGCACAGCGACGGGCAGTATGGATCTCGCCGTTTATATTCTTGCCGGGCTGCTTGTGCTTAGCGGGGGCGCGTTGATGGCGGGCGTCAAAGGCGATGTGATGCGACGGTGACGCGTGATTGACTGGTTGCCGCTGGCGTCGCAGAGTCAGGTTGCGCGCCGCGAAACGAGTGTTCGCGGCGCAATCGCAATAGACGCTCCATTCAGGCACGCCTAATGCAGATCACGATGGCACCGGCTCCAGCATCGAAAGGAAAAGCCATGTCCACCACGCCATCCGCCATCAGACATCCAGCCGGACATCCGTCGTATCGTGATGTCGTGACGGGCGCGAGCGGCTGATGCGCGCCGCTCGATCGTCTGCCGTGTGGATGCACCCGTGCGGATACCGGGACGCAGTTTTGACTGGTCCAACGATCCGCTCGTCCAACAGCTGGCGCTTGATGGTCGCGCTCGTGCTGAGCGGATCGGCGCTATGGAGTGCCGATCCCGCTTGCGCGGTGTACGCGATCGCGCAATACGGCGAGCCCAAATATCCCGCCGATTTCAAGCACTTCGACTACGTCAATCCCGACGCCCCCCGCGACGGCGCGCTCGTGCTCGCGAATCCGAACCGGCTGACCAGCTTCGACAAATTCAACCCATTTACACTGCGAGGCAACCCCGCACCGGGACTGGGACTGATGTTCGAAAGCCTGACGACCGGCAGTGCCGACGAAGTGGCGAGCGCGTACTGTCTGCTCGCCGACGACATCGACGTCGCCAGGGACGGCCTGTCGACAACCTTCCACATCAATCCGAAAGCGCGCTTCTCGAACGGCGATCCGGTCACCGCAGCGGACGTGAAGTTCTCGTTCGACACGCTGAAAAGTCCGCAGGCGCTGCCGCAGTTCGCGGTGTACTTCGGGCAGATTGCGCGCGCGGTGGTGATCGATCGGCTCACGATTCGCTTCGATTTCAAGGTCGCGACACGCGAAATGCCGCTGCTCGCGGGCGGAATTCCGGTGTTTTCGCACAAGTGGGGCATGCGGCCGGACGGCACGCGGATTTCTTTCGACCAACTCGCGTTCGAGAAGCCGATCGCAAGCGGCGATTATCTGATCGATCGATACGACAACGGCCGAACCATCAGCTACAAGCGCAACCCGAATTATTGGGGCGCGTCGCTACCGGTCCGCGTGGGCACGCACAACTTCGCACGAATCGACTACAAGCTGTATGCCGACGCGGTCGCGCAACTCGAAGCGTTCAAGGCGGGCGAGTACGACGTGCTCGTCGAACACACCGCGCAGAGCTGGGTGCGGCGCGATATCGGCAAGCGCTTCGACAGCGGCGAACTGATCAAGCGCGAGTTTCCTCATCACAATGGCGTCGGCATGCAGGGCTTTTTCATCAACCTGCGGCGGCCGCTCTTTCAGGACGTGCGCGTGCGGGAGGCGCTCGATCTCGCGTTCGACTTCGAGTGGCTCAACCGGCAGCTTTTCTACGATCAGTACAAGCGCACCGACAGCTTCTTCGTCAACACGGACCTTCAGGCCAAGGGCAAACCCAGCGAAGGCGAACTCGCGATTCTCGAGCCATTGCGCCAGGAACTCGATCCCGCCGTGTTCGGCGAGATGCCGCAACAGCCCAACACCGATCCACCGGGATCGCTGCGCGCCAACCTGATCAAGGCGCGTGAGCTGTTGGCCCAAGCGGGTTGGACGTATCGCGACGGCGCACTGCGCAACGCGAACGGTCAGCCATTAGTCTTCGAGCTGCTCGGCGACACGGGCGGCGGCGTGTCGATGGAACCGGTCGCCGCTGCGTTCGGCCGCAATCTGCAGAAGCTCGGCATCACGATGAACTTTCGCACCGCCGATTTCGCACTGATTCAAAAGCGCATCGACGCGTTCGACTTCGACATGACGACCGTGCGCCTGCCCGATGTGCAGGTGCCAGGCACCGAGCAGCTATCGCGTTTCGGCAGCCAGTACGCGGACGAGCCCGGCTCCGACAATCTCGCCGGCGTGAAGTCGCCGGCCATCGACGCGATCCTGCGCAAGGTGCTGGGCGCGCAAACGGATGAGCAGCTCGTCGATGCGACCCACGCGCTCGACCGGGTGTTGATGAACGGCTACTACGTGATCCCGCACTGGTATTCCGCGGTTCATCGCATCGCGTACCGAAACAGCCTCGCCTATCCGGCGATGCTGCCGCTTTACTTCTCCGCCGACGAATGGGTTCTGTCGACGTGGTGGCGCAAGGCGGCTGGACCGAATCTTGCACGCCCTTGATGATTGGAGGACAACGATCATGAGCAGACTACTCGTTGCAATCATCGTATCGGTCGGCCTCGCGGGCTGCGTCGTCGCACCGCCGCCGCCCAGCTATGGCTATGGGTATGAGCCGGCACCCGCTTATGGCTATGCGCCCGGGTACTACGTCGCACCGCCGTCCGTGAGCCTCGGCATCGGCATTGGCGGCTACTGGGGTGGCCATGGAGGCCATTGGCACGGCCATTGAATCAGACGATCCAGGAGGGCTCTTCTAAACCAGGGTAAACATCCATCCTCGCACGAAGTACTTCAAAATGGTTGGGGTACGGAGTATATTCGCGTTCAGCAGATATTTACTGAACGGAGGAGGACGTCATGCAATTTCATCTCAACGGTTTCCGGGTCGGCGATCCGACAATCGAGCCAGCCATCGGCAACGCACATGCTGCGCAGATGCCGGAGAAGGTCGACGTGCTGATCGTCGGCAGCGGACCTGCCGGAGTCGTGCTGGCGGCGCAACTGTCGCAATTCCCGTCGATCAACACGCGCATCGTCGAGCGTCGCGACGGACCGTTGCTGATGGGACAGGCCGATGGCGTAGCGTGCCGTACCGTCGAGATGTTCAATGCGTTCGGCCTCGCGGATCGCCTGCTGCAAGAAGCCTATTGGGTCAATGAAACGGTATTCTGGCGACCCGATGCAAATGACCGCGGCGCGATCAGCCGTACCGGCCGGGTTCAGGATACCGAAACGGGTCTTTCGGAATTTCCGCACGTCATCGTCAATCAGGCGCGTATCCAGGAGTATCTGCTCGACGTGATGCGTCGCTCCGCGCGCCGGATCGAACCGGACTACGGCCTCGAACTGGTCGACGTCCAGCGCGACGATACGAATGAATACCCGGTGCTGGTCACGCTGCGGCGCACCGATCCCGCACGGCTCGACGAGACCGTGACCGTGCGCGCGCGCTATGTCGTCGGTTGCGACGGCGCGCGTAGCCGGGTACGCACCGCCATCGGACAAACGCTGCGCGGCGACGCGGCCAACCATGCGTGGGGCGTGATGGACGCGCTGGCCGTTACCGACTTTCCGGACATCCGGCTGAAAGCGGCGATTCAATCCGCGAGCAAAGGCAACCTGCTGATCATTCCGCGTGAAGGCGGATATCTGGTCCGCTTCTATGTCGACCTCGGCGACGTCACCCCGGAGAATCGCGACAACCTCAAGCAGATCACGGTCGATCGCATCATCGAGACGGCGCAAAGCATCCTCCATCCCTATACGCTCGACGTCAAGGAAGTCGCGTGGTTCTCGGTCTACGAGGTCGGTCAGCGTCTCACCGACCGCTTCGACGACGCGATCGCCGCCGACGGCACTTCGCGCGAACCGCGCGTGTTCATCGCTGGCGACGCCTGCCATACGCATAGCGCCAAAGCGGGCCAAGGCATGAACGTGTCGATGCAGGACGGCTTCAATCTCGGCTGGAAGCTCGGCGCGGTGCTGGAAGGCCGTAGCGACGCCGATCTGCTGCGCACGTATTCGGACGAGCGCCAACCCATTGCGCAGGAGCTGATCGATTTCGACAAGGAATGGTCGGCCATGATGGCCGCTCCGCCGAAGGACCCCAACCGGCCCGAGGCAGGCGGTGTCGATCCCGCGGAGCTTCAGGCGTACTTCGTTCGCGCTGGCCGCTACACGGCAGGCGTCGCGACGCGTTACCGGCCGGCCACCCTGACCGGCGAAGCGACGCATCAGGCGCTCGCCAAAGGCTTTACGATCGGCACGCGCTTTCACTCGTCGCCTGTGGTTCGCCTCGCTGATGCAAAACCGTTCCATCTCGGGCATGCGGCGCAAGCCGACGGCCGTTGGCGTCTGTACGCTTTTGCGGACGCGTCGGGTCGTGCGCTGAATGCGTTGTGCGAGTATCTCGACAAATCGCCGGAATCCGTTTTGCGGCTCTTCACGCCGCAGGACGCCGACGTGGACAGCGTTCTCGATCTGCGCGCGGTATTGCAACAGCCGCATCGCGAAGTCCGTCTCCAGGACATCGCCGCTCTGCTGCTGCCGCGCAAGGGTCGCCACGGTCTGATCGACTACGAAAAGGCATTTACGAGCGACGCGACGACTGATATCTTCGACGAGCGCGGCATCGATCGCGAACAAGGCGCACTGGTGGTGGTACGTCCCGACCAATACGTGGCCCATGTTCTCCCATTGAATGCGTACGCGGAGTTGAATGCCTTCTTCCGGCCCATCTTTCGCGTGCGTTAAGCCATAACTAAATCCGACACTCCGAAATTGCCGATCAAACCTGAAGACGCCGGCGCGCTCCCCAAATTTACTGGCAGTCTGGTGCGCCGTGCCCAACAGCGCCATGCAGCGGTCTGGCTGAGCGAGGTTTCCGCGGAGATCACGAGCGTGCAGTACGCGGCGCTCGAGGTCTTACAGGAGACACCAGGCGTCAGTCAGCGGCAACTCGGAGACAAGCTGGATGTGGATCGTTCGACGATCGCCGATCTGGTTGCACGTATGGTGCGCAATGGCCAGATCGAGCGCGCCGACGATCCTGTCGACAAGCGCAGTTATGTGCTGTATCTCACCGCTGCCGGTAAGAAGCAGCTTGCGGCCTTGCGTCCGCGCGTCGAGCAGGTCGAGCGCATTCTCACTGAACGGCTGACGGCAAGCGAATTGGCGCAGTTGCGCCGGCTGCTTGCGGCACTGTTGCCGCCGCAGGATTAATTCCCGTACCGCTCCGATAAGCCCGCCGGCCGAACGCCTGTCAAAGCTTGCCCGGTCGAGGGTCGGGCACGAAGCCATCCCGGTTCGGCATGCGGATAGCGGCGAGCGAATGCGCGTCGAGACGCGCATCGTCCGGCACGATGCCGTTGCGGTTCAAGATCCACGCGCTGAGCGCATACACCTCGTCCGCGCTCAGCGACTGCGGCGCGTTATACGGCATCGCCCGGTTTATATAGTCGAATAGCGTCGTCGCATACGGCCAGTAGCTGCCAACGGTGCGCTTCGGATTCGCGGTCGCGAGCGTGCCCGCTCCACCGATCAGCTGATCGCCGATCAGCCCCTCGCCTTTCGCGCCATGACAGGCCGCGCATTTCGCCGCGAAAATGCGGCCACCCGTTGCGACGTCGCCGCTGCCGTCGGGCAAGCCGTGGCCGTTCGGTGCGACATCGATATTCCACGCGCTTAGATCGGCTTCGCTGACAGGCTTGCCGATCGCGTCGACGGATGAACGCCAGCGCGCTTGCGCGGCGGCAGCGGACTGCGCGTCGCGCGTTGCATCGAATGAAGACGAACAGCCAGCGAGCAGACTGCTAGCCGTGGCCCATGCGAGCAGAGCGCGCATCGTTTTCGATTTCGAAGCACCGAACCGCACAGGCTCACGCATTTTTAACGCTCCCATCGGCTTCGATGCGCCACTGCTGAATGCCGTTGTAGTGATAGTTCGAGTTCAGACCACGCGCTGCGACGAGCGCTTCGCGCGTCGGTTGAACGTAGCCGGTAGAATCCGTCGCGCGCGACAGGATGGCGGTCGGCGCACCGTTCCACACGAAGCCGGCCTGGAAGCGGGTCAACGCGCGATCGCGCGCGGGCTCGTCGAGCACTGCGGCCTGCCAGGTGGCTCCACTGTCGGTCGATACCTCGACCTTGCGAATCGCTCCCCGCCCCGACCACGCGAGCCCGACGATCGGATAGAAGCCCTGCGCGGTCAGCCGCTGTCCGGCGGAAGGCCGCGTGATCACCGACTTCGCGTCCATCTCGAACACGAATTGACGCGCGCGGCCGTCGGGCAGGATGCCCGTGTATTTGGACGTCTCTTCGCGCGTCTGCAAGGGCGCATCGACGACTTTCAGCCGCCGCAGCCATTTCACGTTGGTATTGCCCTCGAAGCCCGGCACCAACAGACGCAGCGGATAGCCGTTCTCCGGCCGCAGGCGTTCGCCGTTTTGCGCATAGACGACGAGCGCGCGGTCCAAAATCCGATCGAGCGGCAAACTGCGTGTCATCGCGGCGGCGTCCGCGCCTTCGGCGAGCAGCCATTGCGGCGTTGCGCTGTCGCTGCTCAGCGTGCGTCCGCCGACGGCTTCGAGCAGCGTCGACAGCCTGACGCCGGTCCACTCGCAGCACGACAGCAGTCCATGCGTGATCTGCACAGGGAGCCCGCTCGGTCCTTTCCATTCGCTCGCCGTGTTCCCCGAACACTCGAGAAAATGGATGCGCGACTCCGAAGGCAGGCGCAGCAGATCGTCCATCGTGAAGAGCTTCGGCTCGCGCACGAGACCATGAATCACGAGTCGGTGCGTGTCTGGATCGATATCGGGCACCCCGGCATGATGGCGCTCATAGACGAGCCCATTCGGCGTGATCGAGCCATGCAGATCCGCGAGCGGCGTCAGCGACGATGCGGCGCCCGGCATCGGCCACGCCCGCGCGGCACGACGAATTACGTTCGACTCGCGCGGCGACGGCAGCCCGTACGGATGCTCGAGAATCGGCGCGCCGGGAGTTTGTGTCCACGGATCGACGCCCAGCGGCTTCAGCAGCGTCGCCGCCTTCAGGTTCGGCGCGGCCAACGCGGACAGCGCGAGACCGCCCAACAGGCGCCGACGCGGCGACGCGGGTTTCGACGCATCATGCGCGTCGCTAGTGATACGTGGAGGTCGCGACATGCTCGTGCCGGCGAGGCGGCCTGGGTTGATCGACAAGCGCACGAGTATAGGCAGTGTGCGCGCCCCGATCAAAGCCGATTGCGACTAAGGTTATGACGGCCAGCGATATGCCGCGCGCGCACAAGCACGCGCACAACTCACCGATGACACCGTCAATCCGGTGCGATTTCCGCGATCACGCTAAACGATTCGAGCGTATAGCCCATATTGAAGTATCCCGCGCGCGCGTAAGTCGCAATGCGCTCGAGTCGCTCGGGATCGTCGCGCGGCTGGTCGCGATGGACCCGCTGCCGCACGGCTTCCAAGGAGCCGGACACGGCCCGGCGATAGAACGATGCGAGATTCAATGACATCGTGCGCCCTCCTGCTGATGGCATGCATCGAATCTAGTCAGCAGCGCGTGCTTGTGCAAACAAGCATTTGTGCAATGCTTTGCGCCGCCGATGCAATGTCGGTCTGGCGGTGCCGACGAAACGGGTTGTCCGCTTACGCTCAACCGCGATAACGATAGCGCTCGATATTATTTGTGCGCTAACGAGCGCCTCTCTACGATCTGCGGACCTTCACTTCGATCGCATTCCAGACATGACCACGACCAAAGCACTCAGGGCCGCACTCCTCTCGATTCTCGTTACATGCGGCATCGTCAGCGCGCAACCGGCGCTTGCGGCAGGACAAACGGTGCGAGTCGGCATCATGTCCGGCGAGGACGAAGACGTGTGGCGTGCGGTCGCCGCCAATGCGGCCAGGCAGGGCATCACCGTCAAGATCACGACCTTCTCCGACTATACGCAGCCGAACGAAGCGCTCGCCGAACACGACCTCGATGCGAACTCGTTCCAGCACAAGCCGTATCTCGATGCGCAGATCGCCGCGCGCCACTATCAGATCGTGCCCGTCGGCTACACCTACGTGCAGCCCATCGGTCTCTACTCGCGCAAGGTGAAATCGATCGCGGCGCTGCCGCAGAATGCGACGATCGGCGTGCCGAACGATCCGAGCAACGAAGGCCGCGCGCTGCTTCTGCTGCAGGCGAACGGGCTGATCAAGCTGCGCCCCGACGTCGGCCTGCTGCCGACCGCGCGCGACATCGCGGACAATCCGAAGCACATCCAGATCAAAGAGCTCGACGCGGGCATCGTCGGCCGTGCGATCGGCGACCTCGACGCCGCCGTCGTCAATACCGACTGGGCGATCAAGGCGGGCATCAAGATTCCGCAGGAACGCATCGCGCAGGAGAAGGTACCGGGCAATCCTTATCGCAACTTCATCGCGGTCAACGCGAAAGACGCGAACGCTGCGTGGGTGAAGACGATCGTCGATAGCTACCAGCAGGCCAACGTCGCCTCGGCGATCCTGACCGTCTATCACGGCGCCACGCTGCCCGCATGGGATGGCGCGCCCCAGCACTGATCCGACACCCGAATCACGCACGAATCACTCGCGACTCGAGCGGCGGCGCTTCGGCCGCCGCGCCTCCTGCCTTCTTCATTGCCCTCCTGATCGTATCGCCCGTCATGTCCATTACCAGAACGCTCCACGACCGCCGCACCTTTCTGAAACTGTCGCTCGGCGCCGCGGCGGCCGCGGCAGCGCCGCTTTCGTTCGCGCAAGGCAATGCGCGTACGCTGCGCGTCGGTAACCAGAAGGGTTATCTGAATCTGCTGAAGGGCCGGGGTACGCTCGAGAAACGGCTCGCGCCGCTGAACGTATCGGTGACATGGACCGAGTTCGCGGCGGGCCCCGTGCAACTGGAAGCACTGAACGTCGGCTCGATCGATTTCGGCGATGTCGGCGAAGCACCGCCGATCTTCGCGCAGGCCGCCGGCGCACCGTTGGCCTATGTGGCGGCGACCGACAAGCGACCGCAGTCGGAAGCGGTGCTGGTGCCGCCGCAATCGACGATCCGCTCGGTCGCGGACCTGAAGGGCAAGCGGATCGCGCTCAACAAAGGCAGCAATGTCCACTACTTTCTCGTCAAGCTGCTGCGTCAGCATGGCCTGCAATACGGCGACGTAAAGCTCGTGTTCCTCGCGCCCGCCGATGCGCGCGCGGCGTTCGAGCGCGCGTCGATCGACGCGTGGGTCATCTGGGATCCGTTCTTCGCCGCGGCGGAGCATTCGCTCGGCGCTCGCGTGATCGCCGATGCGAGCGGCGTAGTCGGCAATCGCGCGTTCTACTTCTCGTCGCAGAGTTATGCGGCGAACAATCCCGACGTGATCCGCATCGTGATCGAAGAGCTCGACAAGGTCGATGAGTGGGGCAAGCAGAACAAGGATCAGCTCGCGAGCGAACTCGCGCAGCTATGGGGTCTGCCGAAACAGGTCGTGGACGCTGCGGTGCGGCGTCAGCAGTTCGGCACGCAGCCGATTACCCGCGCGATTCTCGGCGAGCAGCAACAGATCGCCGATACGTTCCTCGATCTCGGCCTGATTCCGAAGCACGTCGACGTGCTGAAGGCGGCGCCTTCAAATCTCGCGTAAACGCACCGGCGGTGCAACGACGCCGTCCCCCGTCAACGCTCGGAGACCGGCCGCGTTGGCGTAGCCTGTGATTCCTGCGGGGCGTCGCTGTACTCCGTCATGCGCCGCACCGAACTCACGCAGGCCGCGATCAACGCGAGCGCCGCACCAATGCCCGCAATCAGCGTCAGGTGCCGGCCGTGCACGAGCCCGAACACGATCGACACCGCCACCGCGCCGCTCGACTGGCCGAGCAGACGTCCCATCGCCTGCAGGCCGGAGGCGCCGCCGCTGCGATGCCGCGGCGCACTGCCGATGATTACGCGATTGTTCGGCGACTGAAAGATGCCGAAGCCGAGGCCGCAGACCGCGAGCCGCCACACGATGTCGAAACGCGTCGCCGTGTCGCCGAGCTGGCAGAGCATCGCGAGTCCGCAGCCGAACACGACGAGCCCGACGCTGCTAATGCGTCCCGGAGCCCACCGGTCGGACAGCCGGCCCGCAACCGGCGCGATCAACGCGGTCACGAGCGGCCACGGTGTCATCAGAAAGCCGGTTTGGGTTTCCGATAGCTTCAGCGTCTGCTCGAAATAGAACGGCAGCACGATGTACGCCATCGTCTGTGCCGCGAACGAGCAGATCGACGTCGCCATCGACAATGAAAACACCGGCATGCGCAGCAGGTCGATGGGCAGCATCGGCTTCGCGAGCCGGCTTTCGCGCCGCACGAACAGCACACCGGCCACCAGTGCGAGCGCGACCATCGCGGCGCCGCGCTGCGTCGCCCCCGGCTGCTTGAAAGCGGCGAGACCCGAGATCAGCAGGCCGAAGGTGAGCGCGTTGAGCAGGACGCTCAGGCCGCTCAGGCGAGCGCCCGATTCCGGTGTCACCGGCAAAGTGCGCGCGCCGATCGACAGCGCCAGCACGCCGAGTGGCACGTTGACGAGGAACAGCCACTGCCAGTGCGCGACCGACAGAATCGCCGACGCGATGCTCGGCCCCGCCGCCGACGAAACGGCCACCACCAGCGACGATAAACCGACACCGACACCAAGCCGTGCCTTCGGAAAAACGAAGCGCACCAGCGCGATACTCACGCTCATGATGCCGCCCGCGCCGAAGCCCTGAAACACGCGCGCGACCGCCAGCACCAGCAGCGTGTGCGCATTCGCGCAGGCGAACGACGCCAGCGTGAAGAGCACGAGTCCGTAGCAGCAGACACGCTTGTAGCCGAGGCCGTCGCCGAGCACCGCGAGCGGCAGCAAGGACACCGTGATCGCCAGCTGATACGCGTTGACGACCCAGATCGCATTCGCCGGCGATACCGCCAGGTCGTTGCTGATGGTGGGCAGCGCGACGTTGACGATCGAGGTATCGAGCACCGACATCGTCATCGCGATGGCGATCGCGAGGTATGCCAAAGCGCGTTGGGGATTGGGCAGGCCGTCGGTCATGATGCAAGCGGGTCGAAAGAAAAGACGCGGGCGACGGCGTGCCGCGCGGCGGCCATCGCGGGTGCATTGTTGCAACTCTGACTCGCGGGAGCAAGATTGCACCGGATACCGGGATGATGGCCACCCGGCTCGTCAGGCATGGCACATGCGGCGCCTGAATCGGGACGCAGTTGACCTTACTGCGCCAAAGGTTGTAGCCGTGTAGGAATCGTCGCCGCGATCGGCGTCGGCGAGGCACCCATGAAAACAAAACGCCCTTTTTACACGATCGGCCATTCGACGCGTCCGTTGCAGGAATTCGTCGACTTACTGAAAGGCGAGCAGATCGCCTTGCTGGTCGACGTGCGCAGCATCCCGCGCTCGCGGACCAACCCGCAGTTCAATCGCGACACGCTGCCCGCCTCGCTCGCAGCGGAGCATATCGACTACGTGCATCTCGCCGCACTCGGCGGACGCCGCAGCAGGCGCAAGGACGACGCGCCGTCGCCGAATGCGTACTGGACGCATCCTGCCTTTCGCAACTATGCCGACTATGCAATGAGCGACGCGTTCCGCGAGGGACTGGCGCAACTGCTGACGCTCGGTCATCGGCAGCGCTGCGCGATCATGTGCTCGGAAGCGGTCTGGTGGCGTTGCCACCGGCGTATCATTACGGACTATCTGCTGATGCACGATGAAACCGTGCTGCACATCATGGACGCGCATCACACGAACGCCGCCACGATGACGCCTGGCGCCGAGCCCCAGGCCGACGGCACGCTGATCTATCCGGCTGAGGCGCAGAACTGAGCCGACTCAAGACACGACTGCACGCCAGTCACCCCGCACCGCTTTATGGCCGTTACCACCAAACGTGCGTCGAAACACGACACGTCGCTCGACACGCTGCTTCGCGATATCCGCGCCTGCACGCTGTGCGCGCCCATGCTGCCGCACGCGCCCCGACCCGTGCTTGCGGCGTCCGCGAGCGCGCGTATTCTGGTCATCGGGCAAGCTCCGGGCGCGCGCGTGCATGCGTCCGGGGTGCCCTGGAGCGACGCGAGCGGCGCGCGCCTGCGCACGTGGCTCGGCGTCGACGACACGACCTTCTACGACGCGTCCAGGTTCGCCATCGTGCCGATGGGCTTCTGTTTTCCGGGCCGCGGCGCGAGCGGCGACCTGCCGCCTCGCCCCGAGTGCGCGCGCCGCTGGCATGGCCAATTGCTCGCGCGGATGCGCTCGGTGAAATTGACGCTGCTGATCGGACAATACGCGCAGCGCGTTGGCCTCGGCGACGCGTTTGGCCCGACCTCGACCGATACGCTCGTCAGATGGGCCGAGTTTGGACCCCATGTGATGCCGCTGCCGCATCCGTCGCCGCGCAATGTGGCGTGGTTCAAGCGCAATCCGTGGTTCGAAGGCGAAGTGTTGCCGACGTTGCGTGCGCATGTCGCGATGGTGTTGGCGGGCGAAACGCTTTGAGCGCCGCGCACCACGAAGCGGCGGCCGCGTCCGCGTCCTGGGTGCTGCGGTGCGCCACCCGGTGCCGCGCCGCGCTTTCGCCAGCCCGCCGACAGCGGCGCAGACCATCCATTGCACCCCGTCGGGCGCCACTATCCACAACTTCGTAACCCCGCCGTCCCACTCTTCGGAATGGTGCGGGTATACATGGATTAGGCGGTGCAACCGCACTGCACTAACATTTTTGCGGTACCGCACGGCGCGTATCGAGCGCCTCGAATCGGGGTTGCACGTCGCCACGCCAAAGTCTCGCGCTGCCCAGCGCACTCCCGGTGCCTTCCAGCATCTGCACACGATCGACGCAACGTCGAGCGCATCGACCAACGAAGAGAAGAATCGGAGGATGAGATGGCACAGCAACGGGATGACAACCAGCAACAAGGCAACAACTGTTTCAATCCGACTCGGCGCGGGCTGATGCAGGGCGCCGGACTCGGCGCGGCGCTTTCGCTGATGGGTGCGCTAGGCGGCGCGGGCGGGCTGATCGGCAGCGCGCAAGCAGCGGAGTCGGCGTTTCCGTCGCACAAGAAGTGGAAGATCGTGTTCGTCAATCACGTCACCACCAACCCGTTCTTCGTGCCGACGCAATACGGCATTCAGGATGCCTGCTCGCTGCTCAACATGGATTATCAGTGGACCGGCTCGGCCACCTCCGACGCCGGCGAAATGGTCCGCGCCGTGAATTCGGCGATCGCCGCGAAGGCCGACGCCATCGCGGTGCCGATCGTCGATCCGAGCGCTTTCGACAAACCGATCCAGGCCGCGCTCGACGCCGGCATTCCGGTGTTCGCCTATAACGCCGACGCGCCGCGCGGCAAGAAGAATCCGCGCCTCGCGTATATCGGCCAGGACTTGTATCTGTCCGGCTACCAGATGGGCGAGCGCATCGTGAGCCTGATCGACAGCGGCATGGTCGCGCTGTTCATTGCGACGCCGGGGCAGCTCAACATCCAGCCGCGCATGGACGGGGCGAGCGACGCGATCAAGAAGTCCGGCAAGAAGATCGACATCCAGACCGTGGCCACGGGCGCGACCGTCAACGAGGAACTGTCGAAGATCAAGGCGTTCTATCTGGGACACCAGGACCTGAAGGGCATGTTCGCCGTGGATGCGGGCAGCACGCAGGGCGTCGCGCAGGTGATGAAGGAATCGAACCTGCCCGCGAAGGGCGTGCACGGCGGCGGCTTCGACCTGCTGCCGACCACGATCCAACTGATCCACGAAGGCTACCTCGACTTCACCATCGACCAGCAGCCGTACGTTCAAGGTTTCTATACGGTGATGCAGGCGTTCGTGTTCCTCAGCTCGGGCGGCCTCGTCGGACCGGCCGAAATCAACACCGGCCTGAAGTTCGTGACCAAGGAAAACGTCGAGCCGTACCTCAATACCTCGACGCGCTTCGAAGGCAAGACCGATAAGCAGCAAATCGTCCCGCGGTCCGGCGCAATCAAGTCCTGATGAACACAGTGAACGAAACCAGCAACACCGAAGCAGTCCGCGCGCCCCGGCGCGCGGGCGTTTCATTCGCGTCTCAATGGGCGGCCGAGCTGCGCATCCTGCTCGTGGCCGTGCTGCTGGCCGCCTACTTCGAATTCGCGAACCACGATTTCCTGCTCACCAACGCGAGCCTCGTCAACCTGTCGCAGTTCATCGCGCCGGTGGCGATCATCGCGTTCGGCGAAATCATGTTGATGATCGGCGGCGACATCGATCTGTCGGCGGGCATGGTGTTCGCGTTCGCGCCATTCATGATGGTGTTCGCGAATGACGCGGGCGCGCCGATGTGGCTCGCCGTGATCGCGGGGCTCGTGGCGGCGGGCGCGGTCGGCTTCGTGAACGGAGCGGTGACGGTGTGGCTGCGGCTGCCCTCGTTCGTCACGACGCTCGGTACGCTCTTTCTGATCAACGGCATCACGCTCACGATCTCGCGCGGCACGCCCGCCCCCACGCCCGGCTCGCCCGCGTTCGCCGCGGTCATGGGCGCGTGGGGCTACAGCGAGATCATCTGGACCCTCGTGATCGCGTTCGCGATGCACGTGCTGTTGCGGCATACACGCTGGGGCCTGCACACGCAGGCCGCGGGTGCGAATCCGCTCGGCGCGAGCGAGGCCGGCATTCATGTGAAGCGGCTGCGCCTCGGCAACTTCGTCCTCGCCGCGGTACTGGCGGGCTTCACCGGCATGCTCGAAGCCTTTCGCATTACTTCGATCGACCCGCAGGCCGGCGGCAACCAGATCATGTTCCTTGCAGTGGCCGCCGCCGTGATCGGCGGCACCCCGCTGACGGGCGGCTCGGGCACCATCGTGGGCGGTCTCATCGGCGCGGCGGTGCTCGGCATTCTCAACGACGGCTTTACGCTGATCGGCATCAACGCGTTTACGTTCAACATCATTCTTGGCGCCGCGATTCTGGCGGCGATGATCTTCAACATCCACGTTGGGCGCATTCGCCGCAAGGGTGGACGCTGATGGACCAATCGCAGACCTCCTCGGCGGGCGCGAACGCCACCTCCGCTGCGCCCGGCGGCGCGAACACGCCGCGCGCGTTGCAAGGCGACAACCTCGTCAAACGCTTCGGCGCGGTGACGGCGCTCGACGGCGTCTCGCTCACGCTCGGCAAGGGCGAGATCCTCGGCATCCTCGGCGACAACGGCGCGGGCAAGTCCACCCTCGTGAAGATCCTCACGGGCTTTCATCAGCAAACGAGCGGCACGCTCCACATCGACGGCGAGGAGACGCTGTTGCGCTCAGTCGATCATGCGCGCTCTCTCGGCATCGAATGCGTGTATCAGGATCTCGCGCTCGCGAATTCGCTAAGCATCTACCACAACATGTTCCTGAATCGCGAAATCGTGCGGCGCGGACCGTTCAGGCTGCTCGACCACAAGCAGATGCGCGAGCGCGCGGCGCAATGTCTCGACGATATCGGCGTGCACGTGCCTTCGGTGGATTTGCCCGTGGAACGTCTGTCGGGCGGCCAGCGCCAGGCGATCGCCGTGGCGCGCGCGGTGCATTCGAACGCGAAGATCCTGTTGCTCGACGAGCCGCTCGCCGCGATGGGCGCGCGCGAGGCGGGGCTCATCATCGACCTGCTGATGCGCTTGAAGGAAAAAGGCGGCCTGTCGATCATCATGATCATGCACAACTATGCGCAGACGCTCGATATCGCGGATCGCATCATGTTGATGCAGCGAGGCCGCGTGACCTACGAGCAACAGAGCGCGCTGACTTCGGTGGCGGAACTGATGGACATCGTGCAGCGGGAATACCGGGCCATGCGCGCCGGCGGCGCGCAGTGAGCCCGTTGCTCGGAATCAGAAATCGATCTTCGCGTTCACGCTGACCATGCGCGGATCGCCCGGCGCGATGTAGTCCGTGTACTGGAACAGGCGGATTCAACCGGTCGATGCGACACAATGAACGCCGCATGAGCGGCGGGAGTGTTGCAAATGAAACAGAGGCGCCGGATCTATTACAGCGAAAGCCAGAAGGCATTGATGTGGGAACGCTGGCGTAAAGGCTATTCGCTGCAGCACATCGCCCCAGCTATTTAACCGCAATCATTCGTCGGTACAGAGAATTCTGGCGCAAACTGGAGGAATCCAGCCTGCACCACGCCGGCCATCGAAGTCGGCGCTGACGCTTGCCGAGCGCGAGGAGATTTCCCGAGGCCTCGTCGCGGGCGATTCGATTCAGTCAATCGCCCGGCGACTGTCACGATCACCGTCCACGATCTGTCGCGAGATCAAGCGTAATAGTGGGCAGGCCGGCTATCGGGCCAGCCAGGCGTCGAGCGTAAGATCGGGGCTTTTCCGTTCAATTTGACTCACGTGTAGATGTAAATGGTGGCGCCCGAGAGTGCGACGAAAATTAGCAGGTTGGCCCGGCGGCCCGCCCGTACCGATGACCGACAGGTGGCGCTCAGTCTTGAGGAACGTGGGCAGCCAAAGCCTCCAACCGCGTTGGGCCCCTCCGCGGTTTCCTCCATCGGGCCTATTCGACGCCTGCCGACACGCGCAAAGGCATGCACATTCCTGCGGCCGATGGCAGGCATCGAATAAAACTTAACGCTCTCGGTCGGATGCTCGCCGGGCAACGGTGGCCATCTCTACCCGACCCTTAGCCTCGACTTTTCCGCCTTTAACCCAGATGCTGGGTAAGCCGCATTACCCATTCGATTTTCGAAATAGCCGCTAAACGCCCGACCCCTTAAACCTTCGCCACACGCCCATACGTATCCTCGAACCGCACGATGTCGTCCTCGCCGAGATACGCGCCCGACTGCACCTCGATCAACTCGAGCGGAATCTTGCCGGGGTTCAGCAGCCGGTGCGTGATGCCGAGCGGAATATAGGTCGACTCGTTCTCGGTCAGCATGATTTCCTTGTCGCCGTTCGTCACGAGCGCGGTGCCCTTCACGACGATCCAGTGCTCCGCGCGATGATGATGCATCTGCAGGCTCAGCTGCGCGCCCGGATTGACGACGATGCGTTTGACCTGGAAGCGCTCGCCGCTATCGATGCCTTCATACGAACCCCACGGCCGCACCACGCGACGATGCGTGACCGACTCGTGACGCCCCATCGCATTGAGCTGCGCGACGATCTTCTTCACGTCCTGCGCCTGATCCCGATGCGCGACCAGCACCGCGTCCGCGGTCTCGACGATCACGACGTTCTCGAGCCCGATCGCCGCCACGAGCCGATGCTCGGCGCGAATGTACGAGTCGCTGACCGCGTCGGTCAGCACGTCACCGATCAGCGCGTTGTTCTGCGCATCGCGCTCCGCGATGTCAGCGAGCGCAGTCCACGAACCGATATCGTTCCAGCCGAGATCGGCCACCGCGACCACGGCCGCGCGCTGGGTCTTCTCCATCACCGCGTTATCGACGGAAATGTTCGGGCAGGCGGCGAACGCGTCGGCATCGAGCCACACAAAATCGAAATTCCGTTGCGCGCTTTGCAGCGACAGCTCGGCCTGACGCGCGATCTCCGGTTCGTAGCGGCGCAGCTCGTCCATATACGTCGACGCCTTCAGCATGAACATGCCGCTATTCCAGTAGTAGCGGCCTTCGTCGATGAAGCGCTGAGCGGTCGCGGCATCCGGCTTTTCGACGAACGAATCGACGGCGAAGCTCTGCGTGCCGTCGATCAGCGGCGCGCCCGCGCAAATGTAACCGTAGCCGGTATGCGGCTCGGTCGGTGTGATGCCGAATGTGACCAGACGCCCGTCCTTCGCAATCTGCGCCGCCGCTTCGACTGCCTTGACGAAGGCGGCCTCGCCCGCGATCACATGATCGGACGGCAGCACGAGCAGCAACGCGTCGGGCGTGTCGCGCAATGCGAGCAGCGCGGCCACGGCGATGGCCGGCGCCGTGTTGCGGCTTGCCGGTTCCAGTACGATGCTTGCCGACCCGACGTCGACCTGGCGCAGTTGCTCGGCAACGAGAAAACGCTGCTCGTTGTTCGTGACGACGATCGGCGCGGTCACACCATCGATGCCACGCAGGCGCAACGCGGTTTGCTGGACCAGCGTATGTTCGCCGGTTAGCGCCAGGTACTGCTTCGGGTAGCCGCCGCGCGACATCGGCCACAGTCGCGTGCCGCTGCCGCCGCAAAGAACTACGGGATGAATGTGCATTTTTTCAGGTCCTCGTTCGTGTGTATCTGTTCTGCACTTGTTTGCACGCCGACGTGCTGTTCGCGCGTCGGCGTGCAACGCTCAACCGATCGTCATGCCAGGCAACTGCATGACGGTCCCGGATGGCTCGCGTTCGCACCGCAGACGAGGCCGCCCTTCCCTTGAGACGTCCCGCCAGCCTTATTCGCGAGCGAATGCCTGATTGAAAAACGTCTCGCACAATGCCGCAATCCGCTGCCGTGCCGCAGGATTCAACACTTCGTGGTCCATGTTCGGGATGACCATCGCGCTCGCGTGCAACAGCTTGTTGAGCCGCCGACCACCCCGGCCGAAGTGCATCCGCAGCTCATCCAGCCCGCGATCCAACGGGCTGAATAATAGCCGGACATGCACTCCCCGCGCGTCGAGATCTTTCATCCGCTGACGGGCGCGAGTGCCTTTATTCATCGCACTGCGGTTCGAATCGCCGGCCCACGCGGCGGCGTTACTCACGACGGCGTTAACGGCATAGCGGGACAGCGTCCGCAATACAGGCCGCAGGCCCACCTCGCCACGCAGAACTTGTGACCATTTCTTTGTGAGAAACATCGCCCGAAAAATGGCGCGCGTCGAGCGCGCATCGACCTTGATCGCATCGCACATCCTGAAGTCCGCCGGAAAGTCGAATTTCTGAAGATTGACCAGCAGTAGCGCCGTTACGGAAGGATTTTTCGTGGCTGCGTGAAGCGCGAGATACGCACCCGAGCAGATGCCAAACACGGCAACCCGCGGATGCCCTCTGGCGAGGGCCCAATCGACCGCCAGCGACGTATCGGCAGCAAGTTGCTCGTAACTGAGCAAGGAAGGGTCTTCGACCATCCAGGCACCGCGGCTATCGCCAATGCCGTGCGCGTCGACTCGCAAGGACGCGATGCCCGCTCGTGCCAGCGAGCGGGCGAGCTCCACATTGAATCGACCGTCGCCGACATGGTGTGTCGCCGCCGTGTTGGCGATGACTACGAGCGGCGCACGCTCCGGACAGTCTTCCGGTTCGCATAGGATGCCGAACAAACGTCCATTAGCCAGCTCCACCGGCGTCTCGACAGCGCCGCTCCAACCGCCTGACCGTCGGGGCGCAACGGGGGCCGCCGCCGCGTCGGATACTGCGGACGGAAGCGGTGCGGATGACGGTGCAAACTCGCGCGCGAACCATCCTTCGACGGAACCTAGTGTCGCCTGAGGCAACGTTGCCACCCACGACGGCTGCATCGCCTCCGGGTATTCGGGAAACGGCAGCGAATCGACCTGTGCGCCCAGCGCACTATACGAGTCCGCGAGCTCGTGGCTGGGTCCCTGATTGCTGGGGTGAACGATCAACAGCTTGCTTGCCGGTGGCGACGTCATCAGGCGCAGATCACATTGCGTTATTGCGTCGATGGCGGCGCGGCTGAAGCGATGCCCGAGCACGTCGAACGCGCCGGTTGGCGCTGCATCATTGCGAATGTGGTGGCTGGCCTGGTCCAGCCATGTCCGCTGTAGCGCGTTCATTTCCCGCACGAACTGCCGGCCAGCGACGACCGGCGCGACAAGCGCCACGGTATCGACCCGCGCCGCACGTGCAGCCTGCGCGGCAACCATTGCGCCAAAGCGGAATCCGATCAGCGCGACACGTTCGACACCAGTCGTGCGCCTCATAAAATCCACGGCCTCGGCGGCCTCGTCGACCCATCTGCCTGGTTCGACGAGCTCACCCAGATCGATTGAGTCGCCGGTGCCGGCATAGTCGAATCTCAGTGCAGCGAATCCCCGGCCCGCGAGGCGGTCGGTGAGCGACCGCATGGTCTGATGCAGCCATAAAGCCTCATGTCCAAGGGGACCGCAAAGCACAATGCCTGCTTTGCCATTTTCGTTAGATTGCGGCCGCGGCTCATGAAGCCAACCAAAATGCCCGCCGAAATAGACGGGATGCATTTTGAAGTCCACTTTATTCGTCTCGCTATCGTCGCGGTCAATATCGATAATGGCCGCGGAAAGCTCTTCCAATACTTTGGTCATAGCAAGTTTTCAGAGGCGGAGTTTGTGTGGAGTTTGGCTGTATTACGCAATATGACCATTTCGGGCGTCTGTGCGCTTGCGCACATGATGGATTGGTGAAGCTCGCCCGCGGCACCATGAGATTTAGCCCCAACTTGAGCACGCGGCGCGCGCAAGTCTTCGATTTGGCGCGGTTACGCGTGCCGGGGGGAGTCAGTTACTGGGTACAGGCGGGGTAAATGTTTAGCATGCGGAAGGCCTTTTCCTGAACGGGTGTGGGCCGCGTAGTCATCACGATCCTTGAGCTTGCCCCCGAAAAACGAATCCCTTGCTGACCAGGTAAACTCAAGCAAGGAGAAGAACGATGTCAAGCAAGGCAAAGCGAGCGCAGTGCTAACCAGGCACACACAATACGCTGCCGCGCGCCTTGTGGTCCCGGACTGATTTGCCTTTAAGCTGACACCGCAGATCCCGCCGGCCATCAAATCGGCGCCTTCTCCGCAAACGCAGTTGTTGTTATCACCGGGAATATTGATCGTCGGGATGCGGCGAGTTCGCCCGTCGGTTGCAAACGATTCTCCATTCGGTATGCTAAAAACTATCGCTTACCGCCAAAAAGCTCCCGATATTTGTTGGCCGCTAGTGGAACGCGGCCCGATTGATCGCCGTAAATCACAGCGTTGGGACCGCCCAAGTGTGTGTTCCAGTATGATTGATACAGCACGTTCGGGGCACCGCTTTCGATCCAGCCATGGAAGTGTTCGATGAATTCCGGGTCGTCGCCATAGCCCTCAGGCCTCGTCGAGCAACCCCACTCCGGATAAGCCTCCGGTTTGCCGTGCGCCCGAGCAAACGCCCGAAACGATCTCAGTCCGGTCCGGGCGTTCAGCATATCGCCCCAGCCCTCGTGATATTCGTCGTAGACGTCCATCGACATGATGTCTACGACGTCATCCCCTGGGTAGGCGCTCTGCCAGTTGAAGTTGCTGTGGCTCTGGAAGTCGGTGGTCCAGTCGAAGCGCAAGCCAGGGGCGATCTTTCGCATCACGTGTACAACGTGGCGATAAGCAGCCCTGTACCCTTCGGGATCCTTGATCGCGCTCCATCGGTACCAGTTACCGTTGTACTCCCATCCAAGCCGGATGATGACCTGCTCAGGACGGCCAATCGCCTTAATGTTCCGCGCAAGACTTGCGAATGCGTAGTCGACTTTGCCACTCGTCACCGTCGCGAAGCCATGATCCGAAGCAAGAAGCAACGGGACGGACATCACCTCGACACGACGCGGGTCGCTATTGATCCAGCGTTGCGTTGTTGCGAGGTAATACGGCTCGGCGACATCTTGCCACTTTTCACGCGCGGTGAAGACGATGCGGTACTGCACCGGCTCGCCAAGCCATGCGCCGAACGAATCGTATTGGGCCGTGTACATGTCGCCTTCAGAATGCAGGCCTATCGCCGCGACTCCCGGTGATGCCGTCGAGTCGGACGCCGCATGCGTGATGACTGGCAACGCAGCTCCGAGCATCGCTAACGCGATGAGCGCGCGTTTAAGCCGAGGACGTCCGATCACCGCCGGTCTGGAGCGCACGGAAAGCACCACTTAGCCGCCCGCCAGGTCGACGTGTCCGGCCTCTGACGTCGTTTGGGGCAGACCGCCGCTCGATTGCACGGCAAAGAAGTAGAAAAGCGTGAAGACCGAGATCGGCTGCAGGAGGGCGCCCGAGAGGAAGAACTGCATACAGAAGAGCCCGACCGCAATCGGCAGGCTTTCAATGCCCGTGAAGATTCGAACCATGATCAACAGCAGCAGCGGAATGCCCCCGATCAGACCGTACTCGATGATCGCCTTCGGGATCGCTGGGAAGTTCGCGACTCTGTCGTCTACTCTGATGCGGTCCGCATTACCCGCACCATAGCCTATGAGCATGCTGGATGCGTCTTCAAACGCCAGTTCGCGCATGCGCTCATAAGGCGTGGAGAAGCGAATAGAAGCGCTGCTGCCCTGATCGTTGATTTCGCCCGAACGCTTGAGCACGGCCGGGTTCGACGCGACGGTGGCAGCGATAGCCACCACCGCAAGTCCCGCCAGGATTGCGGCCCGCCGATTGTGCAGGTTCGCGATGATGGCGAACGGGAGCGTAATTGCGATGAACAGCAGACCCGTTCCAGAAAAGGTCGTGGCGAGCGCGACAATCTGCATAGCAATCGCCGTGACGCGCCGGAACATCATGACCTCGATCAGCAGTGCGAGTGCCAGGAACTGTGAGAGAAACGACGGTTCGAGGAACACGTACGCGTTCGACTTGTAGATCTCCGATCCGTACTGGATCGGATAGCTCACTTCATAGTTGGACATCGTGAACTCTTTCGGCAAGCCGCCGAGAGGGTCGCTATATGGGATATGCAGGAACGCCTGACTGCCGTATTGATACAGCGCGACGGCTGCAAAGACGCACATCATGTTGGAGAACCACCGGTAGCCGTCGGCTGTGGTGGAATGCAAGGGCGCCCCGTCCGGTACGACGAAGGAGAAAGGCAGGTAGAGCACAAGCAGGTAAATCAGCGAATTCGCCGAAAACTCCCTGCCCGTGCAGATAGACGTGCCGATCAGTATGCACCCCACGCAGAGGACGCTCAGCAAGAGGCCCCGCCGGACGACCACTTCTCTGCGCATACAGACCAGCAGCGCGGCGCCAGCATAGATTGCCAACGCAACGGGAACAGGGTTCGTGCCAGGGATGAGCGACAGGCGTTGCGTGACGATGGCTAGAAAGAAGAGCCAAAAAGTCATCTTTTGTGGTCGCGGAGTATGCATTGCGGTCTCGGCTTGTATATGGCGCGCTGGGTTGCACGCCCCCGACGGTCATCGGACTGTAGCGGGCGCACCTATTGCGGTCGATGCTTCCCGCCTATCCGGGTTCAAAGCTGCGGTTTGCGTCCGGCAAACCCATCACCCTAGCGCAGATATCGAAGATAGTAAGCGAAATGATGGCGGGTGCGACCGAGCATCTCCTCGATCTCCTTTTTCGATCCGAGTAGTCCCTGCACTCAGCATCGTCGCAACGCGTCGGAATCGGATAAAAGCGGGTATGCGATTCGAAATCGACGTAACGGCGCATCGCCTGAACCTGCTCCGCGCTGAGTCCGCTGGCCCGGCTTTCTTCAGCAGCGGCGTGCTGCATGAAGCCAGCCGATTGCAGTCTGTGATGTATTGGGTTTATACCAGTCGCTGCCGCTGTGCACCGTACGGTTTCGCACAGAGGTCGATTTTCACTCGGATTACGCTGCGTTGTGCGACAGGCCGGTTTTATATGTTCGCGCCATATTCAAGCTGGACATCGTTCGGGGCGACGTGTCTCGACGGAACATCGAGGAACAAAATGCAGCGCTCAAGAATCCTGGTCATTAACGATTACCATGAGCTCGGTGGCGCGGAAATCATCTATCAGCTTTCCGTGGACGTTCTCAAGGCGACGCCGTGTGTCGACGTCGAATGCTTCGACCTGCAGAAAGCGTCCTTGCGCGGATCGGTTTTGACTAAGACGTGGAATTTCCCCGCCGCCGTGGCGCTTGCGAAAACGATCGAGGCGTTCCGGCCTGACCGCGTGCTGGTTCACAACTATCACAACGCGCTCTCTTCGTCCGTGCTGTGGGTGCTTCGCCGCTACAAGCGGAAATACGGCTTCCTCGCGTACATGACGTGTCATGACTTCTATCTCGTCTATTACAATGCCGCGCTTATGCACTACGTCGACGGCAAGAGCAAGCCGCTCGATCTCAACATCCTGCGAACACGACGCGCGCTGCTTGCGCGCAGCAGTGCGAGCGGGCCCGTGTACGACACGTTCAAGAAGATGCACTGGCACGTCGCCCGAATGCTCGGCAACCCGACGCGTCTGTTCGACATGTTCCTGTGCCCGAGTCCTTTTATGCAGGAAGCGTTGCACAAGGCAGGAATTCCGAATACCGCAAGTCTTTTTAATCCTTCGGTCATGAGCGAGCCACTGTCGCAGCCGAAGGTTTGCTCACGCGACAAGATCGTCCTCGCATTCGTCGGCCGCGTGGCGCCGGAGAAAGGTCTCAGCCAGCTCATCGGGCTCGCGCGGGCGACGAGTTTTGCGTACATCGATCACATCGCGGTCTACGGAGACGGACCGGGCCTGCCCTCGATAAGAGAATCGCATACGGACCTCATCGAGTCCGGGCAACTGGTCATGCATGGGGCGCTTCCGCGCGACAAACTCTTTGCCGAACTGCGGCGTTCGGCCGACGCGCTGATCCTGCCGTCGGTAGGTGCGGAAAACGCACCGCTCGTCGTCGTTGAAGCGGCTCAGATGGGCCTGCCCATGCTGGTCCACGATATCGGCAGCCTGTCGACTTTCGGCGAAGAGATCGGCAACAAGATTAAGTACTCGTTCCATCCGACGAGCTTTGTCAAGGCACTCGGAGAGGTCGTTGCGCACCTCTCCGATAAAAACCGGAAATACGATGTGAGTGCGTATTCGCTGCCCGCCTATGCGGTGCGGCTGGCGTCGCTGATGGACGTTGGTGAGTGAGTTCGTAGCGATAAGCGACCGAGGATAGGCGGCAGCTCAAAGTCCGGACAAGCGATGACATCATTCGCTTGTCGGCACCGTCTTGGCGTGGCTCGTTTGAAGTTGCGCCGCGCCGGCATGCAATGGTCGACGCGCGGTGTGCAAACACCGCTAACGATTCGTTAGATACTCCCAAAGCGCCTCGCATTCACTATCGGATAGCTGATACTGAGGCATCGCCTTGCGCAGCAATACGTTGGCTGGGTCGATCCCATGCCTGACCGCGCGACAGAAGCCCCCCGGCTGGTAGCTGCTGGCTGGGCCGCCTCGACGACTCTTTGCGTCGAGCAGAAGCGCCGCAGTCAGCGGCGGCGCGAAGGTGCCGGATTTATCGGTTCCAGCGTGGCAGTTCACGCACCGCGTCGTCCACGGCGGCAGCGGACGATCGTCGTCGCGCAGGTGCGCTGCGACCGCATGTTGGCCGTTGTAGATCGCACACCCCAAATCACCCGATTTACAGAGCTGCTGCTCGGCATGCGCCAGGCGCACAACGGCGGCCAGCCCCAGGCAGACCGCTACGCGCGCCGCCGGGCGCCGGAATGATAATGCCGCCATCAGTGAAGGCGCAGCGTGCGCGACACGCTCGGCACACCGTTCGCGTTCAGTGCGAAAAGCATGTAGTAGCCCGGTACCGCGACGCCAGGATCGGCCGGAATGTTCAGCAGGTACTCGCCGCCCGTGCCCACCGAGAACGTTACCGGCACGCGTCGCTGCTCATTATTGACCGTATGCGTTGCTGACGACAGGCGCATCAGTGCGAACGACTTAACACCGCTACTCGCTGCAACGGCGATGACGGTGCCTAGCGTGGCGTCGGTCGGTGCCGAACTCATGGTCGGACGCGTTGCTGCCGTTCCATCCGCGTTGAGCAGATAGGGCGGTGTCAGTATTTCGACGTCCGGGTGGTTGGTCGCGCAGCCGCCGCACAGCCCGCCGCCGCTGCTCAGGACGCGGCCGTCTGGAAGCAGCAGCGCAACGCTGTGGTAGACGCGCGGCACGGCTTGGGGAGCGAGTTGCCTGAAGACCTTCGTCGTCGGATCCCACAGTTCCGGCGTCAGCACGGCGGTATCGTCCGAAAACGGTTGCGCGAAGGCTTGACCGCCCACCACGACAACCTGCCCGTTCGGCAATACGACGCTGTTGCTGAATGCCCGCGCATAGCTCATCGGCGGTAGTGCGGTCGCGGTCGCAGTGCCGGTGCTGATATCGATGAGCGTGGCATTGGAAGTAGCGTTGGCTTGCTCGTAACTCGGCGCGCCGCCGACGGCAAGAATCTTGCCGATGTCGTACATGACGGCGTTGCCGTTCATCGCATCGGTGTCGTTTGCTCTATTGCCAGCATCAGTTACAGTGCCGTTGCCGGCCGTGTCAAACCAGTGCATCGCCACGCTTGGCCCAGCATGGAAAACCCGGCCGTTGGACACTGCAAACATCCACGCATGATTATCGGCGCGATAGATGCCCGCCGCGTCATTGGTGAGGATATAGTCGGCGAGCAGCGACCAGTTCACCATCCAGCCAGAACCGGACGTCCAGGTTTCACCGGTCTTGTTGCCCCAGCCTCCATTCCACGAGCCACCGATCACAAACACGCTGCCATTGCTCAACGTGACGCTGCTGTGATAGGCACGCCCGATGTTCATCTGGGCGCCGGACGACCACGCGCCGCTCGACTGCGAATAGAGGCTGGTCATGGCGCTGTCGGACCCCCCGGTCACAAACACACTACCGTCAGGGAGATTGGCGATGCCCGGGCAAAACATGTCGTGTCCAGTATTGCTGACTAGCGCCTGTTTACTGGTCAAGGTCTTCGGATTAAAGATTGCCGTGTACGTCCTGCCTGGCGTGACTTCGCCAGAGCTGAAGGAATTCGTGTAATCAGCCGACCAGAGCAATATGTTCCCGTTGGGCAAATTGGACGCCGCTGCCGGAACGATAGGAAGCGCGATCGGCGCAGTCCACTTCGAAGGCAGCGCTGTCACATTGATGCCGCCTACCGCCCAAGTCTGCGTGGCGTCGCCCCCGCAGCTCTGCTGCAGGACCTGCGGGCCCTGTGCGGTCGTGTTCGCCGCGGCCAGGCACAATCCGCTGTGCGACGGGACGATCGCGTAACCGCTGCCTTGCGGCGTCAAATTGAAAGTCTGGTTCGCTTGGCCGTTGCAGGTCCACTGGATCACGGGCGCGCCGGCTGTCACGCTTGCGCCCGACACGTCCATGCAAAGACCGCTGTGCTGATTGACGAATACGTACCCGGCGCCGGAAGGCGTGGCCGTCCAAGTCTGATTCGTTTCGTTGTTGCAGCTCCACGTGATCACCGCGGTGCCTGGCGTGACCTCGTCGTTGTAATCGTCCGCACATAGAGTCGTGCCGCTCAGGGTTATTGTGCCCGTCGTCTGTGCCTGAGCGAGTCCAGGATGCGCGAAGAAGGACGATGCGAATGCCAACCCAATCAACGCATTCATACATCTTGCAAGCGATTGAGAGAACATCATGGCGAAACGGATTCGTGGCATGGTCTTATTCTCCGTTGAGGTCGAATTACACACGTCCCAGCGCAGCAAGCACATCACAGACATCTTCCAAGCGCGGAAGCTCGGCACTACGCCAGCGCAGCTTTGCGCTCGCATCGAAGCAGTAGATTTGCGTCGAATGACCGGCGAGATTGCCAAGGGCAAGCGGACTACCGGATAGCGCGATTCGCATCCGGTCGACGTTTTCCAAAGAGGGCGTAGCGGCATTCCATGCGGGGCCTGCATCAAAACGCAAAAGCCAGTCGCGTAAAGCGGATGGCGAATCTGAAAGCGGGTCAATTCCGATTGAGAGCAACTGAACAGGGTAGCGGGCGCGGATTTTTGGCAAATGTTCCTGAACAGCGCTGAACAGCGCTCCCTGTAAAGGGCATACCGAACTACATCCGGTATAGATCGTCTGCACCGCTGTGACGCCTTGAAGAAGAACAGCGTTAAGACGTCGCCTTTTAGCTGTCTGGTCGATCACCCAGAAATCGTCGAGACGAGCCGGCGGGCTGACAAGCCCCAGGTTTCCATGCTGAGCATATGAAGGACGGCAGATAGCGGCCATCGCAGCCAAGGCCATATTGGATAGCAAGGCGCGTCGACTCAGCTTTCGAGCCGGGAAATCGTGCTCGCGGCGCGCGCGAGTTATTTGATGGAGCATTGGCACCTTTCTCCGCAAATGTCTAATGAACAGCCGACTACACGCGGTTAGTAATGCTTCCGGCGCGACAGTCGTCGAACAAGGCGCGCAACCCTTCGCAACGGCTGCTTCTTCTCACTCTCGTACCAATGATTCAACCACCCCGACAAGCGTAGCACGAGGGCTCCGGGTCGAGGTCGATTCTTAGGTGCACTATTTACTTTGGTTTGTGCGGTTGACCATACTCGGATGTTCTGGGTTCCCTTAGCGATGGCTACTGGAAAGCAGTTTGAAAACTTTATTGTTTGTTATCTTTGATAAGAGTCAAGTAAGGACGCATTGATCAATAAGCTGCTCGCGCGTGTTCTCATCGCAGTCTCAATTGCTGAAATAAATGCCAGCGTTAGAGACGCTCTTGCGCGGCTCGCTCATCGAGCGCTACAAGCGCTGCGGCAAACCGGGCTGCCGGTGCGCAGACGGCCCCGGCCATGGTCCCAAGTACTACCTGTCCGTGAGCTTGCCCGGCCGCCGTCCGCAAATGGACTACGTGCCGTAAGCCGATTACACCGACGTCGCCGAGCACCTGGCGAACTATCACCGCGTTCGCGAGATCATCGAGGAGATCTGCGAGATCAACCGCGAACTATTGCGCCGCCGCGAGGCGCTCTGAGGGGCGCCGGTGAGCCAGTCGTCGCTGTCGCTCGCCAACTTCATCGATCCGCAATCGGCCGGCGTACTCGTCGCCAACATGCTCGAGGCTTGGCTCACTGCTGAGCCTGCGCTGGAGCTGACCGAAGAGGCCTTCGATGAACACCAGAATCACCCCCCAACATCAAAGCAAGCCGGCGTACATAGACATCCGCCAGTCGACGCTGGCCCAGGTGCGACACCATCAGGAGAGCACCGAGCGTCAATACGCGTTACGCGACAAAGCGCTGGCACTGGGTTGGCCGGAGACGGCGATCCGGGTCCTGGACCGCGACCTTGGTCAATCGGGGGCCCAGATGACGGGGCGCGAAGACTTCAAGACCCTCGTAGCGGACGTCTCGATGGGGAACTTGGGTGCCGTATTCGCACTGGAGGTTTCCCGCCTGGCACCCTCGAATCTGGGACTGGCATCGCCCGCTCGAGTTGTGCGCGCTCACCCATACGCTCGTGATCGACGCCGATGGCTGCTACGACGCGGGGGGACTTCAACGACGGCCTGATACCTGGTCTCAAAGGTACGATGGCACAGGCCGAACTGCACTTCTTGCGCCGCCGCCTCCGGGGCGGCAAACTCAACAAAGCGAAGAAGGGTGAGTTGCGCTTTCCACTGCCCGTGGGCTTGTGCTGCGGCGACGACGGCCGCATCGTCCTCGTGCCCAACAGCTTCACTCGCGGGTCACCTGCCATAGCCTGACTTTCGGCGTGGGCGGACAATTGGACTTACCACGTTCCCGTCCTTGCCGACCCAAATCTTCCCGGGCCTATCCGTTTAGCGCCTGCCTTTCCCCCGACAGCTCTTGTGACGACGTGCTTCCAATAGTGACGGAAACAACCGGCTGCATACCTTTTGGTCTGGGCCTTTCAGCCGCTTTGGACCAATCGTCATAACGAGGGTTACAACAGTTCACTTATGTTGCGCATGCGGAACTTGCCTTGCACCTCACACCGCACGGCGGCTGGCAGTGTCGATCCCTTCCCTGTCACCGGGGTTAACCGTCAATCGAGAGGCACGTTGTCTCCAGAGCTTCACACGCACCCGTTACCGGGTACGCATGTCCAGATAGGCAACTGCTGGTCGTACAGCAAGTCACGGCACCGCGACCAATCTTATTATCGCCGCGCGTGACAAGGAAAAACGAGCTTTACCGCCTACTACATGCCGCATAACGCGCGGCTGACGGCGACACGTGTCGCACCACCACTCTTGACGTTAGCTCCTCACGCGATACCATGCAGTCCAGCATAGCCATACTCGCCGAGATGCAGCTTGGCACCATTAAGGATCACGCCGGTAATACGCACGCCGCTACGATCCATGCGCTTCGCACACTCTTCAAGTTCAGCCAGCTTCGTGACTTCCGACATCGCGACCACAAATACAGTCCCTGCGTTCTGCGCAAGCACCGCCGCATCCGACACCGTTAGAATCGGCGGAGCATCGACGATGACGAGATCGTACTCCTGCGCGCAATCATCGAGCATCTGATTGAGGCGCGGCGAAAGCAGAAGTTCGCCAGGTTCCGCTGGCTGCAGTCCGGTCGCAACGAAGTCCAGATTCGACGCCGCGTCATGCTGAATGACCGCGCTAAGGCCTGCGCGCCCTTCGAGAAAATCGACGAGGCCCTGCTTATGCCCAGCGGTGAAGTACTTGCGCAGATGGCCATTTCTCAAATCTGCATCGATCAGCAGCACGCGCTTGCCCGAGGAGGCCACCACACGAGCGAAGTTGGCCGACACGAACGATTTGCCCACGCCTGGCGTCGCCCCGGTAACCAACACGATCTTGTTGGAAATGCCGTCCTTGCCGTGATTCAGCGTCATGCGAAGCGCGCGAAGGCCTTCAACTGCCGGATCTGCCTTGGATGCTTCCGCCAGCAAGGTCGCGTTCCCCTCCTTGCGCTCCGACTTCAGCATCACTCGCTGACGCCTGCTGTAAGGAATCGTCGCATAGACGTTAATGCCGAGCGCACGCTCGATTTCGCTGGGGGTCTTTACACCGCACAGGACCGTACTGCGTACGAACGCATATGCGAGGCCGCTCAGCAAGCCGAACAGCGAAAACAGCGCGACGACGATCGACTTTTTCGGAAACACAGGATCTTCGGGAACCGCAGGCGTATCGATCAGGCGCACGGTACCGACCTTCCCCGCCTTCACCAGTTCCAGCTGCTGCGCATTGTTAAGCAGCGCGGTGTACAAAGCGGAATCCACTTTGACCTGCATTTCCGAGCGAGCAACCTCCTGTTGCAAGTCAGGAAAGCGCGCCATTTGCTGCGCATAGAGGCTGATTTGCTCTTCAAGCCCTTTAATTTGCCTGTCGACCGATACGACGGACAGATAACTCGGCGCGAAGCGTGTGGCCAGGTCCCGGCGCTGCTGTTGCAGTGCAAGAAGCTGTGCCTTGGCCGCGCTCATTTGCGCGATCGCCTGCTTCGCCTCTTCCGGCAAGTCGACGACACCCGCCCTACGATGCAACTCCGTGTCGGCCTGCTGTGACTTCTCCAGTTGCGTCTTCAAAACGGGCAGTTGCCGTTTCAGAAAATCGAGCGAATTTGACGCTTCTAGCGACTTCCTCTCCATGTTCTGCAAGATGAACTGCCTGGCAATCTCCTTCAGCGTATCGCTGACGATCACCGGATCCTTTCCGCGCAGTTTCGCAACCAAAATGCCCGAATCCTTTACCTTCTCCTGAATGCTGAGCTGGCTCTGGATACGTTCGATCGTCTTCAGGCGCGAATTGCGATACAGGTCGAACGTGACTCCTGGCTGCCCGCTAGCGCCAGTCACCAGGAGTTGGATCGGGCCACGCGTTGTCGAGAACGACTGAAGCTTTCCAATTTCGCCTATGACGGGCGCATCAAGTCCGGGTCCGGACAGCGTGAAGCGGTGATTGGGCTCCAGAGTAAGCCGGAATTGCTTTCCCTCCAGCTTCGCGGGCACGTCGAACTTGTCGATCGAAAGCGACTCCCTGCCCCACGCAAACCCCCCGACACCGAAGATGCCCGGCGTCATGTCGCTTTCGAGGTATCGTGCGACCAGCGAGCCGATGACCGGAAATCGCCGGGGCTTCGCGTCGATGAAGAGCGCTTGCTTGTCGACCGCGCGGGTGACGATTGCGCGCGACGAAAGGATCTGACTTTCGGCTGCGGTCGTCGACTTGTTATCGTTGATGCTCGACACCGCATCCAGCATGCTTCGGTCAGACGTCGGGTCCGCACGAGTGTCGACCTGAATCATAATGTCGCTTTCATACACGGGCGGTGCAACCATCGCATAGACTGCGCCGAGCAGGGCGAAGGCAGCGGTACATGCCGCAATGCGCCAGCGGTTTTGTCGCAGCACGACAAGTATGCCGGGGAGGTCCATATCAGTGTTTGTGATGTGGACATCCTTAAAAGAAAGTTGCGCAGGATTCATGGTTGCCTTTTCTCGCCAAATAAAGCTGGTGGTCTCATTTGCATGTTGAATGACTAGTGGTCCGACGATACAGCCGGACTTCGACCGATGCCCGATGGAGGCGAAACCGATGATCCCAAAGCCGCAACATCGAACCCTCCGGTCCCAAGCGATGCAGTCTCCTCGCTGCAACGCTTCGGCCAAGATAAAATCAACGTGCAACGCGCCGCGTTGGAGTCGAGGTATGACGATTGACACCCCTGAACCATCTTTCCAGCGCCTCAGCCAACACTCGAAGAATACAAGCACTGGGAATCAATGATGTGCGTTAGCTCACCTTTCCAGGCCTTAAAGACGGATAAAATGCGTGACGCGCAAAATTTGCAGACACCGATAGTCGCGAGGTTCACGAGGACGCCCGTTGACTCGTCGTCAGGCATTCGCCGCGCAGGGCCGATCTGCGCGCATGGTCAACGTCGCAGGTCATATGAAAACCTCGGTTCTATACGACGCTGTTGCATTGCCCCTTGTCAACGCTGCCTCAGTCCACTGCCCGATGCGCCGTGCACAATCATCAGAGCAGAATTCCGCTCGCGGAGCGAAAAGACCGCGACGGCTCCAACAAAAATTGCCGCGCCCACGATTTCAAAGACGTTAGGAAGTAAAAGACTTCGCAACGCCCATATGATAGCGGCTGCGAGCGCGTAATAGAAAAGCACAGGAGACAAAATTCGCCGGAACACTTGCGCGGTCGTGAGCCCCGCCTCCTCGCGAAAAAACCACAAATGGTAGGACAATGCCATCGCCGCGTATGAAACCGACGCCCAAGAGAGCATCTTCTCCAGGCCGAGCGAAATCGTCGCCCACATCACCGCGAGCTGGACGATGACCTGAATCGACATCCAAGCAAGTGCCTTGAACGGCGAGCCGGTACTTTGCTGATAAGCGGACATCGTCGCGCCGGCAAAGGTCTGGAACGACCAAAGCACCGCGAACTGGATCAGCATGTCCGCATGCACCAGGAAACGCGGGCCGAGAACAGATTGTGTGACAAGTCGCGAGCCAATCGCCAGCGTGAGGAAGAAGGTGATATAGGCGGCGTTAGACCACACGAATACCGAAATTGTCTTGTCCGCGCGGGGGCGGTCGGACAGGCGGTCGCGCGAAAAATATGGCATCGTGAACCGGCGAATGAGCAACGAAGCGAACGACGTCCCTTGAACGACGAGTTGTTTGATCGAGGCGTAAATGCCGAATATCTCAAGCGACATCGTGGAAGCCACAATCAATTCGTCTGCCTTGCCGCCGAGAATGTTAAACAACTGCCCCGTCAGCTGGGTTCCCATATAGTAGTAAAGCCGCGTGGCACGCGCCCGTCGCGTCACGCTCACGAGCATCACCTTCAGCGTGTCCAACTGAAACGATGACATCAAGACAAATTTCGCTCCAATGGTGCAAATGAACCCTATCACCACGCAATTGAGCGAATCGAAATGCCACGCGGTTCCGACCGTCACGGCGACGCCGACCAGCTTGCTAAAGACTTCCGAAATGGCAAGCCGTTCGATATCCAGCGCGCGCACGGCGAAGCCTTGTAGAGCTCCGACCAGAACGACGAACGGCAGCGCGGGCGCGACCAATAGCAGGGTCACCCACGCAGTTTCTGCAACACCCAGTTTTCTAAGGGCCAGCGCGATCACGAGATCGACCACCGCCGCGAAACCAATCATTCTCGGCAACGCCGAGCCGAGAATGAGAGCGACACGCCGGCGAGTTCCGCGCTCCTGGATGATGAACCCTTCCCATCCGAAGTCGCAGAACGTCGTGAAAATCGATACGACGAGAAGCTGAGTGGAGACGATACCCAACTGCCGATAGCCAAAATGGCGCGACAAAAAAGCGATTTGCGCCAACGTCAAGACGCCCATCATTCCTGCCGCCAGTAACTGTACTGCGCCCTTGCGGGCCAACTGCAAAACGCCAAAATTCACTGTGCGCCTCCTAATACAGGAGCCGTCTTGGCGACCGGTGCAGCCAGGCAAGTTCTCAAGATATCCAGATACCGGTTTCGGTTGATGTCGAAATTGAACTGTTCAGACGCAAATCTAGCCGAGGCCTTGCTCAGGAGCCTGTACAGATTTGCATCACGCGCGAGGTCCACGCATCGTAGCGCGATCTCGTTGGCATCGGCGCAGATGAACAGTTCGCGGCCCGACTCGACGGACATCCCGATCACGCCATCCGCGGTTGTGATCGTCGGAATGCCTCTGGCGAGCGATTCGAGGATCTTCGTCTTTATTCCAGTGCCGCCAAACATCGGTGCAATATGGATGTGCATGCTGTCGAAAAGATCATCGGGATTGTCGAGGAAACCGGTGAAAAAAACGTCGGGGCGCTGGTAGCGCGCAATGAGCTCCGGCGGGCAACGACCGATCGCATGGAAGCGATAGTCGACGCCAAGATGAGTCAATGCGGGCAACACGCTTTCGAGCACGTAGCGCAGCGACTGTCGGTTCGCCGTCGTATGCATGTTCCCGAAGAACATCAAATTGATCCTGTCAGTTGGACTGGGAAGCAGGCGATCCGGTGCCTTCCGAATCTTGGTCGTCGGCGGAACTGCATAGACGTTATCCGCACCCGTCATCTGTTTGAAGAGAGCTGCTTCCGCGTGCGATACGAACACCACGGCGTTGTGCCTGGTCGCGCTGTTGCGCTCCATCCGGCTGATAGCCCACCGCTCATATCTCAAAACGGTTCTAGAGAACCGGTTCGCGATCTTGGCGGCGAAGGCAGGCATGCGGTCCTCGTACGTACCGAGCAAACGATTGCCGACACTCGCGCGGATATTGTGGAGATAGCGCACCGAAAGCAGATCGTCCAGTTCCACGACTGAAATGCAGTCCTTGGTCTGGAATAGCATCGAAGTCCGCAGCATATCCGCAATAACCAGCTTGCATTTCTGATCGTCGATGATGGAACGAATAAGTCGCTTCCCACTGCGAGACAGATACATTGCTACCTGCAAAGGCAGCGGGCGTGCGGTAATGATCCATTCAAGGATCCAATTGGGGGCCGTCGGCAAGTCAAGCAGATGAAATCTAAATTTCGGAAAGCGCGCATAATACCGCTGCAGGTCAACCAACTCGTTCTTCCCTTTGAAAATGACAACACTTACTTTATGCTGGTTCTCAAGGAATTGGAGAGACTGGAAGATCATGTTTTCTCGTCCGCCAGCGGCCGGAATAAACGGTCGCGAAGCGATATACAAAATGGGAACACTCATTTACATTTCTCCAAAAATGATTTGAATTTGTCAAATGAAGAGTTCCGATCGAATATGTCCGAGTTTTCGGCAAGCACTGCCTTCCGGTCCAGTTGTGCCAGACGGTTTCGGTCATTCAAAAGCGCAATCCATTCGCTTGCCGAGTCGCTGACGATCACTGACGGGTCCTTGACCAACGGTATCCCCCGGACACCTTTGGACGTGCTGATTACCGATCTCCTGTTGTAAATTGATTCGGCGACTTTCACGTTCATTCCCGCGCCCGACACAATGGGCGAGAGAAAGACATTGGATTTGTTCCAAATCTCGGAAGACTGATCGACGAATCCATGTCCGATGACGTTTTTGCGTTGATAACGATCAGCTTCGGAGCCGGCACCCATCAAATGGAAAATAACTTTATTTTCGTCGATGTGTGGAATGATTCTGGAAAGTAGCCATTCGACAGCATCCTGATTCGGCCACCACTCCATGTTGCCAAGAAACGCGAGATGAATTGGCTTATCGGTTGCCGACGGCGCTATTCTTTCCGCTGGCATGTAATCGAAGGCCGGCAACATGCAAAAGCGATTGCCAAACGGCTCAAGGGCCGCGCCTTTGGCCAACTCGTCCGGGGAGATAAATACATGATTGCGGATCAGCGCGTTTGCGCGCTCCTGAAAGCGCCGCAATTTGAGGCACTCGAACTTCAGCATGGCTGAGGTGATCGGGTTGCTAATCTTCTTCAAGCGATCTTCATAAAGCGTCGCCTCATCGTTATGCTGTATCAGAATCGAATTCGCGCCGATCTGGTTGCGAAGATACACGACTGTTTCCAAATGGTCGAAAACGACTATGTCCGGTGTTACGCTTGCCGTTAGCCTCGACAACGCGCGGTGAGCGCTCGGTCGATCGAAATATAAAACCTTCGCCGGTAATGGACCGAACAACGACCGCAAAAACGAAAACGCGATTCTGAGTTTTCTCCACTTCGGCAAATCGTCGTACACGTAGAGGACATCAACTCGAGCGCATACTCTCCGCAATTGCGAAAGAATCTGATTCGAGTAGACCATACCGCCATTCGATGACTTCGCATCACGCACATGCGACAAGAACAAGGCATTCATCTGTAGAATCCTATAATATGTCCAGATCGCACAACCATTGCAGAGGAAATACGCGGTCCCGTACCCTTACGTCACATAGCAACGACCACCGTATTAACCGAAAATCTGTGTCACCGTTTGCAGTTACTTTGGATTCCTATTTGTATACCGCAGGACATGTCGCGTTGGTGTATTTCAGCAACGATCGCCGTTTATACGCCTTGGTCTTAAATGGCAGGCGATGTCATATGCGCAAGAGCATGCAATCGGAAGCCAATTCGCCTCTGTTAGCAAGCGCACATATCATATGTGAATCCAGACCGCTTAAAACGCAAGGTGCGAAGTATTCCTCACAATTTAGGGCAACGAAAACGGTACTGAATTCTCACCTAGGAAAATCGCTTTGTTTTAACCGACCAAAGATCACTGCCGGACCCTGAAAAAACGCAATGAAAAGTCTGACATAATGTTACTGAAAAGATCTCGCCTCGCGAATCAAGCGCGGAATTGAGCAGTTCTGGCTCGTTCTCGTCGAAGCGGAGCGCTAGCACAGCTTCGCCGTGCGAAAGGAAGTTCGCGTAACGAGACCCCTGAAATAAAATATCTTTTCGATAATTGTTTCGTGGCACCGAGAGGGAATGCGAACGACCTTGCATGACGATAAGATCCTAAAATTGACTGCTCTGTGCGAAATAACACATTGCACGGCAGCTTTTGACGGCAATGGAAAATGACAGGCTTAGTTAATATTATTACCTGACCGGAAACGTTCCGATTTAAGTGTCCCGGCAAATCTTTTCGGATTTCGCTAATCTGCCGCCGTAATGATGCTAGGGTAGCGGATGATGTGTGGTAGAGCTGAGTGAAGCCGAGGAAATGACGTTGCAGCAGCTGTCAATCGATCACATACATGGGGACACGCGCACGCGAGCGGCGGTCCTGTTGCTGCTCGGGCGCGGGGGGTGCCCCTATGTCGTTCGTCAAGCATTAGGGGCGGATTTTGGTTGATAGGGTGCCGTCGCGCGGCATTGCGAACAACACGTCGCAGCGTCGTCTGGCAAGGGCAATGAGCGCTTGATTGCGGCGCTTGGGCAATGTCAACTTGAAGGCGGGCTGGATAGAAAGGCGAAATGAAAAAGAGCACCTCGCCGTATCACGGTTTCCGTTTCCCATCCGCGGTCATCAGCTGCGCGGTACGCTGGTACCATCGCTTCAATCTGAGCCTGCGCGACATCGAGGAATTGCTGCCCGAACGTGGTGTGGTGGTCACATATGAGTCGGTGCGCAACCGGTGCGACCGGTTTGGTGCGACGTTCGCCTGCCGGGCCAAAGCAGTCCGGCCGCGATCGGGCACGACGTGGCATTTGGATGAGGTGTTCGTGAAACTGCGCGGGGAGCCATACGTGCTGTGGCGCGCGGTGGACGAACATGGGACCGAACTGGAGGTGCTGTTGCAGAAGAAGCGCGACAAGGCCGCCGCAAGGCGTTTCTTCAGAAAGGTGCTGCGCTCGCACCCGGTGCCCCGGAAGATCGTCACCGACCGGTTGCGCAGCTACCCGGCGGCAAAGGCCGAGGTGCCACAGCTGGCCAATGTGAAACACGTGTTCGTGAAGGCTTCGGCCCGGATGAACAACCGGGCGGAAAACAGCCACCAGCCGACGCGCCGGCGTGAGCGCCAGATGCAGGGTTTCCGTGATCCGCGACGCACGCAGCGCTTTCTGTCGAGCTTCGGACTGATCCGGCAACACTTCGCCTTACCCCGTCACCGCATGGACGCTGCTACTCACCGTGCCCAGCTGAAGCAACGTCTCGACGGCTGGTATGGCTGGAGCGCAGCCGACCTGGTCAAGTACACCCGGTAATCAGAAGGAATCCTCCGGACTGCCGATTCGTACGGCCATCTTCCTTCAATTTGACAAAGCCCGCGCGCACGTCTCGGCACTTTGCGCTGGCGACGGCTGGCTGCGCAACGGCGCCAACCTGATTCTCATGGGGCCAACCGAGTACGCGACATGTGCTCACCTCACCACGTTACTGAAGTTCAAGGGGAATTTGCTGCGGGTCTTCTGGTAGCGGGCGCCGCGACGTACCGAACGACCCCCTCTGTACCTCAGGGTGCTGCAGATCGGCAGCCTTTGACCCAGGGAGCGCCCTTGCAGACCTGCGAGGCGTCGAGCGTATCTCCCCGGTCTTCGGCTCGACCCAGTGCAACTGCAACACTCGTTTAGCAACGTCGACGCCGACAGCGGTAAATTCCATTCGTGTTCTCCTGAGCTTGAGTGGTGGTTTCAGAACTGTCACTTTCACAAATTTGGTGTCGTCGGCTGCGAAAACCGCCCACCTCGCCGCCTCATCACCCATATATCCGTCGGCCCTTGCGGGGGGAGGCGTCCTTTCCATTTTGTTACCCGTCAGAATGCTGGCGGGGACGACTTATGACGAGGCGGCTTAGCATGACAACACGACGGGAATTGACTGAGGCAGTCGGTGAGCGGTACCGCCGTTCTGACCGGAACGATAAGCGCGAGATACTGGACGAGTTTGTTCGGGTGACTGGGTATCACCGCAAGCACGCTATCCGTGTGCTGCGTCGCGAGCCTGCGGCTTCGAGGAAGAAGCCCGGCCCCCAGCGACGCTATGACGATGTGGTGCGGTCCGCGCTGATCACGCTGTGGGAGGCTGCCGACCGGATCTGCGGCAAACGGCTCAAGGCGCTCGTCCCAACGCTGATCGACGCGATGACACGGCAGGGCCACCTGTCGCTCTCGAAGGAGGTTCGCCAGCGGCTAAACCAGATCAGCGCCGCCACCATTGACCGGCTGCTGCGGGACGTGCGCGAACAGGCTTTCGCGGGTCAACGCCGGCGCGCTGGAGGAATCGGCAATGCGATACGCCGTGCGGTGCCGATCCGGACCTTCTCTGACTGGAATAATCCGCTACCCGGCTATCTTGAGGTTGATTTCGTCGAGCATTGCGGTGGCACCAAGATCGACGGCGACTTCGTGCACAGTCTCGTGATGACCGATATCGCGACCGGCTGGACCGAATGCCTGGCAATGCCGTATCGAACCGGTGCGCTCGTTCTCGAGCATATCGAACGGGTTAGCCGAGTCTTGCCGTTTCCGCTTCGCGGTCTGGATTGCGATAACGATACAGCCTTCATGAACGAGGCCATGTTCGACTTCTGCAAGGCGACTGGTATCGAGCTGACACGCTCACGTGCCTACAAGCAAAATGACCAGGCGTGGGTCGAGCAAAAGAATGGATCAGTCGTGCGCCGCCTCGTCGGATATGGCAGGTTGCGTGGACTTGCAGCCACGGAAACCCTTGCATCCCTTTACCAGGTGTCGCGTCTGTACATTAACTTCTTCCCGCCTTCATTCAAGCTGAAATCCAAGACACGTCATGGCGCGAGGGTCACGAAGCGATATGAAGCGCCCTTGACGCCACTTGAGCGCGTCCTGCGCTCGGCATCGGTGCCCAAAGCAACCAAACGCAAACTACGTGCTCAGTTTCGGGCACTCGACCCGCTGGATCTCCTGAGCCGAATGCGCGAAGCGCAGCAGCATGTCGCGCAATGCAGCGAATTAGGCACTGCGCCGAAGGAGGCAAAAAAACCTGGACGCGTCTCCCTCACGGATTTCCTGGCGAGTCTTGGGACAGCGTGGCAGGACGGCGAGGTAAGACCGACGCATCATCGAAAAGCGCGCGTGCCACATGACTGGCGCAGCCGGGAAGATCCGTTCGAGCACACCTGGCCGACAATACAGCAATGGCTTGAAGGAGAGCCGGCATCACGGCGAAGAAGCTACATGAGCGTCTAGTCGCCATGGCACCGGCAATGTATTCTGGCGCCCAACTGCGTACTCTGCAGCGCCGCGTAAAGGCATGGACATCGAATCGCGCGAGGGAACTGGTGATCAGGATACTCGGCGACGCCGACGCGATGAAGGCTGGCGCTGCTACGCAGCACCACCTTCATCGCAAAACAACCGGAGAGCGACAATTACCCGGGAGTAACATCATCCCGTGAGGCAACACGTCTCTCATCCAGATTGTCGCGCCACACGCGTCACCTGCTGGTCGAAGCGGCCTGGTCATACCGTCACCTCGCCAAGGTGAGCCCCGCCATCCAGCAACGTCACGACGGTTTACCCAAGGCGATCATCGATCGCGCGTGGGACGCACAACTGCGGCTGTGCAAGCGAAATCGAAGACTGGTTGCGCGTGGGAAACATCGCAACGTTGCCGTAATCGCCATCGCCCGGGAGTTGGCCGCATTCGCGCGAATGACCCCACCCGCGCCTGAGTCGCAACCATATACGCACTGATCGCAGCACATTGCGCATTCAACGGAGGAAGAAGAGTCTGCTGAGGACGGCGCAGCACGGTCCGTGAACAATCCGCGAAGATTCTACGAGACACCCCCACGGGGCAGACTCTCGATCATAGAGCGCGGCAGGTTCACAAGACGGAACCCTGTAATGTGGTAACCAACCCACGGATATCAGGCGGATCTACCGTCGACACTACAGCCTGCGCCGCCCCCAGCAGATTCACTTGCGCGCGTTGCGAATCGCCTGCTGGCGTCGGAAGGTGCGGCACGCTTCAATTACGAACACTGCGCTCTGGATACTGATTCACTATTTCATCGCCGAATCTTCAGTTGATAGTCTCGCGTAAACGAGGCCTGCTTGAGTCGAAGCCATGGAGATGGGGTGTCCCGCCCGCATAACCCCACAAAAAGTCCAAATGTTTTGCGATCGGCCGGGAGATTAGAGAGAAATTCTGCTTTTTGGCGGAAAAAGACTGTTGCAGTCTTTCCCTGCGCCGATGTTGAAGGTAGGATTTACCCCTAAATCGCGAAGTCAAGGCGAGTAGCTTGCTGAGCGGCGCAAGGCTTTTGGGACAACACTGAGTTGATTTAGCACTCCGCAATGCAAGCGAAATAACCTTGTACTTCCGCCTAACGTATTGGCGTCGCCTCGGGTCTTCGATATCTGCCTACCGTTCGTGCCGGTAAGGCGGACTCTAAAGCGCAGCCCAGAAAGACGACGGCCCCTAGTTGGCGACTCCTTTGGAATAGACGGATCACCGCTGTCTAGACGGTGTTATGCACTTTTGGTAAGGGATGCAAAGTGAACAAGAATAAGCACGGAAAACACGACAAAGTGCAAGCCAGCCAGGGTTTCAGGCAATCGCTCGTAATCCCTGGCCAATCGGCGGAAGCGGTTAAGCCAGCCAAAGCTGCGCTCGACCACCCAGCGACGTGGCAACAGTACAAAGCCCTTTTTCGCCTCGGACAGCTTGATGACCTGAAGCTCAATGCCCTCCTCGTCGAGTGCCGCCTGCGCGGGCGCTTCGCCGGTGTACGCCTGATCCGCGAATGCTACCTTGACCGTCTGACCCGTGACCTGCTGGACCTGCCGCGCCAATTCTCCAACCGGTGCACGCTCCTGTTCGTTGGCCGGCGTCAAATGCACTGCGAGCAGTTGCCCCAAGGTATCAACCGCGATGTGCGCCTTGCTGCCTTTCTTGCGTTTGTACCCATCATAGCCTGCACGCGGTCCGCTCTCGCATGTCGATTGCAGCGTCCGGCCATCAAGGATCACTGCACTGGGCTGACCTCGACGATCCTGCGCCACCCGGATGATCGAGCGCAGGTCATGGACCTTGGCTTCAAAACAGCCCGCCTGAATCCAGCGTTGCGTCTGCTGGTAGACCGTCTTCCAAGTCGGAAAGTCATTGGGCAGCAGACGCCACGGCGCACCCGCGCGGACAATCCAGCGCAAAGCGTTGAACATTTCGCGCAATTCGTATCTGCGCTGTGGCGCGTCCTTGCTCATCAAGGTCAGGTACGGAGCAGCGAAGTACCACTCTTCATCCGACATATCCGTTGGGTAGGGTCTGCATTTTTTCATCCGGCCGGGATACCAGGTCTGGCCGAAAGTTCATAACACCGTCTAGAACCGACTTCCGCTGTATGACGTCGCGATTTCTTCGCAGGTACCCGGTCAACGAGCTTTCTGGATTTCCCGATTATCCGAGCGTGTAAGCGCATTTATGTTCGGGTAGGGGACGCAGCCAACTTTCGTAGAATAGTTTTCGCGGGGTTGCTCACCTATTCTGATTCCATGGGCTTAGGGATTTCGATCCAGCGGCGGCGAAGTCAAACGTAGTCGGACTTATTTGAATCTACTGTTGTGGCAGGTCCTAATTTGGACTACTAACGGAACTTACATAAAGGATTATCCATATGCTAAAACGTCGTCAATGCGGGGGCGGGACCGACTCTGGAGCCGCTTCGCCAGAAGTATTAGCCAATGCCGCACAAGAGCACCAGCTCTCTTTTCCCTGACCGCAGCGCGCGCCGCGAAGCTTGTCCCGAGGTCAAGTACTTATCTTGGTGCGAACGTTTGCGCTGCGCCGGTTGCCTGCGCTTCTCCCCCTGAAATTTTAGACAATCGCGCCATCGGACAGTCCGATGTCTCAGGCGAATTTATCTTGCTTGTAATTTGGACTACTAATGGCATTTACATAAAGGATTATTCATATGCTAAAACGTCGCCAATTTCTTACTGGTGCCACAGCAGTTGTTGGTAGCTATATCTTGACGGCATGCGGGGGCGGTACCGACTCTGGAGCCGCTTCGCCAGAAGCATTAGCCAATGCCGCACAGCGACCGTCACCCGATGGCACGACCATTCCGCCCGCCTCGTCGATCATCGACCCCTCCGGCAATACGTGGACGGTAAAGAACGGCGTGATATACAAGGGAGGCGCGAAGGCGGGGTTCTCACAGAACGTCACCCTACTGCTGCTGTACGGCGGCAACATCTACCAATCTGCCTATGGAAGCTGGTGGGTGTGGTCGGGCAGTGCGTGGAACACTTCCTCGGACCCCCGCGTCGCATCATCCACGGGACCTGCGATCGGCGTACATTGTGAAGGCGACAACGATGTTTCGCTTTATGCCGCATTCAGTGCATGGCTTGGCAAGCCGGACCTGTATCGGCTGACGTTCACCGCCCGCGATTCATGGTCAGACGTAGCCACACCGTATTTCCTGTCTGCCACACAGACATGGATTGCACAGCCTGGTCGCTATGAAGTTATGTCCGTTCCGCTGCTGCTGGGATCGGATACATTTGCAAGCATCGCAGGGGGGGCACAGGATGCGACATGGCAGGCACTGGCCAACAACATCAAGTCCATTGGGAATCCGGCCCAGGTGATTATCCGGCTTGGCTGGGAACATAACGGCAACTGGTATGCATGGAATTCCCGTAGTGATCCTAATGGCTACGCGGCGGCGTTCGCGCACGTCGCGCAGGTGATGAAGGCCATCGCGCCCGGTCTCCGATTCGACTGGTGTACCGACTTCCAGGCCTACGACACTTTCAACTGGCAGGCGGCCTATCCTGGCGACGCCAGTGTGGATATCGTGTCGATGGATGTCTACGACGAGTGGAATCCCAATGGCTGGAGCGACATCACTAGCGGAGCAGCAAATATCACACAGCTTCGCGCCTTTGCTGCTGCCCACGGCAAGAAGGAAGCCTATCCTGAATGGTCCTGTTCAATCGACGCGAGCGGCCATGGTGATAATCCCACCTTCATCACAAACATGTACAACTGGTTGATGGCAGGTGGTAGCAATGTCCTTTACCATTCGTACTGGAACACGAACCTGGGTGGGCCCAATGCTGCTATTCAAGGGCCTCTCTCTGGGAACGTACCGTTGGCGGCAGCACAATATAAAGCCTTGTTCTCTCGCTAGAAGGTGTTAGGCGCCCTTTGTCGGACCAAGTATCCTGTCAGGATGAAAAAGCGCAGGCCATACCCAACGGATGTATCGGATGAAGAGTGATACTTCGCTGCTTCGTACCTGACCTTGATGAACTAGGACCGCACCGCAGCGCCGCTACGAACTGCGCGAGATGTTCAACACGCTGCGCTGGATCGTGCGGCCGGTGCACCGTCTGGTAGACCAGTTCCCAAGGTGGAAAGTCATTGGCACATGGTTGACCAGGACCGTCAACGAAGGAGCGCCGTTGACGGTCGGGATAGCCACTCCCCGTCAAAAGCGATCGCCGCTGTGGTTGAGGCGAGGATCGTCGGCGGGCGCATGCCGTTCGTGCAGCAGGTCATGCAGTGCGATGCGCGCGCGCAGAGCCTCAATGACTTCAACGACGGCGAGCGCACGTTCGCGCGACAAGTTCTCGGGTATCGGAGGTGTCCAGAAGAAAGATGGTCACTCTCGCCCCACAAGCTGAGGGTTAGCCGCTTCTTTAGCGTTGCGAGGTTCATTCGTTTTGCCGAAATATCCGGTACATCTCAGTAATCTCGCGCAGCGAAAGGAAGCCACACCATATGACGTTGGTCGAGAGGGACGATCATGCTTGCGATTCGAGATAGCCGCCGAGGCTGGCAATCCATAACACTACCTGAGCCAGCGAGGGGACCTTTGTGGGCAGTGTGTGGAGAGCGTCAAGCAGGACGTCCGGTCGTGGGCGTCGCGAACCTCTCCGTCGTGCCGTGCTGCGGGCTTTGTCAAATTGAAGGAAGATGGCCGTACGAATCGGCAGTCCGGAGGATTCCTTCTGATTACCGGGTGTACTTGACTAGGTCGGCTGCGCTCCAGCCATACCAGCCGTCGAGACGTTGCTTCAGCTGGGCACGGTGAGTAGCAGCGTCCATGCGGTGACGGGGTAAGGCGAAGTGTTGCCGGATCAGTCCGAAGCTCGACAGAAAGCGCTGCGTGCGTCGCGGATCACGGAAACCCTGCATCTGGCGCTCACGCCGGCGCGTCGGCTGGTGGCTGTTTTCCGCCCGGTTGTTCACCCGGGCCGAAGCCTTCACGAACACGTGTTTCACATTGGCCAGCTGTGGCACCTCGGCCTTTGCCGCCGGGTAGCTGCGCAACCGGTCGGTGACGATCTTCCGGGGCACCGGGTGCGAGCGCAGCATCTTTCTGAAGAAACGCCTTGCGGCGGCCTTGTCGCGCTTCTTCTGCAACAGCACCTCCAGTTCGGTCCCATGTTCGTCCACCGCGCGCCACAGCACGTATGGCTCCCCGCGCAGTTTCACGAACACCTCATCCAAATGCCACGTCGTGCCCGATCGCGGCCGGACTGCTTTGGCCCGGCAGGCGAACGTCGCACCAAACCGGTCGCACCGGTTGCGCACCGACTCATATGTGACCACCACACCACGTTCGGGCAGCAATTCCTCGATGTCGCGCGGGCTCAGATTGAAGCGATGGTACCAGCGTACCGCGCAGCTGATGACCGCGGATGGGAAACGGAAACCGTGATACGGCGAGGTGCTCTTTTTCATTTCGCCATTCTATCCAGCCCGCCTTCAAGTTGACATTGCCGTCAACGGTGGTGCGAATGCGTCGGCCGCGCCGGTTTGCGAATGGCAGTTCGCGCAACGGGTAGTCGAGCCGGGCAGCAAATGGTCGCCGTCGCGCAATTGCGCCGCGATGAATGCTGCCCGTTGAAGATCGCGCACCCGAGATCCTTTGGCCCGCAAAGCGGCGCGGCGTGCGCAACATACATGATGCTCGCCAACCCGAGCATTAGCGCCACACGCGCCGCGGTCCGCCCTGACAGTATCGCCATCACTGGATCTGCACCGTACGCGAAACGCTCGGCATGCCTTTCGCGTTCAGGCCAAACAGCATGTAGTAGCCGGGCACGACTATTCCCGGATCGGAAGGAATATTGATCAGATATTCATCCGCCGTTCCTACCGTGAAAGTCACGGGTACCCGCCGCGCTCGTTGTTGACCGCGTGGGTCGACGAAGACAAGCGCATCAACGCAAAGGCCGTGATGCCACTGCTGCCCGTCACGGCGATCGATGTCCCGAGCTGTGCTGGGGTCGGCGCGGCTGTGAGGGTCGGTCGGGTTGCCCGCGAGCCGTCCGCGTTCAGCAGGTACGGCGGCGTCAGTATTTCGAGGTTCGTATGATTTGTCGAGCAACTTCCGCACAGTCCACCGCCGCCGCTCAATACGCGACCGTCCGGCAACAGCAGTCCGATGCTGTGATAGTTGCGCGGCACGGCTTGCGGCGGAAGCACCGAAAAAGTCTTCGTGGTAGGGTCCCACAACTCTGGCGCCAGCACGGCAGTGTCGTCCGAAAACGTTATCGGGTACGCCTCTCCACCTAAGACCACCACCTGGCCGTTCCGCAAGACCACGCTGGTGTGAAAGGCGCGGCGGTAATTCATCGGCGTAAGCGCTTGCGTCACCGCGGTGCCGCTACTGATGTCGATTAGCGTGGCGTTCGCAGTCGCGTTGGCATACTCGTAGTTCGTCGCACCGCCTGCAGCCAGGATCTTGCCGATATCGTACATAACGGCGTTGCCGTTCATCGCATCGGTATCGCTGCCCTGGTTGCCGACAGGCGTCACGTTGCCCCCGCCGGCGGTATCGAACCAGTGCATGGCAACGCTCGGACCGGCGTGGAAGACTCGCCCATTTGCCACCGCAAACAGCCATGCATGATTTGTCGGAGCGGAAAATGCCAGCCGCGTCATTCGTGAGGATGTAGTCGGCGAGAATGGCGCTGTTGACCTGCCAACCCGTACTCGGTGACCAGGTCTCGCAGGTCTTGCCGCCTTCGCCTCCGTTCCACGAACCACCCACCAGGAATACGTTGCCATTGCTCAGCGTTACGCTGATGTCTGCAGCGCGCCGCCGCTGCAAGGCTGCTGCGTGATCTGCGCGCCCTATGCCGTGAGACTCGCAACCGCCAGACACAAGTTGCTCTGCGACGCGACGATCGCAAAGCCGCCACCTTGCGGTATGAGCTGAAAGCTTTGATTCCCCTGGCCATTGCAGGTCCACTGGTCCGCTCCAGCGCCGGCGTCCGTGCTTACACCGTAGATGTCGAGGCAAAGATTGCTGTTTACGTTGACGAACTGATAAAGCCCGTTGTTCTGGGTCAGTGTCCAAAGCTCGTTATTCTGCCCATGGAAGGTCCACTGGATGACCGAAGCGCCAGGCGTTGTCGATTGGGCGTCCACATCGGCGCACAAGCTGGTGCCGTTAACGGTGATCGTACTCGATGTCTGCGCTTGCAGTCGTGGAGTACATTGAAAGCACCGGCAAAAATGCAATTAGCAGCAATGCTCTCACGCACCTGTCGAATCACTGCGACATGAACCTAAGCGATTTTTTCGTGACATGTTCTCAGTCCAATAGGTTACACACGCCCTAATGCGCCCAATACCTCGCAAACTTGATCCGCGCGGGGCAGGTCATCGCTTCGCCAGCGCAACATTGCGTTAGCGTCGAAGCAGTAGATTTGGGTCGAGTGATCGGCAATGTTGCCGACTGGCAAGGTGCTGCCCGAAAGCGCTGTGCGCATCCGGTCGACGTCCTGCAACGTCGGCGTGGCCGCCCGCCATTCGGGTCCGGCCTCGAAGCGCTTGAGCCATGCGTGCAGCGCGGGCGGCGAGTCGGAAAGCGGATCGATTCCGATCGACACCAACTGAAGGGGATAGCGATGCTGCAACTGCGATATCCGTTGCTGAACGGTGCTGAACAGCGCACCTTGCAAAGGACAAACTGAACTGCATCCTGTGTAAATCGTCTGCAACGCAGTCACTTTCCGATGCAACAGGTCGGTTAGAAGCTGCTTCTGGCCGCTTTGATCGATCACCCAGTAGTCGTCGAGACGAATAGGCGGCGTGACGAGTCCCACGCTTGCGTGCTGCGCATATAGCGGAAAGGAAATGCCGGCTAACGCCGCCGCCGATACTCCACGCAACAGCGCACGGCGACTCGGGCTTCGTACCGGCGCGCGCGCGCGCAACGCCGCGCGACCCGGCGCGTGTTGATGAAACATGAATGTAATCTCCCGCAACGTGTAACGATCTTCAGAACTATTCGTCGCCATCTCTCACTGCTGTTACCCGCGCGCCAAATGTGCAGACGTCGCGCGCGACGGCTAACGGTCGCTCTCTCACTGGTGAGCGTAGCAGGGAACCTTCCGGAAAATGACAGCGTCTGGCCCGCGACTTGCTGCGTTTTGTGAGGTCGGCCACATAACCGTGAACCTCCAGGAACTGGCCGTTTCGAAGGCCCGAGCAAAGCCCTTTTTTGACTTGCAGCTTTTATTTTCAAAAGCACTAAATCGAAGCGTCGCGAGATCCGCATTTCGCGATTTATGTATTGCGAGTGGGGCAGTCCCACCGAAAGGCCTCGACGGACGGCCTCTCTTTCTAAAAAATCATACTAACGAATTCACCCAAGTTTTCAGCTATCCCTTACCGACACGCCTCCATCTCACAGATTTCGTTGTTACGCTTGGTTACGACGGCGGGGCAATTTTTGCGCCATTTCTGTATCATTCGTTTCGTCAGATCAGTCAGGGAAAACCTTGGTCGTTTCGATCAGTATAACTTTGCAATTTTCGACGAATCACCGAATCGTGCTTTTTGAATGCTTCAACGTGTTTCCGGTGCATCGCATTTAATCTGATGATTGAATTCGATTAATGCATTACGCGAGTCCGGCGACTGGTGCCTTTTGACAAAAGCGAATCATTAGTTAGTTTTATCTGTGTTTCTGCGTAATTATTCGTGGCGAGGTCCTTATCACCCGAACGTTGTTCGCTTTAGCGGCCAAGGTTGATCGGCCTTGATAGAAAGGTGTCCTCTTTCAGCAGACTCTCTCCAAGACTAAAACCATCATTTCGTCAACTTCCTGAGATCGCAAAAACTGTTTCAGTACTTGCATTTACCGCAGGAATCCTGAGCCTTGCAGGTTGCGGCGGTGAAACAAGCGATGACGGCAGCACGCAGTACGTGACTGCCAACTCCTCGCTCTCTGCTAACGCAGTCGCGAACGCGACTACGAATGAGTACAGCAACGGCGTAGTGTCCGCCGACAACGGTTCGCCGCCGGTTCAGGCGAACGGTCAGCCTTATAACCGCGCCCACGTGCAACGGGCGGGACAAGGCGATTGAGCCGTTTCGCGACGATCGATACGAAAGCCGCATATCCCGCGCAAAGTCCATTTGCAATCGTGACGTCAGCGACAGTTGACTCACGAGTTTGACGTGTTTGCGTTACGTGTGCCATCGCCTCAGGAACTGATGGTCATCGGCAAACGTAACGCCGACGTTCTCGGTTCATTCCCCGTTGTATGGACGCCTCCTTTTTTTGCAACAGCTTTCGATTGATCTGGTGTAACAGGAACGGCTTGCAGCTTTGTATCCGGCCTTCATGCAGCCAATACAACCGCTGCGGGCCCCTATGGAATCCGCTGACTTGCACCTCATTTCAATATCGAGCTCGAAGCTCTTCGGAGAATTCAGGTTTAGCAAGTCCCAGGTCCGACCTGTATTGCCATCACATTCGACTGCGGGTGCAAACTTTCGAGGTTCATCCTGTGTTAAACGTCAATCTTCCACATTGCGTAAGACACTCAGGCGGGCTTCGCGGTCAGGTAGTCCTTCTGGTATGGCCTGTTGTGGGCCAGTAGCGCCCAAATCGTCCGCGCCATCTTGTTGGCTAGCGCCACGATCACGACATTCTTGAGCTTGCGCTTGAGCATCTGCAAAACCCATGGATCGGACTCCTTCGCATGCTCAATCACCGATCTCGCACCGTGGATCAGCAGTGTGCGTAGATATGTGTCGCCACGCTTCGATATACCGAGTAGGATCACCTTGCCTCCGGAGCCCGTCTGCTTCGGCACGATACCAACCCATGCGGCGGAACTCCCGGCCGGACCTGAATGCCTTCGGGTCGCCCATCGTCGCCACCGATGCCGTAGCCGTCAGCAACCCGACGCCGGGAATCTCACTGACCTTCTTCACGGACGGATCCTCCTTCTTCCACTCGCGCATGCGACGCTCGATCTGCGCGGCCTGTTGATCCAGCTCCGCCAACCCGTTCCATTGCTCGCGCAACGTGTCGATTACCACTGCGGGCAGACGTTGAGCGATCCGCTCGAGCACCGCCGGTATCTCCTTGTCCAGCTTGGCCCGCCCATTGCTCATCACTTCACCGTATTCCGCGAGCAGTCCGCGCAGGCCGTTAATCTGCATGGTGCGAAACTTCACCAACTGCTCGCGCATTCGATGTAGTGCCAGCATCGCCTGCTGCATTTCCGTCTTCACCGCCACCGGCTTGCTGGGTTGCTGGACCGCAAACCAGATTGCGCGTGCGTCGCCAGGATCTTTCTTGTTTCCGATGTTGAATGCCTTCACGAACTCGCCCGGCAAGAGCTTCACCTCGTGCCCCATTTTTGCGAGTTGCCGATGGTGCGCGCCACCGCATGCCTCCATTCCGATCAAACAAGGTCCACGGTTATTCTTTTCCAGGGGGGCATGTATGCACCGTCTAGCGCATACCAATGCTCGGCCACCCAGAATCCGCCGAGCGGATCGTCGCCGCGACTCGACTTCTGCGACGCGACGTTCACGAAGTATCTCGGCTCGCTGATGGACGTCGTTCTGCCCTTCACGGCTGACATCGAATTGTTCAATGAGACCAACTGGTCGTTCTCCGCTTCGGACCCGTCTTACGGCGATCCGAACGGTATTTCCGGCTAAATTCCCAATCGCAGCAAGACGCTCTATTCGGAAGCCAGGCAGGTCCTGAACACGAAGAGCCAGTCGGACTACAAAACGGTTCTGCATACTCAGGGCATCTCGTACTTCTACAACTCGGCGTATCCGAATAACGGCTGGCTACCGCCCGCAGGCAGCCAACTGATCCAGGCGACCGACTACATCAATGCCATGGGCAACAACACGAAGAGTGCTTCCAGCCCGTTGAACAACACGATCGACGTCGTTGACGTTCACCCGTACTTCGGCAGCGCCGAGTACAACACGCTGGTGCAGGCATTCATGACTACCGTATCGAACCTCGTCAGCAGCGGTGCGAAGCCGATCTGGGCTGACCGAGACCAACAATGGCACCAACGGTACGGATGCCGGACAAACGGCCGCGTTCAATCAGTTGAAGATTCTGATGAACAACAGTTCGGTGGCAAAGGCGTTCTGGTATGTCATGCGTAACGGCGATCCGAGCAATGGCGAGGGTGACGGCTACTCGATCTACGACTACAACCGTAACCTGATTCGTCCGCAACTTGCAGCCGCGATTCAGGCCTACACGGCAACCATTCCGAGTTCGGAACGTTTCCTGTCGGGTTCTTATCTGACTCCGATCCAGTAAGCCTGCCCGTGTAGCCCATGAATGAACGGAGCGCCGACTATGGCGCTCCCTTCTTTTTTGCCGTTTGGATACGCCCCGTGTGCGATCGCTCACGCAAGGCGGCAAACTCGTCCGGCAGCGGACGAGTCAACTCAGCGCCGTGCCTTTCTTCTTTTCTTCGGCTTCGGTTGCGTGAGTGCAGCGCTCCAAAACGCGGAGGCCGCGCGTTTGGCCGCCGCCGTCGTTCGTACCCCCGCCGAGTTGGCGATGGTATTGGCGCCGCTTAGCGACATGCTCAGGAACGGGTTCTTCCTGGTCCAGGGATTTTTCATGTCAGCCTCGATTAAACGAATGTCCAGCGAGCATGCAATGGCTATTCCCGAACATTTGTAGCCTCTTCGCTCTACTACCGCATCGCTCGCCCAGCAGGACGCTGCGGTAACAAAATCACGCACAGGGCCATGAACGAAACCAGAATCACCGATGCATAGAGTCGGCTGATCTCGAGCCCACCTTGAGATACGGGTTTGTCGAGCAGATCTCCTAAGGTCGCGCCGAGCGGACGCGTCAGGATGAACGCCGCCCAGAAAATGGCGGTCCGCGACAGCCGCGACCAGTAATACAGCGCGCCGACGATCAGCAGACCCGCACCGAAGATCAAAGCGCCGTTCTCATAGCCGAGCCCCAATCCGCCTTCGTCCGATCCCGCCACCCAATCGCCCAACGCCGTACCCAGTGTCTGCGAAAAGAGGATCGTCACCCAATAGAACCACTCGGCTCTCGGCGTGGTTACGCTCTGCACTGACACCGTACCTTCCGATTTGTACCAGATCCCCAGGCTCGCGAGCAGAAGCGCGAAGACGATCATGACACCGCCAGGATAGCCAACTCCCACGGATCGATCGAAGAAGTCGGCCAGCGTGGTACCGAGCGTGGTCGTTGCGACGATGGTCGCCCAATAAAGCGTGGCATTGAACCGCTCCGCCCTGATCTGCCCTGCGACCAGCGCAATAAAAATAACTGCAAAGATCGCGGTGCCGATCAGATAACCCAATTTGAGCGACATGGTCACCCAATCGCCGCCCGTTTCACCAAGTGTCGTGGCGGCGATTTTGATGATCCAGAAGCCCAGCGTGATCTGAGGGACTTTGCTGACTGCATGCGCGCGAATTTCCGATCGGCTGATATTCATGTGAGGTGCTCACTATTCTGGTAGCTTGAACATAGGCTCGACCATCGCAGAACAACTCTTAACAGAGCCTTAAGCATTCCCGCAGAAGTTTCAACGCAGTTCCAGCCACATCGGCTGATGATCGGACGAGCGGCTGTGCGGATCGACATCGCACGACGCAATGCGTGTGCCCAGGTCTTGCGTGACGAAAACGAAATCGCACGCGAATGGTCCGTCGGGCCATTGCTCGTGATCGTATAGGCCGACCGTCGCAGCCCGCGGCTCGCCGGGGTGCGCGCGGGCCCACGCATCGACGAAGGTCGGCGCGTCGGCGATCGGTTCGAGCATCCGACAAAACGCGGTGTCTTCGAACGCGCTGTTGAAGTCCCCGCAGACAACCGCGCTGAGTGGACGCGCCGTATCGGCAAACGGGCTGTCCGGCTTTTCACCACGCGCGGGAAAGTGCGCGTGATTGCATGCTTCCTGATGCAACTCGCGCAGTCTCGCCACTTGCGCGAGCCGCTGTTTCTCCGAATAGAATTCGAGGTGCGTGCTGATGACACGAATCGGACCGACGTCGGCTTCGAGCACCGCTTCGAGCGCGACGCGCAGCATCGACGGCTTGGCGGGATCGGCAGGCCACGGCAGCGAATGGCGCAGCACCTGACGAACCGGTAAGCGGGTCACGATGGCATTACCGAACTGCCGCCGATGACGGCTCGCGCCCAGCGAAGGCAGGTCGGAGCCGATCGCATCGAGCACGGTCATTTCCGGAAGCAGAGCGGCAAGTTCGGCGAACTGATCGGCCGACGGCGCGCCTTTCAATCCGCCTTCAGCCGGTGCTTCGTTGAAGCCGCGCGTGACTTCCTGCAGACACAGCACGTCGAAGTCGCACAACGCGCGTGCTTCCCGCACGATCCGGCCGAGGTCGACGCGGCCGTCGACACCGCAGCCCCACTGAATATTCCAGTCGACCAGTTTCATGATGGCCTCCTTGAAAGATCCGACTATCGGTCATCGCTGCGCCTGGCGCTGTTACGGAAACAACTTCCGACGAGCGATTTCAACCCGTATTTCGCATTGTGATGAGCGATCGCGGGGTCACCGAAAGTTAGCGATGAAATTGCGCAGTAAAAATTGTCAGTGAAGGTAAGCGAAAAAAAATGCCCCTGCGGGCGATGAATTATGCTGATACTCATCCGGCGACCGGCTCCATTTCTTTACAAAAATATGAATAGCTTCGATTTATCCATCGAAACATATCTATCCAACATACATTTCAGTCATTTCGCGACGCTATCCATACAAGCCATCGACAACCTGTACACCTTCAAAGGTCTCGTGCTCGTTCCCGTGCTGTGGTGGATGTGGTTTCAGCAAGACGAATGCCGCGAATGGCGGCGAGAAATGGTTCTCGCGACGGTTGTCAGCGGCCTCGCGGCGCTCTTCGTCGGAAGAGTGCTGACTCACTGGTTGCCGTTCAGGGTGCGCCCCGTCTATGACCCCGAACTGCATCTGAGCTTCGCCAGCGGCGATATCAAGGACGCAGTGCTGACCAACTGGAGTTCCTTCCCGAGCGATCACGCGATGCTATGGATGGCGGTCGCCACCGGCATTTTCCTCGTGTGGCGGGGCATCGGTGTGCTGGCGCTTCTCTATACCGCGCTGTTCATTTGTCTTCCGCGCGCCTATCTCGGCTTTCACTATCCGACCGATTTGCTGGTGGGCGCCGCGGTGGGGATCACGATCACCTTGATCATGACGCGCGATGCGATCCGCACGCGCTACGCGACGCCGGTGCTGCGATGGATGGACCGCCACCCGGCGCCCGCTGCGACGCTAGCCTTTATTCTGTGCCTCCAACTCGTCACACAGTTCGACGAACTGCGCAGGCTCGCGAGCGGCATATTGAAACATCTATGATGCAACGTAGCGCGCTTCGTTCAGATCCGACAGTAGCGTGGGACCGGTCGGTCGCCAGCCCAAACGCGCTTGCGTCTGCGCGCTCGATGCCGGCATATCGAGCGCGGCGAAAATCGCCATCCATCCGAAGTACGCCTGCGCTTCGCCGCGCGCGATCGAGACGACCGGCAACTTCAGGCCGCGCCCCAGCGCTTCGGCGATCTCTCGTGCACTAACACCCTCTTCGTCGACCGCGTGATAGCGCGCACCGCGTTCGCCCTTCTCGATCGCAAGCCGGTACAGCCGCACCACATCCGACAGATGCCCGCGCCGGCCAGCGATTAAGTCCTTCCTCCACATATGCGCACACGCCTTTGTCCCGAGCGATCTGGATGAGCGGCGTGATGAGGCCTTGCCTGTATGGGTTATGCACTTGCGGCAAGCGCATCACCGACACGTTGACGCCGTCCTCCAGTAGCGCATTGCCGGCCATCTCGGAGCCGATGCGAGGGTTCGGGTGGCTGGTGTTGAACACGTCCTCGACGGCCGGCTGCCCGTTATCCCGGCTGCCGACGCCCGTGCCTGAGGTGATCAGAAGCGGCCGATCCGAGCCCGCCAGCGCCGAGCCAAGTGCTGCGATCGCACGCTTGTCCTTCTCGCAGTTCTCCACGAAGTGCGAGAAGTCGTGATCGAAAGCAAGGTGTATGACGGCGTCGGCCTTCGCGGCGCCGCTGCGCAGGCTGTCGGTGTCTTCGAGCGTGCCGCGATGCACCTCCGCGCCCGCTGCGACGAGCGCCTGCGCGCCCTGATCGGAGCGGGTCATGCCGATCACCTGATGGCCGGCTTCGATAAGTTCGGGCACCAAAGCCGAGCCGATAAACCCGGTTGCGCCTGTCAGAAAGATTCGCATGGTCAAGTCTCCAGAATAGCCACGGACGCACTATGCGATCATTCGCTATGCTATTGAAGTAGTGAGCTTATCCCGGTAAAGCGACTAACAGGTTAATCGTCCAGTGAACACCGCCCAATCCCTCGGAGACTTTCTGCGCAGCCGCCGCACGCGGCTCGATCCGGCCAGCTTCGGCTTCTCGGGCCGCAGGCGTACACCCGGCTTGCGTCGGGAAGAAGTCGCGCAGCGCGCGAATATCAGTTCGACCTGGTACACCTGGCTGGAGCAGGGCCGCGGCGGCGCGCCGTCCGCCGCGGTGCTGGAGCGCATCTGCGCGGCGCTGATGCTGACCAACGCGGAGCGCGAACATCTGTTCATGCTGGGCCTCGGACGCCCCCCGGAAGTGCGCTACCGCTCCACCGACGCAGTGGACCCGCGCTTACAGCGCGTGCTCGATTCGCTCGAGGCGAGCCCGTCGATCATCAAGACCGCGACGTGGGACGTGGTCGCATGGAATCGCGCGGCAGCCGTCGTGCTGACCGACTACAGCGCGCTGCCGCCGGGCCAGCGCAACATCCTGCGCTTCCTGTTCGGCGATCCCGACGCCCGCGCAAAACAGCATGACTGGGAGAGCGTCGCCCGCTCCGTGGTGGGGACGTTCCGCGCGGACGTCGCACGCGCGGGGATCGCCTCCGAGGTGGGCGATATGGTCGACGATCTGTGTCGCAAGAGCCCCGACTTCGAACGCATGTGGCGCGAAAACCAGGTATTCGGCCACAGCGAAGCCCAGCACGTTAAGCGCCTGCTGCATCCTGCGTTTGGGACCATCGAAATGGAATATTCGCTGTTCGCCGTCGATGGCCGGCCAGAGCTCAGCATGCTCGTCTACACCCCGCTCGACGCGCGAATTGTCGCGCGCATCCGTAGCGCCGTTTCGGCGATGGACGAGACTGACAGCGCCGCGCCCCTGAGCACTGCGTGATCGGTTTCGACGGTCGAGCGCGGCCGACGGATCGCGCTTCGGCCCACCAATTGCTTGTACGGCATCGCACAACCTTCGTGTAAAAAAATGCCTGAGCAAAAGAGGGAGCAAAGCGACGATTCGTCGTATCGCCGCCAGCGCGGCGGCGGCACGCTCGTGCTAGGCGCACTGGGTGTCGTATTCGGCGACATCGGCACGAGTCCGATCTACGCATTGCGCCAAGCCGCCATCGAAACCGGTTCGATCGACGTGCAGGTCGTGATGGGCACGCTGTCGATGATCGTGTGGGCCGTCGTCATCGTCGTCATACTCAAGTACGCGTGGTACGTGATGGCCGCCGACAATGAAGGCGAAGGCGGCATCATCGCTCTGACGGCGCTGGTTCGATCGGGCTATGAGGACGAAGGGCGGCGGGTGCCGCGTGCGCTGCTACTCGCGGGACTCTTCGGCGCCGCGATGTTCTATGGCGATTCGATGGTAACGCCGGCCGTATCCGTGCTGTCGGCCGTCGAGGGACTGAGCGAGATCAGTCCATCTTTCGATCCATGGGTCGTGCCGATCGCGGCAGCCATCCTGATCGCGCTCTTTTCGTTTCAGCGACGTGGCAGCTCGGTGGTCGGGCGTGCATTCGGTCCCGTGATGGCCGTGTGGTTTCTGTCTCTTGCCTCGGTCGGGCTGTATCGGGTCGCGCAACATCCCGTCGTGTTGCATGCGCTATCGCCGCGATGGGCCGTATCGCTGATGATCGGCCATCCCCGCATCGCATTCACGATTCTCGCCGCCGTGATTCTCGCGCTGACCGGAGCGGAGGCCCTGTATGCCGACATCGGTCACTTCGGACGCCGCGCGATCCGTATTGCGCTCTTCGCCATCGTGTTTCCGTCGATCATCATCGGCTACTTCGGGCAGGCAGCAACCCTGTTGTTCGTGCCCGACTCTTTTCACCAGCCGTTCTTCCACGCTGCGCCGTCGTGGGCGCTCGTGCCGAGCGTCATCATCGCGATGCTCGCGACGATCATCGCTTCGCAAGCGGTGATTTCAGGCGCGTTTTCAATGACGAGTCAGGCGATCGAACTGGGCTTTCTGCCGCGCCTGCGGGTCGTCGAAACGTCAACAACGCAGCGCGGACAGGTCTATTCGCCCGCCGTCAACCTTGTCCTGTTCGTGGCGGTGCTGTTTCTCGTGCTGGCGTTTCGAAGCTCGTCGAACCTGACTTCGGCGTACGGCATCGCAGTCGCGCTGACGATGCTGATCACCACGATCCAGATGATCAGCGTGTCGCGCAACGTCTGGCATTGGCCCAGCTACGGCGTGGCGCTCGTGAGCGCGCCGTTGCTCGTCGTCGACGTGACGCTGGTATCCGCGAACGTGCCGAAAATCGCTTCCGGCGGCTGGTTTCCTGTCGCCGTCGGGCTGATTCTTTTCGTGCTGATGTCGACCTGGAATCGCGGACGCGAGATTGCCGCAACCCATGCGAACGAAGCCGATGCGCTCGACGCGTTCCTGCGCGACGCGCTAGCCGGTCCCGAACCTCCGGCTCGCGTGCCAGGCACGGCGGTTTATCCGGGCAACGCATCGGGCAAGACACCGGCGACATTCAAGAGCAACATCCGCCACAACCGCGTGCTGCACGAGACGACGATTTTTTTCGCCAACATATCGGAGTCGGCGCCGCGTATCGATGACGAAACGCGCATCGACGTGCGAGACCTCGGCAACGGATGCTTCGAGATCATCGCGCATCATGGGTTCGTCGAGCGCCCCAACCTGCCGCGACTGCTTGAATCGCTGGCGGGTCGGTTCGATGGCTGGCACTACGATCCCAGGCACACCACGTTTTTCCTGCCGCGCGATGAAGTCATCAAGGGACGTTCGCACGGCAGCATGACGCGCTGGCGCGAGGCGCTGTTCGGACAGATGGCGTTTCATTCCACGCCCAGCGCGGAATACTATGGGCTTCGAGCGGAAGACGTCGTTGAACTTGGCATTCAGGTGGCGCTTTGAACCGGTGAGTCATCTACCGTTCATGATGGAGAGTCAACGAATCACGATGACCGCCTCGCTGGCGGCAAGCAAATTGGCGCCCTGGACGAAGGCGTCACCGATGCGCGTGGTCACCGTCGATAGCAGCACCATGCCCGCGCGCGATTGCACGGTGGCAGCTTCGGCACCCATGTTCAGCGCGATGAACAGACATTGATTGCCGGAGTGCCGCTCATAGGTCAGCACGTCGCCGTCGGCAACGACATTCTCTATCGTGCCGCGCACGAGCGCGGCGCTGCTGCGGCGCAGGCTCAGCAAACGCCGATACAGCGACAACATGCTCGACATGTCGCCGTCCTGTTCGCGCACGCTCGTCGCGGTCGCAATCGGCAACCACGGTCTGCCGTCCGTGAAGCCCGCATTCGGCAGCGAGCCATCCCATTGCATAGGCGTGCGCTCGGGATCGCGTCCTTGGCAAATGCCCGGTTGCCGGAGCTCCGCCGGGTCCTGAATCTGATCGGACGGGATATAGCCGTCCGTCATGCCGATTTCATCGCCGTAGTAAAGCGTCGGCGTGCCTCGTAGTGTCAACAGCAGCACAGCGGCCACACGTGCCTGTGCCGCGCCGACGCGCGACGCAACGCGCGGATTGTCGTGGTTTCCCAGCACCCAGTTCGGCCACGCGTATTCGGGCAACGCAACGTCGTAATCCCGGATCATGCTGGCGATGTTCTCCGCATTCCATCTCGCGCTGAGCAACTGAAAATTGAACGGCATATGCGCTCCTTCGCCTTTCACGCCGTAATACTTCACCAGTTGCGCAACAGTCAGATAGATTTCGCCGATCAGCACGCGCTCGCCGTATTCGTCCAGCGTGGCTCGCATCGAGCGGACGAGTTCATGTACTTCCGGCTGATCCTCGGTGTAAGTTTGCAACAGTCGATGATGGTCCGGCTCGCCGGGCAAATAGCCGGGATTGGGCGGATTGTCGCGAAACTGCGCGTCCTTGATCAACAGCCACAGCACGTCCACGCGGAAGCCGTCCACGCCGAGGTCGAGCCAGAACCGCAGCACCTGGTCCATCGCGCGGCGCACTTCGGGGTTGCGCCAGTTCAGGTCAGGCTGCTCGCGCAGAAACGCGTGATAGTAGTACTGCCCCGTCACCTCGTCCCACTCCCACGCCGAGCCGCCCATGCGGCTCAACCAGTTGTTCGGCGGTCCGCTATCGGGCGCGGGATCGCGCCACAGATACCAGTCCCGTTTCGGATTGTCTCGCGACGAGCGGCTTTGCTCGAACCACGGATGCCGGTTCGACGAATGATTCGGCACGAAATCGAGCAGCACCTTGAGCCCGAGCCGATGCGCGTGGCCCATCAATTGCTTGAACCCGTCCAGAGTGCCGAACATCGGATCGATGTTGCAGTAGTCCGCGACGTCATAGCCAAAGTCGGCCATCGGCGACGGGTAGATTGGGGAGATCCACACCGCATCGACGCCTAGCGCCGCGACGTATTCAAGGCGCGCGCTGATGCCGGACAGATCGCCGATGCCATCGCCGTTACTGTCCTGAAACGAGCGCGGATAGATCTGATAGATCACACCGCGTTGCCACCACGCAAGCTCCGACATTGCAATTCCTCTTCACGATCGATAGTTTAGGCGCCCCCGCGCGGAACCTATGCTTAATGACCTCTGGTACAAGAACACGATCATTTACTGCCTTTCGGTAGGCACCTTCATGGACGCGAATGGCGACGGTGTCGGCGACTTCGAGGGGCTGATGCGCAGGCTCGATTACCTGCAAGGGCTCGGCATGACGACGATCTGGCTGATGCCCTTCCACCCGTCGCCAGGACGCGATAACGGTTACGACGTTTGCGACTATTACAACGTCGATCCGAAGTACGGCACGCTCGGCGATTTCGCCGAGTTCACGCATGCGTGCGCCCAGCGGGGCTTGCGAGTGATCATCGATCTCGTCGTCAATCACACATCCGACCAGCATCCGTGGTTCCTGGAAGCACGCAGCGATCCCAAGTCGAAATATCGCGACTGGTATGTCTGGTCGGACGACAAACCGCCCGATGCGCAACGCGGCGTGGCGTTTCCGGGCGTGCAGAAGTCGACCTGGAGTTTCGACAAGCGGGCAAAACGCTGGTACTTCCATCGCTTCTACGATTTTCAACCGGACCTGAATACTTCCAATCCGCATGTGCAGGCGGAGCTGCTGAAGATCATGGGCTTCTGGATTCAGCTCGGCGTGTCCGGATTCCGCATGGACGCGGTGCCCTTCGTCATCGCGACGAAGGGCCCGAAGGTGCGCCGCCCCGTCGAGCAGTACGACTTGTTGCGAACGTTTCGCGAGTTTCTGCAGTGGCGCGAAGGCGACGCGATCATTCTGGCCGAAGCCAACGTTCTGCCCAAATCGGATCTCCAGTATTTCGGCGACGAGGGCGAGCGCTTGCCGATGATGTTCAACTTTCGCGTCAATCAAAACACCTTCTACACGCTCGCGACGGGCAACACGAAGCCGTTGAAGGACGCGCTGCTTGCGACGAAACCACGGCCGCCGACTGCGCAATGGGGGGTGTTTCTGCGCAATCACGACGAACTCGATCTCGGCCGGCTTACGCCCGCTCAGCGCGAGGCAGTGTTCGCCGCCTTCGCCCCGGACCCCGACATGCAGCTGTATGGACGCGGCATCCGCCGCAGACTTGCGCCGATGCTGTCCGGCGACAGACGCCGTCTCGAGCTCGCCTACAGCCTGATGCTGAGTTTGCCGGGCACGCCCGTGTTCCGGTATGGCGATGAAATCGGCATGGGCGACGATCTGCATCGGCCCGAACGCCAATGTGCGCGCACCCCGATGCAATGGTCGGGCGAGCCGCAAGGCGGCTTCACGAGCCATTCGAACCCGCCTGTGCCGGCGATCTCCGGCGGGGCTTATGGGTTCGAGCGGGTCAACGTGGCAAAGCAGCGGCGCGATCCCGATTCGTTTCTCAACTGGACCGAGCGGATGATTCGCATGCGCCGGGAAGTGCCGGAAGTCAGCTGGGGGGACTTCGAAGTGCTGCCCACCTCGCGAAACGATGTGCTCGCGGTCGGTTATCACTGGCGCAACAACTCCGTGCTGTTTCTGCATAACTTCCGCGCCGAGGCGTGCACCGTCGAATTCCGCCTCAGCTCCAACGAACCCGGGCGGGATTCGCTGATCAATCTACTGTCCGACGACCACAGCGGCGCTGACGATGACGGCCGTCACACGGTGATGCTCGAGCCGTTCGGATACCGATGGTATCGGGTGGGCGGCCTCGACTATCTGCTCAAGCGGACCGAGGTCTAGCGACGACGAGCCACGGTTAAACTGATACGATCGCATGCTCCTGGTCGTTCGCGGACTCACGCGAATGCTCAGCCTGCTCGACTCATCGGATACGCAATCGGAAAAGGGATGTCATGGCAAAGGATCAAATAGTCTGGGGAATTTTGGGCGCCGCAAAGATCAACGACAAGGTGGTCGTGCCCATGCACAACGCGCCGAAGTGCCGGGTGAAAGGCATCGCGTCGCGCTCTCTGGAGAAGGCGCGGGAAGCCGCGGCCAAATATGGTCTGGCTGTCGCATACGACGGTTACGAGGCGCTGCTCGCGGACCCGGAAATCGACGCGGTCTATATTCCATTGCCCAATCATCTCCACGTGGAATGGACGATCAAAGCGGTCGAGGCGGGCAAGCACGTGCTGTGTGAGAAACCGATCAGCCTGGACGCGCAACAGGTCGAACGGCTGATCGCCGCGCGCGACAAGAGCGGCCGATACATCCAGGAAGCCTTCATGGTTCGCACGCATCCGCAATGGTTGAAGGTGCGGACCCTGATCGACGAAGGCGCGATCGGCGAATTGCGGGCAGTGACCGGCGGTTTCACCTATCACAACACGAACGAAGACAATATCCGCAATAAGAGCGAGCTAGGCGGCGGCGGTCTGCTCGATATTGGTTGCTATCCGATCACGACGTCGCGCTTCACGATCGGGCGTGAGCCACGGCGCGTAGTAGCGCTGGTGGAACAGGATCCTGCCTTCAAGGTAGACCGGCTCGGCTCCGTGCTGATGGACTTCGATGGCGTGCAGGCGAGTTTCTTTTACTCGACTCAGACCTATCCGTACCAGCGGATGCAATTTCACGGCACCAAGGGGAGAATCGAAGTCGAAATTCCGTTCAATGCGCCACACGATCGACCGACGCGTCTGCTAGTCAGTGAGCACAATAGCGACGGTGTCGCGACTGAGCGCTGGCTGGAAGTTCCGGTGTGCGATCAATACGGCGTAGCCGCCACCACGTTCGCGGAGGCGATCCTGAGTGGAGGCCCGCAAGCTATTCCGCTGGAAGATGCGCGCGCAAATATGCGGGTGATCGATGCCGTGTTCCGCTCGGCTCAGTCGGGCGCGTGGGAGAGCATCGCCCAAGCTTGAAGTGCAAAGCTGGGGCGAGCTGTGCGGGTCAACGCGCGGGAAGTGCCCCAGCTGTCTGATCTCTACTTGGCTGGCGCAGTCACATCGCAATCGCCGCCATGGGTGCCGCCGCCAGTGTTTTTCAGCGTCAGCACGAGCCTGCTGCCCCGGTTTGCCGTCATGATCTGACCGTAGCTAACCGTCGGAATGAACTGGATATCCGGCGCGACCGCCACTGGCGGATTTCTCGCACCGTCGACGGTCAGGTCGAGCTCCACGGTGATCGAGTCGATTGCGGCGCCCAAGTCCTGCTTGCGGCCAGCCTGATCTTTGCGGAAATTGCACAGGCCCTGGAGAACCTGCTCGAGGGCAGTCGGGATATCGACCGGCTTACCCGGTGCGATCGGAGGCGTGTTACAGCCGACGATCATGAACGGCAAGGTGCAAAGCGCTACATATCGCCAGGCTCGCATCGGCTCCCCCGCTTGATGTGGTGGACGTGGTGTCTGCCTTCCCATGCTGTCGCTGGTTCAGTGCCCAGCCGGCGCACGCGAACTCAAACGCTCAATACTTGATATTCCTGGCCGCCTGACGGCCGCCCTGCTTGGTTTGCCGCTTGTCCTGCCGGCATTGCGAATTGCTCTTCTGATCCGCGGCTCTGCACTCCTGCTTCGTATGACGGGCACCCTGGCGTGTCTCCTGGCGCACGTCGCGTCCAGCACGACGTTGCTGAGCCTGTTCAGTTGCCCAGGCGCTTCCCGCGCAAGCCATCGCGGACACGGCGATGACCGCGAGCGCGAACTGCCGGCTCCATGAAAACATGGCGGCCTCCCTGACAGGTTGCATGTGAGTATTCCGGCTTTGTACAAGGGTGCCACGCGTGGGAGTCGCGTCAATCGGACCAAGGTCCTAGGGCCGTCGCGATGGCTTTGTCAGGCGGGCGAAGCTCAAACGGGTGTGTAGATCGAGAGTTTGAGCGACGGGTCGTCGTTCGCCTGAAACGTAGCGTATTGGTAACGTTGGATACCACGCTGAGGATGCGCGAGTACTTTCTCGCCGGACGCGCCGCCACGGACGTCATGCGCGATCCACCAGCTAGCGAACTCCGCACTCGACGAACGCAGGCGCTCCACTAGCTGGACGAACGATGGATCGGTGGCGAAGAGATCATGCGTTGCGCGAAAGAGCGCGATCATGCGGCGCGCTTCGTCTTCCCACGCGGGTCCGAATAGCCGTCGCGCTTCCGGGTCGATGAACATGAAAACGAGGATATTGCGGTCCGCCTCGGTCAGCCGATCGAATCCGAGTAGTTCGGCGGCCGCCCGGTTCCACGCCAGGATGTCCCACCGCCTGCCGGTCACGTATGCCGGCAGGCCCAGGTCTGAAACGATGCGCGCGATTGCCGGCGGCACTTTCTCGGCAGCAAACGTCCGCTGATCGTTGCTGCGCGCGAGCGCCCGCAGATGCGCGGCTTCTGCTTTGCCAAGCCGCAGCGCGCGAGCAAGCGCGTCGAGGGTGGCATCGGATGGGGCTGACCGTTCGCCCCTGCTCCAGCCGCACATACCAGTCGACACCGATGCCCGCCAGTTCGGCAACTTCTTCCCGCCGCAGACCCGGCGTACGACGGCGCCGGCCGCTCCCGAGCCGCCCCGATGCCGGGCTCAGCTTCTCCCGGCGCGACCGCAGAAAATCGCCAAACTCGCTCCGTTTGGATGCCGGCATGTTCGTCCTCGCAAGGAGGTATCGATGAATCCTGGGATAGTACCAGGCCTTGTTGCCTATTCTACGTTCGCCAGAATGACCTCGTCAGACCACCCTTGACGGAGAACGACGATGAAAGCTGCAATCCTGAATTCGCTCGAGCGACCGCTCGCGATTACGCAAATGCCGGATCCGGAAATCGGCACGGGCGAGGTGATCGTGGATGTCGCCGCCGCGCCGGTGCTGTCATACGCGAATGAAGTGTTCAACGGGCAGCGCCGCTATCCGCTCGAGCTGCCGATCGTGCCCGGTTGCGGCGCGATCGGTCGTGTAAGAGCGAGCGGTCCCGATGCGACTCATCTGAAGGTGGGCGACTGGGTGTTCTGCGATCCGACAGTGCGCTCGCGCGACGACGCGTTGATGCCCGATATAGCGCTGCAGGGTTGGAGTTCGCGTGGAGACGGGGGCTTGCGACTGCAACGGTACTTTCACGACGGCCCGTTCGCCGAACAGGTGCGTGTGCCGACCGAGAACGCGGTTCGCATCGGCGACATCGATCCTGACGAGGCGGCGCGCTGGTGTGCGCTCAACGTGATGCTCGTGCCTTATGGCGGGCTGCTTGCGGCCGCGCTGCGGGCTGGCGAAACGCTGCTCGTCAGCGGGGCCACCGGCAACTTCGGCAGCGCCTGCGTGGCTGTCGCCCTCGCGATGGGAGCGCGCTGCGTGGTCGCGCCGGGACGCAATGCGGAAGCACTCGACGATCTGAAACAGCGCTTCGGCGCGCGTGTGCGCCCGGTCAGACTTTCAGGCGATGAACAGACGGATCGCGAACTGATGCAACAGGCGGCTCCTTGCCCTATCGATTGCGTCATCGATCTGCTGCCGCCCTCGGCGCCCGTCACGGCCGTGCGTGCCGCGATGAGGGCCGTGCGGCCGTACGGCCGCGTCATTTTGATGGGTGGCGTGGGCATGCTGGGCGATGCTGGGCTCGATCTGCCATATCCGTGGCTCATGCGCAACGACATCACCGTGCGCGGCAAATGGATGTATCCGACGGAAGCCGTGACGCTGATGACGGGCCTGATTCGCTCGGGGCTGCTCGATCTCCGCCATTTCGACGTCAAGACATTCCCGCTCGATCGCGCCAATGAAGCGGTGTCCCACGCGGCCGCAAACGGCGGTCCATTCAGAATGACCGTGATCCAGCCGTAGCCAGCGATTCAGCAAACGCTCACTCGTCCGCCAAAAAATTCGGATGACTCGTGCGAATCTGATCGATCTGACTCAGCGTCCCCGACAGATGCTTGCGTAGCGCCGCCTGCGCGGCCTCGACATCGCCTTTGTCGATCGCATCGACGATCTCCGTATGATCGCGCACGACCGCCATCGTCTTGCCCTCCGCCGGCAGATTCAGGCGCCGCAGCCGGTCGATATGCCCGCTCAGCCTGCGCACCAGGTCCCACAGCTGCGGCACGCCCGCCGCCTCGTACATCTGCCGATGAAACGCCTGATCGAGCAGCGAGAACTCCTCGTAGTTCTTCAGGTCGAGCAATTCCGTTTGCCGGGCGATCGTGACGCGCAGTTCCGCGATCAGCGTGGCGTTGCGCTGCTCCGCGAGCGTGCGCACCACTTCGAGTTCGATCGAGCGGCGCAGGAAATGCGCCTGCAGCGCGGAGGTCACTTTGATCTGACTAACGACCGTCGCGTGCTGCGGATAGATATCGACGAGTCCTTCCTCGCCGAGCTTCATCAGCGCGTCGCGCACCGGCGTCTGGCTGAGCCCATAGCGGTTCGCGAGCTCGGTGCGCGACAGCACCGTGCCCGGCGTCAATTCGAGAGAAAGGATCATTTCGCGCAGTCGTTCGAAGACTTGCGGCGCAGCGTGGCGGGAGCGGTCGAGCCGGGTGACCGTCGACGAGTGAGCGTGGTTTTTCATGGCAGAAATTGAAGCTTGGAAGCAGGCGGACCGACGGGGCGGTCCGCTGAGGCACTAGTACTATAGCCGACGCTCGCCGCTTCTAGCGGGCTTGCAAGCGGAATTCGCCACGAAGTGGACATGAGAGTTTACCCCACTAACGCACTAATATATTAGTGCTTTACTATCCGGCCCATCAAACTCCACTTATGCCGATTGACATCATGACTCGCGACATCACCATCACCCAGGTGCGCATCACCCCGATCGCCTTCCGCGACGGCCCGCTGCTCAACGCCGCCGGAATCCACGAACCTTGGGCGCTGCGCGCCATCGTCGAACTGGAGACGAGCGACGGCCGCGTCGGCATCTCCGAGACCTATGGCGACGAACCGATGCTGCGTGTGCTCGAACAGGCGAAGTCGCTGGTGAACGGGCTGTCGCCGTTCGACCTCAATCGCATGGAAGAACGCGTGCGGGGCACGATCAAGGCGACCCCGGGCGCGGTCGAATTCGAACTCGCGCCCGGCTCGCATGCGGCGAAGAACGCGCCGAAAGTCATCAGCACGCTCGAAGTCGCGATGCTCGACCTGCAAGGGCAAATCGTCGGCGCGCCGATCGTCGATCTGCTTGGCGGCAAGGTGCGCGACGCCGTGCCGTACAGCGCCTATCTGTTCTTCAAGTACGCCGAGCACATCGACAAGCCCTATGCGCCCGATGCCTGGGGCGAAGGCCTGAGCCCCGAGCAGATCGTCGCGCAGGCGCGTCGGATGATCGAGCTGTATGGTTTCCAGAGCATCAAGCTGAAGGGCGGCGTGTTCGAGCCGGCACACGAAATCGCGTGCATGCGCGCGCTGCATCAGGCGTTCCCCGGCGTGCCGCTGCGCCTCGACCCGAACGCGAACTGGACGCTCGAAACGAGCATCGCCGCCGCCCCTGAACTCGACGAACTGCTCGAGTACTACGAAGACCCGTGCCCGAGTCTCGAAGGCATGGCCGAACTGGCGAAGCACACGCGCCTGCCGCTCGCGACCAACATGGTCATCACGACGATGGAAGATTTCCGCCGCGGCGCCGAGATGGGTTCGGTCAAGGTCCTGCTGTCGGATCACCATTACTGGGGCGGCCTGCGCGCGACCCAGACGCTCGCGCGCATGTGCAAGCTGTGGGATCTCGGCATGTCGATGCACTCGAACTCGCACCTCGGCATCAGCTTGATGGCGATGACGCACGTCGCGGCCAGCATCCCCAACCTGACCTATGCGTGCGACACGCACTACCCGTGGCAGGAGGAAGAAGTCATCAAGGGCGGCCGTGTCACGTTCGACAACGGCTCGGTGCGTGTGCCCACCACGCCGGGCCTCGGCGTCGAGCTCGACCGCGAGCGGCTCGCCGAACTGCATGCGCAGTATCTGTCGTGCGGCGTGCGCAATCGCGATGACCTCTCGCAGATGCGCAAGTACGAACCGGGCTTCACCGGCAAGAATCCGCGCTTTTAATTCTCGCTTCCAAATCCGCGCCTACGAGGCCCGCGACGCGCAATGCGCGTCGCCATCGAAGGAGACAACCCCATGAGTAGCCCGATTGCCGACACGGCGCGGCCCGAGCTCGCCGGCGCGCTGGCGAGCGCGGTGCACAAGATCAAGTGGCGCGTGCTGCCGCTGTTCGTCGTGATGTTCATCGTCAACTACATCGACCGCGTGAACATCGGCTTCGTGCGCCAGCATCTGAGCGCCGATCTGGGCATCGGCGCGGCGGCCTACGGGCTCGGCGCGGGGCTCTTCTTCATCAGCTACGCGATCTTCGAAGTGCCGTCGAACATCCTGCTGCAGCGCTACGGCGCGAAGCTGTGGCTCGCGCGCATCATGCTCACGTGGGGGCTGGCCGCGGCCGGCATGGCATTCGTGCGCGGCGAAACGTCGTTCTACGCGATGCGGCTGCTGCTCGGCGCGGCCGAAGCGGGCTTCTTTCCCGGCGTCATCTACTACTTCACGCAATGGCTGCCGAGCAACGAGCGCGGCAAGGCGATGGCGATCTTCCTGAGCGGCTCGGCGCTCGCGTCGGTGCTGTCCGGGCCGATCTCCGGCGGGCTGATGCTGATCGAAGGCGCGGGGCTGCGTGGCTGGCAGTGGATGTTCATCATCGAAGGCATGTTCTCGGTCGTGCTCGCGGGCTTCATCCTGCTGTGGCTCGACTCGAAGCCGCGCGACGCCGCTTGGCTCACCCGCGCCGAGCAGGACGCGGTGCTGGGTGCGATCGACGAAGAGCAACGCCAGCGCGCCGCCGCGCACCCGGTCAAGCCGTCGCTCGGAACCCTGCTGCGCGATCCGCAAATCCTGATCTTTTGCCTGATCTACTTCGCGGTATCGCTGACCATCTACGGTGCGACTTTCTGGCTGCCCAGCATCATCCACAAGATGGGCCATTTCAACGACTTCCAGGTCGGCCTGTTCAACTCGATTCCGTGGCTGATCTCGATCGCGGCGATGTATCTGTTCGCGATGCTCGCGGCGCGCTTCAAATTCCAGCAGGCGTGGGTCGCGTGTGTGCTGCTGATCGCCGCGCTCGGCATGTATGCGGCTGGCCAGGGCGGCCCGGTGTTCTCGTTCGTCGCGATCTGCTTTGCTGCGATCGGCTTCAAGGCGGCCTCGTCGCTGTTCTGGGTGATCCCGCAGGGCTATCTCGACGCGCGGATTTCCGCCGCGGTGCTTGCGCTGATCAACTCGATCGGCAATCTCGGCGGCTTCGTGGCGCCGGCGACCTTCGGCTTCCTCGAACAGAAGACCGGCTCGATCGAGGGCGGCCTCACTGGACTCGCGGTGATGTCGGTGATTGCCGCCGGGGTCGTGTTCTTCTCGCGCATGAGCCCGCGCGAAGGATTGCCGGCCTCAGCGCATTGACCGTATCGAACCACCATATAGACACATTTTCAGAAACCTTCAGGAGACTCGATGAAAACACTAGAAGCTACGACGGCCGCCGCACGGACGGTCGTCGGACGATACCGATGGACCATCTGCGCGATGATCTTCGCGGCAACGACGATCAACTACATGGATCGTCAGATGCTCGGGCTGCTCGCGCCGCTGTTGCAAAAAGATATCGGTTGGAACCAGGTGCAGTATGCGCAGACCGTGATGGTGTTTACGGTCGCCTATGCGGTGGGTCTCGCGATCTTCGGCCGCATCGCCGATCGCGTCAGCACGAAGAAGGTCTACGGCAGCGCGATGGCGCTGTGGAGTCTCGCGGCGATGCTGCACGCGGTGGCATCGACCGTGCCGGGTTTCGCGGCCGTACGCGGTCTGCTCGGCTTCGGCGAAGCGGCCAATTTTCCGGTTGCGATCCGCACTACCGCCACGTGGTTTCCGAAGAAGGAACGCGCGCTAGCGACGGGCTTCTGGAACATGGGCGCGACGATCGGCGGCATCGTGGCGCCGGCCTTCGTGCCGATCGCCGCGGTGATGTGGGGCTGGCGCGCGACGTTCATCGCGGGCGGCGCGACCGGTTTCGTCTGGCTGGCAGTGTGGTGGCTGGTTTATCGGCAGCCTTCGGAGCATCCGTCGGTGTCGAAGGAAGAACTCGCCTACATCAATGCTGATCGCGAAGAAGTCGTCGAGCAGAAAGTCAGCTGGTTGTCGGTGCTCAAGTACCGCGAAACGTGGGCGTTCGTCTTCGGCAAGCTGCTGACCGATCCGGTGTGGTGGTTCTATCTGTTCTGGCTGCCCAAGTGGCTCAATGAGTCGCGCCATATCGACATCGCCCACATGGGTCTGCCGCTGATCGCAATCTACACGATGTCATCGATCGGCAGCGTGGCGGGTGGCTGGCTGTCGTCGCGTTTGATGGCGCGCACCAACCGGCCGAATTTCGCGCGCAAGCTCACGATGCTCATCTGTGCATTGTGCGTGGTGCCGATCGCAACGTTGTCGGCATTCCAGAGCCTGTGGTGGGCGGTGCTCGCCGTTGGCCTCGCGGCAGCGGCGCACCAGGGCTGGTCGGCGAATCTCGTCACGACGGTCGGCGACGTGTTTCCGAAGCGGGTGGTCGGCACGGTGGTCGGTATCGGCGGCGTGGCGGGGATGGTCGGTTCGTTCTTCTTCTCGGGCGTGATCGGCGAGACCTTGCAGCGCACTGGGAATTATTGGGCGCTGTTTACGGTCGGCGCATCGGCGTATCTGGTTGCACTGGGCATCATTCATCTGTTGATGCCCCGGATGACGGCGGTGAAGTTGCGCGATTGATGTAGCGTTTGTCGGTGAAACAACCGGAGGGCGGGGACGCATGATTGGCGTCACCCGCTTTTTTTGTCAGGACGGGGATGCAGCGGAGTTGATCCAGTGAGTGATTAGCACTCACGCTTACTGATTGATTGGCTTTGTCAGTTCATCGAGCCGATTCCTGGTAATTCTCGTCATGCAGTCCCAAAACTCGACGAATCGCAACTACGCCTGTCCAACCTCATACACTTCCGCAAAACATTCGTTGTCGCGATAGAGCTTCCAGCCCTCCTGCCCTCTCCGCAAATACGGAAGTGCCTCGGGTTCGCTATTTGCTCGACGTTCGTTGTCGCCGTCAGCCATGATCCGCTCGATTGCGGATACCTTCTTTTCGAGCGTCCGTGAAATGCGTTTGAAATCGTGCTGAGCGCAAGCCGAAACGGCCATTATCGCTAGGGCATTTGCCGGTGAAATATTGAATACGGTTCTCCACGAAGCGTGACGAACATTTCGTCGAGATGCCATGTACTACGCCGGATCGCGCATTCTGCTGTGTCAGCGGCGGTTGAAGCGTCTCACGACGCAATAAAAGATCCACGGATGGATCTTGAGCATGGTCATAGTGATGGAAAGCTTCAGATGCCGATCGGCAAACAGGCCAAGCAGGTGCTTCACGCGCAGCTTCTCCGATACGCTTTGCAGAATAGGGCTCGCGAGGCGGTAGGTCGGCGCGGTGATCGCGGTCTGAAACGCGATCGCGCGGAATGCCCAGCTGTATTTGAGCCGGAAGAAGAGGCGCTTGTAGTCGGTAATCGGGAGGGACGCGGTATTTTTCTCCACGCGGTCCATGATGGCAAAAAGGTCGACGACCTGCGGGTTGAAGCGTCTCGAAATTCCTGATTCACGGATCATGTATGAATAGAGGTTGTCCGGAATGAGGCGCACCACTTTCGAGTTGGCGAGCGTTTGCACCGACACGCAAACGTCTTCGAAAATGAGACCGCACGGATGATCGGCTGCGACGAAGATGGAGCGGCGCACAAGCTTGTTCCAGCAAAAGGCTTGCAGCTTGAGTTCGAGAATTTTCTGGACGGCTTCCACGCCAGTGATAATCCCGTCGCCGGAATCGATCCGAGCGTTGACGGCGCCATCGGGACTGATGCGCTCGGCGGCGAAAATGACGACATCGGCGTCGTGCTGGTCGGCTTCGCGCAGCACGGTGCAAATGAGATCGCGATGGACGTGGTCGTCGCTGTCAACGCAGAGCACATAGTCGCCCCGCGCTTCCGATGCTGCGATTTTTCGCGTTTCAGCGAGCCCTTTGTTGTCGATGTTTCTGATTAACTTCCACGAAATGCGATCCTGTTGCGCGAGAACCCGGGCGGCGATTTCACCGGAACGATCGGGGCTGCAGTCGTCGACGGCGATGATTTCGAAATCGGTGCAGGATTGTGACAGCAGTGAGTCGAGACAGTCCTCGATATAGTCCTCGACCTTGTAGATAGGCAGCAGAACGCTGATTCTCGGTGCGGACATAGACAATGCTCCTGGAGGTAAACGAGGCGTGAACTACCCGTTGTATATCGCATAATCCCTGCTTCGCGAACAAATCAACTAATCACGAATCATGTTGTGGGAGCAAATCGGGCCGACCTGAAGTGCCGGCAGTCTGGGTCTACCAAGATCGCCAGCAACTGAAATAATCAGACAATTAATCGGGTAGAACGAGACTATGCCCTCGCGGCGCAATCTTAGGACAAAGTCGAGCAGCATGCGGCCAAGAACGAAGGTACTCAAAAGAGTAGAATGCATCGCTGTACCAATATATTGTAGGAATCGGCACAAATTGGTGAGGTATTGGCGTATTCCGCCACTGGGGCAGTGGATCAGGCAAGTATGTCAAATAGGAATTTTTTAATGAAATCGTTGTGGCGATGTTTAGACGAATACGCCAACAGATATCAAATTAATCCGGTGTCGTCAAATTAGCTGGATAACCCGCGCCCCAATGCTATTCGCATGAGTTTGCGAACGCCTTCATCGCGGCCGACCCTCTCTTCGGCGTTACTGATCAATCTCTGCATCACATCCGCGGGGTAGATCTCGTCGAAAAGCTGATGGGATCCAGTACTGGCAAACACGTGATGCAGGAATGAACCCTCTGGTGGACAGACCCGTTTGAACACGCCAAGCTTGACCACACGATTATTCCAAAGTTTAAGCGTATATGCATTGGTGCAAAGCGCAGCGCACTCTTCGAAATAGTGGGGCAAAAATACCTTATAATAGGAATTGGCATGCACCGGATAAAACACTTTTTCAGGCAAGCCGGCCTTTGCACCATAGACTTCCGTCAAAATATGGGAACCAGCAGCACGCCATTTAATATTCGTGTTTTCCATCGCTTCTACCCGTCGAATTACATCATGCAGCTGTGGATTCCGCGGGTCGAGGCGCAGGAGTGCGGTGCAAAGCAGATCCGGCTTTCCCCGGCCGACCAAGTCGCCCGCAATGGTCAGGTCAAAACGTTTCAGGAGAAGAATATCTGTGTCCGCCCAGATTTCATCCGTTTTGGTAAACATTATCAACCGGAAATAATCTGTGAAATGCGCCATTGAAGGAACGCCATTAACGGGAAAAGCGCTCAGTGAGTCGGCAGAAAGAATCGACCGGGCGTCCTTTTCGATCACGCCTTTTGGCAAGTTACTGATGGGTTTGTAACTATATACAGCGATTTCGCTGTCATTAGCAGTGAACGTATTCAAACAGGCGATTTCATAAGGAGATAATTCCGGACCATTCCAGAACGTTGCAAATTTTGCATCGCTCATAATTTACCCTCCTCGATTTGCTTCGTTGAGAGCATCGCTGCATACCATTGGAGGCTCGGCATGGCGTGCCGTACGCGAGAAGGTGGTTGCCTTGTAACGGACTACGCAATACGAGTTTATCCAGGACTAAATGCGGTCTCTAGAGCATGTCTCTTTTTGCCCGACTAATGTCGCCAATGGTTGGGTGGGGCTAATTAATCATTTAATCGAAAATTTCCGCCGTCGCCAAGTCGATCCTGACGTTCATCACAACTGCCGACGGCCTTGTCAGCTTGCGAGGCCGGTAAAGTGGCGTGATGAAAAAATCGAAATCGCTCTATCACGGTCACCGTTTTCCGGCTGGGGTCATCCGCTGCGTGGTTCGATGGTATTTCCGCTTCCAGTTGAGCCTGCGCGACATCGAAGAGCTGCTGTTCGAGCGCGGCATTCTCAACGGCTCGAGCGCCTTTCCGGAGCCGGATGTATTGGCCACGTTGTGCGCTTGATATGATGAAGCCACGGGAGATACTCTTTCAGCAACCTCATAAAACTGACGATATCTTTCCGGCGCACCGGATTGCTGCCCTTTACCGCATGAATGAACAACATTGGATTGCCCAGTCGACCGCTCGCATATGATTTGCCTACACCTCTTGTTTTGCCACGAATGACCTTTATCGGAGTGTCCAGCATCCCGTATTGCGCGAGCGTCTGATTCAATTCAAAACTTGGGCTCGTCCTTGAATCGTCTCCCATGCCGCTCCCAGCCGAACCGACCGGGCGTGTATGGAACACGGAAAAACGATCAATAATGCCAATCTTTCCAAAAGAAGCGACCCACTTGGGCCACAAGAAATCGAGGCCCCAGCCTGATTTGTTCATCCCGAAGCTGTGTTTTATCGCATGCAAAGCATTCGAAGATAAACATGGCATCATCAACTCCACGAAATTTGTTTCGCGAAATTCAAACTCCCTGTTTTGCAACGTCGTTTGGTGACCGAAATAGCTTCTGTCGTCGAGAGACGGTTGCGCGAGTGCGAAATTTTCTCGTTCTACATACTCGAAGAAGTCGTTCATGGTTGGAACATCCATCAGGATGTCGTCGTCCGGGAGCCAGATGTAACGATATTGCAGAATCAATTCGGCATTTTGCAACATGAAGTCGTTAAGACCTTCCCATTTTGATCCTTTGAATCGATGTATGGCTTTGGCAAAGATGTCTGCATAATCTTCGTTCTTCCCGTAGTAACTCAGCACCAAATCAAAGTTTGGTGCCTGTCCGCCGCTGAACCATTGCGGATGCAAGGAACTGTCTCCACACCTCAGAACGACCAGGTACTTGTTCATCTTTCAATTTCCCTATGCGTAGAAGCAGATTGCGCGGCACGTAGAGACAGTCACTGGCGAAGAATTGCATTTGACTGACACCAACCGCGCGAAATCACGAAACCACACACTCCGCTCGGCGACGCGCGCCCTTGCTCATTTCCATAGCGTGCGCACTCGCCGATAGATCGCGCGGCTGACACGCTTCGACGCTTCAAGCGTCCCCTTGGTGGCCTGCGGCGGGTGGTCTTCGAGCCAGCGCAATCGCGCTTCGATATCGCGTTCACGGTCCGCGTAGAGTGAAATCGGGAAGGGATGGCCAAGCCTCCCGTCGTAAAGCGCGCGAGCGGCATCGACGATGTCGCGGTTCTCCTCGCGCTGGGTGAAGTACGCGATGTGCACGAATGGCACGCTGCGCGCACAGACGATTCTCAGCCGGTGCCGCGCACAGTACATATGCATCATGTGCTCGTCATCTTTCCCACCGTCGTCGATCATGTCCCATAACTGCTTGCGAAAAAGAATGCAGCCGATCGAATAGCGCGATTCCGCCGGCACTTCGCAAGGTTCGAGGTCCCGAGTCGCAGCGATGAAAGCATCAGGCTGAAGCGTGGTCCGTTCATGTAGCCAGCGCGCGATGTGCGGATAGCCCCATATCGTGCCATTGGTGCCGATCTCGATCTGTTCCGCAGGGATGATTCGCATCGGATAGCGCTTGTCCCCGTCGGCCCCGACGAAATGCGGATGCGCCTGGTTCGTGAAGTACTCGCGTTCCAGACTCATCGCACGCATCACTTCCGGGAAGCCCCAGTTGTTGTTGTTGATGAGCGGGGTGACGTAGGCAAGCCCGTTCCCGCTTTCCTTTTCCGCCGCGTCGTACGTGGCGAGCATCTTGTCGAGCCACCCGCCGGCGATCGGGAACGCGTCGTCGTCCACCTTGCAGATCAGGTCGATTTCGGCGAACGCCGGCTGCGAGAATAGTTTTTTGATCGTGCGATAGGGAGGGCCAGGTGGAATATCGTCGACGACCCGAACGACGCCCGGAAAAAGTCTTGCATAGCGCCGCGCGACGGCAAGCGTGCGTTCCGCGTCATAGCCGCCCCGACAGTTCTGAAGCAGGATGAACTCTACGCCTGTCGGCCGGTACGCCAGGTGACTGGCGAGGGTCAGTTCGAGCGCTGCGTAGTCGCGACAGAGCAGGACCAGAATAGCGACTCGCCTCGATGCCGCGTTAGAACGGGATGCAGTCATGCTTCTCCTTCGTAGGACGAGTACATCTTATTACTGCTCCTTTAGACGAGTGTTTCTACTGCTTTGAGCGCCGCACCAACGACCTGGTCCATGTTGTAATAGCGATACTGCGCCAGCCTGCCCACAAAAGTCACATCGGTAACTGTCTCCGCGAGCGCGCTGTAGCGCATGAACAATGCCTCGTTTTCCTTGCGTGGAATCGGGTAGTACGGCTCGCCTTCGGCTCGCGGATATTCCTTTACGATCGAAGTTCCTCGATGCTGTTGCCCGGTGAGGTGCTTGAACTCCGTAATCCTCGTATATTCGTGATCGTTCGGATAGTTGATGGTACCCGTCGTCTGAAAACGCTCCACGTCGCTCAGATGCTGGTGTTGAAAGTGGAGGCTGCGGTACGGAAGCTTGCCGAACCGATACCCGAAATACGCGTCGATCGGTCCAGTGTACACAACGTGTCCACATTCGATATTCGCTTTCACCACGTCATAGTCGGTCGACAGACGCACGTCGATATTTGGACTGTCAAGCATCTTTTCGAACATCGCGGTGTAGCCGTGCGCCGGCATAAATTGAAAAGTATCGGTGAAGTACCGGTCGTCGTCGTTCGAACGCGTCGGTATTCGCGCAGCGACACCCGCTGACAATTCAGACAGATCGAGTCCCCATTGCTTGCGCGTATAGCCACGGAAAAACTTGTCGCACAGATCCGGGCCAACGCTGCTCAGCACCACGTCCTCGCTGGTCGTATTGACCTCTCGCGCTTCACGTACCGACTCAAGGAACGCTATCGTGTCCTGCTCGCTCAGATCGAGGCCATATAGCTTGTTGATCGTCGTGCGATTGATCGGTATCGGATACAGATCCCCGTCTACATAGGCCTTCACGCGATGCTCGTAGAAGCGCCAATCGGTAAAACCCGACAGGTACTCGAATATCCGCTTACTGTTCGTATGAAAGATGTGCGGACCATACGGATGGATCAGCACACCGTTCTCATCCTCGCGGTCATATGCATTGCCGCCAATATGATTTCGCTTGTCTACGACTAGCACACGCTTGCCGCTTGCCGCCAGACGTTCGGCACAGACCGCGCCTGCAAAGCCGGCGCCTACGATAAGGAAGTCATAATTCATCTCTGCGCATCCTCGTATAAAAAGCTGGAATCTTGCATTTGATCAGGTGGAGAGCCATTAAGGCCGTAACCAGAAATTCGGTGGCAAGCACTGACATTGCCGCGCCCTGAGCGCCATAAGCCGATGCAAGAGGCACGAGCAGGGCAAGGTTGATCAAGCCGCAGACGACCAGTATCTCGCTGACTCTCTTCTTCATGCCGAGCGGCAGCATCACCTGAACGCCCAGTACATTGTTTAGACAGATGAGCAGCGGCAGGAGGGCCATCCACTTAAGGACGATGACCGCTGGTTCGTACCCAGGGCCCACGGCGATGCGAATGATCAAATCGGCGCCGGCCCAGAGCGCGACCGAAGCCAGCAACATGGCCGAGCCCCCCAGGTAGAGCATCTTGCGCACCAGCCCAAACGCCTTTTCGGAGTCTTCGGAAAAGAGCGCCGTCACGCGCGGGTAAATTGCGTTGGCGAACGGTACGAGCGGCGCCTGGGCGACGTTCCGAATCTTGTCGGCTACGCCAAAGTAGCCAACAGCGACGTCTCCCGCAATAAATCCAAGCAACACGCTATTAGTGGTTGTGTACAGACTGATCGCTGCCGTGGAAATGAACATGTGCCAGCCTTCACGAAGCGCTTCGATGACGTCCGCCATGCTCGGCATCAAGGGGATGATCAGTCTGTTTTTTGCGATCAGGATCGATGCGACGACTCCGGCAGCAATCACGCTCATCGAACTGATGAGCGACGCGATCCACGTGTCGGCCGGCGAGTGCACCAGGAAGAACGTTAGCGGAAGCAGTAGCACCCGCGCGCTCAACGTGGAGACCGTAGTAAACGTCATCTGCTCCAAGCCCTGGAAAAGCCACTGTGGAAACAGGACCGTTCCGATAACGACCGGATAGGTAGCCAGCAGAACCGGCAGCAGTTCGCGCAATCTTGCTACGAAGAACGCCGCTACAAGCAGGATGGCGAAGCAGACCAAAGCGATAAGCGCCTTTGCGCCTTGCGTCGCCCAAAAGATCTTCGATACCGCGTGCCGATCTTTTTGGACCCGTGCGACGTGAGCAGTCGCTGACCAGTTAAAACCGTAGTCCGTCAGCAGCACGAGATAACCAACTAAGGCTTGCGCGAAGACGTACGCACCAAAGTGTTCCGGGCGCAGAACACGCAACAGGTAGGGAAATGTTGCAAGCGGCAGCAGCATGTTGGCTGCTTGCAGAACTGACAGCGCAACGATGTTGTGTCGGAGTGGACTCGTCATGAGTTAGCCGTTGTCAATACATCGATGAAGGATCGCTTGGAGACAGATCTTTATATCTCCGCGGAAGCGAATACCTGATCAGGCCGACGCCGGATGGGCCTTGCTACCGGTTCCCCGACTCTTCGTCCGAGGAAGCCACCGCTACCGGCAATAAGCCGCAAGTCCGCACTGGTCGGGCGCGGATGCGTCACTGTTGTCCGACTCGGATGAAATTCGTGGCGCACCGTAAGCGAATCGCCACCAGAATCGCCAGGAACTGAAATAAGCAGACAATTGATTAGCTAGAACGGGTTTGTGCCGTTGCGGCGCAATCGCAGGAAAGGTCGACCAGGTGCGGCCAGGAAACGAAGTACTTTAGAAATTTGTACATGCTTCGCTGCACCAATGTCAGCAACCGGCACAAATTGGAGAGGTATTGGCGCATTCTCCACTTCGATAGTGGACCGGACAAGTATGTCAATAGCTATCTACACACCGGCGCGAGAGCGTCGCCATGGGATGGTTGGGAGTACCTTTCCGCGTGCGCCTCGCTGCTGTTGCTACTTCCGGTGACAAAGTAGTCCCCGCCACTCGTTCGGGGGCCTACCGTGGCCACTTCGGCGCCATCGGTCTAGGCGGTACGAGAGTCACCGCCATGAACAAGCGCTGCGCGCACTCGATTCGATAGATAGCAGCGCATGCTCTGCGTTATGTGCCAGATGACGCATTTCGCAGGGTCACGGCCATGGAGGCTTCTCATGAAGCAATAGCAGACGTCATGGTGACGGAGACCTCCGGCCGCTTGTCGCATCGCGCTTGCCAGTCACGACATCCCATGCTCGCCGACCATTTTTCCACAGCGTGCGCACTCGCCGATAGATCGCGCGACTGACCCGCTTCGACGCTTCAAGCGTCCCCTTGGTGGCCTGCGGCGGGTGGTCTTCGAGCCAGCGCAACCGCGCTTCGATATCGCGTTCACGGTCCGCGTAGAGTGAAATCGGGAAGGGATGGCCAAGCCTCCCGTCGTAAAGCGCGCGAGCGGCATCGACGATGTCGCGGTTCTCCTCGCGCTGGGTGAAGTACGCCATGTGCACGAATGGCACGCTGCGCGCACAGACGATTCTCAGCCGGTGCCGCGCACAGTACATATGCATCATGTGCTCGTCATCTTTCCCACCGTCGTCGATCATGTCCCATAACTGCTTGCGAAAAAGAATGCAGCCGATCGAATAGCGCGATTCCGCCGGCACTTCGCAAGGTTCGAGGTCCCGAGTCGCAGCGATGAAAGCATCAGGCTGAAGCGTGGTCCGTTGATGTAGCCAGCGCGCGATGTGCGGATAGCCCCATATCGTGCCATTGGTGCCGATCTCGATCTGCTCCGCAGGGATAATTCGCAGCGGATAGCGCTTGTCCCCGTCGGCCCCGACGAAATGCGGATGCGCCTGGCTCGTGAAGTACTCGCGTTCCAGGTTCATCACGCGCATCACTTCAGGGAAGCCCCAGTTGTTGTTGTTGATGAGCGGGGTGACGTAGGCAAGCCCGTTCCCGCTTTCCTTTTCCGCCGCGTCGTACGTGGCCAGCATCTTGTCGAGCCACCCGCCGGCGATCGGAAACGCGTCGTCGTCCACCTTGCAGATCAGGTCGATTTCGGCGAACGCCGGCTGCGAAAGTAGTTTTTTGATCGTGCGATAAGGGGGCCCAGGCGGAATATCGTCGACGACCCGAACGACGCCCGGAAAAAGTCTTGCATAGCGCCGCGCGACGGCAAGGGTGCGTTCCGCGTCATAGCCGCCCCGACAGTTCTGAAGCAGGATGAACTCGACGCCTGGTGGCCGGTACGCCATGTGACTGGCGAGGGTTAGTTCGAGCGCTGCGTAGTCGCGACAGAGCAGGACCAGAATGGCGACTCGCCTCGATGCCGCGTTAGAACGGGATGCAGTCATGCTACTCCTTCGTAGGTGCCGACGAGCACATTGTCTAAGGAACATACATGCGAGTATCGGGACACACTGAATTTGGCGTCGTCTACATCACACGAATTTACGAACACCAACAGTGCCGATGCTAATAACCGCGCCTCAGGTCGCAGAACCGATCGCGGCTACTAAAGAGACAAGACGGGGACACGCCGGTTCATCATAGTACAAGCAGCGATGAAGTGAAGTCGCATTCCATAGCGCGTCGCCCCATCTCTCGGCGGCGAACGGTTACTTCAAGTATTGAGGCAAACAACTGCCGGGAGGAAGTTCTATGAGTTATCAGACATTTCAGTGCGCTGAAATCCGCCAGACCATCATGGCGGAGGGCAGCAGATGCCGGCTGCCGCCGGAAAGCGTCGCTACGTGCCAGTTCCACCGTTCACGACCGCCTCCTACCCATGACGCTACCCACGCTTCGGGCCGACGACCGGTCACGATCTTGCGCACACAGCGCGCGAAGCGTTCTGTTCGAGCGTGAACGTCTGTAGCGCATCAGGCTCGACCGGCAATTCCGCGACAGGGATGGCGGTGGGCGGCATGGCTATCATGATGCCCAACTCGCGCTACGTTTAGACGCTCAGAGAGCCTTGTATTTGCGCGTGCGGGAGCGACGTCGACTCACGCGCGTCACCGCGACGGCGCGATACCGCGAATCACTGCGCGCTATTCTTGCGAAAAAGTTACGTATCGCTAACGGGTTCAGCAGTCAGAGGCCATAGGCATGAACCACGTGGTCGCCACCGGCGACGAAGACTTGCCCGTTCACGACCATCGGCGACGCGAAGTTGCCCTCGCCGTTTTGAGCTGGCGTGTATTGGTCGTGGAAGAGTATGGTCCCGTCCGCGGCATCCAATGCATAAAAGTCGTTGCCCAAACCGTCTGCGTAATACACCACACCATTTGCGGCGACGGGCGGGATAGCCGGGTTGAACGCGACTTGGTTCAAGCCGACTTGCGCCGTCCACACGGGTTTGGGGTTCACAGTACAGTTGCTGTCGATCGACAGTGCAATCACCCCGTGTTGGTATAAGTTGTTGCTCCCCGAACCGCCAGGGGACACGACGTAAAGCCGATTCAGCACCGGGTCGAATACAGGAAGGCCTATGTTGCTGCCGTCGGCTGAAGTTTGGGAAATCGTCAACTTTTCAATGGGGCCCTGCTGCTGAATAGTGGCTCGGTTATAAATGAACAGGTTGCCGGACTTATTGTAGGCCGCGAGCATCGTCGGGCAGGTGGGACGCTGAAAGAGCAATGCTGTAGCGCCGAAGTCGACGTCCGAGAGGGGCGGAGAAAGCGGCGAGTTCGCCGCGGCTACCGCCAAGGTCGGCGTGAGCTTCACGACGTGCTCCGCGAACGCGGCATTTTCCGGATTGGCGAATGCGTTGCCCGTGAGTGCATAGACGACCGTCCCATCAGGCGGAATCGATACGCCTCCCATACCCCATATACCGCCCCCATCTGGCCCGCTTGCGCCGGTTGGGTACCAGCGTTGCAGAATCGCAGCTGGGTTGGTGGTGGACGCGCGGACGACCTGTCCATGGTACGGCTCCGTATCGCAGGGGTCACCGGCTGTTCCCACGTATATCGACGAACCATCGGGACTGAGCGTCAAGCCGCCATAGACCATCGTTCTTGGAGTAGCGTTGTTTGGGTCGAGAAGTAGCAGGTTGAAGCCCGGGAGATCCACGCCGGTCTGGAGGTTGTACGCATGCAGGTAGCCTCGCCCGCTCACAACGAAAATCCGGTTGTTGGCATGGTCGATGACGGGCGTGCCCTGCACCCCGATCTTGCCTTGGAACAGCCCCTGGCAGGCCGACGTCAAGATAGCTTGAGGGATAGGGGCGCTTTGCCAAATGACCGCCCCTGTCGCGGCATTCAGTGCCCATGTAGTGTTCCCCTCTGTCGCAACATAGACGATATCGGTTGGCACCCCCTTGATCATTACCCCGGTAGCCAGTACCGGCTGAGTCAGGATAGCACCGTCCAGCAAAGGTGAGTCCCAGTGCTTTCTCAAAGTGCCCACGTTGGTCTGGGTGAGCACCGTCTCGACTGAGTTATACCCAGTCCGCTGCCTGTTCATACCATACGTCGGCCAGTCGGTCGTCGTAAAGGTTGGCGCCGCGACGGCCCCTGGTGTCCGGCTCAATGTAGCGGCAGTCGCTGCTTCGGGAGCCTGGTACGGCGTATCCACCGCCGGCCCGCGATCGTCGCGGAAGTTATCCGGATTGATCTTGTCTCCGCCGTTCTGTTTGTCTACGTCCGATCCATCGAGGGCGAAGGCTGGCGGCACTTTCGGTCCGACGCCATGCGGGTGCGGGCCATGAGGGAATGGGTCCAGTGCGTTTGACGACGCCTGAGCGGCTATTGCAAGACCCGGCGCAGATGCCGCAGCCGGTGCCGCGTTCGAACTTTGCGCTTGTGCGCCCGAGCCCGCCGCGCAGGCGAGGATCAAAGCTGCAACGAGCCGAGAAGCGTCGATAACGTTGTGTGCGCTTTTCATGTAGCCACCTCTTGCAAATATTGCTGTTAGCATTGGGTAGACGGCGCACCGCGACTTCTCGCCTCGAATCTACTACTTCATACGCGCTTTGCTAACGTGAGGTTAATCGTACGCCATCTAAACTCAACCGCAAGAAATGGCCGCGATGGACTACCGTCTGGCGGACGGGGAATTGTCCCTATTGAGTAATGCAACGCTCACACACCGTTCGGCTGCTTCATCAGAATGCGCCATTTCGCTGGAAGCAGATCGGCACATCCGGCCACCCCGTCCCGAGCCGTTTTCAATCGACGTGCCATCCGCCGCCGCTGCGCTGACGTTGCGGCCGAAGGCAAACCAAATGATCGATCGATCCATCGCCAAGCAGATTGTCGAGCTCATCAAGAGCGAAGGACTCGACGCCGGCGCGCACCTGCCCGCACAGATGCTCGCCGACCGTCTGCGCGTCTCACGTTCCCCCGTGAACGAAGCGCTCGCGTTGCTGCACGAGAAAGGCATCTTGACGCGGGAAAAGAATCGCGGCTTCTTCCTCGCGAAGCCGCTCTCCGAATCTTTTGCGGACGTGGACGACGAACTGCGCCTCGCCGAGACCGACGTCGTGACGCGCGCCTATTTCCAGATCGCCGACGACCGCCTGAAAAACGAATTGCCCGATGAATTCTCCGAGCAGCTGATCCGCACCCGCTACGGACTCACCAGCGCGCAACTGACCGCGGTGCTCGGCCGCATCGCGCGGGAAGGATGGGCCGAACGCAAACCGGGCTATGGCTGGCAGTTCTCGCCAATGCTGACCACGCCCGACAGCCTGCTAAAGTCGTACCGGCTGCGCCTCGCCCTTGAACCGGCGGCACTGCTCGAGCCCGGCTACCGGCTCGAGCGCAAGGTGCTGGAGCGGTGTCGCGAGGTGGAGAAGCATCTGCTCGCGGGCGGCATCGAAACGGATACCGCCGACCAGTTGCACGATCGCGGCGTGCGCTTTCACGAGTCGCTCGTCGAGGCTTCGGGCAACAGCTTTTTCATCGACACGATCCGGCGCGTGAACCGCGTGCGCCGTCTGCTGTCGTATCGCTCGATGCAGCATCGCGAGCGCTATGTCGAACACGCGAAGCAGCATTTGCATCTGCTCGAACTGCTGGAGCAAGAGCGCAACGAAGAAGCATCGGAAGCGATGCGTCAGCACCTGCTGCATACGCTAGACGCGCTGTCCCGCATCAGCGAACTCCTTGAACCCTGAGACCGCCCTTCGCCCTGAACGCGGTCGCCATGAGAACCTCCATGACTATCGATCCCTCCGTCGTCACCGCCTTCACGCCCACGGGCAAGCTGCGCGCATCGATCAATCTCGGCAATCCGATCCTCGCCAATCGCCATGCGGGGTCCGGCGAGCCGTTCGGCGTATCGATCGATCTCGCGCGCGCGTTCGCCGCGAAACTAGGCGTCGAACTGGAACTGGTGGTATTCGATACGGCCGCCAAATCGGTGCAGGCCGTCAGCGAGGAACGCGCGGATTTCGGCTTCTTCGCGATCGATCCATTGCGCGGCGAAACGATTGAATTCACCGCGCCGTATGTACTGATCGAAGGCTTCTATCTGGTGCGCGACGACTCGCCGGTGCGGTCGAATCAGGATGTGGATCAGGCGCACAACCGGGTCGTCGTCGGCAAAGGCAGCGCGTACGATCTGTTCCTCACCCGCGAGCTGAAAGCCGCGCAGATCGTCCGCGCGCCGAGTTCACCGAGTGTCGTGCCGACGTTCATCGAGCAGCAGCTGGAAGTGGCGGCAGGCGTGAAGCAGCAACTCGAAGCCGATGCGAAGCAAACGGCCGGCCTGCGCCTGCTCGACGAGCGCTTCATGGTGATCCGGCAGGCGATGGGTCTACCGAAGAGCCGCGGCGAAGCGGCGGCTCGGGCGCTGCGTTCGTTTGTCGAAGAGGTGAAAGCGTCGGGCTTCGTGGCGGAATCGCTCGCGCGACATGGGATCGCCGGGGCGTCCGTTGCGCCTGCGGAGTAGCCGTCGGCTCCCAGCCGACACCGCGTAGCAAGCGGGGCGTAACAGAAAGGCGGGGCGGCGCCCGATACTTCGGCGCCGCCCCGCCACAAACTACCCTGACCAACCCTCAAACGAGCGTAGTCTGCACATCCACGTTGCCGCGCAACGCCTTTGAATACGGGCAGGTCAAATGCGCGCGCTCGATCAACGCGTGCGCCACGTCCCGCTCGACACCGGGAAGACTGACGAACAGACGCGCCTGAAGGAAATAGGCGCCATCGGTGGTGCCGAGATCGATTTCGGCATCGACGCTCGTATCGGGGGGCAAAGACACGTGCAGCGCGCGCGCCGCCAAACCGAGCGCACCGATGTAACACGCCGACCAGCCGGCAGCCAGCAACTGCTCGGGGTTCGTTCCAACTCCCGAGGTGCCGGGCGACGACAGCTTGATGTCGAGACGGCCGTCCGAGCTGCGCGCGGCGCCTTCGCGGCCGCCGGTCGTATGGGTCTTGCCGGTGTACAGCACGTTTTCGATGCGGGTCATGGTGGCTTACTCCTGTTGATCCAGTGATGTGATATCTGCAAATCCGGGCTCGAACTTGCGTTGGACGTATTTGAACGCGCCGACGTATCTCGCATGTGTCTGGATCAGCGGGTTTGGTATGCGCACGTATCCGTGGACCGCGCAGATACATTGCGATACAAGGAGCGGCGCGCGGCAACTAGCGCACGCCATCGCGCCCGTCGCTTCATTCAGCGACGCCGGTCGAAATACCGCCGCAGCAGATAGTTCGCGGTCGAGCCATGCAGCAGCACCGACAACACGATTGCATCGAGCACCGCGGGCAGCAGCGGCGTCATCGCGCCGCGCGCGTATTCGAGGCCGAACATCAGGTAGTAAAACGCGCCGACACCGCGAATCCCCATCCATGCCATCAGATACCGCTGGCTGCTGTCGATGCGCGCACCCATCATCGCGACGACGACGGACAGCGGCCGTGCGACGAAAAACAGAAACACCGCGGGCAACACGGCGCGCACGTCGAGCATCTCGCTCCAATGCGCAGACACGACGCAGCCGATGATCAACATCAGCGACAACTCCGCGAGCCGCTCCATTTCGCGCGTGAAGCCCATCATCGATTCGGCGAGGATCGCATGCGCCTTTTCCGGGTCTTTCGCGACATCGGCCCTTTCGCCGTGCTGCACCTCGTCGAGCACTTCGGACGGGTTCTTGTCGCCGGTCGAGCGCAATTCCTCGTGGCGCACGGCGACGCCCGCCACGAATACCGCCACGAACGCATACGCGTGCACCAGCAGCGCCGCGCCGTATGACGTCGCCATCAGCCCTAGCGCGAGAAAGCCGTCGAGACCGATCGCTTCGCCGTAGCGGGTGCGCAGCAAGAAGATCGCGCGCGCGAACACGATTGCGGATACGCAGCCGACCGCGAGCGCGCTGACGATCCCCCACAGCACCGAGCCGGCGAAATGCACGCCGCTGCCGGAGCCGAACAGCCTCGCGCCGGCAAGCGTCAGACCCAGCACCGCAAACGGATAGGCGGCGCCGTCGTTGAGCCCGCCTTCACCCGACAAAGCGAAGCGCACGGGTTCGTCGTCGCCGGCCTGGGTCACGCGCAGTTCATTGGCGAGCACCGGGTCGGTCGGCGCGAGCGCTGCCGCGAGGAACAACGCCGCGCCGTCCGCGCGTCCGGTCAGCCAGGCGGTGAAGCCGAACATCAAGGCAACGGTGACGATCATCGCGGGCCCGCCAAGCCGCAGAGGCAACCACCACAATGGATTGCGCAGCCGCACGCGCAGATGCATGCCGATCGAAAACAGCGACACGACGAGCCCGACTTCGGCGAGCGTCGCGAGCAGCACGGTATTGGCGAGCAGATCGACACCGACGAGCCCGGACACGGCCGGACCGACCGCCACGCCGACCAGCAGATAGATCATCGCGCCGGTCAGCGGCAAGCGGCGGATCGGACCGCGCGCGACCGCCATGAACGTGAGCAGTGCGCCGATCAGCAGGAACCAGACCGGTTCGTCTCTCATAGTGGAATCGCGCGCGCTAGCGGCGACGGCGGCAACCGGGCCGCGTCGCCGCTAGCGCGCGCGGCTGGCACCGTGGGGCGCGCTCGCGCCCTGCTGACTGCGCTGTCCGTGCTGAGCCGCGGCCTGGTTCGCGCGCCCCGCCTGTTCGCGTTTCGTCTGGTCGCGGCTCAATTCGCCGGGTGGCGTGCCCGACTGGCCTGCCGTGCCCGCGCCGCCTTCGGTGCCCGCGTCTTTGCCGGCCTGCACGAATAGCAACGGCGGCGCGGCGACAGCCGGCTGAGTCCCGGCCCACTCGACGGCTTGCGCGCAGATGAAGTCACTCGCAACACTGAACATCGCGGCAATGGTCAAGCGCTGTACAACCTTGTTCATGAGCGGCTCCCCGGTTTGGATAAGCTGGATATGCACTGTCCGCTCCGCTGCAAGCCGTGTTCCTCGCTCATACACCGAATGGAAAAGTCTCCGCCGCGTGGTACTTCTCGTCGGCGGAAACGGGCAGCGTGGTCACCGCGCTGGTGCGATCGAACCACACGAACGCATCGAACTGATCGGCCAGCGACGCTTCCGCGTAGTGGCTATACCGCTCGGTCTCCGGACGATAAATCACGCCGATGAAGCGCTCAAGCAGCGATGCGCGCAGCCGTTCGCGCAGCGCGTCGTGCACGCCGGGCCGCAGGTCGAGCAGAAAGCGTGCGAGGCCAGTGGCGTGCATGCTGAATTCGATACTGCCATCGAGCGATGGCCGCACGGTCTTCACTTCCATCGGTCCGTCCCAGTCGCTGGCCGCGGCGACCGTGCCGCTGTGCGTGCCGAATCCGATCAGCGCCGCCGCGTCGCCGAACTGCGCGCGGCACAGCTGGCCTAAATTGATCTCGTCCTGCACGCGGCCCATCTGCGTGGCGCTCGCGTCGCCGATATGCGAGTTATGCGCCCACACGACCACACGCGCCTGCGGCCCGTGACTGTCGAGCGCATGTCGCAGCGTGTCGAACATATGCGTGTCGCGGAGATTCCAGCTTTGCGGTCCGCCGTAATACATCGCGCGATAGTAGTGCTCGGCGACAGCCACGAGCCGCGCATTCTGCGCCGCGTCGAGGAAGCGTTCGCCGTCTTCCCGTGCATAGTCGAGCCGGCTTTTCAGCAGATCGCCGAGCTGGGCGACCACGTGCTCTTCGCACTGCGCGTAACCGCCGCTCAACGCGGCGCGCCCGTACACGGCGGGATCTTTCTGCCACGGACTGAGGCACCCATAACGCCCGCGCGCGATGCGCGCCGCGGCCGGGTCGACGCTGTCCAGATAGCGCAGCACCGCGTCGATCGATTCGGACAGGCTGTAGATGTCGAGCCCGTAAAAGCGCGTCTCGCTGTCGCGGTGCAGCGCATTGTGCGAGCGCAGCCATGCGACGAAGCTCATGAAATCGGTGTTGCGCCACATCCAGGTCGGAAAGCGGCGAAACGGTCGAGACCGTTCGCCGGGCATCGGCCGGTCGCGCACATGCCGGTCGATGATCGCGGCATCGGGCCAGTCGGCCTCGACCGCGATCATCGAAAAGCCGTGCCGCTCGACGAGGCGTCGCGTGATCGCCGCCCGCGCGCGATAGAACTCCGACGTGCCGTGACTGGCCTCGCCGAGCAGCACGACGCGCCGCCCGGCGAAGCGGTCGAAAAACGCCGCGAATTCCGCGGAATCGATATCGGGTAACGGTTCGGCCGCGTCGCGAAGCGCGAGTTCGAGTGCGGCCGGCTTAGGCGCGGCCGGCTCAGGCGTGGCCGGCTCACGCGTGGCCCGCGAATCCGCATGCGGCACGCCGCCCGGCGCCGGCCAGCCGTCGTCACCGACGAGCGGCACGAAGCGCACGTCGGCGAATGCATGTTCGTCGTAATCGTGCTCGTCGCGCCGCACGATCTTCACGAGCCGCTGACGGCTCGGACTGCTGCCGACCGGCATCACGAGCCGTCCGCCGACCGCAAGCTGCACGCGCAGCGCCTGCGGCACACGCGGCCCGCCCGCCGCCGCGATGATCGCGTTATACGGCGCATGCGCGGCAAGACCCGCGGTGCCGTCGCCGACATGCACTTCGACATTCTCGTAGCCGAGCCGCTGCAAGCGCTCGCGCGCGCCCTCGGCGAGGCTCGCGTCGCGTTCGATCGAATCCACCCGGCCCGCGATCTCCGCGGCAATCGCGGCCGCATACCCCGAGCCCGTACCGATGTCGAGTACACGGTCGCCGGGCTGCAATTCGGCGGCCGCAAGCATCTTCGCGACGATGTACGGCTGCGAGATCGACTGTTCGCCGCCGATCGGCAGCGGCGTATCGTCATACGCGAAGTCGCGCAGATCGAACGGCACGAACGCTTCGCGTGGCACGCGCCGCATCGCCTCGATCACGAAGTCGTCGCGCACGCCGCGTTGCACGATTTGCCGCTCGACCATCCATGCGCGCGCTTCGTCGAAATCGCCCATCGCCGCCTCCTCGCGAATGCGCAGCGCTGCGCGCGCCACGCATCGCGACGGGGCCGCGCGCGAGTTCGCTGCTCTTCTACGCTTCAGCAATGAGCATACCGCCGGCTTGAACCGATGGCGATGCGCGAAACGTGAAGCGCGCGCGGACCGATCCTTGCTGAGCTTTTCCACGAACAAAACGCCGGTCCGAATCCGTCGCACAACAAGGGCGAAAATCATGAACGTTCCCATGCAGGTCGTGTCCTTCCTCAGCTCGCGAGGTCTGAAGCTCGCGACCGCCGAATCCTGCACCGGCGGCCAGATCGCGTCGTATCTGGCTAGCGTGCCGGGTAGCGGCGCGTGTCTCGATGTCGGCTTCGTCAGCTACTCGCCATCAGGCAAAGCAGGCTTTCTCGGTGTGCGGGAAAGCACGATGAAGCAATACGGGCTCACCAGCGAAGCGGTCGCGCGCGAAATGGCCGAGGGTGCGCTGCGTCAGGAAGGATGCTGCGCTGACATCGCGGTATCGAACACGGGGCTTGCCGATGGCGGCTCCGCTGACGGCCCGCCACCGGGCACGCAATGCTTCGCATGGTCGTTCCGACGGCCCGGCAATCAGTTCGTCACGTTCGCCGAGACGCGGCGCTTTTCGGGCGACCGCAACGACGTGCGTTCGGCCGCCGCGCTGTATGCATTGTCGCGCGTCGAGCATTACTTCGATCAACTTCCGCGCATCGAGCGGGACCACTGAAGAGAGGCCAAACGATGAATCTGCACCCTTCCTTCGACACCGACGCGTGGCAGCAGGCAGTGATTGACGAACTCGGCGTCGAGCGCGATTTCGACGTGGCCCGCGAGCGCGAGCGGCGTGTCGCGTTCCTCAGCGACTACCTGGCGTCGCAAGGCTTGCACACCTATGTGCTTGGCATCAGCGGCGGCGTCGATTCGTCGACTGCCGGACGCCTCGCGCAGCTTGCCGTCGAACGTCTGCGTGCCACCGGCTATGAAGCGCACTTCGTCGCGGTGCGTCTACCGTACGGCAGCCAACGCGACGAAGAAGACGCCGCGGCCGCCCTCGCGTTCATCTGCCCCGACGAAACGCTGACGGTCAACATCAAGGAGCCCGCCGACGCGATGCTGTCTTCGCTCAAGCGAGGCAACGTGCAGTACGTCGACGACTTTCATGAAGACTTCGTGCTCGGCAACATCAAGGCGCGGCAACGTATGATCGCGCAATACGCGATTGCGGGCGCCCGGGTCGGCGTGGTGATCGGCACCGACCATGCGGCTGAATCGCTGATGGGCTTCTTCACGAAGTTCGGCGACGGCGGCGCCGATATCCTGCCGCTGGCGGGTCTGACGAAGCGCCGCGTGCGCGCACTCGCGCATGCGCTCGGCGCATCGGAGCGGCTCGTCGAGAAGGTGCCGACGGCGGACCTCGAATCGCTGACGCCGCAGAAACCGGACGAAGACAGCTACGGCATCGGCTACCAGGACATCGACGACTTTCTCGAAGGCAAGCCGGTCAGCGGTGAAGTATTGACGACGATCCGCCGCTTTTACATGGCGACGCGCCACAAACGCGCGCTGCCGGTGGCGCCGACGCGATCGTCGGCGTCGGTGTAGAGCGCGGCGCCCGCTTATCCGGCGCGCGGGCGTTTGGCGCGCTTCGGCGCTTCGATGTCCTCGCCCGGCGTTTCCTGCAGTTGCTGTTCGGGCGCGATGCGCGAGCCGCGGTCGCGATCGGCGGACTGATCGGTCGGCTCCTGCGGCGCGGCAGCGCCTTCCGCCTCGATCTGCCGGCGCGCTTCCTCCCAATGGTCGTCGGCTCTCCCTTCCGGCGACGGATCGTTTTCCCAAATCTGATACGCCCGCGTGCGGATGCGGGCTTCGAGTTCCTTGTCCATATGTGATTCTCCGTGAACGTGAGCGATGCCGCGGCACGGCGCCGCGCGCGCCGGATCCAGATGACGGCGAGCGAAAGACGAGCAAGGGTTGTTCCGCGCGGCGCGCGTTGGGTCGATGGCACCACTTCAGCAACAGAGCGGCTGCCACACAACTCCACCGTGTGCCGGTCGTGAACCGGGACAAGCGTTTGATGGGGATGCCGTCGTCACCACGGCGGGTCGCCGCGCGCTACCCAGGCCGCGCGCTTACGCCTCGGGGCAGGCAAGGTCGGCCGCGACGATCCGCGCGCCGTACTCCTCGGCGGCGAGCCGCGCTTCCTCGATGCTGTTGAACGGACCGACTTCGGGCGCGCCATCGAACGGGAACAGACGGCGGCCATCCACTTTACGGCTCACCAGCAGATCGGCATAGAAACGTCCATCGGCGCTGCGTCGTGCAGTGACGTAGATCGAAAAGTCGTCGCGCGAGGCGATCGCTGCCGCCGGATACTGCGTGAGTTTCAGCTTTCTCCTTGACATGGCTCCCCCTGCCTGCATCAGGCGATCCGTTTTGCCCTCCTGAAAACGATGTTAATGGACATGCAAACGGGTGCGTTCGTCCGTAAGCGTCGACTTATGAACGGGACTGTCGCACCGACGCTTTAAGGTTCCAATCAGGTCTTGTCGCCAACCGCACCGCTGCCCGCCTGATCCAGCCGCGCTTGCAGCGTTTCCTTGCGCGCCGCGATCTTGTTACCGAGCCCCGCGAGATCGCAGCCGGTGCGCCGCAAGGCCGGAAAGAGCTCGCCTTCCTCTTCCTCGACGTGATGCCGCACCAGTTCGGCCATGACCTTGAACGTCGCGTCGAAGCCTTTGTCGCCCGGCTTCAGCGTCGTGAACTTCGCGATTAGCGTCTTCACCAGAAAATGCTCGACGTAGGCTTCATCGACATCGAGCTTGCCGTCGTCCGGTAGTGCTTGCTGCGCGGCCGGATACAACAGCTCTTCCTCGATGATCGTATGCATCGTCAGCTCTTCGCACGCGCGCTGCGCCAGCGCGGCTTTGGCTTCGAGCGTGTCGCGCTCGTCACCGCGCGACTTGCCGAACGCATCGAACAGCTTTTCGACGGCACGGTGATCAGCTTCGAGCAGCGCGAGCGCGTCGGGTGCGCTGGCGGTTTCGCGTGCAGCGGTGGGCTTCTTGTCGTTAGAAGCGGATTGCGTTGCGCGGTCGTTCATGGCGGCTCCTTTGATCGGTCAAGTGCCCGCATCGAGCAAACGCCGTACCGCTTCACCGGTCGGTGGCGGTACGTCGATTGCTGCTGCTGGTCCGGCGCGGCGTGTTGCGCGCCACCCTCCCTCCCCTCTTTTCAACGCCCGATGAGAATCGCCCAGATCGCTCCGCTTTACGAAAGCGTGCCGCCGTTCGCGTACGGCGCGACCGAACGCGTCGTGTCGTATCTGACTGAAGAACTGGTCGCCCGCGGCCACGACGTGACGCTCTATGCGAGCGCCGATTCGACGACCGCCGCGCGGCTCGTGCCAATTTGCCCGCGCGGTCTTTGGCGCGACACGAACGTGTGGGACACGCAAACGCATCACGTCCGGCAATTCGCGCGCGTGATTCGCGACGCGGATCAATTCGACGTCGTTCATTTTCACGGCGAGCCATTGCATTTCGCGTGGGCCGAGCGCTTGCCGTGCCGTACGCTGACGACGCTGCACGGCCGTCTGCTGCTGCACGATCATGGCCCGCTGTTTCGCGAATTCGCCCGGGTGCCGGTGGTGTCGATCTCCGCGAGTCAGCGCCGGCCGGTGCCGTGGGCGAACTGGCAGGGCACGGTCCATCACGGCCTGCCGCTCGACGAGTTCTCGTTTCAGCCGATATCCGGTTCCTACCTGCTTTTCCTCGGCCGCATGATGCCGGAGAAACGTCCCGATCTCGCGATCGAAATCGCCCGGCGCAGCGGCTTGCCGTTGAAGATCGCCGCGAAGATTCATCCCGGCGAGCGCGACTATTTCCGCGAGCGCATCGATCCGCTGTTGCGGCGCTCGACCACGTTCACCGAATACCTCGGCGAAGTCGGCGGCCTCGCGCGCCGGCGGTTGATCGAGAACGCATGCGCGTTGCTGCTGCCGATCGAATGGGACGAGCCGTTCGGCATGGTGATGATCGAGGCGATGGCGTGCGGTACGCCGGTGATCGCGTTTCGCCGCGGCGCGGTGCCGGAGTTGATCGAAGACGGCGTGAGCGGCCTGATCGTCGACAACGTGGACGCGGCCGTGCAAGCCGTTGCGCGCATCGACGGCATCGGGCGCGACGCGTGCCGCCACGCGTTCGAGCGCCGCTTCACGGCCTCGCGCATGACCGACGACTACCTGACGATCTACGACGCACTGCTCGCACGCGACACACGAGACCATCCGCGCGCGACCGGCAGTCAGCCCGCGCCGGTGTAATCGCCGTTCAGTTGCGATCGGGCGCCTTGGTACGATCGTCATGATCGTCGGACTCCGTCGCATAGCGACGCGATTGACCGAGTTGCCGGCGCAACTCGTTCACCTCGTTCTTCAGATCGATCACGCGCAGTTCGCGGCCGATCGCCGCCTTGTTGAACCGCTCGAGTTCCTCGTTGCGCGCGCGCAGGTCTTCCTCGGCGCGCGCGCGTCCGACCGCGGCCCACGTGCGCTCGGCCATCAGTTCGAGAAACATCAGTTCGTCGGGCGCCCACGTGTGCGCGGTGTCGAAGTGCACCGTCAGCGCGCCGAGCACGCGACCCGACTGCACGAACGGCATGTTGGCCCACGCGCCGATGCCGAGTGCGTGGCACGCGCGCCGCTCGGCCGCGCTAGCGGCGGGATCGGCCATCACGTCGTTGCTCCAGCCGCTGCGGCCGGTGAACAGCGCGGCGGTGAGCACAGGCCCGGCGTCGTTGATCGCGCAGCGGCGGCCCAGCATATCGGCCGTGCCCGCGAGCGCGTCGGTCGCGACGATTTCCAGTTCGTCGGGGCCACGCGCTTCCGAGTAGTTGACGCGCGCGGCGCCGAACTGCTGACGCAGCATCCGGATCGCCGTCGATCGGGTATTACGGTATCCGGACAGCCCGCGCAGCGCGTTGGCGAAGCGCATCATGAAATCGTGCATCGCGCTTTCGCGCAGCACTCTTTCCGCGTGCTTCAGGTCCGAGATGTCGGTGACCGTGACGGCCACGCCGCTCGTGCCGGTCTGCGACAGAAACGGGCGAATGCGCCGCAGGAACCATCCCCCGCTGGCATTGCGCACCTCGGCTTCGCGCGGTGTCCCGCTCTGCATCACCGCGAGCACGTCGCGCAGGAAATTCACGTCGTCGACTTTCGGCGAAATATCGGCGATGCCGCGTCCGACGTCGCCCGTTTTCAGCGGAAATATCTCGCAGATCGAAGGCGTGAACCAGCGCACGCGCAGCGCCTGATCGAGAAACATCGCCATCACCGCACCGGCGCTCAGTACGCCGCTCTGCATCTCCAGCTCCGCAATCTTGCAAGTGAGCCGCGCATTGGCCTGGTTCAGGTCGTCGTTGACGAGATTGAGTTGCTCGTTCGCGGCTTTCAGTTCCTCGTTTAGCACCTGCAACTCTTCGCGCGACGCCTCCAGTTCCTCGCGCGAGATGCGGATCGCTTCGCTCCACTCGCTCGAAGCTGCGACGTCCGCAGCGTGGCTCGGCAGCGCAACGGGTTCGGTGGCGCCGGGCCGAATTTCGCGCGCGCGAGAAATGAACGATGCGAGCAGCCGCGGCGCGGCGCCGTTTTGCGCGCTTCGAATCGGTGTGAGCCGGATCTGGAACGCGTGCGTGACGTTCCCTTCTTCACGCAGGCCGTTGACGATCGTCGGCTGACCGTCTTCGAGCGCTATCTTCGCGGCCGCCTTCAGGCTCGACGCCAGTTCGCGCTGCGTCAGTTCGAGCAGGTTGTCGGTGGGTTGGCCGGCCGGGACGCGCAGGTATTTTTCCGTGTCGCCATACACCCGCAGCACGCGAAATTCGTCGTCGATCAGCACCGACGGGAAATCCCGCTGCGCATGCACGCTCGAATGACCGATGAAAGGCACGGCGCTCGCGCGCAAGCTTGTCGCGACACGCAACGGGAAGCGGACCTCGACGTCGCTCGCGGCGCCGGTCTTGCGGTAAATATGCCAACGGCTCGACACGACGTTGAAACCGCCTTGCCGCGACAACAGCGGTTCGCCCTTGCCGAGGAACAGATAGCCGCCCACCTTCAGCGAGTTGTGCAGCAGGAATACGACGCGCTTGACCGCTTCGGGGTCGAGATAAATCAGCAGGTTGCGACAAGTGACCAGATCCAGGTTCCTGAACGGCGGATCGAGCAGCAGGTCCTGCGGCGCGAATACCATCTTTTCGCGCAGGTGGCGTTTGACGCGCCAGTTGCCGTCGGTGGAATAGAAGAACTTCTGCTGGCGTGCCGAAGAGACGTTCTTCAGCGCGTCGCTCGAAAACGCGCCGCGGCTCGCGCGCGCGACGATTTCCGGCGACGCATCGGTCGCGAACACCTGGAAATCGATGGGACGGCCAGTCTTTTCCGCATGCTCGTGCAGAAGCATCGCGACTGAATACGCTTCTTCGCCGGTCGCGCACGCCGGTGTCCAGGCCCGTATGACATCGCTCGCGCGGCGCTCGCTCAGCATCGGCTCTATGACCTCGTGCCGCAGCACGTCCCAGGCGGGCGCGTCGCGGAAGAACTCGGTCACGTGAATCGGAATGCCGCGAATCAGCGCTTCGAGCTCAGCCGGGTCGTCGCGCAACAGCGACTCGTAGTCGCCGAACGATTCGGTACGCCGCAAATCCATGCGCTGCTGGATGCGCCACAGCAGCGGGGTCGCTTTGTAACCACCCAGATCGAAGCCCGCCTGCTTGCGGATCAGCCCGACGATCTCGTCGAGCGTTCGCGTAATCTCGCCGGTCCACGCGACTTCGTTGGCCGGCCGCACATAGGCGGGTGACGCACAGCGCAGCAGCTGTTTCGCGATCTCGCCGACCGGCAGGATGTAGTCGGCGGCGCCGCGCGAAATCACCGCTCTCGGCATGCTGTCGTTCATCGTGGTGACCGGGTCCTGTACGAGCACCACGCCGCCGGCCCGCTTCACGCAGATCGCGCCGGCCGCGCCATCGGTGCCGGTGCCGCACAGGATCGCTGCGAGCGCGTGCGAGCCGCGATCTTGCGCGAGGCTTTCGAGGAATGCGTCGATGGTGTCGATGCCGGGACGGCGGCTGCCGCCGTCGACCGGCCGCGTGCGAAAGAGGCCGCCTTCGAGAGTCAGCACGTCGTCGGAACCCGCGACGTAGACGTGATTCGGCTCGGGACGCTCGCCGTTGTTCGCGGCACGGACCGGCAGCAACGTCCACTTGCTGACCAGATTCACGAGCTCGTCCGATCCACCCGGCAGCTGGTGTTGCACGACGACGAGCGCAAGCGCAGGTTCGGCGGGCAAAGCCTGAAGCAGGCAATGCATCGCTTCGATGCCGCCGGCGGATGCGCCAATGCCGACGACGTGGCAGCTTTCCGCTGGCGCGGAAGCTTGAATCGGAGTCGCCATGAGTGTGAGCTTGCGCAGGAACGTCGTATCGTGCCGGCCATGTCCGGCACGCGTGTCCTTACATGTTCATCATATGCCTGTGCGTGGTTCGCGGCGCTTTCGTCCCGCGCGGCTGATTTGTGGCCGGGGCTGAAGACCGGTGTCGGCGCAAGGGACGTTTTCATCGGCAGCAGCGCAATAAAAATGCCCGGACGGCATATCGCTTGCTCATTACGTTGACTGACAGGAAAGGCCCGTTTTTCCGTCCCGCTTCCACGTCCCGGAGTCCACTTGAGCCACCGTGATTTCATCGTAATCGGCACGTCCTCGGGAGGGGTCGACGCGCTGCGTGCGCTTGCGTCGCAGCTTCCCGTCGATATGCCCGCCAGCATCGCCGTCGTGCTGCACATCGGCGCGCATGGCAGCATGCTGCCCACGCTTCTGAACCAGGCCGGCCCGCTGCCGGCCAAGCACGCGCAGGATGGCGAACATTACGCGCCCGGCAGAATTTACGTGGCGCCGCCCGATCGGCACCTCGTGGTAGACGATGGCCAGCTGCGGTTGCTGCATGGCGCGAAAGAAAATTTCGCGCGCCCCGCGATCGACCCGCTGTTTCGCAGCGCGGCCGCGCAGATGGGACCGCGCGCGATCGGCGTGATCCTGACCGGCCTGCTCGACGATGGCGCCGCGGGCCTCGAAGCGATCCAGGCGTGCGGCGGCACGACGCTCGTGCAGGACCCCGACGACGCGTTCGCGAGCGAGATGCCACGGCACGCAACGCCCTTCGCCGACCACGTGCTGCCGCTCCAGCAACTGGGCCCATGTTTGGTAAAACTGACCGGCGGCATTGCCAATCCGCCCGTAAATCTCGGCCCGGCGCAGCGCGAGGCCTCCGACCGCGTCGTCCTCGAACAGCGCGCGTGGCTGTCCGGCACCGCGCCGTTCGACGCGATCGAGGGACTGGCCACGCCATCGACTTTCACATGCCCCGAATGCAACGGCACGCTGTGGCGCATCACCGGTTCGCGCGTGATGCGTTACCGCTGCCATACCGGCCATGCGTATTCGGCCGCGTCGCTCGACGACGGCCGCATGATCGATGCGGAGATGTCGCTGCGCAATGCGCTGCGGGCGCTGCGCGAGCGCGAAATGTTCAGCCGCGAGCTCTGCGAACACTTCGCGGCGATAGGAGACACCGCCGCACAACAACGCGAGGAGGACAACGCCCGGCGCGCGGGCCACGCGGCCGAACTGTTGCAGTCGATGCTGCTGGAAAAATGAGTGCAATGCGGGATAATAACGATCCGGGCCGAGCAAGAAATGGGCTCGTTGCCCTATAAAAATCCACCGCTGGACACTATCCTTTTCCAAGAAGGGACACGCAGCCATGTCAAAGAAGCGAGGGCAAACTCTGCCTAGCCAGGCACTCTATCCGATCGTCGGTATCGGCGCATCGGCAGGAGGGCTTAACGCGCTGACGGAATTCTTCGAGGCGCTGCCCGCGCGCACGTCGATGGCCTTCGTCGTGGTCGTTCACCTGTCGCCGGACCACGAAAGCAATCTGGCCTCGCTGCTGCAAAAGGTCACCAGCATGCCGGTGCAGCAGGTCACGGGCCCCACGCAAATCGAATCGGACCACGTTTATCTGGTCGCGCCCTCGTTCGAGATGATCATGGTCGACGGCTACCTGCGCGTCACACAGAAGCAGTCCGAAGAGGGACGCCGCGCGAGCATCGATCTGTTCTTCCGCACGCTCGCCGAGGCGCATCGCGAACGCGCGATCGGCATCGTGATGTCGGGTGCGGGCTCGGACGGCTCGGTCGGCCTGTCGCGCATCAAGGAAATGGGCGGCATCACGCTCGTGCAGGACCCTTCCGAAGCGGAATACGACAGCATGCCGCGCAGCGCGATCGCGACCGGCATGGCCGACTTCGTGATGACCGCGGCCGAGATGCCGCAGCGGCTGCTCGATCTGTGGTCCACCGCGCGGGAAATCCATCTGCCGGCCGTGCAGCCGGACGAGCCCGAGGAAGACACGGTCAACGAGTCGGCCGAGCGCGCGCTGCGCGAGATCATGGTGATCCTGCGCACCCGCACCGCGCACGACTTCCGGCATTACAAACGGGCTACGGTTCTGCGCCGCATCGAACGCCGGCTGCAGGTCAACGGCATTACGGATCTGCAGGCGTATCGCGATTATCTGCATCTGCACCCTGAAGAAACTCAGGCGCTGCTGCAGGACATGCTGATCAGCGTCACCAACTTCTTCCGCGACAAGGAAGCGTTCGACGTGCTCGAGCGCGAGGTATTGCCCCCCCTCTTCGAAAACCGCGGCGAACAGGACCGCATCCGCGTCTGGTCGGTGGGCTGCGCGACCGGCGAGGAGGCGTATTCGCTGGCAATGCTGCTGCAGGAGCGCTCGCTGAAGTCGCCCGAGGGCGTGTCGTTCCAGGTATTCGCGACCGACATCGACGAGCGCGCCATTGCGTTCGCGCGCGTGGGCCTGTACCCGGACTCGATCTCGGCCGACCTGACGCCGGCGCGCATCCGCCAGTTCTTCACGAAAGACGCCGCCCACTACCGGATCAAGAAGGAATTGCGCGAACACATGCTGTTCGCGCACCACAACGTGCTCAGCGACCCGCCGTTCTCGCGGCTCGACATGATCTGCTGCCGCAATCTGCTGATCTATCTGGACCGCGAAGCGCAGATCGAAATTCTGAAGATGTTCCACTTCGCGCTGCGGCCCGGCGGCGTGCTGTTCCTCGGCAGCTCGGAGTCGGCCGACAGCGTGAGCTCGATGTTCACCGTGGTCGACAAGCGCAACCGCATCTATCGCGCGAACATGGCCGTGCGCGGCGACACGCCGGTGCCGATCGCGATTTCGGGCACGATGAGTTCGCGCCCCCTCGTCACCACGGTGCAGCCGCCGGGGCGCCGGCGCTTTTCGTTCGGCGATTTGCATCAACGGCTCGTCGAGCAATATGCGCCGCCCAGCGTGCTGGTGAGCCGCGAATCCGAAATCGTGCATCTGTCCGACCGCGCCGGGCGCTTTCTGCAATATTCGGGCGGCGAGCCGTCGCATAACATCGTGGCCGTCGTGCGTCCCGAACTGCGGCTCGAACTGCGCACCGCGATCTATCAGGCCTTGCACACGAACCGCAGCGTCGAAGCGCGCCGCGTGCGCATCGAACGCGACGGCCGTTCGTACTTCGTCAACATGACCGCGCGGCCGGTGCACGACCCGGAAGCGAACGCGGACTTCGTGCTGGTGCTGTTCGACGAGGTCGAAGACAGCATGGCCAACGCCGAAACGGCGTCGGTCGACGTGCAGAAAGACCCGATCATCAGCCAGCTCGAACGTGAGCTGCAACGCACGAAGGAGCAATTGCAGTCCACCATCGAGCAGTCGGAGACCTCGACCGAGGAGTTGAAGGCGTCGAACGAGGAATTGCAGGCGATCAACGAGGAACTGCGCTCGGCGACCGAGGAGCTCGAAACCAGCAAGGAAGAGCTGCAATCGATCAACGAAGAGCTGACCACGGTCAACGCGGAGCTGAAGTCGAAGGTCGAGGAAACCGGCAAGATCAACGACGACCTGCACAACCTGATCGCCGCGAATGACATCGGCACGATCTTCGTCGACCGCAACATTTGCATCAAGCGCTATACGCCGCGCGCCACCGACGTCTTCAGCATCATTCCGTCGGATATCGGGCGCTCGCTGCTCGACATCACCCACCGCCTCGAATACGACAAGCTCGCCGACGACGCGGCCGAAGCATTCGACTCGCTGCGCCTGATCGAACGCGAGCTGAAGAGCAACGACGGGCGCTGGTATCTCGCGCGCTTCGTGCCCTACCGCACCACCGAAGACCGCATCGACGGCGCGGTGCTGTCGTTCATCGACATCACCGGCCGGCGTCAGGCGGAAGACCGGCTGCGCGAAGGCGAGCGGCGCATGCGCATCGTCGCCGAGGGCACCAAGGACTACGCGATCATCACGTTCGACGAAAACGGCGTGATCAATAGCTGGAACGCGGGCGCGGAACGGATTTTCGGCTATTCGGAAGCTGAAATGATCGGCCAGTCCGCCGACATCCTGTACACCGACGAAGACCGCGCCGCGAACGTCGCGCAACGCGAGTTCGCCGAAGCGCGTCTGAACGGCCGCGCCGAAGAGGAGCGCTGGCATCTGCGCAAGGACGGCACGCGCTTTTTCGCGAGCGGTGTGCTGTCCCGTCTCGACGAGCCGGGCATCAGCGGTTTTGCAAAGATCACGCGCGATCTCGGCGAGTTCGCCAGCGACCCGACCTCGGGACGCGGCACCCACGTCGAAACGCTGCGCGCCGCGAGCGAGCGCGAAGCGCAGCGGCGCCGCGATGAATTTCTCGCAGTCGTGTCGCACGAACTCAAGCATCCGCTCAACCTGATTTCAGCGAGCGCCGAACTGATCGCGCGCGCGCCGGAAACGCGCCAGAACCTGAACGTGTCGCGCGCGACCGATACGATCCGGCGCACCGTGATCGGCCAGGCGCAAATCATCGACGACCTGCTCGACATTTCGCGCGTGCGCACCGGCAAGCTGTCGGTCGTGCGCACCGTGGTCGACATGCGCGAGATCGTGCAGCGCGTGTGCAGCGCGGTGCAGGACGATGCCGCGCAGCGCGGCATCGCGTTGAGCGTCGAAGTGACCGATGCGCCCGTGATCATTCATGCGGATCTGACGCGTATCGAGCAGATCGTGTGGAATCTGATCAGTAATGCGCTGAAGTTCACACAACGCGGGTCGATCCAGGTGTCGTTGCAGGTCAACGACCACGCCGAAGCCGTGCTGCGCGTCAGCGATACCGGCATCGGCATCGAGGCCTCGCTGCTGCCGCATATCTTCGAGATGTTCCAGCAGAGCCGCGATCCGGGCTCGCGCCGCGGAGGCCTCGGCATCGGCCTCGCGCTGGTGCGCGATCTGGTCAACCTGCACGGCGGCGCAGTGCGTGCGGAGTCGGACGGCGTCGGCCGCGGTGCAACGTTCACGGTGACGCTGCCTACCCACCGGCTCGCCACCCGCACGAGCGCGGGGATCGAAGTCACCGGCGAGCCGCTGAAAGGCACGCGCATCCTGATGGTCGACGACGACGCCGCGACCGTCGAAACCTTCAAGCTGCTGCTGGAAAGCGAGGGCGCCGAAGTGCGGACCGCGACGAGCGGTGAGGAAGCGCTGACGATCATCAACGGCAACGCGCCCGATATCATCCTGTCCGACATCGGCATGCCGGGCATGGACGGTATGGAGTTCATCGGCAAGCTGCGCGGCATGCCGGCGATGAAGTCCGTGATCTGTATCGCGGTCAGCGGCTTCGGGCAGCAGGCGGACGTCAGCGCAGCCGAAGATGCGGGCTTCGACGCGCACCTGAAAAAACCGGTGGTTCTCGAAGACTTGCTGAGCATTTTCGCGCGGCTGCGCAGTTGAATCCGCCGCCCGGCGGCGCGCAGCGCGTCTAGCCGTTGCTTTGCGACGGCGATGCGTTGCGCGACCCGGCCCTTGCAACGGCCGCGTTGACCTTGATCGGCGGCTGCTTGTCGCCGAACGGCGGCTCGACGACGAAGCGCTCTATCACGCCCGGCTCGAACACCAGGCAGCAAGTCGATCCGCCGTACTGGAAAAACCCCAACTCATCGCCCTTTCGGACGCGCTGACCCGGCAACGCCTCGATCATGCACGACGACACGTCCGCCATCCCGACGAACACGCACGCCACCTGCCCCACCGCCGCATCGTCGCATTCGATCACGATCACCGCGCGTGCCGCGAGCGCCGTGATGTAGCCCTGCGAATCGTTGAGCCCGCTTGGGTCTTCGCCTTCGCTATCGGCGGTCGAATAGTAACTGCCGTCCGCCGCGTACGCGCGCGAGATCACGCCACTGACCGGCGCATGCCAGCGGTGATAGTTGAACGCGCTCAGAAAGGCCTGATACACCGAGCCGCCTTGGAAGCGCCGCGCCAGTTCGCGCTCGCGCGAGCTCAGCATGTCTTCGAGCGAATACGGCTGTGACTTGATCCAGAACGTGTCGCGCAGCTTCACGCCGTGCTGCACGTTGTACGGCGTCGCCTCGCACGCGCTGACGATCAGCTTGTCGTTGTCCGGCTCCTCGACGGGCCGCATGCCGGGACGGAAGCGCCGCGTGAAGAAATCGTTCCACGACGTAAAGCCCCAATACGGTTGCTCGGGATCGCAAGCGAATTGCGCGAGGCCGATCCGTTTGTCGGCCTCCGAGCTGAACCAGCCGTCGGGCGACGACGTATTTAAATGTTCGCGTGAATGCGGACCGCTCAGAAAGCCGCACCAGCAATTCAGCACGTGCTTGAGCTGCGCGTTGAGCGCCGGGTCGCGAAACAGTGCATAGCCGGACGGCATGCACATCGGCCAGTCGAGCACCGCGTTCAGCGGACAATGAATCAGATCGGATTCGCTGAACGGCGGCGCGTAGGTCATCAGGTAATCGACGAGCGTCATCAGCTCGTCGATCGTTGCATAGCCGAGCACGTAGCCTGCTTGCTGTGCCTGCATGATGGCCCGCGTCATATCCATGCGCAGCACCGGATCGCCTTCGATCAGCGCCGCGAGTTCCGCGACGGCACGCGTGCGTGGCGCCGTGCGCGCACGTTCGCGCGCTTTCGCGGCCAGCGCGGTCCGGTAGCGCGCGAGATGCGCTTCGTCGCGCGGCAGCCATCCTCCGAGCCGGCGCCGTTGCGTGCGCGGGCTCGCCACTTCGTCGTTCGTCATGCTTCTCCTTTCTTATCTGAGTTGCGGATCATTTGGCGCGCGGCGTGCCGAGGCCGTCGTCCGGTTCCTTGCGCCCGCCACGAATCTGCTCGACGCAGGTCGCGACGGCCTGGGCCACGTTGGCCACTTCCTGCTGCATGTCCTCGTCGCGATCGAGCGCCTCATGGCTGGTCGCATAAGGCTCGTAATAGCCGATAAAGCGATCGAGCCGCGACTTCGCGCCCGCTTCGACGAAGCCCATCCAGTCGAGCCAGTCGGCGAGCGCCCTGCGCGAGTCCTCGATGCCGGCGACGTCGCCATGCACGACGACGCCATAGGCCCGGCCCGCCAGATGTTTCGGATAGCCCCAGCCGGCCAGTTCGAGACGCTTCGCTTCGTCCGCTTTCTTGCCGTGCGTCGAGGAGGGATCGGGATTGCCGCCGTCGGCGCAAACGAGGCGATCCATCATCAGCTTCAGCGGCGCGGACACCTGATACCAGTAGACCGGCGTCACGATCAGCACGCCGTGGCAGGCGGCAAAGCGCTCGTAGATGTCGTTCATCCAGTCGTTGACGAGCCCGAGCGAATGGTTCGGATAACAGCTGCAAGGCCAGTGACACAGCGGCATCGCGGTCGACACACAGCCTTTGCACGGATGAATGTGCAGGTCGCGATCGGAGTTCAGATGCGACAGATCGAGGAAATCGACGTCGAAGGTCCGGCGTTCGAGCGCCTGTTGCGCGATCTTCGCGAGCCGGAAGCTCTTCGACATCTCGCCAGGGCACGTGTAGTCGTTGCGCGAGGACGCGTTGATCACGAGCACGCGCGAGCGCGTCGCCGGATCGCGCTGTCGCGCCTGCGCCGCCTTCACGCGCTCGCTCGCGGCACGCCATTCGACCGACAGGTCGTAGTCCGGGTCGGCGAATCCCGGGCCGGCCTTTTCGGTGACCGGCGCCTTGCGGCCTTGCGAGTAAGCATCCCATGCGATCGCTTCGAGCCGCGCGAGCGATTCGTCTTCCGCCCGAAATGCCGGGTCGTAGAAGCGGGCCATGAAGCGCTCGCGAAATGCGTCGCGGGACATTGCTTCGGTTACCTGACCTTTGCGGACTTCGACGGTACGGATGTGATCGGGCGGTTTTGCAGGCGGGCTCATGGCTGAAGTTGTAAGCGGTAGTCGAACCGCAGGTCAGCAAGGGCTGTTCCAGCGCCGCCCCGTGGCGCGCCGCGACGGCGGAACGCAGCTTGCTAACCGCCGGTATGGAATCGAACCAGCGCCTGCTCGTCATCTCACCGCATCTCGACGATGCGGTCCTCAGTTGCGGACTTCTGCTCGCGGCGCATCCCGGCACGGTCGTTTGCACGGTTTTCACCGCGCCGCCCGCCGAGAAGATCACGACCGATTGGGACCGCGCGGCCGGTTTCGCCGACGCATTCGAAGCGATGCGCACGCGTCAGGCGGAAGACCGGGAGGCGCTGGGATTGCTGTCGGCAATGCCCGTGCATTTGCTGTTCCGCGACGCGCAATACCATGCGTCGCCCGCTGCGGACGAGCTGATTACCGCGTTGAGCCAGACTGTTGCTCATGCGAAGCCCACGCGTGTCCTCATGCCGTTGGGTCTGTTCCATTCCGATCACGTTATGGTGGCCAATGCCTGTCTCGCACTGATGCGGCGTCAGCCAGCCACGCACTTCATCGCCTATGAGGACGTGCCCTACCGGCGCATGTCCGGCGTCGTGCAAGCGCGCCTATGCGACCTCGCGACACGCGGCTATGCCGCTGATGCGCCGCACGCGCTGAACGTGCCCGGCACGACGCAACACGAGCGCATGAAGCGCGCGGCACTCGACACCTATCGCAGCCAATTGCGCGCGTTCGGTCCCGACGGACAGGCAAGCCTCTTTTCGGCCGAACGCTATTGGCAGCTCAGCTGCGATGAATCGAGTCGGCATCCGCAAAACGCGTGACGCACGGCACGGGGTTTGCTCCCCCATCGCTGTCCAACCGTCGAAGCGATCGCTTAGCATGCGAACAATAGCCGCCCACCCGCGCATTTCGGTCGTCGTTCTGACGCATAACCGTGCGGGCGAATTGCTCACCACCCTGGAACGTCTGCTCGCGTTACCCGAAAACCCGCCGATCATCGTGGCCGACAACGGCTCCACCGACAACACGGTCGCACTCGTCAAAGCGCGCTATCCGAGCGTTCGCGTCGTCGAATGCAACGGCAATCTCGGCGCGGCGGGCCGCAACCACGCGGTCGCGTGCGTCGAGACCGACTATGTAGCGTTCTGCGATGACGACACGTGGTGGGAGCCCGGCTCGCTCGAACGCGCGGTGCAATTGCTCGACGCATGGCCACGCGTCGGCGTGCTGAATGCGCGCGTGGCCGTCGGCGCGGACCACGCGACGGACCCAACCTGTGCGTTGATGAGCGCAAGCCCGCTGGGACGTGTTGGCCTGCCCGGGCCCGCTTTGATCGGCTATATGGCGGGCGCGTGCGTGTTTCGTACCGCGCTGTTTCGCGAGGTCGGCGGCTATGAGCCGCGCCTTTTCATCGGCGGCGAGGAAACACTCGTTTCCCTCGACGTGCTCGCCTCGGGACAGGCGATCGCCTACTGCGAGCAGTTGACGCTCCAGCATCGTCCGTCGCCGGTGCGTGACAGCGCGTTGCGGCGACGCATGCTCGCGCGCAATGCCGCGTGGGTGGGATGGCTGCGCCTGCCGTTGGGCGAAGCGATGAGCGCGACGCTGCGCGCCCTCGACGTGTTCGCGCGGGAAGGCACGCTGCTGCGCGACGGCATCGAATTGCTGGCTGGGCTTGGGTGGACCGTGCGAGAACGCCGGGTGGTCCCGCAGTCGATCCTCGCAATGCGCGACCGCGTGCGCGCGGCCGAGCGCAATCTCGACGCGTCCGCAACGACGTCCGTGGGTGGCAAGTTCGACGCGCCGACCTGAAACCTGAATTACGCGCTTTCCTTATCCTGGCAACGTCGAGTCCGCGCTCGACGGCACAGGCGCGAGCCGACGGATCGCGGCGATCAGTTCTTCAGGCGGCACGGGCTTGTTCAAATGCGCGTCGAAGTCCGCGCCGCGCGCGTGCTGTTCGTCGAGTGCGTCCGTGTAACCGGTCAACGCAATCGCGGGCATTGGCCTGCCCGGAAAGGACGGCCGCTCGCGTTCCAGTTCGCGCAAGCGGCGCAGCACGTCGTAGCCATCTTCGCCCGCCAGCATCAGATCGCAGAGCAGCACCTGCGGCCATTGCGCCGGGTCCGTCGCGCGCAGCCAATCCAGCGCTTCGTGGCCGGATGCGAACAGCCGCACGCGTGCGCCGCTCGTGCCCAGCACCGCTTCGAGCGCGTCACGTGCTTCTTCCTGATCGTCGATCGCGAGCACGAAGAGGCCGTCGAGCGAAGCGGGCTCGGCCGAATCCGGTGCGGTGGACTCTGGCGGCTGCGCATCCGCGACCGGCAGCAAGGGCAGCATCGCGACATAGGCGAGCCGCCCGTTGAGCGGGGTCAACGTGAAGCTGCCGCCCGCCGCCGCCAGCGCGCTTTCCATCTGCCGCGCCATTGCCTGCGATAGCTCGGCCGGCTTGTCGCCCATGCCGAGCACGCTGAACCATACGTGATTGCCGTGGCGCTCAGCGCGCAGTGCGATGCGCTGCCCCGGTGTCGCCTGCGCGATCTCGTTGCGGCACAACTCGGCGATCAACGGCTGCAGCACGCTCGGATCGCCGGTCACCCGCAGTTCGTTGTCGGACGGCTCCGCGTAGACGACCACGCGCTGCCCGGCGATCTCGTCGTGCAACGCATCGATCACACCCGCCGTCAATGCGCTGACGCTGACCGACCGAGCAGTCAGCCGGCGCTGCGCGTGTTCGAGTTCGCCCTGCTGCCATTGCAGCGACCACATCTTCGCGTACACAGCGTCGCGCGCGAGCAGCTCACGATGCGTGCCCTGCTCGACCACCTGACCGTGTTCCATCACCAGAATCCAGTCCGCGTCGACGACAGTCGAAAGCCGATGTGCAATCACGATCGACGTGCGGCCTTGCGCGAGACGCGTCAGCTCGGTCTGGATCGCGCGCTCCGAGCGCGTGTCGAGCGCCGAGGTGGCTTCGTCGAACACGATGATGCGCGGGTCCTTCAGGATCGCGCGCGCGATTGCGATGCGCTGGCGCTCGCCGCCCGACAGCCGCACGCCGCGCTCGCCAACGCGCGTGTCGTAGTGATCGGGCAAGCGCTCGATGAATTCGTCGAGCTGCGCGGCGCGTGCGGCGCGCACCACGTCCGCCCGTGTCGCCGACGGACGTCCATACGCAATGTTGTAGGCGATCGTTTCATTGAACAGCACGGTGTCCTGCGGCACGATGCCGATCGCCTCGCGCAGACTGCGCTGCGTGACCTGGCTGATGTCTTGCCCGTCGATGCGGATCATGCCGCGCTCGGGCCGGTACAGCCGGAACAGCAGCTTGACGAGCGTCGATTTGCCCGAGCCGCTGCCGCCGACCACCGCGAGCGTCTTGCCCGGATACGCATGGAAGTCGACATCGCGCAGCACCTGACGCGCGGTGTCGTAGCCAAAATCGACGTGCTCGAACTCGATCAGCCCCGCGCCGACCTTCAGCGGCTGCGCGTCGCGTGCATCGATATCCTCGCCGACGCGGCCGCGCGCCGCCAGAATCACGAACATGCGCTCGACGTTGACGAGTGCGTCGTTGGTCTCGCGAAACACGAAGCCGAGCGTGTTCAACGGCATGCAGACCTGGATCAGGTAGGCGTTGACCAGAATCAGGTCGCCGACGCTCATGCTGCCGGCCACCACGTGCTGCGCGGCGAGCAGCATGACTCCCGCCACCCCCAGCGCGATCACCGCGCTCTGTCCCACGTGCAACGCGGTCAACGCGTTCTGATTCGCGATGCGCGCGTGGACCCACTTTTCCAGCACGTCGCCGAGCCGTTGCGTTTCGCTGTCTTCGGTCGCGAAGTACTTGACCGTGTCGTAGTTCAGCAGGCTATCGACGAGCCGTCCGTCCGATTGCGCTTCCAGCAGATTGACCGCGCGCTGGAACGCGACGCGCCGCCGCGTGAACACGAACGTATAACCCGCGTACAGCACGAAGGTCGCGACGATCACGAACATGAACTCGCGCGCGTAGGCGTGCACCATGATCGCGACGATCACCGCGATCTCGAAGAAGGTCGGCACGATCGCAAACAGCGCGGTGCCGAGCAAAAAACCGATACCGTCGGCGCCTTTCTGCACGTCGCGCACGATCGCGCCAGTCTCGCGCCGCGCATGAAAACGCGCGCTCAACCGATGCAGATGCGCGAAGGTCCGCTCGGTCAGCGCCGCGACCGTGCGCTGCACGACGATGCTGAACACGACGTCGCGCGCCTCGTTCAGCGCGTCGCCGAGAAAGCGCAGCAGCGCATAGGCGAGCACGAGAAACACCGGAAACGCCACATGCGCGAGCGGATGGCCGAGCTCATCGACGATGTGCTTCAGCGTGAGCGGCATCAGCACGGTCGCGAGCCGGGCCGTGATCATCAGCGCGAGCGCCCCGCTGGTCTGCCAGCGATAACGCCATACCGCATGCGCGAGATCGCCGACGATTCGGCGCGTCAGTTCGGAGCGAGGCGGCGGGGCGGAATTCGGCATGGGATCCTGGTCGGGGGCGCGCCCGGATAAAACGTCGCACAAATGGGACGGGAAGCAAGTCGCGCGCCCGGCAGCGAGCGAAAAATGACCGGCGTACAGCGCTCTGGCCGCGCACCTCTTACCTGTTCAATGCGCGCGATGCTGCGCCCATGCTAGTACCGCCGCGCCATCAGCGGTGCGAAGTTACATGATCGTATGTAGAAAAAGGGAACGCCACAGCGTTTCTCCCTTGGCACGAAAAAGGGCACGCCACAGCGCTTCGTCCGCGCGGGCCAACGTCCGCCGTCGTTTCTCGGCACCGCAAGAACCGAATGGCACAGCGAATGCTCGGGGCGGGGAAACGATTCCTCAATATCGAAGAACGCGCAACTCGGGAAGGAGTGCAAATGAAGATCGCCCTGATCAGTGAACATGCGTCGCCACTTGCTGTCGCCGGTGGCGTCGATAGCGGCGGCCAGAACATCTACGTCGCGAACGTCGCGCGTCAACTGGTGGAAATGGGCCATCAGGTCGATGTGTTCACGCGCCGCGATCGCGCACTGCTGCCCGAGCGCGTCGACATGGACGGCGTGCGCGTGATTCATGTGCCTGCCGGACCGCCGCGACAATTGCCGAAGGAACAATTACTGCCGTTCATGGACGAGTTCGCCGCGTTTCTAATCGGGTTCTTTCGGCGTGAAGCTCAGCCGTACGACGTGATGCACGCGAACTTCTTCATGTCCGGCCTCGCCGCGTTGAAGGTAAAGGCTGCGCTCGGCGTGCCGCTGGTCACGACCTTTCATGCGCTCGGCCGCGTGCGCCGCATCCATCAAGGCGCGAACGACGGCTTTCCCGACGAGCGCTTCGCGATCGAAGACGAACTGGTCGCACGCTCGGACGTCGTGGTCGCCGAATGTCCGCAGGACCAGGCCGATCTGCTCGAACACTATCGCGCCGATCCCGCGCGCATCCGTATCGTGCCGTGCGGTTTCGACGACGAGGAGTTCCGGCCCGTCGAGCGCGAAGCCGCCCGCAATGCGCTCGGCTGGAGCCCGCACGACTTCATCGTGCTGCAGCTAGGCCGGCTCGTGCAGCGCAAAGGCATCGACAACGTGGTACGCGGCGTCGGCGTGCTGAAGCACACCTTCAACGCGGCAGCGCGGCTGTACGTGGTCGGTGGCAATTCGGACGCGCCCAACGAAATCGCGACACCGGAGATCGCGCGCCTGCGCCAGATCGCACGCGAATGTGGCGTCGCGGAGCAGACGAGCTTCGTCGGCCGGCGTGGTCGCGCGCGGCTGCGCTACTTCTACAGTGCCGCCGACGTGTTCGTGACGACGCCCTGGTACGAGCCGTTCGGCATCACGCCGGTGGAGGCGATGGCCTGCGCAACGCCGGTGATCGGCGCCGATGTCGGCGGCATTCGCTATTCGGTCCTCGATGGCGTGACCGGCTTTCTGGTGCCGCCGCGCGATCCGCACGCGCTCGCCGCGCGTCTCGACCGCTTGCGGCGCGACCCCGCGCTCGCGCGCCGGATGGGCGAAGCGGGCCTCGACCGGGCGCGGACCAGCTTTACCTGGCTTGGCGTCAGCGAAGCGCTCGCGCAAATCTATGCACGCGCGGCAAAGCTCGCGCCGAGCAAAACATCGCTCGACACCGGCTCCGAGCCGGCGCAGCTACCGCTGCGAGCAGCGGCCGGAGCGTCGTTCGGTTGACGACGGCGCACGCCGCGCGAACGCGCACGGCGTGCGCATTTGGAACGCGCCGCAGCCGGTCCAGCGGCTACGGCACGCCTTTTTCCGACTTTCGGCCCACGCTCGCAAATACCACCAACCATCATGACGGTACCCGCTGTGTTCATCGACAAGGACGGCACGCTGCTCGAAGACGTGCCCTACAACGCCGATCCCGCGCTGATGCGCTTCGCGCCTGGCGCGCGCGAGGCGCTCGCGCTGCTCGCCGCCTACCCTTATGCGCTGTTCTTGATCAGCAATCAGTCCGGCATCGCGCTTGGCAAGTTCGAAGACAAAGCGCTGTTCGCGGTCGAAAGCCGGCTGCGGCAGATGTTCGCCGAGTGCGGCGCCACGCTCGCCGGCGCGTACTGGTGTCCGCATCATCCCGAAGGCAGCGTCGAGCGTTACGCGATCGTCTGCGACTGCCGCAAGCCCGCGCCCGGCATGCTGCTGCGCGCCGCCAAAGAACATGAACTCGATCTCGCGCATAGCTGGTTCGTCGGCGACATTCTCGACGACGTCGAAGCAGGCAATCGCGCCGGCTGTCGCACGATCCTGCTCGACAACGGCCACGAGACCGAATGGCGGACCGGCCCGCAGCGCACGCCGAATGCGCGCGCGGCCGATCTGCACGAGGCCGCGCAACGCGTCGTGTTGAACGGCGTGCCGCCGGGCAGCGCGGCACGCCGCAAGGAGGCGCCGCGGTGAACGCACCTCTGCCACTGGCGCCGCCCACGCTCGCTCATGCGCGCGTGCCCGATACGTCGCAGCCGGTGTGCTGGGGCGACGACGTCAAACGGATTCTGTGTGTGCGTCTCGACAATCTCGGTGACGTGCTGATGACGACCCCCGCGCTGCACGCGCTGCGCGAGTCCGCCGGAGATCGCCATCTCACGCTGCTCGCGTCGCGCAGCGGCGTCGCGCTCGCGCCGTTTCTCGACGACGTCGACGACGTGATCGAATACGACGCGCCGTGGGTCGCGCCCGCGTCGAACGTGACGCGCGATCTGCTCGACGATCATCGGATGCAGCAGCGGCTGAAGCGCGGCTGCTTCGACGCGGCGGTGATTTTCACCGTGTATAGCCAGAGCCCGTTGCCGGCCGCGATGCTGTGCTATCTCGCGGGGATTCCGCGCCGCCTCGCGCATTGCCGCGAGAATCCGTACGCGCTGTTGACCGACTGGCTGCGCGAACCGGAGCCGCAGCAGCGCACGCGGCACGAGGTGCAACGCCAGCTCGATCTGGTGCGCCACGTCGGCGCCCAGTCGAGCGACACCGCCATGCGTTTTCGCGTGCCGCCCGCCGCGCGCCGGTCGCTGGACTCGAAACTGAGGACCCTCGGCATCTCCCGCCACGACGAGTGCATCGTGCTGCATCCAGGCGCGACCGCCGCGTCGCGCCGCTATCCGCCCGAGCGCTTCGGTGAAGTCGCGACACGGCTCGCGCGCGAAACCGGCGCCGCCGTGCTGTTGACCGGCGGCGCGAGCGAGCGAGCGCTCGTCGAGGCCGTGATGCGCGCCGCTGCTCCAGACGTGTGCGCGCAGCTATATGACCTGAGCGGTGCACTGACGCTCGCCGAGCTCGCCGCGCTGCTCGAACGCGCAAGCGTGCTCGTCTCCAACAACAGCGGCCCCGTCCATGTCGCGTCCGCGCTCGGCACGCCGGTCGTCGATCTCTACGCGCTGACCAACCCGCAGCACACGCCGTGGCAAACGCCGCAACGCGTGCTGTACCGCGACGTCGAATGCCGCTGGTGCTATCGCAGCGTGTGTCCGCACGGGCATCACGCTTGCCTGCTCGGTGTTCCGATCGAAGAAGTCGTGCACGCGGCACTCGAATTGCGGCACGCGCATGCGCATGCGCCGCGTCGTGGCGCAGCCGAGCGCGCGGGCCGCAGCGATGACACGAGCACGCCGTCGCTGACGGATCAGCCAACCATCCCCTGAACCCACTGCCACTGCTAACGCCATGTACACACTCGGAATCAATGCGGTCTATCACGACAGCGCGGCCGCGCTGCTGCGTGACGGCGTAGTGCTCGCCGCCGCCGAAGACGAACGCTTCACGCACGTCAAACACGCGAAACGTCCGGTGCCGTTCTCGACCTGGCAGCTACCGTTCGACGCTATCGACTACTGCCTGAAAGCCGCCGGCATCACGCTCGCCGACATCGATCACGTCGCTTACTCGTACGACCCCGCGCTGTTCGGCGGCATGCCGAAGAAGCCGGGCGCGACGATCGAGTTGCCGTTCGATCCGGCCGGCACGCGTCCGGACAACCCGTCCGCGTCGCCGTGGGACCCGCTGTTTCTCAGCTATATCGCAAACGCGAAGGGCCAGTTGCTCGACGGCGCGCCGCATCATCTGCGCAAGCGGTTCCAGGGCGTGGATCGCGAGCACGGCTTCGCCTGGCACTTCGTCGAGCACCATCTCGCGCACGAGGCGAGCGCGTTTCTCGCCGCGCCGTTCGACGACACCGCCGTGCTGACGATGGACGGCCGCGGCGAAGGCGTGACGACCAGCATGGGGCAATTCGTCGGCGGCGAGTACACGCGGCTGAAACAGGTCGAGCTGCCGCACTCGCTCGGCTTGTTGTACGAAGCGGTGACCGACTGGCTCGGCTTCCTGCACTCGTCGGACGAGTACAAGGTGATGGCGCTCGCGTCGTACGGCAAGCCGGCCTACGTCGACGTGTTTCGCGAGATCGTCAAGTACCGCCAGGACGGCAGCTATACCGTCGATGCGCCGCGTCTGACCGAGCGCTTCGGTCCCGCGCGCGAACGCGGTGGTCCACTCGGGCAACGCCACTTCGATATCGCCAATTCGTTGCAGCGCGTGCTCGAGGAGACCGTGCTGGAACTCGCGCACTGGCTGCATCGGCAGACCGGCTTGAGCCGGCTGTGCATGGCGGGCGGCGTCGCGCTGAACTGCGTGATGAACTCGAAGGTGCGCGACGCGGGGCCGTTCAGCGAAGTGTGGGTGCAGCCGGCGGCCGGCGACGCCGGCACCGCGCTCGGCGCGGCGCTGTGGACCGACTATCGCGAGCGCGCGGCGCGCGGCGACCGCGAGCGTCGCTGGAAAATGGACCACGCGTACCTCGGGCCGGAATTCAGCGAAGCGGAAATCGAGCAGTTCCTGCGCTGGTCGAAAGTGCCGTACCGGCGCCTCGACGATATCGCCGGTGAGACCGCCGATCTGCTCGCGCAAGGCAAGGTGATCGGCTGGTATCAGGGCCGCACCGAATTCGGGCCGCGCGCGCTCGGAGCGCGCTCGATCCTCGCGTCGCCGATCGATCCGCACATGCAGGCGAAGCTCAACGAGATCAAGGATCGCGAAGACTTCCGCCCGGTCGCGCCGGTCGTGATCGAAGAGGAGGCAAACGAATGGTTCGTGAACGGCCAAACCGCGCCGTTCATGCTGTTCATCTTCGACGTGCGCGCCGACAAAGCCGCGCGTATTCCGGCCGTGCGGCATGTGGACGGCACCGCGCGCGTGCAGACCATCAACCGCGCGCAGCACCCGCTGTACTACGACCTGCTGGCCGCGTTCAAGCAGCTCACTGGCGTGCCGATTCTCGTCAATACGTCGTTCAACACGCGCGGCGAGCCGATGGTGAATTCGCCGCGCGACGCGGTCGAGTCGTTCTGGACTTCGCCGCTCGACGCGCTCGTGATCGGCCCGTTCCTCGTCGATAAGGCGGGGAGCCGCGTATGAACGCGTCGGTCATGTGTCCGGCGCCACTGCATGGCGGCGTGGCCGCGCGCTACAGCAGTGAGGATGCCGAGGAAACCGGCCGCACGCTGCGCACGCCGTCGTGGCCCGACGTGTCGGTGGTCGTGCCCACCTATCGCCGTCCCCAGATGCTCGCGAACTGCCTCGACGCGCTGTGCGCGCAGCAGTTCGCGCCGCATCGCTACGAGATCGTGGTCTGCGACGACGGTCCAGACGACGCCACGCGCGCCTGCGTCGAACGGTTCGCGCGCGAGCAGGCGCCGCGCGGATTGGAGGTGCACTACCTGCCGGTCACGCGCACCCAGGGTCCGGCCGGCGCGCGCAACGCGGGCTGGCAGTATGCGCGCGCGTCGCTGATCGCCTTCACCGACGACGACACGCTGCCCGATCCGCACTGGCTGACGGCCGGCGTCGCGGCGCTCGCTTCCGGCGCCACGGCGGCCGCCGGCAGGATCGTCGTGCCGCTGCCCGAGCTGCCGACCGATTACGAAGCGGACGCGAGCGGCCTCGCGAGCGCCGAGTTCGCGACCGCGAACGTGTTCGTGACGCGCGCGGCGCTCGTCGCGACCGGCGGCTTCGACGAACGTTTCACGTCGGCGTGGCGCGAGGATTCGGACCTGCAGTTCACGCTGCTTACCGCCGGCGGCCAGATCGTGCACGCCCGCGACGCGGTGGTCGTGCATCCGGTGCGGCCCGCGCGTTGGGGCGTCAGCATCGCGCAGCAGAAAAAGAGCCAATTCGATGCGCTGCTTTACCGCAAGCATCCCGAACTGTTTCGAACGCGCATCGGCTCGCGGCCACCGCTGCTGTATTACGCGATTCTCGCTGCCGCGTTGCTCGCGATCGGCGGCGGGTTCGCGGATCTGCCGATTCTCGCGGGCGCGGGTGCGATCGCGTGGTGCTGCTTGACCGGCTATTTCTGCGCGCGTCGGCTGCGCGGGCGCAATCACGGCTGGCGCCACGTCGCCGAAATGATCTGGACGTCCATTCTGATTCCGTTCCTGTCGATCTACTGGCGGCTCTATGGCGCCATCCGTTTCAAGGTGTTCTTTCCATGACCGTACCCTCGCTGCTGGCGGCGCTCGCGCCGCGCCGTATCGTCGTGTTTCGCGCGCTGCAGCTCGGCGACATGCTGTGCGCGGTGCCCGCGCTGCGCGCGCTGCGCGCCGCCGCCCCCGCTGCGCATATCGCGCTGATCGGACTGCCGTGGGCGCGCGCGTTCGTCGAGCGCTATGCGGCGCTCGTCGACGAGCTGATCGTGTTTCCGGGCGCCGTCGGTTTTCCGGAGCAGCCCGAAACGGACGATGGTTTGCCCGCGTTCTTCGCGCGCATGCGCGACCGGGGTTTCGATCTGGCGATCCAGCTGCACGGCAGCGGCGGCGTCGCCAACGATCTGCTGCATCGACTCGGCGCGCGTGCCGATGCCGGCTTCGTGCAGCCCGATGAGACCACGCGCGAAGGCTGCTTCATCGATTGGCCGGATGCGCTGCCCGAGCCAGAGCGCTATCTCGCGTTGATGAGCGCACTCGGTGCGCCGGTACACGACCGGCGCCTGACATTTCCGCTCACCGGGCCCGACCTCGATGAGTTTGCCGCGCTGCGCGCGTATCACGGCATCGAAGACGAGCGGCTCGTGCTGATTCACCCCGGCTCGCAATTGCCGTCGCGCCGCTGGCCCGCCGAGCGCTTCGCCGCCGTCGCCGACCACCTCGCAGCCGACGGCTGGCAGATCGCGATCACCGGCACGGCCGCCGAGGCGCCGCTGACCTGCGCGGTGCTCGGCGCGATGAGCGCGCCCGCGCTGCATCTGGCCGGTGCAACGTCGCTCGGCGGGCTCGCGGCGCTGACGGCGCATGCGCGGCTCGTGGTTTGCAACGACACCGGCATCTCGCACATCGCCGCGGCGATGGCGACTGCGTCGGTCGTGATCGCGTGCGGCAGCGACACGCGGCGCTGGGCGCCGCTCGATCATGCGCGGCATCGCGTGCTGGCCGACTATCCGGCGTGCCGGCCGTGCATGTTCCGCGACTGCCCGTATGGCCATCCATGCGCGCTGAACATCGGCGTCGATGAGGTGGTCGAGACCGCCCGCGAGCAGCTTGCGCGCGCACCGGGCGCGCAAGCTGGCGCGCCCGGTAGCCTGCATGAGGGAACCGTTTCACTGTTTTTCGAGGATCTGCACCATGCTGCGTAATTGCCGCCGACTGCGTGTGTTGACCTGGCACGTGCACGGCAACTACATGTACTACTTGAGCCAGACGCCGCACGATTTCTATCTGGTGACGAAACCGGGTCATCCGCCCGGTTACGCCGGCAAGGTCGGCGTCTTGCCGTGGGGCGATAACGTGCACGAGATCGCGATCGACGACGTCGCCAATCACGAGTTCGACGTGGTGCTGTACCAGCATCGCACGCACTGGGAATACGACCGCGAGCACGTGCTGAGCGCCGCGCAGCGACTTCTGCCGCGCGTCTACGTCGAGCACGATCCGCCGCAGGAAAACGCGTTCGAGCAATGGCATTGGGTCGACGATCCCGGCACGCTGCTGGTGCACGTCACGCACTTCAACCGGCTGATGTGGGACTGCGGCGTCACGCCTACACGGGTGATCGAACACGGCGTCGTGGTACCCGACGGCGTGCGTTACAGCGGCGAACTGCAGCGCGGCATCGTGGTAGTCAATCATCTCGCGCAGCGCGGCCGGCGGCTCGGCGCGGACATCTTCAGCGAAACGCGCACGCGCGTGCCGCTCGATCTCGTGGGCATGGACGCGCAGCGGCTCGACGGCATCGGCGAAATCGGCAATCTCGATCTGGCCTCGTTCAGCGCGCGCTACCGCTTCTTTTTCAATCCGATCCGCTGGACCAGCCTCGGCCTCGCGATCGTCGAGGCGATGACGATCGGCATGCCGATCGTCGGTCTCGCGACCACCGAGCTCGCGACAGTGATCCGTAACGGCGAAAACGGCTTCGTGCATACCGACGTCGATGCGCTCGTCGACGCGATGCTCGGGCTGCTGCGCGATCCGGACGAAGCGCGGCGGCTCGGCGAAGGCGCGCGGCGCACCGCGCTGGAGCGCTTTCATATCGACCGTTTCGCGCAGGACTGGCACGACGCGCTGCTGCACGTCACCGCGTGACGCCACGCCGCTTCTCAACGCCCATGCGCTCCAACCACAGGATCACGCACCATGAAAGAACTCACCCGCAAGCGCATTCTGGTCACCGGCGGCGCCGGCTTTCTCGGCTCGCATCTGTGCGAACGGCTCGTCGCGCAGGGGCACGACGTGCTGTGCGTCGACAACTTCTACACCGGCACGAAGGACAACATCGCGCATCTGCTCGATTGTGCGAACTTCGAGCTGATGCGTCACGACGTGACGTTCCCGCTGTATGTGGAAGTCGATGAAATCTATAACCTCGCGTGCCCCGCGTCGCCGATTCACTACCAGTACGATCCGGTGCAGACCACGAAGACCAGCGTGCATGGCGCGATCAATATGCTCGGGCTGGCCAAGCGCGTGAAAGCGCGGATTTTCCAGGCATCGACGAGCGAAGTGTATGGCGACGCGCTCGTGCATCCGCAGAAGGAAAACTATTGGGGTCACGTGAATCCGATCGGTCCGCGCTCGTGCTACGACGAAGGCAAGCGCTGCGCGGAAACGCTATTCATGGACTATCGCCGCCAGCATGGTCTGTCGATCCGCATCGCGCGCATCTTCAACACCTACGGCCCGCGCATGCATCCGTCCGACGGCCGCGTGGTGTCGAACTTCATGATGCAGGCGCTGCGCGGCGAACCGCTGACCGTCTATGGCGACGGCACGCAGACGCGCTCGTTCTGCTATGTCGACGATATGATCGATGCCTTCATCCTGCTGATGAACAGCGCCGACGATCCGGGCGGTCCGGTCAACCTCGGCAATCCGCACGAAGTGTCGATGCGCGAGATCGCGCAGCGCATCGTCGCGGTGACCGGCTCCGCTTCGCCGCTCGAAACGCAGCCGCTGCCGGCCGACGACCCGTGGCACCGGCAGCCGGACATCTCGCTGGCCATCAAACTGCTCGGCTGGCAGCCCGGCATGTCGCTCGATGAAGGGCTGCTGCGCACCGCGCATTATTTCCGCGCGCGCATCGAGGCGAGTCGGCCGATGCCGCCGCAGCAGGTGGGGGAACGAGTCTCGTGACGCGTTAAAAAAGAAGCGACCGCGAAGGTCGCTCGGGGAGCAGTGCCACGGAGGCCGCTCAAAAGCCATGCCGCGAAGGGCGTGCGGGCTATGGCATTGGGTTCATCAGGAACGGAGGGTGGACTCCGCGTCGCTGATCAGCACCGTCATCGGTCCCGCGCTCAACGCGGCCGAGATGATCGCGAGGCGTTCGGCCGGGCAATCGACCAGATCGACGCTCAGCGACTCGCGTCCGCCCGCGGTGTTCACGTGCGCGGACCAGCCGCACACGTGCGCATGGTGTTCGATCAGGCTCTTCCAGACTGCGACGACTCGGAGTGATCCCGGGCTTGCATAAACAGTCAGACGTTTCACGTTCATGGCTTTCATACGGCATCGCGCCGCGCCTCGGGTTCGGATCGCAAGGTTTGACAATGTGGTGTGTAGGTTGAGGTTAGACGTGTGAACTTTCAAAGCAAAGCATATGCCTCTGTCCGTAACTGATCTGTTACGGACAGCAGCTTGTGCGCGCCGTGCCAAGGCAATTTAGCGCTTTCCGCCAATCGGTTCTGCGAAACGCGCCAGGCGGATGCCCGAGCGGCGATGCGGTAAGAACGATACGAAAGAAATCGGCAGGTATTTTCTACATGGCTGGCGTGTCCGCGCGAATGCGCATCACGGTCTGGCGCGAAGTGCCGAAGCGTCGCGCGACTTCGCTGACCGACTGTCCTCTGCCGAGGGATTGCAGCACGCGTTGGCGCTGTTGCTCGGACAGCGACGGCGGCCTGCCCGTGTGTTTGCCGCTCGCGCGAACGGCCGCGAGACTATCGCGGCTACGCAGGCTGCGGCACGCGGCATCAAGCCGCACCAGCGCGCGCAGCGCCTTCACCGCCGAAGGCTCGGGACGTCCGGCCAGATCGGTATGGCCGACCTCGACGCAACGCAGCGCCACGCCGGCCTTCCGGCACTGCATAACGGTGGCGAGAATGTCGCGTGCATTGCAGCCGAGCGCGGCCAGCTCGAGCACGACGAGCGTATCTCGCGGCGCGAGGCGCCGGATCAGACTCTGCAGTTCGGGGCGTTCGCGCCCCTGTGTGTAGGTCGGCAGATCCTCGACCACGAGCCGCGCGAGCGTGACCATGTAGCCCGCCTTGTCGAGCCGGATCAGCGCCTGCTCGTGGCGAACCGCATCGTGCGCGCCGAATAGATAGATATGTAGTTTTTCCACGTCGCCTTCGTAGTCGCGATCCGCCATTCGCGGCGCTATTGCACCCGGAATCCCGTTAGTTCGAGCGACGACGCTTGCACAGGTCGTCGCTCAACGCGCTCAGGGCTGCCGCTGGCCGCCCTGATGCGTCGGAGGAGTCTGGTTCTGTTGCTGCTGTCCGCTGTCTCGGCCGGGTTGCGCCGGGTTCGACGGCTGGCGATTCGAATTCTTGTCCGAGGTCATAAAGTTCTCCTGGGTGAGATTGCCGATGACCGTGGCTAACCGCGGCCATCGTGACCGACCCGCAATCGGCGTTCCCGGTCGCTGCGCCGCCGCGTGAGACCGTTCGGCGCGGGCATGCAGGTGCTTGGCTATGACGCTTTTGCTGTCGACGCAAGCGACCCGGTGGAGGAATTTGGAAAGTGTATCAATCGCGTTGAGCGTCTAATACGGTTGGCGTGCGTAATTGGCGCGATTAAACGGTGATTGTGTGTGGGCAGTGGACCCGCGGCATATGGTGGGCAAGCAATCTGCCTGGCGCAAAGGAATGTAGCGCCCTGCTCAAAGCTGGGCGCACGAGACGATCCAGATCCAGCCCGCCGCGAGGAAAGCGACGGCTCGCTCGCCCTTTACTGAACCTGGCTGCGCAGCGTCTTCGCGGCGGCAACCATGTTCGTCAGCGCCGGAATCACTTCAGCCCACTGGCGTGTCTTCAGGCCACAGTCCGGGTTCACCCATAGACGCTGTGCTGGAATGCGTTCCGCCGCCTTTTGCATCAATTGCACGATGTGCTGCTGCGTGGGGATGTTCGGCGAGTGAATGTCGTAGACGCCCGGGCCGATCTCGTTCGGGTAGTTGAAGTCGTCGAACGCGGCGAGCAGCTCCATGTCCGAGCGCGAGGTCTCGATCGTGATGACGTCCGCATCCATGCCGGCGATCGACGCGATGATGTCGTTGAACTCGGAATAGCACATATGCGTGTGGATCTGCGTTTCGTCGCGCACGCCGTTCGCGGTGATCCGGAACGACTCGACCGCCCAGCGCAGATACTCACCCCATTGCGCGCGGCGCAGCGGCAAGCCCTCGCGCAGCGCGGCTTCGTCGATCTGCACGACGCGTACACCGGCCTTTTCCAGGTCGAGCACTTCTTCGCGAATCGCCAGCGCGAGCTGGTAGCACGACACCGAACGCGGCTGGTCGTCGCGCACGAACGACCAGTTCAGAATCGTCACGGGGCCGGTCAGCATGCCCTTCATCGGCTTGTTCGTCAGCGACTGCGCGTAGCTGATCCATTCGACCGTCATTGCGCGCGGACGGCTGATGTCGCCGAACAGGATGGGCGGCTTCACGCAGCGCGAACCGTACGACTGCACCCAGCCGAACTGGCTGAACGCGTAGCCGTCGAGTTGCTCGCCGAAGTATTCGACCATGTCGTTGCGTTCGGCTTCGCCATGCACGAGCACGTCGAGACCGAGCGCTTCCTGTTCGCGCACGCTGCGCTCGATTTCCCGCCGCATCGCGTCCCGATAGCCTGCCTGATCGAGCGCGCCGCTCCTGAACTGGCTACGAGCGTGGCGGATTTCCACCGTTTGCGGGAACGAGCCGATCGTCGTGGTCGGGTATGCGGGTAGTTCGAGCAGCGCGGCCTGCTTCGCCGCGCGCTCGGCATAGGCGTGCTGGCGATTGCCGAGATTGGCGTCGATGCGCGCGAGCGCGGCCTTCACCGCCGGGTTGTTCACGCGCGGCGACTCACGGCGCGCGGCAACCGCGGCGGCATTGGCGGCGAGTTCATTGGCGACCTTATCGCGGCCACCGTTCAGTGCGGTGGCGAGCACCTTCAGCTCGTCGAGTTTTTGCAGCGCGAACGCGAGCCAGGAGCGGATTTCCGCATCGAGCTTCTCTTCGCTCGCGAGATCGACCGGCACGTGCAGCAGCGAGCACGACGGCGCGAGCCACAAGCGCTCGCCGAGTTGGCGCGCGAGCGGCGCGAGCCAATCGAGCGCGGCGTTCAGGTCGGTCTTCCAGATGTTGCGGCCATTGATCGCGCCGACCGACAGCACGCTGTGCGCGGGCAGTTGACGCGCGGCCAACGCGATTTCTTCGCGTGCGTTGATTGCGTCGATATGCAGACCGTCGACGGGCAAGCCGCACGCAAGTTCGAGGTTCTCTTTCAGCTGGCCGAAGTAGGTAGCGAGCAGCAGCTTGACGCCGCGTTCCTCGAAGCCTTGATACGCGGTCACGAACGCGTCGCGCCATGCCGGATCGAGTTCGGTGACGAGCACCGGCTCGTCGATCTGCACCCACTCGACATCCATCACCTTGAAATAGTCGAGCAGCGCGCGATAGACGGGCATGATGCGAGCCAACAGCGCGAGTTTGTCGGAGTCGTCCTTCGCCTTGCCCAGCCATAGATACGTGATCGGGCCAATGATCACCGGCTTCGCCTTGACGCCCTGCTCGCGCGCTTCACGCAGCTGTTCGAGGAAGCTGGACGTGTCGAGGTTGAACGTCGTATCGGCGGTGAATTCGGGGACGATGTAGTGGTAGTTGGTATCGAACCACTTCGTCATTTCGCCGGCCGCGACGCCGCCGCAGCAGGCGGCGTGCTCTTCGGCACCCTGCGCCGAACGGCCGCGCGCGACGCGGAAGTAGTTGTCGAGCCTGTCGCCATGAAAGCCCTGCACGCGTGCCGGCAGATTGCCGAGGGTGAAGCTCATGTCCAGCACCTGGTCGTAGAACGCGAAATCGCCGACCGGTGCGAGATCGAGCTCGCTCTGGTCATCCCAGTGACGCGCGCGTAGTTGCGCGCCTAGCGCCTTCAGTTCCTCGCGCGACGATTCGCCCTTCCAGTAGCGTTCGAGGCCGAACTTCAGTTCGCGTTTTGCGCCGATGCGCGGGAAGCCGAGATTATGTGTCGTGACCATGGAGGCTGCCTTCCGATGAAAAAATGCAAGGAACGATGTAAGGATTGGCAGCCATGATAGGGGCTTCGTTCCATGACGAAAAATGGAATTATTTCATTTATCCATTAGTTTTGTTCATTCAAGTTGTCGGGCGCTCGGATCGGGTCGCGGCGTCGGGTCGCGTCTCAACGCGAACCGACGCCATGTTTTTCTGCCATCACGCGTCGACAATCGTTTCGAAACCGCCATAAATGAGCCGCTGGCCGTCAAAAGGCATTGGATCTTTATCTGGTTGCAGCCGCGGGTCGGCCATTACCGCGTTCATTCCTTCGTCTCGCGACTGGCGCGACGGCCAGACAACCCAGGAGAACACCACTGTCTCATCATCCTTGCGCTTGACCGCCATTGGAAACGACGTCACCTTGCCTTCCGGCACGTCATCTCCCCAGCATTCGACCACCTTCAACGCGCCGTGCTCCTTGAAGACGGCCGCCGCTCTTTCGGCGAACTGTCTGTAAACTTCGCGGTTGGCTGTAGGCACGGGGACAACAAATCCATCGACGTAAGTCATTCGGAAACTCCTTTTTCCCATACGGACTATAGGTGCGGTCGGCAGCGCATCGCAACACGACCGCCCATACGTACGACGAGCGGGGAGTCAAGAAATCGACAATAGTCGGCCCATCGCGACGCGCTGTCTTTGTCCACCCGATAACTGGCGCGGCAGGCGTTCAAGCAGCGGGGTCAGTCCAAGGCTCTGCGCGACGTCGTTCACGCGTGCCGCCATCTCTGCCTTGGACGCGCCTTTCAATTGCAGAGAAAACGCAAGATTGTGCGCGACAGTCATATGCGCATAAAGCGCGTAATTCTGGAACACCATCGCGATGTTGCGATCTTTCGGCGCGAACTCGTTGATCGATTGATCGCCCAGCATGATGTCGCCTTCTGTGACCGACTCCAGTCCACCGATCATCCGCAGCAAGGCAGATTTCCCGCAGCCCGACGGACCGACGAGCGCCACGAATTCTCCTTCGGCGATTTCGAAATCGATGCCGCGAATGGCCTCGTCCGCAACGTTCACAAACGCTACGACAATACGAAGCTGCTATGAAAGAGACCTCTGAAGGCATCGAGCGTCGGCTTGAAGAGCAGGCCGTCGTCGAAGATCGTGTCAGCGGGACGCAACGCCAGTTGCACGAGCCACAAAAACGGAAACAGCAGCACCACAAGTAGCGCAACGACTACCACCTCGCGTGCATGGCGTTGCAACGCCGCGCCCAACCGATACATCCGCGTGCCGTTGCGGCGGCGGCCGACTGGTGCCGTGTGTCCGTCTTTGCGCAGTCCAGGTGCCCCGGGCAGATCGCGATTGATCGAAGTACTAGTTTGCGGCATGGCTATTCCATCCGAGTTTGCCGATCAGCCAGCTCAGCAGAAAGACATCGACGAGGACGACCGTCGCGAGCGCGCTCCCGTAGCCCCAGTAAGAGAAATTGAACGCCTCGATGAAGCTGTAGTAGTTGGTGACTTCCGTTACGATGCCGGGATCGCCGTTGGTCAACACATAGATCAATGGGAACGCCTTGAAGCTGTCGATGAGCCGGAACGATCCGCAGACCACCAGCACCGGACGCAGGTATGGCAGCACGATATAGCGAAACAATTGCCAGCGCCCCGCGCCATCGAGGCTCGCCGCTTCGAGCGGATCGTCGGGAAGGGTCTGCAATGTGGCCAGCACCATTAGCATCGTGAACGGGAACCATTGTCACGTGTCGGCGGCGGCGACTGCCCACAGCGCGGTAGACGGATTCGCGATCAACGAACTCACCGGATAACCGGCCGACTCCAGCACACGATGCAGTGGGCTGATATCCGGCGAATAGAGGATCTTCCAGATCAGCGCAGCGACAATGGGCCATCCAGTGAGACATCCAGGCACGCATCGCCGAAGCGCTGGTCCGCAATTGCGACCGGGTCTCGGCCAACCGCCGCAAACCGCTTCATGCGGCTCACATAAGAAACGCGGCCAGATCGGTCGCTGGTCGCTCTGCGCTGCCAGACCGCGATATCACCGTGAAGCTCGTTCAAGTAGAAATCGTCGAACCGCCCTTCCGTCCGCCTGACACGCTCGCGATTCTTGCCCAAGGTCGGGGATTTACCTATTTCCGTCATTGGTCCGCAGGTGCAACATCGCATTACATTGCATAACATTCATGTATACGAAAGAGCCGTCTAAATGCACATACTAAAATGAAGGCGTGACGCTGCTGGTCGCACCCGCGCCGCTGCTATGTTGGGCCTGAATACACGGTAGTGGATTTGCGTTTATCGTCCGTAATGATCGAGAGGCGGAGGCACTGTTCACCGGCCCCGTTTCAGAAAACAAAATGACCAAACTAGATCGCAGATCATTTATCCAGACCTCAATTGCATCGGTCGGCGGATTGATGCTGACTCCTGCGTCCGCCTACGCGGATGCGACGGTGGCACAGAAGCCTCCAGCGCAGAGCCCCGCTGGTCCGGATGACATCGTTGCCCTTGCAGACTATTGTTTGCAGACCACCTATGACAACCTGCCGAGCGCGGTGATTGCCATAACCAAGAATCAGATTCTGGACACAGTGGGCGCGGCGCTAGGGGGCACCAATGAGCCAGGAGCCAACGAGATACGCGAGTTCACCATCGATATGGCCGGTAAGCGCGAAGCCGCAATCTGGGGTACCAGCATTCAGGTTCCCGCCCAGGATGCTGCTCGCGTCAATGCAATCATGGCTGACGCTCTCGACTATGACGATACCTATGAGCGGTCTTTCATGCACCCCTCGGTCATCACGATTCCGGCCGCCTTAGCCGTGACCGATATGCTCGGCAATGTCAGCGGCAGGGATCTAATTACGGCTACGGCTTTGGGCGTGGACCTTGCCTGTCGATTGGCCAATTCGGCACAGCCTGGCGTCGATGCGTTCATTGTGGGCTGGCACAACACTAGTCTTTATGGATATTTCGCTTCAACTTTTGTCGCAGGTAAGCTGATGGGGTTGACGCGTGATCAATTGGTATCCGCACTGGGTATTGCATTTCATCAAGCTTCGGGTAATTCCCAGGCACATCTGGACGGTGCATTGACGAAGCGTATGGGCGCTGGCTTCGCTTCCTATGCCGGCGTAATGGCTGCGCGTCTATCTCAGCGGGGCGTCCAAGGAGCCAAAAATATTCTGGAAGGTCGCCGTGGCTTTTATTATCAGTTTCACGGTAACAAGTATTCGCGCGATTTCCTCTTTGAGGGACTAGGAAGTACTTTTGCCGCGACCGAGGTCTCGTTCAAACCATGGCCGTCGTGCCGTGGTAGTCATACGGCGGTGGATGCAGCGCTGACTATGTTTGCAGAGAACAAAATTGAAGCTCCCGATGTGGAAAGCATCACCATCTACAATGGCCCGGGCGAATATCTGCTTCTCGATTTTCCGCTTGGCAAAAAGCAGAACCTAACATCTGTCGTGGACGCGCAATTCAGCAATCCTTGGGTTGTGGCGTGCGCGCTGGTGGACCATAAGGTCGGATTCGAACATTTCACTACGGCAGCGATCCGGCGCCCTGATCTGCTGGCAATGGTCAAACGCATCAACACGATGGAAGACAAAAGCCTGGCACGTCCGGGCGGCGGACCTGGTGCTACACGCCTTGACGTTTCTCTGAAAGATGGCCGGACGTTTACCAAAACGGTGGCGTTTGCCAAAGGCGAACCCAAGAATCCAATGTCGCCCATCGAGTTCCGTCAAAAATTTCTCGATTGCACGAAAAAGGCGGGAATGAGTAGTGCGCAAGCCCAAGCGTTGATGGCCGACATTCAACAACTGGAGACCCTGCCAAAGGCCAAGACCTTGACCACAGCAATGGCCTTGTAGCCGCGATCCTGCAGGGGATTATATGGGCGGATTTACTAATCCGGCTCTAAGGAATCGCGTCTTCCTCATCGTCGAACGGAATACATGCCAATACCGGGCATCCGAACGTCCACGCCGTGCCGGGATAGGCGGCCTACCGCTGCACCAAGGCTAGCTTGACCCCGACTCCGACGAACGCGGCCGCAAAGCTCCGGCGCATCCACTTGAGAACATCGGGGCGCGAAAGAATGCGGTCACGGACCCTCGCCGCGAAGACGCCGGATGCCATGAAAACGACGAACGTCATCGCCATGAAGACGAGCGATAGTTCCAGCATGCGAAGCGCAGGCTGGTTTTCGCCGCGATCGATGAATTGCGGCAGGAACGCGAAGAAGAAGATCGAGAGTTTGGGGTTGAGAATATTCACGAGGATCGCGTGCAAGATTACATCCCGGTCGGTGCGGGCGGGGCTGTCGAACGTGATCTTCAACGGTCCTTTTTCCTCGAGTGTTTCCCATGCAATGAAGAGCAGGTAGGCGACGCCCGCATATTTGATCGCTGAGAACGCGACAGCGCTCGCATGCAGGAGCGCTGCCAGACCAGTGATCGCCGCCACCATGTGCGGCAGGATGCCGAACGTACAGCCCAATGCTGCGACGATTGCTGCACGCGCTCCACGAGACAAACCAGCGCCCACTGTGACGAGTGCGCCGGTTCCGGGCGAAGCTACGACAATCAGCGACGTGACCAGAAATTCGATGCTCATGGCCTCTCCGTCGTGGATGCGCAAAACCAGAGCACACATTCGACGCGCGTTGGAATATCGCGGCGAAAATAGGGGAAAAGGAAAAATAGCAAGATCGTGCCTCACGCCGGGGAAAGAGATTGAGCCTCGATTCTCGGCGTCGGCGGTCCGACGGTCTTGAACAAAATTGCAGGCGTAGGCGGTCAGCCGGCTCCGGTGGCGTACGCACCAGGTGTCATGCCAAAACTACGGACGAACAGCCGCGTCATATGGCTCTGATCGGAGAAACCGCTCTGCGCGGCAGCTTCGGCGAGCCGCGCGCCATGACGGATCAACTGACGTGCGTGATGAATGCGGCGCTGCAGGATGTAGGCGTGGGGCGTGAGGCCGGTCGCTTTCGCGAAAGCGCGCAGGAACTGATAGCGGCTCAGCCCGGCTTCGTCTGCGAGTGCCGTGAGCGTCACCATCCCTGGGGGATCGTCATCGATCAGGGCGCGGGCCGAAGCGATTCCGGCTGGAATGCACCGATGTGTGGCGGATGCGGGCTGGAGCAAGCTAGCTAGCACAAGCAGCAAGGTCTCGTCTGCCCTGAGTCCGTTCGGGTCTGCAATCTTGCCAGTCATTGCGCGAAATAGCTGGCCGAATTGCGCTGCGAGTCGTCGGTCACTGACTTTTGGTTGGCTGAACTCGCAAGTCGCTCCTTTGCGGCCTTCCGTAATGTCCGCGGCCAGCTCGGCAACGATTGCGGGGTCGAGATACAGCATTCGCCATGAGCGCCCGCCGTCGCCGATCGGTGCCCCGTCATGCACTTCACCAGGGTTGACAGTGATTACGTCACCCGCACTGGCTTCGACGAGACCACGGCCGCTCGTCGATTTCTGTGCGCCGCGCTCGATCAGACCCACACCAAACTGCTCATGGGTGTGGCGGCCAAAGACGAGCGTGGTGTCCGCTTCCACAGCTTCGATACCGCTTCTTTCGCAGATCAACAGCCTAAATTTGGTGCGTTTCATTTCGCTCATGACCTCCGGGTCTCGTCGCACCCACCCACGTTGCCAGTGCGAGTCATGTCATATCATGTATCCAACTGCCTGGACAGGGACCATGTCAATGGCCATCATGGCTCCGGCAATCGGCCACTCGATTCAGCAAAATATCCGGAAACCGTTGGTCATCAGTCGAACGTGATCAAGTCCTTGAAGATCAGTCGTCCCCAGTTATTTCCGCGCGCGTGCACAAGCAGTCCACCCTCCGAAAGCCCGCCAAGTTGGATTGGCGCGAAACCGAGTTTTTCCGCAAGCGCACCAATATCCGCTGCGGCGCCGTCATCATCGCTCGCGACGAACACGACTCTCCTGCCACCCTGCACGGCCGGGTCCTGGCCGAGGACGGCCGCAGCCAGATGATTGAAGCCTTTCACCAGCCTGGCTCCGGTGAACGCGTTCGCGACGAAAGCTGACGACGGAAGACCGTCGAGTTCCTCGGGCGGGGAGAACGTGTTCATCACGTCGACGATGATCTTTCCCTTCCAGTTGGGCAGCGCCTTCGCGACCTCCGCGTATGACTCGAAACGAACAGCCAAAAAGATGATGTCCGCCTTGACGGCTTCCGCCAGGGTTTTGGGAATGATCGTAGGTCCGATCGCTGCTGCATCGGAAGCAAAGCTTGCCGGGTCGCGCGTGGTTGCAACGGATACTTCGATGCCGTTGCCGGCGAACGCCCTGGCAAGTGCGTGGCCGATCTTGCCGAAGCCAATGATTGCATAACTCATATGTTTCTCCATCGTTTCCCGGCGGGCTCAGAGCTTGTAGCCGCCGCTCGCTTCAATCGTTTGGCCGGTCACCCAATGGCCTTCATCGGAGGCGAGGAACGCCACGACGGCCGCGATTTCTGAAGGCTCGCCAAAGCGGCCCAGCGCGATTTGGGCCTCGACCGCCTTGACGAGTTCGGGATTCGCCCGAAAATCGGCGTTCGCATCCGTTCGCGTGAAGCCCGGCGCTACGGCGTTCGCTGTGATGCCACGCGGCCCGAGCTCGATTGCGAGCGTATGGGTCAGGGTGTTGATCGCCGCTTTCGCCATCGAGTACACGGGCGCAGCCGTCACGGGCTTCGTGGCGGCTGCGGAAGAAATGTTGATGATGCGTCCACCATCGGCGAGTCGATCGAGAGCGGCCTGGATGATGAAGAACGGCGCGCGGGCGTAGACCGCCATCAGGGTGTCCCAACTCTCCGGCGTCGCGTCCTTGAAGCCAACCCAGCCGGAATTGCCAGCGTTGTTGACCAGAATGTCGAGGGCCTTGCTTCCGTTGCGCTTGATGAACTCGTCGTCGAGTCTCTCGAACAAGGCCGGCACGCTCGCCGGATCAACGAGATCCGCATGGATCGCGAACGCGCTGCCTTGCGCTTTCTCGATGGCCGCGATCGCCTCGTCCGCGCTGGATTTGCTGGCGTTGTAGGTTAGCGCGACTGTCGCACCATCCTTTGCAAGACGTTCGGCGATGGCGCGGCCAATGCCTCGTGATGCCCCGGTAACGAGAGCTGTTTTGCCCTTTAGAGGTTGTGTCATCTGATTTTTCTCCTCAGAGTTGTGCCAAGCCGCCGTCAACGGCGACCTCGCTGGCGGTCATGAAGCTGCTGTCCGACGACGCAAGAAAGGCGGCGACCGCCCCGATCTCCACCGGATCGGCCATACGCTGGAGCGGCGTCATCCCTCCGTAGGCCTTCTGGCCCTCTTCGCCTAGCGCCTCCTTCGCTAGTTCGGTCGCCGTCGCCCCGGGCGACAGCACGTTTATCCGGATGCCAGTGCCCTTCAGGTCTTCCGCCCAACTCCGGGCAAGATTGCGCACCGCTGCCTTGCTCGCGCTGTAGGCCGTGAACCCCGGGGCTCCTGTGGTGCCAGCGCTCGATCCGGTCAGGATGATCGAACCGCCTGAGCCCATCAGCGGCAGCGCCTTCTGGACCGTGAAGATTGTCCCCTTCACATTGGTGTCGAAGGTGTCGTCAATGTGCTGGCCGGTGATCTGTCCGAGCGGAAGCGGGCTTCCCGTCCCCGCATTGGCGAAGACGATGTCCAGGGTTCCGCGCTCGGCCTTCACCGCCGCGTAGAGCCGGTCGAGGTCGGCCAGATCGGTGACCGAGCCCTTCACCGCGCGTGCATTGGGCCCGAGGGCGGCCACAGCGGCGTCGAGCGCTTCCTGCCGGCGGCCGAAGACGAAGACGAACGCGCCCTCCTCGATGAAGCGCTGAGCCGCAGCGCGGCCGATACCGGTAGCGCCGCCGGTGATCACGGCGGTCTTTCCCTTCAGTCTGTTCATGTCATGCATCCTTCGAAACGAAAGCGACAAACAGGATTCTGCGGCTCTTGATTCATGAAGCCAATTGACTAAATATGCATATTTCCCATCTAGTTTTCAGATAGCTATGCTCGACAACGTCACGATCAATCAACTTCGGGCCTTCGTCGCCGTGTGTGATCAGGGAAGCTTTTCCGGGGCTGCACGGGAGCTGAGGCGTGCACAGTCGGCGATCAGTCACGCGATCAGCGCTCTCGAGAGCGCCTTCGATGTGCCGCTGTTCGAGCGCAACACTCGCAAAGCGACGCTGACGGCTGCTGGCCGCAGCCTCCTGCCTGATGCTCGCGGTGTGATCTCGCGCACCGAGGAAATGAAGATGCGTGCGGTTGCCATTGCTGAAGCTGGGGTCCCACAGGTCTCGGTTGCCGTGGATAGCTACTTTCCACGTGCGCACCTGATCGAATGCCTGCGCACCTTGCAGGCGGACTTTCCAACGGTTGCAATCAATCTGCGCATGACGACCATGCAGGACGGCGAGCGTTTGGTTCGCGAAGGCATGTGCGCGTTGGCGGTGACGATCACGGACGTGCCGGAGCTGAGCCCCGGCACCATAGAAAGGCAGCATCTATGTGACGCGCAAATGGTGACCGTCTGTGGGCCATCCCATCCGCTCGCCTCAATCGCGGGGCCAATCCCGCGGGAGGAATTTGGCCGGCACATCCAGCTCGTCGTAACCGACAATCAGCCCGATGCGGAAAAGACCCAACAGGGGGTCGCCAGTGAACGCCAGTGGCGGGTGAATGACCTCGGCGCGAAGCACGATCTGCTCAGAGGAAGCTTGTGCTGGGGGCACATGCCGCGCCATCTGGTCGAGGAAGACCTCTTGAAGGGGACACTTGTCGAACTCCAACGGCGCGCATGGCACATGCGCCCCCTCACGTTCATGATCTCGCAGCGGCGCGGCTACTCGTTTTCCGAATGCGAGGCACGGCTGGTCGAACTTCTCGGCAATCGTGATCCTTCGCAAACGGTGGGAAGACCGAGGCCAGCGTAACGCGCGGCCGCTGTCGACAGCGACACAAGAAACGGGCGCACAATAATGCGTCGCTTACCTGGCCCCGGAGGAAACAATTATGTCGCTCGATCGCTATACCCTGCTCGGTCGTTCCGGCCTGCGCGTGAGCCCGATGTCGCTCGGCACGATGACGTTCGGCACCGAATGGGGCTGGGGCGCCGACGAAGCAACGGCGCAGCGGCTCTTCGATCTATACGTCGACGCAGGCGGCAACTTCATTGACACGGCTGACCTTTACACGGAAGGCACGAGCGAGCAATGGGTCGGCCGCTTCACAGCGGCGCGCGCGATGCGCGAGCGACTCGTGATCGCGACGAAATACTCGTACAACGCGCAGCCCGGCAACCCGAACGCGGGCGGCAACCACCGGAAGAACCTGCTTCGGGCGCTCGAAGGCTCGCTCAGGCGGCTCGGCACAGACTACATCGATCTCTATTACCTGCACACGTGGGACCGCATGACGCCCGCCGACGAAGTGATGCGCGCGATGGACGACGCCGTCAGCGCTGGCAAGATCCGTTACGTCGGCCTCTCTGACGTGCCAGCGTGGTATGCGGGTCGGGCGCAGACGCTCGCGGACTGGCGCGGTTTCGAACCGGTCGCTGCAATGCAGTTGGAATACTCGATGATAGAACGCAACCCGGAACACGAGTTCGCGGACCTTGCTACACACCTCGGCATGGGGCTCGTGGCGTGGAGCCCGCTTGGCATGGGCGTGCTGTCGGGCAAATACCGTCCGTCGCAAGACGCCCAAAACCAGGCCGCTGTAACGGGCAGTGGTCGCCTGCAGACGCTAGGTACCGCGCCGCCGCCCGGATTCGACAAGCTATCTGCGCGCAACTTTTCGATCGTCGCCGAGCTGGAGGCAGTCGCGCACGCTGCGAATCGGCCGATGGCCCAGGTCGCCCTGAACTGGCTGTATCAGAAACGGGGGGTTGCGAGCATCGTCGTCGGCGCGACGAAGGCCGCGCAGCTCGAACAATCGCTCGGTGCACTCGACTTCGTGCTGGCGCCCGAGTTGATTGCCAGGCTCGACGCGGCTTCGGAGCCGCCCCACCCGTTCCCGTACTACATGTTCGCGGATGGTCATCAGGCACGCATTCATGGACAGGTCGATGTGGCCGCACAACCGCCGAATCATGCCGACTTTCAGCGAGTACCCGCGCCGCAGCCCACCGGGAAGTGAGCAGCACACACTTACCGTCGCAACAACCACAAGAGCACTGACACCACGACCGAAATCACGATGCACGTGACGATCGGGAAATGGAAATTGATACCGCCGCGAACGATATGGATGTCGCCAGGCAGCCGGCCGAATGGGATACGCACGAACCAGCGCCATCCGAGGCCGGCAAGCAGGCACAGCACGCCCAAAAGAATGAGGAAGCGGTTCATGGTGCTCGGTCACTCACGAAAAAACAAATCGTGTCGAGGTCCCCTATCGAGAATGGCTCCAGCTACCGCGTCCATTTTTCTTGGGTTGCCTGCTGATAGCCACGTCATCGACGCGCTCAAAGGAATCCGCCGCAGCCATCCCGTGGGCACGCAGCACCTCGGCCAGCGAATCGCGCAAGAGTGCGATCGGCCGCACGAGCCGTCCCGGTAGCGGGTGGTGAACGAGCCAGACCTCGACGCCTGATTCGAAATCCGTGACATCAATCACCTGCAACACGTCGCGAAAGGGGCTGCGCGCAAGCACTTCCGGCGAGACGATCCCGATTCCGAGTTGGCGCGCGACAAGCGATAGCTGCAAGTCGGAGCCGAACGCCTCGACGGCGATGTTGAACGGCAACCCCGCCCGCGCGAGCGCGCGCGACAGCGCCGAGCGCATGCCGCAGCCGTCCTGGTTGAGCACCCACGGATGCTGCGCGAGGTATTCCAGCGTGACGGGCGCTTTCGGCAGCCCAAGCGAACGCGCCGCGACGACGGCAGTCGGCATGAAAGCGAGCCGCGTACTGACCAACGCCTCGGGCAGCGCGACATCACCGGGCATCAACACGACAGCGGCGTCTACCTGCGCCAGTTCGACCGATTGCAGCAGACGCGGTGACCAGCCCGCCGTAACACGCAGCGTCAGCTTGGCGTAGGTGCCGCGCAAGCGGTCGAGCGGCTGTTCGAGCGCGAGGTCAGAGAGGAACGGCGGCACGCCGATGCGCAGTTCGCCTTCCGGCTCGCTGTCTGGGGACGCGACGGCCAGCAGTTCGTCGACGGCGCCGAGCACGTTACGCGCAAGCAGGTAGACCTCCCGCCCGGCGGCGGTCGGCTTGAGGGGCTTCTCCTGACGGTCGAGCAGCGCGAGAGCCAGTGTGCTTTCGAGGCTCTGGATGCGGCGCGTCAGGCCGGGCTGGGTTAGATGGAGCCGTTCGGCGGCAGCGACGATCGAGCCACACTCGACGACGGCCACGAACGCCTCTAGATCACGCGTGTTCAAAACAATCTCGCATAATCATTATCAATACATTTCAATTGTCGCATAACGATGCGACTTCTAGCATAGACCATAAGTCCTTCAACCGGAGCGTCGTCATGGACCGCGCCGCAGATCCTTCATCCTGTACCGTCGGCCAGCCGCACGCCGAACGCGCCGACGAGCGCCAGCCCGGCCAGCTCACCACGCCGATGACGGTTTTTTTCGCCACCGCAGTCGGTCTCATCATCATCAACCTGTTCGCCGCGCAGCCGCTCACCGGCCCGATTGCCACCACGCTGAATCTGCCGCATGCGCTCGGCGGCCTCGTCTCGATGCTGCCGCAGCTCGGCTACGCCACTGGACTCGTGCTGCTCGTTCCGTTGGTCGATCTGATCGAGAACCGCCGCCTGATCGTGCGGACGCTGTTCTGCTGCGCATTGCTCCTCGCTGTGCCGATGTTCGCGCGTTCGGCGTGGGTGTGCCTTGCCGCGCTATTCCTCGCGGGCGCGACATCGACCGTGATCCAGATGCTCGTGCCGATGGCCGCGTCGATGGCGCCCGAGGCCCAGCGCGGCCGCGCCGTGGGCAACGTGATGAGCGGCTTGATGATCGGTATCCTGCTGTCGCGGCCGCTCGCTAGTGTCATCACGGCTTGGGCCGGCTGGCGCGCGTTCTACGGCACGACCGCGCTGCTCAATGGGTTGCTCGCGAGTGTGCTCATGCGGCGCCTGCCCTACCGCGCGCCACCGGTAATCACACGCTACGCTGCCTTGCTGCGATCGCTCTCGACGCTTCTCGCGCGTGAACGCATCCTGCAGCGGCGCGCAATCTCCGCCGCTTTGGCAATGGGGGCATTTAGCGCGTTCTGGGCGTCGGTCGGACTACGGCTCGCGCAGGCACCGTTCGGATTCAGCATGCACGGGATCGCGCTTTTCGCGCTCGCGGGTGCGAGCGGCGCGGTCGTCACGCCGCTCGCCGGCCAGGCGGGCGACCGCGGGCACGGTCGCAGCGCGCTTCTGTTCGCGCACCTGTTGATCATCGCGGCCCTTGTGCTGATCGCCGTGGCGGGATCGGGCGGACTGGGGTTCGCCCCGCAGGCCCACCCCCGGCTCGCGATCGCGGCGCTAGTCATCGGCGGTGCGGCGATCGACACAGGCGTCGTCATCGATCAGACGCTCGGCCGCCGCGCCGTCAATCTCATGAATCCCGCCGCGCGCGGGCGGCTGAACGGGCTGTTCGTCGGGGCGTTCATGGTCGGCGGCGCGCTGGGAGCGGCGCTCTCGGGAGCCGGATGGGCTGTCGCGGGGTGGCGCGGTGTCTGTGGCGTGGGCGTTGCATTCGCGGGAGCAGCCTTTGCCTACGGTGTCGCGGGCCGCTCCAACCGGGTGGGAACGTGAGGCCTGCAACGCAGTTGAGCGCGCGTGGCCCGGCGCGAACAATGCGTTCAAGGCAACCTACTGCCAGGGTTAGGCGCATGCGAATCCACTACCGAAGCGGCGCGAGCTATTGCAGAATGACCGCACGCTCGGCCAGTCTTTCGTTGAGCGAAAAAGGCATTGGAGACAAGCTGCTGATCACCGGCTCAGTTGGCCATCTTCGGACGTTCGCAGACATGCTCAGGCAGGCAGTCGGAGGCCGGCTTCCCCCCAATCCGTCGTTGCTATGCCACCAGCCGACGCGGCTGAGACAGTTCTGCGTGCGCGCCCCAGTTCGCGGCAGCGCCTAGGGCGCTAGTTGCCAACGCAGGATCGGGTGGGTCGCGCCCGTCGGTATAACCCACGTCCCGGTCTCACTGAAATCCCACGAGGCGTCAAAACTGGCCGGATTGCTCATCTGCGCGGTCGTGAGCCCGTTGGACGCCGATAGCTGCGCGCCGTACCCGCTGCTCTTCGTTCGCGTTGTCGTCTCCTTGTCCCAGTACACGTTGGACGCGAGCGGCACTCCAGCCGGTAAGCCCTGGACGGCGACGATGCCGCCATAAGTGCCATAATCCGGGCCCTGGAAACTTGGTCCTAAGACTTCGCCCGACGCAAACGACTGCTCGATGAGGCCGGTATTCGAAAGAGCCAGTCCGCCAGCGCTGAATGGGCCGTACACTTGCCCCGTGGCATACGACTGCGAAATCGTTCCGTCGTTAGCGCCGACCAGACCGCCACCGGAGCCATGATTGCCGCCGCTCACCGGCCCTGTCGCATAAGATTGCACGATGGTACCGCCGTTGCCACCGACGAGGCCGCCGAGCAGGCCGGCAGAACCGACGAACGCGCTGCTCCACGAGCGCTCGATCAGGCCGTCGTTGCGTCCAACGAGGCCGCCGAGGACCGCGCCTTCGAACGCGCCGGAACCGCGGCTGCCGGTAGTGTAGGCGTAGGTAATCAAGCCATGATTCTCGCCGGCCAGAATGCCCAGCGGGAGCCCGCTCGGGAAATAGAAATTGGTCGCTATCCGGGCGTTGGTCATCCCGACATTGCGCACGACACCGGTCGGCCCGATCGCGCCGAACAGTCCCGTCGCCGGTTGCTCGGTCGAACTCTGATCAATCTGGGTGAACCTGTCGATCACATGGCTCATCCCGTCGAACTGGCCGGAAAATGGCGTGGTCGCATTGCCGAGCGAAGAGAAAGCGAAAGACGTATCGGTCGCACTGGCGTCGAGGTCTTTGCCGAGCGCATATGCGCCGCCGAGATCGAGCGCGATGTTCTGCAAATCGCCAACCGAATTGACCAGCTTGTAGCCGGTCACCTGGGCGATAAGACCGCTATACGGAGCTGCTGTCCAGGCGCTGTTCGCGACGATCGTGCCGGGACTGTAGCTGCCGTTCATGTCGTAGAGCGCGCTGACGATGCCGGTACTTTTCGACCAGTCGATGGTCCCACCGCTGGTCACGCTGCCGCCGTTGTCGATGCCTGACGCGTCGGCGCGTAAGGTCAGGTTGCCCGTACCGTTGTTCGCGATGGTCGTACCCGACGTCACCGAGACGTGGCGGTACGCCGCGAGCGTGAGCGAAGCCGGACCTGACCAGCGCAGGCTCGACGTGACACCCAGGTCGCCCGTTGCTCCGTTGGCGCCCGTCGCGGTGACGTTGACCGAGGTGCCATCGTTCAGGCTGCGGCGCAACGCGTGCGCGTCGGCATCATCGATCGTGAAAGCGGGGGTCAGGAGGTTCCATTGGCCTGCATCGACCACCGCGTGCCTGCCGAACGTCAGTTGTGCCGCCTGGGTATCGACCGTTCCGCCGCTGCCGTCCGCGTTGCCTGCGGCGATCCTGCCGAGTTGGTCCACACGGCCGCTGTCGGCCACCAGCCACACATGGCCGTCGCGGCTGGCCGTGCCCGTCGCGCGGATGCGCGTGCCACCACCTGCAAGCGCATAGACGTTGCCGTCGGCGGCCTGCAGGCTGACCTGCGCCGCGTTTATCAGCCCGTTGTTGACGACCGTGCCCTGACTCCCCGTCTGAACGAACACCTGCCGGCTGCCCGCTGAGTCCTGCAACAGCAACTGGCCCCCTGCGGCCAGTTCCGCCGTGCCGTTGGGCGCTGCCACGGTGCCGGCGTTGATGACTGCGTGTCGCGCAATCAGGAACACATCGCCGCCACTCGAACTGATGCCGCCCAGGTTGACCACGCTTGCATCGGAGCCGCCCGAGAGCGTAAGCGCGCTGCTGCCACTCATGAATGCACTGTTGCAGACATCGAGGGTGGACGCGACGAAGCGGCCACCGGTGCTGACCACACCCGACGGACCCACGACGATGCCCTGCGGATTGATCAGATACAGGCTGCCCGTTGCACTGAGCCTGCCGAGAATGGCCGAGGGCGAGCCACCCGTCACGTGGTTCAGGGTCGCGCCCGTGCCGTTGTCGAACGTCACGCTGTTGTGCCTGCCGATCGAAAAACTGTTCCAGTCGATCACGCCGCGCGTCGCACCGGGTTGCGTGATCAAAAGAGCGTTGCCCTGGTTAGCTATCGTGCCCGTACCGGCAGTATATGTGCCGCCTTGCGGAAGGCGGCCCGCGGCGAACGCAACGGGTGTCAGGGCCAGTCCCGTCAGCGAAATGCCGACGGCAAGCCAGATGCGGCCGCGCGAGTGCAGTACGCATCGCGAGGGCCAGGGTAGTTTCGAATGTGACATACAGCCCCCTTTCCGCTGCGTGCGGAATGGTTGCCGACGACCCACAGAGTCGACCGGAAATGCATGAGTCGCTGTGTCTGAAGAATAGCAGTCGGCGTCGCCGATGCATGCCGATGTCTCAGCGTATTGCGCCGTCCTGTGCGGACTACCTAGGAAACCGTTCAGCGCGAAACGGACGCGCATCCGCACAGGTCGGTGTCCCGGTCATCATCTCCGCCAACAGTCGACCGGTGACGGGCCCCAAGGTCAAGCCATGGTGGTTGTGACCGAATGCAAACCACAACCCGCGGTGACGCGGCGCGCGCCCAATGACGGGGCGCATGTCGGGTGTGCAAGGACGCAGGCCGAGCCACGGACTCGCATCGAGTCGCTCACCCAGACCGAAGCTCGGCCGGGCGGTGCGCTCCGCGCGTTCAAGCTGGATGCCCGTCGGCCTGGCGTCGCGTCGCGCGATCTCGACCCCCGTGGTGAGCCGCAAGCGCCCTTCCATCGGCGCCACCACGTAGCCCTGCTCCGCGTCGACGAACGGCATCGACAGCATCTGGCGGGTAGGACGGTAGTGCATGTGATAACCGCGCTTCGCGCGCAAAGGAATGCGGTAGCCAAGCGGCGCGAAAACGCGGTCGGACCATGGACCGAGCGCCACCACGACTTCTTTTGCGCTGATCCGGCCCGACGATGTCTGAACCGTCCACGCAGCGCCCGCTTGCGCCGTCAGCGTGGTGGCGTCGCCGGTGAGCACCGTTCCGCCGCCTGCTTCGAAAAGACTCGCATAACCTTTGGTCAGTGCCCCGGGATTGACGATGCTCTTCGGGTCCTGCCAATGCAACGCGCCACAAAAGCCGTCGGCGAGGCCCGGCTCGCGCGCGGCCAGCGCCGCCGAATCCAGCACCGCGACCCGCAAGCCATAGGTCCTGGCAGTCATTGCGGCGGCCGCCGCCTGCCGCGAAAATTCCGCCGGGGTGCGATAGGCGTCGATCCAGCCGCTGTCGCGAATGAGATGGCCGAGTTGCGCGCGCTCGATGAGCCGATCATGTTCCGCAACGCTTTGCTGGATCAACGGCAACATGTCGCGCGCGGCCGCCATCAATCGCTCAGGGGACGATTCCCACCAGAAGCGCGCCAGCCAGTTCGCAAAGTGCGGCAACGCCCGATAGTCCCAGTACAGATCGGTCGAACGATTCTTCGCATAGCGCAGCAACGTGCCGAAATCGCGCGGAAAGCCGTACGGAACGACCGACGAGCTTTCAATCAGACCCGCGTTGCCGAAGCTGGTCTCTTCGCCCGGAGCGCGCCGGTCCACCAGTGCCACCCGGCGGCCGCGATCCTGCAACTGCAGCGCGGACGATACGCCGACAATCCCGGCGCCCAGCACTATCACATCGAAATCCATAAGCTCGCTTCGCTTTTTCTGTCAGGACTGGACGCCGGGCTGCCGCATTTTGCGCAGCAAGCCGGCGCGAAGCCTCTGGCGCCGGCTCGTGGACCCGTTACTTCGCGATGATGTCGTTGTTGAAATACTTCTGCGAAAGACTGCTCAGCGTGCCGTCTTTCTTCAGCGCGTCGAGTGCGGCATTGACTTTCGCGACCAGCGCCTTGTCGGCCTTGCGCAAGCCCCAGCCGGTGCCCTCGCCGAGCGTTGCCGGATCGCTGAGCGGCTTGCCGACGATCGCATACTCGTGGCCCGCGGGCTTACCGAGGAAACCGTCCTGCGCAGTTTGCGCTTCCTGAACGGCAGCGTCGAGGCGGCCGCCGAGCAGGTCGGCGTACACCTGATCCTGGTCCTGGTACGAGACCACCGTTACGCCGGCATTCGCCCAGTGAGCTTTGAGGAAATCCTCCTGCGAGGACCCCTGCAACACGCCCACCCGTTTGCCCTGCAGACTTTTCACGTCGGGCAACAGGCCGGAGCCTCGTCGGGCTACCATCACGATCGGCACGATATAGATCGGCTTCGTGAATTCAATCGATTGCTTGCGCTTGTCCGTGATGTTCATCGCGGAATTGATCACGTCGAATTTGCGGGCTTCCAACGCGGGAATCAGTCCATCGAACGCATTCTCGACCCATACGCACTTCACACCCAGCTTCGTACAGACCGCATTGCCGACGTCGACGTCGAAGCCCTGCAATTGCCCGCTCGGCGACTTGCTTTCGAACGGCGGGTAGGCTGCCTCGATGCCGAAGCGCAAGGTGTCCTGAGCCTGCACGCCGACGGTCCCAAGCGAGCCCACCAACGCAGCGGCGACGATAAGTGAAAATTGAAGCTTCCGAAACATAAGAGGTCCCCTGGTGTTTGGGCGACGACGATTGAGGGCATGCGCGACGGTTGACCGACCCGCTCCGAGACATCGCATGAGGCAGCTGACGCGCCGGCCTCACACCTGCTCTGGATTGACAGTCTATTCTGGACAGATATAAAAGCAAGCAATTTCAAAAATAAATGTCCAGACTGGACTGTTTGACTTAGAATCGCCTCACCGCCGGAGCACCGGCATCGTTGTGGAGCGCAGTTCAATGATCCAGTCAGAAAACGCAATGCCCCTGATCGTCGACCAGCAAACCGTTCGCGAAGCGCTACCCCACCTCGACGTGCGCAGCGTGCTGGCGCAGATGTTTCGCGCGCTCGGAAGCCAGATGGCAGTGCAACCTCCGCAGACGCTGACTCTTTTCCCGCAGAACACTGGCGACTTCATCACCTATCTTGGCGTGATGGCGGACGCGAAGGTGTTCGGCGCGAAGCTGTCGCCGTACATCGTCACGCAGGCGAAGCCGATCATTACTGCGTGGACGGCATTGATGTCGATGGAAACGGGACAACCGCTGATGTGGTGCGATTCAGGCTTGCTGACGATCGAGCGCACCGCCGGAGCGACCGCACTCGCGGTACAGCAACTCGCCGCCGATCATGCGCGCCAGCTCGCGATTGTCGGCGCAGGGGCGGTCGGACGGGCCCATGTGCGCCATCTGGCGTCGACACGGCCATGGCAATCGATCCGGGTGTTTTCTCCCGGGCTTGCGAACGACACCGAAAAACGTGCGCAGCTCGCGGCGCTCGATGAAAGAGTCTCCATCTGTGCAAGGATCGAAGACTGCGTCGCCGACGCCGACGTCGTTGCGCTGTGTACCTCGTCCGGCACCCCGGTGCTGCACGAAAACATGCTAGGCAAGCCAGCGCTCATCACGTCTATCAGCACCAACGTGGCGAACGCTCATGAGATTCCGCCCGCATGGCTTGCCGACATGGACGTCTATTGCGACTACCGCCGCACCACCCCAGCCAGCGCGGGCGAGATGAAGCTGGCTTCGCAACATCATGGCTGGCGTCCCGAAGCCGTGCTGGGCGATCTCGCCGAACTCATGTGCGGCGAAGCGACCAAACCGTCCTATCGAAAGCATGCGTTTTTCCGCTCGATCGGGCTGGGTCTTGAAGACGTCGCGATTGCCTATGAACTGTTCAACTATCTGACTGCTCGAGCGGGCATGTAAGTAATCGCCACGATCTTGCCGACGCGCCAGATCGCACCATGCCGCCGGAGCAATGGCGAAGGCCGTTCGCCGACATGCTGGTCGTCGTGCCATCGAGCAGAAGTACCGCATCGCTCGTGGCAAAATGCCGAACATTTTCGGACCTTCCATACCGTCGCCCACCCAAGTGGACTTTCAGAAAGCTGCAAGCATCTATCCCTATGCGAAAGCCCAAGACAACGGCCGCACGCCGGCTACTTCTGGATCGCTACAGCCGTATCGCCGATGGCATTGCGCTGTTGTTTTTCCCGTACGTCGAAATCGTCATTCATGACCTGCAAAGTCAAACGATCGCCTACATCGCGAATAATCTGTCGAAACGCGAACTCGGCGACGACTCCGCATTGGAAGAGATCGACCATTCCGCGGAGTCCGGTACGGTCGGGCCGTATGAAAAAATCAATTGGGATGGGAGGCGGATGCGGTGCGTCAGCACAGTGTTGTTCGACGATGCCGGTAGCGCTGTCGGCGTGATGTGCGTGAACTACAACATCGCCGTCTTCGAAGACATCAAACATGTGATCGATCGTGTGATCTCCGGCGCCGGTGTCGTGAAGCAGCCCGAAGAGCTGTTCAAGGACGACTGGCAGGAACGCATCAACACGTTCCTTCACACATGGCTCCAGGAACGTCAGTTGGCCCTGAATTCGCTGACTCGCGACCATCGTCGCGAGATCGTCGAAGCGCTGTGGGCCGAAGGGGCGTTCAAGGGGAAGAGCGCTGCCAACTACGTCGCGAATGTGTTGGGGATGGGACGTGCCACCGTCTATCAGCACATTAGAGATTTGCGAGGCACGGCGACCTGATACGGGACAAACAACACCGACATGCACACGATGGCAACGGCTATGCCCGGTCGCGACAGCGCGTGCCTCACTCTGCTCGTCTGAATTTTCGTCGATAGACTCATGTGCCGGTGCCTAGTTGCGTGCGCCGTGACCGCCGCTGTGGCCCCCGCCCTGCTCGAACTGGGTACTGCGACCGTGGAACCCATGGTGAAAGCCGTCGCCATGGTCAAAGTCGTGGAAGCGGCGGAAATCGCCGCCAAGGAATACACATGGCTGGCCGCGAGACGGGCACCCGGCATAGAACTCACACGGATAAGCCGGATACGCCGCGCACGTGTTGTAATAACCTGGCTCCGCAGCGCAATCTATCGCGCCAAGCAGCAGCACGGCAAACAGAACCTTCCCCTTCATGATGCAAACCTGCCATACCCCGTTCTTTCAGTACTCACCGCCACTGTTCGCAGCCGTCGGCATGATGGCGCCGTCATCCGATGGCATGTTTTGCGTAACAGGTGGCGCGTTTTGCGTGTCGGGTGCCGCTGTCATGGTCTTTCATAGCCTATCCGCTGGGGCTGCTTCGACGCAATGACTGAAGTTTAGACCATTCGATCCAGTGGATAACCAGACATGTGAGCAAAGCTCAGTCCGGAGGCAGCCGGTCACGTCTGGCGAGTTCCGCGACCGGCTGAGGCAAGGTCCTTCGTCCCGAACTTTGATATCGTCAATGGTCGGCGACTCGCTCCCTGGAGCCGCTTGCTGGAGCGATGATCCCGAACAGTCCATTTGTCTCCTTGTTAGGACCGGCCGAGAAGTACAGCGTGTCGGGGCTCGAATTGCGGCCGCCACCGAGTGTCAGAGTCCAAAGCCCGTCGATTGCCAGCGGATTGCCGAACTCATTCTCCAACTGATCGACGAACCCGCCGTCATTGTCGAAGACATTGATTCGACCATCGCCGAAGTTGCCAATGAGAATCTTGCCGCTGAAGCGGCCAAACGCAAACGATGCGCGCGTGATACCCCACGGCGAGTCGAGCGTCCCTCGGCTTGCAAAGCGACGCAGCAGGTGGCCGTCGGTATCGAATACATCGACGAATCCACGACCGCGTCCTGCATCGTCGTCGTGCTTCTGTTGGTTCTGCTTTGCGTAGGTGACGAAAAGATCCCCATCGATGTTCGCGATGCCAAACGGCGCATAGCCGGCTGGGATGTTCGGGTCGACGAAGCCGCCGTCGGTCGTCGCAGGCGTGAACAGGCCGTCTGAACCGTTCGGCCCAAATACATCGATCCGACCCGAACGGAAGTTCGTCGCAAACAGGAATCCGCCTTGCGCATTCACTCCGAAGACGAGCGCCTTGTAGACAGCCCCGCTGGCGGCGGAGGGATTGGACGAGTTATCGACCGCGATCACGGCGTTGTTCGCCGGATTCAACCCACCGGCCCAAGCGGAAATCGTGCCATCTTCAGTTGCGAAGATGAATAGGGCCGGGATCTTGGTGCCTGGCACGAGAAACGCAGACGAAGGATTCCATACAATCCCGGTTGGCGCCGCGGGCGTGGGATTCGGTGGAGACTTCGGAAGGACGGGATGACAGGCGCCGGCCGGTATCACGTTGCCTGGCAGCGGGATGGCGACCTGCAACGCCGTCACCTTTGTCCCCTCGCCGTCATACAGCGTGGAGCAGCCGGTGGCGTTGTCGTTGATCCAGAATGGACTTCCTGCCGGACTAAAGGCAATACCCCAGGCGTTCTGCAAAACACCGTCGACCTTCGGGGCAGCGCCTGCCACGTTGGACACGAGCGGTTTGACGACATAGGCATCATCAGCAGCGGCATGCCCGATTGTGAAACCGGCGGCGAGCACAATCACAGCCGCCTTGAGACCACGCGAGATCAGAGACATAGCTACCCTCCTCGGCACTGGCGAGACATCGCCGCAAGCTAAACGACCGCAGGACTTCGAATATTCCCGCTCTGCACGAAGAATTTCGATGCCTCGACTTGCCACGACCGGTTGCTTCAGAGTCGACGACGTCGATCTCTCTGCATGGTGATGAAGTGAAGCGGGCACGGCAGATGAGCGAGTTCGGCAGGTGGCTAAAGTGCCTTGCTAAAAGCCGCATCGTGCACTAAAAAACATCTACCTACCTCGTACGTCTACTGGCTGCCCAGCCAATGCGGTGGGCGCCTCCACCCAGCGAACGCGACAGTCTATGAGTCTTCTCGAGCTCAGAGGCGTTTCCAGACATTTCGGCGCCATTCAGGCCCTGATCGACGTGACGCTCAGCCTGGAGCCAGGCGAGGTGGTCGGGCTCATGGGCGATAACGGAGCAGGGAAATCGACATTGGTGAAGGTGGTCGCCGGCAACTTTCCGCCTTCGCACGGTGACATTCTCATCGATGGAAATCCCGTGCATTTCAACAAACCGATCGACGCCCGCACGCGCGGCATCGAGGTCGTCTATCAGGACCTCGCGCTTTGCGACAATCTGACGGCAGCCGCCAACGTCTTCCTTGGCCGCGAACTGCGGATCGGGTTCGGACCTATCCGCGTGCTCGATCACGCGACCATGTATCGGCGTGCGGGTGATCTGTTCAAGCAACTGAAGTCCGAGACGCGCCCGCGCGACCTCGTCAGGCAAATGTCGGGAGGGCAGCGGCAAGCGGTGGCCATCGCCCGCACACGCCTCTCTGAAGCGAGGCTCGTCCTCATGGACGAGCCGACCGCCGCAATCAGCGTCCGCCAGGTCGCCGAGGTGCTTGATCTCATCAAACGCCTGTCCGAACACGGTATCGCCGTCATCCTCATCAGCCACCGCATGCCTGACGTATTCGCAGTCGCCCACCGGGTGGTTGTCATGCGGCGCGGGCGCAAGGTCGCGGACAAGAAGACCGAAGAGTCCTCCCCGGAAGAGGTGACTGGTCTCATCACCGGCGCCATCGCCGCTGCCTGAAACTGCCTTGCATCGGAGTCCCACATTGAACGACGCGTCGCGAAGGCCCCCCACAATGCCGCCATTGCTCGATGATCCACAGTCCGCGAGGACGCATACTCGCTGGTCGGGACTACTCGCAAGCCAGGTATTCTGGGTCGTGCTGGCAACGATCGTTGCCTGTATCGCCCTATCGATTGCGACCTCGACCTTCGCGACCTCCGAGAATCTTTTCAACGTTACGCGAAACTTCGCCTTCGTCGCCATCGTGGCGCTGGGAATGATGGCGGTGATCGTCACGGGCGGCATCGACATTTCGGTCGGCTCGACCATCGGCATCAGCGGTATCGTGCTCTCGGTCGTCATGAACGCGGGCTACCCGATCTGGGCCGGCATCGGCATGGGACTACTGACCGCCGGGCTGGTCGGCCTCGTCAACGGCTTGCTGATCGCGTATCTCGGCATGCAGCCTTTCGTCGTGACGCTCGCCATGCTGAGCGTCGGCCGCAGCCTCGCACTCGTGATTTCCCGCAGCCGGACCATTTTCGATTTCGGCCCTGACGGCAGCAAACTCCTCGCGCTCGGCGGCGGCGCGACGCTCGGCGTCGCCAATCCGGTGTGGTTCCTGATCCTGCTTGGGCTGTTGTTCTGGTTCGCGTTCGGCTGGACGCGCTGGGGCCGCTACGTGTTCGCGATCGGCGGCAACCGTCATGCGGCGACTCTCACCGGCGTACCGGTACGCCGCATCGTTTGCAGCGTCTACGTGCTCTGCGGCCTGATGGCGGGCGTCGCGGCGATTCTCGAAGTCGGCTGGCTGGGCGCAGTCACGACAGGCCTCGGCACGGGCGACGAGCTGCGCGTGATCGCGGCCACCGTGGTCGGTGGGACCAATCTGATCGGCGGGGTTGGCAGCGCCTTCGGCACGGTCGTCGGCGCGGCGCTCATCGAAGTCATCCGCAACAGTCTGATCCTGCTCGGCGTCGACGCGTTCTGGCAGGGCACGGTCGTCGGCAGCTTCATTGTCGTCGCGGTGCTCTTCAACCGGCTCGGTGGCGAGCGGCAAGGGGATTGAAGTGTCTCTGGACGCACCGGCCGCTTTCGAGCCGGTGCACAGGACGCGGGACGCGTTACGAAGACTGTGTAAGCCGACATGGGCACCGTAGAGCCGGCGCTCAACAGGAGGAAGCTATGAAAAAACTGTGGATGTGTCTTGCTGCGGCTGGAGGACTCGCGATGCTGGCGTCCCCGGGCTTTGCGGCCGATAAGACCCTTGCGCTGGTCGTCAAGGGTCTCGACAACCCGTACTTCGACCTTATGCATCAGGGATGCGAACGGGCGAACAAGGAACTCAACAAGCAAGGCTACAACTGTTATTACACCGGTCCCGCGACCGCGGCCGACGAGAGCGCGCAAGTGCAGATCATCGACGACCTGCTGACCAAGGGCGTCGCGAGCATGGCGATCTCGCCCGCGAACGCGCCGGCTGTGGCGGAGGTGCTGCGCCGCCGCGGCGGATCAGTCCCGGTCATCACCGCGGATGCCGATCTGCTGCCGAAGGATGCGTCGCTGCGCAAGAGCTATGTCGGCACCGACAACTACGAGCTGGGCGCCAAGCTTGGCGAACAGTTGAAGATGCTGATGCCGAAAGGCGGCAACGTCTGCCTCGTGATGGGCAATCCGGCAGCGGAGAACATCAATCAGCGGGCCCAGGGCGCACGCGACGTGCTATCCGGCAAGAAAGGCGTCACCAAGCTCGCTGGCGAGAACGGCTGGCATGAGATCAGTGGCTGTCCGCTCTACGTGAACGACGACGCCGCGAAGGCGAACCAGATGATGCAGGACACGCTGACCGCCAACCCCACGGGTCTCGACGCCTTTCTGCTGGCGGGCGGCTGGCCCCTCTTCGCTCCGCAGGCCTTTTCGCAGGTCGTCGCCCCGATCATGGACAAGATCAAAAACGGCAAATTCGTGATCGTCTCGGCTGACACGCTCGGGCCCGAACTGCAGGCGCTCAAGGACCGCAAGGTGAATGTGCTCGTCGGCCAGCGGCCCGAGGAAATGGGCTACCGCGCCGCGATGGTCATGCGTGACCTCGCGGAAGGGAAGTCCGTGCCTCCGGTCATTCACACGGGACTCGACGTCTGCACGTGGAAGAACGCCGACACTTGCCTGAAGCATTGAAAGCCGGTGACCACGGCGACGACGAAGCCGTACTTCGCGAGTCCCGGATGAAATGGAGTTCGAAATGGATGAGCGCGGTCCTGGCCGTCGTCGCGGTCGCTGCACTGCTTGCCGTCCCGTTGCCTCGGCCGGTCAATCTTACGACGAGGATTGCCACCGTGATCTCGATCGGGCGACCGGATACGGTGGTTTTCGACTACGTAACGACACCCGCTCACTGGCCCCGCTGGCATCCGTCTTCGCTATCGGTAAGAGGGGCGATCGACCACTCGTTAAACGTTGGTGAACAGGTTGCGGAAGAATTTCGCGTGGCGGGTCGCCGGGGAAGCGTCCTGTGGACCGTCGCCGTACGGGACCGTCCGCGCAAATGGGCGATTGTCGGCACGATAGACGGGAAGCCAGCAGGCACAGTGAGCTACGCTCTGACGCCCGTAGCGTCCGGGACACGATTCGAGCGCGAGTTCGTGTACCGCGCACCGACACTGTGGTTTGCGGTGTTAAATGTCTTGTTCGTTCGAACGAGAATCCAGCAGGAATCCGACGAGGCAGTCGCGCGACTGAAGAAAGCATTGGAAACAATGCCGTAGCCCGGATTTTTTCTGAATCTTTTGTTCACACACATTGCACTACAGAACCTGGAAGGCGGCGAATGCGCTGCCCGCGAACACTTGCTGGGAGAAGATCTGCCAGATGCCGCCCACTCGCACGCCAATCATGCACATGGATTGGCGTGGATTCGCGCCAGCGCCCGGCACCGGGTTGCCATTTGGAAAGCCGGGGATGCTCCTCGATCAGGCGCGGTGCGCTTGGCCAGCCCGGTTTGCGCAGATCGTTGATCGAGCGCGCCTTGTACCAGACATTCCATTCATCGAACGACAGCATGATGCGTTTGCTCGAATGCTTGCGCGCCGCCACGCTGTCCGCAACGGCGACGATCTCCTTGATGAACAGATCCATCACGTCGATGTTGCCGAAGAATTCCGCGGTCGAGTCATGACGGTTCTCGAAGTACGTGTGCAAGGAGATGAAGTCAACCTGATCGAAGCAGTGTTCGAGCACGCGATCTTCCCGCGCTCCATAGGTCGGCATGTCATGGGTCGACGAGCCGCACGCCGCGAGTTGAATGGTGGGATCGACCGCGCGCATCAGTTTGGCCGTTTCGAGCGCGACGCGGCCGTACTCGTCCGCGGTCTTGGGCCGCGGCAGCCGAATAGCCGAACAACCATTGGCGGAAGCCGGATTCGTAGATGAACTGGACGAGCGGTCGCGATGCATTGTTCGGTCCGCCGCCGGTCAGCAATTGCGCCTGACCGAACGGCTGGAACTGGAACACCGCTTCGATCACCGCAACCAGCGCGACGGTGCGCCGGATCGACGGCAGCGTGATCGCTCAGGGAAGGTCGAGCGGCGCTGCTCTCCTCCTTCCCCCATTCGTGGGCGCGGAACAGGAAAGGTTACCGGCGGGCTTGCGTTGCCATACGGACTGCAAGGCCCGCTAGCACGGTGCCCATCAACCAGCGTTGAAGCGTAATCCACGTCGGGCGGCTCGCGAGAAATCCGGCAATCGAGCCAGCCATAGTCGCAATGGCTGCATTCACGCAGACGCTGATCACGATCTGCGTTGCACCCAGCGCAAGCGATTGATGAAATATGCTGCCGTGCGACGGATCAATGAACTGAGGCAATAGCGACAGGTAAAGCACGGCGATTTTGGGGTTCAGCAGATTGGTGGTGAACCCCATCAGGAACAGTTTGCGACGGCTGTCCACGGGAAGATCGCGGACCTGAAATGGTGAGCGCCCGCCGGGCTTGACTGCTTGCCACGCAAGATAGAGCAGATACATCGCGCCGCCAAAGCGGAGCGCATCGTAGGCGTAGGGTATAGCGAGAACCAGAGCGGTGATGCCGAATGCGGCACACAGCATGTAGAAGACGAAACCGAGCGCGACGCCAGCCAGGGAGATAAGTCCAGCTTGACGACCTTGGCAGATGGAGCGTGAAATCAGATAAACCATATTCGGTCCGGGTGTAAGCACCATGCCGAATGCAACGAGACCGAATGAAAGGAAATGGCTTAGATTGGGCATCGAAAACTCCAAAGTTACGCGTATCGAAGGCGGCGAATTTTCATCCGTGATTTTCCATGAGCTTTGCGGGTTGCCGCCAGCGGATGTTTTGCGAGACTCGAGCGAACGGATGCAGCGCCAGTTCGAAAACCCAGGGCGATGAGGAATAGGAGAAAGCAACGGCGGAAGGTTTTTGGACTGATCTACTGCCGCACGATCGAGCCCAACCACATTCCAGCGAGAGCGGGCACGACAGCCAGCAGCGACAAGCCGAGCTGGTCGATCCTGAACGCGCCACGGGCGAGCATATGAGATTCGATCTCGCGGATCTGCGTCTGTTCGTTTGCGCGGTCAATGCTGGCAGCATTGCAGCCGGGGCCCGACAGGCAATTCTCGCATTGACTTCGGCAAGCGAGCGGATTAGTAACATCGGGTCGGATGCAGGTGTCGTTCTGCTCGAAAGAAGCCACCGGAGGTAGTGACCACCGAGGCAGGAGAGGCGCTCGCGCACCATGCGCGTCTGATTCTCCAACAACACAGTCTGTTGCAGGGAGAACTACGCGACTTCGGTGCCGGCGAACGTGGTACGTTGCTGCTGTACGCAAATACGGCAGCGCTTACTGGCCTATTGCCGCACGCAGCCGGCGATATTGAACGCGCCCCCGCAATCGACCACCGCTGCGGTGGCGCCCAGTTCCGAGGAGTTACCATGCCGCTCGCCACCGCCTCCGCACGGCTCGCCGCCGATGCCCCCAACTATCTCGTGGCCCTAGAAGCCGGCCGCCATGCGCTCGCTGGCGACGAAGGCCCGCACGAAGGCGGTCAGGATCGCGGGCCTGCCCCTTTCGAATTCGTGCTTGCGGGTCTCGCTGCGTGCACGTCCGCGACGCTGCGCATGTACATGCAGCGCAAGGGCTGGCCCGACGGCGCCATCGATGTGACCACGACGCTCCACGCGGACCAGGAGCGCAACCCGTACATTCGTCGCACCGTCAACGTGGATGCGCCGCTCGACGCCACGCAACGGGCTCGACTCGCGGAGATCTGCGAAAAGACGCCCGTCACGCTCTTCATCAAGCGCGGCACGCGCATTGACACCACGATGATAGAGCGGTGAAGAGCGGACGAACGCGTACTGCAGGCTAGTTCCCGTCATTGCTCTCATATGGTCGATGCGCTTCGGCAACTGACGTTTGCCTCTCAGTGTTGCCAGAACAGGGCGGCCGGCTGCATACAGCCATCGGAGGGACATACGCAAGGGATTTATTTAGCCCTTCAAGTTCCATCCGATCGTGCCGCGCATCGAACAAGAGCCGCATCGGCGACAATCAAAAAAAGCGCGTCAATCAACATCGGCTCATCAACTTCGCCGCGACATTGTCACCTTGCGTGGGGCGCATTTCTCATTCAGATTGTCGCGCCACACGATCGGGATTCCCCGTCGGATAGCCGCTATGACCTTCGTCTCGTGCACGATAGCGCGGCCGAAAACGAGGCGGCGGATTACCTTGACCCGCCCGAGCCCGAACCGCCTCCGCCGTAACCGCCTCCGCCCGAACCGCCCGAGCCGTGACCGCCTCCACCCGGACCGCCTGAGCCGTGACCACCCGCGCCCGAACCGCCTGCACCCGAACTGCCTGCACCTGAACCGCCTGCGCCCGAGCCGCCTGCCCCCGAACTGCCTGCACCGTGAGCACCTGCGCCCGAACTGCCTGAACCCGAACTGCCTGAACCCGAACCGCCTGAACCCGAACTGCCGGCACCTGAACTGCCGGCACCCGAACTGCCGGCACCTGAACTGCCGGCACCCGAACTGCCGGCACCCGAACTGCCGGCACCCGAACTGCCTGCACCCGAACTGCCTGCACCCGAACTGCCTGCACCCGAACTGCCTGCACCGTGACCGCCTGCGCCCGAACTGCCTGCACCCGAACTACCTGCGCCGGAGCCGCCTGCGCCTGAACCGCCTGCGCCCGAGCTGCCAGTACCCGAATTGCCTGCACCGTGAGCGCCTGCGCCCGAACTGCCTGCACCCGAACTGCCTGCGCCCGAGCTGCCTGCGCCCGAACTGCCTGCGCCCGAACTGCCTGCGCCCGAACTGCCTGCGCCCGAACTGCCTGCGCCCGAACCGCCTGCGCCCGAACCGCCGGCGCCCGAACTGCCTGCGCCCGAGCTGCCTGCGCCCGAACTGCCTGCGCCCGAGCTGCCTGCGCCAGAACTACCTGCGCCCGAACTGCCTGCACCCGAACTGCCCGCACTAGAGCTGCCCGCACTAGAACTGCCCGCACCCGAACTGCCCGCACCGCGACCGCCTGCGCCCGAACTGCCGGCATTCGAGCTGCCGGCACCCAAACCACCGGCACCGGAACCGGCTGCGCCTGCGCCCGAGCTGCCTGCACCTGCACCCGCGCCACCGGCACCTGCACCAGAACCACGTCCGCCCGAACCGGCCGCGCCTGCACCCGAGTTGCCGGCATTCGAACCGCCCGCACCCGGACCGGCTGCGCCTACCCCTGAACCGCCCGCGCCCAACCCGCCTCCTGCGCGAGCGCCTGCAGGCTGCCTTTGAACCGGTTGCAGTGAAGCAGGATTCCGAGAAGGTGCGCCGCGAGTATTCGGAGAAGGTGCACTGCGGTGATCGAGCGAAGCGGAAGACCCGCGTGGGGCGTGCTCAGCACTGCTAGTTGCAGATCCCAGCGCAGGAACTGGCGATGGCCCCGCGACATGATCGGACGAAGACGCTCTTGGCGTCGGCGATTTGGGTCCAGTGATCCCGCTCGCATGCCGCTCGATTGCTCTCACGTCCGGTGCCGAATGGCGGCGAGCTTGTGTAGCGGTATAGCTTGCCTCGTCGGGCACTCGCTTAACCGACTGCGGCGCAGCACTATCCGGAGTAGCTTTAGCGTCATGATCGGACGGAACGGAAAACGCAGGCGGGGCGAGTTCAGCACTGCCAACCGCGGTTGGGTGAGTGGGAGGCGACGGCGGCAGCGCGACATGCCCGAACCACGTCGTGTGTGGCGCTGGCGACGTGGTTTCGATAATCCCGAGCGCCTGATCATCGTCGAACCGATCGATTTGCGCGACCACACCCATGACGGCGACAGCCAACGCGCTTGCCGACCCAGCCCAAAGCGCGAGATGTCGGCCACGCGAAGGCTGTGCGGTATCGATGTCTGCATCCGGGCTACCTGCACCCGAACCCGGAAGCCCGGTCCGCCTGAACATTCCAACACGCTTCGGATCGTTTCGCCTGGTCCTTCCATTCACTACGTTCATCTGCCGTCCCCTTACGGAGAGCTCATCGAAATGAGCCGCGGTTCGGCCTGTTCGCCCACGGTTCCGTCACGGCAATGGCAGCCGTGAACCAGCTTTTTTATCCTAAGCCTTTGAGCTATGAAAACGCCCGTCATCTTCGTGGCTGATCTGGACTAGTGGCCGGAATCGCCGTCCGGCGCACCTCTGCGCAATCCCTCCGAAGTCGGCGGCGACTCATGCAGACGGAGCATTCACTGTGCCTGATCGGTCGCATCCAAATGAAGCCATGAGATCGTGGACATAGCATGGGCATACACGGCTCAGCAGGGTCCGTGCGGGGCGAGGTTGCGGTTTGTGTCGCCTTAATCCCGCTTGCGTTATGAGGCACTTTGCATGCGCATCACGCAGCGACGGTCACCTGAGCGTGACGGAGACAAACCGGCGAGCATTTTGACGCTGGATCAGCACCGATATCGCTTTCTTCGCCTTTTCTTCCACTGCGCTCGCTTGCTCCCGCGATTCGATCAGCTCGCCATTGAAGGATAGGACGATATCGCCAGTGCGAATGCCAGCCATCGCCGCAGGTCCAGTCACCTGGTCCACCATCATCCCTTCCGGAAGATCATTCGCCCGCTTCTCGTCGTTGTTCAGCGGATGCATCGTCAAGCCAAGGCGATCCGGTCCGCCGCTTGCGCTTTGGGCCGGAGGGGGATTCGACGCTGCGTCAGGGGTTTGCACGGCGCTTGGGGTTGCGCCGGGCGCGCCGACGATGATTTCAATCGTCATCGGCTTTCGGCTGCGGATCACCGTGAGCGTCGTCTTCGTTCCGGGCTGCAGCCCGGCCGCATACTGGGACAGTTCGGCCGAGTGAGCGATCGTCCTGTCGCCAATCTGCATGATCACGTCGCCAGGCCTAATGCCACTCGCGGCGGCCGTCGTACCAGGCGTGACGACGTTGACGAGCGCCCCGGCCGGCCGTTGCAGGCCAATGGCCACCGCCAACCCAGGTCCGACGTCCTGAACCTCTACACCAAGAATGCCCGCCGGGCCATTGCTCTGGGTTTGCAACTGCGCTCGCACCTTATTCGCCGAGTTGATCGGAATCGCAAAGGTCAGGCTCGGGTACCGCTCCGCGTCCGGATAAACCTGCACGTCGATGCCGATCACGTCGCCCGCCCGGTCAAACAAAGGACCGCCCGAATTGTCGGGACTGGCAGCGACCTCGGTCTCGAAAAAGGGAAAACTGCTGCCGTCGGGCAACAGGCGCGACGTGGCGCTAACAATGCCAGTCGTAACGGTGTTCTGGTAACGGTCGGGCGATCCGATCGTCAGCACCTGTTCACCGACGCGCACGCGCGACGAGTCACCAAGCTTGACGGTCGGCAGCGTCGCAGCATCGATCTGAATCACCGCAACGTCGCTATCTGTGTCGACGACGAGCACCTTGCCTTTGAACTCCCGCCGGTCGGTCAGACTGACCGTGACTTCGTCCGCCTGATCCACCACATGTGCGGTGGTCAGAATGAGGCCATCGGGGCTGATGATGAAACCGGAGCCGGTGCCCGTTGTCACGCGAGCAATGTTGCGTTGCGGCTCCGGGGATTGCGGCGCGACGCCGCTGAAAAACGCGGCAATCGGATCGTGGGGGCCGATGTCCTCAGGGGGCGGCGCCGATGTTTGCTTCTCTGCAGCCGTTGCGCGGATATGGACTACAGCGGGCCCGTATCGCTCGACCATGGTGGGGAAGTCAGATGGCGTCGTGGCATTGGCCGGTGCAACCAACTTCCCCTGGGCGGGCTTGGGTGAGGCGTTGTCGGCGGCGAGCGCAGCTGGCAAGAGGCACGGACAGCCGCCCAGAAGTCCAGCTACCACCGCAGCATGGAGCAAGGTGCGATTCAAGGTCCGGCGGAACACGGCGCCTCCGAGGCGGTCGTCATCGCAGCGTATCGAAGTCTGAAGCGACCAAGGCTAACAGCGATGGCGAACAGGACAGACGCTGATGAAATAATTCTATGCCTCTGGCGGCGCTTCGGTGTGACACGGCTCACCACGAAAGCAAAATCACCCAGTTCTGGCGCGCCAGAATATAGAGAATGACGTGGATGGCCGAGACAGCTCGATACAACCCAGACCAGCTACGGATTTCGCGAGTCGCTTGACCACGGACCGGTGCAATTTCGTACTTCCTGACTAAAAGCTTAGCCGTTGACCGCTCCCGCCGCGCCGGGTTGTTTGCTCTTGCGGCGCAGTTCTTCCGTCGTTTCGCCTCCGCCGTGCGGCAGCCAGCCCGGCGGCTGGATCACGTGATTGATCGCGATCCACGGGCTCTTCGCGTTGACCATATCGCGAATCAGCGTGGCCCAGTGCTCGAACTCGACGACGAGCGGGTTGCGCGACGTGGTCGGCGTCACGAGACCGTACCGACACGGTTCGTCAGCGCGTTCTTCCACGTAGGTGCCGAACAGCCGGTCAAAGATGATCAGCACGCCACCATAGTTCGCGTCCAGATAATCGACGTTCGATGCATGGTGCACACGGTGGTGTGACGGCGTATTGAACAGATATTCGAACCAGCCCAGCTTGGGAATGTACGTGGTATGCAACCAGCCCTGGTACATGAGATTGAGGAACAACGTGAGCAGCACGACCTCGGGCTTGATCCCCAGCCATACGAGCGGCGCGAAGAACAGCGTCGAGCCAGTCAGTTTGCCGGTCAGGCCGAGACGATAGGCCGTTGAAAGCGTCAACTGGTTCGGCGAATGGTGCACGGCATGCGTGGCCCAGAAGAAGCGCACGCGATGCGACGCACGGTGATACCAGTAGTAGCAGAACTCCATTCCGATGAAAAGCGCGAACACCATGAGCGCGCTATTGATGCCGACCGTAAAGATGCGATGGTCGTAGACGAAGCTGAAAACTGGCGTCGCGACCGAGATCGGCAGCAGCGACATCAGCCTGCGCGCGGCCAGGTCGAACAGTGAGATCCACACCTCGTGCCAGGCAAATGGTGAGGACGCACTCTTCCTGCGGCTCAGCACGACTGCTTCGATCAGCGAAACGACAACGACGACGCCGGTGACGACAAGAAGAAGATTTGTGAAGGATTCCATGACGATGCCATATCGGGTGGTGGCGGGAGGTATCGTCTGCGGTGGTGAGGGGTCAGTGCATCGCATCGATACGCGCACTTTAGACAGGGTTCGCGTGACTGGCTACGCAAAAGGTATTTCACCGCGTGTCATGGGATCACTATTCACGGGTCGCGGCGAACAAGGCGATGTGCCGCCGCTTCGCCCTCGTTGACTTCGAGAGCATCCTACCGAATTATTTCAACAAACTTACATCGTGACTGCGCGATTATCGGCAATACGGCACGCGTAGCCTTCCCGAATCTTTTATTCACAGACGCGAGCCTGTCCCCTTCCCCGGCAATATAAGTTGCACCCTTTTGAACTAGACTTGGAAAATGGAAAATCGGGAACGGGAGTGTTGGCCATGAGTGAACCGTGCATCATCTCCGTTGCGATCACTGGCTCAGTTCCGCGCAAGAAGGACAACCCGGCTGTGCCGATCACGATCTCCGAGCAGATCGAAAGCACCCAGGAAGCGTACGAAGCCGGGGCATCCCTCGTTCATCTGCACGTGCGCGACGAACAGGAGAACTCGAGTTCCGACCGATCGAGTTTCGCCGCACTTCAGGACGGCATCCGCAAGCACTGCCCTGACATCATCATTCAGTTTTCGACAGGCGGTCGTGGCCGTTCGTTCGAGCAACGCGGCGCGATGCTCGACCTGCGCCCGGATATGGCGTCGCTCGCAACAGGCTCCGTCAATTTCCCGACTACTGTCTATGAAAATCCGCCGGACTTCGTGCGCGCGCTTGCGCAAACGATGCTCGACTACGATGTCAAACCGGAAATCGAAGTCTTCGATCTGGCGATGTTGTACAGCACGGCAGATCTCGTCCAGCAGGGGCTGCTGAAGTCTCCTGTGCACGTTCAATTCGTGATGGGTGTAAAGAACGCGCTGCCTGCGCGCCGCGAGATTCTCGAGTTCGAGGTCCAGCAACTCAAGACGCTATTGCCGGATGCAACATGGACCGCCGCTGGTATCGGACGGCATCAGTTGGAGGTCAATCATTGGACTCTTGAAATGGGCGGGCACTGCCGCACCGGTCTCGAAGACAATGTGCGCTGGGACAAGGACACGCTGGCAAAGAGCAACGCGCAACTCGTTGCACGGGTGGCCGCTTTGTGTGATGAATACGGCCGGCCGGTGGCAAGTGCGGCCAAAGCGCGCGAAATTCTCGATCTTCCCTCGAGATAGGCCGACTGGGCGGGCCACTCGCTCCCGTCCGGCGTCCGCGTGAGGGACGCCTGAATGCGCTACTCAACCCGACCGGGGCTCCGAGCCGTAGGTATTCGCTCAATGCTCCCGGCGTCGGCTGTCGCTACCTTTCCAGGTTTGGCAGCCCGACCGCATAATCGCGCTACGATACGCGTCGCACTTTGTCGAATCTCATACCCCCTCATGCTCGAACGCTTTCATCTCACCCTGATCCGCGAAGTGGACCGGCAGGGCTCGCTCACGGCGGCAGCCGGTGCGCTGCATCTGACGCAATCAGCGTTGAGCCATACCGTCAGGAAGCTCGAGCAGCAGCTCGGCACACCGGTCTGGGACCGTGACGGCCGCAACCTGCGCCTCACCCAGGCAGGCCAGTATCTGCTGTCGCTCGCCGACCGGCTGCTGCCGCAGTTTGAGCATGCCGAAGCGCGCATGAAGCAATACGCGAACGGCGAGCGCGGCACACTGCGCATCGGCATGGAATGTCATCCGTGTTACCAGTGGCTGCTGAAGGTCGTGTCGCCGTACCTCGCGCGCTGGCCCGATGTCGATGTCGACGTCAAGCAGCGCTTCCAGTTCGGCGGCATCGGCGCGCTGTTCGGCTACGACATCGACGTGCTCGTCACGCCTGATCCGCTGAAGCGGCCCGGCCTCAGCTTCGAACCCGTGTTCGACTACGAGCAGGTGCTGGTGGTGGCCGACGGGCATCGGCTGGCCAACGCGCGTTACGTGGAGCCCGAACAGCTCGTCGATGAAACGCTGATCACCTATCCGGTCGACACCGACCGCCTCGACATCTACAACCTGTTCCTGCGCCCCGCCGACGTCGCCCCGCGCCGTCACAAGACGATCGAGACCACCGACATCATGCTGCAGATGGTCGCAAGCAAGCGCGGCGTGGCCGCGCTGCCGCGCTGGCTCGCCGAGGAATACGCCGACCGTATGCCGGTGGTCAGCGTGAAGCTTGGCAAGGCCGGCATCGCCAAGCAAATTTTTCTCGGCACGCGCGATGCGGATGCGTCGCTCGACTATCTGGCTTCGTTCGTCGAGTTCGCACGCAAGTCGAACTGGAAGGGCTCGAAGCCGCGGCGCTAAAGGTTGCATCTCGCGGGTCACACGCGGACCCGCGTTCCGTCATAGCGCGCGGCACGCTTCCGCGCAACGGCGACACGCATCGCTGCAATCCTGGCAATGCTGCGCCGGATGACGCGCGCATTCGTCGCCGCAGACATCGCACAGGCGCGCGCAGAGGTCGCAGAAATCGCGCATGAACTGCGTGTCGCGCGCGAGGGCCTCCGAAGTCAAGCGGCACAGCGACGCGCAATCCATGTCGAGCCGGATGCATTTTTCCATTTCATCGAGATGCCGCTCAGCGATGCACGCGGAGTAACACCGGGTACAGGCGCTCGCGCAACGGTCGAGCGCGTCGATACAGTCCTGGGGGGTCATTGCGGTTCCTTGGCAGCCTCGTCGCGCAGTAGAACAGCAATCACCATGCCGTCTCGCGGTCACACCGTGCGACGCGTGAGCAGTTCGCCGATCGCGCGCGGCGGATTGATGGTGCGGCGAGTCCGCGGCTGCGCGCGTCAACCGTCCTCGCCCACTTCCTGCGGCTCGGGCAGATCGGGGAGGTCTTCGGTGGTTGGCGGCTCCGGTTCGCCCGGCATGTTCGGCAGGTCCGTGTCGTCGTCGTTGGCGGGCGTCTGTTGCACGGAATGCTGCGTTGCGCTCATGGTCTGCTCCTTCAGGTTTCGTTCGATATGCCTGTCAGTGAGCATGCGGCAGACCCGCGACCACAATCGGCCAGGGACGCCGATGCGGCGCATGTGCGTCATGGGATCGGCATCGGGCGATTGGTTGCCGCTCTGTCCCGAGCGCCGTTTTCGAGTGTCAGCAGGCGGCCTATGAGCTCGCCCTTGAGCTGATGCAGCAGCGACAGCTCCCGGCGAGTCGTGTCGAGCGCATCGCGCAGCAGGGGCTCGTTGCTCCGGGCGAGGCTTCCTTCCATTTTGGCCAGCGCGGATGTTCGCACCCTGATCTCGGTGCTTACGTTGATCATTTCCGCCAGCACATCTTCAATCCGTTCCGTCATCGTCTCCCCCAACCTTCGGGTTATTTACCTTCGCATTCGACGCGTAAGCCTCCTTCGAGCGGTGCTCCGTGAAAAAAGGCGATCACCCGACATTGCGACGTGATCGCCATTAAGCGTTTCTGGAGAAACGCTGTCCCCGAATCCGTAGGGGACGTCGCAGTATACGAACACTATGTGGCGTCGTGCCATGTCCTTAAGTGACGGGTAACGGACAATCTGCGTGCCCGACATCCGTCCGCAACTCATGAGTTATCAACACCCGATGCGTATGTCCGCGCGCCGCTGGGGCGACTATCATAAAAGTGGGCACGCGCTTATCATGCCCTTCACGCGCTGCCCGGGTGTAATTCAGCGGCCGGCACAGGTAACGATGCCGGCCTTTTTGTGTCAGCGCCGTTCACCGCGTGGCCGCCAGCACGCGCACTGGAATCGATTTGGCCCCCGGCACCTTGCTCTCTTTCGCGTAGTGCCACAGCGGCAGCAGCGGATTGCATTCCGGGTAATAGCCGCCGATGCATCCCTGCGGCACATCGAACGGCACCACGCTCAGCCCGTCGACGCGGCGCTCGACGCCGTCGTCCGCGATCGTCTCGAGGCCGATGCGGTCACCGTGCGCGAGCCCGCGCTTCTCCATGTCGGCGGGATTCATCAGGATCACCATGCGCGAACCCTTGATGCCTCTGAAGCGGTCATCGAGGCCATAAATGGTCGTGTTGAACTGGCTGTCGCTGCGCAGGGTCATCAAGCGCAGCGAATCGGGCTCACGCTCGGGCATGTCAGGATCTTCGCCGATCGAAGTCGGCACCATGAACTCGGCCTTGCCGCTCTTGGTCTTCCACTTGCGCTCGCGCGCGGGCAGCGGCCGTATCACGCCGCCGGGTGTCCACATGCGTGACTCGAAATCATCGAACATCTCGGGCCACGTCTTCGCCATTTCCAGCCGTACCCGCGAATAGTCGTCGCGCCATGCATCCCAGTCGACGCTGGAGCGCTCGCCGAGGGTCGCCTTCGCGATGCCCGCGACGATGAACGGCTCCGAGCGGATCGTCGGCGCGGCCGGTTCGACCATGCCATGCGAGCCATGAAAGTGCGCCGTGCTGTCTTCCATCGATACCGCTTGCGCGCCGCCCGCCTGCCGGTCGATCTCGATGCGGCTCAGGCACGGCAGCAGATACGAGCGCTGGCCGTGCACAAGGTGGCTGCGATTGAGCTTGGTCGCCACATTGACGGTCAGCCCGAGCGCGGCCCACGCCGGTTCGGTGCGCCCCCGGTCGGGCACCGAGCGCACGAGGTTGCCGCCGAGGTTGATCATCGCGTTGACCTTGCCATCGAGCATCGCCTCGAAGGCCTCGACGATGTTCATGCCTTTCTCGCGCGGCGGCTCGAACGAAAACTGTTTAGCCAACTGATCGAGGGGCGCGAGTTCCGGCTTTTCGGTGATGCCGACCGTGCGCTGACCCTGCACGTTCGAATGGCCGCGCACCGGCGAGGGCCCCGCGCCCGGCTTGCCGACATTGCCGCGCAGCAGCAGCAGATTGCACAGCATGCGCACGTTTTGCACGCCCATCCGATGCTGCGTGAGACCCATGCCATAGTGGATCATCACCGCGTTCGCCTTCATGTATTCGTCGGCGGCCGCTTCGAGCGCGGCGCGCGGCAAGCCGCTCACGCGTTCGATGTCGTCCCAGCTCGCCGCGCGCGCGTACTGCGCGAACTGCTCGTAGCCGTTCGTATGCTCGCGGATGAAATCGACATCGACGACGCGCGCGCCGCCCGTACTGACCGCGCGATCGTCCGCTTCGATCACGAGTTTGCACATGCCGAGGATCGCGGCGGTATCGCCACCCGTCTTCACCTGATGGTATTGCGTGCTGATCTGCGTATCGGTGGGTGTGAGCATGTCGACCGGTGACTGCGGATTTGCGAAATGCAGCAGCCCCGGTTCGCGCAAAGGATTGAACGTGATGATCGGCACGCCGCGTTTACGCGCGTCCTGCAACTGATGCAGCATGCGCGGGCTATTCGTACCGACGTTCTGGCCGAAGAAGAACATCAGGTCGGTCTTCTCGAAGTCGTCGAGCGAGACCGTGCCGACGCCAACGCCAATCGCTTCCTTGAGCCCGACGCTGGTGCTCTCGTGGCACATGTTCGAGCTGTCGGGCAGATTGTTGGTGCCGTACATGCGCGCGAAAAGCTGCAGCATGTACGAGGTTTCCAGCGATGCACGGCCCGACGTGTAGAACACCACGCTGGCCGGGTCGAGCGTGCGCAGCTCGGCGCCGATCGCATCGAATGCCTGCTGCCACGACACCGGCACGTACCGGTCGGTAGACGGGTCGTAGCGCAGCGGCTCGGTGAGCCGCCCCGCTTCCTCGAGATCGTGATCGTGCCACTTCGCAAGCTCGCTGACAGTGTGGACCTCGAAGAAATCCGGCGTTACGCGTTTGGCCGTCAGATCCCACGCAGTGGCTTTCGCGCCGCTTTCGCAGAACTCGAACGTATGCGGATCGGCCGGCTTCGCCCACGAGCAGCTGACACACATGAAACCGTCGGGCTTGTTCTGATGCATCAGAACCTGGCTATCCTTCAGCGGTGCTTTTTCCCGAAGCAGGATCGTCGCGACCGCCTTGACGGAACCCCATCCACCCGATGCGTAGGGATATGCAGCGCTTTTGGCTTCATTGCTCATGAGTGCCCCCGTCTGGTCAAAAATGTCACGTCATGATGGGTTAGCACGTCACGTTCCTGGCTGCGGCATCGGGGGGTACGGTGATTGCTGCGCCGCTGATTGCGGTGATGAAAGACCGGTTCGACAGGCTGTCGCCAGACAGCATCGGCCCACTGGAAGGAGAAGATCATGACAACTGTTGCAGAAGTGATGACACGCAATCCAGCGTCCATCGGACCCCGCCTGACCATACGAGAAGCTGCACAATTGATGACCGAACTGAATGTCGGTGTGCTACCCGTTTGCGAGGACGGCGAGGTGGTGGGCATGCTGACTGACCGGGATATCGTGACGCGCGCGGTAGCGCTAGGAGCGTCGCCCGAGGAAACGATAGAAGGAATCGTCAGTGGTGAACCGAGCTGCTGCTACGAAGACGACGACGTCCAGGCCGTCAAGGACAGGATGGCGGACGCGCAAGTCCGCCGGATTCCCGTCGTGGATCAAAGCGACCACCTGATCGGAATCCTTTCCCTCGGGGACCTTGCCACGCGCTCCGACGACGAAATTTCTTCTACGCTGGGGGCGATTTCAACGCCTTGCGAACCGGAGCGCTAAAGCAGCTATACGCGCCGCGAATTCAACAGCCAGGCATTCGACGGGTGCCGGCGTCGCCTGATCTATCCCCGGCGCACGTAGTGATCGGACACAACGTGGCGCCCGTCGATCCATGCAATCGCGAGTTCCGTCGCCTGGACGTGGGCGTCGTTCGGCTCCGCGAAATCGCCGTCGACGCCCAACGTCCGCGTTTCGCCTGTCGGGTCGGTCACGATGGCTGCCGCCCTATAGCGATCGCTGTCCGCGGGAGTGACGACTGAGCGGATCAGCAAACCTCGGTACTTGGTAACTTGATCGGTTTTCATAGAGCCTCCGCCGAATACTGTCGCGCGGGCCGCGGATGCGGCCCGTATGCTGCGATCAGCCATTAACCGGAATACGCCGCACATGGCTCTGCGCGTCGGGTCGTTTTGCAACAGTTACTGTGAGCACGCCATTGCGAAAGTCGGCCGTGACCTTATCAGGGTCTGCATCCGGACTGAGCTGTACGGAGCGCTGGAAAGTGCCCTGCCAACGCTCGCTATACACCGCGCCGGCCGACGATCCCTTCTTTTCACCGCGGATGGTGAGAACGTCCTTGTTCAGCGACACATCGACGTCCTTCTGTTCCAGTCCGGGCAGTTCAGCTACGACCTTGATCTCCTTGTCGGTTTCGCTGAGTTCGATGTTCGGCCAGCCAAAAGACGGCCCAAACGATGAGCCGAGACGCGCCGGCAGCTCAAATCCCCGGAAAAAGTCGTCGAACAGACGGTTCATTTCGCGATGCAGCGCGAACATGGGGTGATCGTCGCGTTGATGAGCGCTCGGAAGATTGCTGTCGCGATTCCACGGAATAAGGTTTCTGAAGTCCATCTTTCACCTCCGTCACTAGCAGGCGAGCGAGCCACGGCATGCCGCCTGTCCGTGCTCCTTGCCTATACGCACGAATAATCGAAAACGGACCCGCGGCATTGGCCCGGCCCACACGGTTGACGTAGCAAACGGCATATGCCGACAATCTGACGCGGCCTCGCCCGGCCTCGAGTTCAGCAACGCTCATACCCTGGCAAGCGCTATTGCTGAATGCTTTCACGAAGCGCTGTCCTCCTCGCGCGCGTCGCGCACCTGCAGGACTCCAGCCTCGATGCGCACCGGAAACACCGCCACGTCTTCGTAGGCCGGCGGAGCCAGCACCTTGCCGGTCCTGATACAAAAACGGGCGCCATGACGAGGACATACCACCTCGTCATCCTCGACGGGACCGCCCGTCAGGATGCCGCCGTCGTGCGGACAGGTATCTTCGATCGCGTAGCAGACGCCATCAAGATTGAACACCGCCACCTGTGTGCCGTCCACGTCGACGCTGCGCACCGAACCAGGCGGGAAATCCGTCATCGCCGCGACATCGACCCAGTTTGTCATGTCAAAGCATTCCCAATTGCAGACGGGCGGCTTCCGACATCCGCTCTTTCGTCCACGGCGGTTCCCACACCAGCTCGACTCGTACCGTATTGACGCCCGCCACCGAATAGACGACATCTTCGATCGTCGCCGGAAAGGTCTGCGAGACCGGACAGCCCGGCGCCGTTAGCGTCATGCGTATGGACACGTTGCCCGTATCGCCGTCGACTTCCAGGCCGTACACCAGCCCCAGATCGTAGATGTTCACGGGAATCTCCGGGTCGAACACCGTACGCAACGCGTCGATCACACGCGAGCGCAGGTCGCCGTCGCCGGACTCCGGCCCATCTGCCCGTTTCAGCCAGTCGAATGCGCTCATCCTGTTCACCTCACTACCTCCACTAATCATTCCGTCGAGATGGTGCCGCACACGTCATGCAACGCTGCATGGAGCGTATGCCATGCGAGCGTCGCGCACTTCACGCGCGCCGGAAATTCCCGCACACCCGAGAACACCGCGAGCTTGCCGAGGTGCGAAGACGCGTCCGCCGGCGGCGCCGTCATCATCATGTCGTGAAACGCCCCGAAGAGCGCCTCCATTTCCGATTCCGTGCGCCCCTTGAGCGCTTCGGTCATCAGCGATGCCGATGCGATGGCGATTGCACAGCCGACTCCCTCGAACCCAACGTCCGCCACGACGCCATTCTCGATGCGCAGATACAGCGTGATGCGATCTCCGCACAACGGGTTATAGCCCTCCGCCTTGTGATTGGCATCCGGCAGCCGGTGACGGTTTCTCGGTCTCCGGTAGTGGTCGAAAATCACTTCCTGGTACAGGTCGCGCAGACTGCTCATTGCCCAAATACCTCCTGGACGTGCGCCATTGCCTTGACGAGCGCGTCCACGTCGGCTCGCGTGTTGTACAGCGCGAATGACGCGCGCACGGTTGCCGGCACGCCGAAGCGCTGCATGACGGGCATCGCGCAATGATGGCCGGCGCGCACCGCGACGCCGTACTGATCGAGAATCGTACCGACGTCGTGTGCATGCACGTGGTCGAGCACGAACGACAGAATGGCTGCCTTTTCGGTTGCGGTACCGATCAGCCGCAGATGTGGTATCGCACGCATTGCATCGGTCGCATACGCGAGCAGCGCGGCCTCATGTGCGCCGATCGTTTCGCGGCCGATTGCATTCACATAGTCGAGCGCCACCGCGAGCGCAATCGCCCCGCTAATGTCCGGTGTGCCCGCCTCGAACTTCCAGGGAATGGCGTTATAAATGGTCTTGTCGAACGTCACCGAGCGGATCATGTCGCCACCGCCCTGCCACGGCGGCATCGCTTCCAGTCTGTCCGCCTTGGCGTACAGCACGCCGATTCCCGTCGGTCCATAAGCCTTGTGCCCGGAGAACGCATAGAAATCGCAATCGAGCGCGCGCACGTCGACAGGCAGATGTGCAACCGCCTGCGCGCCGTCGATCAGGACAGGCACGTCGCGCGCGTGCGCGGCCTCGATCATCCGCGCGACCGGGTTGATCGTACCGAGCGCGTTCGATACATGCGTGATCGCCACGATGCGCGTGCGCTCGGCGATCATCTGCCGGTAGGCATCGACATCGAGCGCGCCGCTGTCATCGATCGGCACGACCTTCAACACCGCGCCCGTCTGCTCGCATACGAGTTGCCACGGCACGATGTTCGAGTGATGTTCCATCGCGCTGATCAGGATCTCGTCGCCGGGCTTCGCAAGAGGACGCACATAGCTCTGCGCAACCAGGTTGATCGCTTCCGTCGTGCCGCGCACGTAGACGATTTCCTCCGCGCGCGCCGCATTGATGAAGCGCGCAATTCGTTCGCGCGCACCTTCGTACGCGTCCGTGGCGCGCTGCGACAACTCGTGCACGCCGCGATGTACGTTCGCATTTGCATGCTCGTAGTAGTCGCGCTGCGCGTCGATCACGGCCGAAGGTTTCTGGGTAGTCGCGCCGTTGTCGAGATACACCAGTGGATTGCCGTGTATGAGCTCGCGAAAAATCGGGAAGTCGCTTCGCCAACGCGCCACCGTGTCTTCGTCCGGGATCATCACAGGTTCGATCGGTTTCATACCAGTCCCCGAATGCGCTCACCTTCCGGCGTGCGCGCGAGCAGCATTTGCGTCAGTCGGTCGCGCACCGCCTCGATACGCACGTGCTCCAGACTGCTGCGCGCAAACGCCCAGATGAGCAAAGCCCGCGCCACGCGCTCGTCGATGCCGCGTGAGCGCAGATAGAACAACTGGTTCTCGTCAAGCTGGCCAACGGTTGCGCCATGCGTGCACTTGACGTCGTCGGCATGGATCTCCAGTTGCGGCTTCGTGTCGATCTGCGCATCGCGCGACAACAGAAGATTGAAGTTCGACTGATGCGTGTCGGTCTGCTGCGCGTGACGATGCACGATCACGTTGCCGTTGAAGACGCCATGTGACGCACCGTCGAGCACCCCGCGGTAGTGCTCGCGGCTCGTTCCGCGCGGTTTCTCGTGATCGATGCGCGTGTGATGATCGACATGCTGCCTCGCGCTCGCGATATACAGCCCGTTCAGTTCGGCGCGGGCATCGGCGGCCTGCAGCCGGGTGTCGATCTGCGTACGCGAGAGTGCCCCACCGAATGCGAACGAGTGCGACGTGAAGCGGCTCGCCCGCTGTTGCGAGACGTCGACATGCGCAATATGGAACGCGCTGCGTGCTTCATGGTGGACGCGGCAATGCTGCACATCGGCCTCGTCGCCCGCCACGATCCTCGTGACGGAATTGACCAGATACGCGTCGTCGGAGAAACCGGCAAACTGCTCGACGATCGAGCACCGCGAGCGCCTATCCGCCAGTACCGTGTTGAACGGATGTATCGCGAGGCCGGCTTCGTCGGTCAGGAACAGCATGACGAGCGGCGCATCGATCGCACAGTCCGGCGGCAGCAGGACCACGTAACCGTCGCTCAGGAACGCCGTGTTCAGGGCCGCGAAGCCATCGGGCGCTGCCTGATGCGCAATGACGGCTTTCAGCCGCTCCGGTATCTCACGAATGGCACGTGTGAGACTGCCGACAAATGCGCCGTCCGGCAAAGGCGGCATGCGCGACAGCTTCGGCATATGGCGGCCGTTGACGAACACGAGCCGACCCGCGGTCCCGTAGGGCACGAGATCGTCGACGATGCGCTCCATATCCAGGTCGTCGCTGCGCCGCGACGTGAAATGCCATGCCCGCTTCGCGATGGTCGCCACATTCGTGTACTTCCAGTCTTCCAGCCGAGTTGTGGGAAAGCCAAGCCCTTCGAATTTTTCGAACGCCTGGCGCCTCGCGCTGCGCAACCACGGAAGTTCCGCGCCGGGCAGCGTACTCGACAGGGTCTGGAAAGCCTGATGGAGGTACTCGAGCGTCGGTTCACTCATTTGACGTCTACTCCTCGCGATATCACGTATGACCGCCTCGTTTTAGTACGGGCTAGGTGGCCCCAGAATTCGGCCCATTCGGCGCATCGGCATCGAGCCATCCATAACCCTTGCGCTCCAGTTCAAGTGCCAGCTCGCGCGTTCCGGATTTCGCAATACGCCCCTTTGAAAGCACGTGCACGCAATCAGGCACGACGTATTCGAGCAAGCGCTGGTAGTGCGTCACCAGGACGATTGCGCGGTCCGCATCGCGCATCTGATTGACGCCTCGCGCAACCACTTGCAACGCATCGATATCGAGCCCCGAATCGGTTTCGTCGAGAATCGCGAGGCGCGGCTCCAGCACCGCCATCTGCAGCACCTCGTTGCGCTTTTTCTCACCCCCTGAAAACCCTTCGTTGACCGCGCGATGCAGCAGGCTTTCGTCCATCTGCATGAGCGCCATTTTCTCCTTCACCAGTTGCAGGAATTCCATTGCATCCAGTTCGGGGTCGCCGCGGTGCGTGCGCTGTGCATTCAACGCGGCCTTCAGCAGATACACGTTGCTGACACCCGGTATTTCGACAGGATATTGAAACGCGAGAAAAAGCCCTTCGCGTGCACGCTCTTCCGGCGCGAGCGAGAGCAGGTCACGGCCCCCATACTGCACGCTGCCACCTGTTACGCGGTAATGCTGGTGGCCCGCCAGCACGTTGGCAAGGGTGCTCTTGCCCGAACCGTTCGGGCCCATGATGGCGTGCACCTCGCCAGCGTTCACACACAGATCGACCCCGCGCAGAATCGGCTTGCCTTCTACTTCAACGCTCAGTTTGCTGATTTCTAGCATGACCGTTGTCCCTGTCAGCCCGTGCTGCCTTCAAGACTTACGCCGAGCAGCTTTTGTGCTTCGACGGCGAACTCCATGGGCAGCTCCTTGAGGACCTCCCTGCAAAATCCGTTGACGATCATCGACACCGCTTCTTCCTCCGAAAGCCCTCGCTGTCGGCAATAGAAGAGCTGGTCCTCGCCGATGCGCGACGTCGATGCCTCGTGCTCGACCTTCGCGGTCGGGTTTTTCACCTCGATATAGGGAACCGTGAGTGCACTGCAGCGATCGCCGAGCAGCAGCGAATCGCACTGTGTGTAGTTGCGCGCGTCCTCCGCCGAGCGGGCAATTTTCACGAGCCCACGATAGGCGTTCCTGCCGTGGCCGGCGGAAATGCCCTTCGACAGGATCGTGCTGCGCGTATTGCGACCCAGATGCGTCATCTTCGTGCCGGTGTCGGCCTGCTGATAGTTGTTGGTGAGCGCCACCGAATAGAATTCGCCGACTGCGTTGTCGCCTTGCAGGATCACGCTCGGGTATTTCCACGTGATGGCGGAGCCTGTTTCGACCTGAGTCCACGAAATCTTCGAGTCCGCTTCACGGCAATCGCCACGCTTGGTCACGAAGTTATAGATGCCGCCGCGCCCGTGCGCATCGCCCGGATACCAGTTCTGCACCGTCGAGTAGCGGATTTGCGCACCCTCCAGCGCGACCAGTTCCACCACTGCAGCATGCAACTGGTTCTCGTCACGCATCGGCGCGGTACAACCCTCCAGATAACTGACGTAGGCTCCCTTGTCCGCGATGATCAGCGTTCGCTCGAACTGTCCCGTGTTCTGCGCGTTGATGCGGAAATACGTCGAAAGTTCGATCGGGCAACGCACGCCGGGTGGGATATAGCAGAACGACCCGTCGCTAAAAACCGCGGAGTTCAGCGCAGCGAAAAAGTTGTCGGTATGCGGCACCACTGAGCCGAGGTATTGCCGCACCAGTTCAGGATGGCTCTGCACCGCTTCCGAAAACGGACAGAACACGATGCCGAGCGCGCCAAGCTTCTCACGAAACGTCGTCGCGACAGACACGCTGTCGAACACCGCATCCACCGCGACGCCCGCGAGCATCTCGCGCTCCTCCAGCGGAACGCCGAGTTTCTCGTACGTGCGCAGCAGTTCCGGATCGACATCCTGCAGACTCTTCGGGCGATCCTTCGGAGCAATCGGCGCCGAATAATACGCAATGTCCTGATAGTCGATAGGCGGGTGCTCAACCGATGCCCAATGCGGTTCGTTCATCGTGAGCCAGTGCCGGTAGGCCGAGAGGCGCCAGGCGAGCATGAAGTCGGGTTCATTCTTCTTTGCTGAAATCAGGCGGATGACATCTTCAGACACACCGCGCGGCAACGTATCCGACTTTACATCGGTCACGAATCCGTGCCGGTATTCGCTCCGGATCAGCTCGTCGATTCTCGATACACTTGAACTCATGCAGACCTCCGCTTTCAGCGTTGCGGCGGCCGGATCGTGCGCTTGGGGCGATCACGGAATCACGTGTGCGTAGCCGCTGGCGGGCTGTCTAGACGGCTCCAATTGCGTCAAACAGCGTGATCCGCCTGGCGACTGCCGTAGCCAATAGCGGATAGCCGTGCATCGGCGAGGCTGCCAATACTCTCCACGGTGTCCGGATCGCGTGCCATTGTGATCGTGATCACCGTGACATAGTCGGCAAGCGTGCTCATGCGCAACATGATTAAGCCTCCGCGAACCGTACCTGTCTGGTCTGGTTTCACATTCAACCCTAGCACCGCGCCGCCGCTGATAAAAGAAAGACATCACTGCGCGTGTACGTTCTCGCTGCTGTCGTCAACTCGGCCTTGTCGCGGCTTGCGTCGAGGTATGACGATTGCCGAGCTTGAACTCCCGCGAAGGTGTCTTCTGATCTTTGACACCAGAGAAGCGTAGTGCGCCGGACCATAGCGTAGTCGAATGCCGGTGCTCGGACCGGATCACGCGTCGAGGCGAATTACCGGGAACAACGTTCCAAAACAGCTACTGCCCTGTGGGTCGCTTCGACGATTTCCACGCACTCTGCGTGACGACGGGTCTGCTCGATCGCTGAACACTCACCGGCGCGGCTCACTTGCGCCAGATCGGCGCGAGCTTTTTCCAGCGCCGCCGACGGTGACCCATTGTCTGCAATCAGCTTCGCCAGATCGAAGACCGTGCCGGAAGACAGTTCCACGTATGCCGGGCAAGCAGCGCTGGCGGCGCCGCTGTACACCCAGAACCCCGCAATGGCAAATACGACGCGTCGTGCGACGCTAGTAGTCAAATTACTCATGGCAGCATCCTTTGCTCCTTACTGGGCCCAAGCCGATTCGTGTGTTGTTTGTATAACTCCAGCGTCCACGAAACGGCCTGCAAAAATACCCGCGTCAGTGCCGAAATTCCCCGCAAGCCTGCGCCCTCACTTCCAACCTGGCGCTCCATGGCCGCCGCATCCTGCATTCCCGCTCCAACTCTACGAGATGGAAGATGCGCGCTACCAACGGACTAAAAGCTTACTCGGACGCAGGGTTGTGCGGGTCGATCGGGGCGCTGGAATGTTGCGGTGACGCCCGACGTGGCGGTGCGATGGGTTTGGCGCTTAGGGGTTCGCGCCGGAATGTAAGACACCGTCGAACTAGGGGAATCTACCGAATACTTCGCGCTTGCGTTGTCAGGGTACCTGATATCAAATACGGAACATCATGACGGACGGACGGGCGCGTTTTTCAGGACGCGCTTAATTTTAAACATAATATCAGCCTACCTGATATTTAATTGCCACGCTCAGGCCGCTGCGCCGGCTCGGAGCGAAAGACCAGGTCGTACCCAAGATCCACAACCGCAGCTCAACAAAAAAAAGTAAACAACAGGTCCGGAGATATCACCATGCAATTGAAGTCGACTCACGTCCTCATGTTCGGTGCGCTCTGCGCGCTGAGCGCAGGAGCCTCGGCGCAATCGAGCGTCACGTTGTACGGCATCGTTGACACAGGGATCGAGTATGTCTCGCACGCGAACGCGAAGGGCGACAGCGTCGTTCGCATGCCATCCGTTACCGGAGAGTTCCCATCGCGCTGGGGGCTGCGTGGCAACGAAGATTTAGGCGGCGGCTACAGCGCTGTGTTCACTCTCGAAAGCGGCTTCAACCTGCGCGATGGCAGTTCCGGACAGGGCGGCAGGCTGTTTGGACGCCAGGCGTTCATCGGCGTGAAGAGCCCGTATGGGACGCTCGCGTTCGGCCGTCAGTACACGATGACCTATCTCGCGGTCCAGGGCGCCGACATCATCGGTCCGGACATTTACGGCATGGGCTCGCTGGATGCCTATGTGCCCAACGCGCGCACCGACAACTCGATCACCTATCTCGGTTCGTACAAAGGCTTTACGTTGGGCGTGGGTTATTCATTCGGACGGGACGCTGCGGGTACCGGCAACTCGCCGGGACAGGGAACCTGTACCGGCTCCGTTCCAGGCCACGCCACGGAATGCCGCGACTGGTCCGCAATGCTCAAGTACGACTCGCAATATTTCGGCGCTGCCGCGTCGTACGAGGAGCAACGAGGCGGCGCGACAGCAGCCGCCAACTTCTTCGACGGTGTCGCGCCGACACCGCTGATCAACGCCGCGGACAAGGACGCCCGCACGCAACTGAGCGCCTATGCGCAGTACGCAGGCGCGAAGATCGGCGCAGGCTGGATTGGGCGCCGCGTAGTGACCCAGTCGCCGGCCGTACCCAATATCCGTTCGGACCTGTTCTTCCTCGGCGCTTCGTACATGGTCACGCCTGCATTCCTCCTCGATGGCGAAGTGTTTCGCATCATCAATAGCGACCACGATACCCGCGCCACGATGGGAACGTTACGCACCACCTATCTGCTGAGCAAGCGTTCGTCGGTCTACGCGCAGGCAGCGTATCTGGCGAACAGTGCGAAGGCGCGCTATTCGGTCAGCGGCGGCGGTGGCGGGACCACGCCGGGCGCGGGCATGGGTCAAACGGGCGTGATGGTCGGCATCAAACACATGTTCTGATACGGGTCGAAAATGAAACGAACTTCAATTGCTGTGTGCGTATCGGCCGTGTCCGCGATGCTGGCGGCCTGCGGCGGCGGTTCCGACTCCCTCTCCACCAGTGCGACGCAATTGCCTCGGCTCTCCGCCGCACAACCCGCGACGCTGTCGGGAGACTGCGCCGCGCTCGCCGCCAGGTTGACGTTTGCCAACACGACCTTCACCTCCGTCACCGACGTGCCGGCCGGAACGCTCACGGTGGCGGGAAAGTCCGTCCCCGAACATTGCGTGATCGAAGGAAAAATGAATCAACGCACGAGCGCCGTTGACGGCCGGACTTATGCGATCGGTTTTGAAATGCGGCTGCCAATTGCGTGGAATGGCCGCTTTTTCTATCAGGCCAACGGTGGTCTCGACGGCAATGTGACGCCGGCGACGGGAGTGCTCAGTGGCGGGGGCCCGCTGAACAACGCGCTGAACATGGGCTTCGCCGTGATCAGTTCGGATGCAGGTCATTCCGGGTCGCAAAACCCGTTGTTCGGTCTCGATCCCCAGGCGCGTCTCGACTATGGCTATAACGCCGTCGCTACGCTCACGCCGATGGCCAAGCAGGTGATCAGGTTGGCCTATGGCAAGGGCCCCGACCGCAGCTACTTCGAAGGCTGCTCGAACGGCGGCCGTCATGCGATGGTGGCGGCAGCCAGATCTTTCGCGGACTACGACGGCATCATTGCGGGTGACCCCGGCTTTCATTTGCCAAAGGCGGCGATCGGGGAGTTGTGGAGCGCGCAACAGCTCGCTACCGTCGCGACCGCGACGACCTCGTCGGGCATTGCCGATATCACCACCGGCTTGACGACCACTGAAAGGCAGCTGATCGCATCGAAGATCATCGCGAAGTGTGATTCGCTCGATGGTGTGGCGGACGGAATGGTCCAGGACATCAAAGCGTGCCAGGCGAACTTCAATCTGGCCACCGACGTACCGACGTGTTCGAGCAATGGGCGCGACGGCAGCTGTCTTACGGCGGCTCAAAAGCAGGCGGTTGGAAACATTTTCTCCGGGGCGAAAAATAGCGCCGGCACGGCGCTCTATGCGAGCTTTCCGTATGACGTCGGTATCAACGGATCAGGCTGGGCCGCGTGGAAGCAAGGCAATTCCATCAGCCTTGATCCGGCCGCGGCAGCCTTCGTATTCACGTCGCCGCCGCAAAGCGCTTCGATCCTCGGTTCGATGGGTGCCTACGGTCTGAACTTCAGCATGGACAATGATGCGCCGAAGATCTTCGCCACCAGCGGGGTCTATTCCGAGTCTTCGTGGTCATTCATGACCCCGCCGAACGAGACCGATCTGAGCGGTCTGCGCAGCCGGGGCGCGAAGTTGATCGTCTATCACGGAACGAGCGATCCGGTGTTCTCGTCGAACGATACGACCGACTGGTATCAGCGCCTATCGACGGCTAGTGGCGGAGACGCAAGCAATTTCGCGCGGCTCTTCACGGTAGCGGGGATGAACCACTGCAGCGGCGGTCCGACGGCCGATCAGTTCGACATGCTGACGCCCATGGTGGCATGGGTCGAGCAAGGGCAAGCACCGAACCAGGTCATCGCAACGGCTCGCGACACCAGCAACGCGATTCCGAATAGCGAAGTGCCGACTAGCTGGGGTGCCGGGCGCACGCGTCCGCTGTGCGCCTATCCGAAGGTGGCCCGCTACACGAGTGGAGACGTGAACTCGGCGAGTAGTTTCACTTGCAGCTAAGGCACTGACTCTGACCTGGCGAGGGAATCGGCGCAGTTGGCCCCGGCCGATGCGCTGCCCCGTCCCTGCGGAACGCGCGATGCTACTCCTTGCGCATACCTCTGTCCGCGATCATCGGGCGTGCGTTTGCGCGCCCGCACTGGAGCGCTGCCATGAAAATGCGCGAGTACAAAATCGGTACGCCGTGGTATCAGGCCATCCGTGCGACGCTACGCCGGGCCGTCCCATCGGGGCTGTTGTCCGGGTGCCTGTCGGCGGCGACAGCCTCGGCGGCATCCGCGGACGCATCGGGCAGCCCGCTCGCGCCGATCAATGCGGTCACCCACTCCATGTGGCCGCAACGCGCGTTGCGCGAGCGCGGCTTCAGCTTCCGCCATACGGTGACCGGCTTCGCGATCCATCAGGCGGCCGCCATCTTCTGGGCATTCCTGTTCGAGCAACTCGTTGACCGGATGGCCGGCCCTGTCCCGTCACGACGGCCCGGGGCCGCCGCGCTAGCCGCCGCCGCGACGGTGGCAAGCGCGTATGTGGTCGACTACAAGGTGGTGCCCAACCGGCTCACGCCGGGATTCGAGGCGCACCTGTCGCGTCGCTCGCTCGGCAACGTCTACCTGGTGCTCGGCGCCGGCCTGCTCGCGGCCGCGCTGCTGCGGCGGCCGGATCGATGAAGGCTGCGCGCGCAAAAAAAGCGACCAGCCTTTGACCGGCATGGTCGCCACAAGCGCATTTGAGAACGCTGTCCCCACGAGTCCAAGCGGAGGACAAATCGAGTATAGGAAACAGGTCCGCACCGCAGTCTGTCCGTAAGTCCTGCGTCGCGGACAGTTCTCTACGCGAAACGCGTCGCGCACCATCATGCCGCACTCCCCGTCTTGGTAACTCCATTCCCGCTTGACGCTTCCGCGGCAGCCGTTGCGCGGCACTCGCCGCATGCGTCATTCAGCGAACAGATCCGGTCCGAACACCTCGTAGTGAATCTTCGACTCGTGAATGTCCAGGTTTTTCAATGCGTCGTGCTGTAGCCGCATGAATGGAACCGGACCGCAGATGTAGTAGTCGGCGTCGGGCAACAGGATCTCCTCGCGCAGCTTGCCGAGGTCGATGAAACCGGCGTTGTCGTAGTCGCGGCCCTGCACGTCGGTATCGAGCGGCGCGTCATAAAACACGATCGCGCGGAAATTCGGCTGGGTGGCGGCGGTCTGCTGCAGACGGTCGCGCATCGCGTGCACCGCGCCGTTGCGTGCACCATGAATGAACACCACGCGCCGCTGCGGGTCCTGAATCGCGCGCTTCAACATGCTGACCATCGGCGTCAGACCGACGCCGCCGCTGATCAGCACGATCGGCGTCTTCGCATGGACATCGATGTAGAACGTGCCGTATGGCGCTGCCAGCTTCACCTCGTCGCCGACGTTCACATGATCGTGCAGCAGCGAGGACACATAGCCCGCCGGCCGCCCGGCCTCGCCGCTCTCGCGCTTGACCGAGATCCGATAGCTATGCCCATTCGGCACGTCGGACAAACTGTATTGCCGGATCTGCTGCAGGCCGAGCGCGGGCACATCGACGGCAATGCCGATGTACTGTCCGGGCTCGAAGTTGGCGACCGGCTGTCCATCCGTCGGTTCGAGGATGAACGACGTGATCACGCTGCTCTCGGGCCGCTTCTCCTTGACGACGAACGTGCGCCATCCGGTCCAGCCGCCTAGCTGCGCCGCGCGCGTTTCGCGCAATTCGGACTCCATGCCCATCAGCACGTCCGCGAGATTGCCGTATGCCTGCGCCCACGCGGAGATGATGTCGTCGGTCGCGGCGTCGCCGAGCACGTCCTTGATCGCGCCGAGCAGATGTTCGCCGACGATCGGATAGTGCTCCGCTTTCACGTCGAGGCTCGCGTGCTTGTTGGCGATATTGCGCAGCACCGCGGCGAGACTGCCGGGGTCCTCGATGTTCTCGGCGTACGCGTACACGGCGCGCGCGAGCGCTTCCTGCTGCTGCCCCTGCTCCTGATGCGCCATGTTGAAAACGTTTTTCAGTTCGGGATGCGCTTCGAAGAGCCGTCTATAGAAACGTTGAATGATCGTATAGCCGTGCGCGGCCAGAACCGGGGCCGTCGCTTTTACGATGTCCTTGGTTTTCTGCGTCAGCATTTCTTTCCTCCTGCAGTAGGACGACTGGTTACCTCGCTCGTGCGCGTAGCAGCGCGACTATCTGAGTCGAGTGCCTCGCTCACATGCAAGTTCCTGGGGCATTCGCCCGCTGCTTCAAGCCTATCCAGGCGACCATGCTGCTCAAACCGATGCCGGCTGTCCATATGCCGAAGGCCACGGACACGCCGATGACGCACAGCGTGCGCACGAGGTAGGCGATATCGGCCGCCGCGCACGCCATCGCGTCGGCTGACGACGCGATGCGAGCCGGCCAGGAACGCGGCATGCGCAGACGGATTCGCGCCGTCCAGCCGCGACGGCGCTCCGCATGCGTGGCACGGCGGATGGAAGACCCAAGTGCCAACTCCAATGGAGGTCACGATGTTCATGCACAACAAACGGCTGCAATACACGGTTCGCGTCGGCACGACCAATCCCGGGCTCGCGAATCTGATGCTGGAGCAGTTCGGCGGGCCGCAAGGCGAACTGGCCGCCGCAATGCGCTACTTCACGCAGGCCGTTGCGGAAGAAGACCCCGGGCGCAAGGACATGCTGTTCGACATCGCCACCGAAGAGCTGAGCCATCTCGAGATCATCGGCTCGATCGTCGCGATGTTGAATCGCGGCGCGAAGGGGGAACTCGCCGAAGCGGTCGAACAGCAAGCCGAGCTGTATCGCAAGCTCAACGGCGCGGGCAACGACAGTCACCTTACCCAGGTGCTATATGGCGGCGGACCGCCGCTGACGAACTCCGGCGGCGTCCCGTGGAGTGCCGCGTACATCGACACGATCGGCGAGCCGACCGCGGACCTGCGCTCGAACATCGCCGCCGAAGCGCGCGCGAAGATCATCTATGAACGGCTGATCAACGTGACCGACGATGCCGGCGTGCGCGAGGCGCTGGGCTTTCTGATGACCCGCGAAGTCGCGCATCAGAAGTCGTTCGAGAAGGCGCTGTATGCGATCACGCCGAGTTTCCCGCCGGGCAAGCTGCCGCCGAGACAGGAATTCGCGAGCGTCTACTACAAGATGTCGCACGACGGAGCGGTGATCAACACACCGTGGAACAGTGGCACCGGTCTCACGATACGGACCGGTGAACCGGCGGTGGATGGCGGCGACGGCAGTGCGTCGGTGGGACTCGAAGCGCAACAGGAAACCGCCGTGACTGCGATGGCCACGCGTCTGCGCTCCGACCCGTCGAGCGATCCGACGACCGGTGCCGAAATAGGCAGCGAAGTCCCGCGCAGCAACGAGGGCGGGTGATCGCTCAAGGCGCTGCCGCGGGTATCGTCAAGGTCCGAAAAACGTGTTGCAGAACTTGCCGGCCACGTTGCAGGCCGGTTGACCCGAAGGCTGCGCGGTGCCGGGTTCGGGCGGCGTCGCGCACGCGGCCGTCGCGGCGATCGCGAATGTCATGACGAGCGCTGTGCGCAGCGCCGCCGCGGGACGGTTTTTCGCAGCGCGCGCCGCGTCGCGGTTCGGATTGCACCTCGCGGAATTTTCGCGCTCCCGCGCATCGATGGCGCGAGGGCAGCCTCGTCGGACGTCAGGCATTGCGCCCTCCTTCAACCGCCATTCACATTGACTACACTACGCCAAATCGGTCGCGAAAGGGTTTCTTCGAATTCGCGCGAAGGCGGGGCCGCGCGTCCCAGCATGGCTGTCCGAAATGTCAGAGTTTCGGACATACGCCTCTGTGCACCTTCTTGCGGTTGCCGGCGTATGCTGATTCCGGCGTTTTCCGACACGTCGACAGACCGGTACGACTTACTGTCCGATAACGCGAAAAACGTAGGTTCCGTGAAAAATTGACCGCTCCAGGAAAGACCATGCTGAGCCCTCATGAATTTGCGGTTTTGATGCTGGTGAAGGCATCGCCGGAGTACACCGATATAGAGCGCGAAGAATTCAACGCGCTGCTCGAGCGCCAACTAGTCGCGCTCGAAAGCACACCGTCAGGCGCGCATCGTCCGCGCGTGACGAACCACGGCGAATCGTTGCTCCAGACTCTGATGCGAAAACGTTGAGGCGGTACAGGCGCGCCGAGCGAGCGACGCGGTATGGTCGAAACGCTGACTCACGACAACGACTAACAACAAATCGGAGAGAACCTGTGAATGCCGCGCGTAACTATAACGACGCCGCCAACGAACTGAAGCACATCAGCACGATGGTCCAGCGCCTCGAACAACTCGTTAAACGCGACCGCCTCGACTGGCAGGGCACGGTAGTTGCAACGCCCGCTTACTGGCGCGCGCGCATCGAGGCCACTGCCGAGCTGCCGCCGGCGCTGCAACCGCAAGCGCGCCTGCTGCTAGCGCGGCTCGCCACGCTCGAAGCACACAGCGAGCGCCGTGGCCGTCGCGCATGATCGGCGCGCACCGGCGCGATCACACACTTACGCGACGAAGGACATGATGATGCGGACCTACGAATACCACGGGTTCACGATCGAGGTGACCGTCGAGGCGGATTTCACATTGCGCCCCGCCGGGCGCGCGGCGGTACGCACGCGCTATGCGGCGGTGGTTCACATCTATCAGGCGGGTGCCGCGGTTGCCACCTTCTCGCCGCTGCGCTTCGACATTGCCGGCGGACGGCCATTCGACACCGAGGCCGATGCGTTGATGGGCGGTTATAGCGCGGCGCGCCGAATGGTCGACGACCTGTTCGCCCATGCGGCGGATGCCGCGGACTCCGCGTTGAGCGCCCTTGCGAGCAGTAAAGAGCTCCGCTAGCGGGCGCCGGCATCCGATGGACCGATCGTCGGCATCGGGAATGGCGCATGCGGTATCCGCGAGCACCCGTTCCGTGGAGAAACGCCATGTCCAATGACGCCTCATCGTTGTCGCCGTCGATTACGTCGATGATCCGCCTCGACCATATGCACGTGCTCGCCGCTTCGCACCGATACCATGCGTCCACGCCGTGGTGGCGAAAACGCGCGATCGTCAATGGCGTGTGCGATGCGCTTGAAATCCACGCGCAACTGGAGGAAGAAATTTTCTACCCGGCGCTAGACCGCGCGCTGGGCAACGACGAGACACTGACGAAAAGTCGTTCCGAGCACAACGAGATGCGCGCGACGATCGCAAAGCTGCGTGCAATGGGCCCCGAAAACGCCGCGTACGACGGGCTGTTTCTTCAACTGATCCGCGAAGTCGCCCATCACGTCGCCGACGAGGAAACCATCCTGCTGCCCGACGCCGAGCGCGTGCTGAAAAACGAACTGCAGTCGCTCGGCGCCGCGATGACGCGCCGCCGGATGCAGCTGCTCGGAGAGCGTCCGATGAACATTGCGATGAATGCGGCGGGCACGTTTCCGATCGCCACGCTGCTACTGGGATCGACCTTATTGCTCGCGTTGCGGCGCAGCCTGCCGAGGTCGCGTCGCGCGGCACGGACGCAGCGTCAATATGAATAGCGGATGCGCGAACGACCGGCGCAAGCGGGCATCAACGATTCGCGCCGGGCGCCGCCGGCGTCCGCGCGCGCCGCTGTTTCGTCTTGTCGAGCGTGCCCGGGTCGACGAGCGTGGCCGCGACGCGGCGCGCATTCTCGGCCGCGATGTCCTGCGCGTCGCCCCACGACACGTGGCCACACGTCCCGCGTCGCTCGAAGACCGTGCCATGTCCGCCGCCCCGCTCGGTCACGAGCACGATCCATTGGAAAGCACCTTCCGAATCTCTGATGACGGTCCAGCTTACGAGGAAGTCGGCCATCTCTATCGCCTGCACACGCATGTTCGGCTCCTTCGGTCCGTTGCATCGGACCGTTTTGAGCGGAGATGCGCATTGCGCGTGCCTGGCGCGGGCCGCGCGCGCGTCGCGTTGCAATCCCCGCCTCACGGCCGCTGATCCGTGTCGGACCGACGCGAGTCGGGCTCGTCGCGACTTTGCGGCGAGCCTGTCAACACCGCGGGCAGCGAAGGATTCTCCGGTTGGGTGTAACGCGCGTGGATCGCCGCGCGGATGCGCGCGAGGCTTTGCGCGGCATCGAGCGCGCTGTCCTGCTCGATGCCGCGTGCTTCGTCGGCCAGGTCCGCGTCGCCGATCTGCTGTTCGAACCAGCGCGAATAGTCGCCACGCTGGCGATGAAACTGCCATGTCGCCGCATCGACACCCTCGGCAATCTCGACGAACAGCACGAGGTTGTGCGCGCGCAGGTTCAGCGCGTTGTGCTCGCCGCGAAAGTAAAAGCTGCGCTCGGGAATCAGCAGCCCCTCAGCGTACTTGCGACGATGCCGGCGCTTTTCCTTGCGACCGGGCCCGAGCCGCACGAGCTGCGGCGGCGCGGCGGCGCTGACGCGCCATGACAGCGCGTCGCCTTTGGCCAGTTGCGCCCCGTCGCCGCTCGACGCTGGCGGCTCACGTCCACTTGCCGCAGCAAAGCGCTGCAAGGCCGCATGCGCGCCGTCGCCCATCGCGAGCACCGTGCCGACCTGCTGCAGCAACACCGGCGATAACTGCTCCGGCGACACGGTGACCGCGAGCGCCGTTTCCAGCGCATCCGGAATCGCCTGGTTCGCGCCGGCCCATTGCGCGGGAAACACGTGATGCGCCTCTTCGAACACCAGCCAGTGCGGCCGCCCGGTGCGCGTGCGCAGACGCTGCACCTGCAACAGCAGATTCGCGCAGAACAGCGGCCGATCCGACGGCGGCACCCGCAGCAGATTGAGCGCGATGGCGGGCCGCGCCGGACGGCGCAGCAACTGCATCGCCTCGTCGATCGACGGTGCATTGCCCGCATCGCCGAGCACGAAGGTCGCATCGTCATTGTCATAGTCGCCTTCAGGATCGACGATGCACATCTGGCAGCCCGCGCCCGCGAGCCGTTCGAGCAGGCCCGCCGTCGCGGTGGACTTGCCGCAGCCCGATTCACCGACGAGCAGCACGACGCTGCCGTACGCGGGCAACGACAGCGGCTCGCTGTCCGGCGCATCACAACGAGGGCCGAGCACGATGCGATTGCGCGGCGACGCGTCGGCGATGCTGCGCAAATCGTCGGCAACGAGTGCGTCGATTAGTTCGGCGACGCCCGCGCCCGCGACGCCGCCCGTCACGATATCGGCGTGCTTCTTCAACTCCGGCAACGCGTTCGCGACAGCCGCCGCGAGGCCGCACGCGTCGAGCAGCGCATGGTCGTTTTCCGCGTCGCCGATACCGGCCACGTTCAGCGGCGACAGTTCGAGATCGGCGAGCGCGGCGCTCAGACCGCTCGCCTTCGACACGCCCGGCGCCACGATCATCACCGCGTCGCCGTTGAAGATGATCCGCAACTCCAGCCCAAGGTCGCGAATCACATCGAGCGCGACATGCTCATGGGGCTTCATCGTCGCGACCAACGTCTGGCTGACGCTGAAAGCGTTGGGTGCGCGCCGCCGTAACTCCGCGACGAAATTCTCCGGCGGTGCGGGTGCGAGCAGACGGCGCGCGCCATCGGCCGGGCAGTACAGCACGCCGCCATTTTCCGCGACCACGCGCGAAAACAGCTCGATGCGCGGGCAGATCGCGAGCAGGTCGTCGAGCTCCCGTCCGCTGACGAGGATCGCGTGACGGCCCGACGCGCGCAGGCGTTCGAGTGCGGCCCACGTCGAATCGGCGACCTGGCCGTCGCTGGCGAGCGTGTTGTCGTAGTCGGTTGCGAGCGCAAAAAATCGCATGGTGCACGACTCCTTCGATCGATTTATGCGTGCGCTCAGCAAGCGCTGTACCCCGTGACCCGCGCCCAACGGTATGGTGCTTGCTGCGGGTCGTGTCGAAGCGGCGGAGCCGCCGCCAGCCTGCCCCGAGGAACCCTGATGTCCATGCCCATCGATGCCGTGACCCTCGCGCGAATGCAATTCGGCTTCACGATTGCTTTCCACATCATCTTTCCGGCGCTGTCGATCGGTCTCGCGAGCTACCTCGCCGTGCTCGAAGGCGCATGGCTCGTCACCCACAAGCCCGTATATCTCGCCGTCTACCGCTACTGGCTGACGATCTTCGCGGTCGTGTTCGGCATCGGCGTCGTGTCGGGGCTCGTGATGTCGTATCAGTTCGGCACCAACTGGGCGGGCTTTGCGTTTCGCGCGGGTCCGATCGTCGGGCCGCTGATGGGCTACGAAGTGTTGACCGCTTTCTTTCTCGAGTCGGGCTTTCTCGGCGTGATGCTGTTCGGCATGAAACGCGTCGGCCCGCGTCTGCACTTTCTCGCGACCGTGCTCGTCGCAATCGGCACGCTAATGAGCGCGTTCTGGATTCTCGCCGTGAATTCATGGATGCAGACGCCGCAGGGCTATGCGATCGTCGACGGACGCTTCTTTCCGGCCGACTGGTTGCGCATCATCTTCAATCCGTCATTTCCGTTCCGGCTCGTACACATGGTGCTGGCCGCATATCTGAGCGTCGCGTTCCTCGTCGGTGCGGTCGGCGCCTGGCATCTGCTCGGCGATTCGCGCAATGTCTGCGCGCGCCTGATGGTGTCGATGGCGCTATGGATGGCCTGCATCGTCGCGCCGATCCAGATGGTGGTCGGCGACCAGCACGGTATCGACACGCTCAAGCACCAGCCGGCCAAAATCGCTGCGCTCGAAGGCGACTGGCTCGCGCGTCCCGGTCAGCCGTTGATTCTGTTCGGGTTCCCGAACATGCGCACGGAGACGACCGACTATGCGCTCGAAATACCGCATCTCGGCGCGCTGATTCTGACGCACACCTGGGACGGCTCGATCGCCGGCCTCAAATCGTTCCCGCCGTCCGAGCGCCCGTTCTCGCCGGTCGTGTTCTGGGCATTTCGCCTGATGGTCGGACTCGGCGTCCTGATGGCGCTGCTCGGACTGGGCAGTCTCGCGTTGCGCTATCGAAGGACCCTGTACGAAGCGCGCTGGATGCAGCGGATCATGGTCGCGATGGGGCCGGCTGGTCTGATCGCGTTGCTGTGCGGCTGGACCGTCACCGAAGTCGGCCGGCAGCCGTACACGGTGTACGGTCTGCTGCGGACGGCCGACAGTGTGTCACCGATCGCCGCGCCCGGCGTCGCGGTATCGCTCGCGAGCTTCGGCGTGGTGTACGCGATCGTGTTCGGCGCGGCCGTGGTCTTTCTGTTCCGGCTGATGGCGGCGACGCCCACGCTCGACACGCCCGGCCCCGCGAAGGACAAGCCGCATCGCAGCGCCGGCATCACACCGGGCCCAGCACAGGCACCGTCCGTCCCATCAACTCCGGGGAGTCACGCCGATGACGACAGGAACGTTTGATCTCGCTTTGGTATGGGCCGCGATCCTCGCGTTCGCGGTGCTCGCATACGTGCTGCTCGACGGCTTCGATCTCGGCGTCGGCATCCTGTTCGCGGTCGAGCACCACCGCGACGACCGCGACGTGATGGTGAATTCGATCGCACCGGTATGGGACGGCAACGAGACGTGGCTCGTGCTCGGCGGCGGCGGCTTGTTCGCGGTGTTTCCGCTGGCCTACGGCGTGATTCTGCCGGCGCTCTATCCGCCGATCATCGCGATGCTGCTCGCGCTGGTGTTCCGCGGCGTCGCTTTCGAATTCCGCTTTCGCGCGATAGGTCGCGGCCGCGCATGGTGGGACGCCGCGTTCTTCGGCGGCTCGGCGCTCGCGGCGCTGTGCCAGGGGCTCGTGCTCGGCGGCCTGCTGCAAGGTATCGAGGTCTCGGGGTTCTCGTATGTGGGCGGCTGGTGGGACTGGCTGACCGGCTTCACGATCCTGTGCGGTCTCGCGGTGATGGCCGGTTACACGCTGCTCGGCTCGTGCTGGCTGATCTGGCGCACCGAAGGTCCGTTGCACGAGCGTTGCCGGCGACACGCGCGCACGATGGCCGTCGCCGTGCTCGCGCTGATCGTGGTGGTCACGCTATGGACGCCGATGCTGCCCAACTCGCTGACGGCGCGCTGGTTCCGCTGGCCGGACCTGCTGTTCACCGCCTGGGTACCGGTGCTGGTCGTGCTGCTGGCCTTCGGATTTTTCCGCAGCCTGTCTGCGCGCCGCCATCTGTTGCCGCTGCTGTTTGCGTACGGAATCTTCGTGCTGTGCTACGCGGGGCTCCTGATCAGTCTTTATCCGAACCTCGTGCCACCGTCGATTTCGTTCCGCGCGGCGGCAGCGCCGCATGCGAGCCTGCTGTTTCTGCTGGTCGGCGCCGCGATCACGGTGCCGATGATTCTCGGCTATACCGTGTATGCATACTCGGTGTTCAAGGGAAAGATGCGCGCGGGCGAGGGGTACCACTGACATGTGGCGCCGCCTTGCGTGGTTCGCCGGCCTGTGGCTCGCCGGCGTCGTCGCGGTCGCGACGGTAGCGGGCGTATTGAAGCTTCTGCTGCGCGCGGCCACGCATTGAGCGTGGCGCGCGCTTGCAGTGTGCGCTTGCAGTGTGATTACCGCGGCGCGACTACGGCAACGTATAGGCGACCACGGAGTCGCCCTGCTTCGTGCCGAGCGAGCCATGTCCGCCCGCTACCACCAGCACGTACTGCTTGCCGTTGCTGTCGGCAAAGGTCATCGGCGTGGCCTGGCCGCCGGCCGGCAGACGCGCTTGCCACAGTCGCGCGCCGGTGCGCACGTCATAGGCGCGCAGGTAGTAGTCGAGCGTGCCGGACAGGAACGCGACGCCGCCGCCGGTGGTGATCATGCCGCCGAGGCTCGGCACGCCGAGCGGCATCGGAATCGGCAGCGGCGCGCTATCGCGGATCGTGCCGTTCTTGTGCTCCCAGACGATATGCCCCTGGCGCAGATCCACGGCGGCCACGTAGCCCCAGGGCGGCGATTGACACGGAATGCCGAGCGGCGAAAGGAACGCGTTCAGTTTGAAGCCGTATGGCGTGCCGAGCGCGAGCTTGATGCCGCTTGTTTCGCTGCCCTTCTGTTCGCCGCTGTTCAGGTAGACCATGCCGAGCTTCTCATCGACCGAGAACACCGACCACATGTTCGGCGAGTTACCCACGTAGATCTGGCCCGATGCAATCGGCAGCGTCTTGTCCGGATTGCCAGCGTCCCAGTTCCATACGAGATGACCTAGTACCACGAGCCGCCGAGCATCGCGAGCCGGATACCGCCGATCGAGAGCAGCACGCCAATGACGACGAAGACGACGCCCGGCACCGCGAGCGCGGCCGGGAGCCGCGCCGCACGCGGGGACCGGGTCGCGGGTGAGCCTTGACCTGGCGGGGGCGGCGATGAAGTTTGCGGGTTATTCATTGCCCACGCCCTTCGAGACGTCGGCGGGGCTCTGATACTGCTGGTCGGGCAGATCCTGGAGCCGTTGCAGCACGTCGTCATCGGCGCCATTGGCTTTCGCGGTTTCGATGAGGCTGTCCTTGTCGGCGGGATAGGAAGCGCCCTTCAGCGCTTTCTGCACGTCGATGAACGGGTTCAGCGGGCGCTCGCCCGTGGTCGAACGGGAGTTGGTCATTTCGTTCCCCTGATGGGTTGCGTGGAAGGAAGGTCAAGTGCTGGCCGGGGGGGGCGCGTCACGGCGGCGCCGAGCCCGGTGCTTGCACGTCCGGCGTGTCGCGTACCGGCTGCTGCTCCGGCTGTACATCCGTGCCGGGCATCGCTTCGGGCACGCGCGGATGCTCGTGCCTTCGCATCCGGCGTGCCTGTAGGACGCCGGGCTGCGCGCTGCGATGCGCGCTAACGGTCTGCCCGACTCGTGCTCGCCGATCGCGATACGCTCGGGCCGCTGCGCGCGTGCACCCAGCGGCCGCGTGACCCGTGGATCTGTCCCATGCTCCGCAGCCGTCAGAGCCGATGGCGTTGGTCAAGAATGGCGCGCCGCGTTAGAAAAAATCCACGCTCGCGCAGGCGTCGTTGCGCTTCAACGCTTCGGCGCCAACAGCTTCCGGTACACCTCGATGTACTCGTCGGCCATGCGTGCCGCGGTGAAGCGCCGCTCGAAGGCTTCGCGACAGCGCGCGCGGTCCAGTTCGTCGATCCGGTTCACCGCATCGACGGCCTCGTCGACACTATCGACGATGAAGCCGGTCACGCCGTCGTCGATGATCTCGCGGACCGAGCCGCGGTCGAATGCGATCACCGGTGTGCCCGCCGCCAGCGCCTCGACCAGCACGAGCCCGAACGGCTCGGGCCAGTCGATCGGAAACAGTAGCGCTCGCGCGGCGCCGATGAAGCGATCCTTGTCACGACCACCGAGTTCGCCGCGATAGCACACATGCGGTTGCCGCATCAGCGACGCGACCTCGTGCTCGTAGTAGACGCGATCGCCGTCGTCGATCTTGGCCGCGATTTCGAGCCGCGCGTTCGCCCGGCGCGCGATCTCGATCGCGAGATCGGGTCGCTTGGTCGGCGCGATGCGGCCGACGAATGCCAGGTAGTCGGACGGCGTGCGGCTGAAGGTGTGAAGGTCGCGCGGCAGGCCGTGATGGACGGTGCGCTGCCACGCGAGTCGCGGCAGCGGCGCGCGCTGCGCGTCGGAGATCGATACCAGCGGCACGTCGCAAAACTCGCGGTACAGCGCCTCCAGACCGGGGATGTCGAGCCGCCAATGCAGCGTCGTCACGTGCGCGCAGCCGAGCCGCCTGCCGAACGGGAAACTCGTGTAGTCGGTATGGAAGTGCACGATGTCGAAGTCGGCCGAACGTTGCACGACCCGTTCCAGCATCGCGACATGAAACGCCTGCGGGTCGGCAGTGTTCTCGAGCTCGCGCAGCGGCCGCGGATAGACGGACACGAGATGCGCGCGCGTCAGCGAGTCGCCGCTCGCGAACAGCGTGACCTCATGGCCGAGTTCGACCAGCGCCTCGGTCAGCCACGACACGACGCGCTCGGTGCCGCCATAGGCGACGGGCGGCACGCGCTCGTAGAGCGTCGACACTTGCGCGATGCGCATGCGAGCCTCCGTCGTTCTTCCGCCGTGCAGACCTCCGTCGTCGAGCATCCACCATTCCCGACGCGCGGTGGACGATGGTATGGCGCTTGCGGGTTGTCGATCGAAGCGTGTCATCCGTCCCGCTTCGATTCATCCCGTTCCACTTCGTAGAGGAGAAAAACATGAAGCGCGTTACCGCCATTGCCGCACTTTGCTGTGGGCTTGCCGCTATCCCTCATATCGCCGGCGCGCAAACCGAGGCCGCCTCGACCACGAGCGCCAATCCGCTGCCTCAGGCCGACAAGGACTTCGTGCAGGCGGCGAGCATGTCGTCGTCGACCGAAATCGACGCGGCCAAGCTCGCGACGAAGAACTCCAGCGACAAGGATGTGAAATCGTTCGCGCATCACATGATGCTCGACCACACGAAGCTCACGATGCAACTGAAGATGGCTGCGCCACACGGCGTCGCGGTGCCCAAGGACAATTCCGACACCGCGGTGCTGGACTCGCTGAAGGGCCTGCATGGCAAGGAATTCGATCAGGCGTATATCCAGAAGGTCGGCTTGCAGGGACACGAGGACGCGCTCGGCGCATTCAAGAAAGAAATCTCGGATGGCCAGAACGCTGATCTGAAGAAGGCCGCGCAAAAAGCGCTGCCGACCATCGAGGAACACTACAAGATGGCGCAGGATCTCGCGACGAAGAAGGGGGTGACGAAGTAGCGCCGCAGGCAGGTACCCGCGCCGTTCGTGTAGTCCGGTAAAGCAGTCCGCGCTAGAAACTCATCGCGAATCCGAACGACACGCCGTGCACGTTGCGACCGAACACGTAGCGCACGATCGCGCGCGTGCGAGTAACGATGACGGGATACCTGCTGCTATCCAGTTCGAGGCCGACTCCCAGCGACGTGAGGTCGTTGAAACCCAGCACCCCGGCGCTGTCGCCGAAATAGTGCGAGTAAGCGGCTTCGAGCACATATCGGACTGGCCGGTCCAGCGCGTGCCAGCCGGTGGGCGCGCGCCAGCGTGTCCATAGGCTCACTTGCTGTGCGGTGGCCGAGCCCTGAACGGCTTGCGATGAACCGCCGAAACTGCGCAGGTAAATATCGGTCGCCCGCAATTCGGCGTCGATTTCGTAGTTTTCGCGGTAGTGCTCGTAGTCGAGCATCAGGGAGCCGCCATAGCCGTAGGCATCTAGCGAGCCGCTCTCGAGGAACTGCAGGTTGCTGTCGGTGACGTGATTGAACAGCGTCTGCCCCACCTTCAGGTCACTCGACACGCGCCCGATCGTACCGTTCAGGATCGGACGGAATGCCAATTCGTCGGTGATGCGGAAATCCCAGCCCAGGCCGACCGTGCCGCTGAAAGTGTTCCACCTGGTGGGCACCGCGCGCTGCTGGGCGCCATCCGTGGCGATGAAAACCGGATCATAGCGGCTGTAGGCCAGCGTACCTTCCATGTACAACGGAAACGACCTGCCGAGCGTGAAGCCGCCGCCGAATTGCGTCTGCCCGAAGCCGGGATTACCGGTCAGGCCGTTATTGACCGACAGATTGCTGGTCGTGACATCCGGGACCGTCGTGTAGCTCATGATCGCGAGTACAGCGTCCGCGTGCTGCTTTACATTGCCGCCAATCACGGTATTGCTCGACAATTGCCCCGGCACGACCTGCGCGTGCGAGGCGCAGGACAGCAGGCTCAAAGGCACAGCGGCACCGGCGCCCCATGCGCGAAGTGACCAACGCTTCCGAAGTCCCGGCATAGTCAAACAACCTCGCCATTTGTCGACGACGAGATTGCAGACTGACTTGCAGGCTCACTTGCACGCTCAGCAACGGCGTATCCAACCAGCATCATGCACTCCTGTCAGTCGGCCAATGTGTTCGTCTTCCGCGAAGTCGCGATTCCGCTGCACTGAAACAGGTGCACGCAGTCGATGCGACTCCGGCGGGCGTTGCGCCGCTCACAGCACCTGGAAGGTCTGCGCTAGTATGTATAGAAATACCCGAAGTGAAGTTGTACGGCAATACGGGCATATCTTCAGTCGCTTGCCTTGGCGCTCGGGCAAGCGACACCACCCACTTCCCCCACGGAGCATCGTTATGTCCACCCATTCGGTCCCGAACGACAAACCCGTCAAGATCCCCGGCCCGGACCATCCGATCACGATCGAGCAGCACCGCGCACGCGTGATCGTGATGGCTGGCGGCCAGGTGATCGCCGATACACACGATGCGTTGACGCTGCGCGAGGCCCGCTATCCGGCCGTGCTGTACATCCCCCGCAAGGACGTGGACATGAGCCGGCTCGAACGCACGGCGCACGCGACTTATTGTCCATACAAAGGCGATTGTGCCTACTTCTCGATTCCATCGGCCGGCGAGCGCGGCACCAACGCGGTGTGGACCTACGAGCATCCTTACGACGCCGTCGCGTCGATCCGCGAACACCTCGCGTTCTACCCCGACCGCGTGGATTCCATCACGCAGGAGCCGGTCGCTCATTAGGCGGACTCGCGCGGGTTATTTGCCCGGCAATCCGGCGCGGCGTGGCGGTCCCTGTTCCGCCACGCCCTCGCGGCATTTGACCACCGACCGACGAAGCGGCACGGACTGCGATAACCCGTGCCGTTTTTTATGCTTGACGACTCGCGCGGATCACGCGCGGAATCGAAGCCGATTCACAGCGCCCGCGCGTCGAACGGATCACACCGACCTTAACAAGACCTTAAGACTTCAGTATCGCCAAATAAAAAAACCAAGGTCACGTAAATGACTTTTTTACGGTTCAAATTCGTCCCGCTTTACCCAAATTCGTTGTCAAGCAAAGGACGAGACATGAAACCGATTACGAAATGGAAGCGTAAGCAAAGCGCAATGTGCGCCGCCGTCGCACTGCTCGCCGGGCTATACTCGGCAGTCGCGACCGCCGGCGACGATCACGATCACGGCCGCGATCACGAGCGCGATCGCGCGTCGGTCAAGCATGTGCTGCTGATCAGCTTCGACGGTCTGCATGAGCAGGACGTCGCGCGTTGCATCGGCGCGAACACCTGCCCCAACCTGGCGCTGCTCGCGAAGTCAGGCACCACGTACACGAACGCGCATACACCGGGACTGTCGGATTCGTTTCCGGGCCTCGCCGCACTCGTGACCGGCGGCTCGCCGAAGTCCGCGGGCCTGTTCTACGACGTCTCCTACGACCGCACGCTCTATGCGCCGTCCGATACCAGTTGCACGGGCCCGACCGGCTGGAATGTCGTGTTCGATGAAACGACCGGCATCGACGGCGAGAACGGCGGCGCGCTGATCCATCTCGACGGCGGCGGCGCGTTCAATCCGCAGGCGATTCCGCATGCGCTCGTCAATGGCGTCTGCACGCCCGTCTATCCGCACAACTATCTGAAGACCAACACGGTCTTCGAAGTGATCAAGGGCAACGTGAACGGCGCGCGCACCGCGTGGGCCGATAAACACGCGTGGGGCTACGACTGGCTCAACGGACCGTCCGGCACGGGTGTCGACGATCTTGCGCGCACCGAAATAAATTCGATCGATCCGGATACCAATACCAACTATCTCGACACGTACACGCACACGGAGAAGTTCGACAACTACCATGTGCAATCGCTGATCCATGAAATCGATGGCAAGGATTCGACTGGTCAAAAGAACGTCGCGGTGCCGACCGTGTTCGGCGCCAACTTCCAGACGCTGAGCGTCGCGCAGAAGGCCACGGTCGTGTCGGGCGGCGGCTATCTGGATGCGAGTTTCACGCCGGGTCCGCAGGTGGCCGGTGCGATTGCGTATATCGACGACGCGTTAGGACGCATCGTGTCCGAACTGAAGCAACGCAATCTCTATTCGTCGACGGCGATCATCGTGACCGCGAAGCATGGCCAGTCGCCGACCGATCATTCGAAGCTGGTGAAGAACGGCGATACGCTGACCAAGCTGCTAGAAGCCAACAACTATCTGGATTCGGGCGGCGCTTTTGGGCAAAACGCTACGACGAGCGGCAACCTGAACGATGGCACCGGGCTCGTCGGCACCGGCATGGTGCAGACCGACGACGTCGGTCTGATCTGGCTGCGCGATCAAAGCCAGACGGCCGCGGTCGTGAAGACGCTGAAAGACAATCTGAGCTGCAACGCGCCGGGGATTTGCGCGGACGGTCCACAGGCGTACATCCTGTCCGGCCCGCAACTGGCGAACCGGTTCGGCGATCCGTCGCGCGGCCGCACACCCGACATCATCGTTCAGCCGAACCCGGGCGTCATCTATACGTCGAGCAAGTCGAAGGACGAGGAGCATGGCGGCAACGCGCCCGACGACAGCCATCTCGGTCTCGTGATGTACGTGCCTCATGCGCATCATGCCGGGAAGGTCAACGACGAGCGAGTGCTGACCACGCAGGTCGCACCGACGATCTTGCGTCTGCTCGATCTGAAGCCTGAGCTGCTACATTCGGTCGCGATTGAAGGAACGCGTCCGCTGCCGGAGTTCGATCGCGAAGACTGAGTGCTTGCTGTAGTCGACGTATTCGAGTAGCGAGCTGCGCCGCGATCGGTGTTGGAACGATCGTGGCGCGGTCGTTTTTGCCGGGGTCCAGCCGCGCGGACCTCGCGTGCCGGCGCGTGCGAGAATGGGAGCCGCCTGATTTTCGCTAAACAGGCGTGCGTCGATCGCCTGACAAGGAGCCGCGCTGCCATGAACAACATTGCTCTCGGATGCGTAGCGGTGCTGGGGCTGCTGTTATTCGGCCTCGGCTTGTCGGTATCGATGCTGCGTTTTCGCGAGCGTACCACTGCGGGCTGTGCCGAGGATCCGGCCGACCTGCTGCACAAGCTGGTTCGGGCGCATGGCAACACAGCGGAATACGCGCCGTTTCTGGCGGTGCTATTTCTCTTTCTGGGCGCGAGATCGCCGTCCACGGTGACGGTGTCGCTGATGGTCATCGCGACCTTGTGCCGGTGCTTGCTCGTCGTAGGGCTTGTCGGGTTTCCGACGATGGCGAAGCCCAACCCTTTGCGCTTCGTCGGTGCGATTGGGACTTATGGCGCAGGGATTGCATTGTGTGTGGCGTTGATGCGCTGAGTCACGGTCCGGACCGACGCCCGCAATCAAAGGCCCGCAGCCAGTTCGTCGCGCCAACTCGTAATCGGGCGCCGGCTCACGCTTTTGCTAGTCCCTTTCAACACTTCGAATTCTGTGCTTCCGTCGGTTCGCGTGAACCGGATATCGAATATCTGCGCGCCTATCTTGAGGTTCGCAAGGTCAGCGTGTCGATCCAGGGGGGCAGCACCGGGTCGACATACAGTTGCCTGCGCGGCGCGTCGGGCTGAACACCCAGGATCGCATACACGAGCGAAAAAATCGATCCCGCGGCCCATGCCTGCGGCACATTTGCGCCCATGTACTGCACCGGAAAGCTCGCCTCCGTGCGCTGGAGGCCTGCAAATAGCTCGGGTAACCGGTTCAGCGGGAAATAGCCGCCTGCATCGCAGATGTCTTTCGCGATTCGTCCTGCCTAGCAGTTGAAGTGACAGCTGCCGGAACATGCGATCGGTCGGCTCATGCTTTCGAAACCGCAGCCGCTCGATCAGTGCCACGATCCATTCGGTGTAGTTCTTAGGCGGGTTTTTCGACAGAATCAACCCGAATGGGACGTTCGCTGTTGCGTTTCAACTGCCACTTACACTACTTACATATGGAAAGTGGCGCTTCACTCCGCTTCTGCGTTAAATTGGCTTCGACCTGTTTTGCATATGTTCAGGCCGCGCCAGGACGGTCAGATTTCATCTGACCTGCGTGTAAAACCGCCGTGGTGTTGGCAGGATCTCACAGGATTCCTCGGCCTGTTCATTGCCATCTGCAGTGCTGACACACCTATCCAGGACAAACCCGCACCATTCGATCGTTATCTGTGGGGGCGCGCACCGAGACCACCAAATATCTGTCGACTCAGCGGGGCTTTGCCTCTATTACTTGGGTTGTCCGACTGCGAGGGCATCGTCGCAGGCAACCCGTCGATCTGGAAAATCTCCACCCTCGCTTTGGGGTGCGATACGGCATCGCCCGCGCTATTTCCGCCTATCCCGACTTCAGCAGAACGCTGTCCGACAATCTTTGCAAACTTGTGTCAGAACCATGACTATGAGCTTAAAGGGCAAAAATCTCGCATCGGCGCCACTTCAAAGCAGTTTCGACGACAAGGAGCCAGCCACCGCGAATCGTACGAGCATTTCCGCGTTGGCACCTTCTGTCACTGTCGTGATGGCCAACTTCAATGGAGAGAACTGGATCGGAGAGGCGATCAGGTCGGTCCAGAGACAGAGCCTCGCGGATTGGGAACTGATCGTTGTTGATGATGCGTCAACCGACGCCAGCACTGAGATTGTCCGCGCCGCTGCTGCTAACGACCCACGTATCGTTCTCCTCACATCTTCTTCCAACGCGGGGCCCTCGGTCGCGCGCAACCGTGCGCTGGCATGTGCGCGAGGACGCTGGATCACGATCCTCGACAGTGATGATGTGTTTGCGGACGGACGCCTTCAGTCGATGCTTGCAAGGGCCGAATCGGACGGCGCGGGCATTGTAGCGGACGACTTGCTCATCATGAGCGAAAGCGGCTCGCTGACCGGGTATTCGCTGCTTGGCCTGCGGACCGCGAGGACCGTCGATGCCGTTGCGCTTGTCAAAGCGCCGCAACTCGGCTATCTGCAGCCCATGATCAGAACCGAACTGCTGTCCGAGCTTCGGTATGACGAGCGGGTTCGCTCCGCCGAAGACTTCGATCTTTTGTTGCGCATGTTGGTCAGGCACGAAGCGGAAATGGTCGTCTATCCGGCTATGGGTTACCACTATCGCAGACGTGATGACTCGCTTTCCACAGACAAGTCAGCGGATCGACGGGCGCTTCGAGGCATGCTCGAAGCAAACGCGCGTTTCCGCGCATCGCACGCGCTCTCAGGAAGATTAGCCCACGCGTGCGCGCATCGGCAGCGAACCCTCGAAACCCAGCTTCGCTGGGTCGATGTCACCGAGGCAGTTCGTGAAAGGCGTTTCGCACAAGCCTTTCGGCACACAATGCATCACCCTTGGGTCCTCAGTTGCGCCGCGCGATTCCTTGCGAAGCATTTTCACTTTCTCGTACTCAGAAACAAACGCCGCGCCGTGACATTGGGACTTTGAGCTGAGACGCGACGGATGCCGGCACGTCCGCAACGGAGGGTGCGGGCGTCCTTTGGGGCGCGGGCGATGCCTGCGATTTTCCAGAACAGCGTGGCTCGAGGCGGCCGCTCAGGGGCGGCATTTGATCAGATGCATGCGTGCAAAATTTACCGCAACTTCAGCACGGCCACGTCCCATTTGAACCGCGTCGACGCGTGTGTGATACGGACACGATCGAGTTCGTCGAAGGCCGCCTTCAACCTGTTCCACGTCCGTATTCCGTCGTCGTGATACCAGATACTGACGATCAATAGCCCACCGGGCGCGAGATAGCGCGCGAGTCGACGAATCTGTTCCTCCGGTTCTTCCAGGTAATAAAGCATCTCGTTGAAGACGATGACGTCGAATACCTGCGAAGGCTCGAAGGTAGCGGCATCGGCGACGGCGAACTCCGCTCCATCGATATTCGCCTGGCGGGCCTGCTCAATGGCGACTTCGGAAAGATCGACGCCGAAATAGCTAGAAATCGAGGCGCCCGAAAGCCAACTTGCAAGAACGCCAGCGCCGCATCCAACGTCGAGCACTCGCGCGGCGGGTTTCAGGTGCTTGCAATACCCGGCGATCACGCTATAGCGGGCAATCTCCTGCGTCGTCCCCAGATAATCCCAGGTGCCCGAGCCGTACGCCTGATTCCACGTCGCATCCGAGATTGAGACGCTGTGAGCCGGCAGTATCCTGGCCCTGATCGCCGGGGGGACAAACCTTTTAACAGGCCACTTTATGGCTTTACCGAGGAATCCGTACACTCCTCTTCTATCTGTCGGATCAAGCATGGTCGGCTCTCATGTCAAACCAACTGACGCTACGTGGCTTCTTCAGGCCAGCACCCGATATCCCCGCGCGACTTCAGGTGCGCGGCAGAATCGTCATTAAGCCTGTGCTGTAACGGACTGTCTGTCGCGATTGCTCGGATTGGCCAGCAAGCGTTCGAAGACGTTGCTGGTGATACGGTCGACGACAGCATGACTTTCGGCGTGCGGATCCATGAGGACGCGAGCCCAATCTGTCGTGCCTGCGTTGAAGACGATGCCCGGCTGAACTCCTCTTCCAGCCGCCCGCTGCAGCACGCCAAATACGCCGCGTCCGCCGACGTCCCATCCGTTCAGCGCGCTTGTCATGCCAAGCACGTGGAAACCATTGGGGTGCGGCGGCAAGCCGTCTACTTCGTAGCCCACCAGACGATCTTCGGCACCAAAAATGTCTCCGTTGTTCAACTCCGTACCGGCGAGCGCCCAGTGACTCGCGTCCTCGACCCGGAATCCGGTTGCTGGGCGCTCGCGCCGGATCCAACCACCACGCAGTAGACGCCATTCTCCCCACCAGCCGCCGCCATAACCATAACTGAGCCCGATCAGGTCGCTTTCGTCGTGACCGGGCCAATTTTCCGCGAGGCGAGTCACGCGCACATCGGGAGCATGAGGGCTGCCGCGCGAAAATTCGATTGGCCGATAGCAGGTGTTTCCACTAAAGATCGCGTAGTGTCCGCCGTTTGCAATGAAGCCGGCCATCCTGTCACGCATGCGCCTGCTCCAGTATTCATGATGACCCACGCTAAGCACGCAGCGATACTGGGTTAGATCAAGCCGGTCACCATCATCGAGATCGAGGTCGGAGTAGAAGTCGCAAGCAATGTTCTTCGCCTGCAGCCAGCGCACGAACTTCGCGTCCCAGTGTGGGAACTGTTGGCGCGGGGACCGAGGTTCATAGGGGTCGGCAGGCTCGCCGAACTGCGCCCCGAAGCCGCCACCTGGTCTTAGCAGGGTCACGGTCGTGACAGGTTTCTTACGTCGAACGGGATCGTGATAAAAACCGCCGCCGCCGATCGAGTTGTACGCTTGATACGTCGCGACAGGCACGATGTAAGCGACCGACGCCGATGGTCGCGGAGGGCGCGCGACCAACATTGCCATACTTCTGCTGTCCGGCGGCAGCCCGTATAGAGGCTCATGCGCGGCGCAGTTGCGCCCCAGCGGGCGCACGGGCTCGCCGTTGGCGCGCACCTCGTAAGCCACCGCGACATACACCCCCGACGTCGCATCGGCTCGATCGAAGCGAAACCGGAAGCTCGGCCACCGCCATGCAGCGTCGCAACGCGTTGCGGTTCGTCCGCGCGGCGAAGTCAGCACCCATTGGCCACTCACGCTGTCGCAATCCATCGCGCCGCGGTCCTCTACAAGGATGCCGCAGTGGAACTCGAGCGCTTCTCCGATGCCTTGCCGGTAGATTGCAACAGAAAAGCGGCGCCCTGGCTCGACGGCGAGTTCGAAAATGCCGCCGGCATCGTAGGCGGGCGCGAGCGGATATAACCTCATCGATCACTTTCTCCGATCTTTGACGAAGCTGCACGTGGACGAGATGGCGGGTCATAGTGGCAACCATGTGCCGCACCGGGCAATTTGACGCGGGGTTACTCACTGCGATGTGAATGCTTTGGGCGCCCTTTGGGTCTGTTCGGAATTGGCAAAATGATACCTCCCGCGCTCCGCTTTCAATTACACGGTATGCGACATAAGATACGCGGTATGCGCCGAGTGACCTCGAAATGCTTGATCACCGGGCTGTTCAACGCCATCAAGCGACATTCGCCCCTCCCGTTAGACGGACGTTCAGACGTCGGCACCGCATTGCAAATGGTCCTTGGCCTTTGGGACACGAATGCCGGTATCGTCCGTCGCCATAGACTGTCCACAGCACGTATCACAGTCGACTGCAGTTTCGCGTTGATTTCGTAAAAGCATCCGGAGATGCCGCTACGCGCCAGGCGCCCACGAGCGCACAGAATAAAAGGCGAAGAAGGCACAAAACGCAGAGATATCGGCATACATTTGCGACGCCAGCGGCTATCCTTCAGACGCTGCGACTAACGCGTTTCCGGTCGGCTCTGCTGGTCGTCGGCAGCCATTCCGCGTCTCCCGCGGAAAGGGGGGCTATGTCACGTCCAAAACGGCCCGCGCGACGCGCACTGCATCGTCGGCAGTCAATCGCACGCATCTGGCTCGTCATCGGTATTTCAGTTACCGGGCTGTGCTTTGCACATGCGACGCTCGCGGCGGGCGCCCTTCCACAAGGCGGCGCTTACGTGGCCGGCACCGGCACGATAGCAAGCCAGGGGAACGGCCTCGTGGTTACCCAACCGGGTTCGACGCGTGGCGTGATCGAATGGAACAGTTTTTCCATCGGCAGGAACAACAGCGTGGCGTTCGACAACGGCTCGGGCGCGACGCTGAACCGCGTGAAGGGCGGCTCGCCCTCAGCCATCTTCGGCAGGCTCAGTGCAACGGGCAGCCTGTATGTGATCAATCCGCAGGGCATCGTCGTGGGACCCTCGGGCGTGATCAGCACCGGTGGCCGCTTCGTCGCGTCAACCCTTGATGTCTGCGACGACGCGTTCATGCAGGGCGGTGGCTCCATTACGCTGTCGGGCGACGCGGACGCAAGCGTGATCAACCTCGGCAAGATCAGTTCGAGCGGCGGCGATGTGTTCCTGATCGCGCGGGGCGCCGTCATCAACGCCGGCAATATCTCAGCACCCAACGGCACGGCCGAACTGGCTGCAGGCGAACAGGTGCTATTACAGGACTCGGGCAGCAGCAAACAGGTGTTCGTGCAGACGGGCAGTCAGGGCACCGTGATCAACAGAGGGCACATAAACGCCGCGCAGGTCAGCCTGCAGGCAGCCGACGGCAACGTCTACGCCCTCGCGGGCGGCGGCACGCGTATCCGTGCGACGGGCACGGCGAATCGTGACGGCCACGTGTGGCTCGTCGCCGATGGCGGCCGTGTCGAGCAGTATGGCAAGATCGCCGCGAGCAACGCGGATGGCAGCGGCGGAACGGTCGACACGCAAGCGGCACAACTGGCCTTCGGCAAGCACGCAGCCGTTCACGCGGGCCAATGGAACCTGCTGACGCCTACTTTCACGATCGATGACGCCGCCGCGCGCACCTTGCAGCGCAGCCTGAACGCGGGCACGTCGATCGATGTCACGACGACAGGCGCGAACGGCGCAACGGGCGATCTGGGCGTCGCTTCGAGCCTGGGCTGGAGCGGTCCGGCTTCGCTCACGCTCGCCGCGTATCACGACGTGTCGGTGGCGACGGGCACGACCATCGCGAACTCCGGTGCGGGCAACCTGACGTTGCGCGGCGACGCAGCCGGCATCGACAACGGTGGCAGCGTTAACAACAACGGGACGATCGACTGGTCGCGCAGCACGGGCATCGTGAGTGCATTGCATGACATAGCTGGTGGATACTTACCGGGAAACATTCTCTCAAACAGCACATGGTCTGCCGCTCCAGACAGTGGTCTGGTGACGCAAGTTACCGCCTATGCGCTGGTGAATACCGTCTCCGATCTGGGCGCAGTTAACTTCAACCCTTCAGGCAACTACACGCTCGGCAGGAACATCGACGCCACGCCCCCGCCCGGTGAATTCAGTTCGACCGTGGCTTCGTTCTCGGGCCAGTTTGATGGCATGGGACACACGATTTCGAATCTTTGGTTATCTGAATCGCTTTTCGGGGACATCGGGTCTTCGGGCGTCGTTCGGAACCTCAACATTCAGGGCACTGCCAACTTGCCCAAGTCTGACGCCTGGGCGGGCTTTCTCGCAGACAGGAACGACGGCACGATCGCATCCGTGCATTCAAGCGGCAGAGTTACTTCAATCGGCCGTCTTTCAACTGGAGGACTTGTGGGCTTGAACTTCGACGGCACGATCACGCGTTCGTCAAGCACCGCCGACGTTTCGTCTGATTCAGCGACGGGAGGCCTGGTCGGAACAAACAGCTTCGGCGTAATCCGGCAATCGTTCGCATCGGGCGATGTCACCTCGACCCATCTTCAAGGAGCGGGCGGTCTGGTCGGCTACAATTTTGGCGTTATTACAGAGTCTTATGCGACTGGAACAGTTCATGTGCAGCCGCAATGTGACACCGTCAATGCGTGCGGGGGTGGGTTAGTTGGCGGGACTTCAGGCACGATCAGTCAGTCGTTCGCAACCAGCAAGATTGACGAGCCATCCGGACCTGCGGGCGGGCCGGGCGGCATCGCGGATTACAACGCAAATTACATCGCGTCTTCCCCGGGGACCATCACAAACGATGTCTACTGGGATACGCAAACGACAGGCGCGCCAGTCGGCGTCCGCACCACGATCCTAGGCGCGAACCTGGGTAACGCTCAAGGCTTGACTACTATGCAGATGAGCACGCCGTCCAGCTTCGGTTCGACATACAACTTTGGCCCAGGCGGTGTTTGGGCGATGCCCGTTGGAGCGACGCATCCGATATTGCAGTGGCAACTGGCGCAATGAGACGGGCTGCTATCCACAACCATCAGCGAACAGTCATCCTGTTGCATTGTGGCGGTAGTGGGTCAACCAGCAGCCGCGCCACGACTGCCTATCGGGTCAGTCAAGGTCGAAGACGAGTTCAACCGGGCAGAGAACAGCCATCAACCCACGCGGGAGCGCGAGCGGCGCATGCCAGGCTTTCGCGACCCGAAGCGTACGCAGGCCTTCCTGTCGAGCTTTGGTCCGATCCGGCAGCACTTCGCACTGGAACCACATGGGTTGCGCGCTTTTCTCTACCTCGCGGCCCGGTTCGTCGCGTGGCGCGAATTTACCAATGTCACCCAGACTCCGTCGAATGTCTTCTGAGCCGCAGTGCGTTATGGATCACCATCAACGACGTCGATCAAGTTGACAGTGCCGATCGAACCAGTCGAGCGTCTGGGGAAAATACTACTTGAGCGCGCTGCGCTTCCTGGACCACGTCACGCTCAAACGCGGGTGGTCGGTCGATGAACTCCCGATAGCACGCCGACGCCACGCAGACTCCCGGTCATCCCCCAGGACGAGATCACTCAGTTCCTTGAAGCGGTCCGTAGCGTCAAGCATCGCACCGTACTGATCGCTGCCTACGCGGCCGGCCTTCGCATTTCGGAAGCCACCCGGCCGAAGTTCGGCGATATCGACAGCAGTACCAACTCCTCCCGACAAACTGTCGAGATGGACGACATCGAGCGCGTGGCCTCGATCGGAATCTGAGCAGCTATTCGGCAGCCATTCGCGGGGTTAGCCTGCGCACCTCATTTGATGAAAAGCATAGTTTTCCTACGCAATCGCTGACGAGCGATGCAACGAGTGCGCGCCGGCCACGGTGCAGCCGCTTCACGAACGCCGGTAGAGATACGTCCTACCCGAAACGTGGAACCGCAATGGTTAGACGAGGATTGATCTGACGTTTGACTGCCACCGCGCCACGCTGTGAATGCTGGGTACGCAAAAATATTGAAGCAGCGTCACCAAAATGCCATTCCGCCTGATTACGCTGACTTGAGCCTCTCACGCTGGTTCCATCGCAGTTTCGCAAGCTGACTGCCGTGTCGTCCTCAACAAATCGCTTGATGGGTCAATCCTGTCGAATGGCAATGAATCTGAAAGAGTCCGAAAATGGAAACGCCGAAACCAAATCGAATTGCCCTTGCCGCACTGTTGGTAACTGCGGTGAGCAGTGGACTGCTGCTCTCGACACCCGCCCGTTCCGATAGTGAATCCTCCACCAGAACGCCTATCAAGCACATCGTCGTGATCTTTCAGGAGAACGTCTCCTTCGATCACTACTTCGGCACCTATCCGCACGCGAAACCAAACAGGGACGGCACGCGCTACTTTGGCAACCCGAAGGAAGATACGCCAAGGCCAAATACGCTATTGAGCGCGGGCTTGCTGACCAACAATCCCAACGGCCAGAATCCGTTCCGGATTGACCGCAGCGTACCCGTGACCTGCGATCAAGATCACGGCTACAGCGACGAACAGTTCGCGTTTCACGGTGGATTGATGGATCGCTTCCTCACGCACAGTTGCAACGATGCGATACTCGGTCCGAACAGCACACTGGGCTACTACGACGGCAACACCGTCACCGCGCTGTGGAACTATGCGCAGCATTACGCGATGAGTGATAACTCGTTCGGAACGAGTTTCGGTCCGTCAACGCCCGGTCTTCTCAACCTCGTGGCCGGCACGACTTACATGGGAACGATCACCAACAACATTCTGACGAGCGGCAACATTGCCAATGGCGGCACCAGCGGAGCGGTCATTGGCGATCCGGATCCGGCCGGTGACAAGTGCTCCGATCCCAAGCGCACTCAGATCACGATGTCAGATGAGAATATTGGCGATCGGTTGAATTCCGCTGGTCTTACCTGGGGCGCGTTCATGGGAGGCTTCGACAACTGCGCGGCGACCCATAACAACGTCGCCGGCGCCAGTGTCGTCGACTATATCCCCCATCATGCGTTTTTCCAGTATTGGAAGAGCACGCAGAATCCGCAGCACCTGCCACCGAGTTCCGATGCCGCGATTGGCAAGTTGGATCAGGCCAATCATCAATACGATTTGAATCGGTTCTACACAGCGATCGCGCATCACAACCTGCCGGCGGTGAGCTTCCTCAAAGCACGAGCGTTCCAGGACGGCCACGCCGGATATTCGGATCCGCTGGACGAACAGATGTTTGTCGTCGATGTGATCAACGCTCTCATGCATTCACCGGAGTGGCGTGAGACCGCGGTCATCGTCGCCTACGACGACTCGGATGGATGGTATGACCATGTGATGGGCCCCATCGTGTTCCAGTCCAACGTGCTGGATGACCAGCTTCTCCCGCCCGGAAACTGCGGTCAGCCAAAGGCCAACGATCCTGCAAGCGGTACCCAGAACGGGCGCTGCGGCTACGGCCCCCGGCTGCCGCTGCTGGTGATATCGCCGTGGGCCAGGACCAACTACATCGACCATCAGGTGACCGACCAGTCTTCGATCATTCGTTTCGTCGAACACAACTGGAACCTGCAGCCTATCGGCGGCGGTTCCGCGGATGCGGTTGCGGGGTCGTTGAACGGGTTCTTCGATTTTGACCATGGTCCGCGTGCGGGACGTCTGATTCTCGACGACCGCACGGGCCAGATCGCTTCGTTCGATCAGTAACTGCGGCTATGCGTGCGGGCGGCATCAGTCCTCGCACGCATCTCGGCGGCTCAATCATCATCCGCCTGAACAAAGGTCCTGACTATAAGCCGGCATCGGACGATTCGAACCTCTCGATTTTATTGCCAGCGAAGACAAGGTGGTCGGCCTTCTTGCGCGGCGCTTCGGCCTGCCGCTCGCGCCAGCGCCGCACGAACGAGCTGACACGGCCATCGCTGCCGGCATAGCCCTGTTCACGGATTGCCTCGAACATGAAGCGCGCCGTGCGCCGGTCACGCTTCGGTCGATGACTGTCCGCCCGGAGCCAACCCGTCAATTGCGCAGCCCAGTCATCGATGACACTGGGACTGGTGCGCTTCGGATACTTTGGATTCCCGTGGACTGCATAGAAACCGCTAGGTCAGAGACGACAGCAAGCACGGTCATTCCTGATCCGCCATCCCAATTTTGTGGCCACGCTTATTTCATCTATCGCGCGCAGCAACTCCTTTAACGCGAGTGGCTTCTTGAGACGTAGATCGCCAGGCCCGCGCTCGACTTGGACGACCGCATGGCGTTGCGTGCGGCGCTATTTCAGGGTCGAGCTAAAAAGGCGGCAAGCTCAATCGTCCTGCTGGCGCCGAACCGACAACCACGTCCCCGCCGGACAACGGAGCCAATAGCCGCTCCACACGCGGCCGCGCCACCGCCAACGCCATCCCGATCCCACCCACCAGCCCCACCCCGTACAAGGCTAGAAAGGCCGTATAGGACATCGCCGGGGCGATAAGGCGCGCCACGCCTACAAAAGACGCATAGAGCCACGACACCGAACTGATGGCCCCCAACAAGACGCATATCGTCGCCGCCCGACGTGGGCGACGCTGCGGTGTGGTCAGCATCGGAAACGCGACTCGATGCAGCAGCAAGCCGTTCGCCGTCAGCAGGCATACCACTGTCAGCTTTGCAGCCAGCTTCGGCTTGGAGACCAGCACAGCCATATGTAAGCCGGTGCCAAGCAGGATCATAGCGACGCCCGTTATCCAGAGCAGGCCGAGCAACCCTGCAATGGTACGTCCGGTGGCTTCCAGTCTGACGGCATCAATGCGCCGAGCTGTGAGCAGCGCCACGTCTTCCCGCAACACGCGCGCGATGGCGAAGGCGAAGACGAGGGTGTGGCTATATAACAAGAGCTGGCGAGCGGTGATGGTAAGCATGCTCATGACGGGCCTCACTTCCTTATGAGGGTTTCGCGGACCGACTCCTGGCCGGCGGTCGGTGATCGTTTTTTGAGGCGCGTGGCCTTCCAATTTCCGACCAGAGCCCACTGTGCCGACGATTGCATTTAACGGCTTGCCGACTCGACCGTTCTAATCGTCAGTCCGGCTGGTGAGCGTCGCGGCTACTGCTCGACAAAGCTTCGGGAATCTGGCCAGCTGCTCCCCGTATGATTTTCCGGCAGTTGCGGGCGCTTCGTTGCGGACACAACGAAGTCAACAGTTTTGCGAACTTGCTCACGGCAGGGTCTCTCATAGGTCCTGTCATTTTTTGATAGTGCAAGGAAGATGATAGATGGGCCATATGTTTTTGGTACGCACGTTGGGGAAAAAACCTGTTGTGTTGTTTGTGTTGTGTTGGAAAACGAACATAACGAGGACAAGTAAAAAACGGTTCTAGAGCTACGCGAGGAGGTTGTCTTCGCAATCTTTTCATTCAACAACAGCATATCTGTCCCGCTGCTGCGTGTGCTGACCGATCGCGGCACGGAATACTGTGGCAATCCCGAGCATCACGAATATGAGCTGTAGCTGGCCGTGGAGGATATCGATCACACTCGTACCAAGGCCAAGTCGCCGCAGGCCAACGGGATCGTCGAACGGCTGCACAAAACCATGCTCAACGAGTTCTATCGTGTGGCCTTCCGAAAGAAGATCTGCGAATCGATAGACGTGTTGCAGACTGATCTTGATGCGTGGCTCGACCAGTACAACAATGAACGTGAACATCAGGGACGATGGTGTTACGGCAAGGCCCCGATGCGCACCTTTCTCGATTCACTGCAACTCGCCAGGGAGAAACTCATTCCCCATTGATCGCGTCTTTTCTATCGGCCCAGACTACCTGTCAGATCGAGTTTCAGCTAACACACTTCAGCTATGGGATTCGTGAAACAGGGGCAAGGTCACTTTCGGCTCTGAACGCTCCCCAAGATCATTGGAAAGATAAGGAATTGGAAGCGTCGCAGCCGCAGAGCAGGCAGGACCGCCCCGTGGAACAGTGCTCATCGTCCACCACCCTCTGGACGTTCGTCGCTTCCGATTCGCAGACCGCGAAAAAAGTAACCTGCGGGCGCCTTTTTGTCGGAAAGATCAACCTATTTTCCGCCGTGCTCTAACCTCCGGCCCACTTCCTGCCGACATCCAGTAGTATCTCTTACCTGATGAGACGCTCGAAAAGGTAAGAATTACCTAATCACTGTCGCTTATTCCCTTTTTGCGAATTCGCTCGCTGACTGCGCAAAGGCAGGTCAAGTGAGGATCGCTCCGGTAATCGAAATCCCTCCGACAAGCAGTTCGATAGAAAACGCGGCGCCTTGATGAACGCCTGGGAGCCGTCGTCCGATCGTATTGCAGCGGTTTGATAAGCATACCGAATTAAAAGGTGCAACCACTTTCTGGCGCACGTCAGACCCGTGTGACTCGAGTGCTTACCAACTGAATTTGGCCGGGTCTTCCGGCTGCGGATTATTTCTGTGATCAATCGACGACGATTTCTCGGCTGCCTGACGGCAGCTGCAAGCAGCTATGTACTGGTGGCGTGCGGTGGCGGGAGCAACAGCGACGCCACTGCGCCTGGCAGCAACAGCAGTGCGGCCAAGGCAAACGCCAGCGTATCCACCTCACCTAACGGCACGACAACCCCGCCGGCAGCGTCCATTGTCGACGCCTCCGGCATCGTGTGGACGACCTCGAACGGGTATATCTACAGGAACGGGACCAAAGACCCCTACTCGTACAACGTCACAATGCTGCTGTGGTACAACGGCAGCGTCTTCCAGCAGAACACGAGCGGGGATTATTATGTGTGGCTTGGGACGGGGTGGACAAACTCTGTCGATCCGCGCCTCATTGCGGCCAACGGTACGACTTCTGCCAACGGCACGACAACCCCGCCGGCGTCCGCCATTGTCGACGCCAGCGGCAGTGTTTGGATGACCGCCAACGGGTATATCTACAGGAACGGGACCAAAGACCCCTACTCGTACAACGTCGTGATGCTGCTGTGGTACAACGGCAGCGTCTACCAGCAGAACACGAGCGGAGATTTCTATCAGTGGATTGGGTCGGGATGGACACCGGCTTCCAATCCCTGCCTCGGGGGCACTTCGGCCAACGGCACGACAACCCCGCCTGCGGCGTCCATTGTCGACGCCAGCGGCATCGTGTGGATGACCTCCAACGGGTATATCTACAGGAACGGGATCAAAGACCCCTACTCGTACAACGTCGCGTTGCTGCTGTGGTACAACGGCAGCGTCTACCAGCAGAACACGGGCGGGGATTTCTACAAATGGCTTGGGACGGGCTGGACACCCGCTGTCGATCCGCGGGTCGGGGGTAATATTTCGGCCAACGGCACGACAACCCCGCCGGCGACGTCCATTATCGACGCCTCCGGCATCGTGTGGACGACCTCCAACGGGTATATCTACAGGAACGGGACCAAAGACCCCTACTCGTACAACGTCACAATGCTGCTGTGGTACAACGGCAGCGTGTACCAGGAAAACACGAGCGGCAATTTCTATCAGTGGCTTGGGTCGGGATGGACGTCCTGTATCGATCCGCGCCTTGGCGGCACTTCGGCAGACGGCACGACGATTCCGTCCGCCGCCTACATCATCGACAAGTCCAGCAACATCTGGACGCTTTCGAACGGCTATATCTACAAGAACAAGGTCAAGGATCCGTCCTCCTCCAACGTGAGCCTGCTGTTGTGGTATGGCGGCATGATCTACCAGTCGGGGACGGGCGGGCAGTTCTCTGTCCTGACATGGAACGGCAACTGGTTACCGTGTACGGACCCGCGTATCGCCGCGGCGGCGACGCCGGGCGCGTTCTACGGCATCAACGGGCACTACGATTATACGTTTACGCCCGCGCAGGTCGTCGGCGCGCTGCGTGCGCTAGGATGCACGACGTATCGCGTCGGCGTTTTCAATACGCCGACCCAGATAAACGCGTTGGTAGCCCTGGCAAGCGCTTTCAAGTCCGCCGGACTGACGCTTTTCCCGCTCGTCGAATACGGGCTCCGTGACACAAACAACAACCTGTACACGAGTGAATCGGCGGCCTATCAGGCTTCATTCTCAGGGGCTGCGGCGATTGCCACGGCGCTGGCGCCGTATGGCGTCACGATGTACGAATGTGGCAATGAACTGACCCGCGACGGGGCGATCATCCTGAATTCGGCAACAGCCGGAACAGGCAGGGGCGACTTCAACAACGCGAACTGGCCGATCATGCGCGGCGCGATGCGCGGCATGATCGATGGCATCAAATCCGTGCAGCCGAACGCCAAGTGCGGTATCAACTTCTGCGTGGCGGACGTCGCCGCTTCCGACATGCTCTGGGATGGCCTGCAGCCGGATGGAACGAGCGGTTACCCTAAGGTTCGCTGGGACATCACGACGTGGCACAACTACCAGCCTTATGGCGATATCTTCGATGTAGGCTCGGACGGTGCCGGTCCAGGCTTCAACCTGCCGATCTACTGCAAGGCGCGCTATGGAGTGCCGTTCATCATCTCCGAATGGAACGCCGCCCCCGAAGATACCGAAGCGTTCCGCGCGACCTACGTCAGTCAGCAGCTCGGCGAATTCTATGCGGCGCGCAAGACGTCTGCGGTTCAGTCAGTGATGTACTACGACTTGACGAGTGGTGACCAGACGTTCGGCATCGTCTCGAACAGTCTGGTACCGATCCAGCCGACTTACGGTGCGTTCCAGAGCTTCGTCGCAGCGAATCCTGACACCTGAGCCGATGCGGACGCCAGAGTCGGTATTCGCGATCGTCCCGGCACTAGCATGTCTCGATATGCCGAATGTGCGTGAACGCTAGCGTTTTCACACCTGGCTTCTGCGTTTGAGAAGGTCCGCAATTGCGTCGGCAGCGAACGCTTCGAACGCTGCGAACGCAAATCACGGCTGGGACGACCGGAGCTTTCTTGAGTCTGCGGGTGACACGCATTGGTGGCGGCACATTGGTGGCGGCAATCACGGTTTCGATTGCGCAATTGGCTCAATGAGACGGGATCGCTTCGGAGTTTGACAATGGGGGCTACACCGGAACCCGCTACTAATTTCCGGGACGTGCGGAAAAGCTGCGCGTCATCGTTCAACGTTTTTCTAGTTCTAGAGGTTTGATATGGGAAGTCTCAGCATCGGTCATTGGCTAATCGTTCTGGCCATTATTGCGCTTGTTTTCGGCACCAAGAAATTACGTACCGCCGGTTCCGACCTGGGCGGTGCCTTCAAAGCATTCAAGGAAGGCATGGGTGGTGGGTCACCGTCGACCACTAATGCAGCCGCAGCCCAGCCGACGATTGATGTTCAGGCGAAGGATGTAGTCGCGAAGTAACGGACCCGCCACATTAGCATCCAGGGCCACCGCCTCCGGGTTATAGAAATTCGCTCGTTTCTGCGGTGTGCTCGGTACAAGCCCCGATCTCGCCGATATCCTGCCAGGCGGCCGCGCCCAGATCGTCCCACTCAATGTGAACAATAACGAGCCTGCGGTGCCGGCTCCAAAGGCAGTTGATGGTTGAGAGTGTGAGTTCGGCGATGCAGGTAGCAGGCGTCCGGCCGCTCGATAGCTCCACCGTCGGCAATCCGCCACATTGCTGACCTAAAATCCAGCCCGCTCCAATGTCGGCTCTGGCGTGCAATAGCCATCGCATCTCTCCCTGCCCGCAACCCTCGATAAGAGAACGTGACGCCCGCATAACGCTGACCCTAATGTTTCTCGCCCGCGAAGCGCCCAGCCAAGTCTCGACAGATTCCGTCATTAGCGCTCGGAACTTGAGGCATGTTGCGAGTTGGTACCCATGTGCCCCTCAGGGTGCGCCCCGCGATTTGTCGTGGCAGGGCCGTCACCTCACTGGAACCATAGTTGCACCCGGTAAGACCGTCAGTGTTCAGAGTCGGTGACAGCCAAATCCATCACTGATATACCGTTATGAGAGAATCTTCTCCCTGGATTTCGGTTCGGACTTCTTTAACGATTCTGCAGGTGCTTTCCTTATAAAATAGCGACGCGCTGCCTCGTTACTCAAATCTTGCGACGATGCTGCGGGGTATTCCCGTTGGACAACGTTTGCAAGCGACGAAGCCAGTTCCTGGGGTACTCCAAGCAGCATGAGTCGTGACACAGCATCAATCGCCGACTTCACGCATGTGTACGTCGATATCACCACGCGGAGACCGACGACTATCACCGACAGCTTCAAGACGGCGCTCGATAGGCTTCGATCGTACGCCAGCTGAAATACGTCCATCGCATGGATTTCTGGTCGCATGCTCGGAACGACCCCTTCGGAAACGCGGCGACTTCGTGCGGACTTCATTCGGGACGTGGATTACATGGCAATCGCACCGCAGGCCGTGCAGATGACTTCTTGTTCGGCGCGTCGCGTGACCTATCGCTCCATCAGTATTCCTCTATTATCTGGCCGCATTCCTCGACAGCGTCAACGTCCAGCATCGCGCCACTGCAGACTTCGCGGTTTCTGTTTTAAAAGCCCGCGTAGACGGCCTGTCTTCGATCCACATCATCCATTGGAGCGCCGACCATTTCCGCCGCGTTGTGCCGACGCAAGACCACTCGCTCGACAATCCGACATGCGCCGCAATTTTAGGTTCATCGCCGTAATTGCCCGACAGTTGTTTGACTAACCGCTCGGCAAAGCCCCGATACTTCTCCCACGGAATGGTCGTCACCGGCCGACCAGGCCCCGGCGTGCCAGTTCGCCGGCCAGGTCGTCGGACAGGTTTACCACCGCCTCAATCGGGCAGCGCAAGTCCTTGCGTCTCTTTCGAACGTCAGCATTCGCCAGTTTAGACAAGTCTTCCACATCATCGCGGTAAGTCGCGTATTCCCGGCTCCTGTAAGCCCTTTCCAACGCTGGGTAATTAACGACCTTTCCGTTCGGAAATTCCTTTTCAAAAGCAATTTTAAAAAGTTCCGCAACATGGCGTTTTACACCAGCAGTTAAATTATGTATTGCCTCGGCGTCGCTTTCGGGGTCGATGGTAAAGACGTCAGGGGCAATCGTGCGAAGCCAACTAAGCAGCATCGTCCAATCCGTGCTATCGCGCGAATCCGGTTCTAGCCTCAGAACTTTTCCAAGTAACCGGTGCCTGTCCTCTTGGGGGCGCGCGTTAAGCTTATGCAGCAGACTAAAGTTTGCGATATAGACAGCCGGGACCGGGACGGCGATTTGCCGCCGTGGCAGATCTATGAAGAATTGTTTGAAGCGGACGATGTCGTCTACCTTGAGTTCGAGGGTGTGAAAGTCGACATCACGATGATCGACGGGCCCTACCAGCGGGCAGTCCGGCTAGAGTTGCCCTCCGGGACTTCGCGGCAGCTTGGCATCCTGCCTCCTGACTGGAAACGTGACACGAAGTGGTCCGATCCTGACGCGATCCAGCGCGGCATCGAGCAGCTGTGGCGCCTGTCGCAGAAGAAGACCGACGAGGGCGGGTCGGAGGAGCCATGAGCACAAAAGTCACAATCGAGCATCAAGAGCGGGAGGACGGCGCGCCCGGCTGGCACTTGTATGAGGAGCTCCTGGACGCCGAGGACTTCGTGTAATTGGAGCTCGACGGTGTGCAACTCGACGTTGGCGTCGGCCGCGGCGGCTCGCTGGCCGGGTCTCCAGTCGACACGGTGCTGCTACGGTTGCCGACAGCTACAGCGGTGCGGCTCGGCTTACTGCCGCGTGGGTGGCCACGTAGAGCTACATGTAAGGTGACAACATGAGCTTGGAAACCGGTTTGTGATACCTCCTCGTCGCATTGAGATCTGAGCGCCGTCGGGCAACGACGTCCTTGTGGAGGTGACGACAATGAGTGGTACGAGAAGGTGTCGCTTGCCTGAGGCGGCGGCTTTGGTTCGGTGTTCGTGACGGCAACGAGTTGAGCCTGGACTTGTGCCAGCACTGCGTCAAGGAGACCCTTGGCGAGTGGATCAAGGTCGTAGACCCGGAGCTCGGCTCGCGCGAAGAATTTGACGAGCCCAAGGCAAGCAACGAATTCGTCGGAACGCATCGATTGCCCCTGTCGCCAGAGGCGTTCGGAGCGTTCCGCGTAGCCCTGAACGCGCCGCGGTGCCTAACGAGCGACTGGTTCGCCTGATGAGGAGCTGTTTCCCGGCCTGGGAACAAAAGAATGGAGTGTCGGTGTCGCGAGAGGACAGCGAGACGGCGCACCTGTTGCGCTCGCCCGCTAACGCGGAGCGTCTTGAGCGATCCATCACGGCACTGGCTGGCGCCGTGAGATTGCCAGTCACCTGGCGCGCCGGCTCGCGCAGGTGCTGAGGCTCGTGTGGCAATCCGACAGGGACGCCGCTGCGTGGCTCACGACCGAGCATCCTGAGCTGGGTGGACGCACGCCGCTCGAGGCAGCGAGGTCAGAATCGGGCGCGCGGCGTGTCGAGCAGATCCTCCTCCGGATTTTTTTGGCATCCCCGGCTAAGTTGTCGTCATCCCATTTTCAGTAACTTTCTGGAGCCTCCCGTCATCGGACCGGGTTCGGCCATGAACTGACGTTTGCCCGGCGCTTCGCTCGGACAGTCAAAAGGCCGCTACGCATCGACAAACGTGCATTCGATGACGCCCTTTTTACTGCTGTTTCTTCGCTCTGTTGGCGCCGGTGGAGTTGAGCGACTTGGCGCGCGCTTATCGGCCCGGTATCGACGGGTCCTCTTGCGCGAGCTGCGTCAAGACGTCAGCGAGTGTGCGAATCTTGATTTGTCCGGCTCGTTGCGAGGGAAAGACGAGGAAGTAGCCCAGACCGTTTTGCGCAACCTCATTGAACGGCATGACGAGTGCCCCCGCCTCGAGGCGTTCCTTCGCCATCCGAGGGTCGCCAATAGCAACGCCAAGTCCCTGTGCGGCGGCGGTGAGCGTTAATTCGAGGGTATCAAAGACGAGCCCACCTTCGGTGTCGACGTGGGTCGCTCCGACACGATCGAGCCAGCATCGCCACTCGCCGCGGTCCTGTCCCGGATGGAGCAAATTGACGCGAACAAGGTCCGCTACGGATTTCAGCGACGCGGCCAGTTCGCTCGTACACATCGGCGTCAGGCGCTCCTGAAACAACGGTATCGCGTTCATACCCGTCCAATGTCCGGCTCCACGCACAACGATGGCGTCGACGTCGGGCGTAGTGAAATTGGGCGCATCGTCTGCCGATGTATAGATGCGCAACTCTGTCCCGGGCAGCGCGAGATTGATCACTGACAGCCGCGGCAGCAACCACCGAATCGCAAATGTGGACGGTAGCCGCACGGTGAGAACAGACGCGGACTGTGCAAGAACGTCTGCGTGTCGAACCAGTTGTGTGAGCAGGTTCACGGCCACCGTCAACAGAGCATGTCCTTCTGCTGTCAGCGTCAGCCCTGAGACGTGGCGCACGAACAGCGCACATCGATAGTGGGCTTCCAGCTGCTGGACCTGGCGGCTCACCGCACCCTGCGTTCGACACAGATGATCAGCGGCCTTGCTGATACTGCCAAGTTCTGCCGCAGCGACGAACGCCTGGTACGCAGACAGTGGAGGCAAAGCGCGCGTGAGGTCTGCCAGAGGATATGCACGATTCGCATACCCGGTTTGCGAATTTTTCGATTGTTCGGTCATCGCTGCGTCGCTATCGTGGCTGCGTCAGATCGGCTGCCTTAGTGCGGGCAGATCTTTCAACAAACCTTCGGAGAACGATTGTGGATTCATCATCGGGAGCACTATACACGCGGCAGATTCGCACCTACCTGAGCGAACTGGAGCGCGGCGATGTCGCTGCAATCTGCGCCTTGTTCGCCGCGGACGCACAGATATTCTCGCCTTTTCTCGGCTGGATGCACCCCGCGCCCTTCTTTTCAAAGGTTGATGCAGCATCGGGAGACAGCCGGATCACACTCATCGATATCTGCGTCAGCACGACGGGTGCCCGACGCGCGACCGGTTATTTCGTCTACGACTGGGGGCTGAAAGACGGCTCTGCGGTGAAATTTGAGTGTGTTGACGTATTCGAGTTCGACGAAAGCGGCCGCATCAAGCAGATGATCATCGTTTACGACACGCATCCTGTTCGCAACACAGTTGGCGACAAATACGCGTAGCGGCGGCGGGACGGATCTTTGCCGCGCATGGAGTCGTTAAATGACGCGCCCGTCGTAATCTCCGCTAGCAAAGCCAGCGTCGTCGCTGGAGCCACCGGGATGCGTCCATGGACATTGAAGGAGGAATGTCCGCTTCACTTCCAGATGCGCCAATGATGTTCGTCACGCCGACGGTCCGCTCCGGGTCGGGTTATGCCCGGCGGCGCCTGGGTGCAGACTGATTCTCCAGTCCTTCGAAAGGAGAATCGTCATGGAAGCCACCATCAACCCGGGCGTCGGCGGTGTACCGTGGAACAAGGACAAGCTGACGGGGCAGAAGCCGCCACTGAAGCTGAGGGAGATTTGGGGAATCCGTATCCGCCTGCAGCTTGCTGGAAGAGCGCGCGAGCTCGCGCTGTTCAACCTCGCGATCGACAGCAAGTTGAGAGCGTGCGATCTAACGAAATTGCGAGTGAGGGATATCTGTCTTGGCTCACGTGTGGCACCAAGGGCGACCGTAATGCAGCAGAAGACCAGCGGCCGGTCCAGTTTGAAATCACTGAACAGACCCGGGAGAGCGCCGCTGCGTGGATTCGAGAGGCGGGACTGTCGTCGAGTGACTATCTCTTCCCAAGCCGCATTCACGGCTCAGCCCATCTTTCGACGCGCCAATACGCACGCCTTGTCCATCGCTGGATACGGTCGATCGGGCTCGACGAAACAGCTTACGGAAAGCATTCAATGCGTCGAACGAAAGCGTCGATGATTTACCGGCGCACAAAGAACCTGCGGGCGATACAGTTGCTGCTCGGCCACGCAAAACTGGTGAGTACCGTTCGCTACCTTGGCATTGAGGTCGACGACGCTCTCGAGATGGCCGAACAGACAGAGGTTTGAACGACAGGCGGCCGGACGGCACTCGGGCGCTGTCCGGCCACTACCGGCCACTCGCCAGCACGTTCGGATGGACGCTCAAAGATCCGCTTTACTTTGCGGATTCAACCGGTCGACGCAACGGTTTGATGAAATCGTTCGGCCGGTGTGTCGAAGTTTAGTGTTTTTCGGGGACGCTCATTGAGCCGCCTTGCCACGGCATTGAGCCTGGCCTGTGAATAGGAAGCGAGATCGATACCTTTCGGGAAGTATTGCCTCAGAAGCCCATTCGTGTTTTCGTTCGAGCCACGTTGCCAGGGATGCTGCGGATCGCAGAAGTAGACTTTGATGTCGGTCGCCACGGTGAAGCGCTTGTGGCCAGCCATTTCTTTGCCCCGATCCCAGGTCAGGGATTTGTACAGCTCCTGAGGCAGCTTGCCCGCATGCTTTATCAGAGCGTTGACGACGGTCTCTGTATCCTTGCTGGCGATCTTCACCAGCATGACGTAGCGGGTCTGGCGCTCGACGAGAGTAGCAATCTGGCTGTTCGCGCTGCCAAACAGCAAATCGCCTTCCCAATGTCCCGGTATCGCACGGTCTTCAGCTGTCGCGGGGCGTTCGCTGATCGATACGGTGTCGCAGATTCTGCCGTGGTCGTCCGTCTTCATGGTGTGATGACGTGAACGACGCATTGCTCGCGTTCGTCGCAAATGCTCCAGCAATTCCTTTTTTAGCGCACCGCGGGCCTGTATATAAAGGCTCCGGTAGATCGTCTCGTGCGACACCTGATAGTCCTTGTTGACCGCGTAAGAGTGCTTGAGCCAGCCGGCAATCTGTTCGGGCGACCACTGCAACTGGAGTTTATCCGCCACGACGCGGGCGAGCTCCAGATTCCTGACGAGCTTGCATTCCTTCGGGCGACGGGCACGATCCCAGGCAAGCGCATCGGCGTGGTTTGCCCGATAGCCTGGAGATCCGCTATTTCGCCGGATTTCCCTGCTGATGGTTGACGGTGCCCGTCCAAGCCTGCTGGCCACCGAACGGATCGAGTCCCCGGCTACCCAGTGAGCGTGAAATCTCCTCGCGCTCGGCCAACGTCAACGCCAGTCTGGAACGACGTCGTAGTGCCGGCCGTATTCCACCTGTCTGCGCCAGGATTCCCTGGTGTTGCGTCGACCGGTTGAATCCGCATTTTAGTGAACGGCCATCTCCAGTTGAACATGCTCGCCACACCCCTCGGCCCGGATAGTCACGCTGCGCGGTCCGACCACGCCGAAGATGTCGGTTTGCCTGTCACAGCCTGTTGCTGTCGAACCCTGTTAGCGGCGACCGGTGGACGTTGACCAACAACTGCTCAGTAACTGAGACGGCCGTACGACAAGAGCAGTTTGGCGGTCAGGGATCCTCTGTCTAGAATACCTGGGAGCCGACGCTGCGAACTTTCGCGCGATGTGAAGTTGAAGAAGGGGGCGCCATGAAGGCGGCAATTACTGGCTTCGTTGCCCAATTTGCTTTCCTATTTGCGCTCGCGTGTCTGTCGAGAGCCGGACTGGCGCAAGTGGTTCGGACCGAGGTCATTCCGGTCCCGTCTGTCACGATGACGGATCAGGAATTCCTGAACGGTCTCGAGGACGGGCGACCGGTCACGATCGCGGGCGAACTTCGACTTCCCAAGGCCGGGGTCGAGCGACTACCGCTAGTGCTCCTGCTGCACGGTTCAGGCGGAATTGGCAGTTCGGTGACCGACTGGGAGCAGGATCTACTCGCAATGGGCGTCGCCACTTTCGTCTTGGATAGCTTCTCCGGACGCGGCATCATCAACACAAACAACGATCAGGCTCAGTTGCCTCGTCTGGCGCAAGCCGAGGACGCCTACCGCGCGCTCGCAATTCTTTCGAAACACCCCAGGATCGACCCGGCAAGGATCATGGTCATGGGATTTTCGCGAGGCGGTCAAAATGCACTCTATGCAAGCTTGAAGCGGTTCCAACGATTGCATGCCTCACCCGGGACAGAATTCGCGGCCTATGTTGCGTTCTATCCAGACTGCACCTACACGTATCGTGAAGATAACGAGCTGGTTGTGAAACCAGTAAGAATATTCCAGGGCAGCGCAGACGACTACAACCCAGTTGCTCCATGCCGCGCATACGTAGAACGACTAACGGCAAAAGGTAACGATGTTCAGTTGACCGAGTACCCAAGGGCCAATCATGTCTTCGACTCGGTTGCTCTCAGGCAGCCGGTTCAGCTTCCGCAGGCACAAACGACTAGAAATTGCAGGACGATCGAGCTGGAGAATGGGCTGCTGGTCAACGCCCGGACGAGGGAGCCCTTTACATACAATGACCCTTGTGTCGAGCGCGGGGTGACGACGGCGTACGACGAACAGGCGGCAAGGGAGGCGAAGCAAGCTGTTCACGAGATAGTGATGACAGTGCTAAAGCCCAGCGTTGCCGCTTCAACGGCCCACCCGTGATATTGGGGCACGCCCCGGTCTGGGATGCGGCGGCGGCTTCCTTTAAAGGGATGACTGTTGTACCGCTCAAAGCTGTCGCACAGAAAGCGCCAAAGCGCCGAGTTCTACATCCCTAGCGGGGTCGACTAGAGCCGACCGCATCGGGCGGCAGTCGGCCAGCTAGAGACATTCGACCGGACGTACAGGCGGACGTTCGAACGTCGGCTCTTCTTCGGCTACGGGCGCTCGCCAGTCGAGTCGGGCGCGCCGCACATGCGCTTGCGCTGGACTTCGGGTTCGGGCGAAGATGCGTCGAGACCGGACATTGACTCAAGCTCGGTTTGGCCCAGCCGACGAACACGCGTTCGGTTTCTATCGGGGCCAGCGACGGCGGTTCTTAAAACAAATGGCATGCAATCCGAATGATGGTGCTGGCGATGTCTATCTTGGCTCGAAGCTGTCGTGTGATCGCGCTCGTCACCGCGCTCTCCGTTAGTCAAGGCACGGCTCAGAACATTCCGATGATGGCCTGGGTCGCCAACGTTAACGCAAGTCCAGATCGGCTCGCCATCTTCAAGAAAGAGCTTACGGTTCTTGGCTATGGCGAGGGCCGCAACATCAACATCGAATACCGAACTGCTACATTGGATGACGACTATGCACCAATCATGGCCGGGCTAGTCGCCTCCAAGGTCGACATTATCGTCGCAACCAACGCGCCTGCTGCTGTCGCGGCACGGAAGGCGACACACTCCATTCCGATCGTGATGGCCGCCGTGAACGATCCTGTCGGCCTGGGCTTGGTCAAGAGCCTGGAACGCCCCGGCACGAATGTGACGGGTACCACTATGTATGCTCCGCATTTGATCGGTGAACGGCTGCGAACGTTGCGGAAAGTCGTTCCGGGCTTGCACAGACTGGCGATGCTTACGAATGGCAACAACGCAAGTAATCAGGCTCAGTTTGCGATCCTGTACGCAGAGGCGCAGGCGGTCGGAATCGCGGTGCTGCAGCTTGACGTTCGTGCGCCGTCGGACGTCGAACCGGCGTTCCGGAACGCGGCAAAATTTGGTGCGGACGGGCTCCTGAATGCCGTTGATAGCTTCATCAACTCGCAACGTTTTGCGATAGCGACCCTCGCGGAGCAGTATAAGTTGCCATGCGTCTACACCGATCGTGAATATGTGCTGGCCGGAGGTCTCATGGCGATTGGTCCCGGTCATCAAGAAGGGTTCCGTGGCGCCGCCGACTATGTCGACAAGATTCTGCGGGGCGCGAACCCGGCAGAATTGCCCATCGCGCTGACGAAGTCAGTTGCATTCAGCGTAAGTCGTAAAGCTCTCGATCAAAGCGGCCTCAGATTGCCGAATGATGTCCGGGACCGTGTCAATGACTGGTTGGACTAAGGCGCAGTTCTGTATATGGCGTCACCAGACGGTAGGTCTACTTTCGAAAATCGTCGCCGCTCAACTGAACGGCGTTGGGTGTAGAGCCGTCGGTCACACGCTACTGGATGTCTAATTATGGGATCACCCGATCGGCTCACGAGCGACCGCCCGCCGACCACGCGGTGATTCCGCCGGTACTGACCGCAATGGTGCGAAAGCCGTCGGCGAACGGGTCGATTACCCAGAGTCAGGCCAGTACGGTACGAGATGCTCTGTAGCGCGGACGGCTTCGAGCGCATGCCCTTCAGGCTGCGAATGCATTGTGCCGCACCGCTTCCACCGCATCGGCCCTATGTGGATGGCTCAGTGCGGCAAAACGAGTTCTGGAAACATCCTAATCTTGCGGGCGCTTCCTTTCGATCTGGTGAACGACAAGCTGATTGGTTATGGAGAAATCAAACTTACGTTCGAGGTCGAGCAAGACGTCATCCTTGCACGGCTTAAGCCGCCTCACGAACTCACGGGTCTAAGCCTCCGCAGAGGCCGATGACTTGTCCTCCTAGCGACGGCACGGAATGACCGTTCCACTCCGATACCTACCCTTAGGACAGAGACTGCTCGACCGGCTGCAACGGGTCGTCAAGAGTCTGTCGTGCCGCAAGGGATCAGATAGTCGTCGGAGGGTGCGCCCGCGCAGCGGCTCTGGCAGGCGCGGCTGGGTGGGCCTATGATGACCGCATCGGCTACCGTGCGTGACCGCGCCCCATGAACCGTTTCCTAATCGTTGTTGGCATTCTTTGCATTCTTGTCGGCCTCGGATGGCATTGGCTCGCCCGCATCCCGTTCGGCCGGCTGCCGGGCGACGTTCATATCGTTCAAGATGGATTCAATTTCTACTTCCCGATCGTCACGTGCGTCGTGATTTCGGCTGTGGTCTCCGTGCTGTTGTGGTTGTTGCGGCGTTGAGCGCGGTACGCGTCGGAGCTCGCTACGAATTTCGACGGTCGGAGAATGCCAGTGTTCAAGTTAGCTATCAAGCGGTGCCGCGCACCGACATAGCCCGCGATCGATTGTTTTCTCTGAGATATTGAGGGGGAAGCGGCCATGAAAATTCTATGGGTCGATGACCACGAAATTCTTTGCGTTGCTCTTTCCGAATATGTCCAAACACACGCATCGGAGTTGAGCGTAGCCCCAATCGAAGTCACACCCGTATTCACGCTTGCCAGCGCGCTTGAAGAATTAAGCAAGGCACCTCCCCCAGACCTCGTATTCCTGGATCTCAATCTGGACGGTGAGAACCGTGGCGTCACGACACTTGAACATTTCCAGGCTGGCAATCCATGCAATGTTCCCGTGGTCATCTGCACGGGACTCGCTCCTGGAAACGATGATGAAGTTGAAATCTTGCGGATGTGCGTGACTACGCTGCTCGAGGAATCATTTTGAAGGGAGGCGAGCACAAAAAAATGTTCATTGGACTGAGCAGGATTTTAGAAGGTGAACTCTGGATTCCGGAAGAGGTCTTGATGCGTTTTGCCTGCCCGACACAAGCGCCATCGGTTATCCGGAATCAGCATCATCTTGGACTCTCCCCACGAGAGTGGGACGTGGCGCGTCGCATTGCAGGTGGCCTCTCAGGAAAACAGATCGCAAGAGAGCTTAATGTCTCCGAGGGACATGTCCGACAGGTTTCCTGTGTTATTTACAACAAACTTCAGGTCGGAAACCGCGTTGAAGCTGCACTTAAAGTCAGTGCAGAGCTGGCCGGTCGAAGTGGGCCAGCTAGGGGACTGCCGTGAAGATCTCGGTGACCCGACGCCTTACGTTCCACCGCCATCACTTGCACACCCGCCTTCGATCGATGTTTTTGGCTTATGTTTTGCCAGCAAGGTCAATAAGGTCTGTTCCGAGACCGGTTTCGACAAAAGTTTCATGCCACTGGCGGCTACTTTTTTGAGCACAGCCGACGACGTGTCCCCCGACCACAGGACCGCAGGGATCGAAGCGTCGGTAGCAGCGCGGACTGCCGCAATCGCGGCAATACCGTCCTCGTTTTTCAGCCGGTAGTCAGAAAGGATGAAGTGCGGACCACTTGCCAAAGCTTCGATACGCAGCTGCTCGATGACGTCGGATGATGATTCTCCCGCCACGACGTAGCAACCATGCTCGATCAGGCGCATCGATATTTCGATTCTCAGGTCGCTATTATCCTCGATGATCGCCACTACCATATCGGTCAAGTCCACGTCGCAGTTTTCAACCGCTTGAACCTCGAACAACCCTGGCGGTATGCGTCCTGCGAAGGGGACAGTAACCGAAAAGCGCGATCCCCGCCCTGGTGTCGAGTCCACGTCCAGTTCGTGACCAAGAAGGTTCGCGAGACCCTGAACGATGGCCAGGCCCAGACCGAATCCCTTTTCGCGATCCCTCTCGGGATTATCGACCTGTACGTAGCTTTTGAAGATATCCCGCTGTCTATCTTCAGGGATACCGATCCCGTTGTCCCAGACGCTTATCTTTACGAGGTTGCCACGCCTTTGACAACCCACCAGAATATGCCCCTTCTTTCCTCCCTGTTCGGAAGGCGTGTAGCGGACCGCATTGCTCACCATGTTCCGGACGATCCGGTCCAACGCATGCCGATCCGTATAGGTCAGATAGGGCCGGCTATGGACTTTTAACTTCAGCCCCTTCACCCGGGCCAGTGGCTGCATATCGGCAACTATGCCGTGCAAAAGGGAGGGCAGCACCACCTCCTGAATTTCTACGCTCCAAGTGCCGGACTCGAGGCGGCAGATATCCAGTGTGCCGTTAATCATCCCTTCCATCGCATCCACTTGCCTTTGCGCGATCGAGACGTCTTCGGCCAGCCTGGTTGATTCAATGTTCCGCTCGATATAGTTCAACTTCAAGCCGAGCGTTGTGAGTGGCTGGCGTAAATCATGGCTTATCGCGGCGATAAGCTGGTTCTTCTCCGCCTTTGCCGCTTCCGCCCGCGATCGCGCCTCCTTGAGAATAAGCTCTTTTACACATGCGCGCTTCTGGTTATGACAAAGCACCCATGCGATGAAACAATAGCCAATCAGTTGAGCCGTAAGCAACTCAAGCACAGCTGGCCGTTTAAGTAACAGGGTTTCTGCCAGGCTAAATCCGAATGGAATAGTGCCGAGCACGAGTGAACCTAAGGTTGCACGAAGACTCGGAGCGAGCAGCAGCACGGTAAATACATGGCAGATCAGCGTCAGCCTCAGGAAGAAGACCCTGCGAAAAATAATATGACTATCAGCGACCCAGGGCGGGAGAATGGGTGGCAGTGACTCTATCCCAAAGCTACCGGCGGCCCACCACAACGATGTCAGTATGACCAACGCAGCCCATGCCCAGTGCATCAGCTCAACCGCGTTGACGCCAGCGTGCTTTGGAAACGCCATTGTCTTTTTCAGTAAATATATTGCCATGGGAGCGGCTATCCCCCACAGTCCGAAGGTCCAGACGACACGGAACAAGAGATAGACGTCCGACGTCTTGATCCAATATCCAAATTTCAAGACGATCAGGCTTGTGAACAGCATTAACGCCATCCAATATACCGCTCGACGCGACAGGGATTCCAATAACTCGCGGTTGACAAGGAGATTCTGCTCGGTACTGAGTGCCGCAACCGGTTCCCGAACAAGATTCACAAATTGAACGAATGTGCGGCGCTCGATTTTGTGAGCCGTTTTGCCTGCGCTCAGTGACGGTCTGACCCCGGGCTTTTCGTCCGCGGCGCAATCACCTCGTGTTCGAGTACAGGACGCCATAGAAGGCCTCCGAGCATCAGCTCCAGCATGCGCTCCATTGTGCAACCGGTCCGCCAGCAAGTCGACGGACAGGCGTTCCGGTACATGCCGAACAAAAGTTCGTGGTGCACGCCAGGCGAACCACGCTCTTGCGACTTCCATCATTGCAGCAGACGATCCGGTCCCGTCCGGATGCACTCCAGATGGCACCCCGCCCGGCTTGCCTGGAGCGCCAACTTGATTACCTGCACCTCCTGTTCGTTGTGGCCATGCACATCGAACCTTCGTCGGTACCTGCACCAGGGAAGATCAGGAAGCGCTGGCCGGCATAAGGGGACCAGATAGGGCACTGTCGTGAAGAATTCTGCTCACTCACCACTCTATGTTCCTGCCATCACCTTCACCTGCCTTCGGTCGATGTCTTTTTTGGCCTATGTTTTGCCAGCAAGGTCAGTAAGGTCTGTTCCGAGACCGGTTTCGACAAAAGTTTCATGCCACTGGCGGCTACTTTTTTGAGCACAGCCGACGACGTGTCCCCCGACCACAGGACCGCAGGGATCGAAGCGTCGGTAGCAGCGCGGACTGCCGCAATCGCGGCAATACCGTCCTCGTTTTTCAGCCGGTAGTCAGAAAGGATGAAGTGCGGACCACTTGCCAAAGCTTCGATACGCAGCTGCTCGATGACGTCGGATGATGATTCTCCCGCCACGACGTAGCAGCCATGCTCGATCAGGCGCATCGATATTTCGGTTCTCAGGTCGCTATTGTCCTCGATGATTGCCACTACCATATCGGTCAAGTCCACGTCGCCGTTTTCAACCGTGTGAACCTCGAACAACCCTGGCGGTATGCGTCCTGCGAAGGGGACAGTAACCGAAAAGCGCGATCCCCGCCCTGGTGTCGAGTCCACGTCCAGTTCATGACCAAGAAGGTTCGCGAGACCCTGAACGATGGACAGACCCAGACCGAATCCCTTTTCGCGATCCCTCTCGGGATTATCGACCTGTACGTAGCTTTTGAAGATATCCCGCTGTCTATCTTCAGGGATACCGATCCCGTTGTCCCAGACGCTTATCTTTACGAGGTTGCCACGCCTTTGACAACCCACCAGAATATGCCCCTTCTTTCCTCCCTGTTCGGAAGGCGTGTAGCGGACCGCATTGCTCACCATGTTCCGGACGATCCGGTCCAACGCATGCCGATCCGTATGGGTCAGATAGGGCCGGCTATGGACTTTTAACTTTAGCCCCTTCACCTGGGCCAGTGGCTGCATATCGGCAACTATGCCGTGCAAAAGGGAGGGCAGCACCACCTCCTGAATTTCTACGCTCCAAGTGCCGGACTCGAGGCGGCAGATATCCAGTGTGCCGTTAATCATTCCTTCCATCGCATCCACTTGCCTTTGCGCGATCGAGACGTCTTCGGCCAGCCTGGTTGATTCAATGTTCCGCTCGATATAGTTCAACTTCAAGCCGAGCGTTGTGAGTGGCTGGCGTATATCATGGCTTATCGCGGCGATAAATTGGTTCTTCTCCGCCGTTGCCGCTTCGGCCTGCGATCGCGCCTCCTCGAGAATAAGCTCTTTTACGCATGCGCGCTTCTGATTGTAACAAAGCACCCACGCGATGAGACAATAGCCAATTAGCTGACCAATATACCAGTCAAACATTCCTGGCCGTTTAATTAACAGAATCTCTCCCACGCTAAACCCGAATGCGATAGCGCCGAGCACGAGTGAACCTAAAGTTGCACGAAGACTAGGTGCGAGCAGCAGCACAGTAAAGGTATCGCTGATTAGCGTCAGTTCCAGGAAGCCATACCTGCCGGAACCAACACCACTATACTGGAATTGGGGGGGGATTAATCCAAAGCTACCGGCGGCCCACCACAACGATGTCAGCATGATCAATGCAGCCCATGCCCAGTGCATCCGCTCGACCGCGTTGTCGCCAGCGTGCTTTGGCAGCGCCATGGTCCTTGTCAGTAAATATAATGCCGTGGGAGCGGCCAAGCCCCACAGTCCGAAGATCCAGGCGGTACGGAACAAAAGATAAACATGTGGCGTCCTGAGCCAATATCCATGTTTGAGCTCGAACAAGCTTCCGAACAACACTAACGCCATCCAATATACCGCTCGACGCGACAGTGATTCCAATAACTCGCGTTTGACAAGGAGATTCTGCTCGGTACTGAGTGCCGCAACCGGTTCCCGAACAAGATTCAAAAGTTCAACGAATCTGCGGCGCCCGATTTCGTGAGCAGTTTTGCCTGCGCTCAGTGATGTGCTGACCCCGGTCTTTTCGTCCGCGGCAGAAACACCTTGTGTTTGATTGCAGGACGCCACCGTAGGCCTCCCAAGATCTGCCGCAGCATGCGTTCCATTGTGCTACCGGGCCCCCAGCAAGTCGATGGACAAATGTTCCGTTACCTCCCGAACAAATGTTCATGGTCCCCGCAGGGTCAACCCCCTTGAGATTTGTGGCGGCTGTGCCGGGGAGCTGGGTAGAAGACGGTCAGAGCTGACACAATCGAGGGTAAGTTTGGGGCCGGTGCGCGGCGCCACGCAGTACCAGCAACTTGTCCTGGCCTCGAGCACGGCTCGCCCATCGCGCGACATTCGGCACTCGCAGCGTTTTTGTCGCGTCGACCTTTATCCGTTACCGGCGTGTGCCTGTAGTCCTAGGAAGTAACTGTAACGAATAGTCGCAAAGCGACACCGAACATTTGTTCGCCCATTAACGAGCATTTGATACCGAACACCAAATAATCGATATAGCTACAACTGACAAGGTTACACGGCGGAATAATGCAGCATAATTCCACACAACGAGGGCGTAATTCACCGCGCGATAATTCGAATTTTTCTCTTCTGGCATGCCTATTACGAGTACCACACTATTATCGAACGGTGGGGAACACGCAGTGCATACACGCGCACTGCCGGTTTTCCGAACAATCGCGGGTTAATCGAGGCGCGCCTGGTGGCTGGCGTCGGTTCCGCACGTTTGTCTGCCCGGCCCAGCCGATTGGCGACCACTGGTACGAAGACTTCCCACTCCCCACCCCAACCAATTTGATGGCTTCTGACCATGCCGCCGCCATCCAGGCGTCTGCGGCCCTACACGGACAAGGAGGTTGTGATGAGGCTCAGACGGTTTGTGCTCGCCGTGCTCGTGGGAGCAGGCGTTCTGATCGGTGGCGTCGTTTCGGCTTTTGCCTACCAGCCCCTGCCGATTGACGACCACTGGAACGAACCTCCCGACCGATGTGATTTCTTCTTGTCCCCCGGCCAACTTAAGAATCCTTGACAGCAAGGTTCGGACCGAAACATTTTGGGAGTACGTGACATGAAAACGCTTCGTATCGCGGCGACCTGCGCGGTCGTCCTCATCGTTGGTCATGCATCAGCGCAAGAAGACAAAACTGTTCCCCAAGATATAACACCTCCCGCCGCACAGGACGTCGGCGGCACGCCGCAGATGTCCGGTACCGCCTCGGGTTCTCCAATGAGGATCACACATCAGCAGGTCTACGACGAGATGGTCCGTGCCGAGAAATCCGGAGAAATGGCCAGGCTGCAAGGGGATCTGTACCACGGTAACTGATGCCGAGGGCACGTGTACGCAGCGGGGAGGCCAGTGCGATTGCCGTCATGGCAAACCCGTGCCCTCGGGTTGATGGTGGCATCGCGCGCGACGAAACCTCAATCAACGGGAAGCAGTGTCTGCCGACACCGGGAGCAATAGCCGCCTGGCGGAGCATTCACTATCACAACGTTGATCCCTGCAACGGCAGTGAGGCCACGAAACGGACGCAGAGGCCCTTTAACACTTTCGTTATTCCGATTTAGGGAACAAGGAGATGAACATGTCTGACTGTTTCTTCAATAAGGGAGTGGCAGCCGCGATTGCATTGCTGTCACTGAGCACCCTGGCCCACGCTGGGGATCACGACGGGTGCACAATCGCGACTCTGAAAGGCGCATACGGCGGCGAACTTCACGCGGAGCAGCTGGGAATCCTCACAGGGGCCGCACCAAATCAGGTACTCCATCGCTATGTCCCTCCCGTTCTTATCGACAACGTTTCCTTGGCGACATTTGACGGCGCCGGAACAGGCACGCAGGAGGACTTTACTGTACTCAACGGGGTAGCGGCCGGCGATTCTTTCGCTAAGGAAACTCTCTCCTACACTCTGAATGCGGATTGTACCGGTGAGCTGCGCGTCGCTTTTCCGAACGGCAATACGCTGACGCAAAAATTCGTCGTCGCCGACAACGGTAAGGAATTTTTCAGTGTCACGAGCACTCAGCATGTCGCGAGTGGCGGGGCTCCCGCGCACGATGGGACCCCTTGCGACCAGGGTTGCGACGTAGCCATCCAGGCAAGTCGTCATTCTGTCAGAGTCAGTCAGGACCGCGGTCACTGATTTCTCCTTTTATCAGGCTGTCGCAGCGTTTGCCGTTAACTCGCTGACCTCTCAGCGGCCCCGTAAGCGCTCGGCTGCTGGGTCTATTGAGCCAACGCGGGGTCGTTTCACTTTGCGCGCCAAAACAACCTGAGCTTGACCACTACACCACATGACAGACCCCGGCCCGAGAGAGTCGCCTAGCTGCGGTACTCTCCGGCTATTAGATATGCCATAGAAAAATGCCGGCAAAGATACGCGCTCAGATCCTGTAGCCAGCAGCGTTCATTAAATTTATAAGATTTGGAATTTCGCGCGGAGTTTTAAATTTTCGCTCGAGCGCCCGGCGGACTGGCGTTTTTTTATCGGAATTTTCAATTCCGTACTTGTACGTGTCGAGCGTCACTGTCAAACAATAGTTGTAAACCGCCTTAGCCGCCATGTTGAATGCCGCTTCCCGCATTTGCCTCAATGCAAAGATCTCATCCTTTATGCTATAAAGGTCGATCGTGGATCGCTTTCGCAAGGCCAGCAGTTGTTCCATATCCACATCAGCGCCCTTTGAGGTCCCAATGTAGGGTCCCAATAATTCTTTGTAGGAGCGGTGGGAAAGCAGGACAAATGACAGGTAATATATATATTGCAGATAGTATTGGCCAATTCTCGCGGGAGATCGCTCAAATCCCCATAAAGTCCTTGAACCATTTCGGCTGCGGATTTCAGTGCCGCTTGACTTAGATTGTTCATATCAAGCTCCTCGAATTTTATGTTAATTATCGACTAGGTCACGTAGCTTCTCCAGATGCAGCGGACCCTGCATTAGCGGGAACGTCGGGCGCCCGCGGCCTTCGTTCAAATTTGGGAAAGCCCGATCTCAAACGCTTCTTGGGCATATTTCTGATGCTGGAATTTCTCTCGCTCAATGGCTGCCAGTATCTCGTACCGAGAAAAACTCACCTCGTTATTTTTCTGAGACATTGCGTAGTGCATGCCTAGCCCACAATATCCCTCGAGCGTGCCTTCCATCCGTTGCCCCGGGAAACTCGCGAGCAAATCGCGCATAGAGTTCAGCGATTGAATAACCCGCCACGCAAGTTGCCAATAATAAGGTGCGCAGGACAAATCCGGTTTTATTCATTTTATCCCCGATAAATGCTTGAGAAGATCACGAGCGATTTCTTCTGAATCGTTACGTTTGCCGGACAAAATCTCTCGTCCAGCGGGATTTTTCTGAGAAAGAATCACGCAAGCTATAGGCCACCTCGTATCTGTCGGCCACGCGTCGCGCTATATGAACCCTTGGAGGTCGATCGCCCCTGACGAAAGAGCAAGAAATGTTTCACTATCGAATCATATTTGACAGACGGAGAACGTTTGCGCGCGGACTTCCGAAACGATCAAGGAGTCGTCGAGCTCGATCGGCGTGCACGACGGAGAAAAGTGCTTTCGCTCTTTTCATCTGCAAAAAGCGTTGCAAATCTGATTCGTTTCGCACCGCTTACAGGCTTCGGTGTAATGGACGTGGAGCTGACAACTAAGATCAGGGGCATTCGCTGGCGGATGGCTGTTGACGCTTGGAATCGGCCAGTGAAGTGACGCAGGGCCGAGTGGCCGGATCGGGTCGGCTGCGGAAGTTCGCCCATCAGGGCGACGCGCCCTGCATCTTCTGCCCATGGATTTCCGCGTTCGGCAATAAGCGGTCCGTGGCACGAACTTTCACGCGGACATTCGAACGGCGGCCTCGGCCAGACAACGGCCGCCGGCGCGACCACATCGAACAGAGGTGGCCGCGCAAATTCGGACAGTCGGGCAAGTGGAACGCTCGGGGCTTGAGCCAGGCATAATGCCGGCAAAGGAACCTTGAAGATGACGAAGAGAACCCGACGGACGCACTCAGCCGCGTTCAAAGCGAAAGTGGCGATGGCGGCGGTCAAGGGTGAGCGGACGCTAGCTGAACTGGCGCAGCAGTTTGATGTGCACCCGAACCAGATCACCGAATGGAAGCGGCAGTTGCAGGAACGTGCCGCCGACGTGTTTGGCGCAGGCGGCACGGCGTCGAGCGAGCCGCAAGTCGATTTGAAGGAGCTACATGCGAAGATCGGCCAGCTCACGCTGGAGAACGATTTTTTAAGCGGCGCGCTCAACAAAGCGGGATTGCTGAGCGCAAAGCGATGATCGATCGTACGCATGCATTGCCGGTCTCGCAGCAGGCGCGACTCGTTGGTATCGCAAGATCGAGCGTGTATTACCGGGCGCAACCGGTGAGCGAGGCAGACCAGTTGCTGATGCGCCGGATCGATGAACTGCACATGGAGTTTCCGTTTGCCGGAGCGCGGAGGCTGGCGCGACTGCTGCGTCGCGAGGGACACGAAATTGGCCGCAGGCGCGTGCGCACGCTGATGAAGCGCATGGGTGTCGAGGCGCTGTACTGCAAGCCGAACACGAGCCGACGCAATGCGCAGCACAAGATCTGGCCGTATCTGCTGCGGGGCATGACGATCAATCGGGCAAACCAGGTCTGGGCACTGGATACGAGTTATATCCCGATGGCGCGCGGCTTCGTGTATCTGACCGCCGTGGTGGACTGGGCCAGCCGGAAGGTACTGGCCCACCGCGTAGCGATCACGATGGAGGCGATACACGCTGTCGAGGCGTTGGAAGAAGCGTTCGCGAAGTACGGGCAACCGGAGATCGTCAATACAGACCAGGGCAGCCAGTTCACCGCGACAGGGTTCACCGAGGCCGCGCTTAGCCGGGGCATCAGCTTGTCCATGGACGGCAAAGGTGCCTGGCGAGACAACGTCTTCGTCGAGCGCGTGTGGCGAAGCGTGAAATATGAAGAGGTGTATCTGAAAGCCTATGAATCGGTCGGCCACGCCCGGCGCTCAATCGGCAATTACATCAATCTGTACAACCAGAGACGACCTCATTCGAGTCTGGAAGACCGCACGCCGGATGAGGCATACTTCGCGACGCTGTCTGCAATCAAATTGGCAGCATGACCGCCCCGGACATTCCACTTAAAAATCTCAGAAGACTGTCCGAACAAGTGAGGCCACCTCTCACGATGCGTTCGTGTCCGGGCGCAGAGATGCATCGTCGCTTTAGCGAAGGGATACCGAAAGGCTAACGAGGCACATCCACGCCTGTAAGCAAGGCATCCAGGTCGTCTCGCGCTGCCTGCAATTCTTGGGCCGCAACCGTCAGCCGAGCTATGTGCGGCGCGGCCGGTGTTCCTTCTTGCGACTTTCGGAAATGAGCTTTTAAGGCGAGCGACGCGGACTGCGCCTCCTGTGCAGCAATTGCCAATCGCTCGACCGCCTTTGCTTCTGCAACAAGGTTCTTCGCGGTTGATGGGGCGCTGCGGGCGGTTGACCGGACAAACTCGTGACCGAGGAACTCCTGCACTTCCGCCAGCGAGTACCGACCACACGTCAGTGCGCTTCGTACAAAGGTATTGCGCAAGACGCCCGCGCCGCCTCGCTGCGCTTCTACGTTGGCGTCTTTGAGCCAGCCGGATACTCGCCGATACAGCGCTGATGGACAAAGAGCGTTGCCTTTGCGCGTGGCGGGGCAAAGCAGCGGACCGGGGATAGAAAGACTTACGCGCTCCATAAGCCACTGATCCAGCCATTCTCTCCATGGCCCGTCCGGAAGCACGCGCGTGGTGTGTGCGCGATGCGGACCTTCCGGTACAACTCGCACGACGTAACGACGTTCATCGAAGCAACTCACTGGCAGTTGGATCAATTCGTTCGCCCGCAAGCCGGCGCCAAGAAGAAGTGCGGCCATCGCTCGGTCACGCCCTCCCTTCCATCCTTCTCACGCAGCCTGCTAGTCAACGCGTCGCGCTCAGCCCCTTCCAGCCATGCCGGAGGCGGGACGTCGGGCGGGCTCTCCTTGGCGATTTCGAGCGAAAGCGGATTTGTTTGTATCAGTCGGCATGACAAGAGATACCGGTATACCTTGTCTAGCAGTTGGCGGTAACGACGACGCGAAACTGGTTCAAGGACGTGCGTGTCGAAGAACCCGGTGGCGTCCATGGGCGTCGCCTCCAACACGTTTAGTCGGCGGTCCGCCAAATGCCGGACCCAAATTGCAAAAATTGAGGTGTATGCCTCCTGCGACGATTTGCGGAACTGCCGTTCAGGGGCGCGCTGACCATCGAGCCAAGAAACAAATGTTTTCTCTGGCTCCTGAACCCAGTTGGCAAGCCTATCCTCTTGGCGCAATCGATATGCACTTTTTATCGGGTTACCAGGTAAAGCATAAGTCGTCGCGCGTCCTGAAGGCGAGCAAAACGCTGGTTCGCTGCGTAAAAGCAAGGATCACTTTTGAAACATGCTGGATAGAGAGAAAAATTATCGTTAGGCCCGACTGACTTAATTGTTCTCCGACCGACTTAATTGTTTCCGTTCAGTTGTGCGCTCATATGGGACCTACGAGGCTTCCTCACTCTCCTTGACATGCAAGCAATCTCTTGCCTATAGTAAATGCAACAGATTACTTGCCTATAGCCGTTCATGGCCGAGCTCCCCGACGACACAGACCTGTTATTCAAAGCCCTCGCCGATCCGAGCCGGCGCAAGCTGCTCGACGTGCTGCATGCGCACGACGGCCAGACCCTGAACGACCTGTGCGAGCACCTCGACATGACGCGGCAAGGCGTGACGCAGCATCTGGGCCTGCTGGAAGCGGCGAACCTCGTCGTGACGGTGCGCAGCGGGCGCGAGAAATTGCACTTCCTCAATCCAGTGCCGCTGCAGCAGATCTACGAGCGCTGGATTGCCAAGTTCGAAAAACCGCGCCTGAAGGCGCTCTCTTCCCTGAAACGACGCCTGGAGAAAGGCAATGACTAGATCCACATTCGTCTACGTGACCTATATCCGCACCACGCCGGAACAGTTGTGGTCGGCGCTCACCGACGCGGAGTTCATCAAGCAGTACTGGTTCGGCATGCACTGCGATAGCGAATGGACAGCGGGCTCGTCGTGGAAACTCGTGTCGAGCGCGGGGGAGACTTTCGACGCGGGCGAGATCATCGAGGCTGTGCCGCCGCGGCGCCTCGTGATTCGCTGGCGGCATCAAAAACGGCCCGAGCTGCAGGCCGAAGGCGATTCGCGCTGCACGATGGAGCTCGAACCGAGCGGAACGGCGGTCAAGCTGACGCTCACGCATACGATCGAGCGCGATCAGTCGAAGTTCATCGAGGCGGTGTCGGGCGGCTGGCCGAAGATCATGTCCAACCTCAAATCGCTGCTGGAAACCGGCTCGATTGCGTTGCAGGAGGCTTATCCAGCCAATGGCGGCAATCATGCCGGGAAGGCATGAAGCGGGGGCACACTGAAGCGCGGCAGGCATTGCTTGATCGCAGGCTCGAAAGCCGTCCGTCCGCGAAATCGCGCTGATAGAATCGTCTGCTACCCCCGCCCGTCTCAGGAAACCAGCATGGAAATCCAACCCTACCTGTTCTTCAATGGCCGTTGTGAGGAAGCCATTGCGTTCTATCGTTCGGCGCTCGGCGCGCAGGAGTTGCTGAAGCTGCGCGCGAAAGACGCGCCGCCTGATCCCGCTCGCCCGGTCGCACCCGAACACGCCGACAAGATCATGCACGCGACGCTCGCCATCGGTAACACACACGTGCTGATGTCGGATGGCGATTGCCGCGGCGGCGATACCGTGCATGCGGGCTTCAGCCTGTCGGTCACCGCCGACGACCAGGCGTCCGGCGAGAAATATTTCAACGCGCTGGCGGATGGCGGACAGGTCACGATGCCGTTTCAGCAGACCTTCTGGACCAGCGGCTTCGGTACGTTGATCGACCGCTTCGGCGTGCCGTGGATGGTCAACGTGCGGCACGAGGAGCCCGCGGCATAGCCTTTGAAGCGGGCCTTCGTTGAGTCACCTGCTGCGCGCGGTTCCGCGTCCCGTTCTATTCAGGCGAAACCGGGACGAAATCGATAAGAGCAGGAGCCTCCGAGCGCGTGGAACGGCGCATGCTGCCCCGAAAGTGAACCAGCCAGGAGAACCGTCGATGCAGGAAGTTCATCTCCACCGCGGCTTCACCATCACCGTTCTCGTCGAGGACGACCCGGCCGGCGGTTCGTCGATCACCACGCGAATCGATCGCACTGGTACCGACGCTCGCGACCTCGAAGACTGGACCGCTCCGCGGCATGCGCGCTCCGCGCTGCGCGGCAAGCCTGCGATCGGCGAGGCCGTCGACAATGCTCAGCGCGCGATCGACTCCGCATTGGGCGACCCCGATCCGTTGGACGAATAGTTCTGCGATGCGCCGGGCCTGAGCGACGCCTACTGCGTCGCGGACGCCCCGCTCGCCGGCGTGCTGTGGACCGCCGCGGCGTGGCTCGCGGCGGGCGATGCGCTCGCTGCCGCGCCCGCCTCGCCGTTCGCACGCTTCGCCGCGTCGCTATCGCCGGGTGTGCCACGCGGGCTCGCCGAATTGCTCATCACGCCGCTGCTCATCTGGCCCGTCGAGATGCGGCCGTTCTCGGCCGACCGCTTGCAGCCGGATGCGCCCGCCATCAACGCAATGGCCGATAGCGCGATCAGCATGTTTGTCGCAACTTGTCGCATGATTCGCTCTCCCTGGGATGACTCGGCTCCAGTAGCGAAGCATTCGACATGCCCATCGCAGCCCTGTGCGGCTGGATACCCGCGCGCATACACGGACCAGGTCGAGAAAACGAGGTTCGGGACTTGCCATCGAGAGCGGGGCTTTCAGGCCCCGTCGTCCTCTCCGACGACGCCGAACTCGGCCGTCGTTTTCACGTAGAACAGATGCAAACCCTCAGCGCGCAGACGATCGAACAGCCGATCGGCTTCGTCGCTCGTCACCGCCATCACGACGGACAACGGTTGATCGGCAAGCTCGAAGAAGCGCGCGGAGTGAATGCGGTGATGATGGCCGATGCCTTCGCAAGCCGGAATCACGGTCGCGCCGCGCAGGCCGAGTTCGCTCGCGAGACGCACGAGCCAGTCGGCAAGCGGCTTGCCATGATGGCTGCGCCCCTGCTGGGTGAAGAACGTGATCTGAAAGCCTTGCATGTCAGTGCCTCCCCAATGCGGGTCGGGCCGGACAAGCGCCGGTTGCAGCCGATTCGCCATACCGGCTCGCCACATCATGGCTCAGGAAGGTCATGAGAACAGTTTAGATGTCGGGCCGCGCGAGTGCCAGGTCGAAGCTGGCCACGTGCCGCGCGGCCCCGGCTCACTGACCGTACACGTCGAAATCGGTGCCGGCAAAGAAACCTGGCTTGACGCCGCCAAACCTTATTTATTGGCCTGCTCAAGACCACGTCTAGAAACGTCGCGACGTCCCATTGACGCGCCCATCAAAAACAAATTGCCGTTCAGTCGCTTAACTGAACGGCATTACCGCTTCGGCGGGTTTTCTTTTTCCAGTTACGGGATCACTGATCCCAGCCGAAAATGGCGAGCGTGGATTCCCCTTCCCGGATGCGACGCATCTGATCTGCTTCCCTGGCCTCACGAGCTTGGGCAGCGGCAATCACTTCAGCAACACGGGCTACCGGAATCGCGACCACACCGTCTTCATCAGCGACGATAAGATCACCGGCTTCAACCGTGACATCGTCGAAGCGGGTCGGCGCATTGATCCAGCCACGGGCCCCGAAGTCCTTGCCCGTGCCCCGGATGCACAGGCCACGCGCATAGACCGGGAAACCCATTTCTGCGAGCAACCGCTGGTCGCGTACACAGCCATTGATCACGAGGCCGCCGAGACCGCGCGCAAGAGCCGCAGTGGACATGACCTCCCCCCAGTAGCCATACTCATAGGCGTCCCCCACGGACACAACCAGAACGTCTCCCGGGTCGGCTGCATAGATCGCACGATGCAGCCACAGGTTGTCGCCGCCCGGTGCGTGAATGGTGACCGCAGGTCCGCAGATCCTGAATCCGGGGGCCACGGGTTTGATCGCGGGGGGCATGACCCCGATCTTGCCAGCTGCTTCGTGGAGCGTCGCGGCAGGAAGACCAGAGGCCTGCGCCAGAAGATCCGGGCTCGGACGCCTGATATCGAGCCAGGTGGTCGTCTTCGGACTGAAACGGGGCTCGCTCATACCTGGTCTCCGCTGCGACGCGTCTATAACTGGTGATACTGGAACTGGGCGCGAGCGTCATCGAGGCGCATGCCGGTCGCGACCGCTTCGCGAATCGATTTTTCGGCGGCTTCGATTTCTTCGGCAGCGGCAAGCACGCGTTCTTCGTGTTCCTTCGGAATCGAGATCACACCGTCTGCGTCACCGCGCAGCAGATCGCCAGGCGCGACACGCACATTTCCTCTCGTGACCGGTACGTTTGTGCCCTCTACCTGCACGCGATCCTTGCCCGTGCGCATCCAGTTGTCTTTGGAGAACACCGGATAGCCGAGCGACAGGCATAGATGGACGTCGCGGTTGATGCCGTCGATCACTGTGCCCGCGATGCAGCGACGATGCGCGATTTCGGTCAGGATATCGCCCCATACCGTCGCATCTTCACGGCCGCCGTTGTCGAGCACGATGACCGATCCCGAAGGCACATCGTCGATGAAATCACCGACCGAACCAGCGGGCGAACCAGCCGGACCGTAGAGTACGGTGAACGCACGGCCGGCCATACGAAACAACGGGTCACGCGGTTTGATCTTGTAACACTGGCCGACCAGGCCCAGACGATCGAGTGCATCGCTCAGCGTCGCGGTTTCGAGTTATGCCGCGCGCTCGACATTCTTGTCGACTTCGATTTCAGACATGATCAATCCTTGAGCATGAATTCGTAGATATTCTTTGGTGCGATCCTGGAGCGGCTCCTCACTGGCTCGAACTTGCACACGAACCACGGAGGAATCCTTACCATGAGCACCAAAAGCGCCGCATATATCGCGAGGATCCACGAACATCTCATTCGCCGGGCCGACGGGCTGTCGACAGCCCAGATGCATGCGGACGTCGCGCGCGGCGTACTGGAGGACGACCCGGTGACGCTGCGTTTCTGCCGACGCACGATGGGCCGCCCGTGCGGGCCTTCACCACGTCTTGCGCCGAGGCCGCGCGGGCCTATTCGCAAGCGGCGCGCTGAGATGGAGGCGCAGTCCTGGATGCCGTTGGTGTGCGGCGTCACGACGTGCGCGGCTTTGCGATGGGTGTTGCTTCCCACGCCATAAGTACCGCCAGGGCGTTTGGGATCACTCTTGACGCCTTGACGCAATTTGCCGTCGGATCTTGTCGACGCGCAACATGAGTCCCGCCGCGTACCAGTCGCAAAAGTCCTGCCAGGAAGGTGCAATGCGCTGAGAAATCGGCATGCACCCGCGACGCCAACTGCTATTCTTCATATGCTGCGCGACGATCCGCGACACAGGTTCTGGCAACCTTACGCTGCGCGCGGACGCGACGGGCATCGATAACGGCGGCAGCGTGACGAACGGCGGCACGATCGACTGGTCGAAGAGCACCGGGACGGTCAGCGCGCTATACGACATGAACGGCACCTACACGCCGGGGACACTGCTCGCCAACACGACCTGGACGGCGCCGTCCGACAGCGGACTGATCACTCAGATTACCGGCTACCAGCTCGTCAATTCACTTGCGGATCTGGAAAACATTTCGCTCGATCTCGCCAGCAACTACGCGCTCGGCAAGGACATCGACATCAGCACGCCACGTTGCTGCGGCACAGGCGTTTATGTGCCGATCGGAACTGGCGCCGCGCCGTTCGCCGGACAGTTCGACGGCTTGGGCCACACGATCTCGAATCTGAATGCGTGGCAGAGTGTTCCCGCCACGGGCGATCCGGCGAATCCCGAGGCAGCCAGTGGTCTATTCGGTGTGGTCGGCGCGACGGGCGTCGTTCGCAACGTCAGCGTGAGCGGCTTCGTGAGCATCAGCGGCTATGGCTCCTTCGGCATCCTGGCCGGCGTCAACGACGGCCAGATCGTGCGCGCCCAGACGAGTGGCAGCCTTTCCTTATCTGAACCTTTCGTTTCGATCGATGCGATGAGCGGCGGTCTCGTGGGCTCGAATTACGGCACGATCACACGCTCGTGCAGCGACGCGGCGATGGTGAGCGAGGGCGTGTTGGGCGGCCTCGTCGGATACAACTTCAGCACCGGCGTAATCCGGCAGTCGTATGAATCGCAAAGCCCGGACATCCCGCCGTCGTTTGGGCCGGGCACCGTGAATTCCGCGGCTCACGGTCTGGGCGCCGGCGGTCTGGTCGGCACAAACGACGGTCTGATCACGCAGTCATATGCGACCGGCTCCGTTACGTATGCGCCCGACTACTGCGGTGGTGGTGGCGGCTTCCCCTGCTTTGGGTCGGGGAGCGCGGCGCTCGTTCAAAGCAACACCGGCACGATCGAGCAATCTTTCGCGACCGGCACAGTCACCCAAATGGTCCTGGCCGGTCGTGGCCCCCCGCCGTTCGGCCTGGCGCTAAGCAACACCGGCACGATCGCCAACGACGTCTACTGGGACACGCAGACAACCGGGGCCACGGTCGGCGTGGGCACGGGTACTCCGGTGCCGATCGCGAATGGACTCACCACTGCTCAGATGAGCGTGCCATCCAGTTTCGGCCCGACGTTCGACTTCGGCTCAACCGGCGTCTGGGCACTCCCGGCCGGCGCGACCCATCCGGTACTGCGTTGGCAACTCGGTCCTTGAGGGGAACGATCATCGCGGGGGACAAACAACCGAAGGGTATGGCTTCACGGAGTGACCCGAGGTACGCAGAGGTAGCCTTGGCTGAGGCGCTTAAGTCCAAGGGCTTATGCGACCGTTGTATCGCTACTGAACTGGAGCCACACGCAGGCCGGCCCGGGCTCGAATTGCGGCCGCCACCGAGTGTCCGAGTCCACAGACCGTCGATAGCCAGTGGATTGCCGAACTCATACTTCAACCGATCGACGAACCCGCCGTCATTGTCGAGGTGGGAAGAAACGTCTCTTTTGCATGCTCGGAATCATTCGAACCAGTAATCCAGCTGCGCCTCGGATCGTTCCCCGAACGTGCCCGCAAATCCGCCGACGCCGCACAACAGCGCAAGATCGCCTGTCCCCGATCCGGGAACAACGAACCATGTCGCCTTAATCTTGCCGTTCTCGACGATTCCGGACCCTTGAAGCACGAAGCTACCATTGCGCCCGCCCAGCTTTGCGCGAACCCTCTGCACGCTGACCATACTTGCGGATCGATCGTCGCGTCGAACCTGCAATGCGCGAACATGCGAGTCACCTTCAATGTCCCCAGAAAATGTTTCGTCAATGTTGATCTCTACCAAGGCGGGTTTCGCGGATTGATCGTAGGGCGTGGCCTCCAATGCTCGTACAGCGACTTTTGCCGAGGCACGCGTGCGCGGCGCCGCGTGGGGCCCTGCGGGAGCCATATTGGCCTCCTTCGCCGGCCGAGGGCCAGCCGACGGCGATGTGCCGAGACAGGCGATCAACGACGATGCAATAGCTCGGAAGCTAATCATATTTCTCCCTGCAATACAGATGATTGCGTCTCCGACCACAAGGTCAGCGCTCCGATCTACCCGGGGTTTGCAAACCCGTCAATGGATCAGCTTCACGCGTTGACCGGGCGCGTCGCGGTCACCTTCCAGCCCGCGCAATCATCGTGCCGAGGCGCCGGCGATCGACACTCAAATCCACGTGGCCCGACGGCGCGACGATTCATTTGATGGTATCCATCCACTTCCGACGAGACGAAGAACTTGACCGGGAAATGAAAGCTCGCACCCCGTACGGACAGTCAAAGGGCATGAAAGCAGCCCGTCGGCCCTGCGGGATTTCGCAACAGAACTGCGGTCCAGCCTCAAACGAGGCGCCGGAAGTCCGGCCAGCCTTAATTCTCAACCCTAACGACGCGGACGCTGGGAAACGGCCTTTGCTCCTCTTTCTCCGCCATGCTGTGGCACGCTTGCCGGCCGCCCAGTTGCCGCGCGGAGGGGAACCATGAAGCCCTCGATCGACACCAGGCTCGAGACGTCCTTGAACCTCGAGAGCGCGCACGTTTGCTTTGAAAAGGGCGGCCTCCTCTTCCTCGTGGGCCTCGAACACAAGGTCTGGCGTGTATTCGGCAAGGTCCCTGACATCCTGGACGTCGAAATTTCCACATCAGTCACCAGTTCGCGGTAAGGGAGGTGGTCGGCCGGTCGCAATCGCGGGCGATGCCACGCACATCCATTCGCCCGTGGCCGCGCGGGGTGATGAACCTTGGCATCGAGGACGCCTGGGTCTTCGCGCACTGCGCAGCCGACTTTCTGGCGAACCAGCCTGGGCGCCCCGAGGACCACGGGAGGCTTCACCACGCCGTACATGTAGGTCGTGAGCCCCACCAGGCTCCTGACGGAACTCGTGCGCGGACGGCCGAACCTCGCCGGCCTTCTGCGCGACAACCTGATACCGGGGCTCACGAAGTTCGGTTTGTCGGCGCACGCCTTGGTGGCGTTGCTGACCGGGCTCGATTCCGACGTGCGCCTGCACCGAGCGGCTTGGAAATGGGAGAACTGGATGGCGAACCATAAGCGGACGCCTTTGTTCTCTCGAGCAAGTCGCAGCCATGGTCGAACGAGCCTTGCAGGTGGCTGAGTTTGAATCACGGCAAACGAGGTATGGCGGTGTCGGAAACCTCGCCCTGGTCACACAGGATTGCTGCCCGCGCTGAACGCAGCCCGAACTTCGTTCACCGTCTGTTCAGGCGCTTGCAGATGCGGAAAGTGGCCGAGTCCAGGGAGGACCAAAAGCTTCAGACCGCTACGGTCGGCGTACTCGACGCCCATTTCCTTCCTGATATAGATATCCTGCTCACCCCATACCACCTTCACAGGGACCTTCAGCTTTGCCATATTGGCTTCGAAGTAGTCCTGGTCGCGGGTAAAGGATGAGTAGTAGTGGAAGAAGGCGTCTGCCGACGTGACATCACCGCCCCAGCCTTTCGCAATATCGTCCCTGAACTCCTGAGGCAACGCGTAGCGCTCCTCTGCCGACATGCCGCGGAAGAATGTGTTTGCCAGAATTTCGTCACGGTTCCTGTTCATCGCGGCACGCACGGCGTCGGACGAAGCCTTTGACTTCAGGCCCTGCAGGCTATCGTACATATACTGTGGGCGGTTGAATGGGGCAAAGTCGCCCACAATGATCTGCCTGGCGATATCGGGTTGCTCCAATGCCGCCAGCAGCGCGGGCAGGGCCCCGATATCGGTTGCATAGATCACCAGCTTCGAACTGTCGATGCCAGACGCCCGGATATAGTCTGCCAGCACGTTGGCATAATCCTTCGGCGCGTAAGCAAAGCGATCGGCGCCTGGACGCGAAGACTGTCCGTAGCCCGGCCAGTCGAACGCATGCACCTCGTAGTCGCTGGACAGGGATTCGGCAATCGGCTTCCAGGCATACATCGTCTCCGGGAAGCCGTGCAGGAACAGCACCGTACCTTTTGGATGCGCAGGCCGATAGACCATATGACGCAGCCTGATGTCCGGATTGACGTGCACCTCGCCGACTTCAAGCTTCGGCGCCGAGGATGACGTCGGCACAATCTTAGGTGCGGAAACGCTCAAAGCTACTGCGGAGAAGACTGTCGCCTTCGTTACAAGTTTGAACATGATCGTAGCTCTCGTTCAGTGCGAAATTCCATGGCGCGCCGAAAAGCGGCGGCGCAGCAACCCTGTAAGCCCCACCGCTTACTACTGGGGCGAAGGCGGATTCAAGAGCTTGCCCAACGGCTTCAGTGGACCCATTGGGAGCAGTGAGAATGTCATCAAATGCGCTTTCCCCAATGGAAGTGCCTCGAGCACTTCATGTGCTTGACTCACGTCGGTAACGTTCAAAATGAACGCCACCCCAGCCCGGTCCTGCAGTGAATACCACTGTTCAATCTTGCCCTCGAGGTAGAGTTGCGCCGTCTCGCGGGCTTCGGACGGAAGAATGTCTTGGACAAGCTGCATGTCCGTGCCCGGCGGAAAAGTACCAATCGCCAATATCTTCGTGGTCGGCGTGGCTGGCATCGGAGTGGTGTGGGCCATGGAAACTCCAGCAGAAGCGATCAGCACAGTGGCTGTCGTCAAGTTAAGAAGAAGCCGTTTCATCGCACGGCCTCGAACACCGTCGGTGAGTGCGGTTTCAGCCGTTCGATCACACCGGTCGTGCGATAGCGTTCGCGTACGCCATCAGGAGCATCTGTCATCGAGAAGTCGCTCCGGTGCAACCGTCCTCGCGTGAGGCCGGGCCCGATACCGTATTGAGTGCCGCTGCTTCCGGTCCGCTCAGGTAGCGATCGCGGAAGCGCTCATCGACGCGCTCCCACATCAGTTTCGAAAACAGCAGCACCGCGTTGAGCGGGCGATGACTGATGACCACGGACTCCGTCTCGCCGTGCTCGTTCATGTGCGCGACGACCACCGTCTCGATCGGCATGCCCTGGATCTGCGAGCGATAGGACTCCATATACAAACCATCGCCAATCGCGCCCTTGTAGCTGTGCTGTTGGAATTCGTAGAGCGAGACCGCGTGTTTGATGACGGAGAGAATATCGGCCCGTCCTTCGATCGGACGCTTCAGCACGGAGGCCTCGAGCGTCGCGTTTTCAGTGAGGTTCGTCAGCCAGAGCGGCGGACCGCCTGCGGGCGCCATTACGGGGGCTGTGTCGTTGAATTTCATGCCGGAACTCCCGTTACGATTTGCGCGCGATGCCTGCGCTGGTGGCCTCGAGCGTGAAGCGAGGCGGCGTCGCGCGAGCTGATGAGAATGTCGGTCGGTTCCTTGACGAGTCGGGCTTCGGCCTCAGGCGTCAAGGCGTCCTCGGGCCACAGTGCGTCGATCATCGGCATGTTGCTGCTCCTGTTTCAGTTGATCGGATGTGGCCATGATCGGGGTTTACTGGCGTGGCCAGAAGTGGCAGCATCGCCATTATTCGAGGAATTTCAGACACGCGTATGGCTATCGTCCGCATCTGGGTCTATGACGGAATCCTCGCGTCCGGCGTCGCGGGGCCTGTTGACGTCTTCAGCGCCGCTAATCAGTTCCATGCGCGCAGGACTGCAGCGGGCACGACGTCCGCACCCATGTTAGTGTGGCGCGTGGAATCGCTCGACGGGCGTCCCGTTACGGCTGCATCGGGTCAAACCATTCAGGTCGACGGAAAGATCGACCCACGCAAACGCGCGGACGCCGTTCTGCTGACAGCACCGTTTTTCTCGAACATCGACGAGTTCATCGGGCGCCGCGAACGGTTGAACGAGCTGTCTTCCGCACTGCGGCGCCAACGCAAGGCAGGCGCTGTTCTGGCGGCTTATTGCACGGCGAATTACCTGCTCGCCGAGGCCGGCCTGCTGGATGGCCGCGCCGCAACGACGCACTGGGCGAGAGCGTCGGACCTCGCGCGCCGCTATCCGCGTGTCGAAGTTCGCGCAAACGAACTTCTAATCGCGCAAGACGGCATCATCTCGGGAGGCTCCGTGACCTCGTACCTGAATCTCGCGGTGCGGCTCGTCGAAACATTCGCCAGCGCGCCCAATCGGGCTCGAGGCGGTGAGTCAACGTGTCGGTTATGGCGATATCAGCACATTTCGACAATTGTTCAAGCGCAAGACTGGATTGTCCCCGAGTGAATATCGAATGCGGTCTTCGCGTGGCCTGAAGAACATCTTAGCCGATCCGGACAGCAAAAGCGGCTGAGGCTCCGCTACATCGCCCCCCCCCCCGTCGTCACGCCCCTCCCTCTCGCCCAGGTCTTTCTTTGTATCCCAACGTATCTGCAAACAGACTGGATACTCGCGCTTACACACATCCAGCTCCCGGGACACAAACGCGATACGTTCATCCGGTCAAATACGCCCGTCGCGAGCCGAACGCCGGGCCGCGAACCGCACGCATGACTTCGTGAAGCTGTACGTCGCAGACTTCACTCGTAACGCGCTGATCAAGGCAGGAGATCGATTCCATGTCAAAACACACCCCACAATCCGCATCGCGTCGACACTTCGTCGGTGTGGCCGCCGCGGCGCTCGCCGCAGGCTCGCTGAGCCGCCTCGCATTCGCAGATACGAACCCGGAGGTCGGCAAAATCGTGGAACCCGCGAACGGCGACAGGTCCGCAATTCGTCCGCTCCACGTTCATGTTCCCGACTCGCAGCTCGTCGACATGCGGCGTCGCATCAAGGCCACGCGCTGGCCGGATCGCGAGACGGTGTCCGACGAATCGCAGGGTATTCAGCTCGCCACCATTCAGGGGCTCGCGCAATACTGGGCGACCGGCTATGACTGGCGCAAATGCGAGGCGCGGCTGAATTCGTATCCGCAGTTTGTCACCGAGATCGATGGACTCGATATCCATTTCATCCATGTGCGATCGAAGCACGACAACGCGATGCCATTGATCGTGACGCACGGCTGGCCCGGCTCGGTGATCGAACAGTTCAAGATCATCGATCCGCTCGCCAATCCGACTGCGTATGGCGCGCCGGCTTCGGACGCCTTTCATCTCGTGATTCCATCATTGCCCGGTTATGGTTTTTCAGCGAGACCAACCACAACGGGCTGGGGTCCGGAGCGCACCGCCCGCGCGTGGGTCACGTTGATGAAGCGGCTCGGATATCAGCGTTTTGCATCCCAGGGCGGCGATCTCGGCGGCATTGTGACGAACATCATGGCTAAACAGGCGCCGCCCGAACTGATGGGGATTCACGTGAACTTTCCTGCTTCCGTTCCCGCAGAGGTTCTGAAGTCGCTGGCCGCGGGCGACGCGATGCCTGCCGGCTTATCGGACGAGGAGCAGCACGCGTATGAACAGTTGAGCGCCAACTTCAAGAAGAAGCGCGGCTACGCATTCGAAATGGGCACACGCCCACAGACGCTGTACGGACTCGCCGACTCGCCGGTCGCGCTGGCATCGTGGCTGCTCGATCATGGCGATGGTTACGGCCAGCCCGCTGCGGCGTTGAGCGCTGCCGTGCTCGGTCATCCCGTCAACGGTCATTCCGCAGGCGCGCTAACCCGTGACGACGTGCTCGACGACATCACACTCTATTGGCTCACCAATACGGGGGTTTCGGCGGCTCGCTTCTATTGGGAATCGCACGCGAACTTCTTCCTCGCGGCAGACGTCAATGTGCCCGCCGCTGTGAGCGCGTTTCCGGGAGAGAACTACCAGGCGCCGAAGAGTTGGACCGAAAAGGCATATCACAACCTGATTTACTTCAACAAGCCCGAAACGGGCGGGCACTTTGCGGCGTGGGAAGAACCGATGATTTTCGCGAACGAAGTGCGCACGGGGTTAAGGTCCTTGCGCGCCCAAGTTTGAAGCGCTCTGACGAATGCGCCGGCGGCTCAGCGGTCGCTAGCAGCATCGCCTCAATAGTCCGCTCGCCCTGCGGATGAAACCGCCGCGCCGGGAGTGCGCGGCGGTTCCAGGTGGTGGTGCCCAGCGTACCTCGTACAGAACACGGTCAGAAAGGCCACCATCCCTTACCGCCGCTGCGATCGTCATCGCTGTCCGGCCTGCCGTGGTCATGATCGTGATCGTCGGATTCCCGCTTGAAATCGAACAGATCGAACAGGTCACCGATCGCAGGCGCATTCACCGGCACGTATGGGTTATGGCTGCGTTGGATCGGATTTGGCAGGTTGTCACGACTACGACCGGTGATCGGCGGCAACCCCCAGTTGCGCTCAATGAATTTGACGAGTGAAGCGTGATCGGAGTAGCTGTGGGAAATGCGTCCTCCGGTCGAGTATTTCGATACTGCGATCATCGGGATGCGCGAACCATCGCCAAAATAGTCAATGGGTTGAACATAGCCTGAATCGTAGTAGCCGCCGCCCTCGTCGGTGGTGATCAGGATCGCCGTCGTGGCCCATAGCTCCGGGTCGCTCTTTACCGCATCGACCAGTTTCCTCACGAACGCCTCGTAAAGTCCAAACTTCGACGATGTCGGATGTCCATCAAGCAAGCCGCCCGGCTTTACAAACGATACAGCTGGCAGATTGCCCGCGCCGATGTCCGCATACAGGTCCGGCAAATCTGCAAGATGCGTGTCCCGCACCTGCTGGTTCGTCATGATCGACGTCTCGTACAGGAACGGATTGCAGATGTTGCAGTAGACGCTTTTCGTCGGATCCTTGATGAAGCTCTGCCAGCCTTCCCCGTAATACTTCCAGGGGATGTTGCGATCAAGCAGCGTGTCCCCGATGGTGCGCACCGGTGACGGCGGGATCGTGAAAGGCGACTTCGACCTGTCGAGTTCCGTGCCGTCGCCGTTATATCCAGGGTTGTAATTGTTCAGCAGGTAATAGTGCTTTGGCGCGCAGTTCGCCTTGGGGTCGTAGGGCAACGATTCGAGGTATCGAAGGATCGCGCCGACGCCCGGCTGGCCCGGGTCCGAACAGTTGCTATAGCTGCCGCCTGAGTAACCATCCTGGGTGTACCAGTTGTTGGTGCCGGCCAACGGATCGGGATTTTCAATCTGATCCGAAGGTGGCGTTGCCGCGTTGCCGTTGCCGTCGGTGTAGTAGTACGCATCAGCGGCGCCGATCATGATGCTGTTGGCCCCCGTACCGCCCATCACCGGTTGGTGATAGTTGTCGCTCATCGCGTACTGCCGCGCCAGTTGCGTGAAGTACGGCATGTCGCCATTGTTCACGTTGTAAAAGCCGAGCGCATTCGAGCCTTCACCGGTGGTCTGATCGCTAAAAGGCGTCGGTCGCGGCTTACCGTTGCTGCCCGCGCCGATGGTAGTTTCAACCCACGCAAACAGGTCGCCCAGACAGCCACTCGGATTCTCGCGGCTCGCATGCGCGACGGCACAGTCCGCTTGCTGCCAGGCTTGATAGAAGCGGTGCACCGGACCACCCATGTACGCATCATAGAGCGGAGGCTGCAACAGGTACGGACCGTTCAGCAACGCATTGTAGTTGGCCACCCGCGAATCCTCTGCATGCGCCGGCAGCCCTGTCGCGCCGGTCAACAGTTGATCGATGTCGGACGCTTCGAGCGCCGTCCCCTCGGCCTGCGCGGCCGCATCGTGAGTCGCGAATGGTGGCGGGCTCGCATCGCTCGCCGCAGTCGGCGCCCCGCCGGTGTTGGGCGCCGGCAGCGTCCCGTACGGCGTTTTATTCGACGGGGCCAGCGCGAATTTGGCCGGCCCAATCAATTGCGCTTGATATTGCTGCGCCTTCGCGAAGTGTGGCCCAGGGGAGCCATCCGCATTGACGATGCCGCGCGACAGCAGGTTCCACACTGATTGGCCTTGCGGGGGTTGATAGGTGCCGAAAACGTGGTCAAACGTTCGGTTTTCGCCGACAACAATGATCACGTGCTTGATCGGCGTCAGTGTTCGGGACGTTCGATCGTTGTCTGCCGCAGATACGCCGGCGGGCAACGTAGCGAACGCTAACGCGGCCACTCCCGCGAAAGCTGCGATAGAAAGTCGTACGCATGCCTTATTGCATCGTTGTGACAGTTGGGACCTCACCATTTGTCGTCTCCTTACCGTTGATTACAACGGTAAGACCTTAGGGCCGTTCCATGAAGCTGGAGAGTCGTTGGCATTACAGACGGCTGTCGTCGTGCGCGCGAACCCGTTGGACAAAGGTCCAGACGACGGCTCGGTATTACAATCGTTCCGTGGCTTTTCGACACGGACGATCGAAGAGACTCCGCCCTCCGCGGTTGTTGCAAGGTCCCCGAGCGCGATGATGCCTACGACATGGCTTTTGGTCGGGAATCGCATAGTGCACATAGCAGACAATAAAGACGGCGAGCAATCCAGCGCTGAACGACATGGCCGTAATCATTTGACCTTCCTCTCCTGCAATACTCGCGATTTCGGATTGCCACTCGCTAGCCTAGAGCACGCCTGGTTTTCAAGCCGGTTGCAGCGGGCGCGTCGGCCATGAGGTGATCGTCAATATCGATCCTGACGACTGACGGTGCAAGGCGCGACCGTTATCGCGCAAAGCCCGACTAACGCGGAATTCGAAGCGTCAGTCGACTTCCGAGAACCTGCTCCCCGCATCACATCTCTGTCACATACCCTTTGTAGGATTCGGTTATCCACTTATCTAGATAACCGCATATGAGCTTGTACGCTGTCAATCGAGAGCAGGGCGAATCCTTGTATGCCCAGATCGCACGACAACTGGAACAGGAAATCGCCAACGTCTACGCACCTGGCGACTACCTGCCATCCGAGGGCGAACTCGCGTCACGTTTTGGGGTGAACCGGCACACGCTCCGTCGTGCCATCGACGAGTTGGTCGAGGCCGGCCTGGTGGAGCGCCGTCATGGCCGCGGCATCCTTGTGCTCGATAACCAGATCGACTACCAGATCGGCAAAACCACCCGCTTTACCGAAACCCTGAACGCTCAGGGTTTGCTGGCCGGAAACCGCATCCTGCGCAAGCAGACCTTGCCTGCCAGTGTGCGCGTTGCCGAACGCCTGGCCATCCTGGAAGGCGAGCCCGTGCATTGGCTGGAAACGTTACGAAGCGTGGACGGCAAGCCGATGTGCCTCATTTCGCATTTTTTGCCAGCACAACCCTTCGCCGATCTGCTGGTCCGTTATCAAGGCGACTCCCTTCACGCTTTTCTGAACGCAGAGTATGGCTGCCAGCTCCGTCGCGTCGATAGCGCCGTCACGGCAGTGCTACCTCAAGGTGACGACGCGCGAATCCTTGGCATGCCGCAAAACCGGCCAGTGTTGCGGGTCAAGAGCGTGAACTTGGATGAGCGCGACAACAAGCCGGTCGAGTATGTGATTACCCGGTTCCGCGCAGACCGCGTCCAGTTGCGCATTCCGCTGCTGTAAAGGGTCTCGGGTCATCCCTGAGCGAAAGGCCGCGGCCTTCGGGCCGCATGAATCGGCTAAGAAATCTAACTACTTCACAAAGCTTCTAGAGCTATATGTATATTCAGAAGGACAACTCATGAACGCGATAGCGTCGCAGCCCGCTCGCGGGGACTGGATGCGCTACTGGACGAACGTGCCGGCACAGCGCATTCGCGCACTCGCGCGTCAATTCGGTGAGCAATTTCAGGTGGAAGACCTGGAAATCCCGCAATCGGGCCTCGCCTTGGTGCCACTCACCGACGCTGCGATGGGCGAGACTTACTACCTCGGTGAGATTCCGGTCGCAAAGGCGCATGTGCGCCTGACCGACCCACAAGGCGGCACCGCCGAAGGCGCGGCGATCGTCATGGATGACCGCACGAGCCTGATTCGCGCACTCGCGGTTCTCGACGCGGTAACGGCTGCCGCCTGGCCTGGGCATGATGCGGCCGTGGAACTTCTTCGTGAAGGCAAACAGATCGTCGAGGCAACCGCGGCCGATCGCAAGAAGCTGCTGGCGGCAACGCGCGTGGACTTCGCGTTGCTCGCCGCGCAGGAGGACGATGATGAATGAGCTGCAGACGCATATCGTCTCGCATCCGGCCGACTGGACACCACTGGTTCAGCAGCGCGCATTTCGCCGCATCGTGGATGCGTTTTCCTATCCCGGGCGAATTAACGAACTCCAGACTCAGGCTACGCATGTGCTGCCACTCGTGCTTGCGACGCTGGCCGATCCCGCAACCACACTGGCCGATCCCGGCGAACTGGTAGCTGCGGCGGACCGTCAGCGGCTCGGTGCGAAGTCCGCCAGCGCGGATCAGGCCCAATTCGTCGTGATGCCGGGCAGTCAACTACCCGCTGTCGAGCCTGCTTTCGGCACGCTCGACAGCCCGGAAAGCGGCGCAACACTCGTACTGGTGGTCGATGAGATCAAGCAAGGTGGCGAGCTCGTCCTCAGCGGTCCAGGCATTCAAAGCAGCGTTTCGCTGCAGGTGTCGGGAGTCGACCCGCAGTGGTGGAAGTTGCGCAAGCAATGGAACAGCGGCTTCCCGCTTGGCGTCGATCTGGTACTGCTGGACGAGCGCAGCGTAGTCGCACTGCCCCGCACGATCAAAGCTGCCATCGAAGGAGGCCGGTAATGGGTTATGTGGCTATCAAGGGCGGCGGCCGGGCGATCGAGGGCGCAGAGCGTGTCGTCGACGCGTTGCGTACGGCCGAGGGCGAGCACGGCACGCCGCTGACCCTGCAGACGATCGAACATCAGCTTCGTTCGCTGACCTCGCGAGTGGTTTCGGAAGGCGGGTTGTATCACCCGCGCCTCGCCGCGCTCGCTATCAAGCAGATGCAGGGCGATACGCTCGAAGCAGCGTTCGCACTGCGAGCCTATCGTTCGACCAAGCCTCGACTGCTCGAGGCGCCCGTACAGCACACGGGCGAAATGCGCGTGATCCGCCGTATCTCCAGCGCGTTCAAGGACATTCCTGGCGGCCAGATGCTCGGTCCGACCAACGACTACGCGCTGCGCCTGATGCGCCTCGACCTCGCCAACGAATCACCCGAAGCGTTCCGCTCCGTTGCACGCACGTTTCTCGACTCGATCGACGAAAGCGATCTGCCCGACACCTTCCCGAAGGTCGTGGATGCACTGCGCGCCGAAGGACTGCTCCCGGCGCTGCAGCCGTCACGCATCGAGCCTTTCGATGTCACGCGCGATCCGCTGATCTTCCCGGTTCCGCGTTCCGCCGCCCTCGCGACGATGGCGCGCGCCGAAACCGGCTCGCTGCTCGCGATCGCTTACTCGAACATGCGCGGCTATGGCGATGTCCACCCGACTGTGGCCGAACTGCGTGTCGGCTATGTGCCGGTGCGGCTTCCCCATCCGGTCACGGGCGAACTCGTCGAGGCCGGCGAGGTGCTGATGACCGAGTGCGAGATGGTCGCGATGTACGAAGACGACGACAGCGGCGGCCCACCCGTCTTCACCCTCGGCTATGGCGCGTGTTTCGGCCACAACGAAGTCAAGGCGATCTCGATGGCCGTGCTTGATCGTTCGCTGCAGAACGGCATGCGAAACGGTCCGACCAATCCGTCGGAGGACCCCGAGTTCGTGTTACTGCATATCGACGGCGTCGATTCGATGGGTTTCGCGAGCCACTACAAGATGCCGCATTACGTCACATTCCAGTCGGACATGGACCGGCTGCGCACGACCCAGCAAAAGGCTGCGGACAAGCAGACCGAACAGGATGCACAAGGAGTCGAGCTATGAACGACCTCTACGAACTGCCGCTCGACGAAGCAGGTTACAACTTTGGCTTCCTCGATGAATACGCGAAGCGTGAGATCCGCCGCGCGGTGATTAAAGCGATCTGCGTTCCCGGCTACCAGACGCCGTACGCCTCTCGTGAAATGCCGATGGGCCGTGGTTTCGGTACGGGCGGTCTGCAGCTCACGCTGTCCCTCGTCGGTCCGGACGACACGCTCAAGGTGATCGACCAAGGCTCCGACGACTCGGTCAACGCGGTCAATCTGCGTCACTTCGTCGAACTCACCTGCGAGGGTGTACAGACCACCGAGCACACCAGTGAAGCCACGCTGATCCAGTCGCGCCACCGGATTCCCGAAGTCGCGTTGACCGAAGAGCAGATTCTCGTCCTGCAGGTGCCGTATCCCGATCCGCTGGTCGTCGTGGAACCGTCCGAGGCGCGCCGCAAGACGATGCACGGCGAAGGCGACTACTCGCGTCTGCTGACCAAGCTGTACGAAGACATCGTGCAGTTCGATGAAATCACTATCTCGCATCGCTATCCGACGCGTATCAACGGTCATTACGTGATCGACCCGAGTCCGATTCCGCGCTACGACGTGCCGCAGCTGCACATGTCGGCCGCGCTCGTGCTGCTTGGTGCGGGACGCGAAAAGAAGATTTATGCGGTGCCGCCCTATACCCGCGCGGACCCGCTCGCGTTCGACGACGTGCCGTTCCGCACCGAGGACTTCCACGACGAGCACGGCAATCGCCGCGCCTGCGTGCGCTGCGGCTCGATCGACAGTTTTCTCGACGAGATCATCGGCGAGGACGGCGACAAGTCGTACCAATGTTCGGATTCGGACTACTGCAACGACTATCGCAACGGCCGCACTCATCAGACGGCCAACGCAACGAACGAAGGAGCAGTCCAGTGAGCCCCATTCTTCAAGTGCGCGGCTTGACCAAGATTCACGGCACAGGCTGCGAGCGCTGCATAGAAAGCACCGGCCCGGAACAGGACACCAACATCTGCCCGCATTGCGGTTCGGTGGTGGCTGCCCACGACGTCAGCTTCGACCTGCGGCCCGGCGAGATTCTCGGGATCATGGGTGAGTCGGGGTCGGGCAAGTCGACCGTCGTCAAAACACTGTACTTCGATGAGAAGCCGACCGCGGGCACCGCGCGCTTCTTCGATGAAGACGATGACTGGGACCTGTTCGCAGCGAATGCCGCCGCACAGCGCTGGCTGCGCAATCATCGCTTCGGCATGGTGTACCAGAACCCGCACCTCGGCTTGAACTTCAACGTGTCGGCCGGCGGCAACATCGCCGAGCGCCTGTTGATGAACGACGTGACGCTGTTCGGCGAGATCCGGGAGCGCGCACGCGATCTGCTCTCGCGCACCGAGGTATTGCCCGAGCGTATGGACGAGTCGCCGAAGAAGTTTTCGGGCGGCATGCAACAGCGCGTGCAGATCGCGAAGGCACTCGCGACCCGTCCGCCTCTGCTGTTTCTCGATGAAGTGACGACCGGTCTCGATCTCTCGGTGCAGGCGCGCATCCTCGATCTGATCCTCGAGATCCAGCAGGAACTCGGCACGGCGATGATCGCCGTCACGCACGATCTCGGCGTGATCCGCTTGCTGGCGGGCCGCACGATCGTGATGAAGTACGGCCGCATCATCGAGTCGGGACTGACCGACCAGATTCTCGAAGACCCGCAGCATGCGTACACGCAGCGGCTTGTGGCCTCCGCTCTCTGAGGTAAACCAATGTCCGCGATCCTGACCGTTAAAAATCTGAGCAAGCACTTTGCGCTGCACGATCAGCGCAAGACCATCCCGTCCTGCGCGAACGTCTCGTTTGCCGTCGAGCCGGGCCGCCTGTCCGCGCTGATCGGCCCGACCGGTGCCGGCAAATCGTCGGTGCTCAAATGCATCTACCGTACTTACCTGGCGAGCGCCGGGAGCCTGCTGTTCCGCACCGCAGCCGGTGAGACGGTCGATCTCGCGCAGGCGTCCGAGCACGAAGTGCTCGCGCTGCGCAAAGACGAGATTGGCTTCGTCACGCAATTCCTGCACTGCCTGCCGCGCAAGGCCGCCGTCGATGTCGTGGCCGAGCCGCTGCTCGTGCGCGGCGCCGCGCGTGCCGAAGCGCGCGACAACGCGCGTGGAATGCTCGATGCGCTGCACGTGCCCGAGCGTCTTTGGGAAGTGCCCCCTGCGACCTTCTCGGGTGGTGAAAAGCAGCGCGTCAACCTGGCGCGGGGCCTCGTCGCTCGCCCGCGCCTGTTGCTCCTCGACGAACCGACCGCAAGCCTCGATCCGCGCACCACCGACAAGGTTGTGGAGATCCTGCAAGGGATCAAGGCCGAAGGTGTGGCGATGCTCGCCATCTTCCACCACCCGGACCTGGTAGAGCGCCTTGCCGACCAGGTGATCGAACTGGCACCGCCGGTTGTCCACTCCCCTGTTTCGGAAGCGATCACGCAATGAGCCGCCAACTCCTGACGAACGCAACCGTCGTTCTCGCTGACGAAGTGCGTGAAAAGCTCGCCGTACTCATCGAGGACGGCAAAATCGCGGCACTCGACCCAGAGCACACCGCCGGAGCGACCGTGGTCGACCTGCAAGAACATACGCTGATCCCAGGTATGATCGACCTGCACTGCGACTCGCTTGAAAAAGAGGTGGAGCCTCGTCCCGGCGTGTATTTCCCGATCGACTTCGCTTGCGCGCAGGCAGACAAGCGCAATGCGTCTGCGGGCATCACCACGGTATTTCATGCGCTGTCTTTCGCGAACCGCGAGTTCGGCGTACGCAACAACGAAACGGCAGCCGAGCTCGGCCGCTCGATCCACGCCTGGCAGGCGCATGCGCTGATCGACAACAGATTCCATGCACGCTTCGAGGTGACCGACGTCACCGCCCCTCCGGTTCTGTCGTCGTTGATGGACGAAGGTGTGATCGACCTGATCTCGTTCATGGATCACAGCCCGGGTCAGGGTCAGTTTCGCGACGTGGAGTCGTTCCGCAAATACCTTGCGAACGCCTACAAGGCCGACGATGCCACGCTCGACGAGATCATGAAGCAGAAGGCAGAGGCAGCCAGAGGCGCGATCGAACGCATGCAGCAACTGGCTGCGCTGGCGCGCGCCAAGGGTGTCGCAATTGCAAGCCACGACGACGATTCGGCCGCCAAGGTCGACGTGGTACGCGATCTCGGTGCGACGATCTCGGAATTCCCGATCAACCTAGAAACGGCCCAGGCCGCGCGCAGCAGCGGCATAGCCACGCTGTTCGGCGCGCCGAACATTCTGCGCGGCAAGTCGCAGTCGGGCAACATGCGTGCGCTCGATGCCGTGCTGGCAGGCGTCGCGGACTGCCTGTGCGGCGACTACTCGCCTGCCTCGTTGCTGCCAGCCACGTTCAAGCTGCCAGAGGTCGCGGACGTTTCGCTCGCGCACGCCGTCGCGCTCGTGACGCGCAATCCCGCACGGGCAGCCGGGCTAAACGACCGCGGCGAGATCGCGGTCGGACAGCGCGCCGATCTGGTCGCAGTCCAGCGGATAGGTGGGTTGCCGCATGCGGACCAGGTGTGGTCTCGCGGCAAGCTCGTGCTCGGCGCGAGCCGCGTGCATCACTGAGGCCGCTTCCATGTCAGGCAATCTGGTCTACGTAAGCGGTCCTTCCGGCAGCGGCAAGGACAGCCTGCTGCGCTATGCGCGCGAGCAGTTGTCCGGCCACGCCGGGATCTGCTTTGCTCATCGCTACATCACGCGCGCAGCGGACGCCGGTAGCGAGAATTACGTCGCGCTGAGTCCCGAAGAGTTCGCGGCGCGCAGCAACTCGGACCTGTTCGCGCTGAACTGGGCGAGCAATGGGCTGCAATACGGTATCGGGGCCGAGATCGACCATTGGCTGGATAAAGGGTTGACCGTCGTGATGAACGGGTCGCGCGAATACCTGCCGCATGCACGCACGCGCTACCCCCGCCTCGTGCCGGTGGAAATTGCAGTGCCGCAAGCGGTACTGCGTGAACGCCTTCTGGCGCGCGGTCGCGAAACGGTCGAGCAGGTGGAGCAGCGCCTGCAGCGCAACCATTTGCTCGAGCAGCGCTCCGGCAAAGTGGAGCTCATCCGCAATGACGGCGATCTCGAACAGGCGGGAGAGGCACTGGTTTCGCTGATTCTCCGCTGCGCGGAGCCATCATGATGCGCGTTACCTTCCTCGGCACCGGCGCGGCAGGCGGCGTACCGCTCTACGGCTGCAACTGCCCCGCATGTACGCGAGCGCGAGCCTTACCCGCTTGCGTTCGTCGCCCCTGCAGCGCGTTGATCGAAACGGACACGACCCGCGTTCTGCTCGATGCCGGACTGATGGACCTATCCGAGCGTTTTCCCGCTGGAAGTTTCGACGCGATCGTACTCACGCACTTCCATCCAGACCACGTGCAAGGGTTGTTCCATCTGCGCTGGGGCGTCGGGAAATCCATCCCGACCTGGGCTCCGCCAGACAGCAACGGTTGCGCCGATCTGTATCGCAACCCGGGCCTGCTCGCATTTAATCAGGCAGAGAAATTCGGCACGTTCGATCTCGGTGACCTGCGTTTCACGGCGCTGCCGCTGATCCATTCCAAACCAACGTTCGGCTATGCGATCGAAGGGCCGGCCGGAGAACGATTCGCCTATCTGACCGACACGATCGGCTTGCCGCCTTCCACGCTGGAGTGGCTGCAGGGATGGGGGGCGTTTTCGCTGGCTCTCGACTGTTCGTTCCCGCCAAAGGCTCAACCGGGCAACCACAACGACTGGAATACCGCTTGTGCGCTGATCGAGCAGCTGCGGCCAGTACGTACATGGATGACACATGCATCCCATACGTTCGATACGTGGCTACTTGAGCAATCAGAAGACGTCATGCCAGAAGGCGTTTTGATCGCGCGGGACGGCATGGCTCACGTGCTTCCCCGTGATTTTCGGACTGCACAGACGTCCGAGGGGGCCGCCATGGCCAGCTAATCCGCGCGGCATGAATCGCATGTGTCTTCAAGATGTCACTTTACTTAGTACGACGAATATCGCAACGAATCAGGAAAGGAACATATCGACATGACTTCCCGAACCACCATCAAGACCGACGCCTTAACCCGGCTCGATCACATGCCGTGGACCCGCTTCCACACCTTGCTGACGGTCGCGCTGGGAGTGGGCTGGACGCTCGACTCTTTTGAAACCAATATCATCGGTAGCGTGTTCGGCACGATCAAGGCGCTTTGGCACCTCGACGCGGCCCAAAGCTCACTGGCCGTAAGCGTGTGGGTGCTCGGCATTCTGGTCGGCGCGGTCGCGTTTGGCTACCTGGCGGATCGCTTCGGCCGCAAACGCCTGTTCCTGGCTACGCTCCTCTGGTATGCCGCGTTCAGCGTGGCAACCATCTTCGCGTGGGATTACCACTCCTTCCTCGTGTTCCGCGCGCTCACCGCGCTCGCCGTGGGCGGCGAATACTCCGCCGTGACGGCCACCATGGGTGAATTCATTCCGCGCCGCAATCGCGGACGTACCGACGCGCTGATCCTGTCGGGTTTTCCCCTCGGTGCCGTACTGTCCGCCGTTGTTTCGTACTACGCGCTGAATCTCCTGCCGCCCGACATCGCGTGGCGCGTAGGTTTCGGCCTGGGTACCACGATGGCCCTGATTTTCTTCTGGATTCGCCGCGTCATTCCCGAATCGCCGCGCTGGCTTCTGCAGCAAGGGCGCGTGACCGAAGCTGAAGCAATCGTCGATGAAATTGCCGCGTATGCAAAGGGTGCCGGGATCAGCGCGGCAACCGAAGCGCAGAAACGCTATGAGCCCACCGTGATCGTGCCTGCACACCCGACGTTCTGGCGCAACGTGAGTGAGCTGGTTGGCCGCTATCGCGGACCGTGCGGCCTTGCCAGTGCTTTGAACTTCTCGCAAGCCGTCGTTGTGTATGGCGTACTGTCGTTGATGGCGCTCGTCATTCTGCCGTACATGAAAGTGCCTGCTGCTGCAATGCCGATCTACTACATTTACGGCAACGTAGCGGCTTTGCTCGGTGGCTTCCTGGCATCGCGTGTGCTCGAGTCGTGGGGGCGTCGCTCGTCGCTGTTCACAAGCTACACGTTCACTGTGCTCGCTATTCTGGTGGTGTACTTTGCGCAAACGCTGCCTTCCATGGTGGTCGGCTATTGCCTGATCCAGTTTGGCGTCACGTGGGGCTATATCTCGGCTTACGTGGTTTCGTCTGAGATCCTGCCGACGCGGTTGCGCGCGTCGGGTTTGGGCGTGTCCGTTGCTTTCGGTCGAGTGGGCGCAATGATTACGCCGCTACTGTTGACCAGCGCCTTCAGCACGACGGGTACCCCTTCCGCACCGTTGCTCGTACTGCTGGCGCTTGCGCTGCCCGGTCCGGTTGCCGCCGCGATCTGGTGGGTCAAGGGACGCGAAACCCGGAATATTTCGCTGGAGGAAGGTAGCGATGATGCGTTGACGGAAGCCGCACCGCAGCATAATTTCCGAACGCGCGAAGCGTAGACGCCTGGAAAGTCAAAGGGCTGCGGAGAAATCTCTGCAGCCTTTTTTTCATTCTGGTTTCGGAATGGCCACCGTCGAGTCGTGCCCCGATACGAAGGAGGTACTTGCATGAGTGCACGGCATGCCCAAGGGCATCAGTACAGATTTCATTTGCAAATCCGTTTTGCAGCGCGCCCCGCACCAGACCATATCTGTTTGCAAACATGGAATTGCGGGGAAAGACGAATATTCATACAAAACAGTCACTTAGCGAGATAGGTCGGGACGGGTATTGTTTGCACACATCCATCTATCGCGGTTTTTTCAATCAACGAGTGCTGATCGGCGTCGGGTTTGATTTGCCATAAATTGTCACTTAGAATTTTCCGCAAGGCCTCCTTAGGAACCGATGACATGCCTTCGAACAACGGAAAACCGGTGTCGTCGTTCGTTCCTCGGGGAATGCCCGGCCTCTGGGTCATCCTGTTCGTCATCTGGATGGTCGCGAATGCATCGCTCGCGGTCGAACCCGCTCTTGTCGGTCTCGTCATTACCTTGGTCGTCGCGCGTGTCTTCGTATCGTCGAGCGAAGCATGGCGGCGCCTACGTCTAACGCCAGCCGCGCCGTATCACTTCGCCGCGTATAGCGTGACTTTCATCGTCGAGCTCGTACGCGCCAATCTGAATGTGATGGCGCTGGTGTACTCGCCGCGTATCGACATCAAGCCCGGCATCGTCAAGGTTCGCACCCGCCTCCAAACACCACTCGGCCGTCTCGCGCTCGCCAATTCGATTGCGCTCACGCCGGGCTCGCTCGTGATGGATATTCGGGACGACATACTTTTCATTCACTGGCTCGACGTGAAGACGACCGATATCGACGAAGCGACCAACGCACTCGTCACACCGTTCGAAAAGCATCTGGAGAAAGTCTTTGGCTGAGATCATGCTCCGGATCGCCGGCGTGCTGATCTTGTTCGCGATCCTGTTCGGCGTGATCCGTCTCGTGATCGGCAAGACACTCGTCGACCGCATCGTCGCGATCGACGTGCTGACGGTCATCTCGCTATCGCTGATCGCGCTGTATGCGCAGTTCTCCGGTCGTTTCGTCTATATCGACGTCGCGCTCGTGTACGCACTGCTCAGCTTTCTCGCGGTGCTCGCGATTGCGCGCTTTCTTGAAAGGGGGCTGTGAGCGATGCTCGAACTGCTCCTGCTGCTGATGTGCGCGAGCATCCTCGTGAGCGGGGTGCTGGCCGTCTGCCTGAAGAATCTGCTGGCCGCGATGGTGAGCTCTGGACTCGCAAGCCTGTTCGCGGCGGTCGCCTTCCTGCTGCTCGCCGCGCCGGACGTCGCGATGGCCGAAGCCGCGATCGGCTCGGGACTCACGACTTTCGTCTTTCTGTACGCGATCCGCAAAACCGGCTATCAGAAGGGCTAGCGCATGTTCGAACTGACCGGCAGCGTGTTCATCCTGTTGGGCGCCGTCTTTCTGTTCTCCGCCGGCCTCGGGCTGCTGCGCATGCCGGATGCGTATACGCGCATTCAGGCCGGCACCAAGGCGTCGACGCTCGGCAACATGCTCGTGCTGATCGGCCTCGCGTTCTACCACCCGAGCTGGACCTTCCGTCTGATCCTGCTGATCTACTTCGTGCTCGTGACCAACCCGCTGTCCTCGCATGCGTTATCGCGCGCCGCCTGGCTGATCCGCACGCCGATGACCCCGTCCACGATCACCGACGCGCTCGCCGACGAAGACGCGCGCACCGCCGGGAAGGCCGAATCATGATGCGTCGCGTGTTCGGGCTGCTGACGGTGCTGCTGTTCGCGGTCGTGTTCTGGCGAATTGTCGGCGGCTATTCGGAGTTGCAGGGGCTGCGCCCGCTCGCCTGGTACTACGTCGTCAGAGGGCCGCTCGAACTCGGCGCTCCGAACATCGTGACCGGCATCCTGATCACGTTTCGCGGCTTCGACACGCTCGGCGAAGTCGCGGTGCTGTTCATGGTCGCGGCGAGCGTCGGCGTGCTGCTGAAAGAGGAAAGCGCAACGCCCACCGCTGTGGCGGAAGAAGCCGCGCTTGCGCGCCGGCCCGCCGGCGAGATCGTACATACCGGCAAACAGGTGCTGCTGCCGATGATCTTCACCTTCGGCGGCTACGTAATCGTCAACGGCCATCTGTCGGCGGGCGGCGGCTTCCAGGGCGGCGCGATCGTCGCATCCGCGGTGATGCTGATGTTGCTCGCGCGGCCCCGCTCGACGCTGAACCTCGCGCTGCTGAGCGTCGTCGAATCGCTCGCGGGCGTGCTCTACGTGTGCATCGGCATTCTGGGCCTCGTGCTCGCGGGCGGTTTTCTCGACGCGCGCTTTCTGCCGCGCGGCGAATTCGGCACGTTCTTCAGCGCCGGCGCGATCCCGCTGATTTCCACGCTGCTCGGTGTCAAGGTCGGCGCGGAGCTTAGCGTCATCATCGACCGGTTCAGAAGCTGAACGAAAGGGAGAGCGCATGAGCACGGGCATCCCGGTTTCGAAGATCCTGCTGATCACGGGTTTCTGTCTTTCCTTGATCGGCCTTTGGGGCATGCTGACCCACCGCAACATCCTGCGCATCATCATCGGCTTCGCGGTGATCGACACGGGCCTGCACATCGTGATGGTCGCGACCGGCTACATCACGGGCGGCACTGCGCCGATCATCGATGCGGCGCTCAGCAAATCCGCAGCCGCGCACCGTGCGATCGATCCGATTCCATCGGCGCTCGTCGTCACCGCGATCGTGATCGGGCTATCGGTCACCGCCATCATGCTGTCGTTCGCAATCCGTCTTTACGCCGCCAAAAAGACGCTCTCCATCGACGCCTTCACCGAGTCGAAATGGTAGCCGCGCTGTTTCATCCGTTGCAGATCTTCATTCTCGGGCTCGGCGGCGGCTTTGTGATTCCGCTGCTGTATCGGCTCGGCAAGCCGTGGCTCACGCTCGGTTTCTTCATCGCGCTGTGCGGGATCGTGCTGGTCTCCGGCGTGTCGTTTTACGGCCTGCTCGATGGCGGCGACACGATCGAAGTGCTGACCGCGGGCGCGCTGCCGCCGGTGTCGATCAATCTGCGCTTCGGCTTGTGGGAAGGCCTTTTCACATTCAGCGTCAACGTGGTCGCGCTGCTCGGCGCCTTGCATCTGTGGGACCGTCTGCGCGGCAACTACGCGGCTTTGCTGCTGTACCTGATTCTGGTGATGGGCATCGACGGCATGGTGATGACCCGCGACCTGTTCAACCTGTTCGTGTTTCTCGAGATCGTGTCGATCGCGACATACGGCCTGTTCGGGCTCGAGCGCACACCCGCCGCGCTCGCCGCCGCGTTCAAGTACATCCTCGCGACCGTGATCGCGTCGACCCTGTTCCTGCTCGGCGCGGTGCTGCTCTACTACGTGAGCGGCACGCTGAACATCGACGAATTGCTGTCGCTGCGCGAGCAGATCGGCGGCCCGATCGGCACGGCCGCGATTCTGCTCGTGTTCGCGAGTCTAGTGATCGAACTGAAGCCGTTTCCGGCCAACGGCTGGGGGCTCGACGTCTACGAGACCGCGCCGAGCGGCGTCGCCGCGATGGTATCGGTCGGCGTGTCGGCGGGCGTGTTCTTCGCGCTGCTGAAGTTGCTGCCGCTATTCGACGGCCAACTCACGCTGCTCGCCGTGTCGGGTGGCGTCACGTTTCTGTTCTCGAACCTGCTCGCGATCAAGCAAACGAAACCGCAGCGCGTGCTCGGCTATTCGTCGATCGGGCAAATGGCGCTACTGATGCTGTCGCTCGCGTTGCTGCGCCAGGTCGGCGCGGACGCATCGATCCCGCTCGTCGTCGGCGGCCTGTTCATCAACCATCTGTTCGCGAAGGCGGGGCTGTTCTGGCTGACCGGCGTGCTGCGGCGGCATGGCGACGACGCACGCGCGATCGTGTCGCGCAGCCCATTGCTGATCGGCCTGCTCGGCCTCTTCCTGGTCGCGATCGCGGGACTGCCGCCGTTCCCCGGCTTCTGGGCGAAGTGGGAACTCGTGATGCGCCTGACCGCCGCCGGCAAGCCGTACTGGATCGTGTTGATCCTGACCGGCTCGCTGCTCGAAGCGGGTTATATGTTCCACTGGTTCGTGCGCGCGCTGGCTCCGTCCGACGTCGAGGCCAAAGCCCGGCCGAACCTCGCCGCACTGCTGCCGCTGTTCGGCGTCGCCGTGCTGCTGATCGCGGCGGCCTATATGGCGGCCGTGTTCTCGGGCGTCGCGTCGGCGTGGATCTTCTCGCCGCTCACGGCAGGCGCGCTGTTCTATGCGGCCGATCGTCTGCCGGGGCGCGTGAAAGGCGTGCTCGCGGTGATCGCGATTGGACTGATCGGCAGTCTGCTTTGCGAGGGCGCGGGCCGTATCGCCGGGCTGTTCGCCTGGCTGCTGCTCGCGGGGAGCCTCGTGATCGCCGCGGCGAGTCTCTATCGCGACGATGTGCGCCCCGGCTTCTATCCGATGCTCGTCGTGCTGTCGCTGTCGATTCCGGCGCTGCTGCGCTCATCGACGTCGCTCGAATTCTTCTATAGCTGGGAAATCATCACGCTGTCGTCGTGCTTCCTGATCGCGAAGTGCCGGCGCGCGGGCCCGCATGTGCTGACCTTCCTGCTGTTTTCGTTGCTGGCGGCGTTCTTCCTGCTGGCGGGTTTCGCCAACGTCGCGGCGATCGACGACACCATCGCACTATCGGCGCTGATCCATTCGGGGCCGGAAGCGAACTATGCGTTCGTGCTGCTCGCGGCCGGCTTCCTGATCAAGGCGGGCGCGATCGGCGTGCACGTATGGCTGCCGGGCGCCTACACCGAAGCGGAAGACGACGTGACCGCGATGCTGTCGGCGGTGGTCAGCAAGGTCGCGATGTTCGGCCTGCTGATCGGCACCTATCTGACGATACGCTCGGAGGTCGGCCTCGAACTCGCGCACGTGATGACATGGATCGGCATGCTGACGGCGCTGTTCGGCGCGCTGATGGCATTGCGGCAGAACGACTTCAAACGCATGCTCGCGCTGTCGAGCATGAGCCAGACCGGCTATATCGTCACCGCAATCGGCCTGATGAGCCATCTCGGCTGGGTCACCGCGCTGTACCTGGTCGCCAATCACATGTTCGTGAAGGGCATCCTGTTCCTCGCGCTCGCGGGTGTGATCTCGCGCACCGGCACGCGCAACTTCGCCGCTGTGGGCGGCCTCGCACGCGAGATGCCGCTGACGTTCGCGATGGTCGTGATCGCGCTCGTGTCGATGTCGGGCCTGCCGCCGCTGATGGGCTTCGGCGGCAAGTGGCTATTGCTGAGCGCGATGACCGACAAGGGCTGGTACGGGCTCGCCGTGTGCGGACTGCTCGCGACCTGCACCGGTTTTCTGTACATGCTGCGCCTGTTGAACGGCGTCTTCCTCAAGCCGCGCCCGCCGCAGCGGCCGCAGGTGCGCGAAGCGCCGGTGATGCTGCTGGTGCCGCAGTTCCTGTTCGTGGTCGGTATCGCGATCCTGTCGTTCTTTCCGAAGGTGTTGCTCGAACCGGTATCTGCCGCGATCGATCCACAGTTCGCGGCGACCCTGGTATGGGGCGGCATGTCGCTCGAAAGCATCTACGGGTTCTGGAATCCGACACCGGTCGTGATCGTCGTGCTGATCGTCACCGCGATCGTATTCGGACTCGGTGCGCTGTACTACCGCAGCCGTCGCGGCAACGCGCGCAACGCCCCGGACTTTTACCACTTCTACCGGCCGATGCTGAGCCGCACGGTGCCGCCGGTCGCGCAGATTTTCTGGCGCGGCCTATCGCACTTCGCGCTCGCGGCGGCGGCACGGATACGACGCGTCTATACCGGCGACGGGCAGACCTACGCGCTCTACGTGCTGCTGTATTTTCTCGTGATCTATTTCGCGAGCACGGGATTGAGTTCAGCGGGGACACCATAACGGTGCAGGTGGTCCTGGCGCGGCGGCACAAGCCGCCGCCGCGCGTCAGGTGGCGCGCGGTCTAGTCGTGCACCGCGTCGTCAAACTCGGCGATCAGCGAACGAAACATTCTTCCGCCACCCAGCCGTCCTTCGTCAAGCGCACACCCTCGCGCAGTTGCATGGTGCCGGCGCCTTCGATCACGCGCTCCACCATCGGGAACACTCGCTGGAACTCGGGAGTCCTCGCAAAAGGTACCGGGTCGATCTTATAGGTGTAGAGCACCGAGGTCCTGGTCTCGCCGTCGCGGGTCAGCGGCGGCTCCCAGCCCACCACCTTGTCCAGGCTCAGCGTGGCCACGCACAAGTCGGCGTCGTGCGTGACGCGCTTGGTAGCCGTTGCGACCACGACGGGCTTGTGCAGGAAGAACTTCTTCCCTTCATCGGTCAGTTCGTACTTGCGCCCCGGCGCCGACACCTTGGCGCCATCATTGTCCGTGCGCTCGACGGTCATGTCGGTGCCTTTGACCACTCCGAGCTTTTCCAGCACAGGCAATTGGACGGCGTCGCGCGAGTTCGAAGTCTTATCCTGGTCGGCCACGTAAATCGGCCAGTCGTATTTCGCGAGGCACAGGTTGCCGCGCTCACCCAGGTAGCTGCTAATGGTCTTGGTGAAATTCTCCATGCTGGGTTCGCTGAGGTTCTGTTTGCTTTGGCAAGCGCCTAGCAGCATCAACGAGAACAGGGAAACCGCAATACCCGCGCTACGCGCTGTAGTTGAAATTCGCTTCATCGTCAAAAAAACAATCGGTCCAAGGTTGAGGAATCAGTTTACGCACGTGCCGCTGGTCGGCTGCGTTGCGGGCGGCTTGTAGCCGTCGCTCAGGGTGTTCAGGAAGCAGATCAGGTCCTGCATATCGTGCTCGGTCATGATGGGCGTGCTGCCCTGCGCCCGCGGCTGGGTGCCGCTACCCAGGGTATTGCTGCCGCCGTCGCCGGTGCCCATCGGAAGTTCCTCGTCGACATTGCCCTGGAAGGCCGCCGGCAGGTCGTTGAACTTTTGCACCGTGGCACCCGACGCGTACTGCGGGAACAGCGCATAGCCCGGGTTTGTGATGAGCGTGCCGGTGCCCCCGGTGGCCGGGTACCAGTATTCCGGGTTGGTGTCTCGCGTATTGTAGAAATGCACGACCTGGACCAGCGAATGCAGGACCCCGTTATGGAAGAACGCGCCGCGGGTCGCCACGTTGCGCAGTGTGGGTACCTTGAACATGCCGCAGTAGGGATCGGGCGTCGCAATACCTGCCGTGCCCGGCTGATGGTCGGTCCGTAGCGGCCCGCACAGGCCCATGTCGTAGTAGGTCGGATCCTGGTTTGCCGGGATCGGCGACGGATTGTTCGGGATCGAAGTATCGTTGCGCGGCAGACCAATCGCCTGATAGGTAAAGTCCGTCATCAGGCCCTGGTTGCCGTCGAAGTTGGCTCCGGCATAGTGGCAGGCCGAGCAGTTGCCGATGGTGCCGCTGTTGAAGATCAACAGGCCGCGGGTTTCGGCCGCCGTCAAAGTTCCACCGATCTTGTTATGCACGTAGAGATCGTACTTGCTCGTGTACGGGTGGAAGCTGGTGTCTTCATGTTCATAGGCCTCGATCGCTTTGCCGACATCGGCGAAGGCGGCGTCGGGGTTGCTGAACACATCCGCGCCGAAGGCCTGCTTGAACAGGTCCACGTAAGAGGCGTTCTGCACCGCCTGTACCACGGCCGTTTTCGAGGAGTTCATCTCGACCGGATTGAGGAGCGGCATTGCGACCTGGTCGGCCAGCGTTGCGGCGCGGCCATCCCACATGAAGCCGCCTCCGGGTGGCATTGGAGGTGACGTTATCCGGATTCGCCGCTACGTCGTTATAAGGCGGTGTCGCGTCCTTGTAGCGCAACGAGGGCACGGCGCGTGCGCCGGCTTGCGTCGGATCGGAGCCCAGTTGCACGGACAGGCTGTTCGGCGGCCCATAGGCATAGGCAGGGTCATGGCAAGTCGCGCACGCCATGTTCTTGTTGCCGGACAGGTCCGAGTCGAAGAACAGTTTCTGACCGGCCTGAGCGGCAAGGCTCAATGTGCTCGCATCAGAAGTACTCGTGCTCCCCGTAGTCGCGCCTGACGCTGTGTTCGGTGCTGAAGCGTCGCCGCTGCCGTTTCCACAGCCGGCCACGCTCAGCATGATGGCCACGCACGCGACCGCGCGAAAAACTGTCTTACGCATCGTATTGTTCTCTTGATCTTATAACGGACAGGGGAGCGGTCGATACCGCTCCCCTGCGCCGCGTTATCTACCGCCTGATGGGGTAGCTTTAAGCATCACCACGCGCTTACTTCAGCGACCAGATGTTTTTCTGCGTTGCGTCCGGTCCCGTCTGCGTCGTCAGCGCGGTCGTGCTGATCAGGTTGCCGTTGTTGTCCTTGACGCCCGTGATGTCCGCCGGATTCAGCTTCTGCACGTGGCCGGCCGGGATCACATAGGCGTGGTTGATCGGACGAACGGAGTCGAAGTGCGTATCGGCGCTGCCCGTGAACTCGGGAAGGTTCGCGATGTTCTGCAGAATGAACGCTTCCGTGTACTTCGCGCGGTTCACGTACGAAGCATCGACAGCCGGATCGGCGATCTGGAACATGTCCTGCAGCGTGCGCACCAGCGAGAAGTGGCTGTAGGCGTCGCTGTCGACGATGCCCTTGGCCGCCGTACCGACGTCTTGCTGGTTGGTGATAACGCCGAAGATCGAGTTGCCGTGGCCGATGTTGCCGCTTGCGTAGCCACTCGGCGCCGTCGACTTGGTCACAGCGCCGTTGCTGATCACCAGCGGTGCTGCACCGGAGGTCTTTCCACCTGCGTTCCAGCCACAGCAGGACGTGGACGAACCTTCACCTTCGTCGAACATCACGACGATCGCAACGCGCTTCTGCGGGTTCTTCCAGAGCGCCGAGTTCTGGATCGCGGTGACGACATTGTTCAGATAGATGTCGGCCCGCGTGATGCTGGCGTTCTGACCGTTGTTGCTGTTCGCGCCGCCGTTACAGGTCTCCGTGTCCGTACCGACACCGTGCATGTCGTCGCACTGGTCGGGCACGATGAAGTTGATGTTGCCGACGTCACCCTTGGCCAGGTCGAGGCTGAACTGGTCGTAGATCCACTTCGACGTGTCGTAGGTGCCACCGTTGGCGCTCGAGTACGGAGACGTGCTCTTCCAGTCGGCTTCGTTGTACTGCGTGCCGAAGATCGTGCGGTTGTCCGCGAAGAACTCCGGCAGGCTGCGTGCATCCTGGAAAGCGATCGACGGACCGTGCTTGACCTTGTAGAGACCGCCCGGCATCGGGTAGGCCTGGCTGTCCTGGATAACCGTGCCGTCGATGGCGGTGCCGCTGTACGCCTTCGAGACGCTTTGCGCAACGCTGTCGGCGCGCGCGTCCTGACCAGGGTTCATCGATTCGCTGTAGGTACGCGCGGTCAAACCGGCCTTGGACAGCAGCGTGAACAGGTTGTCGCCGGGCACGTTGTGAACCGTACCGGAGGTCGGGTTGACGCTGCAGGCAGCGCCGCTGGTCGTGCTGAAACCAGCGAGGTGGGCGCTGTCCTGCGGCGGGAGCACGCCGGTAACCGGAAGCAGCTGACCGTCGGAAGCAGTGCCGCCGTTAAAGGCAACGTCCTTGATGGCGTAGGCGCCAGTGGCACCGCAGCCCCACCAGTTGTCGTCGGTAATGCCGTAGTCGTCGGCGCCGCCCATCGCCGTGTAGTTCGGCTCCGACGGGTTACCGGTCGAGTAGTAGGTCGTCAGCTGGTTGTACGTGCTGAGCAGCTTGTTGATCGCCGGGGCCCGCGAGTTGTTCAGAATCGCGTCCGTCGACTTGTTCTCTTCGACGATGATGAAGACATTGTCGTACGCCGGGATGCCCTCGATGTTGAAAGCGGCCTGCTGTGCCTGCGCGAACGTGATCCGCTGTTGGCTCTCGAGCGGCTTGACGAGGTTCGCCGCGGTGGCGCTCGTCCCGACCAGACGGGGATCACCGCCCTTGACCGCGAGGTTGTCCGGGTACATATCGCCACGATCGAGCTTCGTGGTGGCGTACGTGTAGCGGTTGGTCAGTGCGTTGTCTTCGAACAGCACGGCATACTGCTCGGCGCCGGACAGCGTGTTGACGTCGGCGAGGGCGTCGGCGCCGGAAACCGTCACCGACGCGTTGTTGAACGACGGGCCCGACAGACGGGTCGACAGATTAGCCTTCTCGGTCGCGTACTTGGTGCCGTTGGCTTCGACGAGGCGCTGCACTTCGCTCGACATCGGGCTGATCACGACTTTGCCGGCGCCCTGGTCAGCGATCTGGTCGACCGAAGCGCGCAGGATCAGGTGGCTCGCCACCTTCGCGCCCGATGCCGTGTTGGTGGCCGAGGTCGTGATGTCAGCGACGAGCGGACCCGAGGCGGTCGTGGTCAACGAGAAATGGCCGTTCGCGTCGGTTTTCGCCGAGGCTTCGCCGTTGTCGAGCACACCGTTGCCATTGGCATCGACGAACACGGTCGCACCGGCATAGTAGCCGGCCTTCAGGTTCGGGTTACCGGTCGCGCTGCCCGGTACGAAAGCAGCTGCCGCGACCACGCCCGAGTAGGTCGTGCTGGCGTTGTTGTTGCTGGAGGCGAGGCTGTCCGAATTTCCGCCGCAAGCTGCGAGCACGCAGGCAGCGGCAACGGACGTTAGACAAAGCGCTGGACGCATTTTGTGATGCGATGACATTTGGAGGACCCTGTGTGAGTTGTTTCGGCAACCGCTTCTTTTATCGGGGGCAAGACTTAGTAAAACGAGCGAATAATATGAAGGGATTGTGTAAAAAGTATGTCTGCCTACGATAAGGATTACCGTGACAACCTGACTCGGTTCAGTTCACATCTTTTTGAAAAGGCGCAATGCACGGGGAAGCAGAAAAAATACTCCCGATTCGCCTCAAGTGGGGCGAACCAATGCATAAAGGTTTGAAAAGACGATGCCTTTTCAGGCAACGACGCCCTCGCAGGAAGAGGGACGACAGGCGCGACAAGAGTAACGAAAAGAAATATTTCGTTTTCTTACTATCGATGAATTAAGTTATCGACGAGTAGAAATAAACCAAATATCAGGACCAATAACGACGCTGGCTATTTAAGTGATGACTCACTCGCTCGTCGAATCGACTGTCATTTGCGAACCGCTATCTCGCGCGGGACGCTGCACGACACGAACGAGCCCGCTGCCGCCGCCGCCGCAGAAGAACAGATCCGCGCCGTTCGATTCGAGTCCGGAGATACCCGCGCCGGCAGGCATCTCGACACTCTCGAGCACCTCGCCCGTGCGCGGATCGATATGCCGCAGATCGCTCTCGTCTCCTTCCCACGTGCCATGCCATAGCTCGCCGTCGACCCACGTAATGCCGGTCACGAAGCGATTCGATTCGATCGTGCGCAACACCGCGCCAGTGTCCGGATCGACCTGATAGATTTTCCGTTCGGGATACTGACCGACCCACAGCGAACCCTCGGCCCAAGTGAGCCCGGAGTGGCCGCCGTCGCCGGGCGCCGCGATCGTCGACAGCACACGGCCGCTCTGCGGATCGATCTTCTGGATGCGGCCATTCGCGATCTGGAACAGGTGCTCGCCGTCGAAAGCCGTGCCCGCGTCGGCGGGAACCGCGATCGAGCGCAGCGTCTCGCCGCTCGCCGGATCGAACGCGTCGAGTCGTTCGCCGGTCGCGATCCACACCTGCCGGCCGTCGTAAGTGACTCCGTGCACTTTATCGACGCCCGTAAAAGGCCCATATTCGCGGACGATTCTGGCGGCAGAGTGGTTCATGATGACCATCCTAATCACGAAGGGAACGGGGAAGGGAGTAACAAAGCCGTCGCGAATCCGGCGAGCGGCGGCGTCATCCAGCGGCGCGCGCGCCCCTCGCCCACCGGCTGCACCTTGCCGGCCGCGGCGAGCGTGTCGAGCGATCGCTGCACGGTGCGCTGACTCGCGCCGAGCACGAGGGCAAGCGCGGAACTCGACCACGATTCGCCATCCGCTAGAAACGCGAGCAGCGCCGCATGCTCGCCTTCGACTGGCGGCGCCAGCACGACGACCTCGCGCGCTTGCCGCGGGGCCAGCGCGAAGCCGCGCGTCGTCGCGCTGACGCTCGCGAGCGTGCCGAGCGCCGCGCGCAGCCGGCCGATCTCGACGCGCAGCCGCGCGCGATGCGATTCGTCGGCGCGTTTGGCGCGGAACGCGCGTGCGACGAGCGCGTCGCGCGGCACGTCGTCGGGCCATGCCTCGCCGAGCATGCGAGCAAGCGCGAACAACACCGGTCGGCTCGCCAGCGCAATCGCCGCGTTGGCGTCGCGGATCGCGTAGCGGCAAGCATCGACGATGAGCGGACCGCCCGCCTGGTTCGAGGTCAGCAGCTTCTCGATTTCATCGAGCAGGATCGGTTCTTCTTCGCCACGCGCGATCATGCGCGCCGCCGGCTCGCTCAGTGCGGCCGAAGCGCTTTCGACTTCCGCGATCAACGCCGGAATGCCGGCCTCGCGTGCCGCGCGTGCGGCCCGCGCCAGCGCGGCACGGGCGGCGCCGCTGCGCAAACGCCGCAGCGCGACCCCCGCGACCACCAGCTCATGCGCGGCACGCAACGCGGGCGGAAACGGCCGGGGATCCAGCGCGGCAAGCTTGCGCTCCGCTTCGTCGAGACGGCCGATCAGCAGCAGACGCCGCGCCGCCAGATACCGCGCATGCGCGGCATTGACGCGATCACCGTGCGCGTCGAGCGTGGCGGTCGCGGCATCGAGTGTTCTGGCGGGCCATGCGAGATCGCGCGACGCGAACGCGATCTCCGCTTCGGCGACCACGCAGCGCGCACGCGCGACCGCATGCTGCGCGCCGAACGCGCGCGCGGCGCCGCGCACCAGCGCCCTTGCGCGCACGAAATCGCCGAGCTGAGCCATCGCAATGCCGCGCAGCGCGAGCGCCGGCGCGTCGTCGCGCAACGCGACGCGGTCGAGCGCGCCGAGCGGATCGCCGGCCGCGAGCGCGCGCGCCGCCGCCGCAATCAGCGCGTCCACGGCGTGCGAGTCCGCGCGTAGCACGTCAATGCATCAAGCGAATCCCGCCACACTTGTCACTCCCATCCGATCGATGCCCGGTTCTAATCTAGCACGACCATCAACCGTCACCGACGCCTTCGGGCAAGAGCTCGCGCGGCGCGGCACGACCCACGGAGGAACCCACGATGACCACGCATCCGGTCGGAACACGCGAACAGTGGCTCGACGCGCGACGCGCGCTGCTCGACGCGGAAAAAGCCCACACGCGACACAGCGACGAGCTCGCGCGGCAACGTCAGGTGCTGCCGTGGGTGAAGGTCGATAAGGCCTACCGCTTCGATACCGACGAAGGCAGCGCGTCGCTCGCCGAGCTGTTCAGCGGACGTTCGCAGCTGCTCGTCTACCATTTCATGTTCGGGCCCGACTATAAGGCGGGCTGCCCGTCATGCTCGTCGATCGCGGACGGCTTCGGCGGCTTCGCCGTGCATCTCGCGCATCACGACGTGTTGCTGATGGCGGTGTCGCGCGCGCCGCTCGAGAAGTTGCAGGCGTATAAGCGGCGCATGGGCTGGACGTTTCCATGGGCGTCGTCGGCAAGCGGCGATTTCAATTTCGACTTCAATGTCTCGTTCACCGAAGCACAGCAGCGCGCCGGCGATATCGAATACAACTACGCACGCAACAGTCACGCGATGGACGTGAGTCCCGCGCCCGAACCCGTCGCGCAATTCGCGGCGACCTGCGGCACCGACGCGGCCACCTATTCGCGCGACCGGCCCGGCATGAGCGCGTTCGTGCTCGAAGACGGCGTCGTCTATCACACGTATTCGACCTACGCGCGCGGCGTCGATGCGCTGTGGGGCATGTACCAGTGGCTCGATCGCGCGCCGAAGGGACGCAACGAGACAGGCATCTGGTGGCGCCGTCACGACGAGTACGAGCGGTGATGGGCCCGCTCGTGCGCGCTGCCTGCATGAGCGGGCAGCACTTCTCCACGTGGCGCGCGATGCGCTTATCGCAGCGCGTGTTCGTCGGCGTCTGCGCGTTGGTGTTCATCGCGAGCGTCGCGGCGACACTGGCGCACAACGCGTCGATGTCGGCGATGGGCGCGCTGCCGATGCCAGGCGGCTGGTCGATGTCGACGCTGTGGATGCCGACCTGCGGGCGCACGTGGGCCCGCACCGCGGCATCGTTCATCGGGATGTGGATCGTGATGATGGCGGCGATGATGTTGCCGTCGTTGATGCCGACGCTGCTGCGCTATCGCGACGCGGTCGGCCCGCGGGCCAGCGCGGGGCGACTGGCGCTGCTGACGGTGCTGGTGAGCGGCGCGTACGCCGTCGTATGGACTGCGCTCGGCGTGGCGGTGTTTGCGCTCGGTGCGTCGCTCGCGGCGTTCGAGTTGCGGTGGCTAGCGCTCGCTCGTTCGGCGCCGTTAGCGGCCGGCGTGGTCGTCCTGCTCGCCGGCGCATTGCAGTTCAGCACGTGGAAAACGCGCCGCCTCGCCTGCTGTCGCGCGACACCGAGCCTCGCCGCCAACGCGGCAAGCGCGTGGCGCTACGGGCTGCGCATCGGGGTGGATTGTGCCGGTTGCTGCGCGGGGTTGACGGCGATTCTGCTGGTCGCCGGCATGACTGATTTGCGCTTGATGACTGCCGTGACGGCCGCCATCACCGCCGAGCGAGTGGCGCCGGACGGCGCGCGCGTCGCACGGGCGATCGGCGCCATAGCCATAGGCGTCGCTGGCTGGCTGCTTGTCCAAGCCGTGTCAGCCGGCTGATACACGCGCCCGATCCACCTTGGATCGCTTCGCAAATCGATGCTCGACAGCCTTGCCGCCCCAATATTGTTCTAGTTATGGAAACAGTGAGTTCAGGAATTAGGTATTTACCCTAGTTCCGGTTCCCCCTAGACTGTCATCACTGCTGCAAACAAACGGTTTCGCAGCCTAACAAGACAAAACCTGGAGGTAGTAAAAATGAAATCGCTCGTTCAAGCTGTCGTTATCGCCGCTACCCTCGCTGCTCCGGTTGCTGTTTTCGCTCAATCGAACCAGCCGCTGACCCGCGCGCAAGTTCGTGAAGAGCTGGTTCAGATCGAAAAGGCCGGCTACAACCCTGCGCGTTCGAACCCGAACGAATATCCGTCGAACATTCAGGCTGCCGAAGCCCGCGTCGCGGCGCAGAACAGCGCGGTCGGCGGCGTGACCAGCGGTTCGTCGCAACAGGGCCGCGCAGCGCAGTAAGCCGCGTTCCCGGTTGGAAAGTTGCCGTTGATGTAGCTGTACCTGCCGGAGCGCTTTGCCATAGCGCTCTTGCAGCTTCCCCTGCTGGCCCGCCATCGCGACTGAATGCAATGGCGGGCCAGTTCCGTTTTGGCAAGCCCCGCTAGTATCGCGTCAGACCGCGCCCGGGTTGATATACGCGGTCTTCACCGACGTATAGAACTCGCGGGCGTAGGCGCCCTGCTCGCGCGGACCATAGCTCGATCCCTTCCTGCCGCCGAACGGCACGTGATAATCGACCCCCGCCGTCGCGGTGTTGACCATCACCATGCCCGCCTGCACATGGCGGCGGAAATGACTCGCGTACTTCAGCGACGTCGTGCAGATGCCGGCCGACAGACCGAACTCGGTGTCGTTAGCGACCGCGAGCGCTTCCTGGTAGTCCTTGACCTTGATCACCGACGCGACCGGCCCGAACACCTCTTCGCGGTTGATGCGCATCGCCGAGGTCGTCTCCGTGACCAGCGCCGGCGCGAGGAAGTTGCCCGGCGTCACGCCTTGGACGCGCTCGCCGCCGAACACCGTGCCACCCTCTTCGCGCGCGATCGCCAGATAGCGCTCATCCTGCTCCAGTTGCTTGTCGTCGACGACAGGGCCGATCTGCGTGCCGTCCGCGAGCGCATCGCCGACCTTCAGTGCGCGCATGCGCGCCTTCATGCCGTCGATGAAGCGGTCGTAGATCCCCGCGGTGACGATCAGCCGGCTCGATGCCGTGCAACGCTGGCCCGTCGAGTAGAACGCGCCGTTGATGCAGGCTTCGACCGCGACGTCGAGATCGGCGTCGTCGAGCACGACCATCGGATTCTTGCCGCCCATTTCGAGCTGGAATTTCTTGCCCGACTCGAAGCACTTCGCGCCGATCGCGCGGCCCGTCGAGACCGAACCGGTAAAGCTGATCGCATCCACGTGCGGCGACGACACCAGCGCCTCGCCGACCACCGAGCCGCGGCCCATCACGAGGTTGATCACGCCCGCCGGCGCGCCAGCCTCGGCGATGATCTTGACCAGCTCCCACGTGCTGCCCGGCACCAGATCGGCCGGCTTGATGACGACCGTATTGCCGTACGCGAGCGCCGGCGCGATCTTCCACGCCGGAATCGCGATCGGAAAGTTCCATGGCGTAATCAGGCCGACCACGCCAACCGGTTCGCGCGTCATTTCGACCGTCATGCCCGGCCGCACCGACGGCACGATTTCGCCGCCGACGCGCAGCGCTTCGCCCGCGAAAAACTTGAAGATCTGGCCGGCTCGGCCCACTTCTCCGATCGCCTCGGGCAGCGTCTTGCCTTCTTCACGCGCGAGCAGCTTGCCGAGCTCCGCCTTGCGCGCGAGGATCGCGCTGCCTGCCTGGTCGAGCACGTCGAAGCGCTGCTGCGGCGTGGACAGCGACCACGTCGCGAAAGCCTTGCGCGCGGCGCTGATCGCGCGGTGCGTCTGCTCGGCGTCGGCTTGCGCGAATTCGCCGATCACGTCGTCGAGATTCGACGGATTGACGTTACGCGATACGCTCGCGCCGTCGACCCACTGTCCGTCGATGTAGTTTGCAAATTGACTCATGTCCTGATTCTCCTTTCGAAAATTGCAGCGACGATCCAGTTATTCAGCAACCAGCAGGCCACGAGCCGCGAGGTTGCGATAAAGCGCGCGCACGCCGAACGTCCACGGTTCGATTTCGGTGGACAGGCGCACCGTGTTGGTCAGCGCGCCGAGCTGCGGCGTCGAAATCGTCACGCGGTCGCCGAGGTGATGCGTGAAACCGGCGCCGGGCGCGTCGCGGTCCTTGATCGGCGAGAACATCGTGCCGAGGAACAGCATAAAGCCGTCCGGGTACTGATGGTGACGGCCGCAGGTCTGCGCGACGAGGTCGGCCGGGTCGCGGCTGATCTCGCTCATATGGCTCACGCCGTCGAGCACGAACTCGTCGTCGGTGCCTTCGACGCGCAGCGACACGCTCGCGCTGCGCACCGAGTCGAGCGAGAAGGTGTCGTCGAACAGCCGCACGAACGGGCCGATCGCGCACGAGCCGTTGTTGTCCTTGCACTTGCCGAGCAACAGCGCCGAGCGCCCTTCGATGTCGCGCAGGTTCACGTCGTTGCCCAGCGTCGCGCCGACGATGTTGCCGCGGCTATTCACCGCGAGCACGATCTCCGGCTCCGGGTTGTTCCACACCGACGCGGCGAGCAGACCGACGTCCGCGCCGAAGCCGACCGCCGACATCGGCTGCGATTTCGAAAATACTTCGGCGTCCGGACCGATGCCGACTTCCATGTATTGCGACCACGCATCGCGACGCTCGAGCTCGGCCTTCAGCTTCATCGCGGCCTCCGAGCCCGGCTTGATCTTCGACAGATCGGTGCCGATCGTCGATGCGATCGTCTCGCGCACTTCCTTCGCCTTCGCCGGATCGCCGCCGGCCTGCTCCTCGATCACGCGCTCGATCAGGCTCACCGCGAACGTGACGCCACAGGCCTTGATCGCCTGCACATCGCACGGCGCGAGCAGGCGCACGGCGGGGGTGCTCGCGCCCGGCAGGTTCGCGTCGATCAGTTGCGCGACCGGCCCGAGCGGCGCGCCCGGCGCGCTGCGCGCAAATTGCGCGGCATCGTCGCGTTCGAATAGATCGGCGGTGGTCGGCACGCTCGCGGTGATGTCGAACACTTCGCCGCCGCGCACGACGACCACGCACGGTCCTTCGTGCTGCTCGGTCTTGCGCCACACGCGGCCGATCAGCAGCGCGTCGTTCAGATCGCCGGGAAGAAAGCTGGAGGAGGAAGTTGCGGACATGGGATGGGCTCTTTCGAATAAGTGGAGGAACGGGCAAGGCCGGGCGTCGCGTTGCGTGCGAAGCCCGGCATTGTCACCTGCAGGTCAATGCGAATGCCGTGGATTGCCGCGCTCGGCAATCACCTTCAGATAAAGCGTCGCCGGTTCCAGACAGCCGCCGGTCGAAAGCTGGCCGACCGTCTTGCGGTACAGCTCCTGCCAACGGCGTTTGAGCGGCCGGAATCTCGAACTTCACGGTTTCGCGGCGTCGCGCGAGTTCGGCTTCGTCGACCAGTACGTTGACACTGCGCGAATTCAGATCGACACGGATGCGGTCATTCGTGCGCAACAGCGCGAGGCCGCCGCCCACCGCCGCTTCCGGCGACATGTTCAGAATCGACGGGCTCGCGGACGTGCCGCTTTGCCGGCCGTCGCCCAGTGTGGGCAGCGACGTGATGCCCTGGCGCACGAGCGCCGCCGGCGGCGCCATGTTGACGACCTCGGCGCTGCCCGGATAGCCGACCGTGCCGGTGCCGCGAATCACGAGAATGCAATGCTCGTCGATTTCGAGGGCCGGGTCGTTGATGCGCGCGTGATAGTCCTCGGGGCCGTCGAACACGATCGCGCGTGCTTCGAAGGCGTTCTCCGCACCCGGCTCGCTCAGATAGGTCTTGCGGAACGCATCGCCGACCACCGACATCTTCATGATCGCGCTGTCGAAGAAGTTGCCCGACAGCACCATGAAGCCCGCGCCGTGCTTCAGCGGATCGTCGGTCGTCTTGATCACCTCGCGATCCGGCGTCGGCGCGGCGGCCGCGATTTCGCCCATCGTGCGGCCCGACACCGTCAGACATTCCTCGTGCACGAGGCCGGCTTTCGCGAGTTCGTGCATCACGGCCGGCACGCCGCCCGCGCGATGGAAGCTCTCGCCGAGATACTCGCCCGCGGGCATGCAGTTGACGATCAGCGGCACCTGCTCGCCGACGCGCTGCCAGTCGTCGAGACTCAGCTCGACGCCCATGTGCCGCGCGATCGCGATCAGATGCGGCGGGCAGTTGGTGGACGCGCCGAGCGCCGATGCGACCACGATCGCGTTTTCGAACGCTTCTTTAGTCATGATCTTCGACGGCCGCACGTCCTCGCGCACCAGATCGACGATGCGCTTGCCGGTCGCGTAGGCCATCTGGCCGCGCTCGCGATATGCGGCCGGAATGCTCGCGCAGCCGGGCAGCGACATGCCGAGCGCTTCCGCGAGGCTATTCATCGACAGCGCGGTGCCCATCGTGTTGCAGTGACCGATCGACGGCGACGATGCGGTGGTCAGCTCCATGAAGCCTTCGTAGTCGATCTCGCCGGCCGCGAGCAGATTGCGCGCATGCCAGATCACGGTGCCCGAGCCGACGCGCTTGCCGTCGTGCCAGCCGTCGAGCATCGGGCCCCCGGACAGCACGATCGCCGGCATGTCGACAGTGGCCGCGGCCATCAGGCACGCGGGCGTGGTCTTGTCGCAGCCGGTGGTCAGCACCACGCCGTCGAGCGGGAAGCCGTGCAGGATTTCGACGAGACCCAGATACGCGAGATTGCGGTCCAGCGCGGCGGTCGGCCGGCGGCTCTGCTCGGCGAGCGGATGCACCGGAAACTCCATCGGAATGCCACCCGCGTCGCGAATGCCGGCTTTCGTGCGCGCCGCCAGTTCGATGTGATGCCGGTTGCAGGGCGCGAGATCGCTGCCCGTCTGCGCGATGCCGATGATCGGCCGGCCCGACTGCAGCTCTTCGCGCGTCAGACCGTAGTTCATGAATCGCTCGACGTACAGTGCCGTCATATCCGCGTGCGAGGGATCGTCGAACCATTCCTGGCTACGCAGCCGGCGCGGGGTGGATGCTGACATGATGCGTGTCTCTCTGTCTGGGTGAGGGTTGCTGATACGCGCTTATGCGTGCTCTGCGTGTTTCCGTGCGCGCGCCGTCTCGCGGCCAGGCGCGCTGTTTTCATTCGACGTGGCCCGCGTCAGCATCGTGCGCGGCACGAGCAGGATCAGCACGCAGCTGACCAGCAGACACGCACCGAGTGCGTAGGTGCCGTTGTTGATGTCGCCGGTCAGGTTTTTTGCCACGGCGGTGATCATCGAACCGGTAAATCCGGACAGATTGCCGATCGCGTTGATCATCGCGATGCCGGCCGCCGCCGCGGCGCCCGACAGCAACTGCCCCGGGAACGTCCAGTAAATTGGCATCAACGCGAGGATGCCAGCGGTGGCGATCGTCAGAAACGTGATCGCCCACACCACATGATGCGCCAAAGCTGCGCTCATGATCAGACCGACTCCGCCGATCAGCGCCGGAATCGCCGCATGCAGGCGCCGCTCGCCGGTCTTCTTCGAATGCGCGGCGTTCGCGAGCGTCGCGACGATCGCCACGCCGTACGGGATCGCGGTCAACAGGCCGATATGCAGCGGGTCCTGCACGCCGGTCGCCTTGATGATCGACGGCAGCCAGAACGCGAGACCGTAGAAGCCGGTATTGAAGGTGAGCAAGATCGCGACCAGCAGCCAGACGCGCGGATCGCGCACCGCGGAGCCGAAGCGCGCGGTCTTGTGCGCGCTTTCGCGCTGCAGATTCGCCGCGAGCAGGCTCTTTTCCTGGGGCGTGAGCCAGCGGGCGCGGTCGATGCCGTCGTCGAGCGAAAAGTACACGACGAACGCGGTCAGCAGCGACGGCACGCCCTCGATCAGCAGCATCCATTGCCAGCCCTGATAGCCGAGCAGGCCCGCCGTATGTTCCATCAGCCAGCCCGACACGACCCCGCCGAGCATCAGACTGACCGGCATCGCGATCAGAAAGCCGGACATCACGCGGCTTTGGCGCTGCGCGGGAAACCAGAAGTTCAGATACAGAATCACGCCGGGGAAGAAGCCGGCCTCGCAGAGCCCGAGCAGGAAGCGCAGGATGTAGAACATCGTCGCGGTTTCGACGTGCGCGATCTGCGCGAGCGGCGCGACGAACGCGAGCGCCATCGACACGAGCCCCCACGTGAACATGATGCGCGCGATCCAGAAACGCGCGCCGTAGCGATGCAGAAACACGTTGCTGGGCACTTCGAAGATGAAATAGCCCCAGAAAAACACGCTCGCGCCGATCGCGTACATCGTGTCGGACAGGCCGAGATCGTCGAGCATCTGCAGCTTCGCGAAGCCGACGTTCACGCGATCCAGATACGCAACCACGTAGCACAGCAACAGTATTGGCAGCAGCCGGCGCACGACCTTGCGATAGGTCCTTTCCTCGAACTCGTCGACGCGCGCGGTGGGCGCGGCGATGGCGGACGGTACAGCGGTCATTCGTTTCTCCATCAGCGTGTTTTGTTGGCAAATGCCGTTGCCGGCAAAGTTACCGGTAACATTTCTGGCTGTGGATGTTACGCCGGGCTTACCGTCCGGACAACCAAGGGATATCCCTGATCTGTCTGATTAAGGGTAGTTCGACGCATTCGCGGCTTGCGAATTCAGCGATGCGCCCATTACGCGCTATCGCGCGAAATCACCGTGAAATCGATCTTCACCGCTTTGCTGCGATGCACGCCGCCGGCTTCGCGGTCAGCGAGCGCCGCGAGCAGCGTCTCGCCGGCGCGCAGGCCGATGCCGTACGCATCGACCGATACCGTCGTGATGCTCGGCTGACAGCACCACGACACCTCGAAGTTGCCGAAACCGGCAACCGCGATGTCGCCCGGCACCGACAGCCCGCGCCGATGGCACTCCATGATCGCGCCGAACGCCGACATGTCGCTCACGCACATCACGGCCTCGGTATCGGGCCACGTGTCCAGCAACGCGCTGATCGCCGGCGCGCCGTGGCTCATCGTGATCGGCGAATCGCCAAGCCGGATCACGCGCGGCTCGCCGAGGCCCAGCGCCTTGACTTCGGCGACGTAGCCGCGCATCCGGTCGTGCCCGCGCCGGTCGCGCTCGCTGGCGCCCGCGATAAAGCCGATCCGCCGATAACCGCGCTCGTGCAGATGCCGAACCATCGCGCGCGCCGCCGCCGAGTTCGAAAAGCCGACGACCGTATCGATCGGATCGCTGGGCAAATCCCACATTTCGACGACCGGGATACCGGCGCGCTGCAACAGCATGCGCGTCGCGTCGGTGTGCCGGCCGCCCGTCAAAGCGACGCAGCGCGGCTGGTGGCGCAGCATCGAGCGCACCAGCAGTTCTTCCTGTTCCAGCAGGTAGTCCGTATCGCCGAGCAGCAGTTGCAGACCATGCGGATTCAGTGCGGCATTCAGGCCGCGCACGGTGTCGGAGAAGTTCGAGCTGGACAGCGACGGCACCAGCACCGCGACGAACTCCGAGCGTCCCGACGACAGCGCGCCCGCCGCCGCATCGGCGACGTAACCGAGTTCGTCGATGACCTTTTGCACGCGTTCGCGGGTCGCTTGCGACACGTTGCGGCCCGCGAGCACGCGCGACACGGTCATCTTCGAGACGCCCGCACGTTCGGCAACATCGGACATGCGGGGCGGGACTGGCGGCCTGGACGTCATGATAGGAATCGGGGCGAATGCGCGGAAGTCATGGAAGGCACATGATAGCGGGCCGCTCCTTGCGGAGCGACCAGGCAACGTCAGGGTTGCGTATTGCGGCTTGTCCTGTCGCTGTGTTTTTTCGTTTTAACGCTCGAAGCCCACCGTGCAGCGAGCATGAACCTGTCCCGCCACTGGTGCTCGGAACGAGAACAGCCCGCCCGCCTGCGGCTGATGCTGGCGCTCGACGGCAGTCAGCCCCTTCCATGCGGTCGTCACATAGACGGTTTGCAGATCGTCGCCGCCGAACGCGAGCTTCGTCACGTTCGCGCACGGCAACGGCACCTGATCGACCAGTTCGCCCGCCGGTGAGTAACGCTCGATCCGCCAGCCGCCGAACAGCGCGATCCACACGAAGCCGTCGGCATCGACGGCCATGCCGTCGGGATGGCCGTCGCCCGAGATCGCGGCGAAGATGCGCTTGCCCGACAGCGTGCCGTCCGCGGCGACGTCGAACGCATAGACCACGCGCCGCATCGTGTCGTTGTGATACAGCGTGCGGCCGTCCGGGCTCATCGCCGGGCCGTTCGTGATCACGTAGTCATCGTCCTGCGCGATCGCCGAGCCTCGCTCGTTCACGCGATAGAGCGTGCCGCTCGGCGCCTCTTCGGCATCGTCCATAGAGCCGAACCACAAGCGCCCTTGGGCATCGACGAAACCGTCGTTCAGGCGGTTGCCCGGCAGATGCGGTTCGACGTCGACGAGCTTGCTGAACTCCCCGCTCGCCGGATCGAAGCGATGCAGGCCGCCTGGCAGCCCGCACACGAACGTGCCGTTAGCGAGCGGCGCCAGAAAACCGGGCTGGTCCGGCGCCTGCCACGTCCGCTGCTCGCCGCTCGCGACGGACAGCCGATGAATCCGGCGCCCCTTGATATCGACGAAATACACGGCGTTCTCGGCAGCCTGCCACAGCGGCCCTTCAGCCAGTTCGGCGCCGACCGCCCATACGCACACAGGTACCTGCATGCTCATTCTCCGTACCACCCTGCGTCGACGAAGTAATCACGGCCGGAGCAGCGCGACGCGTCGTCGGACGCGAGGAACAACGCCATGCGCGCGACGTGCTCGGGCTCGATGCGCAGTTGCAGACACTGACTCGCGACGACCTTCGCTTCGCTCTCCGCCGATTGCCACAGCTGCATTTGCCGCGGCGTCTTCACCGCACCCGGAATGATGCAGTTCACGCGGATGCCCGCGCCGCCCAGATCGCGCGCGAGACCACGCGTGAGCCCTTCGATGCCCGCCTTGGCCGTCATATAGATCGCGAGGTTCGGCAGCGCGACATGCCAGGACACCGAGCCCAGATTCAGGATCACGCCGCGCCCCGCGCGACGCATGCCGTTCGCGGCGGCCTGCGCGCAGAAGAACTGGTGGCGCAGATTCACCGCGATACGGTCGTCCCAGTAGCTCGCGGTGAGATCGCCGATTTCGTGCCGGTCGTCGTTGCCGGCGTTGTTGACGAGCACGTCGATCGGACCTGCCGCTTCGACGATGGCCGCAAACGTGCTTTCGATTGCATCGACATTTTTCAGGTCGCAGCGGCGGAACAGCGGTTGATGCTTCGCGTGGTGAAGCTTTTCCTGCAGCGCGAGCGAATCGTGCTCGGCGACGTCGAGGAAGAACACGCGCGCGCCTTGCTGCGCGAAGGCCTCGACGATCGCGGCGCCGATCCCGCTGCCGCCGCCGGTTACGACAATGGTTTTGTCCGCCAGGCTTGGATAGGTTGCGTACGACATCAGATTTTCCACTTGTAACGAGTAGGACCACACACAGGGCGGCACTCGCCGCCCCGACCCGCCGCTTAGGCCACGATCTCGACTTCGCTCAGCATGCGCCAGTTGCGTTCGAGCGTTCTGGTCGCGGAGCCCGCGACCGCGACCGTGGCGCTCAGATGAATGTCGCGGCTCGAACTGCCGACGAGCAGATCGAAATCACCGGGCTCGACGATACGCTCGCCGCGCGCGTCGGTGAAGTTGAGCATATCGACCGGCAGCTTCACGCGCACACGCGCCGAGGCACCGACCGCGAGCGGCACGCGCGCAAACGCTTTCAACTCGCGCACCGGCCGCGCGACCGACGCGTGACGGTCACGCACGTAGATCTGCACGATCTCGGTGCCGTCGCGCGCACCGATGTTGTCGAGCGTGAAGCTCAACTCGATCGTCCCGTCTGCGATCGGCACTTCGCTGTGCGCGAGCGCGAGATCGCCGTAACGGAACTGCGTATAGCCGAGACCGAAGCCGAACGGATAGCGGCAACCGAAATGGTATGCAATCGGCGTTCCAGCGCTCTTCAGACGATGGTTATACACGTACGGCACGGCGCCCGCGCTCTTCGGCACCGACAACGGCAGACGGCCGCTGAAGTTGGCGCGGCCCACCAGCAGATCGGCCAGCGCTTCGGCGCCGCGCTCGCCCGGCGCGAACGCCATGATCTGCGCGGCGATGCGATCTTCGAGGCCGCCGAGATTGTACGGGCGGCCGCCCGTCATCACGACGACCGTCGGCGTGCCGCTGTCGACCACCGCCTGCAGCAACGCCTGCTGCACGCCCGGCAGGTCAAGGCTGTCGGTATCGGACCCTTCGCCGACCGTGCCGGACTGGAACAGGCCGGCCAGATCGCCGACGAACACCAGCGCGACGCCCGCTTGCCGCGCGGCCTCGACCGCCGCCGCGATGCCGTCGGTGTCCTTGCTGATCAGTTCGTCGCAATGCGCGTCGCCGGTCAAATCGAGCGACACGTCGCCCGGGAACACCGGCGCGCCCGCGCGGCGTTCCTTGATGATGTCGCAGCCCTGCGCGTGAATCACGCGCTCGTTGCCGAGCAACGCGCGCAGCGAACGCAGCGGCGTCGAGATCGAAGCAGTGGACTGCTCGCCGCTGTTGATCAGATGCACCGGGAAGCTATAGCCGGCGAGGAGCGCGAGCGGATCGTCGGCGGTCGGGCCGATCACCGCGATCTTGTCGGCGCCGTTCGCGTCGAGCGGCAGCACGTCGCCCTGATTGCGCAGCAGAACCGCCGATTCGAGCGCGACCTGATACGCGGTATCGCCCGCGGCCGCGCTCTTCACGTCGACGCGTTCGGGATCGACATACGGATTCTCGAACAGGCCGAGCTGGAATTTCACGCGCAGCACGCGCGTGACGGCGGTGTCGATCGTCGCTTCGGTGATCTCGTTGCGCTCGAGCGCCTCCTTCAGATGCACCGCGCACTCGTGGCCCGGCAGCTCGACATCGAGGCCGGAGTTGAACGCGAGAGCCGCGGCCGAAGCGCTGTCGCGCGCCACCGCGTGATGGCTGTAAAGCAGGTCGACGCCCGCGTAATCCGCGACGACGAGACCGTCGAAACCCCACTTCTCGCGCAGCGTGTCGTGCAGCAGCGTGCGATCGCCATGGCAGGGCACGCCATCGACGTCGTGATACGCGGGCATCACCGAGCCCGCGTTCGCGAGCTTTACGGCCATTTCGAACGGCAGCATGAACACGTCGTTGAGCTCGCGCGGACCGACATGCACCGGCGCATGATTGCGGCCGCCTTCGCTCGCCGAATGACCGACGAAATGCTTGAGCGTCGCGAGCAAATCGCGCTGTTCGCCTTGCAGGCCTTTCACGTAATGGCACGCGAGCACGCCGACCAGATACGGGTCTTCGCCGAGCGTCTCCTCGGTGCGGCCCCAGCGCGGATCGCGCGACACGTCGAGCACTGGCGCGAGCCCCTGGTGACAGCCGATCGAACGCGCCTGCTCGCCGATGATCGTGCCGACTTCGCCGACCAGTCGCGGATTCCACGTCGCTGCATAGTTCAACGGCGACGGGAAGAGCGTCGCGTCCTTGATCATGAGGCCGACGAGGCACTCCTCGTGCGCCATCACCGGAATGCCGAGGCGCGTGTCTTCCACCATCTTGCGCTGCAGTTCGTTGAGCGCGCGCACGCCTTCCTTCGGTTCGACCGTATGCGTGCCGAGCGGACGCGTGATCTGGCCGAGGCCATATTGCAAGATTTCGTCGACCGTGATCTGGTTGGCACTCTGCGCGAAATCGATGCTACGCGCCTTGTGATTGCCATCGGCCGACAGCACCAGCCACGCGGCATGAAGCTGCGCAATCTTTTCGTCGAGTGTCATGCGCGCGAGCAGATCGCCCACGCGCTCTTCCACGGCTGCGGCGGGATTGCGGTAGAGCGGCATCTCACTTTGGCGAAGCAACATCGAAAACTCCTTTTATTTATCCTGGTGTACGAAGCGCATGAAGCGCCGACAAATCCGTTGTTCCTGACAAGCGTGCGGCAGGGCGTTGCTTCGGCCCGGAGCCATCCGGTTCCATTTCAGATAACTTTCCGTACTTCGCAGTCCTGCTAATCGACCGAACGCGGCCGCGATTCTAGATTCGCGGTGTTTGATCGGCTGCGGGTCGTTCGGTGCGACTAGCGACGCGGTTCAGTAGGACCGCGCTTGCCTGCTTCGCGCAGCAAAGCGCGGTCACAAGCGCATCAGTGCAGACGCGGCAGCGCGAAATCCTTGTCGTCGAATACGTGGCACGCGTGGGGTGCGAACGCCAACTCGACGCGTTCGTCGTGGTTCACGCCACCGTCGCCGGGCAGTTTGGCGATCATCGTGTTGCCGTCTCGCACGCCACCGTCCACGTGCACGTAGCTGTGCTCGCCCATCCGCTCGACCAGACGCACGGCGCAGCGAATCGACTGCACGCCGGGCTGCGCCGACGGCAGGGCGAGATGCTCCGGCCGGATGCCGAGCGTGACCTGCGAGCCGACGCGCTGCCTGCTGCCGTCGACCTCGGCGCGCACGCGCTCGCCCGTGGTCAGTTCGACCTGAATGCCCTTTTCGTCGACCGCGAGGACCGTGGCCGGCATGAAGTTCATCTTCGGCGAACCGATGAAGCCCGCGACGAAGCGGCTCTTGGGCCGGTGATACAGATCGAGCGGCGCGCCGATCTGCGCGATGCTGCCGTGTTTTTCCATGTCCGCGCCGGCGTGCAGCAGCACGATCTTGTCGGCGAGCGCCATTGCTTCGATCTGGTCGTGCGTGACGTACACCGCGCTCGCACGGTTGAACTCGCGATGCAAACGGGCGATTTCAGTACGCGTTTGCACGCGCAGCGCGGCGTCGAGATTCGACAGTGGCTCGTCGAACAGGAACACGCCCGGCTCGCGCACGATCGCGCGGCCGATCGCCACGCGCTGGCGCTGGCCGCCGGACAGCGCAGCGGGGCGGCGCTCGAGATAGCTGTCGAGTTGCAGTGCGGCAGCGGCGCTGCGCACTTTCTTGTCGATGATGGCCTTGTCGACTTTCGCCTGACGCAGACCGAACGCCATGTTCTCGTACACGCTCATATGCGGATACAGCGCGTAGTTCTGGAATACCATCGCTACCTGGCGCTTCGCGGGTTCGACGTTGTTCATCAGTTCACCGTCGATGCGCAGTTCGCCGTCGGTGATCGATTCGAGGCCGGCAATCATGCGCAGCAGCGTGGACTTGCCGCAGCCGGACGGCCCGAGGAACACGCAGAATTCATCCTTGCCGACTTCGAGGTTGGCGTCGCGGATCACCGAGTTACCGCTCGTATAGGACTTCTGTACGTTAGTGAGAGAGATGCTTGCCATGTCGTTTTTGCGAAGTTCGGTGTGCGGGCCACTGCGGCCCACACGATTCGAGGTGGTGTGCGATGCGGATCAGCCCTTGAGCGAGCCAGCCATCATCCCCTTGATCACGCGCTCCTGACCGAACGCGTAGGCAACGATCAGCGGCAACGAGGTGAGCACGAGGACGGACAGCATCGAAGGAATGTTCGACGCGTATTGCCCCATGAAGTCCCAGATCGCGAGCGGCAGCGTACGGTGCTCGGCCGTCGACGTGAGCATGTACGCGAAGATGAACTCGTTCCAAAGGCCAATGCCGTTGAAGATCGTCACAGTGGCGAGCCCCGGTGCCGAAAGCGGGAAGAAAATCCGCCAGAAGATGCGGAACGGACTGCAGCCGTCGAGCTGCGCCGCTTCTTCGAGCTCGCGCGGAATCTGGCGCATGAATTCGGTCAGGATGAAGATCGACACCGGCAGACTGAGCGCCACATACGGGCCGAGCAGCGCGAACGCGGTGTCGTAGAGGCCGAGGTTGCGCGTGAGCAAGTAGATCGGCACGAGCGTCGCATGCAGCGGCACGATCATGCCGGCGACCACCAGTCCGAACAGCGTCTTGTTCAGCGAGAAGCGCAAGCGCGCAAACACGTAGGCCGCCATCGCACTGATGATGACGATCAGCAGCACCGACACGCCCACCGTGAACACACTGTTACGGAAATAAGTGAAGAACGGCCCGTGCAGCACAGCCGCGTAATTGCCCCAGTACAGGTGGCTCGGGGGCGCCCACACGGACGTCGCGAAAGTCTCCTCCTGGCTCTTCAGGCTCGACGCGACCATGAAGAGAAACGGAATCGTCGTGACGGCCAGCCAGATCAATGCCAGCAGAGGAATCCCGACGCGGGGGAAGCGTAGTTTCTTGTTCATGGTTCAGACCTCGGTTGCATAACGGCGGGTGAAGTACATCGACACCGCCGCCACCGTGATGACGATAAGGAACATCGCCGAGCCGATGGTGCTGCCGTAGCCGAGTTGGAACGAACTAAACACCGTGCGATACATGTAGGTGGCCATCACCTCGGACGAGCCTTCGGGGCCGCCACCGGTCATGACGAAGACGAGATCGAAGTAACGCAGCGAGCCGAGCACGGACAGCAGCACTGCCGTGCGCACCGTGCCCTGCAGATGCGGCAGCTTGATACGCCAGAAAATGGTCCACTCGGATGCGCCGTCGAGCAGCGCAGCCTCGTTGACTTCCGCCGGCATCGACGAGAGCCCGGCGAGGAACAGAATCATGTAGAAAGGCGCGTTCTGCCAGATGATCACGGCAATCGTCGCGCCCAGCGAAAAATGCGGGTCGCCCAGCCAGTCCTTCGCGAGGCCATCGAGCCCGAATGCCTGCAGCGCGACGTTGACCGGACCGAAATTGGGATCGTAGATCTGCTTGAACAGCACGCCGATCGCCACGCTCGACATCAACAGAGGAAGGAAATAGAGAACCTTCAGCAAGCGCGAGCCACGGCCGGCCTTTTCCAGCAGCACGGCGAGCGCGAGCGCGATCGGAAGCTGGATGACGATCGACGAGACAGCAAGAATCACGTTGTTCTTCAGCGATTGCCAGAACACCGTGTCGTGCGCGAGCCGCTCCCAGTTCGCGAGCCCGATATAACGGGCAGTGTTGCCGAGGCCGTTCCAGTCGAGCAGCGACAGCCGCAGGCTGGAGACGAGCGGATAAAGCAGGAACACCGCCAGCAGCAGCAGCGACGGCGCAAGAAACACGACCGTGACTAACGTTTGCGACGAGAATCTCAGCCGGCGTTCGGGAGTAGCGGTAATTGCAATATTCACGGGCTTGTATGCCGACCGGCACCTCGCGGTGCCGGTCGGACTTTTCTTTGAGACTGGAGAAGATCAACCGCCCTTCTTCGAAGCGGCTTCCATTTGCTGCGCAGCAGCTTCAGGCGTCACCGACAGGCCGAACAGCGCCTGCGTCGTGTCCTTGTGCATTTCACCGAGAGCCGGCGGCAGTGCCTGGTCGTACCAGAGCTGCACGCTCGGAGCCGCGGCAAGCAGCTTCTGCAGACGCTGCGTGAACGGATCGTCGATCTTGACGTTATTGACCGGCGGGAGCTTATGGTCATCCGACGCGCGAGCCTGCATCGCCTGTTCGTCGGTCAGTGCCTGAATCAGCTTGAACGCTGCTTCCGGCGTCTTGCACTCGGCCGAGATGCTGAGGAAGCCATCGCCCACCGTGCCGATCAGATCGCGCGGATCACCCTTGCCACCCGGCACGCTCGGGAACGGGAAGAAGTCGAGATCCTTCGAGAACGTCGGATTTTCGTTGGCGATCGTCGAAGCTTCCCAGGCGCCCATCAGCTCCATGGCAGCCTTGCCGGTGTACAGCAGACGGCGCGAAGCGCCCGAGTCGTAATCAAGACCGTTGATGCCCGGTGCGAACGCGCCAGCCTTCACCAGTTCCTGAATGCGCTTGCCGGCTTCGACGAAGGCCGGATCTTCGAAGCCCTTGCCCTTGCCTTCGATCGCATCCTTCACGACTTGCGGACCACCGATACGGTCGACCAGGTACATGTAGTACATCGATCCGGTCCACTTGTTCTTGTTCGCGAGCGAGAACGCTGCAACGTTGTGCTGCTTCAGCACGTCGACGACGTGCATCAGTTCATCCCACGTCTTCGGCGGCGTGATGCCGTACTTCTTGAAAACTTCCTTGTTGTAAAAGATCACCGCGGCCGCTGCGTTTTCGGCAGCAACACCGTAGGTCTTGCCGTCGAATGTAGTGACATCCCACGACGATTGCATGAAGCGGTTGCGATACGCCGGGTCCTTGGTCAGGTACGGGGTCAGGTCGGCGATCTGGCCGGACTTCACGTACTCGTGCAGGCCGCCGCCGCCCCAGTTCTCGAACACGCACGGCGGTTGGTTCGCGCCGAAAGCGACCTTCAGCTTCGTCTTGTACGCTTCGTTCAGCACGTGCGAATTCTCGACCTTGTAGCCCGGAACCGCCTTTTCGAATCGATCCGACGCGTCGCGAATGATCTTGCTCGACGACGCATTGGTCTGCTGGTCCCATACCGTGATCGTCTTGGAGTCCGCCGCTAGGGCGTTCGAAACAACTGCAGACAACGAAAACAGCAGCGCCGTCGCGCCGACAATGGACCGCGCCTTAAACAACGCCGGGTACGCCATGTGTGTGTCCCCTCTTCTGGATTTTTAAGAAACCGCCGAAACGTTAACGTTAGCCTTAACGTTAGTGAATGTTAGGCCGATGCGGGAAGTAAGGCTATGCGGGATTTTACCTGGTCTCGGCGGGCTGCGACGCAACACTTGTATAAGATTGATTGATTGCGGGAAAGCGGAAATATACAGGGTTCTGCTAGAATAGCGACTACATAAACGGTATCGCTAACGCGATTAGCGAGTCGACCCATCCAATGACCTCTCGCACAGCTCCGACCCGCATGGCAAGACAAACCCCCACACTTGAGCACGTCGCCAAGCTTGCCGGGGTGTCCCAGATGACCGCATCGCGCGCTCTGAACGGCCGTCCTGGCGTGTCGCGCGAAACCCGTGACGAAGTACTGAGAATCGCGTCGGACATCGGTTACGTCGTCAACCGCACCGCGCAGAAACTGTCGGGTGGCCGCAATGGCATCATCGGCATCATCACGCCGACGCTCGACACGCAATTCTCCAGCGAACTGATTCTCGGCGCGGGCCGCGCGGCGCGTGGCGCGGGCTGCGAGATGCTGGTCTACACGGTGTTCGACGAAGATCGTCATACGCATCACGACCTGCTCGGACTGATCCAGCAATTCTCCGACGGCATCCTCGCGATTCTTCCGCGCGAGTCGCTGTGCCTCGAGGCGCTCGCCACCGCGAAGGTGCCGGTCGTCGTCGTCGATCAGCGCGGCACGCTGACGGGCTTCCCGTCGGTGTCGGTCGACAACTACGGCGGCGCCTGTCTCGCGGTCGAACACCTGGCGGAACTCGGTCACAAGCGCATCGCGTTTCTGGCGGGCGACGAAACGATCGAAGGTGTGCGCGACCGGCAACGCGGCTATCACGACACGCTGGCTCGTCTCGGCCTGCCGCGTGAAGACTCGCTGGTCGCCGCGGGCGACCTGTCGCAAATGATGGCGTTCGACGTCACGTTCGATCTGCTGAACCTCGCCGAGCCCCCCACCGCGATCTTCACGGCCAACGACCAGAGCGCGTTCGGCGTAATCGCCGCAATTCGCGAAGCCGGCCTACGCGTGCCGGACGACATCTCGGTGATCGGCTTCGACGACATCCCGATGTCCGAGCAGTTTCACCCGGCGCTCACCACGATCCGTCAACCGTTCCAGCAAATGGCGCGCTCGGCGGTCAACACGCTGCTCGCGCAAATCGCCGGGATCGACGCTGCTTCGCAGCGCATCACGCTGCCGGCGGAACTGGTGGTGCGCGATTCCACCGGCCCTGTCCGCATCAAGCAGCGCCGCGGCCGTCACCAGATCGTTTCGACGTAAGTCGCCGCGCGCACCTTCGCATCCGAAGTCACGAGCGTGCCGCCATGCGTGCGCGCGGTCGCGACGATCAGGCGTTGATGCAAGCTGAGCGAAGGCGGCAGCGTGGCCGCGCGAAACGCGATCTCGGTGTCGACCGGAATCATCCGCACGCCGTCTAGCGACAGAAACGTCGACATCCAGCTGCGCGCGTCCATCGACAGCCCGAGACTGCCGACCTTCACGAACTCCGCGATTTCGAACGCGCTGATCGCCGAGATCAGGATCTCGCCGCCGGCGAGCTCCCGATCGATCGCATCGTGCGCGGCCTGGCTCAGCGCTTTCTGCCTGCCGAGCCAGCACACGAGCGCAAGCGTGTCGAGCGTGATCATTACTCTTCCTGGTCGGCCGTGACCGGTTGCAACGCGCGTTTCAGATTGAAATGCGTAATCGACGCGCGCAGCAGCTCGAGCGGATTTTCCTGTTTGCTGCGATACGGCCGAATTTCGATGGTGGGCTGCCCGCGGTCGGTGACGACCACGGTTTCGCCCAATGCCTCGACCTGACGGAACAGCTCGCAGGCCCGGGACTTGAAGATGGCTTTAGATACTCGCTTTTCCATGACGCTCTCCACCCAGCAAAATTCCAACGGTTATTTTTTGTGTCGGGCCGACGCGCCCGCATCCGAACGCCCGCGATGCGCGGCCCGACATTCTTTATCAACCTTGCTCTCAGGCACTTCTTCCCAACCTACTGCCAGGAGCTCCCTCGAACTCCCGTCCGACTCGCGGCGACGATTGCCGTAACCGCGACACAGCCCGCACCGGTAGCGCCAATCCCTGCGCGCAACCGCTGCGCTTCCATCTAATCAATACGTTTTACGCAGAACGCTCCGGCCATACAGGGTCGTGCCGGATAGGAGCGCGACGCGTCTCGGGTTTCAATGTCTGCTCCGTGTTTTAGCTCTTTGAATAGATGTAAACAGCCGGAACGTTACCCTTAACGTTAGCGGATGTTAATGGCCCCTACTCGCCACCGCCATGCGGAGTTAACCTAAGTTCGGACCCACTATTCGGAACCACCCGACCCGGCCCCCAAAGCCAGGCCCAGCAAGGATGAAGCTCCGTGCAAGGCATAGACAGCAAAGCGTAATATTGATGCAAACCAACTAACGACATCCCTGCTTGTGCCTCACTCTTCGTCGTCCGATGCAGGCGGCCTCGATGAAGGCTCCGCATCGAAATGTACGATCCACGCATGCAGCGATTCGCGCGGCTTCTTCAACCTTCCTCGCTGCTGCGGCGCTCGTTCGATAGCCGATTGCCCGCGGTCCGCGGCAGCCGCCGTTTCACCAGGCGTCTGCGCATTCCGCTGCCCGGACGGGCCGCTAGCCGCGGCCTCGCCATCGTCCTTCGCTACATTTTTCTCCATCGCGCTATCCGCCATCGGTGTGCTGGTGCTCGCTCGTCGGCATCGGCCTGTCAAACGACCGCGCCTACGTCCTCGCCGACTTTGGGTCGCGAGAGACTCACCGCGGCGCCGTTCGCATCGAACAGCGTGACCGACGACGACGCCACCTTGATCCCGACGCGCGCGCCGACCGCATGCTGCGCGTCCTTCTTGTCGAGCTTCAGCGTGATCGCGTGCGCCATGCCATCGAGTCGCGCATGCAGCAGCGACACGTCGCCGAGATGCTCGACCAGTTCGACATGCGCGGCGAGACCGTCGTCGAGCGAGCCGATGTCCAGATGCTCGGCGCGCACCCCCAGCGTCAGCTCGCCGCTCAGCGACTGCGCCGACCGGCCGGGCAGCACGATGCGCTGGCTCGCGCCGGCGAGCGCCACGACGGTTTGCGTATCGCTTTGCGACACCAGCGTCGCGGCCAGCATGTTCATCTGCGGCGAGCCGATGAAGCCGCCGACGAAGCGGTTCGCCGGTCGCTCATACAGTTCGAGCGGCGCGCCGGTCTGCTCGATGTGGCCTTTGTTGAACACGACGATCTGCTGGCCGAGCGTCATCGCCTCGACCTGATCGTGGGTGACGTAGATCATCGTCGTGCCGAGTTCGCGATGCAGCTTCGCGAGTTCGATACGCATCTGCACGCGCAGCGCCGCATCGAGATTCGACAGCGGTTCGTCGAACAGGAACACGCGCGGCTTGCGCACGATCGCCCGTCCGATCGCGACGCGCTGGCGCTGGCCGCCCGACAGCGCCTTCGGTTTGCGCTCGAGCAGATGCGTGATCTGCAGAATCTCGGCAGCACGGCCCACCGCCTCGCGCACTTCGTTTTTCGACTTGCCCGACAGCTTCAGCGAAAAGCCCATGTTTTCCGCGACCGTCATGTGCGGGTAGAGCGCGTAGCTCTGGAACACCATCGAGATACCGCGATCCGTAGGCTGCAGATCGTTGACGCGTACGCCGTCGATCAGAATGTCGCCGCCCGTTATCGACTCGAGCCCCGCGATCATGCGCAGCATCGTCGACTTGCCGCAGCCCGACGGTCCCACGAAGACCGTGAACTGGCCGTCCGGGATATGCAGATCGATGCCCTGAATCACCTGCGGTCCTTCGCCATACGTCTTCGAGACGTTGCGCAATACGAGTTCGCCCATTTGATGCCTCCTCCTCCTCAGTCCTTGTACTTGCAGACCCCGCGTGACGCTATCCCACTGCCCCACTACTGTCGCGCCACGCGAGGTTCGGTGCGCCCGCCGCCGGGCGTGCGCGTCAGCGCACGGCCGCGACGCCGGCGTGTTGCGCGATCACGTCGCGATACCACAACGCGCTGTCCTTCAGCGTGCGCTCCTGGCTCGCATAGTCGACGTAGACCATGCCGAAGCGCTTGTCGTAGCCCGACGCCCATTCGAAGTTGTCCATCAGGCTCCAGGCGAAATAGCCGGCCACGTCGACGCCCTGTTTCACCGCGTCCGACAACGCGGCCAGATGCAGGTCGTAGAAGCGCACGCGCTCGGCGTCATGCACGCGGCCGTTAGCCAGCACGTCCTTGGCCGCGCAGCCGTTCTCGGTGATGTAGATCGGCGGCAGCTTGTAGTCGGCGTTGATGCGGGTCAGCAATTCGGTGAGGCCTTGCGGATAGACTTCCCAATCCATGTCCGTGAAGCCGAGCACGCCCGGCGGACGCTTCTCGCCCGATGCGCTCGCGAAGATGCGCGTGTAGTAGTTGATGCCGAGGAAGTCCATCGGCGTGCCGATCACATCGAAATCGCCGCTCAGGATCGCCTCTTGCGGACCGTTCGCGCCGTACCATTCCAGCGCCTCGGCCGGATACTCGCCCTTGAACAGCGGGTCCATGTACCAGCGCACGAACTTCGCGTATTCGAGCGACGCGGCGGCCTGGTCTTCAGGCGAATCCGTCGCGCCGTGCGCCGGCGACTGGTTCAGGACGATGCCGAGCGGCGCCTTCACGCCATCGGCGCGCAACGCCTGCAACGCGAGACCGTGCGACAGCAGCAGATGGTGCGCGACGTGCGCGGCTTTCTTCAGATCGGCGTTGCCCGGCGCGAAATAGCCGGTCGCGTTGCCGAGCCATGCGGTGCACCACGGCTCGTTGTGCGTCGCGATCGATGCAACGCGGTCGCCGAGCACGCTGCCGATCTTGCGCGCATAGTCCGCGAAGCGATAGGCGGTGTCGCGGCTTTCCCAGCCGTTTTGCGTATGCTGCAGCGACAACGGCAGGTCCCAGTGATAAAGCGTCGCGAACGGCTGGATGTCGCGCTCGAGCAATCCGTCGACGAGGCGCTCGTAGAACGCGAGACCCTTTTCGTTGAATGCGCCGCGGCCGGTCGGCTGCACGCGCGGCCACGCGATCGAGAAGCGATAAGCATTGACGCCGAGTTCAGCCAGCAGATCGAGGTCTTCCTCGAGAAGGTGATAGTGATCGCATGCGACATCGCCGTTCTCGCCGTTCACGACCTTGCCCGGCACTTGGCAGAACGCGTCCCAGATCGACGGGCCACGGCCGTCCTCATGCGCTGCGCCTTCGATCTGATAGGAACTGGTGGCCACGCCCCAGACGAAGTCTTCGTTGAATCGATACGTCGACATAAATGTTGTTGTCCCGAATGGTCATGCCCGCCAGGGCGTGAAAATGAAAGGAAAAATCTCAGGCCTTGACCGCGCCGGTCGTCAGACCGTCGATCAAACGCCGCGAGGTGAACGCAAACAGCACGAGCAACGGCAGCACCGCGACCGCGGAACCCGCCATCACCGCGCCCCAATCCGAATTGGTCGGGCTTTGCAGAATGCGCAGCGCGAGCGGCAGCGTGTACATCGACGGCGAACGCAGCACGACCAGCGCCGACAGAAAGTTGTTCCATGCCTGAATGAAGCTGATCAGCCCGAGCGTGCCCAGCGCCGGTCCCAGCAGCGGCATCACGATGCTCCAGTAGATGCGGAATTCACCGCAGCCATCGATGCGCGCCGCCTCGATCAGCTCGGATGGGATCGCCGATGCGACGTACTGGCGCATCAGGAACACGCCGAGCGCGGCGGCCGCGCCTGGCACATACAGCGCGCGCGGCTGATCGATCCAGCCGAGCAGGTTCATCGTCATGAAGGTCGGAATCATGCTGAGGAACGGTGGCACCAGCATCGCGGTCAGCGCGATCGCGAACAGCGTCTTCTTGAAGCGGAACTCGTACATCGCGAACGCGTAGCCGGCCATCGACGTGACCAGCAGCGTCAGCACGGTTTGCATCGCGGCCGTATAGAAGCTCCAGCCGAGATTGCGCCAGAACGGAATGTGCCGCATCAGCGAGGCCATGTTGTCGAGAAACGCGCTGCCGAACCACAGCGGGGGCGGCATCGAGAAAATCTCGGAGCTGGTGTGCGTCGCGAACACGAACATGAAGTAGAACGGCGAGAACATCAGCAGCGCGCCGGCCACCACGATCGCATAGCCGATATAGCGGCCCTTGTTGTTCGACGATTTCATCGCTGTGTCTCCTCGTTCATGCCGCTGCGGTGAAAGATCCGCGTGTTCAACCACATCAACGCACCGATCGAGATGAACAGCAGCCATGCGATCGAACTCGCGGTGCCGAAATCACCGTCGTGGAATGCGGTGCGATACATATAGACGGCCGTCGTCAGGCCGGACTGGCTGGTACCCATGCCTTCGTTCGGCAGCAGGATGAACGGCTCTTCGAACAGTTGCAGCCCGCCGATGATCGACAGCGTGACCGCGAAGAAAATCATCGGCTTGATCAGCGGAATCGTGATGCGGGTGAACTGTTGCCAGCCGTTCGCGCCGTCGATGCGTGCGGCCTCGTACAGGTCTTTCGGAATGGTTTGCAGCGCCGACAGATACAGCACCGTGTTCCAGCCGACATAGCGCCAGAAGATCACCACCGACACCGCCGGCTTGACGTTCTTCGGGTTATATAGCCACTCGATCGGATGCGCGGGTACGATCCAGTGCAGGCCGGGCAGCTTGCCGAGCTCGGCGATCGCGAGATTGATCATGCCGAAGTCGGTCGAATACAGCGACGAGAAGATCAGTGCGATCGCAACGCTCGACGTGATGAACGGCAGGAAGTACAGGCCGACCATCAGGTTGCGCCAGCGGCGAAACGCGGTTTGCAGAAAGAACGCCAGCGGCAGCGCCACCAGATGCTGCGGAACGCCGGACATGATTGCCATCGACGCGGTGTTGTACAGCGACTTCCAGTACCACGGGTCGGTCAGCGTGAACGTGAAGTTCGACAGACCCACCCACTTCATGCTCGCGAGCCCTGCCGTCGCGTCCCAGCTCTGGAACGACAGGTACAGCGAAAACAGCAGCGGAAATGCCATGAACAGCGCGAACAGCAGGAAAAACGGGCCGAGAAACAGGTAGGGTGCGACCTTCACCGGATCGAGCCGCGAAGTTTTGCGCGGCGCGGCGAACGGCGTGGGCGAGCTCAGCACATCGCTCACGCGTGCATCGCGGGCGACCTCTTCGGTCGTGGGCAGCGGAGTGTTCATCAATAGTTCCGTCCAGTCGGGCGTGGGGCGGGTCTTCGATGACCGGCCACGCTGTTTGCAGCAGACTTGCAGCGCACTGCGAGACACTTCGGCCGCGGCACGCAGCGTGCCGCGACCTTGCGTCAATACCGCTTAACGGCGGACCCGATGGGCGATCTGGTCCTGCGCTTCCTGCAGCGCGGTATGCACGTCTGCGCCATCGTCGACGACCTTGTCGAGCGCCGAGTGCACCGCTTCCTCGGCGACCTGGTCGAACTTGCTGCGCTGGATCGCCGGGATGTGCGATGCCGCATCACGCCAGATCAAACGCGCCTTCTCGTCGCCGAGGAACGCGACCGGCTCGGCGAAGAACGAATCGGTCTGCGCGGAGAGCAGCGACGGGAATGCGTCGATCGAACGGAACGAGGCGAGCTGCGTTTCCTTGCGGGTCGTCAGGAACTTGATGAATTCCCACGACATCGGCTTTTGCGTCGCTTTCACCGGAATCGACCAGAACGTGCCACCGAACGATGCGTACGCGTTATTCGGCAGATTGGCCGCGCGCCACAGGCCCTTCGTGTCCGGTGCGATCCACGACGACAGGTGGCCGCCGAGCCATGCGCCCATCATTTGCGTCGCGACGGTGCCGCGCTTGAAGCTCTCGGCCCATTCGTTCGACCACGGCGTGATCTTCGCGTCGAGACCGAGCTCGCGCGCTTTCTTCGCGAGTTCGAACGCCTTCACGAAACGGGGTGACGTGACGATCGGATTGCCGGCCTTGTCGAAGTACACGCCGTCGCCTTCCTTCAGGTCGGCGCGAATGTAGATGTCCTCGATATCACGCGACGATGCCATCAGATACGCACCCGTCGCCTTCTTGATCTTCACGCCAGCTGCCAGATACGAGTCCCACGACTTCGTCAGATCGGCTTCGGTCACGCCCGCCTTGTCGAGAATGTCCTTGCGATAGAACAGCGTGCCCGGACCGATATCGGCCGGCATGCCGACGATCGAGCCGTCCTGCGTGGTCGCCTGCGCGAACGTGTAGTTGATGAACTGGCTCTTGTACTGGCCCGCCGCTATACGGCGCCTTCGACAAATCTTCGAGACCCCCGCCCGCCGCAAAGCGGCCGATGAAGCCGACCTCGACCGCCATCACGTCGGGCAGATTCGAGCTCGTCGCGAGAGCGGTGGTCATCGCGTTGTGGTGATCGGCGATCTGGAGCGACGACACCTTGACGTCGACGTCCGGATGCAGCTTCTTCCACTCCGGCAGCGCGTCCTTGATTTCCTGATCCAGCTTCGGAAAGACCGCGACGTTCAACGTGGTGTTGGCGTGCGCGCCGACTGCGGCCAGGCTGAGCAGAACGGCGGCGGCAGAGCCTGAAAAGCGGAATTTCATTACTCGTCTCCTAAAAAACCTGTTTGAACTGCATTTGATGAATACCCGGTTGCTGCGACCTGCTTCCCCTGTTGTCTTTGGTGCTGCTTTGCTTGGTGCTGCTTTGCTTGGTGCCGAATGTGCTGCTGAATCTCTGCTTGACTGTCGATACCTGAAAGCGCTTTCACGCCGAGGCGAAAAAAGAGCCGCTACACATGCGTATCCCCCCGCTCTACCGGCGGGGTGATTCGCCGCGTGGTTTCACGCGTCACGAGCGTGAGCGGGATCGGGCTGAGTGCGATCGACTGCTTGCGGATCATTTGCACGATGCCCTGCGCGGCGAGTCGGCCGATTTCATAAGTCGGCTGGCGAACCGTCGTCAAAGGCGGCGTCATGTACGACGAAGTCGGCAGATCATCGAAGCCGACCAGCGACACGTCGTCCGGCACCCGCACGCCGCGGCGGAACATCGCGAGGCGCGCGCCGTACGCGGTCTGATCGTTTGCGCAGAACACCGCGCTGAACGATGGATGGCGCGCCATTAGGCGCTCCATCGCGGCGACGCCACCCGTTTCGAGGTAATCGCCCTGCTCGACGAGGTCGGCATCGAAGCCGATGCCCGCTTCCTCGAGCGCGGTCCGGTAGCCGACGAGGCGCTCGATCGCATCCTCGTGACTGGCCGGCCCTGCGATGAACGCGATCTCGCGATGGCCTTGCTCGATCAGATGATGGGTCGCGTCGCGCGCGCCCTGCATGTTGTCGATCGGCAGGCCCGCGAGCGTTGCGCTGTTGTGCACCGAGCGGCCCAATACGAGCATCGGTGCGTGCCGCGAGTAGTCGGTCAACGTCGACTCATCGAGTTGCGCGTGCAGCAGGATGATTCCGTCGACGCGCCGCGCGATGAACTGTTCGAGGCGCGCCTTTTCGTCGGCGATGTTCCAGCGGCTGCTCACGAAGATTGGCGTAAAGCCTGGCTCGGAAAGCGACTCTTCGATACCGCGCAGCCACTCGGCGTAAAACGGGCTCGATACGGCCTGTGTCAACACGCCGATCGTTTCGGTCCGGCCGCTCGCGAGACTGCGCGCGAGCACGTTCGGCCGATAGTTGAAACGCGCGATTGCCTCCTCCACCGCCTGCTGCTTGGCGGGAAGCACACGCGCAGAACCGTTCAGGATCCGCGATACGGTGCTCGGAGAAACGCCGGCCGCGCGCGCGATGGCCTCGAGCGTCACGTTGGGCGCAACGGGTACGTTGGGTACCTTGGGCGCGCCGGGGTTGTCGTTTGAGCCGTCGTGGGTCATGAGTTCTGCCCGAATCCTGTGATGAAAGCGCTTTCAGATATGAAGAAACGCAGTTCGTCCGATGATGAAATCGAAAAAGCAGCCGATGCGACGAGGGTGGAGGAGGCGTCGCACCGGCCTCTCTATGAAAGAGAAAGAAACAGTCCTTGAAACAAAGAGATCACTACGATTGCTGATCAGGCAACCTCAACTCAGAACGAATGCATGATCCCGGCGAAGACCCCAGTCTGGCTTTGACCATAGTTCGGGTTGCTGTTCGACGACGTGCCCGTCACCGGATTGAAGTTGTTGTTGCCGTACGGCCCGTTACCGAGGTTCAGGTTCGACGTCGAGCTGTTGTGCACATAGCCCGCTTCCGTGTACAGGAACGTGCGCTTCGACAGCGCGTACGTGCCGGCGAGCGTGAACAGCGTCGCGTTGCCGTTGCCGTTGTTCGCGTTCGCGTGGTAGACCGCGGCCGTCAACAGCGTGGGTGCCGTGACCTGCCATGCGGCGCCGAACCATTCGTGGTTCACACTGGTCGGCGCGCTGACGCCGAGCGGCTGCGACGCATTGGTCACGCCCACGCTCGCGTTGGTTGCGTCAGGCGCGCTCAGGTGCTGGTAGCCAGCGTACAGCTTGACCGGACCGAGTACGTACGTACCGCCCGCGAGAACGTAGCGCGAAGCGGAGTACACGTTGTTGAACGTGCCGTTGGCGCCGCGCACTTCGTCGTAGATCACCCGGAAGTCGCCCGAGCCCCACGTATAGATACCCTCAACCGCGTTCGTACGACCTTGGCCGGTCGGCACGCCCGCCGCGTTGACCGGCGCCGAGTTCCAGCTCGTGTTGTTGGTCAGCGAATACTGGCCCTTCAGCACGAGGCCGCCGAACAGCACCGGCGAGTTGTACTCCGCGCCGTTGCTGGTGCTCGTCCAGTTACGGCCGCGCACCAGGGTCGAGATCGCGTAGCGCTGCATCACCTGTGGGTCGGTGCCCCAGCTGTCCTGCGCCAGTTCGCCGGCGCCGAGGTTACCGATCTTGAACAGACCCCAGCTGTCGTTCGTAAAGCCCACCGTTGCGTGACGGCCGAACAGATTGCCCGCCGATGCACCAGTCATCGTATTGAGCTGACCCTCCAACTGGAAGATCGTCTTCGTGCCGCCGCCGATGTCTTCAGAACCGATGAGGCCAAACCACGAGCAACCCCAATCGCCGCTTTGGGCTGACCACTGGTGGCCGCCCGGGAGGCCGGTTTCAAACTGGATGCCGTTGTCGATACGGCCGTACAGGGTGACGCTGCTCTGCGCATGAGCCACCGTCGTCGCGGCTGCCATCACAGCCACAGCAATAAGCTTCTTCTTCATTTAGATATCCTATATATATTTTGGCGTCTCCAAGCCGCACAGGACGCACGCGTTCTCACACGTTTCCCCTCTTGCCGAAATGTTCGCGTCGTATCCGCATCACATTTCGAGGCGATTATAGGGATGACCTTGCGCCGCGCATCGAACTAACGGCTCAGGGAAAACGCTGTTATCGATAACAGTTGCGCGCCGCCCGATCCCGCAGTAGCACCCTGCTTTGTGACCATTACGTGATGGTCACAAGCGTCGGAACTCCGTTTGAATTCACGAACCGAGAGGATGCGCAAACCCGTCTCGCGCGTCGCTCAGCACTCGCTTAACAAGGGAAGCGCACTCAAATGCAAGAAAAATCTCGCGCTTGTTGTTGCGAAGATGCAACGACCCGGCTGGCGTGCATTGACGGTTTGCGCTTGACGAACCGGCGTCGGAGCAGTCAGCAGCGGCGGACATTAGCGACTATCATCAATGCATACGATGCCGGGCAACGAGCCGGGCTCAGCCGCATTGCAGGCTGAGTGCGGGATTGTCAGCGCATCCGTCTGGCTCTCGCGCTCCGTCACGAACGCTCCAACCAGCTCCCATCCCTCGGCTCTCGCTGTTCCCCGCCACGCCGCGCCTGCGGCGTCCCGCTCGAACACGCTGCCCTTGCGAACTTTTCTGCGGGCGACGGCTTGACCGCCCAACGCCCCCAACTGGCCAAACCTCGACGCGCAATCGCGATAACCGCGACGCAAGCAGTGAAAGAGGGGTTTTGTCCAATGCACTTCCGAGGCCTCGCATTGAGTCGGACCGGAAGATTTGCCGGCGGATTTTGCCGGCACACCTTGGTGCTAATAAGGAGGTATCGTGAAAACAACCCTTGTTTCTACGCTCGCGTTGCTGATTTCAGGCGCAATCGCGCCGGTTGCCTATGCCCAGGATTCGCAAGCCACCGACCAACAACTCGCTCATAGCGTGCGGGTTGCGGAGGCGCACAGCGGCGTCGGGATGTCACATGTGTTTGTCTTTGCCCACTCCGGGCAAATCATGCTGCTCGGATTTGTGCCCGAGCGGGAGCATGTCGCGCGTGCCGAACGGGCTGCGATGTCGGTGCCCGGCGTCACCTCGGTGGACAACCGGCTCACGCCCGACGGTGGCTCGTTGAACGGGCATTGAGATCGAACTGAATCGCGGCGCGCGGACGACGATTGAAGCAGACCCCGCGCGTTGAAGGGATTCGGTTTTTCTGTTCCGCCAGTTGGATTGGATGACTGGCGCCCTGTTTTCGCACGGTCAGCCGCGCGGCCGGTTTGTGCACCCCTACCTGAAAGCGCTTTCATCCCGTGCCGGGTCAAACCGGTCGACTCGACGCTCATCTACCTTTCGTCATCCCCTTGATCTGTCGGGTAAATCCCTCATAGCGGGGACGCGGCACGCTGCTTAACATCGTCACTGTTACCGATAACGTTACAAGTAGTTAGAAAAGCAGCCGAACCGGCATTTGCTCACAGGAGACCAGGAGTGCGTCCTCTAAGGACCTCGATGCGCATGCTCTGCGCAGCCGCCACCATTTGTACGCTCACATGCACCGCAAGCTGCGCGCTCGACCAGGCGGCCGTCGCTCATGACGGCCCGCCGCTCGCCGCGGCGCCCGCCGAAACGCTGCCGCCTCTGCGCAATATGATGGCCGCGCACTTCAAGGTCGGCGCGGCCATCGAACCAGATTCGATCGACAGCCCCGCCGACGCGACGCTGATCGCCGCTCAGTTCTCGAGCCTGACCGCCGAGAACAAGATGAAGCCGGGCACGATCGGCGTCGCGGAAGGCAAGTACAACTTCGAGCCGGCCGACAGGATCGTCGCGTTCGCTCGGGCGCACGGCATTGCAGTGCGCGGCCATACGCTCGTGTGGCACTTCAGGGCCGGCGGCTGGACCGAGGCGCCGGACTGGTTCTTCGCCGGCGATCCGAAAGATCCGCACTATCGCGACATCGTCGCGAAGCGGCTCGATCGATACATAACCGACGTCGTCACACACTTCCGAGGCAAGGTTTATGCGTGGGACGTCGTCAACGAAGTGATCAGCGATGATCCGCATCAGGTCTATCGCGAAGACAGTCCGTGGTATCGCGCTCTCGGCAAGGACTACATCGCGATCGCGTTCCGCGCGGCGCGCGCGGCGGACCCGGACGTGAAGCTCTATATCAACGAGTACAACACCGACGACCCGCTCAAGCGCGCAAAGCTGGTCGCCGTGATCCGCGACTTGCGAGCGCAGGGGGTGCCGATCGACGGTGTCGGGCATCAGATGCACATCAGCGTGAACTGGCCGCCACTGCCGAACATCAAGCAGGCATTCGACGACGTCGCCGCGCTAGGCCTCGAAAACCAGGTAACCGAGCTCGACATGAGCCTCTATGCCGATCCGGGAGAATGCTGGAGCAATCCGCATGCGTGTCTGCCAGACCTCGGCCATCCGGTTCCGAACGACATCATGCGTGCGCAGGCCGAGCGTTATCGCGCGGTGTTCGCCCTATTCGAGCAGGAGCCAAGCATCAAGGCGGTGACGTTCTGGGGCTACTCGGACAAGCACACGTGGCTGACGTCGGAGCCGGTGCCGCGCAACAACCTGCCGCTGCCGTTCGATGCGAACCTGAAGCCGAAAGCGGCGCTGTGGACGATCGTCGATTCGTCGTATCAGCCGTAATGTCGGTCCTCGCGCGGAAGAGCGGATGGCGATCCACACCTCAAGGCTCGTCCGAGCCCGCCTCCTCGAGCGCGTTCAGGTCTGGCGCGAAATCGTCGCGCGGACCGCCCGCCGTTTCGTGCGTGCGCGGCGGTGACTTGACCACCGGCGGCGGCATTTTGCCGATGCCTTCGTCGATCCGCTGCAGCAGATACGGGAAGAACGGATTCGACGCGATGCGGAACATCGAATCGAGCGTCAGAATCAGCGTGCCGCGTTCGCCGCGCGGCGCGAGCGTGCCGAGGTTCTCGTTGAAGTTCTCCGAATCGTCCGGCGCGATGCCGTACAGTGCGTCGGTGATCGGGAAAGGAATCGCCACGTGCGACAACGAGAAAATATCCTGTGGATAATCGATGTCCAGCGGCTTCTCGCGTTTTTGCACTTCTCCCGCATAAACGCTGCGCTCGACGGTATGCGCCGAATCCGGCGACACGTTGGCGATCACCGTCGTGCGATAGTTCTGCGGACCGATGCGCAGCAGTCGCGAGAGCGCCGTGTACGACGCGTTGCGTAGGAAGGTCCTGAAACGCACGCTGCGGTTCACGTCGAACAGCACGACTTCGCTGCCGTTCTCAGGCAGTTTGTCGTAGAGCAACGACATCACCGCCGGCGTGCTGACCGTGAAATCCGTCACCGACTGGAACGTCAGAATAGGAGGCAACGAATCGAGCCGGTTCTCGCGCTCGAGGCGCGCAATCTGTTCCTGAATCACGCTCGTGAGGAGATAGGACTGCCGCGCGCCATTTACAGGAAACGAGTTGTACTTGAACGGGTTGAACTCCGGCACGATGCCGAGCCACGCGGCGCGGGCGAAGGCCGGCAGCACCGCGGGCAATCCGGCGAGACCGGCAAAGCGCGCGTAGCGCGTAACGCCGATCATCGGCGAGATCAGCACGACGCGTGTCGGACGCGCGAGCGCGGGATTCTCGATCGCGTCGAGCGCATATTGCAGCGCGAGCGCGCCGCCGTTCGAAAACCCGACCAGCTCGATCGGCTTGTCCGGCCCCACGCGACGTCGCGCTTCGCGTACCGCGAGCCGCGTGGCTGCGGTCCAGTCCTTCCAGTGCACGTCGGTGAGCCCCGCCGGCACCGTGCCATGTCCCGGCAAGCGGATGCCGATCGCGACAAAACCGCGATCGCGATATCGACGCGCGATATGCCGCATGCTATACGGCGCATCCGTCATGCCGTGCAGCAGCACGACCGCACCGACGGGTGGGCCCGACGGTTCGAGAATGTACGAGCGATTCCAGTTTTCGGCGAAATTCCACGGAAAGATCGGCGAGCCCTCGTAATAACGGTTCGCCGCAATGCGCTCGGACGGCCGGATCTTATCGACGACATTGACGCGCACGTCTTCGAAAATCCGGTTTTCCGCCTTGATGTACGCGTTCCAGTCGGCGGTGTCCATTTCTTCGACGGTCATTTCGCGCGGCACATAGGTGTGCCATACCGACAGCTCTGGCCCGCGCTGCGAATACCACGCGCGTAGTCCCAATGCGAGCACCGCCAGCAGCACCACGACCCATGCACTTATCTTTATTACCTTCAGCGACGTGCGCAGCATTCGTGTTCTCTTGATGAGATGAAGGTTGCACCGCGCGCAGGCTGCTCTCTGCGTGGTGTGCGCATGCCGTCATCGCGACGGCTTCCGGTGTGGATATCCTAAGGGCTTTTAATCAGCGGTTCAAACTTTGTCGTCGGAGCGCGCGGCGCGGCATCGACGAAGACTGTGTATGACCGGATGATTGGCACGGCATGCTGGAGAGGCAAGATATGCCCGCGATGCTTCCGAGCTCGCTTCGCCCGACGCCTATGTGCTGCCCATCAAGGCCACATCATCGGGCCGTGCGCGTCAATAACGAAAAGCCGGCACGCAATCCGTGTCGCGCCCCGGCTTGCCTGCTCGCTGGCAATGACTAACGGCCGCGGATATTGCCGGCCACGCCGCCCGCCGCGCCGCCGATGATCGCGCCGGTCCACGCGTCGCCGCCAGAGATCGCCGCGATGCCCGCACCGGCGCCCGCGCCGAGTGCCGCGCCGCCTATCGTTCCCTGCGTCCGCGGGCTCATGTCCGTGCAACCGATCATCGCAGCCAGCGCGCTAATACTGACGATCCACCCAAGTCGTTTCATGATCGTTCTCCTTATTGATTTTTCTTCAGGCCGGGCACGACCATCTGGAACCAGAGAGTCTCGATCACCGGGTGCTGGATCATCGTGGGATTGGCCGCGTAGTAGCTGTCGAGGCCTTGACGCACGCTGTCGAGTGTCTGGCCTTGCATGCCCTTGCCGAAGCGCTGCGCGATGTCATTGCTGTTCGCCGTGTTGCCGGCATAGGCGCGCTCGATGTCGATCACATTCGAGATACCGACCAGATACGCTTTCTTCTGCTCGTCGGTCGACTGCATCCATTGCTGACCCGTGACGATTGGAATGTTTTCCGCACGCGCGACGTTGCCCATCATTGCCAGCGACAGAAAAGTCACAGATAACAGCGTTCGCCATTGTGGTTTGCTTGCCATCACATACTCCAGGGAAGTTATGTTCTCCAGCGGCCGGCCGGCGACCGCATCCGGCGGTGTCGATCGCGTTATTTGGAAGAGTGGTCCGTGGGTCTCGTCGATTCTCCTTTCAGGTTCATCGGTCGGCGTAGTTCGCCGGTTCAGGTTCTATTAGCGTTGAGTCGTATCAGCGAATAGACACCTTGATGGCAGAAAATCTCGTGACGGATTGGAGTGATTTGCACACATGCTGTGTGCGCGCAACGATTGGAATCGCGTTGGCATCGCCGCGTAACGCACGCTATAGAGTCTACAGCCTTTTCTGCAATTTCCAAGCTCATTTCCGCTCGATGCACGCCGCGTGAAATTTGCGTCAATTTCATTCGACGAGCGAAACGAATGCGATGCAATGCGCGTCAACATTCATCGGTTATCCTGCGCTCGATTGGGCGCTGGCGATATTGCTGGCGATTTTTATCGATGGCTATTCAGTGTTCTATCCACGCAATCCGAACACGGTTTCTTCTTCCTTTCGTGAATGTTCGTCTTCCTGATTGGATCGCATTAATTGAAAACGATGTGAATCTGTCGATTTACGTTCGGGACGCTTGCGTTCTGGCATTACATGCGATTTTCTATTGATGCGTTTGTCCATCATCTTCATCGGTGAACAGCGGATCTCAGGCCGTCGTCTGCCGGCTAACGGGGCTCCGGTCGATCACACCTTGCCTGCGGCGGTTGGCTGCGCAGCAGCGAAGGGGTGGCGGTGCGCGGTTGACCGTTAGTTGCGTGATGGCTGGCGTGAAAGGGACAGCGTTTCAAATGATTCCGCGCTCACCATTAACAGTCTTTAGCTTGTATTTGCTAAATACAGCATATAGACTGTATGCGCAATCTACAGGTTTTGACCTGTTACGCCGCCGCAGCCGAACCGGAGATCCACCGTGGACTACGCGATCAAGACACTGAGCCAGCTCAGACCGATCCTGCAGGGCTTCAGGAAGGCCGCCGGGCTCACTCAAACCGCGATGGCCGCCCATCTCGGCGTCACCCAACAGACCTACGCGCAACTCGAAGCGAATCCCTCGGCCGTCAGCGTCGAACGGCTTTTCAGGGTGTTACGGGTCTTGCAGGTCGATCTGAAGCTCACTCCGAGCGGATCGACGCAAAGCGTGGCCGTGGAAGACGCGCCGCCGGCCGCAGCAAAAGGCAACGCCATACGCGCCACGCGCACGCAAGCTGCGGCGCAGCGCGCGGCGACGACATCGCCCGGCGAGGCCAGCGACCGCGCCGCAGCCCAGGCATCGGGCACCAGCGCCAAAGCGACCAAATCCGCCAGCACCGCCCAAAAGCCCAAAGCGGTCAAGCCCGCCAAGGCAACCAAAGCGGCCAGCACGAGCGAGAAACGGGAGGACTGGTAAGCATGGCGCGCAGCACACCGAACCGTCTGAACCTATGGATGAACGGCCTGCGGGTCGGCGCCTGGGAAACGGCACGCAGCGCCGAACGTCTGACCTATGCCGACGAATGGATTGACGATCCGCAAGGACGGCCGCTATCGCTATCGCTGCCGTTCACACCAGGCAATCAACCGTATCGCGGCCAGATCGTCGCCGACTATTTCGACAATCTGCTGCCCGACAGCGAACCGATCCGGCGCCGTATCGCCGCGCGCTACCGGACCGGCAGCACCACGCCGTTTGCGTTGCTCACCACGCTCGGACGCGACTGCGTCGGCGCTCTGCAACTGCTGCCGCCGGACGAAGAGCCGAATGACCTGACGAGCATCCACGGCCGCGAACTCAGCGACAGCGACATCGCGGCGCTGCTGCGCGGCACGACGACGGCGGCGCCGCTCGGGCAGCACGATCCGCTTGAAGACCTGCGTCTGTCGATCGCCGGTGCGCAGGAAAAAACCGCGCTGCTCCGTCATCACAACCGCTGGCTGCTGCCCGAAGGCAGCACGCCGACCACGCACATCTTCAAGCTGCCGCTCGGGCTCGTCGGCAACATGCGCGCCGATATGCGCACGTCGGTGGAAAACGAATGGCTGTGCTCGCGGATCGTCGCGGCTTACGGCCTCCCGGTCGCGCGTTGCGAAATCGCGCGATTCGACGAACAGAAGGTATTGATCGTCGAGCGCTTCGATCGCCGTTTGTCGAGCGACGCCACGTGGATCGTGCGTTTGCCGCAGGAGGACATGTGCCAGGCCACTGGTACGTCGGCGCTGCACAAGTACGAGTCCGACGGCGGACCGGGCATCGAGGCGATCATGGAGATACTCGCGGGCTCCGCCCGCGCGACGACGGACCGCCGCAACTTCTTCGCGACGCAGTTGGTTTTCTGGCTGCTCGCCGCGACCGATGGCCACGCGAAGAACTTCAGCATCGCGCATCTGCCCGGCAATCGCTACGAAGCCACGCCGCTCTACGACGTGCTGTCCGCGCATCCGATCATCGGCAGCGGTGCGGGACGTCTCGCGGCGCAAAAAGTAAAACTGGCGATGGCGGTTCGCGGCAAGAACGTCCACTACCTGCTCAATCAGATCCAGCGCCGGCATTGGGTCGCAGAAGGACAGCGCGTGGGCTTTTCCGCCACCGATGTCGATGCGCTGGTCGATCAGTTGAGCGCGCAAACGGAGACGGTGATCGATACCGTCTCGTCGCGACTGCCCCCCGATTTTCCGCTGGACGTGGCCGATGCGGTCTTCGACGGCATGCGCCGGTTGAACCGGAAGCTTGCGCAGTAAAGCTCCGCCATCGCCTGACCAGCGCGCGGCACCACGGCAACCTCACGCACGCCGCGCCGCCGCTGCATCGGTCTTCGCCGACGCGCGCCACTGCACACTCAGCAGATGCTCGCGCATGCATTGCGCGGCCGCGTCCGCATCGCGCGCTTTCAGCGCATTGACGATCACCTGATGCTGTTGTGCGAAAAACTGCCGCGTCTCCTGCGCGGACGTTTTCTCGCGAACCTCCGGCTTCACCCGCATGCCGTTGATCACCTCCATCAAAGCGATCAACGCGGGATTACGCGTGGCATGTCCGATCAGCAAATGAAAGCGATGATCCCATTGCTGCCACTCTTCGTCGTTTTTCGCGGCGGCATTTTTGCGTGCGCATTTCTCCAGTTCCTGCAGATCGTCGCCACTCGCTTTCGTAGCGGCCAGCGCGGCCAGCGCCGGCTCGAACAACAGCCGCATTTCCGCGATATCCGCGGGACTTGTACCGGCGCGCAAGCCGCGCAGCGTCGGCGCAAACTTCAGCGGCCGCGCGCCCAGATAGGTGCCGCGGCCGACGCCGCGCCAAACGCGCCCCGACGCCTCGAGTGAAGCGAGCGCCGCGCGCAACTCGCGGCGGCTCACGTCCAGTTCTTCGGCGAGCTTTCGTTCGGGCGGCAGCGCGTCACCGTCCTTCAACTGATGTTCGGCGATGTAGTCAAGCAGTAGACGCAGTACCGGTTTTTCCATGTCGTTCCGTGAACCAATTCGTATTGGTCTCAACGATACCAGAATCGCAGCGACTTGACACGGCAGCTCCCGGTGATTTTTGATTCGCTATACTGGCTCGCGACTCACGGGTTAACACCGGGTGCAACCCAGCTTCGTTAGACTTACGCTTTCATTTTCTCTAGTCGAACCATTAAATGTTGGTTCGAATCGTTCGGAGCCGTCGTCGCTAAGGAGTCGCGCATGTCGTTTACAACCCGTCCAGAACTGATCGGCACCTTCGGCATGGTGGCCTCGACGCACTGGCTCGCGAGCGCATCGGCGATGGCGGTCCTCGAAAAAGGCGGCAATGCGTTCGACGCCGCCGCTGCCGCCGGCTTCGTCCTGCAGATCGTCGAGCCGCATCTGAACGGTCCGGGTGGCGAACTGCCGGTGGTGTTCTACAGTGCGCGCGAAGAACGCGTGCGCGTGCTGTGCGGACAGGGCGTGACGCCCGCGCGCATGACCATCGAGCGGATGCGCAAGATGGGGCTCGACGTGGTGCCGGGCACGGGCCTGCTGCCCGCGGTCGTGCCGGGCGCGTTCGGCGCGTGGATGGCGCTGCTGCGCGACTATGGCCAGTTGCCGCTCGAAGACGTGCTGAGCTATGCGATCGGCTACGCGGAAAGCGGCTATCCGGTGCTGCCGCGCATGGCATCGTCGATTCTCGCGATTCAGGAGTTCTTTCGCACCGAATGGACGACCTCCGCCGAGCAATGGCTGCGCAACGGCGAGGCGCCGATGCCGAACCAGTTGTTCGCGAATCCCGCGATCGCCGAAACCTACAAGCGCATCCTGCGCGAGGCGAACACACGCAGCGATCGCGCCGAGCAGTGCGAACGCGCGCGCGATGCCTTCTATCGCGGCTTCGTCGCCGACGCGATCGACCAGTACTTCCGTTCGACCGCCGTACTCGACACCTCGGGCCTGCGCAACAGCGGCCTGCTCGATGCGGGCGACCTCGCGCGCTGGGAGCCGACCTACGAAGACCCGGTGTCGTACGACTACGCGGGCATGCGCGTGCACAAAACCGGCCCGTGGGGCCAGGGCCCGATGTTCCTGCAGCAGCTCGCGCTGCTGAAGGGCTTCGATCTCAGCGCGATGGACCCCCTCGGACCCGATTTCGTGCACACGGTGATCGAGTGCTCGAAGCTCGCATTCGCCGATCGCGAAGTGTTCTACGGCGACCCGGCGTTTTCCCATGTGCCGATGGACGTGCTGCTCAGCGACGCATACAACGGCGAGCGGCGTCGCCTCATCGATCCGCGCCGCGCGTCGTTCGAATTCCGCCCCGGGCTGCTCGGCGACAGCGAGCAACGCGCCGCGCGCATCGTCGCGAACGCGGGGCGCGAGCAGGCCGGCGGCTTCGGTCAGGGTGAGCCGACCTTCGCTCCACTGCCCGAATTGCGCGGCGACACCGTGCATCTCGACGTGGTCGACCGCTGGGGCAACATGGTGTCGGCTACGCCGTCGGGCGGCTGGCTGCAGGCATCGCCGGCGGTGCCGGGTCTCGGCTTCAACGTGACTACTCGCGCGCAGATGTTCTGGATGGAAGAAGGCCTGCCTTCATCACTCGGCCCGGGCCGCCGCCCGCGCACCACGCTGTCGCCGACCCTCGTCACGCGCGACGGCAAGCCGTACGCAGCCTTCGGCACGCCGGGTGGCGACCAGCAGGATCAGTGGTCGCTGCAACTGTTCCTCAAGCACGTGCATGGCGGAATGAACTTCCAGGCCGCCGCCGATGCGCCGTCGTTCCAGACCTCGCACTTCCCCGGCTCGTTCTATCCGCGCGCGATGCAGCTCGGCAAGATGTCCGCCGAGTCGCGCTTTCCGGACAGCACGCTCGCCGAACTCCGCGCGCGCGGCCACGATCTCACCGTCACGGAGCCGTGGGCGCTCGGCCGGGTCTGCGCGGTCGCGATCCGCAACGGTTTGATGCGAGGCGCGGCCACGCCGCGTCAGATGCAGGCTTACGCGATCGGCCGATAAGCGGCCCGAAGCAGCCATCAGCACAGAACGCGCGACCTCGTCGCGCGATTTCCTCAGGAGAAGTTGCCGTGTCCGCCGTCGCTGCCCGTCTTGAAAGACTTCCGATATCGAGCTTTCACCGCAGACTGCTGCTGATCGGCGGGCTCGGGTACATGTTCGACGGACTCGATTCGTCGTCGCTCGCGTTTCTGCTGCCGGTCGTCAGCGAGCTGTGGCAATTGACGAGCGCGCAGACCGGCCTGGTCGCGAGCAGCACCTATATCGGCTATTTTTTCGGCGCATTCCTGTCGGGTGTGCTCGCCGATGTGATCGGCCGACGCCGCATCATGATGAGCGCGCTCGCCATCTATTGCGTGGCGTCGCTCGCGAGCGCAACCGCGCAAGACTGGCACACGTTCTTCGCATTGCGCGTTGTCGCGGGTTTCGGTTCGGGCGCGGAGACCGTCGTGATCGCGCCGTTTCTCGCCGAGTTCGTGCCGCGCCGCTATCGCGGCATTTTCTGCGGCGCGCTGGTCGGCTTCATGTCGTTCGGCTATCTGACCTCGTCGATTCTCGGCTTCGCGGTGGTGCGCAACTTCGCCGACGGCTGGCGCTATCTGGCGGTGATCACGTCGCTGCCCGTCGTGATGCTGCTGTGGTGGCGCCGCACGCTGCCCGAATCCCCGCGCTGGCTCGAAAGCCAGGGCCGTGCGGACGAGGCGAACGGCATCGTCGGCCGCATCGAGGCGGCGTTCGTCGAGCGCGGCATTGCGCTTGCTCCCGTGAACGCGGCCAACGCGCTTCACGCGGTGCCCACGCCGGCCTCGACGCCGAAGCGCGGCAACGCGTGGCGCAACGTGCTCGCGCTGTGGTCGCCGCGACTCGCGCGCACGACCACGGTCAGTTGGCTGATGTGGTTCTCGGTTGCGTTCGCGTACTACTCGTTCTTCTCGTGGATCCCGAGCCTGCTGGTCAAGGAAGGACTGACGATGACGAAGAGCTTCGGCTATTCGATCGCGATCTATGGCGCGCAGATTCCCGGCTACTTCTCGGCGGCGTGGCTCAACGAGAAGATCGGGCGCAAGGCGGTGGTCGCTTCCTACATGCTGCTCGGCGGGATCGCTGCGATCACGCTAGCGGTTTCTCACACCGGCATACAGATCATGACCGCGGGCATCGCGCTGTCGTTCTTCATGAACGGCGCATTCGCCGGTGTCTACGCTTATACGCCGGAAGTGTTTCCGACCGCGGTGCGCACCACGGGCACGGGTTCGTCGTCATCGTTCGGCCGCATCGGCTCGGTCAGCGCGCCGATTCTCGTCGGCCTCGTTTATCCGCTGTTCGGCTTTCTCGGTGTGTTCGCAATGACCACGACGGTGCTGGTGATCGGCGCATGCGTGGTGTTCTTCCTCGGCGTCGAAACGCGCAACCGCTCGCTCGAAGATATCGAAGCGAGCGAACTCGAACCGGCTCACGACGCGCGAGGCCAGTTGAACTCCACCCGCATGCACAGCTGAATCGCACTGCGACTCTTCACATTTCCCAATCCAAAACGCGATGCAAACGATGCAAGGCAACCTGACCGAATCCGCACCGCACGATACGCAGACGCTGGATATCGCGGACCTCGAACGCCTCGCGCTAGCGATGCGCGTGAAAGGCCAGCCACTTGAGCTGTTCCGCGCGGTTCACGCGGTGGCGGCAAAGGCGATAGGCCTGAGCCTGATTACGATCATGTCCTACGATGCGCAGCGACACGAGGTCGAACGGGTCTACACGAACATGCCGGACGTCTATCCACTGGGCGGCCGCAAAACGAAGCAAGGCACCGCGTGGGCGCGGCAGATACTCCAGGAGCTGAAGCCATTTCGCGCCGCCACGTCGAAAGGCATTCGCGAGGCCTTCGACGATCATGCAGTGATGACAGGTATGGGTCTCGGCTCGATCCTGAACATCCCGATCGCCTATGACGGCGTGTGCATCGGTACGATGAACCTGACGCACGAGGAAGGCTGGTACACCAGCCGCCATGAAAGCATGGGCCTGCTGATCGGCGCCTTCCTTGCCCCCGCTCTCATCAAACAGGGTACGCAATCCCCCGCTTGCGTCGCGCGTTCATGAAAACACCATCCGATCTGCAACACTATCCAGCCGTGCCCCATCCGGCCGTCTCGCAAGGCCGCTGGGTGCTGGTCTTCGTGCTCGGCTACCTCGCGCTGATCGCCGATGGCGCCGACGTGATGATGTACGGCCTGACCCTGTCGCGCATCAAGGACGACTTCGGGCTGACCAACGTCGAAGCGGGCGCGCTCGGTAGTCTGACCTTGCTCGGCATGGCGATCGGCGGCATTGCCGGCGGTTGGGCGAGCGATCGTCTGGGCCGCGTGCGCGTCGTCGCGTGGGCGCTCGCGCTGTTCTCACTCGGCGCGGGGATGCTCGGGTTCACGCACAGCTTCGTCGAATTCGCGGCGGTGCGCTTCATCAGTTCGCTCGGCATTGGCTGCATGGTGCTGGTCACCACGCTGGTGGCCGAATACGTGCCGACCGAGCGGCGCTCGCTGGTGCTCGGCATGCTGCAAACCGGCATTTCGGCCGGCTATATCGTCGTGATCGCGCTCAGCAGCTGGATCCTGCCGCAGTACGGCTGGCGCACGCTGTACTACGTGTCAGCCGTGCCGGTGCTGCTCGCGTTCGCGATCAAGTTCGCGGTTCCCGAACCGGCCGCATGGCTCGCGAGCCGCGCCGCCGACCGCGCGAACAAGACGCGACTCGTCGACAATCGCTACGCGCAGATTTTCCGCGACCGCCAGGCACGCACGATGTTCATCCTGTGGACCTTCGCGTCGATCTTCGTGCTGTCCGGCTTTTACGGTCTGAACAACTGGCTGCCGACGTACCTCGAGAAAGAACTGCACATCAAGTTCAGTTCGCTGACCGGCTATATGATCGGCACGTACGTGGTCGCCTTCATCGGTAAGATCTTCGCGGGCTGGCTCGGTGATCGCTGGAGCCGGCGCGGCGTTTACGTGCTCGGCTGCATCGGTGCGGCGCTCTTTCTGCCCGTGATCATTTTCTGGCACACGCGCGACAACATTTCCACGCTGATGCTTTTCTTCGGCTTTCTGTACGGCGTGCCGCTCGGCACGATCGGCACGTTCATGTCCGAGAGTTTCGCGACGTCGGTGCGGGGCACCGCGGTGGGCGGCTCGTATAACCTCGGGCGCTTCTGTTCGGGGGCGGCGCCGATCGTCATTGGTTTTATCGCGACGCAGTTCTCGATCGGACTCGGCTTTCTCGTGGTCGGCGCGGTGTTCTTTTTGAGCGGCCTGACTGCATTGTTCGTTCCTGACCGGCTATACGATACGCAGCAGTAAATGTCAAAGAAATGCCCAGGGCCCGGCGCTAAATCCTGGTCGCCGGATTACCTGGGCACCGCGATGAAGCATTATTCGTTTCCGGCGACGATGTTGGAGATGGTCCAGTTGTTCGTCGTTACGAGAACATAATCACCATTGACGCCTAGCCATTTATGCCCGCGCGGCGGCGCATTGAGACCGTGGCCGCGCCAGTCGTCCATTATGAAATTGTAATGACGGTATTCGGTCGGCACACGTTGGCCTTTGTGCCAGTCACGATGCGGAATCGACGGCATCACCTGCTGACGGCCAGTACCGGCCATCTGGCCGCCCTCGTCCTGCGGCTGCGGTCCAGCCGCAATCGCGAACGCCGACACCCCGGCAAACGACAAGGCGACGAGTTGCGCAACAAAGCGATTATTCATGTTCGAACCTCCGTGCGGTGGAAGAAAGCTCCGGGCATTCACGTGATTGACGTGAAAAGTAATCGTCCAGCTACTCGCAGATTCATTAACTCGAACTTCATTGCAGCGAACGCTGGTCTATCGAACGTAATCCTTGCAAATCGCGAGATGCCAAATTCGATATTTCAGGCCTGCCTCTAAGTCGTTAAAAAGTATAGTAAAAGGAAGTTCGACTTCAAGCCGGACCGCCTGGCTGATCAATAGTCGACCGCATCGCGAATGATCGGGCAGGTCATGCAGTGACCGCCGCCACGTCCACGGCCCAGCTCCGCACCGACGATCGTAATCACCTCGATGCCCTGCTTGCGCAAAAGCGTGTTCGTGTACGTGTTGCGGTCGTATGCATAGACGACGCCCGGCGCCGCGCACACGAGGTTCGCACCGCTATCCCACTGCGTGCGCTCGCGCTGATAGTCGCTGCCGCCCGCCTCGACTACGCGCAGATGCTTGAGCCCGAGCGCCTCGGCGACGACATCGGTGAACGGCTTGTTTTCGGCGTGCAATTCGACGCCACTCGGATGACTGCTCGGCCGATACGAATAGGTGCGCGTCTTCGCCATGAAGTCCGGGGCCACCAGCACGCAATCGCGATCGGCGAACGTGAACACGGTATCGAGGTGCATCGCCGCGCGAATCTTCGGCATCGCCGCGACGATCACGCGCTCGGCCGCGCCCTTCTTGAACAGCGTTGCCGCCAGTTGACTGATGGCCTGACGCGAAGTGCGCTCGCTCATGCCGATCAGCACGACGCCCTTGCCGATCGGCATCACGTCGCCGCCTTCCAGCGTGGCGAGACCGTGATCCTGGGTCGGATCGCCCCACCACACGTTGACCTTGCCCGCGAAGTCGGGGTGGAACTTGTAGATCGCCGTGGTCAGGATCGTCTCTTCGTGACGGGCCGGCCAGTACAGCGCATTCAGCGTGACGCCGCCATAGATCCAGCAGGTCGTGTCGCGCGTGTACAGCGTGTTCGGCAACGGCGGCAGCAGATATTCGGTACCGCCCGCCGCTTCCTTCGCAACTTCCAGCGCCTTGCCGCCGTGCGCTTCCGGGAAGTCGTGCGTGGATAGCCCGCCAATCAGCGTTTCGGCCAGCTTGCGATTGTCGAGCCCTTCCAGATAGCTTCTCAATTCATCGATAAAGCCGAGGCCGACCTGGTTCGGCACCACCTGGTTGTCCAGAATCCATTTCTTGCCTTCGTGCACCGCGACCGTTTCGGAGAGCAGATTGTGCATCTCCACCACTTCGACGCCACGGTCGCGCATCTTCGTGACGAAGTCGAAGTGGTCGCGCTTCGCGTTCTCGACCCACAGTACGTCGTCGAACAGCAGTTCATCGCAATTGCTCGGGGTAAGACGCTGATGCGCGAGCCCCGGTGCGCAGACCATCACTTTGCGCAGCTGCCCGACTTCCGAATAGACGCCCAATTCACCCGCTTTCGCGTCCGTGTTCGCCATGATGACCTCCTGAATATCAGTGGTGACCCACTCTGATCAATCTGATGTCATTAGATTGTGATCCTTCCGGTTACGAGGGCGTAGATGCCGGATGATCGCGCCAATGACGATGACGGTAAAGATGAACCAATCGGAAATGATGAAGACGTTCTTGCTCTGCTCTCGTCGCGCCCAAAAATAAAGAGCTGTGCCGGGCGCGTACAGCACCGCGGCAAGCAGAATGAACTTCAGGCCGCCCGCGAAGATCATGAATGCGGTATAGATCACGGCGATCGCGGCCATGATCAGGTCGCGCCGGCGCTCGTCGGCGCGAAGGTCGTAACCGTCGCCGCGATTCGCGTTCATGCATCCGAACAGCGCGACGAGCAGGTACGGAATCAACGACATCGCGCTCGTCAGATTCAACATCAGCGCGAATGCATCACGCGAGAAGTACGTGCTGATGACGAGCAACTGCACCACGATGTTGGTCAGCCACAATGCATTAGCCGGCGTCTTGTTGATGTTTTCCTTGCCGAAGATCGCAGGCATGTCTTCGGTCCTCGCCGCCGAGAACAACACTTCGGCGCAGATCAACGACCAGGCCAGATAAGCGCCGAGCACCGAAATCAGCAGACCTATGCTGACGAAAACGGCGCCCCAGTGACCGACCACCGCTTCGAGCACCGCAGACATCGACGGCTGCCGCATCGCCGCAATGTCCACGCGCTCGAGCACCGCATAAGGCAGCATCGTCACGAGCACCATCAGCGAGGTGACGACGACGAAGCCGAATATCGTCGATTGCCCGACGTCGGAGCGCTTCTTTGCATAACGGGAATAAACGCTCGCCCCTTCGATGCCGATAAACACGAACACGGTGACCAGCATCGTGGCCCGCACCTGCTCGAAGATATTGCCTTCGAGACCGCCGCCGTAGAGGTTGGCCTGGAACAGATCCATCCGAAAGCCGAACAACAGGATCAGAATGAACACCAGAATCGGAATGATCTTGGCGACCGTAACAATACTGTTGATGAAGGCCGCCTGCTGCACGCCTTTCAGGATCATGTAATGAAATAGCCAGATGCCGATCGAAGCAACGACGATCGCGACGACCGTATTACCGTCGCCGAACACCGGAAAAAATGCGCCGAGTGTGGACTTGATCAGCACCCAGTAAGAAACATTGCCGATACAACTGCTGATCCAGTAGCCAAATGCGGAAAGAAAGCCCGGATAGTCGCCAAAGCCCGCTCTCGCATACGCAAACACGCCGGCGTCCAGTTCTGGCTTTCTTTCCGCCAGCGTCTGAAACACGCGCGCCAGCATATACATGCCCGTGCCCGCAATCAGCCATGCGATCAGGGCGCCCAGCGGACCGGTGGCGTCGGCGAAGGTACGCGGTAGGGAAAATATCCCGGCTCCGACCATGCCGCCCACGACCATCCCGGTGAGTTGCATTTTTGAAAGCTTTTGTGGAGTGGACGCCATTCGGATTCCTTTTTAGTGACCCAACACGGATCTGTAATCAGATTCGAACGAAACGTGTCTCTCGGCCAATCTTGCTATCGATCAGCCGCGTTACTCTGCAACCACCACACGAAAAGAATGGTCTGTCCGTTGACGTTTGTCAATTTATCGCCGCGTGCATCGATAAGTCGCATTCAATATCGATGATTTAACAATGATGCGACGTGTCGCATCACCAACGCGGTTTTCTCGAATGATGGGGAATCGCTGAAGCGAGCTGAAAATGTGGTCGCTCAGAACTACTGATAAGCAGCTGAGCGACAGCTCGGAATGACGCGCGAACGTCATCAATGGTCCAAACCTGATGACGATCTCGCAGTGGCGGGTTTTGGGTCCAACTATGACTCGCGCAACTTCCTCAACGTCAGCCGCGCTTCGAGGCCACCGCCAACGCGGTTGTGCAGCGTGAGCGTCGCATCCATCGCGAGCGCGAGTTGCCGCGCGATCGCGAGCCCCAGCCCCGTGCCGCCCGTTTGACGATTGCGCGAATCTTCGAGTCGCACGAACGGCTCGAACACCGTCTCCAGCGACTCGGCCGGAATGCCGGGACCGCGATCGAGCACCGACACGGTCGCCTCGCCATCGTGCAACGCGCCGATCTGGATCTGCGCGGCGCCGGCGTACCTCAGCGCGTTATCGACCAGATTGCCGACGATGCGCTTCAACGCCTGTGGACGCAACCTCAGCGACTGGCCGAACTGGCCCTGCAGCGACACTTGCTGGCCGGCGTCCACGTAATCGCAGACGAGGCTATCGAACAGTGCATCGGGATCGATGCGGCGCGGCACTTCGGTCGTGCCGTGCATCGTGCGCGCATAGGTGACCCCTTCCTTGACCAGCGCCTCCATTTCCTGCAGGTCCTGGCGCAGCTTCGCGGCTTCGCTGTCGTCGTCCATCGTGTCGACGCGCAGACGCATGCGCGTGATCGGCGTCTGCAGATCGTGCGAAATCGCAGCGAGAATCTGCATGCGCTCGGTCATGTACGTGGCGATCCGATCCTGCATCGCGTTGAACGCGCGCGCGGCGCGCGCCACTTCGGACGGACCGGCTTCGGGCAGACGGTCGGCCTTCAGGTCGGGGCCGAGCGTGTCGGCCGCGACTGCGAGCTGATTCAGCGGGCGCGTCGCGAGCCGCACCGCCAGCCAGCAGCAGGCGCCGAGCACGAGCAATTGCAGCGTCAGCACGAGCGGCAGCCAGCGCGACAACGGTGCGCCGGGCATCGGCCGCAGGTCGATGGTGAGCGGCGTGCCGTCGCTCAGTTTCAGGTGCACCTGCAGACGCTCGCGATCGCCGGGTACCGCGTTGACGGTCAACGGATAGCGCGTGCCGATGCCGTCGCCGATCGATTGCGCGACGCGCGCCGACAGGCTTGCGTCGACCGGTGCGCCGGCCACGCCCGGGCCGAGCACGAACTCGTAGCTGCGCCGCGCAAGGCGCGGCAGCCACTGGGCGCGTTCGTCGGGCGGCAGATGGTCGAGCAGCGCGACCGAGCTCGCCACCTCACGCTCGATGTAGCCCATCATGATGTTGGTCATCGTCTGGTCGCGCTCGGTCATCGTGAGCCAGAACGACAGCGCCTGCGCGAGCGCGAGCCCGACGAACAGAATCACCGCGAGCCGCGCGAACAGCGTGCGCGGCCAATGCGGCCAGCGCAGCAACGACGGTGACACAGATACGCTCATTGCGGATCTCCGATCGCGGTGACCGCTGCCGAAAACACGTAGCCCTCGCTGCGCAGCGTCTTGATGTAGCGCGGCTCGCGCGCGCCGTCGCGCAGACGCTGACGCAGGCGGCTCACCATCAGATCGATCGAGCGGTCGAACGGATCGGCCTGGCGTCCCTGAGTCAGGTTCAGCAGCTGGTCGCGCGTGAGCACGCGCTGCGGGTGATCGAGAAACACGCGCAACAGACGGTACTCCGCGCCGCTCAACGCCACTTCGGTGCCGTCCGCGTCGAGCAGATGGCGCGCGGTCGTGTCGAGCCGCCAGTCGCCGAAGCACAGCATCGGCGCCGACTCCGTCACCTCCATGCCGGGCGGCAGCATGCGCGCGCGGCGCAGCACCGAGCGGATTCGCGCGAGCAGCTCGCGTGCGGCGAACGGTTTGGTCAGGTAATCGTCGGCACCCATTTCGAGCCCGACGATCCGGTCCGCTTCCTCGCTGCGCGCCGTCAGCATCAGAATCGGCACCGTGCGGAACTTGCCCGCGCGCAGCTCGCGGCACAGCACGAGGCCGTCTTCGCCGGGCAGCATCAGGTCGAGCACGATCAGGTCGGGCGCGCCGTTCTCGAGCGCGGCGCGCATCTGGCGGCCATTGGCCGCGAGCGTGACGCGCACGCCGTTTTTCTCGAGGTATCCCGCGAGCAGTTCGCGGATACCGCGATCGTCGTCGACGATCAGTACGTGGTCGGAGGTTTCCATCGACGGATTATCCGCCGCGGCGTTTGAGTTGCACGCCGCTCGATTGGATCAGTGAACACTGCAACGGATGCGCGAGTTCCGCCGCGAAGCCGCCCACGAGGAACACGGCGATGGCAAACAGGCGTTTCATGCGTCCTCCAGCACGGAAAGACTCGCGCCGTCGGCCACGCTGGCTTCGAGCGCATAAGGATCGACCCCGTCGAGGCAGCCGATATTGACGCGCCATTGCAGCGGATCCTTGCGCGTCTGATGGAAAGGATAGATGCCGCAGTGCTTGCAGAAGTAGTGTTTCGCGACCTTCGTGTTGAACTGGTACAGCGTCAGCGAATCCTCGCCGCTCAGAAGCTTCAGTTGACTGGCGGGAAAGAGCGGCGTCATCAGCGCGCCCTTGCGGCGGCACAGGCTGCAGTTGCAGCGGCCGGCGGGAACGATTTCGGTGCGAACTTCGAACTTGACGGCCCCGCAGTGACAGGACCCTTGCAGCAACCCGGCGCTCATGGTGATCTCCGTGATTTGACGATGCCTGCTTTATAGCCTGGTTCATCAGTCGAATTATGTCGTAATGTATCCGGCCGCCAAGACGATACATTACATTGCAATAAGCCGTGGCAATTGGCGCAAGGCGAAACAGCGAAGTTTAAGCGCGCGCGAATTAGCATTTAAGCGGCACGCGCAAAATGGATAATGCGGGTTGATTCATTGCCGCCGCATTGTCGCGCTCCCCCTGCAAAGATACTCCGCTTATCCATGATTATGTGAGCGCCTCGGCGGGGCGGGCCAGCCGGCCTCCTTACACGCTGTTTTTGGCCTCGGCGTGACCAACCGGCTTTCTCTGTCCCGCCTGACTGGCCGGCATTGCCAGGCACAATCGCGCGGCGCCTCGAATACGCTTGACTTTTAATCACTAGCCACTTCCAATACCAATGGTGCAGTGCGATGCTTCACCTCTGAAACACGCCTCACGTCATTCGGTAATTCAAAGCATTGGCCAGCAGTTCATTCGTCCGCCGCGCATGCGGCGTCAGCTCGAAATGGAGCACTCCTCATCACGGGAGTCGTCTTGGCTGCAAGAAAAAACCAACCTTCTCGCCGCGAACCCGCCCTTATCGATCTCGCATTGCAGGGTGGCGGTTCGCACGGTGCTTTTACATGGGGCGTCCTCGACCGTTTGCTCGAAGAGTCGTGGCTGCAGATCGAAGGGATATCGGGTACGTCGGCTGGCGCGATGAACGCCGCGGTGCTGGTAAGCGGCTACCAGGTGGGTGGCGCGGCCGGCGCGCGCGCCGCGCTCGAAGCGTTCTGGCGGCGAGTATTCGAAGCGTCGGTGTACAGCCCGTTTCGCCGCAGCCCGTTCGACGTGTTGATGGGCCGCTGGACGCTCGACTACTCGCCGTTCTTCATCGCGATGGACCTCGCGGCGCGGGTGTTTTCTCCGTACGACCTGAACCCGCGCGGCGTCCATCCGCTGGCGAAGATTCTGCAGGACTCGATCGATTTCGGGCATCTGCGCGACGCGCCGATCAAGCTGTTCATCACAGCGACGCGCGTGCGCACGGGACAGGCGCGTGTGTTTCGCAATGGCGACCTGACGCCCGACGTGCTGCTCGCCTCCGGCTGCCTGCCCACGCTGTTCCAGGCCGTGCAGATAGACGGTGAGTACTACTGGGACGGCGGCTACGCCGGAAATCCGACCATCACGCCGCTGGTACGCGAATGCACGTCGAGCGATACGCTGCTGATCCAGGTCAATCCCGTCGTGCGGGATGAAACACCACGCACCGCGCGCGACATCATCAGCCGCCTGAACGAAGTCGCCTTCAATGCGCCGCTGCTGAAAGAGCTGCGCATGATCGCGCTGCTGCGGCGCGCCGCGGACGCCGGCAGCGACGAAGGCCGCCACTGGGCGGCGATGCGGATCCATCGGATCTCGAGCGAGCTGATGACCGAACTCGGCTACTCGTCGAAACTGAACGCCGAGTGGAGCTTTCTGACGATGCTGCGCGACGAAGGCCGACGCGCCGCGGACGCGTTCCTCATCGAGCACGCCGATTCGATCGGCGTGCGCTCCTCGCTGGATCTCGACGCGTTGCTCGAGGGAGTCTGACCATGGAAGTCATCACCGTGTCCCCGCTCGCGATCGGTCTCGGACTCTTTGGCATGCTCGCGAGTCTCGCGCTGCTGATCGCCTTCGCATACCGCGGCTGGACCGTGCTGCTGCTCGCGCCGTTCGCCGCGATGCTGGCCGCCGCGATTTCGGGCGAACCGATTCTCGCGCACTGGACCCAGACCTTCATGCTCAGCGCCGCGCGCTTTCTCGCGCAGTTCTTCCCGTTGTTCCTGCTCGGCGCACTGTTCGGCAAGCTGATGGAAGACAGCGGCTCCGTGAAGGCGATCGCCAGTTACATGACGGAGAAGCTTGGCGCGCATCGGGCGATTCTCGCCGTCGTGATCGGTGGCGCGCTCGTCACCTATGGCGGTGTCAGCCTCTTCGTCGCGTTCTTCGTGCTCGCGCCGATGGCCACCGCCCTATTCCAGGCCGCCGATATCCCGCGCCGTCTGATGCCGGCCGCGATCGCGCTCGGCACGCAGACGTTCACGATGTCCGCGCTGCCGGGCACACCGGCGATCCAGAACGCGATCCCGATGCCGTTCTTTGGTACGACGCCGTTTGCGGCGCCCGGGCTCGGCATCGTCGCGAGTATCGTGATGGTGGCGTTCGGGCTGTGGTGGTTGTCCTTGCAGCAATCGCGCGCGAAGGCGGCCAACGAAGGATTCGACGGACTCAACGCGGCGGTGAAATCCACCAGGGCGTCGGCCAGCGACAACCTCGTGCGCGAACGCGCGAGCGTCTCGCAGAGTTTCGATCCGGAGGAAGCGAAACGCGGGCACCTCAGCGAGGATCTGCCGTCGTTCGGCGTCGCGCTCGCGCCGCTCGTGCTCGTCGTGCTGACGAACTTCGTGATGAACGTGATCGTGCTGCCGCGCATCGACGCGGACTATCTGGCCGAAGTCCGTTGGGGTGAGACGTCGCTTTCGGCAGTCGCCGGAGTGTGGGGCGTGTGCGTGGCGCTCGTCGTCGCGATCGTGGTGCTCGTGCTGCTCAATCGGCGCCGCCTGCCGGCGCTGCGCGAGACGATGGACGCGGGCGCGAATGCATCGGTGCTGCCTGTGCTCAACGTCGGCAGTCTGGTCGGCTATGGCGCGGTGATTGCCGCGTTGCCCGCGTTCGCGCTCGTGCGCGAATGGGTGCTCGGCGTCGGCGGTGGTCCGCTAGTATCGCTCGCGGTCGCCACGAACCTGCTCGCGGGATTGACCGGTTCGGCTTCAGGCGGTCTCACGATCGCGCTCGACGCGCTCGGCGGCACCTATCTTCAACTGGCCGCGCAACACGGCATCGACCCGGCGCTGCTGCATCGGGTCGCCGTGATGTCCTCCGGGACACTCGATAGCCTGCCGCACAACGGCGCGGTCGTGACGCTGCTTGCGGTATGCGGCTCGAACCATCGTGAGAGCTATCGCGATATCGTGATGGTCGCGATTCTCGGCGCGTTGCTCGCGCTGGTTGTGGTGATCGTGCTGGGCTCGCTGCTTGGCACGTTCTGAGGGTTTTGTGCTTTCTAAAGTATCGAGGGGTCTTGCGCTGACGTTGCTGTTCGTCAGTGCAAGACCCCTTTCCTGTTGCTGCTCGGCCGAGTCTGGATTGCTTGCCTGCTGACTAGCCGCTCACTTCACGCTGCCGCGCGCGCCGCATTCATCCGGCCGAACACGAACTGCCCCAGATACCAGACCAGCTCCGTATTCGCGAGGATCGCATCTTCGGTGACCGTCGACGGTTCGAGCTTCATCCGACGCAGCATCAGCTTGCCTTCGCGCGATGTCGTCCACGCATGCATCAGTTCCTTGCGCGTCTTCGCATCCGCGGCGTTGAAATGATCGCGGCCCTTGCGCGAATCCTCGTTCATGCGCGCACGCACTTCTTCTTCACGCGTCGCGATGCTGTTCGCCAGGGTCTTTCTCGTTTCGGTCTTGGCTGCCTGTTCCTGCGCCTCGTCCGCGAGCAGTTTGGCTTGCACGTCGACCATCGTGCGCTCGGCGTCGGAGATCTTCCAGTTGTCGCGTAGCGCGCGCATCAGATAGCCCGCGGGACTCTTCTTGACCTGGCCGCGCTTGATTCTGAAACGCGTGTATTCGACGGCCTGCTGAATGCGTTCGTCGGTCCACAGTTCGCGGTTCTCCGAAATCTCGCTGAACTGCTTGGTCGACAGCCCGAACTCGTCGGTGAGAATCTTGTACAGATGGCTCGCGTCGGCGAGGCTCGCGAGTACCGCGTCGGCTGTGTCCTTACGCTTGAGCAGGAAGCGGATGCGGTCGATTTTCTTCGACGTGGTGGATTCAGTTCGCGTCTCGTAGGACATCTCGACGTCCGACACTTCGTTGATCTCGCGCACCGCCGGTTCGAGCCAATCGCGCTTGAAGTATTTGAAGATGGCGGCGTTCGCGCCCATTTTGCCGGGCCAGTTGCGCATTTCCTCGAGCTGGATCCAGTCGGTGCGTCCTGCGGGAACGTTGGGCAAAACCTTGTCGTAGATCGCGCGCGCGAGACTGCGCGTGAACGCGGTGGAAATGCGCAAGCTCAGCCAGTGAGATTTCTGCGGATCGCGGATATGCGGCACGAGCCGTGGATGGACGTCGAAACGCATACGCCCGCGATGAAAGCCGACCATACCGATCAGTTGGACCTGCACCCACAGGTCGTCTTCATTGGGATCGCGGTCCGCGGGCGTATTCGTCACGCGGACTTTCGCGTTCTGAGCTTCGTCGGCGATCGTGCGCAAATGCTTCAGGTTGCGGCTATCGTAGCGCATCAGCCACTTGAAGTAGTTGAGTTCGACGTCGTACTGATCGCGTTGCTCGGGCTCCTGCGCGACGATGAAGTACGCGGCATCGAGAAAACGCCGCGCCGGCAGTCCCATGTTGACGATCTCGGTGAAGAAATCGTTGCGCTGATAACCGATCTCGCGATTGGCCTCGTTGATGCGCAATCCCTGATCGAACATGTCTTCGAACAGCGCGAGCGCCATCTGGCGTGACGTCGCTTTCGACTTGCCCTCTTCCGGATTGTCCGCGGCCATGTTCTTCATCCACTTTTTAGCTCCCGGGACTGTAAGCATGCGGTGGTGAGCTGTCAACACACAGAACCTCACCATCGCAACGACGGCGGCGGTGGCCGCTTTTTCGCCCATTCCGCGATTTGGCACACAGAACCTCACCATCTACACAAGCAACCTCACCTTGCTAGAGGGACTTCCGCGCGGCGAAGCCTGATGGGACGGCCCATCCGACCTTCATTTCCTGCAGATGCACAACCCACCTCACCTTCGGAATTCGACGCACAGTCAAAGACATGGAACCGCACCTTGGTGGGGAACTGGTCTCACCTTGCTGCACAGCCAACCGCACCTCTCAGCACAGCGAACCTCACCTTCGACACAACACACCTCACCTTTTCAGACCTAAGTCTTTGAATGAATTGAATATCGTTTTGGTATGTAGGTTTGTAGGTTTGTTCTCGGTTTAAAAAAACCTACCAACTAGGACCACATAGCAAATTGGCGGAAAGATTGCGCAATGCAGCATGGTGAGGTCGATTGTGCGATGCCTGGGAGCTTATGGACGGGTGCGTCAACAAGGTGAGGTTGGTTGTGCTTTCACGGTGATCTGCAAGGATTGGTAACATGCTGGGCTCGGGCTGGCCGCCTGTCGCCGGGGGAAATCAGCGGTGCTAGGTGAGGTTGATTGTGCTTTTGTGCTGCAAGCGGACGGAGTGCTCGCCGGAAGGTGGCGACAAAACTGATAATGGTGAGGTCCGTTGTGCTGCAATTCGCCGGAGTGGGCTTCGCGGAAATGAGAGAGTGCACAAATGACCTCACCCGGTGCTTAAGTATTGAGCAAGTTCGCCGAGTCGGCTGGCCCTATTACGAGGGAAGGTGAGGTCATTTGTGCCTTCGAGCACGCGGTGTTTCTGGGCCTGTTTCGTTTCGACGACAGTTCCGCTACCGAAAACGCAGTGAAAACATGGAAATTTTCAGAAAATCTACATTAAAACAGTAATTTAAAAAGCTATTTTCAAGTATTTCCTGTATTCTGAGGTTTCTGGAATTTTATGGATAAACCTCAGAATGGTCAGAACGAGCCAACTTCCTGCCGTAGACCGAACCGTTCACTTTGAGCAGATCAGTGAGTTCGCAGAAAAAGTCACCATTTTCACTAATGAGCTGCGTGACACGATTCTGGCTCCACGTCCTCGAAAAACGGCTCCCGTCTTCAAGACTGGCGAAATTGCCGAGATGTGCAACATCTCGCACTCGCAGGTTCAGTATCTCGCAACAAAAGGCGACGGCGAACTGCCTTCGGGCACGGCGGCCGGCACGGGCCGTACCCGGACCTTCACACTGGAAGAAGCGCGGATCTGGGTACAAAAGATTTCCGACATCTACCAGACTCCACTGGTCACTCGTCTGAAGGAACCAGACGGGAAGATCATTATCACCGCGCAGCTCAAAGGGGGTTCCGCCAAGACGACTACGACGATGTGCCTTGCCCAAGGGCTGTCGCTACGGGGGCGGAAAGTGTTGGTGGTCGATCTCGATCCGCAGGCGTCGCTCTCGGAACTGTGCGGACTGTACGCGGAAAAAGACGTGTCGCCTGAAGATACGGTGTTGCCGTATGTCTACGACCAGGACATCGAGGGCGGCCTCGAGGGTCGGATTCAGTCGACGTACTGGGATGGCATCGACGTGATTCCTGCGCATACGGAACTGATCGGAGCAGAGTTCCATCTGCCAGCGATGCAAAAGGTTCGGCCAGGTTTTCGTTTCTGGACCGTGCTTCGTCAAGGGCTCGAGCCGCTGCGCAAGAAGTACGACTACATTCTGATGGATACGTCGCCGTCGCTGTCGTACCTCAATCTGAACGCGCTGATGGCCGCGGATGCCATGGTGATGCCGATGGTGCCGGAAAACCTGGACTTCATCAGTTCGCTGTCGTTCTGGCGACTCTTCTCAGACGTGTCCAAAAGCTTCATCAAATTCGAGAAGGAAAAGAAATACGACTTTGTGTCGCTGGTGTTATCGCGGGTCGATTATGGGCGGAACTCGTCGGCGCCGATCGTACGTGCGTGGGCGCAAAGCGCGTACGAAAACTGGTTGCATTCGATCGAGGTACCGGCGAGCTCGGTGATGAGCACCGGGGCGTTGGCGTTCTCGACCGTCTTCGACATTAGCAGCAATCACAGCGCGGCCAAGTCGCTGCAACGCGTGCGGCAGCCTCTCGTCGATTACTGTCGCTGGATCGACGAGATCTATTCGGAAAAATGGAGGAACGCGCAATGAGCAATATGCGAGAACAGTTGCTGGCCAAGACGTCCGGCATTCGCAAAACTTCGTCGATCAACGAGGACGAGGTGAAGCGCAGCAACCGCACGCAAACGGCGCCCGGCCTTGCCGGCGCGCTGGCCGTTGCGCAGCTTCGCGTGCAGGAATTGGAATCGACCGGCGTTGCCTCGCAACTGCCGGTTGCGGGTATCTTGCCGAACCCGTGGCAGCCGCGCCGCGTGTTCAACGAAGCAAAGTTGGCCGAGCTAGCGGAGTCGATCCGGGAAGTTGGGCTGATGCAGCCGATCGTGGTCCGTCGTGTCGCCGACGACTATCAGATCGTCGCTGGTGAACGGCGTTGGCGTGCGCACAAGATGCTGGGGCAGGACACAATCAAGGCAGTCGTCGCGGATTGCTCCGACTCGGATATGGCCGTGCTGGCGATGGTCGAAAACATCAGCCGCGACGACCTTACTGACTATGAAATCGGCGTTGCGATCCGTCGATCGGAAGCGGAGTTTCCGAATCGCAAGCGACTGGCGGAAGCGATGGGCTTGTCTCGGGCGGGTCTGTACCAGTTCTTATCGTTCGATAATCTGCCGGACTTCATCAAGAAAGATCTCGATATTCAACCGCGACTATTGGGCGGGACTGCTGCGCAAGCAATCGGGGCGGCCATCAAAAAGCACGGGGAGGATGGGGTTAGAGCGGCTCGTGAAATTTGGCCGCTGTTGGTGAGAGGCGAAATGGATCAAGGCAAGGTCGCGGCGGCAATCACTGCCTTGGCGACCCGGCAGACGACGTCGGCTGGTACCAGCGGACGCAGCATCGAGAAGTTTTTCGCGGGGCGGGAGCACGCTGGTAGCATCACGAAGGATGTCAGCAATTTCACGATCAAGATCAAGACCGGGGTGATCACCGAGGCGCAAGAAGTTCAGATACGACAGTTGATCGGACAGATGTTTCAGTCGCAGCCAAAAACGAGTTGATTTGATGTCTGGTTCGTAGCGTAGAAAGGCCCGCCAAGTGCGGGCTTTTTTTCGGCCAATCAAAATGGTCCGAGCTTAGAGAGTGTCTAGAGTCTAGACACTCTCTAAGCTGCCACGCATCAGCGTCCATCCGAGTGTCTAGACTCTAGACACTCTTGCCGGCGGAAACCGACGTCGATATCAGAGCGCCGCCCCGTGCGGACGAACATTCATTGCGCCTTGGGCGGTTCACGGGGAGATTCGCGTAGTAGCGCCTTCGCGGGGCAATCTTGCAAGAGCGGGTTGCTGGTCAGATGCTGAACATGAGCGAGCTCGCAATTGGCTCGGGATTTATGAGGCAATCCGGGAGCTGGCTTCGACCGACTCGCTGATGGGTCCTATCGTCGGAGGCACAGCCAAAATCGTTCGATGGCGATATGACGGCAGGAATGCTGGGCCAGCTATCTCTCCTTTGAAAGAGAATGTTCTCCGTCAAGCCATCCACGCTCATTCTCAACCTCGCGCTACGATCCGGCTATTGTCCGCGTGCCTCCGCTTGGCCACCGACGGCTCGCTCTTGCTAATGAGAAAAATCGGTGCCCTTGAGATCGACTCGCCGCTCGTCAAACGGACGCCACTGGCTTGCCGGCAAACAGGTGAAATATCGCGGGATACGCCGACAATGCTTTTCCATAAAGTGTCGAGTTCATGATGGCGCTGCCGGCCGCAGCGCATTGGTGAATGTCGTCGACGCGTTGCACGGTCGCTCCGATGTTCGAAAGCACCTATGGCCACGGACACCTGGCGCTCACACCAACGCTTATCGACCATACAGTCAGCGGCATTTCTGCCGGCAAATCCCTCCCATACGATTCGCGATGGAATCCGGATGGACTGACGCGCAAAGAAAGGCCGTGCATCTGGCCTGCCCTCAGCGGACAGACGTCATACATAAAGGTGCGGCGGGAGCCAGCCCCGCTATTACTCAATACCGCGCTACGCGATGTCCGCATTTGGTAGCGCGATCCCATTAGACTTAAGTAGATCAAACCTACCGTCAGCGGTGTTCGCATCTGATTCGAGCGGCGCAAGCTTGCCCTGGAACATGTCCCATTGCAGATCCTGCCAGTCGCCCGACGGCCAGAAGTCGATCACCAACACCTCCCAACTGCTACGCATTTGACGGTTCGTGCGTTAAGCCAAACTCTGCCCGTTGTTAGTGACAAGACCCGTTCGGATAAGTAATCGCGGTCGACAAAATCTGCGGATCGATGCGCGCCCTCACGGGATGCCCGGCTCGTCGTTTTCGAAGGCATGCATCGCGACCGCGCCGATCATCGTTTGGCTCGGCACTTGAGCAATGAGCTAATCGGCAGCAACGGATGGTTTCCGTCTGGTCTCATATGTCGAGGCTACTCGGTGAGCCGCCGCCAGACCACGCGGTCAGCGCGAAATCAAAAACGCAGCGCTCGGCTTATCGGCAATAAACCCGCTGGACGATGGTTGGCGGGATGGGCGGGGACAATCGCGAAAGTCATCGTGGACGGAACGAGTCGTCGGCCAGCTCGCTCTGTGACATTGATTGGCGAGACGGTTGCGCATCACATGATCCCCAACGCGAGCTACTATTTATCGCCGAGCACGTCAACAACTTGAGCGTCAACACATACCACAGTCGTCCATGGACAATCTAATAACATACGGCGCCTGAGCATGTGGGCAACTTCTACGAACTTAATATCGAAAAAGGACCGAGTATTAGCCAATCCGAGCGCGAACCGCGGATTCCGCAGCCGATCTCGCCAACGGGAGTCTCGTGAAACATTGGGAAATGTCTTTCATATATCATAACTCCTTGTTTTGAAAGGTATTTTTCAACTGATCGAAGCATTGTTTCACGCCGATCAATCAAATTGGTGCACGATACCCCGTCACTTCCATCCATCGCAGACCGGACGCAGGAATGCACCCACGCGACCCAACGATCCGTAACGTTCGATACGTAATTTGTAGCGAATGAATTGGAGTGGCTCGCGCTGACCATTTGAACGTTTCGCTGACTTGATCGATCTCGCCAAGCCCACGCCGTCGCGAAAAAACTCCCGGCTGCTCCGCCGTCACTTCGCCCACGATAGCGCGCCCGCGAGATGCGCGCTGCGATAAGGAACGAGGCCATCGTCGGAATCTTCGCGCGGCCCGCTTTCGCGGCATCACGCGATGATCGAACGGAAGCAAACGTGAGGGCCGATCGGCAACTTCGAGATCGCGCGGATCAACGGATCGATTTCGCCCGACTGTTCGACGCTGTTCGGCGCGTGGAAGGTCTGTTCCTGCGCTTCGATGTTCGTCGCCGTCCCCATCACTTCCTTGAACTCGTTTAACAGGGCAAGCGGCAGACGTACGAGGTTGGCCGTCCAGCGCGACAGCCGGTTGCTCGCGAACGGTGTGCCTCGGTGGGGTACCGCGATAAATATGGCGCGCTCGACGTGCTGCATCGGTGTGATATTCAGTAGCCAATCGAGCCGCCCGTCCTCACGACCTGTTCGAGCGTGCCCTCGCTGAACCAGCTCAACGTGGTGACGTTCGGCGACGGCATCTCGCTGAAATAGCGCGACGCCGGCTTCGGCCGTCCCGCGGTCGGTGACGACACACCGCTATCGGCTTCGGCATTGTCATCTCCTTCGCCACCGGCATCGCCACCCGAGTCGGCGTCCCGGCGAACGACAGCCGCGACGCCGGGAGGACTTCGCGCGGTTCGCGCACGCCTTCGGGGCGCCGGGTCCGGTCCGGCTGAGGTCAAGATGAATGGACCAGCCTGCGATGTACTGCGTGCTCGGCACGTCCTTGCCGGCATCGGTCGCGAGCGCGCCGCGCAGAAACAGCGCGCGCAAGCTTTTGCACCGCGTAGTTCTAATGGTCACGGACCTGCGTCTGACGATCTTCGAATGCACGGTCGCCAGCAGTGCGTTCACCAAGCAATAGAAACGCATACGCGAATCGCGCGGCCCTGAGCCAAAGATCGAATCGCGCGTCGCTCCATTCGCAGGCGTTGGCCGGTGTGTTCGTGATGGCCATCTGCAACGACAGTTCGGCGAGGCTCGACAAACGCCAGTCGGTATTGATTCCGCCGACGGTCGAGACGGTATTGATGTAATCCAGCGGCTCGCGTTGGCAGGTGTTTCCATCAGACGCCCGGTCGACAGAATATCGCCGCGGCGCATCGCGATGGAGGATCCGGTGGACTCTACGCCCGGCAAATCGCTGGTGCGACCGATGCCGTTCGCCATAATGCGTATTGGCTCCAATGAGAAAGAATCCCGATTTAACTAATCACGGCTGCTCCTTCGGCGAACAAATTCCTTGAGACCTATAGCGTTCTTTCCGAGTGCACCATGGAATAAATCTGTATGCCCGACGTAAGTCGCGAATCGATTGACGGCTAGCGCATGGATCGGCCATGATGCCCGGTGACGAACCGTGAAAGGGGACAATGACGCACGCGTGACACGGGCAGCCCATCAGTGAACTGCGCGAAGTCATGAACGCCCTGTTGATCGTGCTGGAATCGCCGTCCATCCCATACAGGGCGGACTAGTGAATTTCCTCAGTGTTTCTTCGGCGCGGCGAAGCAGGTTGGCAGTTACACAGGATGCCTGATAAACGGAGCCTCAATGAGGACGCGTAACGTTGCCGGTCCGACAGAAGGGATGCGGACCACTATGAATCCACGAGCAACCTGTAGAGCCTCGTAATCGCCGGCCCGCGAGCTACGTTGCCGCCGGGTGTGCGACATGGGTTGCGCCAGCAGTCAGCCGAGGACGTGATGACCGCAAACCGTTCCGAAGCACCGCAGCCAGGCAGATCAGCCAGCGTCTCATTGACCGGCGTATTGTCGTGCGCGTTGGCCTACGCGCTCGTCGGTTCGCTGTCGGGCTGCCAACGGCAGACCGAAACACAGAACGGCGAAACGAGGCCAGCCGTGCAGCTCACCAAGGTCGAACCGGCCGACGCCTCCGCCATTCGCATATTTACCGGGCGAGTCGAGCAGACTAGCATCTCGCCGCTCGCCTTCGAAGTATCGGGCCGCGTCGTGCAGATCGCGGTGCTCGAAGGCGCGTCCGTGAAACGCGGGCAGGTGATCGCGCGTATCGATGAAGAACCCTACAAGCTGCAACTGCAACGCACGAACGCGCAGTATCAGCAACTGAGCGACAACCTGAAGCGTCAGGCGGTGCTGCGCAAGGACGGGATTCTGTCACAGGCTGCTTATGAGCAGCTGTCGGCTGCCACGGACGCCGCACGCGCAGCACGCGACATGGCGAGCCGCGACTTGCGCAATAGCCGGCTCGTCGCGCCATTCGACGGCCGGATCGCTCGTCGCAACATCGAGATCCAGCAGGTCGTGCAGGCTGGCGCACCCGCTTTCAATCTGGAAAACATCGGCCGTGTCGATGTCGGCGTCGATCTGCCTCAGAGCATTGCCGAACGGCTGTTCGTCGACAAGACGCTGAGAGCCGAGGCGTGGCTGCCCGAGCGGCCGCAGAACCGCTTCCCGCTAGTGTTCCGCGAACGGACCACGCAGACCTCGCCGACTTCGGCCGCCTACCGGCTCGTGTTCTCGATCGAGGGACCGCATAGCGCCATGCTGTTACCCGGCATGGCGTTGCGGGTACAGATTTCCGACACGGCCCGGCAAGTCGCGCAAAACGACAATCAAGGCTACTTCGCGATTCCGATCGCGGCGGTGTCGATCGGCGCGGACGGTCAGCGCAGTCTGTGGCGCTACGATGCGGCGTCCGGCCGTGTGCATGCGGTGCCGGTCAGCGTGCGCGAAATTCGCAATGACGATGCGGTCGTCGCGGGTGCGGTCGCGGAGGGCGACCGGGTGGTGGCGGGCGGCTCGCAGTTCATGAAAGAGGGAATGGCGGTCCGTCCAATGGATGTGCCTCAATGAACCTCGCGCGCCCCCTGATCGAAAAGCCGTTGATCGCATGGGTTCTGACGCTGATCTCGCTCTTGGGCGGCCTTTTTGCGTACTACAACATCGGGCGGCTCGAAGACCCGAAATTCACGATCAAGACTTCGGTCGTCGTGACGCTGTATCCGGGGGCGAGTGCGCACGAGGTCGAGCAGGAGGTGACGGACCGCCTCGAAAGCGCGATCCAGCAGATGCCGCAGGTCGAGAAGCTGACCTCGCGTTCCATGCCGGGCTACTCTGAAATCCGCGTCCAGATTCGCGACCAGTACACGTCGGCGCAATTGCCGCAAGTGTGGGACGAATTGCGCAACTCTGTGTCGGATGCGCAGGTACGGTTGCCGCCGGGGGCGGGCCCGACACTCGTGCTCGACCGCTTCGGCGACGTCTACGGGATGTTCTACGCGCTGACCGGCGAGGGCTATACGCAGGCGCAACTGTATGCGTACGCGCGCGAACTGCGCCGCCAGTTGCTGACGCTCGACGACGTGTCCGACATCGTGATCGCCGGTCAGCAGCAGGAGCAGATCTCGGTCGACGTCGACCAGTCGCAACTGATCGCGAACAATCTTTCCACCGACGACCTCGCGCAGACGCTGTTCCTGCAGAACGAGGTGCGGCCCGCGGGCCGCGAGCGCGTCGGCGACTTGTCGTTGCGGATTGCGCCGACCGGCTCGCTCGATTCACTGCAGGCCATCCGCTCTCTGCCCGTCAACAATACGCCCGGCCCGCTTCTGCTCGGCGACCTTGCTCGCGTGAGCCACGGCTACGCGGCGATTCCGAACCAGGTCATTCACTACAACGGTGAGCCCGCGGTCACGATCGGCATCAGCGCGCGACCGCGCGTCAACGTGGTGAGGGTCGGCGAGCGCATCACGGCGAAACTCGCCGAACTCGAGCGCGACCGCCCGATCGGCATCAAGCTGTACTCGCTTTACGATCAGCCGCAGGTCGTCGATGAGAGCGTGCGCGGTTTCATCTTCGACGTGTTCCTGTCCGTGTCGATCGTCGGTGTCGCGCTCGGCATCGGGCTTGGATGGCGTGCGGGGATCGTGCTCGGCGTCGAGTTGTTCCTGTCGATTCTTGGCACGCTGCTCGTCATGTACGCGGCGGGGATCGAGTTGCAGCGCATTTCGCTCGGTGCGCTGATCATCGTGATGGGCATGCTGACCGATAACAGCATCGTGGTGGTCGAGGGCATGCTCGTGAGGGTGCAGCGAGGCAAGTCGCATCTCGAGGCGGCGACCGAGATTCTCAAACAAAGCCAATGGATTCTGCTTGCGTCGACCATCGTGGGGATTCTGGCTTTTTCGGGCATCGGTCTGTCGCCGGATGCGGTCGGCGAATTCTGTGCGTCGCTGTTCGCCGTCGCTGCGATTTCGCTGCTATTTAGCTGGGTGATCGCCATCGCGCTGACGCCGCTGTTCGGCACGTATCTTTTCAAGCCTGCGGACATCATCGATGAAGACCCGTTCAAGGCGAAGCTGTACAAGCGTTATGGCGAGTTGTTGTCATGGGTCACCCGACGGCGCGTGCTCGTGGTGATCGGCCTCGTCGCGCTGACGGTACTCGCCGGCTGGGCGTTCCGTTTTGTCGAGCAGAGCTTCTTCCCCGCGTCGACGACGCCGATCTTCTATGTCGATATGCGTTTGCCGCGCGGCGCCGATATTCGCGCGGTCGTCGAAAAGAGTCGCGAAGTCGAGAAGGTGCTGCTCGAGCATGCGGACGTCAGCAACGTGCAGACGTATATCGGCTCCGGCGCGACGCGCTTCTTCCTTGTCTACGATCCGGAGACGCGCGATCCGTCGTACGCGCAGTTCATCGTCGGCGCGAAGGACCTGCGCCTGATCGACGTCATGCTTCCGGACATCGAAGCGGATCTCAAGAAGCGCTTCCCCGAGCAGCACTGGACGGTGACGCGGCCGAACTTCGGCCCCGGCGGAGGCGCGGCAATTCAGGCGCGCTTCTCCGGTCCCGATCCGGCCGTGCTGCGTCGCTTGTCGCAGGAAGCGCAGAACGTGCTGAAGGCCGACGGCCGCATCATCGCGATCCGCGACGACTGGGAGAACCCGATCAGCATCGTGCGGCCGGAATTCGACGAGTCGCGCGCGCGCTCGCTCGGTGTGACGCGCCGGCAGGTCACCGACACCATGGCTTATGCAACCGAGGGCCTGCGCGCGGGCATCTATCGCGAAGGCGATCAGTTGCTGCCGATCGTGCTGCTCTCGCCCGACTACACGCGCGGCGTCGCGGGTCTGCAGGACTTGCAGGTGTTCAGCGCCGGTCTGCGCCGTTACGTGCCGCTTGGCGATGTGGTCAACGGCTTCACGGTCGGGACCGAGGAAGGCCAGATCGCGCGCGAGGACCGGATTCGCACGATCACCGTATCGGCGAACCCTATCTATGGGCAGAACAGTGTCGACGCCTTCAACCGCATTCGCTCGGGCATCGAGGACATCAAGCTGCCTTCGGGCTATCGCTTCGAATGGGGCGGCGAGCACGAATCGTCGACGCGCGCGCAGCAAAGCCTGTTCCGGCAACTGCCGCTCGGTTTCATCGCGATGGCGCTGCTCGTGCTGATGATGTTCGGACGCCTGAAGCCCGCACTCGTCGTGCTGCTCGTCGTGCCGATGTCGATCTGCGGCGTGACGATCGGTCTGCTGCTGTTCCGTGGCGCGTTCGGCTTCATGGCGTTGCTCGGTCTATTGAGCCTGATCGGCATGCTGATCAAAAACGGCGTCGTGCTCGTCGAAGAAATGGATGCGCAGGTCGCCGCCAGCGTACCGCGCATGCAGGCGGTGACCCACGGTGCGATGAGCCGCTTGCGTCCGGTGATGCTGTCGGCCGGCACGACGGCGCTCGGCATGGCGCCCCTGTTGTGGGACCCGTTCTTCAAGGACATGGCGATTACGATCATGTCGGGCCTTGCTTTCGCCACCGTACTGACGATGGTCGCCGTGCCGGCGCTGTACTCGATGCTGTTCTCGATCAAGCAGGCGGAATGGGAGCCGGGCCGACACCCGGAAGCAAAATGATCCGCGCGCGCCACTGTCTTCTCGTCGTCGCGGCGCTGCTGCTCGAAGCAGGTTGTTCGGGTTCGTTGCAGCTGGAAAAGCCCGCCGCGTTTCCGCCGCAGTATTCGGAGGCCCAACCGGACGCGGCAACCCCGATGTCCGCGCAGGACCTCGCCGCATGGTGGACCCAGTACGACGATCCGACGTTGAACAGACTGATCGAACTCGCGCTCGCGCACAACTTCGACATCGCCACCGCTTACGCGCGCGTTGATCAGGTGCAGGCCGGGATTCGGTTGGCTCGCTCGCAACTGTTGCCATCGCTCGGTGCGAGCGTGAGCGGCGCAAGGTTTCACGGCGGCGAGACGCAACTCGAGTTCGCGCAGTTCCTCGGCATCACCAATACCGATGCGCAGTTCTTCCGAGTAGGCCTGCAGGCGCAATGGGAGATCGATCTGTTCGGCCAGGGACGCTCGCGGCTCTCGGCGGCACGGGAGCAGGTACGCGCGGCAGCGGGCGATGCGGAAGCGGTGCGCCTGAGCGTGGTGTCGGGTGTCGCGGATCTGTACGTCACGTATCGCGGCCTGTTGCGTCAGCGCACGATCCTGTTGCAAAGCCGCGCGATCGCGGACGACTTCGTCGACATCGCCGAAAAAAGTTTTACCGCGGGCCTCGTGATGAGTACCGACATCGAAGCGGCGCGCGCTGGCCGTGCGCAGGTCGATGCGCGTTTGCAGGACTTGGAGAACGGCATCGCTCAGGCGCGGCTGAATTTGCAGAATCTGTGCGGCGTGCAGCCAGCGGAGTTCGCGGGAATCCTCGATGAAAGCGACACGCTGATGACCGCGCTGCCGCATATCGAGCCCGGCCAACCCGTCGATCTGCTGATGCGGCGGCCGGATCTGATCGCGGCGCAGGCCCGCGTGAATGCGGCGGTCAGACAGTCGGATGTCGCGCGACTCGACTACTGGCCGACCATATCGCTAAGCGGCATGCTCGCGCGCAACGGTTGGGAGTTCGCAGGTCAAAACCTCGGGACCAGCACGTTCTGGCTATTCGGCGCGGCGATGGCGATGCCGCTGATCGACTTCGGCGCGCGGCGCTCGCAGGTGGAGTCGTCGGATGCGCAGGCGCAGCAGGCGATGTTCAACTACGAAAAGACCGCGCTCGGCGCGTTCTATGACGTCGAGCGTGCGCTGGCGCGTTTGAACCGGCAGGACGAGTTGTTCAACGCGCGCAATGAAGAAGTCGCGCGTCGTACCACGCAGCTGAACCAGGTACGACGTCGCTACGAGCTCGGCGATACCGGCCGCGTCGATATCGATCAGGTGCGGGTTGCGCTGCTCGAAAGCCAGTCGTCGCAGGCGAGGGAAGAGGTCGGCAAACTGCAGGCACAGTTCGCGCTGTTCAGAGCGATGGGGGGCGGCTGGTTGGCCAATCCGCCAGTCGCTGCGAATCCACAAACGCCGACGGGGCCCGCGGCCGCCGCCGGGAACGCACCGGCGCCGGCGTCACAATGAGCGACGACGAGGCACCGCAAACGCACGAAACATTCGCAAGGCCGTTGGCTTCAGTCGGGAGGACTAACAGGAGATGCGCAACGTACGCGTACCTGCTCCGCGTAAGTCCCTTTCTGGAAGAAATCAGCTTCTCTGAAGGGTGAACGATGGCAACCCAGGTCGAGACGAAACTGTCGTTACCCGCATTGACCGCGATGGTCGTCGGCTCAATGGTGGGCGCAGGGATTTTCTCGTTGCCGCGCAATTTCGCACGCGCGACCGGACCGTTCGGAGCCGTCATTGCATGGTGCGTGGCGGGCATCGGCATGTATGCGCTGGCGCGCGTGTTCCAGGCGCTCGCACAGCGCCGGCCCGAACTCGATGCCGGCGTGTTCGCCTATGCGCGAGCGGGCTTTGGCGATTATGCGGGCTTTCTATCCGCATTCGGCTACTGGATGGCCGGCTGCTTCGGCAACGTGTCGTACTGGGTGCTGATCAAATCGACGCTCGGCGCTTTCTTCCCCGTCTTCGGCGAGGGCAATACGGCGACCGCGATCATCGTGTCGTCGGTGGGCATCTGGCTGTTTCATCTGGTGATGCTGCGCGGTGTCCAGCAGGCCACGATGATCAACACGATCGTGACGGTCGCGAAAGTGATTCCGATCGTGCTGTTCATCGTGATACTGATCGCGCTGTTTCGCGCCGACATGTTTCATGCAAATCTGCGGGAAGGCAACGATCAGCTCGGCAACGGCCTGTTCTCGCAGGTTCGCGCGACGATGCTCGTCACCGTCTTCGTGTTCGTCGGTATCGAAGGTGCGAGCGTGTACTCGCGCTACGCGAAAAAGCGCTCGGACGTCGGCGCCGCGACGATCACCGGCTTCGTCGCCGTGCTGTGTCTGCTGGTGCTGGTGACTCTGCTGCCTTACGCGAGCTTGCCGCGCGCCGATCTCGCGGTGATGCGCCAGCCGTCGATGGCCGCGGTACTGGGCGCGCTGCTCGGCCCGTTCGGCGTCGTGTTCATCAGCGCCGGTCTGATCATTTCGATCCTTGGCGCATACCTCGCATGGTCGCTGATCTGTGCCGAGGTGCTGTTCGCCGCTGCGCGTCTCGAGACGATGCCGCGCATCTTCGCGCGACAAAACGAGCGCAAGCTGCCGGTCGCGGCGATCTGGCTCACGAGCACCGTGGTGCAGTGTTTCGTCATCAGCACGTACTGGTCGACCGATGCGTTTGCGCTGATGCTCAATCTGACGAGCTCGATGGCGCTGATTCCGTATTTCCTCGTGGCTGCGTACGGCATCAAGGCTGCGCGTCGCGATAGTGGACAGAATGGCGGCACCTTGAGCGGTGCGTTGCGCACCGAGTATTTCGTCGCGATGTTCGCGACGTTCTATACGGCCTTTCTGCTGTTCGCGGGCGGCCTGAAGTTCCTGATGCTATCGGCACTGCTTTATGCGCCCGGTACGGTGCTGTATGTATTGGCCAAACGCGAGCGCGGCATGCGGGTGTTTTCGAGAGTCGAGTGGGTCATCTTTGCCGTCGCGGCCTGCGGCGCGATTGCCGCGCTGATCGGCCTCGCGACCGGCACGATCGTCATCTGAGCGGTTGATCATCGTAGTCGCGCGAGCGCGGCTCGATCGGAACGTGTTCGCGGGAGAGCGATCGCAGCATGGACAAGCGCGTCAGACTTTCAGCGCCGGGCCTGATGGCGATGGTGATCGGCTCGATGGTCGGGGTGGGCGTCTTTTCGTTGCCGCAGGCGCTCGGCAAATATACCGGCGTCGTCGGGTCGTTGATCAGCTGGACCATCACCGGTTCCGGCATGCTGATACTCGCGCTGATCTTTCAACGGCTCGCATGGCGCAAGGCCGAGCTCGACGTCGGCGTCTATACATATGCGCGCGTCGGGTTCGGACGCTATACGGGATTTCTGTCGGCGTTCGGCTACTGGTGCGCCAGCTGTCTCGGCAACGTGGCCTATCTCGTGCTGATCAAGTCCGCGCTCGCGAGCGTCGTACCCTCGTTCGGCGCCGGCAATACGTTTAGCGCGATCGTCAGTTCCTCGCTGATGATCTGGGTGTTTCACTATCTGATTCTGCGCGGCGTGAAGGGCTCGTCGATTGCGAATGCGTCTATGACGGTCGCCAAGTTGCTCGCGCTCGGACTGTTCGCGGTGCTCGTGCTGTCGAGCGTCGAGCGGCGGGTGTTCGTCGCGAATCTGTGGACCGGTCCCGAGCCGTCGGCGACCGGTCTTTTCGATGAGGTGCGCAAGACGATGTTGGGGACGGTCTTCGTGTTTCTCGGCGTCGAAGGCGCGAGCGTTTATTCACGGCACGCGCGCGAACGGCGCGACGTCGGCGTCGCGACCGTGCTCGGCTTTCTATGCGTGCTTGCGTTGATGGTCATGGTCACGTTGTTGTCGTATGGCGTATTGCCGCTCGAGCTGCTGGGTACGCTAAAAAATCCGTCGATGGCTGGCGTGCTGAGCGCCGCGGTCGGTGCGTGGGGCGCGGTCGTGGTCAAGCTCGGCCTGTTGATATCGGTACTCGGCTCCTATCTCGCATGGACGCTGATCGCCGCCGAAATTCTGCACGCGGCGGGCAAGAGCCGTACGATGCCCGCGTTTCTCGGCCGAGAAAACCGCAATCACGTACCGGTCGCCGCGCTATGGATGACGAGCCTCGTGATTCAGGCGTTTCTGATCGTGACGCTGTTTTCTAAAGAAGCGTTCACGCTGGCCAAGGAGTTCACGACATCGATGAGCCTGATTCCATATCTGTTCGTCGCCGGCTATGGATTGAAGCTCGCCGCGAGCGGCGAATCGTATGCGGGGCAGGCGTGGTCACGGCGCATCGATTTCATGCTCGCGCTGATGGGCTGCGTCTATGCGCTCTTTCTCGTGTACGCGGGCGGCCTGCATTATCTGTTGATGTCGACCGTGCTTTACACGGCGGCGACTGCATGGTTCTACATCGCCGAGCGTCGCAAGGGAAAACGGCCTGTGTTTACGGTGCTGGAACGCTGGCTGTTCATCGTGGTTCTGCTTACCGCGCTGGTCGCGTTCGCCGATCTCGTGCGCAATCATTTCGGGGCTTGAGCATTTCAGTGCCGCTCGCAGGTGAGGGCGGTGCTCAGGAGATAGCTTGCCGCGCGCGCGCCGTGGGGCTCACATCAGCGCGGCCTCGCGAATGCAGCGAATGAAATAGTCGGCCGGGCGGGTGTGAATCGCGCCTTCGCGCTGCATCAGATGCAATCTCGCAGTGCGCGACGTTTCAACGAAATCCAGCCTTTTCATATGCCCCGTCGAGTTCACGAGTTCGAGCGTGTGCGAAGCCCAGGCCATCACGGCGTCGATGCTGAGTGCGAGGCTGTACATCAGCGATTGCGACGTGCAGCGAGTGATCCGGCTCGGCACCGGCAGGCCCTGACGGTTGAACAGATCGGCGACGAATTGCGGATAGTCGTCGGTAGTGTCGGAGTGGACCCATTCGACATCGCACAGATCGGCGAGCGAACTGGCCTTCGCGAGCGCACCGTTCGCGCGCACTGCGAACGCCAAGGGATAAGACAGTAGTTCCGAACATTCGATCGACGAATCGGCGGACGATTCGGTCGCCGCGGCGAGCGCGAAATCGAGCGAACCCTGGCGCAACCGATCCTGTAGTTTCGTCGCGTGAAATTCGAGAAATTCGACTGTGATGTGCGGCATATCCAGGCGAAACCGTGCATAAGCATCGGGCAGCAGCGTAAGTGCCGCGAGCGGCGTCACACCGATCGTCACGCGGCCTTCCTGCGCGCCTCGCTCCATCGCCATCTGCTGCTCGGCGCGCCCGAGTTCCCCGACGATCAGCCGCGCATGCCGCAACAGAGATTCCCCGGTGCGCGTAAGAGCGACGCCATTGACGCTACGGCCGAATAACGACATGCCGATATCGGTTTCCAATTCCCGAATGGCTTTGGTAACGGCTGGCTGACTGACGAATAGCGCCCGCGAGGCGCCGACGATCGTGCCATGATCCGCGACGGCGACCAGTGCGCGCAATTGATGAAGCTTAATTGCCATTAACCTTATTACCTCAGGGTAAATACCATAACTAACGGTTATTGGCATAAAACTTTATCATGTTTTTATTCGCCGCCGCTCTCGTAGACTGCCTCTCAATTCGCGCCGAGCTTGATCCAGCGCGTGTCAAACGGGTCTGTCAGAGGAGACGGCGTTGTCCCATAACATCAATATCGATCCCACAATTCGCGAGCAGGCGGCCGAATTCGTCGAATTACGCCGGCGCATTCATGCGCATCCGGAACTGGGATTCGAAGAAGTCGAAACGAGCCGGCTCGTCGCCGAGAAACTCAAGGAATGGGGTTATCAGGTTACTGAAGGCATCGGTGGTACGGGGGTGGTCGGCCGTCTGAAACTCGGCGACGGCACGCGCGCGATCGGCATTCGCGCGGACATGGACGCGCTGCCGATCATCGAGGACACCGGTCTGCCGTATGCGAGCCGGGTGCACGGCAAGATGCATGCATGCGGACACGACGGACACACGGCAATCCTGCTGGCGGCCGCGCATTACTTTGCACAAACGCGGCGCTTCGACGGCACGCTGAACCTGATCTTCCAGCCGGCCGAAGAGGGGCAGGGCGGCGCCGTGCGGATGATGGAAGAGGGTCTGTTCGAGCGCTTTCCGTGCGACGCGGTCTACGCGCTGCATAACGCACCGGGCGTGCCGGTCGGCATGTTCATCGTGCAGCAGGGCGCGATGGCGGCATCGGCCGATCTGGTGACGGTCACACTGACCGGCAAGGGCATGCACGCGGCGATGCCGCATCTGAGCCGCGATCCCGTGGTGGCTGCCGCGAGCATCGTGATGGCACTGCAGACCATCGTCGCGCGCAACGTGCCGCCGGCCGATGCCGCGGTGCTGACCGTCGGTGCGATCCAGGCCGGCACCGCGCACAACGTCGTGCCCAACACGGCGACGATCCTGCTGACCGTGCGCGCGCTCAGCAACGAGGTCCAGCAACTGATCGAAACGCGCTTGCGCGAGATCGTCGAGAGCCAGGCGGCCAGCTTCGGCGTCAGTGCGCACATCTACTATCAGCGGGTCACGCGCGTGCTGATGAACACCGCTCAGGAGACCGCGCGCGCTCGCGAAGCGGTTGCCGCGGTGGTCGGCGCACAGAACATCCTGCCGCTGCCGCCGGGCATGATGGGCGGTGAGGACTTCTCGTGGATGTTGGAGAAAGTGCCGGGCTGCTACGTCGCGCTCGGCAACGGTCACGAAGGTCATGGCAGCTGCATGATCCACAACCCCGGCTACGACTTCAACGATCAGGCGCTGCCGATCGGCGCCGCCTACTGGGCCGCGCTCGTCGAGCAATACCTCTCAGCCTGAACTTCGCCTATTCGCGTTTCGCCGACCCGGTGTGCTGCCGGGCCGGTGGCCAGACTACGTCCATATCGGGGATTCACATGAAATATAAAAAGACCGTTTGCGCCGCGGCCGTGGCGCTGATGTCTCATGCGGCCTGGGCCGACTCGTACCTGCAGCAATGGCTGTCAGCGTGGCCGTCGATGGGAAGCGCGATCCAGCAGAACGGCGTTCAGCTGTACGGCGCCGTCGACATGGGTCTGAACTTCCAGAGCGTCAGCGGCACCTCGAAGTGGCAAACGCAGAGCGGCGGCGTGCATACGTCGCAATTCGGGTTGTTTGGCCGCGAAGATCTCGGCGGCGGCCTGAAGGCGGAATTCAACCTCGAAAACGGCTTCATGGCGAACAACGGCGCGTTCGGCACCAGCAATACGCTGTTCGACCGCACCGCATGGGTCGGGCTGAACTCGGCGACATGGGGGGGGGTGCGCCTCGGCTTGCAACCGACCGCGAACCTGCCGGAAGTCATCGACCCATTCGGCGAAGTGACGACGAACTCGGTTGTCGCGTGGCTCGCCGGCGGTGCGGTACAGACGCCGAAGGGCGTCGGCTACAACGCGGACCTCGGGCCGGGTTCGAGCCAGGTGCTGGTGCGCGCGAGCAACGCGGTGACATGGACCACGCCGCGGGTGATGGGCTTCGGCGCGACGTTCCTGTATGCGTTCAACAACCAGGCCGGCGTGTCACCGAATGCGTCGAACCAGGGCGTGGTCGCGTCGTGGACGAACGGCACGTGGTACCTGTCGGGTGCCTACAACCGCGTCTGGAGCTCGCCGGTCGAAACCTCGGCGGGCAAGCAAACCGTGCGCAACGATATCTACGGGGTATCTGCGATCTACGACGTCGGCAGCTACGTGCTATCGGCCGCGTTCGCGCAGGTGGCGCCGAAGCTCGCGGGCAACGGCATCGCGCGCTCGTACATCGTCGGCGCGACAGTGCCGTGGGGACGTCACGCGGTGCGCGCGTCGGTCGTCTATCGCGATACATCGGGAGTGCGGGACAGCGCCGGCGATCCGGCGAAGGATTCGGCGCTCGGCGCGATGCTCGGCTACGACTACTCGCTGTCGAAGCGCACGTCGCTGTATGCGCGCGCGGGCTTTATCCGCAACTACGGGATTTCGAGCGTGATTCTGAACAGCAATCCGCTGCCGCTGCAAACGGGCACCGCGTCGCCTGAACTGGGCACGACGCCGATGACGGCGTCGCTCGGCATCTATCACCTGTTCTGAATCGAGACACGGCGAAGGGTTTTCGCGCGCAATGCGCGGGCGATCGCTCGGGATCATCTACAGCGTCGGCGTGACGCTGTTCGTCGGCTTCGCCCCGGTCGCGACGACGTGGTTGATCGGCGCGACGGGCAGTGCCTATGCGCCGGTCTGGCATATGAGCGCGTGCATACTCGTCAGTCTCGCCGCGCCGACCGTATTCGACGAGCGCATTACCGATTAACGGCCGGAGTCGTCGTCGATGTCATCCGGCCATAGACGACAGGAGAACAAAATGAACGCACGGAAATGGGTGAAGCTGGTTGGCGCGAGCGCGGTCGTATTCGCTTGCCTGAATACGCACGCGCAACCGCAAGAGGGTGGGTCGGTTCCGACGGCGCAAGCGGAGGCGGCTTCCTCGCCAACCGAGGGCGAGATCAAGGCAGCCAACCGGCAACTCGTGCGGGACGTACGCCGCGCATTCAGAAACGCGCGAAGTCAGGGGCTGCGGGCCAGCAACATTACAGTGCGCGCGAATAACGGCGTCGTGACGTTGACGGGCAGCGCGCCGACCGCCGACCAGGTCGATCTCGCCACCAACATTGCGAAAGGCGTACCCGGTGTTCAGTCGGTGACGAGCCGCGTCGCGGTGCGCAAGGAATTCAGCACACGGGGCAGCAACTAGCGAGAAATCGCGACGGGTCCGACTGGGGCTAGATGTTGACTCGAAGCACGACGTTGCTCATCGCCCAGTCATTGCTGCTTCTTGTGGAACGCTCGACGTACTTGCCGCTCGCAAGCGTGTCTGGAGAGCACCTTGAGCCAAGCACTCCTTGTACCTATGACGCATATAGGAATTCTCCGATTTTTTTCCTGTTAGCGCCCCGTACAATCCGGCTAAGTTGAAGGCGGGAGTCTTTTAAATGCTCGCCGCTGAGCGGGGCGCGTTGCGCTATCCCGTCTTCATGATGGTCCATGTCAGGTTGCATGCGAAAAATTACTTTGTTTCTACCAAAAGCGCACCGACCTGCTCAGCGAATTCAATTGATTCAAATAAACAGTGGCTCAAAAACCTCCGACGAGTGGCATGGGCGAGATATCCCCGCGCCCTTCCCGTCATGTAACGGCGTGAAATGACATCGTACTTTGGCAACAAAGCATGCAGGTGTGTCGGCAGGAGAAAGGTATTCACCAGCGTGGTATGGAGTGCGAGTGAACAAAATCAGAGTGGCTATTGCCGACGATCATCCATTCATTCTCCTCGGCGTCGAGCATCTTCTCCAGCGTTGTCCGGATATTCAGGTCTGTTTCAAAAGCGAAACGATTGGCCAGCTTCTCCAACTATTGGTTGAAGTACCAGTCGATGTGCTCGTGTGCGACTATGAATTCGAAGGCGATCCGTATGCCGATGGTCTCAATCTTCTTGACCGCATCCGGCGTGTCGCTCCAACCTTACGAGTAGTGTTCCTGAGCACGCACTCTTCCACGCACCTCATTTCGGCTGCGCTCGATGCGGGGGCGGCCGGCTTTGTCGGTAAAGGGCCAGAGGGCTTTGTCAGCCTTACCGCTGCCATTCGTGCCGCCAAAAATAAGAGCGTCTTTCTGCCCGATTCCATTGCGAACAAGATGTTGCGCGCAACGGCGCGCGCAGCGGAAGGCGGATCTTCTCTCAATTTGCTATCTAAAAATGAGTCGACAGTCGTGCGAATGATCTGCGACGGCATGTCGATCGCCACAATTGCCGAGCGGCTCAATCGCAGTCCCAAGACCGTCAGCAATCAGAAGAACGCTGGCATGAAGAAGCTGGGTGCCAGAAACGACGTAGAACTCGTCACGATCGTGCGCGAGTGGTCCTGCTCGTAGCTATTGCCGCGATCCTCAGGCGGATTCTGTAGCTCTCCTAGCGCCTTTCCCTATCGGATGGCGGTCCTGACATCGACTCAGTTCGAGGAATCGACACGCCGTTTGTCGGCTGTCCCATATGGTATTTCATTTTGGGTATCGGCCCATTAACACCGATCTTCTTCAATGACATCATTCCTCTGCCTTGACGATCGCTGGGGAGCTCCGGCTTCACAAGGGTGTGTAGTTTTGAAATAGCAACAAAGAGGAATCTCATGAAAAAACAAGTGACGCAACTCATGATCGCGGTGGCCGGCCTGTCCGTCGCGCCGATGGTTTTCGCTCAAGCCGCACCGGGCACAGGTCAGGTAACGTTCAACGGCGAACTGATCGACGACACCTGCGTGATTAACGCTGGTGACGACGACAAGACGGTCACGCTGCCTACCCTGTCTACCCAGTCGCTGGTTGCAGCTGGCCAAACCGCCGGCTCCAGGATGTTCGAAATTTCGGTGTCGCAGTGCCCGGCAACGCTGACCAATGTCGCGGCGCATTTCGAGACCACGAACATGGACCCGGCTACGCGTAATGCCATCAATCAGGCAAGCACTTCGCCGGCTTCCAATGTCGAAGTGCAATTGCTTGACAGTGATGGCAATACGCCAATTCTTCTGGGTAGCACGGGTTCGTTCGTTCCTGTCGCGAGCAACGGCACCGCAACGATGAGCTACGGCGGCCGGTACTACGCAACGAACAAAACTACGGCCGGTAACGTGACGGCTGTTGTTCGCTACACGCTGGCATATCAGTAAGCCAGTCCAAGCCGAATGGCATCGGGTTGCGCTTCTTTTCTGAAGGCAACCCGAAGTGACATTCCGCTTATCGGTCGCGTGGGAGGAGCGAGTGTCTTCAATGAAATTCTCTAGATATCTGGCTGCGGCCATAGCGTGCAGTGTCGCGTCGTTTGCTGCACAAGCTGCTATCACCATTACCGGTACGCGAGTTATTTATCCGGCGCAAAACCGTGAAGTCAACGTTCGTTTGAACAATGTTGAGAGCCGCCCGGTCCTGGTCCAAGCGTGGCTGGACGACGGCGATGCGGCAGCTGCGCCGAATGAAATCAAGGTGCCGTTTACGTTGTTGCCAGCCGTATTTCGAGTCGAACCTCACCGAGGTCAGGCTTTGCGCATCATGTTCGCGGGCGGCGACCTGCCGGTTGACCGTGAAACAGTCTATTGGTTGAACGTTCTGGAAATTCCGCCGAAGCCTAAGGACGCTGATGACCGGAACATGATTCAGCTCGCGTTCCGTACGCGTATCAAGATGTTTTACCGGCCCACATCGTTGCTCGACGACCCAACGGCGGGGCGAGCTCAACTTAAGTGGCATGTCGAGTCGGATGACAAAGGTCAGAGGGTCGTTCGTCTCGACAACCCATCGCCCTACTACATTTCCGTCGGCATGGCGGAAGTAGAGACGGCAGGCAAGAAAGTCGCTCTTTTGCCCACTATGGCACCTCCGTTCGGGCACGTTGATCTCCATCCACAAGAAGGAAAGCTGGATATCAAAGCTCCTGCCACGGTTTCCTACACAGTTCTGAACGACTTCGGCACAGCGATCAAGGACTCGGCGGTGGTGGTAGGAGTGCAAAACGCGGAAGCGCAAAAGAATCAATAATTGGAATACGGTATGTCGGGCGTGCGGAATAGTAAGACGGCGGTTGCAACAGTATTCACTAATGTCCCTTTCCGATTCCACCCACTGGCGTGGGCGGCAATCGTAGCGTCGGGCTGGGTCTTTTCCGCGAATTCCGCGGTCGCCGCATGTGCGCCGGATTCGGGCGGGGCGACGCCGCCCAGTGACTGCTCGGCGTCCGAACTGCCGCAGCAGGCAGTTGGTGCCAACGTAGAAGCTGCGCATACAGATGCGTCATCTGACTTGCCGACATCGAATGCGCCGTCTGTGGAAGCTCCGCAAGAAGTCGAGTTCAATCCCGCGTTCTTCACGGGCAACGTCGCCGATCTGTCGCGCTATATGCGAGGTAATCCTGTTGCTCCGGGTGTTTATCCGGTCGACCTGCTCGTCAATGGTAAGAAGCGTGGACGCTTCGATGTCGTTTTTCAGGCGGTGCCGGACTCGGATATCGCCAGGCCCTGCTTCACGATATCCAGCCTGGACCGGGCTGGCGTAGATACCGAACGCGTGATCCAACGGCTAACGGAAACCGGAAAGGGCGACGTCGACGATACAGATGCGTCATCGCAATGCGTGCCTCTGGCGGAAGCCATACCAGGATCGCTGGCATCGTTCAACACCGCCGATCTCCAACTCGATCTGTCGATTCCGCAGATCGAGCTGCGCAAGGAGGCTGCCGGTTATGTCGATCCATCCCGTTGGGACAACGGGATCAACGCAGGCTTCGTGCAATACAGTCTCGCCAGCTATACGACTCATCAGAACAATGGGAGCGGAGACTTCAGCAGTGCCTACCTCGGTCTGCAAAGCGGATTCAACGTGAACGGCTGGCGTTTCCGGCAGTGGGCCACGGCAAGCTTGCAGAACCGGAGTCCCGACGCGCATTGGCAAAGTGTCGCGCTGTTCGCGCAGCACGATGTCACGGCGCTTAAGAGTCAATTGACGATCGGCGACAGCTCGACGAGCGGTGACGTCTTCGATTCGTTCAACGTGCGTGGCGTCCAGCTTTCGAGCGACGACCGCATGTTGCCGGATTCCATGCGCTCCTACGCACCGGTTGTGCGTGGCGTGGCCGATACCAATGCACGCATCATCGTCCGTCAGAACAACGTCATCGTGGCGGAGACCAGCGTACCGCCGGGACCATTTGAATTGAGCGACCTGCCGGCTACCGGCTATGGCGGCGACCTTCAGGTCACTATTGCAGAATCCGACGGCCGCCAGCGGACTTTTCTGGTTCCGTTCGCGTCAGTCCCGCAGTTGTTGCGGCCAGGTGTTTCACGTTTCAATCTGACGACCGGTGTCTATCGCGATACCGTGCTGGATAGCCATCCGTGGGTGGCGCAGGCGGTTTATCAGCGCGGCCTGACAAACCTGTGGACCGGCTACACCGGTGCACAGTTTGCGGAAGGTTACTGGGCAGGGCTGGTCGGTGTCGCGCTCAATACGCCGCTCGGCGCATTCGCGTTTGACGTAACTGCGGCCGGAACGAGTATTCCCGGCATGTCGGGTGGTCGTCCCGGCTACAGTACCCGGATCAGCTACAGCAAGCTTCTTCCGGGGCCGAACACGAATTTTTCGGTTGCGGCTTACCGCTACTCGACCGCACGCTTCTATAGCCTGCGTGACGCAATGTACGCGCGATATGGCTCGCGAGACATCACGGGTCAGTATGACTACCGCACGCGCAGCCGTCTGCAACTGAACGTCAACCAACCGATCGGCGAGTCTAGTTCTTTTTATATCGCCGGCAGTTCGCAGAACTACTGGGGCGCGTCGAAGGGCTACGATCTGCAATATCAGGTTGGCTTCAACAGCGCGTACAAACGGGTGTCCTACTCGCTGTATGCGCAACGCACGCGCCTGCAAAACTCGAAGATCAGCACGCAGGTGGGCTTGAACCTGACGATTCCGCTCGGTAAGGTCGACTCGAACGAGCATCGTATGTTCGACTATCTGACCACCAACGTTGCGCGCAGCTCGAACGGGGACAGCACGATCCAGGCCACTGCGTCGGGCAACACGACCGGAGCCACGCCGATCAACTACGGTGTCAACGCATCGAGGATCGTCGCCGGTGACAATCGAACCGTTTCCGCAGGCGGTTACGCGATGTATCGCGCGCCGTTCGGTACGTACAACCTCAATGCATCGATCAGCAATCAGACCCGTCAAGCCGCATTCAACGCCGACGGCGCGGTCGTCATTCACAGCGGCGGCGTCACGCTGAGCCCGCCACTCGGTCAGGCGTTCGCGCTCGTCGAAGCGAAAGGCGCAGAGGGTGGCCGGATTATCAATGGCCAGGGCGCGCGAATCGACGGCCACGGCTATGCGGTGGTGTCTTCGTTGACGCCATACCGGGTCAACACGGTCGCGCTGGATCCGAGCGACGTGCCGCTCGACGTTGAACTGGGCAACACGAGCGAAGAAGTCGTGCCGCGCGCGAATTCGCTGGTGAAGGTGAAGATTGCGACGACGCAGGGCACACCTATCTTCGCGGAGGTCATGAATCGGGAAGGCAAAGCCATGCCGATGGGCGCCGAGTTGTTCGATGAATCCGAGAAATCGGTGGGCATCGTCGGTCAGGGCGGTCTCGCGTATCTGCGCGGCCTCGAGCACGAAGGCAAGCTGCTGGTGCGCTGGGGCAACCGCGCAGCGGAGCAGTGCGTGATGCCGTACACGGTGCCAGCCGACGACAAAGCGGACAGCAGCCCTCACGCGGGAATCGTTGCGCGCATCAAACTGAGCTGTGATCCAGCGCTTGTCTGGTCTGCGCCGGCAAAGCCCGTCGCGCGGCGTTCAGCGGCCGCGGCGCTTGTCAGTTCGCTTCGCTGAAGGCGAAGGCCGATGCCCGGTCAGCGCCAGCGCTGCGGCTCAGATGATTCCGCCGACAGTGGAGGTCAGAAAATGAAAAATATTTGCAGATACTTTCGAATTGCCGGACCAACTGCCGGGTTGATCGCGAGTGCGCTGTTGGGATCAGTTTGCGTATATGCGCAAGGATCGCCCTCGGTCACGCTCAACTTTAGTGGCACCTACAACGCGACGACGTGTTCGCTGGTCAGTTCGCCCGACATGACGGTCACATTGCCGAGGCTTTCGACGCAATCGCTGCCGAGAGCCGGAGTGGCGGATGGCTCAAAGGTCTTCACCATCACGATCCGATGCCCACGCGGCGAGACGGGTGCGCGCGTGTATTTCGAGAGCGGTTCGTCGACCGATCCCAATACGGGAAATCTGGACCTGCAAAACGCGGGCGGCACGACATCGGCAAAGAATGTACAGGTCATGCTGGCGAATGCGGACGGATCGCGGATCAAGATCGGCGACCGATCCACGATGAAGGTCATTCCGATTACGTCCACGGATCCGACGCCGGTGGATTTCATTGCCAGCTACTACGCAACGGGTCGAGCCACGGCTGGCACTGTGAGTACATTCGTCACCTATGTGGTCGAAATGCCCTGAGGGTGCTGGCGCGCATACGTTTATATGATGTTTGATTCAACGGTCGCGCTGATGCGAGCGACAGCGTTGCATGCGGCACTGCTGTCCGACGGCGCGCAAATGCCGGCTGTTCCTTTTTGGCGCGCGCGTTGTAGCACGTTGATCGAAACGCTACAGCAGCAAATGCAGGATCGGAACTTTCCGCCAACGGATATCCAGGAAGTCAGCCTCACACAGTGCGTTCTGCTGGATGAGCTGACGTTGCATGCATTGCCTTCCAACCAGCACGAAGAATGGTTGCGTGACCCATTGCAGAGGCGTTTTCATGGCGTGCGCGATGGCACTGCATTGGTTTGGGAACGGATCGAAACGGTGCTGGATGGCGGCGGCCGAGATCTCGCCGGACTCGAGTTCTACAGCATGTTGCTGGGGTTGGGCTTCGACGGCGGACGCAGAGACGCGAACGCATATCTGGAGCGTGCGAGATCGAAGTTGAACTGGCATAGATGTGATACGGCGGTGTTGTCCACACCCGAAGCACCGAAAACCGCCATGACACCGTCCAATTCGATTCGGCCGGCGGACATATCACGCATCACACTTTCGCGCAGGACCGCCGGCGTGCTCATTGCTGGCGCGATTGCCGTCGCGTCACTATGGGCGGCGCTGGACGTTAGCCTGGACGTTGCGATAAGTGATCTACCTGAATCATCGTCCCCGCAGAGTACGCAATGATTTCCGCAAACAGTTACCGAGCGGCGCTGATCTGGGTCGCTGTCTCCGTTGCCGGCCTGATCTGGCTGTGTTTGCCGCTTGCTCTTCAACCGTCGTGGCCCGTTGTGCTTAGCCTTGTTCTGGTGACGGCGGTGGGCACGGCGGTATTGCCAACTTGCGGGCGATCGAAGCCGACCCACGAGGACCAGCACGTTCAGACCGGGAACATGCGCGAGTTATCGATCGTTCTTGTCGCCGGGCCACATGCCGGTGCGTTGTTTGCGCGCGATGGCCAAGCAGCCACGCTGCGCCGAAGCGTTGATGCCGTGTGGTTTCATGTCACGTCCCCCGGGGCGCTGTCCAGCGTGTTGGCCACGGTGATGGAGTCGTATCAACGTCCGCCGGATGCTGTGTTGATGCCCGTTGTTCCCGACGCTGAGTGCGACGACGCGGTGATTCGCCGCGAATTTACCCGCTGGAAGCATGAAATCGCCGCAAGCACCGCTCCCCGGGCGTTCGTATTACCTTGCTATCTCGCGATCTACGCTTATCTCGGCGCGAATCGCGACCGCGCAGTGGAACCGGTCTGGTTCGGCGATGCAAGCAGTTTGTCGACAACGCCACTCGCGACCGCAACCGCTTGGCAACATGCGCAAGCACTCAGGCAACAGCTGGACCAGGCATGGCTCGCGGTCGCACAGCCGCAACGTGCCTCGCGTGCCGGCTTGGGACACGCAGTGTTCGACTGGCTAGAAGATGCGGCGCTGTTGTCGATACTTTCGTCGCTCGCGAACACCGCGCCGCTCTCGCTGCGTGGCTTGCTGTTGGCCGATATCGGACACCCGCCGATGCGTCCCGGCGCCTGGTCGCGATGGCTAACCGGAAAAACCACGCTGCGGCCGCCGCTGATGACGCCGAAGGCGCAGCCGCAGCCGCAGCCGCTGTCTCTACCCTTACTCAGGACCATTGTGCGGAACGAGAGCGTCCGGTTCTCGAAGAGCGAGCGGGGCCGACCGTACTCCGCAATGCTGCACGCAGTGGCTGCGTCGGCCGTCGTCCTGATGGTATCGGTTGGTGTGTCAGCATGGTCGAACAGCAGATTGGTCGCGCGAGTCGCGGACGACCTCGAGGTGTACACGCATATACCCACAGCCCGTGCCGACGCGAAGCGTGAGCGATTCGAATCGCTGCGCAGGCATTCCGCCGAGCTGGCTCGCTATGCGAGCAACGGTGTGCCGACGGGACTCGGCTGGGGACTGTATCGGGGCAAGCGGTTGCAAGTCGCGCTTGAACGCGTGACCGCCACATCGCATTCCCCATCGATTCCCGCGCATTCGCCGCCGTTCGCTGTGACGATCGACAATTTCCTGTTGTTCGACAGCGGCAAGACGACGCTGAAGCCAGGTGCCGAGCCGAGACTCAAAGGCGTTCTCGATCTGATTCGCGCCAATCCCGACAAGCGGATCCTCATCGCGGGTCACACGGACAACATGGGTCCCAGCGTCGCGAATCAGAAGCTGTCCGAGGCACGCGCACAGGCCATCCGCGATTGGTTCGTCAACACTGCTTCCTTGCCCGTGACACGTTTCGCCATTCAGGGATATGGCGACACGCGGCCGATTGCCAGCAATGAAAATACTCAGGACCGCGAGAAGAATCGTCGTGCCGAAATTACCCTTATTCCCGATTCAGGCGCCCAATAAAAGTACTCGTCGCGGGTATCCGTCCAGGTCGCGGCATTCGTGGCACGTCAAACCCCTCACTTGTTCTTGCAATCGAGACCGAATTTTGGGCAACCGCCCATATCGTCACGCTGCTTAGAGACATACCATCACCGGATAGCGTATTTCCTAAGTGAAAACGAGCGGTGCCACCGCTTCTTATTTTATTTGAGCGATAACCTCAGAGCACTATGTCGGCTTCTACCAGTTCTCAAAAATTCATCGCACGTAATCGTGCTCCTCGCGTCCAGATCGAATACGACGTCGAAATTTACGGTTCCGATAAGAGAGTCGAACTCCCGTTCGTGATGGGCGTCCTCGCCGACTTGTCGGGCAAGCCGCTCGAACCGTTGCCCGCCGTCGGCGATCGCAAGTTCTTCAATATCGACATCGAGAACTTCGACGAGCGAATGAAGGCCATGAAACCGCGTGTCGCGTTCGCGGTGCCCAACACGCTGTCGAACGAAGGTCAGCTGATGGTCGATATCACGTTCGAAAGCATGGACGATTTCTCGCCCGCAGCCGTCGCGAAGAAGGTTAACGCGCTCGCGCAACTGCTGGAGGCGCGTACGCAACTCGCCAATCTGCAAACGTATATGGATGGCAAGAGTGGCGCGGAAAATCTGGTCAGCAAGGTGTTGAGAGACCCTGCATTGCTCGAAGCGCTTGCCAAGGCGCCCAAACCAGAAGCGGCATCGACCGGCGAGCCGGTGACCGACGAATGATCTTTGCTTTCCGCACGAAAGCACAGCCTGAAACAATGGGGAAATGATGGCCGAACTTCAAGCGAATACGCGCGCCAAGGCAACGGCGAGCGTGACCAATCAATCCGATTTCAATGCACTCCTGTCGCGCGAATTCAAGCCCAAAACGGAGCGCGCGCGCGAGGCTGTCGAGGGGGCTGTCCGAACGCTCGCTCAGCAAGCACTGCTTACATCGGCAACAGTGTCGGACGACGCCTACAAAAACATAGAGTCGATTATTGGGGAGATCGATCGCAAATTATCCGAGCAGATCAACCTGATTCTTCATCACGAAGATTTCCAGAGTCTTGAAAGCGCATGGCGTGGACTTCACCACCTCGTCGCGAACACGGAAACGGATGAGAAACTGAAGATACGCTTCATGGACGTGTCGAAGGACGATCTGCGCCGCACGATGAAGCGCTATAAAGGGATTGCGTGGGACCAGAGTCCGTTCTTCAAGCAAATCTACGAGGAAGAGTACGGGCAGTTGGGAGGCGAGCCGTACGGCTGTCTCGTCGCTGACTACTACTTCGATCACACACCGGCCGATGTCGACCTGCTGGGCTCGATTGCAAAGGTGGCGGCAGCATCGCATGCGCCGTTCATTAGCGGCGCGGCGCCGTCCGTGCTGCAGATGGACTCGTGGCAGGAACTCGCGAACCCACGCGACCTGACGAAGATCTTTACGCAAAATCTCGAGTACGCGCCTTGGAACTCGCTGCGCAGTTCCGAAGACGCGCGTTACATCGGCCTTGCAATGCCGCGTTTTCTTGCGCGTCTGCCGTATGGCGTCAAGACTAATCCCGTCGACGAATTCAATTTCGAAGAGGCGACCGACGGCGCGGATCATCAACGCTATGTATGGTCGAACGCGGCCTACGCAATGGCGGTGAATATCAACCGTTCGTTCAAGAACTACGGCTGGTGCACGCTGATTCGCGGCGTGGAAAGCGGCGGTGTGGTTGAAAACCTGCCGTGTCACACGTTCCCGACGGATGACGGCGGGATCGACATGAAGTGCCCGACGGAAATCGCGATCTCCGACCGCCGCGAAGCGGAATTGTCCAAGAGTGGCTTCATACCGCTCATCCACCGCAAGAACACTGATTACGCGGCGTTCATCGGTGCGCAATCGTTGCAGAAACCGGTCGAGTACCACGATCCGGACGCAACTGCTAACGCGAATCTATCGGCGCGTCTTCCGTATCTGTTTGCATGCTCGCGCTTTGCGCATTACCTGAAGTGCATCGTGCGCGACAAGATCGGCGCATTCAAGGAGCGCGACGAAATGCAGCAGTGGCTCAACGAATGGGTCATGAACTACGTCGACGCCGATCCCGCGAATTCGTCGCAGGAAACCAAGGCACGTCGACCGCTGGCGGCGGCCGAAGTGGTCGTCGAGGACGTCGAGGGAAATCCTGGCTATTACCAGGCGAAATTCTTCCTGCGCCCGCATTTCCAGCTCGAAGGTCTGACGGTTTCTTTGCGTCTCGTCGCGAAGCTGCCGCTCGTGAAGGAAGCCGCCTGATCCGGCGTCTACCGCTTATGCGGTGATTGAGCGACGGACAGGCGCTCACTAAATATGCCTGGCTTTCATTGAGCAACTCAAAACTAACGTGTACCAAGGAGTACTTTTATGGCGCAAGACATCTTTCTCAAGATTAACGGGATTGATGGTGAGTCGGCAGACGCTAACCACAAGGATGAAATCGACGTTCTGAGCTGGGGGTGGGGCGTTACGCAGCAATCGAATATGCACGTTGGTTCCGGCGGCGGCGCCGGCCGGGCAACGGTCGAAGACTTCACGTTCGAGCATTTCATCGATCGTGCAACGCCCAATCTGACGCAATACTGCCTGACCGGTAAGCACATCGATGAAGCGAAGCTGGTCGTGCGTAAAGCCGGCGGCAATCCGCTCGAATACATCAAATTCACGATGAGCGACGTGCTGGTTACCTCGGTGCATCCGTCCGGCGTCAGCGACAGCGAATCACGTCCCCGCGAAACGGTGAGTCTGTCCTTTGCTCGCCTGAAGCAGGAATATGTGGTGCAGAACGCGCAAGGTGGCAGCGGCGGTGCGATCACGGCGACCTTCGATATCAAGAAGAACAAAGCCTAAAGTCGCACAGATTCCTGAATCCTGACACCACCACTCTTTTGTCCGGTGGACAGTGTCAAGACTGTTAGCCAGGATGCCGGGCTGGATGCAGGCATCCTGGTTCATTCAGGACTACGTGCGAGACCTCCTTGATGCCGTCAGATGGTTTCGATCTTTCTTTCTCGCTTCGCGATATGGCTGAGCATCGGGGGCTGGCTAGCCCTAAGCGGGGTGAGCGCATGGCTGTCCGGGTGCGCTGGCGCGCCGGCTCCCGTTATCAAGGAGCGAACGACCCTCCGGCTTCAGATCGCGGCAAACGAGAACGTCAATCCGAACGAGTGGGGAACGGCGGCGCCGATCCTCGTGCGGATCTACGAACTGAAGTCACCCACCGCGTTTCAAACCGCCGACTTTTTCACGCTGCAAAGCGACGACAAAAAAATCCTTGGCGAGGACGCGCTGATCGTCGACGAATTCATTCTGCGTCCCGGCGACACCCGCGAGATCGTCCGCAAGTCGAATGCCGCCACTACCGCAATTGGCGTGCTGGCCGGCTACCGGGATCTCGGGAAATCAGTCTGGCGCGGGGTGTACCGGTTGCCAGTCGCGCCCGACGCCGCATGGTACAGGATGGCTCTTCCAGACAAGGAACAGAAGCTGACGATCCAGCTTGACCAGCGCACTGTTTCGATTTCAAAGTCAGACTAATATCGATGAGTTGGTATAGCAAAGTTGTTTGGAGCGAGGGACTTTTCCTGCGCCCGCAATTGTTTCAGCAGCAGGAACGATGTTTCGAGTCGTTCGCGCATCGCCGCAGTGCGCCGCTGAGCCCGTTTTTCTGGGGCTTCAGCCGTTATGAAATCGATCAGGAATCGCTCGCGTTCGGCAAGCTGGTATTCAAAAGCGGGCTCGGCGTATTTCCGGACGGCACGCCGTTCGAGGTGCCGGGTCTGACGCAGCCGCCGCCCCCACTGACGATCGGACCGGAACATCAGGAGCAGGTGATTTACCTGGCGATCCCGCTTCGCCTGCCGAATACCGAGGAAACCGCCTTCACCGAGCAGAGCGGGTCGCTGGCCCGTTACCATGCGTACGACACGGAACTGCGCGACAGCAATGCGATCGGCCAGGGCCCGAAGCCCGTCCAACTGTCGAAGCTGCGCCTGCGGCTGTTGCCCGAGAAAGAGCTGACACAGTCCTGGATCGGTGTTGCGCTGACGCGCGTGAAGGCGCTGCACGCGGACGGCGCCGTGTCGCTGCATAGCACCGACCACATTCCGCCCGTGACCGGCTACGGCGCGAATCCATTGCTGCGCGAATGGGCGATGCAGCTGCACGGCCTCGCGCGACTACGCGCCGACGCGCTCGCCGCCCGGCTGTCAGGTGCCGATGGTCGGTCGGGCGCGGTGGCCGAAGTGGCCGACTATCTGCTGCTCCAGGTGCTCAATCGCTATGAGCCGCTGCTCGAACATATTTGCCGGCTCGAGGAAACAGCGCCGGTAAACCTGTATCGCGAGCTCGCGCTTTTTGCCGGCGAGCTTTCGACCTTCGTGCGTCCACAAACGCGTCGTCCGCGGCCGGCTCCAGGCTATGACCACGCGCAGCTGTACAGCAGTATCAGGCCGCTCGTCGAGGAGGTTCACTATCTGTTGAACCAGGTGTTGATTCGCGGTGCGCAGCCGATTGCGCTTACGGAGCAGGCGCACGGCATCCGCACGGCCGCCATGTTGCCGAACGAACTGGCAGGCTATTCGAGCCTCGTGCTCGCGGTGGGCGCGCAGATGCCTTCCGAGTTGCTGCAGCAGCAGTTTCTTGCCCAAACGAAGATCAGCCATCCACAGCGCTTGCCGGAATTGATCCGTTCGCATCTGCCGGGTCTGACCATAGCCGCGCTGCCGGTTCCTCCGCGCCAGATTCCGTTCAACTCGGGCTTTATATATTTCGAACTGTCGCGTACCGGACCGTTCTGGGAGCAGATTGCACGGCACGGAGGGCTTGCCATGCATGTCGCCGGACACTTCCCGGAACTCAAGCTTGAACTGTGGGGCGTGCGTCAAAAATGAGTACCGGCGCATACGGGGAGGATGCGTTCGACTTTCTGCTGAACCCCGAGAACTCCGCTTCTGGCCAGAGCCTGCCGTCTGGATTGCCCGCTGGCCGTCCCGCAACCGCGGCCGCCGCCAATCAGGAAGCGGTCGTCGATGCGACCGCCTTCGATCCGCCGGAAGAGGTGCAGACGCGCCTCGAGCGCATGAAGACCGCGCGCAATCCATTGCGTGAAGCCGCGCAGCCTTTGTTGCGCATGCTGGCAGACATGCCGGCTTCGCTCGATTCGTTGGCCGCGGTCGCTAGCTTGCGCTCGCTGCTGGTGCGTGAGGTCGCCGCATTCCAGAAGGTCTGCGACAAAGCAGGTTTGCCGTGGAAACATGTGGCGGCTGTTCGTTACGCGCTGTGCACCGCGCTCGACGAAGCCGCCAACCGCACGCGTTGGGGGAGCGGTGGCATCTGGGCCGCACGGGGTCTGTTGCTGAACTTCGAAGGAGAAGTGGACGGTGGCGAGAAGTTCTTCCTGCTGATCGGCCGCATGGCAACCGACCCCCAAGAGTACATCGACGTGCTCGAGGTGCTGTATCGCATTCTCAGCCTGGGATTCGAAGGACGCTACAGCGTTGCCGCGGACGGTCCACGTCATCTGGAGCAGATCCGGCAGCGGATGCTGACGCTCATCAGCGGCACGCGCGACACGCTGCGGCTCGAACTCTCGCCGCATTGGCGCGGCGAGGAGCCGGGCAGGATGCGGCTGCTGAAAAGCGTGCCGGTCTGGGCGACGGTGGGCGTCGCCGCGCTATGCGTGTTCTCGTTGTTCACCTGGTACGAGTATCGGCTTCTGGCGCAAAGCAATGCGCTGCAAGCAAAGATTCTCGCGATCGGAGTGCCGATCAAGGTCGCGGCTCCGGTCGTTCACGAGCGCTTGCGCCTGTCCGTTCTGCTGAAGGATGAGATTGCTCGCGGCCAGGTCCTGGTCGAAGAGAACGAGCGCAGCAGCCGGGTCGTGTTTCGTGGCGACTACGTGTTTCTTCCGGGGCAAAGCCGCATTCGCCCGGAACTGGATCCAGTGCTGAGCAGGGTTGCGCAGGAGGTCGCGCGGGTCGGCGGCCATGTCACGGTGACCGGGCACACCGACAACCAGCCGATCCATACAGCGGAGTTTCCCGACAACCGGGTGTTATCGGAACAGCGCGCGGCGTTCGTCGCCGACGTATTGAAGGCGCACGGCGTGCCTGCCAATCGCATCCTGGCCGTCGGCAAGGGCGATGCACAACCTGTCGCGGACAACACTACAGCGGAAGGTCGTTCCCGCAATCGACGCGTGGAAGTCTTCGTCACGCACTAACGGGAAAGCCTTGATGTCTTATTTGAACCGCTTATCGAAACTGGTGCTGACGCGCCAGACGCTGGTGCTCGCCGCGATCCTCGTGGCGGCTGTGGCTGTCTGGTTCGTGGGGCCTCTGATCGCTTTTGGCGACTACCGGCCGCTCGACAGCGTGTTCTCGCGCGCGCTGTCGATCGTCGTGCTGTTGTTGCTGCTGTTGTTCTGGCTGCTCGGCTGGTCGCCGGGCGTCATCGGCGTCGCGTTGCTGTGTGTCGCGCTCTGGTTTTTCGGACCGATACTCGCGTTCGGCGAAACGCATCCGCTAGGCACCACATGGTCCCGCGTGCTGCTGATCTCGGTGCTGCTTGCCTGCTACGCGATCTATGGGCTGTATCGCCTGTGGCGGGCAGTGCGCAGCGACGACGTGCTGCTGCAGCGCGTTCTGAACCCGTTCACGAAGAAGTCGGCCGCGACCCCTGTCGCACGTGACGAAATCCGCGCGCTTCACGCGGTCGTCGCGAAGGCCATCGACAAACTCAAACGCATGCGCGGGGGACCGGCGGGGCTGCGTCGTCTGCTCGAAAGCCAGCGCTATCTGTACGAACTTCCGTGGTACATGGTGGTGGGCTCGCCGGGCGCCGGCAAGACGACGTTGGTCCTGAACTCGGGTCTGGATTTTCCGGAGGCGGAGCAGATGGCCGCAGCGTCGCTGAGAGGCCGCGTCGAAACGGAGAATTGCGACTGGTGGTTCGCGAACGAGGCGGTGCTGATCGATACCGCTGGCCGTTATACGGTTCAGGACGCAGCATCGCAAGACGCCGCGAAGATCGACGTCAAACCGGAAGACCTGAAGAGCGCGAACGAGGCCGAATGGCGCGGCTTTCTCGGACTGCTTCGTAAGCGGCGCCCGCGCGCGCCGATCAACGGTGCGCTGCTGGCCGTTTCGGTCGAAGAGTTGTTGACGCGCCCCGCGTCCGAACGAAAGGCGCTCGCCGCGTCGATGCGTGCGCGGCTTGGCGAGCTGCGCCAGCAGTTAGGGATTCGATTCCCCGTCTACGTACTCGTCACGAAGCTCGATTTGTTGCCCGGCTTCGGGGAGTATTTCCAGTCGTTGACGGCGGAGAGCCGCGCGCAGATTTTCGGCTTCACACTGCCTTATCAGGAGGAGCCGGAACAACACGGCCGCGACACATTGCGCGTGACCTGCGCGGCCGAGATGCGCGAGCTGGAGCAGGGACTCGAAGACAGCATCAACACGAGGCTGCAAGAGGTGTACGAGGTCGATCTGCGCAAGAAGCTTTATGCGTTGCCGTCTGAATTTCGTAGCCTGTGCGCGGAACTCAATGAACTGCTTGCGCTGGTGTTTCTCGATTCGAAATACGACGACACACAATTGAACAGCACGCTGCGCGGCGTCTATTTCACGAGCGCGGCGCAAACACACGGGGCCGTGTCCGCCGACAGCACCACACTGTTGCAGCGGCTGCGTCGCGGGCTTGCGGGTTTGTTCGGCGCCGCGCCGAAAACGGTCTCGCCGTCATCCGGTGGCGCTACGCCTACCGCCTATCGCGGCTATTTCCTGCGCAATCTGTTTCAGCACGTGATCCTGGCCGAAGCGCATCTGGTGCGGCCAAACCTGTACTGGGAAATCCGTTTCCGCGCGTTGCGTGTTGTCGGGCATCTGCTCGCGATCGTCGTCGCGGTGTGGCTAGTCGGTGCGCTCGTCGTTAGCTTCGGCAATAACCGCGAGTATCTTGCCGCGATCGACGCCAAGGCCAATGGGCTCGCCGCGCGGGTCCTGTCGCAGCGCAAGGCGCCGCAGCCCGGGGCGATGGGGTCGATGCTGTCAGCGTCGCGTGACCTGCCGCAGTTCGAGGGCATCGAACTCGACAGTCCCGGTCTCGCATGGCGCTACGGGCTGTACACGGCGCCCGCCATCAGCGCCGCCGCCGGCGAGACCTACGACGATCTGCTCAAACAGATGTTGCTGCCGCAAGTCATCGGCCGGCTCGAAACGGTGCTCGATACACAAATCGGCGCGCAGGACGCGGACGGCGTTTATCGCACGCTGACGGTCTATCTGATGCTGTTCGACCGCTCGCACTACGACGCGAAAGCGATCAAGGCTTGGGTGCTCGGCGACTGGGAGCACGCCAACAGCGTCGCACCGCTCGGCGAGCGCAGCGTGATGGCGCGACACCTCGACGCGCTGATCGGGGAAGGGGTGCCCGCGGTGCCGGCAAAACCGGTGAATGCGCAGCTAGTGGGTCGCGCGCGCGAGTTCCTCGGCCGCAATCCGGCGTCCGGACGGCTCTACGAACGCGCGATGAACAGCATGGCGCCGGAGGCGCCCGAGAACGTCACGCTGCTGAGCGCCGCGGGTCCGCAAGCCACTACCGTGTTCATGTTGGCCAACGGCTCGACGCTCGCGCGAGGCATCCCCGGTCTCTATACCTACGACGGCTATCACGCGGTATTCAACAAGCGCCTGCCGGAATTTCTCGAGCAGGCGCGCAAACAGGACGCGTGGGTGATGGGCGAGGCCGATACATCGACGCGGTGGCGGCACATGGCAAACGGCAACGCGCTGCGCAAGGACAAGCTCGCCGACGATATCCGTCGCCAGTACTTGACCGACTATGGCAACTATTGGAGCCAGTTTCTCGACGACGTGAGACCGGTGTCCGTCAGCGAAGGCACGCTGGCGCCCGATCTGCAGACGCTGCGCACGCTGGCCGCGCCGGATTCGCCGCTGGCGAGACTCGCGCGAACCGCCGCGCGCGAGACGTCGCTGTCGGTCGCTGACGGCGCGGACGAATCGTCGGCCGCCGGGAGTGCCATCAACGGGATCATGCGTCGCTCGCAGGCGGCGCGCGCCGCGAGCGCCGTGGCCGCAACCGCCACCATCGGTCAGCTCGCGCAGCAGAAGATGGAACGTGAACTGGTCGACCGACGCTTTGCCGCGCTGCGCGAAGTCGTGACCGGCCAGGCCGATAGCGGGAGCGCGCTGCCTGGCGGCAGCGGCGTGCTGCAGCTGGGCGGCGTCATCGGGCTGATCAACGAGCAGTACACGCGATTGACGACCGCCGGCGACGTGCTCGCCACCAACAGCATGCCGCCCACGGACGACCTCGGCGCCACGATGCAGCTCGAGGCGCAGAAGCTGCCGCCGCCGTTTCGGGCCGTGCTCGTGGGACTCGCGACGCAGTCGATGCGCAAGGTGGACCGCAACGTCGGCTCGCTGCTGACGATGCAGGTCGAATCGAGCGTTGGCGCGCAATGCCGCCGTGCTGTCGAAGGCAAATATCCGTTCGTCGCGAGCGTTCAGGAAGTCGACATCGACGATTTCAACCGCGTTTTCGCGGCCGGCGGCCTGCTCGACGACTTCTTCCACAAGACGCTTGCCAGCCGTGTCGATACGAGCATACGGCCGTGGCGCTATAAACCGGTCAGCCCCGGCATGCCGCCCATGCAGGGACCGAGCCTCGAACCGTTCGAGCGCGCCGCGGCGATCCGCCAGACATTTTTCCGCGATCCCGGCGCGAGCCGGATGTCGTGGAATGCGGGCCTCAAGGTCGTGTCGCTGGACCCCGAGATTACCGATCTGCTCATCGACGTCGACGGGCAAAGCCTGCGCTATGCGCACGGTCCGGTCACGACATTCCCGATCACATGGCCGGGGCCGCGCGGCGGCTCGATGGCCGGCCTCACCGCGAATCCGCGCGTGCGTCCGGACACGTCGACCGTGATGACCGAGGGTCCGTGGGCGCTGTTCCGTCTGATCGACCGGGGTCGTGTGACGTCGACATTGTCGTCGAGCCGCTCGGCAGTGGACTTCAATTTCGACGACCGGCACGCGGTTATCGAACTGACATCGGGCGGGCAGTCGGGACCGCAACTCACCGCGTTGCTGCGGGATTTTCGTTGCCCTGGCAGTGGAAACACGCTGGCAAGGCGAACGGACGCGTCGTCAGGCACCGCATCGTCCAATGAGCTGTAGCGCCTTTTCGATAAAGAGAACTTAGAGGAGTGCATGTCAAGTAATCCCTTGAACGCGATAGGTGTGCAAAGCCGCGCAGTGACCGTATCCAGCGCGGCGATACCGAAGTGGCCGGCTCAGAGCGCGGACGGACTGACGCAGCCGGCGCTGCAGTTCATGTCGCTGAACGGCGACGAGCATCTCGGCAAGCTGTTCGAATACGAACTGCTGTTGCGCACGCCCGACGATTACACGGTGCCGCTTGCCGTCAGTGCGAATCTCGACCTGAAGGCGCTGCTAGGCAAGGAAATGACCGTCGCAATCGACCTCGAGCCGAGCGCCGATCCCGAAGCGGCTCAGCGCGAAATCACCGGACTCGTCGCCGCCGCGCAATACCTGCGTCGGGAAGGCCGCTACAACGTCTATCGTGTCGTGCTGAAGCCTTGGCTGTGGCTGGCCACCTTGACGACCGACTACAAGATTTTCCAGAACAAGACGGTCATCGAGATCATCGACGAGGTTCTGAAGGACTATCCGTATCCGGTCGAAAAGCGTCTCGACGTGAGCCGCTATGCGCTCGAGGGTGAGAGTCCGACCAACGAGCCGCGCGCGTTCCAGGTCCAGTACGGCGAGACCGACTACCACTTCATTCAGCGCCTGATGGAGGAGTGGGGCATCTACTGGTTTTTTGAGCATGCCGACGGCAAGCACCGGCTCGTGCTGTGCGATCACATCGGCGCGCACCGCCAGTCGCCGAACTCCGCATACCGAACGCTCGCGTTCCAACCGCAGAACGGCAAGACCGACACCGAATACATCAGCGCGTTTTCGACGGCGGAAGTTTTGTGCACCGGTCACTATGTGACGAGCGACTTCGACTTCACGCGTTCGCGTGCCGACATGCGAGCGATCAATCAACAGCCGCGCGATACCAGCTGGAACCTGCTCGAGCGCTACGACTGGCCGGGCGACTACACCGACGGCAACCACGGTGAACTGCTCGCGCGTACGCGCATGGAAGCGCTGCGCGCGCCGGGCACGCGAGCGCAAGGCGAAGGTAACGTGCGCGGACTCGCGTGCGGGCAGACGTTTGCGTTAACCCACTACGACCATACGGCTGCGAACTGCGAATACCTCGTGATCGGTACGAAACTCGCCCTGATCGGTACGCCGGATGAATCGGGTAGCGGTTACGAGTACACCTGCCGCAACAAGTTCGACGTACAGCCGACGAGCGAAGTGTTCAGACTGCCGCGGGAGACGTCGAAACCGATCGTCAGCGGGCCTCAGTCGGCTGTCGTCGTGGGTCCCGAGGGCAAGGAATTGTGGACCGACGAATTCGGTCGCGTGAAGGTCCGCTTCGTCTGGGACCGCTATGGCCGCAACGTCGAAACCGACTCCTGCTGGGTCCGTGTGAGCCAGGCGTGGGCCGGTCAGGGTTTCGGTGGCATCTATATTCCGCGCATCGGCCAGGAAGTCATCGTCGATTTCTGGAACGGCGACCCGGATCGTCCGCTGATCACCGGGAGTCTGTACAACACGGTGACGCGTCCGCCTTATGAGTTGCCAGGCAACGCGACGCAAAGCGGTTTCATGAGCCGGTCGATGGAAGGGGGCTTGCAGAACTACAACAGCATTCGCTTCGAGGACAAGGCGGGTGCCGAGGAATTCACGGTGCAGGCTGAGCGGGACATGAACCGCCTGACGAAGCTCAACGAATCGCACGTGATCGGTGCCGACTACACGATCGGCGTGGCCGCGGCGCACAGCATGACCGTTGGGGCGACTTCCAGCACGGTCGTTGGCGGCACGTATTCGATGAGGGTGAAGAATGTTGCCTTCCATTCCGTGGATCTTGGACAGTTCGTTTCGATCGGGGGGCTCGACGAGACTGCGGTTGGGGGTGCCTCCACTCTGACGGTAGGCGGGGCACGTACGGTCACGGTCGGTGGCGCGTCAACGCACGCGGTGGGCGGAGCCTATTCGCTGTCGGCTGGAGGGGTGCTGTCCATCGTGTGCGGCAAGTCGTCTCTGACGATGAACAAGGATGGCGAGATCAAGCTCATCGGTAAGTCGATCCGCATCCAGGGTGACACCCGAGTTGTGGTGCAAGGCACGCCGCTGGACCTCAACCCCGGTGACATGGAATGCGGTAGCGCAGTGACGGTGCCGGTTCCTTTAGTGGTGCTTGATGCGCTGGACGTTCCAATTATTCCGCCGCCGCCTTCGGAGGAACCACTTCCGACGATAGATCCACTTCCGACGGAAGAACCGCCGCCATCGGAGGCGCCGCCGCCGTCGGAGGAGCCACCGCCATCGGAAGAGCCGCTGCCTTCCGAGGAGCCACCGCCATCGGAAGAGCCACCGCCATCGGAGGAGCCACCGCCATCGGAGGAGCCACCGCCATCGGAAGAGCCGCTGCCTTCCGAGGAGCCACCGCCATCGGAAGAGCCACCGCCATCGGAGGAGCCACCGCCATCGGAGGAGCCGCCACCGTCGGAAGAGCCGCCGCCGTCGGAAGAGCCACCGCCGTCGGAAGAGCCGCCGCCTTCGGAGGAGCCACTGCCTTCGGAAGAGCCGCCGCCGTCGGAAGAGCCGCCGCCGTCGGAAGAGCCGCCGCCATCGGAAGAGCCGCCGCCGTCGGAAGAGCCGCCGCCGTCGGAAGAGCCGCCGCCATCGGAAGAGCCACTGCCTTCGGAAGAGCCGCCGCCGTCGGAAGAGCCGCCGCCGTCGGAAGAGCCGCCGCCATCGGAGGAGCCACCGCCATCGGAGGAACCCCCGCCATCGGAGGAGCCCCCGCCATCGGAGGAGCCCCCGCCATCGGAGGAGCCCCCGCCATCGGAGGAGCCCCCGCCATCGGAGGAACCACCGCCATCGGAGGAGCCACCGCCGTCGGAAGAGCCACCGCCATCGGAGGAGCCGCCGCCATCGGAGGAGCCACCGCCATCGGAGGAGCCACCGCCGTCGGAAGAGCCACCGCCATCGGAGGAGCCGCCGCCATCGGAGGAGCCACCGCCGTCGGAAGAGCCGCCGCCGCCGTCGGAGGAGCCACTGCCGTCGGAGGAGCCGCCACCGTCGGAGGAGCCGCCACCGTCGGAGGAGCCGCCGCCATCGGAGGAGCCGCCGCCGTCGGAGGAGCCACCACCGTCGGAGGAGCCGCCGCCATCGGAGGAGCCGCCGCCATCGGAAGAGCCACCGCCGTCGGAGGAGCCGCCACCGTCGGAGGAGCCGCCGCCGTCGGAAGAGCCGCCGCCATCGGAGGAGCCGCCACCGTCGGAAGAACCGCCACCGTCGGAGGAGCCGCCGCCATCGGAGGAGCCGCCGCCGTCGGAGGAGCCGCCGCCGTCGGAGGAGCCGCCGCCGTCGGAAGAGCCACCGCCGTCGGAAGAGCCACCGCCATCGGAGGAGCCACCGCCATCGGAGGAGCCGCCGCCGTCGGAAGAACCGCCGCCGCCGATTGAAACACCGCCGGCAACCGGCAACGACGCGTAACAGCGTATTTCGCAATACCGTGCAGCCGGCGAATGCCTTCGCGCATCGCCTGCACGGTCTTTCAATTTTCATTAGGAGAAAATCGATCATGTTTCCAGCGGCTCGCAAAGGCGATGCGATCGGACATGGCGGTTCGATCGCCGGGGGTTCCCCGACGGTCTTCATCAATCAAATGCCTGCGGCGCTCGTCGGTATGAGCTCTGCCGTTTGCACGCTGCACCCGGGCTCCCAAGCTGTGGTCGCGGGTTCGGGGACGGTGTTGATCAACAACCTGCCGGCGGCATTGGTTGGCGGCAAGGTTTCGTGTGGCGCGCCGTGTTCCGCTGGTTCGCCAGACGTGCGCATCGGTTCATGATGACGACTGTAGCCACGTGACGACGGGTCTCGCGGGAATCGGCGCCGAGCTGGTCAGACTGCCCGGCGTCGTACTGCCCGTCGCCTGTGTCGGACCGTTGGTCGATCGCTGTGAGCGCCTCGGCGACCTGGTCGACCGCTTTCGAATGCGTCGTGCGCTGTCTGGCATTCTGTGCGGCTCGGTCGATGTGATCAGCGGCAGCAAAATCTGCCTGCCTGCCGACGAAACCGACTTCCGGCTGCGAGGCCGCCTTCCGCTCGCATGGTCGCGTTGCTATTCGAGCGCGCAGCACGCGCTCGGACTGCTTGGCGTCGGTTGGCGCACGAACTGGGAAGTCACGCTGCATAAGCGGGACGATCAACTGCTCTATACCGACGAATACGGCAGCACGCTCAGCGTGCCGTGTCCCGAGCGGGGGACACAGGTAATAGCGTCGGCTGCGCAATTGCACATCGCGCATCGGAGCGACGGACGCCTCGTCGTTGCGGATCTGACGCCGCATTACCGCGTGTTCGGCGACTTCGACGCCAACGGAATCGCACGGCTCAAATACGTCGAGGATCTGCGTCAGCAGCGGATCGGCCTGATCTGGGACCCCGACGGGCGCTTGCTGCGCATGCGTGGGACCTGCGGCCACGAGCTGCGCATGCACTACGAAGCGCGGATGGGACCGCGTCTGAGCGCTGTCGAGTGTGTCGACGGCGGTCCAACCGGCGCGCTGGTTCAGTACGGCTACAGCCAGCATGGCGAACTCAACGAGGTGCGCAACCGGGTCGGCGAAATCGTGCGTCGCTTTGCATACCGCGATGGGCGAATCGTCGAAGAAGGCGACGCGCTCGGCATGGCAACACGCTACGTATGGCAGACGATCGGCGGGGCCGCGCGCGTGGTTCGACGAGTCACGTCGGAAGGCGCGCGTGATCGCTTCGCCTACGACTTCGATGGCCGGACCATTCAGGTCAGCGATGTCTTCGGCAACGCGGCGCATTGGCAATACGACGAGCAGGGCCGCGTGCTGTCGCACACGGATTTCGACGGCCGACGCTACCGGTTCGGCTACGACGCCGCCGTCGCGCCGGTCGCACTGCAACTGCCCGGCGAGCGGGAGGTTCGCATCGAATACGATGCGCTCGGACGCGTCGCGTGCGAGGCGGACCCGCAGGGCGCCACCCGCTCGACTCAGTATGCGTTTGCGTCACGCGAGCCCGTGTCGGTCGCGTTGAGCGATGGCCGTGCGTGGATGTGGGCACGCAACGATCGCCTACAGCCATTGCACTATCAGACCCCGTCGGGAGAATTCACGCGTTTCGAATATGGCGACGCTGGCGACGTCGTACGCTCGACGGATGCGCTGGGGACCGTCACGACCTTCGCGCATAACGCTTGGGGGCAGGTGACGCGTCGTACGGGAGTCGGCGGGAGCACAACGCGCTACGAGTATGACGTCAATGGTTACGTCGTGAGCGTTACCGACGCGCTCGGCGCCGTCACGCGAATCGAGCGCGATGGCCTCGGCCGGCCGTTGACCATCACGCGTCCGGACGGACAGGCCGAGCGTCATGGGTGGAATGCGGCTGGCCAGCGCACGTCGTTCGTTGGCCCGAGTGGCCGAAGCCGGCACTGGTATCGAGACCGGCGCGGCAATGTCCTACGCGCGGTCGACGAAGAGGGTCACGTGATCGTGCGTCGGTACGATGCACATGGGCGTCCGGTTCGAATCGAAGGCGCGAACGGCGCGGTGCAGGTGCTTCGGTGGAATGCGAGCAGTTGCCTGTCGATCACGGACGCCGATGGCGTGCAACGCAGCTTCGACTATGCGGCTAGCGGGCAGGTCCGTTGTCTCACGTGGAAGGCGGGCGAGCAACAGCGTTGCGAAACGTTCGACTACGACCGTGCGGGCCGTCTGACCCAGCGCGAAACCGCGCATAACCGCTATATATATTGCTACGGGCCGGGCGGATTGCTCGACTGCGTGATCCGCGAGCCGACACCGGAAGGCGAACTACTCGGTATCGGAGCGGATGAGATCCGCTTCGAACACGACGCCGGTGGCCGTCTGATCGCCGAGCACGGCGCAAACGGCACACTGCGTTACACGTACGACGCCGCTGGACGCGTTGTCGCGACTCAGCTGCCGCAGGGGCAGGAGCTGCGTACGCGCCGCTTCGAAACCGGCGACATCGCGTTCATCGAACTGGACGAACGGCAGATTGCGCGCTTCTGGTATGACGCGATGAGGCGTCCGGTTGCGCGCACGCAAGGTCGCTTGCGCACGCATACGGGCTTTTCGCCGCTCGGCTTGCCGGTGTGGTGGCGCTCGGTGACGGGGCGCGACGTGGCTACGCCGGGCTCCGCGACAGAATCTGTAACCGCATTGTGGCGCGAAGCCGATTACAGTCCCGCTGACCTGATCGTCAGGACAGGCGGCGAGAGCGACGGTCAGATGTGGTACGACTACGACCGGCGTGGGTGTCTGTTGCGATCGGTGTCGGAGAACGGGGACATCGAGTATTTCACGTGGGACGCCGCTGGCAATCTGCTCGATACGCCTGGCGGCAGCTGGTTCCCGGCCGTGTATCCGGACCACCGGTTGCGGGAATGCCGGGGACATCGTTACGACTACGATGTGTGGGGACAATTGGTGCGTAGAAGCGGCCGCGACCATACGCTATCGCTTGATTGGGATGCGGAGGGGCGCATCATCGCCGCGCATCGCAACGGCTATACCGTGCGCTACCAGTACGACGCAATCGGTCGGCGTATCGCGAGGCGTGTCGAATCCACTGCGTCGCGGCGCACGCAGCAGCTATCGATGCCGGAGCGCGACGAGCTCACGCGCTTTTTGTGGCAAGGGCACAGACTGATCCAGCAGCACCGCGCGATGGAACTGCGCACCTACCTGTATCAACCCGAGCCCGACGGCTCAACCGGCTTCGCGCCGCTCGCTCGCGTGGACCAGACCCTCGCCGATGATGGCGCGATCAAGAGCACGCAGGTCTATCACTATCACACTGACGTGGCCGGTACGGCCGTCGCGCTCACGGACGAGACGGGCCGGGTGGTATGGCGTGGGCGTTATCGTGCGTGGGGCGGTCTCGTGACGCCGGAGTGGCAAAGCAGCGACGCGTTTGCGCAGCCGCTTCGCTATGCCGGCCAATACGCCGACGATGAAACCACGCTGTATTACAACGGCGCGCGTTTTTATGATCCTCACGCGGGCCGCTACATCAGCCCCGATCGCAACGGCGAAGCCGGAGCCAGTCCATACCGCTACGCGCCGAATCCGCTGACGTGGTGCAATCCTCTTGGCCGCGCGACGCCGGAAGCGTCTTGGTGCGTCGTCGTCGCGGACGCGTCATGCATCGATGACGCGTCGGACCCGGCTCAATACGTTGCCGGCGTCGTCGAACAACTCCACGACGTAACTGGCTGGGACCCGGCCAAGTTCTGATTCGAAAGTCAGATGGAAGTCGAGCCAGTCGTTTTTCCGGTATCGGGAAAGACCGCTGGCGTCGACGGTTTCCCGGCGCAGCTGCGTCTCGCCATTGTCGTAGATCACCACGGCAACCGACGTTGCGGCCGGCAACGCGTGCTCGACGCCGGGCGTGAGCACATGCCTGTCGAATCCATTCCGATGTATGCACACACGGACGTCGTTTGCGCGTAGCAGAGAGGCCTTCCATGTCGCTTCGTCGGGACGTTGAGAGCCCGGGACAGGCGGATCGTCGTCCAATACCGACTGCTGAACTCCGCGCCACTTGAAGCTGATGCCCGCGTAGGCCTCATAATCGGCGAGCGTGCGTTCGGCCCCGAGTCCATACTCGCCGAACTCGGCGTCAGCCAGCGTTTGTCCGTCGATACCGAGCAGCGCACGATTGCGCTGCAATGAGCGCTCGTTGCGCTCATGCCAGGGCTCGTCGATTTCGCCCCGTTCCTTGGCCTCGTGACTGTGATCGTTCCACATCTTGACGCGGTAGGAACGCAGATATTCGTGCCACCCGATCAGCCTGTGCGGACTGTACAGGTCATAGCCGTGGGTGAACGCACGGACGGCAAGCGAAATTTCTTCGCCGTGAAAGAAATAGTCGGGATCGTGCCGGACCACTTCGGCAAAGTGACCGTCGGCAAATGCGAAGTGTGCGCTGAAGAAGCGCGAACGGACCGGGCGAGCCCGGGTTCTCCAGTCGGAAAGTGTCTTCGAGCGGAACAGGACGACCCCTTCCCTGGAAAACCTCGCATAGGCCAATATCCTCGGCTCGTCGCTCGATCGCGCATCGTCGTTTTCGGGGTCGTACATCGGAAGGTAAGCGGTCAGAACCGGTTTCGGGCTTTCATCGCGTAGCGATTCGAGCATCTCGATTGCGAGCGTGTCCCATCCGTCGACGAAGCGGTGGTGCGAGTCGAGTTGCAGCGTGTAGCGCTCACCGCTGTATCGCTGCTGGACCAGATTGCGGGCCCAGCATGCGCCCTGCGTCATCATGTGGGGGACGTCGATCAATTCGACCTTCGCTTCACGATGACCGAGATGGTGAACGGTCCAGTTGTCGGCCTGTTCGGCTCGCCAATCGCCAAAGCCCTGCTGCCAGAACTGGATCATCGTTTCGTCGTGCGCATGCTGCCAGCAGACGATGATCCGCAACAGATCTGGCCTTCCAGCTTTGTCGATCAAATCCAGCAGGGTGGGGACCAACTGCGGGTCGCGATAACTCGCGATTTGCACGAAGATCGAGTTCGGTGGTGCGACGGGTATCTCGGTCATGCTAGTTGCTTCTGGTAGACGTTCGCCGTTGACAGTCGGCTTAAAGAATGGTCATCGTGACTGTTGCGGTTGCCTGGATCTTGCCGGCGGTTGGCGTCGCTGTGCCGACGCGCAGCACGGTCGCCTCGAGTGCGAACGGCGATTGCATCGCGCCCCGCGGTGCGTGGACGAGGGTGCTCGACGGATCGTTGGGCCGGAAAACGGTTTTGCTTGAAACGTCCCGCAAACGAATCGCAAGATGCGTCGCGCCGGTGTTCTTCAACATGCTGCTATCTTCGGTATCGGGGGTTCCGGAAAGTGCAGCGGTGATCGAAGCCGGTGGCGTGGGACCGGTGCAGAGCACCGTAAAGTCGACTGGCTGGGTCGGCCCGCTCGTGGTCGACACATCGCTTAGGCCGAACGTGCCGAAATCGATGTTCAGTGCGCTGGTATTGACCGAGCAACTCGGAAGAACCTTGACGTTGATGCTGCCGCCTGTGATCGTCACGACCCGACTGCCGTCACCATCGGCAATGCCGGTTCCCAAGGTGTTGAACATCACGTCGACGTTGCTCGCGATGTCGCCGGTTTTGACCAGTTCGATCAGGAACTGCGAGCCAATGCCGAAGCGACCGTAGATCACCTGATTGGGCTCGCCGGCGGGAAAGGATGGCGTAAACGGAAGTGGCGAATTCGTGCCGCTCGCGCGAAGGTAGGTCACACGAAAGCCGATTCCGGGAACGTTGGTGTTATAGACCCCTGACATCGTGGACGGCGTTGCGTTGAAATAGCCGAATGTGACCGTGCCCCCGTTGGTGCAGTCCGCGAAGTTCCCATAGGTAGCGTACGCCGGCGACAAGCCCGTGGCGATCACCGAGCCGACCGGTAAGCCCGGATCGATCGATACCGAGCTTTCCTGAAACGGTATGTTGACCGCTATTGGATACCCCGCGATGTAGCCTTGAGACAGCAGTTCGGAGATTTGTGCAGGCTTCAACTGGGTGCAGGTGGCGAACGCGAAATGGGGTATCGCGAAGCAAATCAGGATAAAAAATTGAACGAGTCTTTTCATTGGAGCTTGTTGGTTGACCGGCGGACTGTAGGGGCCGACAGCGGAGAAAGTACGCAGATGCGCGCACATTGCCTCAACCGTCGAACTCATCCCATTTAGCGAGTAAATCGGCGGGAATGATATGGGCGAGTTCTGAAAACCGTTTGCCGACCATTCGTTCCGACTGGCGCAGCAAAACAATGACGGGACTGCTCGGTTCGTTTTGCTCGAACCACATGCGTGTTTCCTGAATGGCTGCGAGCGCGCTCCAGCGATCCGTTGGACACGGCGCGGTGATTGGCGGATCGGCCGGCGCGTCGGACTGCGCCAGGGTTGCCGTAGCGACGCTAGCCGGCGCCGGTCCACGCACGATATCGTTGTCCTGCTCGTTGGCGTCTCGGGGGGCCGCAGGCGCCGGCGCGGACGCGCCGCCGCCGTCCACCCGATGCTGCGCGAATGGCTGCAGCGCTCGGGACAACGCGCCGAGATCGGGCGCATCGACGCCGAGCGTCTCATCGCACCAGGCAGCGATGCGCTGCGTCAGACCCTGCGCTTCGACCAATGCGGCAATCGCCGCGTCGCGTCGGCCCCACCATTCCTTTAGCAAGCGGGCGACGGATTCAGGGGCGAGCGCGTCCTTCTGGCGCGGCGTCGCGAATGATTTTTCGATATCGCGCAAATGCAGTTGCAGCCCGGCCGCCCGCGGCATCGGGATGTCGCGCGCATCGGCCAGCATGCCATCCGGTTCGACGAGTCCGCCGATCGCGTTGGCGAACATCGCCGGGTCCGGTTCGCCTTCGAACACCGGCAGCGGGTGGAGCGCTTCGCCATAGCATTCGAACATCGCCAGCAGCAAAGCCAATCCGTCGCGCAGGCCGGCCGCGCCGTCGAGCCGGGTTCGACAACGCAGCAGGATCACCGCGAGGCGGATGTCTTTCGTGCGCAGCAGCAGCGCGCGGCAATCGCGTTCGATGTCGGCCCAGTTGGCCGTTGGCGGCACGTCGACGAAGTCGCCGTACTGCGCTTCGGCGCGTGGGGCCGCGGCCGCCTGGAGCATCACGAAAGCCGGATCGTATTCGAGATCGGGACCGCAAGGCGCGTGCGCCGACACCGGTTCGAGCAGATCGGCGTAGCGCAGCACGACGGCGGGAGTGTTGGCGTTCATGCGAAGGAACTCCGGGGTCGGTCGTTGTACTGTTCAGGTTCGAAAACCATGCCGACGACCGGAAGGTCGTCGGCGGAATCACCGAGCCACGTCGAGTAACCAAGTCTCTGAGACGTGCCGATGCAGGCGGGTGGCGCCGCGCGCGGGTTGACGAGCAACTTGACCTCCCACGCGTATTCATGGCCGACGAAGGCCCGCACCCATTCGACGAACGTCGGCAAGTCCTCGCCATGCGGCGTGAGGCGCAGATACTGATCGAGGTCGAGCGGACCGACGACGAGCCGGAACTTGTGTTGCCGGTCGGGAATGGCCTCGCCGAGCTGCGCGCATTCACCGATGATCGCCGCGGGCCCCGGCACCCCGAGCCTCGTATGTTCCGATGCGCACAGGTGGATCCAGTGCGGCACGAACTCCTCGATTGTCATCGGAACACCGAAGTAATGCGAGAGCGTCGCCTCGATGCCGTGCGGCGTTCGCGCCTCGCGCACGAGGTGCGCCGCCGCGCTGTAACGCGAGTGCGTGGGCAGACAGGACTGCCCCGCCTCGGCCGGATCGACGCCGATCAGACTGGCGACGTAGAACGAAAACGTTTCGTCGCCGGCACGGTCGAGCGACGCGGTGGCTTGCCCTGAAGCCCACGCGCGATAAAACTGCGACAGTGCGCGGTGATGGAACAGATCGACGAGCCCGACGAGCGCATGATCCTGGTGGCTTTCGACACGACTGTGCGCCAGCTCCGTCATATGCAGCGGCAGCGGCCCTTGCGGCCCCCACAGGCCGAGCCCGAACAGCCGCACGTCGAGGCGGCCGTCTCGCGTGCCGAGCGACGCGATTTCGCGCGGCGCAAAGGCCAGTGTGGGCTGCTGACCGATCCGGAACGGCTCTTCTTGCGGCAGGCTCGCGGTGCCCGGCAACGGCATCAGCGGGTCGCGCGCGGCGATCGCGCGCAGCAGGCTCAGGAAGCCGGACTGCCACGGCGTGTCGGGATCGAACCAGGCGTCGAGCGATTGCGGATCGAGCGATGATCGCGTCGGCGCAACGTCGCTCGCAAATGTCCCAGCCATGCTCATACCGCTCCGCGTCCGCCCATGCGCGGCCGCCATTGGGTGATCAGGCCACGTTGCATCGAACGAAGTTCGGTTTCCGTGAACACGTTGATCGAAACGTGGCGCGCGAGGTAGTGCTCGAGCACCAGGCCGAACAGATAAGGGCTGATGCCTGAGAAGCCGGTTTCATCGACCGTCAGTTCGCAGCGCACGCCACGCCCATAGACGAGGAGCCCGTCGCCCGGCAGACGCCGCACCACCGGTTCGGTGCGTGCACCGACCAGTGCCTCGATTTGCCGTGCCTGTTCGCGCTCGCCCGGCGCGATGAAGAGGCCGAGCATGTTGCGCAGCGCCTGGCCGCCGTCGCCGTGGTCGAGTTCGGCGAGCGGCATGTAGTTGAAGCTCAGCTGCCGGATCAGACGCCACGCCGTTTCACCGCTCGCGTACGGCGCGCGCGGCGCGCTCGGTGCATGCACGAGGCGTACGCCTTCGATCGGCACGGAGTCGGACATCGTGAGGTCGGATTTGCCGTTACGCGGAATCAGACGCGGCAGGTCACGGTTCGTGACCCACGCCTCGACCGACAGGTAGCGGATGTCGTCGGCGTACGGCGCCTCCACCTGATCGACGAGCGACACGTAGACCTCGGTGCCGATATACGGCGTGCGGGTGCCGTACCTGCGCGCATTGGCCGACAGCGCGCGCTGCTCGCGACGCACCGAAAAATAGCGGCCGTGGTTGCCCACGTCGCTATGCAGTGTTTGATAGAGCGGGTTGAATTCGACTTCGAGCGATGTCTGCGCCCGTTGACCGAATACGCGGGACACCGAAAAAATCTCATAGTCGAGCGGCCGGGTGCGGTCGGCGAGCAGATGAAAATCGGTTTGCGCTCGATTGATTTCGACGCGATCGGTGCGTTTGCGAAACAGGTTGATGACCGGTGTACAGAACAGCAGGAAACGCGCTGCGTCGACGTGCGTGGCAAGCTCTTCCGGCAGACGGTCGAGCAGCAGCACGATCTCCGCTTCCTTGCTGTCCACGCGCGCGAGACCGGCCGCGAGCTGCGTCAGCGCGAAGAAATAGAAGCGCTGGCGGCATGCGAAGTATTCCTGCAGCAGGTTGTGGCCGTGAAACGTATTCCAGGTAAGCGGCAGCAGGCACTGCTCCGCTTGCAGACCTTCGAATGTGACCGGCGTTTTCGCGACCACGTGCCCTTCGTCTCGCGACGCACCATACGCGCGCACGACCGAAGCGACGCTACCGGCATGGATCAGCTCGAACAGATGCGAAGCGATACGTTCGTCGCCACCGATGTAGATGGGCAGCCGGTCGAACTTCGTCATCTGGCTGAACTTCACTTCGCCGGTTGTGCGCAGGCGCAGCCGCAAAGCGCCGCGCAATTGCACGTGGGGCAACAGATGGCGATCGGTGTCGGGGATATCCGGCGGCACGGCGGTAAGCCGGGCTTCAACGATCTCGATAGGCCAAAGCGTGACGTCCTGGCTGCTGCGGAATTCGCACGCGGTTTGCTCGCCGGGCGGGATGGCCGAGCGCAGCATGCTATCCCGGGGCACTTTCAGCCCTTTCGTGAAATCGCCTTCACGCAGGCTCGGACGCAACTGCGCGACCGCGATCGCCGGCGTCGGCGCGACGTAATTCGGATAGACTACTTCGAGCAGGCGCTGCGTAAAGCGCGGAAACTCGGCATCGAGTTTGATCTGCGTGCGCGCCGACATGAAGCAGAATGCCTCGATTAGCCGCTCCACGTAGGGGTCGGCAACGTCGATGCCCTCCATGCCAAGGCGGCGCGCGATTTTCGGGTGCTGCGCGGCAAACTCGCCGGCCATTTCCCGCATGTACGTCAGTTCGCGGCTGTAGTAGTCGAGAAATTGCGGGTCCATGTCAATTTCCCCTGCCGGTATCCGCGTCGAACGTGACGTGATTCGTTTCGATGTCGAATGCGCTCTGGATGCGAAATTCCAGTGGATAGGGCGACCAGCGCATGAGGCCGTGAATCTCGAACACGAGCTGGCTGTAGCGTACGGGGTTCTCGCTATTGAGCGGCCGGATGCGCAGCGACTCGGGAATCAGACGCGGCTCGAAGCGCACGATTGCGTTGCGTACCATCTTCTCGACGGTCTCCCAGTTGCGACTGGCGAGGTAGCTGCCGGACAACGCGGGGATGCCGTAATTGACGACCGATTCGGCTAGCATCGGGTAGCGCGCGATGTCCATTTCGTCGTCCAGGTTCGTCGTGTTGAGCAGCAGGCTCAGATCACGCTGGATGATGCGGCGCATGCCTTCGCTGTTCGGCGCATAGGCGTCGGGCCGCTCGCTGCGTCGCGCGGGCGCGTCGTCGAGCAGGCGGTCGATCAGCGACGGCATATAGGCTTGCCGGTGCCGCGCGTCGGACCTGGTCATACGCGCTCGTCGTGATTGAACCGGCATTCGGCGATGTCGAGCAGGCCGATGTCGCCCTTGTCGGTGCTCCAGGTTTTCTGGCCGAGCGCGATCACGCCCGTTTCTCCAACGTCTTTCCAGGTGGTTTCGCGCGCGAGCCGGGTGGCAGCGGAGCCAGTTTCCGAGCCGGGATAGCGCACCGGCAGATAGCCGCGCAGGACAGTCGCGTCGCGTAGGCCCACGACGGCCGAGCGCCAGACGAGGTCGGTCAACGCGGTGACCGGACCGAGTGTCAGCGATTTCATCGAGTCGAACGGCACCCAGCGATAACCGCCGGCGACGGTCAGCTCACACACCGGACCCAGCCGGCTATCGCTATCGGTTAGCCACTCGAAATCGCCGATCTGCGCGCTTTCGCCGCGCGTGGCCGGCGCGGCGTCCAACGCGGCGCCGCGCAGTTCGTCGGCGGCAGCGAGGTTGCCCTCGCCGAGCTCGAGGTTGGCTTGCAGCAGTGTTTTCACCCATTCGGGCAGCGGCTCGATCTCGCCCGGCGTGCGCTGACCCGCGAACACCTCGGCGCGGAACATCTCGCTGCGGATCAGCCCGCGATACATCTGGGCGCGCGATGTGCCTTCCGGCTCGAGCGTGGCCCACGTCTGCAACTGCTGTAGCGCGCGGTTCCATTCGCCGTCCAGGCACAACAGCTCGAACAGCAGCCAGCGTTCGCGCACGTTCGACGGATGCTTGCGCACTTTGTCGACGGTTTGCTCCTTCAGTTCGCCGTAGGTCTGCGCGTCGAGCAGGCTGCTAAGGGTTGGAGGGTCCGACTTGGGCAGGTCAGCGGTTATGTTCATCTGAAAATGCAGGCTCTTCGTATTCGATCGATTCAGGCATGGCGATGTGGCTGTCCATGCTCACCAGGTGATGTTCTTCGCGTGCGAGCAGCGCGGTCCTGCTCGCACGGTTTGCGGGAATTCCGCGCGGCGCGAGCAGCGCGAGGATCTCGTGCGTTTGGTCCGCCTCGAAAATCTGCTCGGCGCCGAACGAGTCAAGACCATCGAGCAGGGTGTCGATGTTCTTCCCCTGCGTCAGCAGGTCGAACACGGACGCTTCCGTCTGCGACGGATCGACAAGTTCGGCGAACGGATCGGGAGGTGACCCGATGATCGACTCGCTCTGAGCTTCGGCCGACGCCTTGGGCTCGGGCCCGTTCTCGCTCTTCCGGTTCAGCAGCGCGTCACGGTATTCGAGCGTGAGCGCGGCGAGCGGGTCCGCTTCATTGATGTCGGCTGCCAGAAGCTTTGCCATGCCGTCGTGTCCGCCGCGTTCCGCTGAATGCGGTTCGCGCCGCAACTGCAGCGGATCGTCATCGTCCTCGTCGGCTAGTGCGATCAGGTCGCTGAAGTCATCCGGCTTCGTGAGCACGGGCTCGATCCGGTCCGCGGGCGGATTCACGCTCGACGGTGGTGTCGGGACGGATTCTTCAGGCGCGTTCGTATTTTCGAGAGGCGGGTTCAGTAACAAATCGGGCATAAGCTGAAGGTCGGGATGCGCGCTCGGAACAGCGTCAGACGGACACGCCACGCCGACGTGACCGTTTCGCGAAGCGGTACGAACGAGCCCGAGAGACTGGATGGTTCGTGCGAACGTCCTGAGCGCACCCGCTTCGAAAGGCGAATGGTCCCAGCGAGCGTGATATCCAGTCATGGCTTGGCCGGTATGCAATGGCGAATCAGATCTGCCTGTAAAGCGCGCATTGGTAAAAGACTCTCCCGACGCAGAAATAAAAGGATCACCAACTAAAAATGCGGTTGGCGCCTGGCAGATGTGAATGCTACTTCGCGCACCTCGAGCGGAATATGGGCGACGGCCCAAATACACGCAGCGATCGACCGGCTATCATTGTCGCTCGATCAGTGTGGCCAGCACGCTTTTTCGGATACCTGCGCGCGGTGTGCCGGATGCCACGGCAGAGCCACGCCTTTCCGCAACAAACATCTTTATTTGCAACGTCATCATGTCCATTTCACGCCATGCGTTGTTCGGCAAGCTCGGCGCGACGCTCTTCAGGAGCATCGAATCCGCTACGGCGTTTTCTAAGCTGCGCGGCAACCCGTATATCGAGCTGGTGCACTGGCTGCACCAGCTGCTCGCGCAGTCCGATAGCGACCTGCACCGCATCGTCAGACACTGCGGCATCAGCCGCGAACTGCTCGAGCGGGACCTGCAGAGGGCACTTGCCGCGCTGCCGTCCGGGGCGAGCGCGCTCACGGATTTTTCGCATCATGTCGAGACGGCAATCGAGCGCGCGTGGGTCGTCGCGACGCTGGCATTCGGCGACGGGCGGATTCGCGGTGCATGGCTGATGGCGGCGCTTGTCGAAACGCCGGACTTACGGCGCTTGCTGCTGGCCATTTCGCCGGAGTTCGGCAAGATTGCCGTCGACGGCCTTCACGATGCGTTGCCAGCCTGGATCGACGGTTCCCCCGAAGAGAAGGACACCCCGTACGACCAGAGCGACTTTTCGTCCGCGGTGCCGGGCGAGGCGTCCGGTGCGCTTGCAGCCTCGGCGAAGGGCGCGGCGGCACTTGCGCAGTTTTGCGCGGATCTGACCGCACGTGCGCGCGCCGGTGAAATCGATCCGGTGGTTGGCCGCGAAGTCGAGATTCGCACGATGATCGACGTGCTGTTGCGGCGGCGCCAAAATAACCCGCTTTTGACCGGCGACGCCGGGGTTGGCAAGACGGCGGTCGTCGAAGGTCTCGCGCGCGCAATCGCGGCCGGCGAAGTCCCGCCGAAACTTGCCGACGTGCGGCTGTTGAGCCTCGACGTCGGTGCGCTGCTTGCGGGCGCGAGCATGAAGGGCGAATTCGAGGCCAGGCTGAAGTCGGTACTCGAGGAGGCGGCGAAGTCGGCGGCTCCGGTCGTGCTGTTCGTCGACGAGATTCACACGCTGATCGGCGCCGGCGGTCAGGCCGGCACAGGCGACGCGGCAAACCTGCTGAAACCGGCGCTCGCCCGCGGCACGTTGCGCACGATCGGCGCGACGACGTGGGCCGAGTACAAGCGGCACATCGAGAAAGACCCGGCGCTCACGCGGCGCTTTCAGGTGCTGCAGATCGCCGAGCCAGAGGAGCCGTCCGCGATCGACATGGTCCGCGGACTTGCGCGCACGCTCGCGAGCCATCATGGCGTCGTGGTTCTCGACGAAGCGATTCGCGCCGCCGTGACACTGTCGCATCGCTATATTCCGTCGCGTCAGTTACCGGACAAAGCGATCAGCCTGCTCGACACCGCCTGCGCGCGCGTCGCGCTATCGCAGCATGCGCCGCCGCGCGAATTGCAGCGGATTCGCGAGCGCTTGCAAGCGGCGCGCGTCGAAGCCGAGCTGCTCGGGAACGAGGTGCGTATCGGGCTTGGCAGCGAGGCCGCGCTGGCCGACGTCAACGCGACCATCGCAACCCTCGAGTTCGAGGATCGTATTGTCGAAACCGCCTGGCAGACCCAGTCCGAGGCGGCGAAGGCGCTGGCGGCCGCGCGCGAGGCCGTGAGCGCGCGCGCCGCAGCAGGCGGACCCGAGGCCGACGCGCGCGATAGCGCGGCGAGCGAACTGCAGACGTTGCGCGAGCTGGAGCGCACGCTATCGAACCTGCAGGCGGCTACGCCATTCGTGTTTCCGGAAGTCGGCGAAGCGATCGTCGCCGACATCGTCTCTGACTGGACCGGTATTCCAGTCGGACGCATGATCACCGACGAGGTGAGCGCCGTGCAGATGCTGCCCGCCACGCTAGCGGCGCGCGTGATCGGCCAGCACGACGCTTTGCAACAGATCGGCGAGCGCGTGCAGACGGCGCGCGCCGGGCTCGCGGACCCGCGCAAGCCACTCGGCGTCTTCCTTCTCGCGGGACCGTCCGGCGTCGGCAAGACGGAAACCGCGCTCGCGTTGGCGGAGGCGCTCTACGGCGGCGAACAGAATCTCATCACGATCAACATGAGCGAATATCAGGAGGCGCATACGGTCTCGGGACTCAAGGGCGCGCCGCCGGGCTACGTCGGTTACGGCGAGGGCGGTGTGCTGACCGAAGCGGTGCGCCGACGTCCGTACTCGGTCGTGCTGCTCGACGAAATTGAAAAGGCGCACGGCGACGTGCATGAAATGTTCTACCAGGTGCTGGACAAGGGCTACATGGAAGACGGCGATGGTCGCTATATCGATTTTCGCAATACGACCATCCTGATGACCAGCAATGTCGGCGCCGATCTGAGCGCGAGCCTATGCGCGGACGAAATGCTTGCACCGGATTTTGACGGTCTGCGTTCCGCGCTTGCGACGGAATTGCTGAAGGCGTTTCCGGCCGCCTTCCTCGGGCGTGTGACGCTGGTGCCATATCGTCCGCTGGGCTCGGATTCGCTCGCGCGGATCGTGCGTTTGCATCTCGATCGCGTCGTTCGGCGCATGGCGGATAACAACGGCATCGCGCTGAGCTATGCGTCGGAGGTGGTCGACTACATCGTCGGGCGCTGCCTCGTGCAGGAGACCGGGGCGCGTCTTTTGATCGGCTTTATCGAACAGCACGTGCTGCCGCGCCTCGCACGGCAGTGGCTCGATGCGTTTGCAGCGAAAAGCGCGCTCACGCATATGACAATCGAGGTGACCCATCCGGCTGCGGCACCTGCCGATGCGCTCGTGGTCCGGGCTAGCTGCTGACGCATGCTCCGAATTTATTCGGGTTTCTTTACGACAGTTAATGAAGGCTGCCATTCAATCGATGCATCTCGCAAACACTCTTTTTGGCATTTTTTTTGCATAGCAATGGCGCTCGCGTTTGACATCGTTTTCACATGATGCATGTCCAATGCCAGCGGCACGATCGCCAGATCGTCAGAAATCGCCAATCGAAGGGAATCCTTAAAAATTGCTCGCGTTCCTTGAACGGAATAGTCTATAAAGACAAAAAGTTCCGCATCATGCGCATGTCTTTCATACAGTATGAATGCACGTGCCCAATCGACATGCGGTCATGGTAGATTTTCAGCGCTGCCATGCTAATCGTATGCGCCATCCATAGCAGGCAACCATAGGTCGAAATCCGTTACGCCTTTTCAATTGCAACCGGAATGACTGGAGAACAACAATGCTCTTCTTTAATGATGGTTTCACATTCCCGAATTTTCTGGCCGACGTTTTTTCCATCTTCATCTTTATTCTGTGGTTCTGGCTGTTGATCACGGTGTCGAGTGACCTGTTCCGCCGCCATGACGTGTCCGGATGGGGCAAGGTTCTGTGGGTGATTTTCCTGATCATCCTGCCGTATATCGGCATCTTCGCGTATCTGCTCACGCAGCATCGCGGCATGGCGGAACGCGATCAGGCGCGGGCCAGGCAGATGCGCGAAGATTTGCGCAATGTGGTGGGCTTCAGTGTCGCCGATGAAATCGACAAGCTCGACAAGCTGAAGGCGTCCGGTTCCATTTCTGCGGACGAGCACTCGCGTCTGCGCGCGAAGCTCGTGCAGTAAGCGTCGGTTACCTCAGTGCAGCCATCGGCGAGCGGGCGCATTGCCCGTGTCGCCTTGGCTTTTGCGCGGTGAGGGTTTCCCGATCGACGCGCGATCGAACGTAACGGGAGGAACCCATGCTTGCCCGAGTCGCCCACGTTCGAAACGCTGGTGCGCGAACGGCACGGGCGCCGCTGGTTTTGCGCCGCGCCGCGCTCACGTGCGTGACGGCGTTGATGCTCGCGGCTTGCGCGCAACCGTGGCAGCAATTCCAGGCTGGCCAGGATCAAGCGGCGATCATAGCCCGCATGGGTCCGCCGCGCGAAACCTATGACCTGCCCGGAGGCGGCCGCAGGCTGATGTGGCCGACCCAGCCGATGGGCTCGACCACCGTCGCCGCCGACATCGACGCTATAGGCAAGATCGTGAGCGTGCGTCAAGTGTTGCAGTTGAGCGAATTCAATCGCGCGGAAATCGGCAAATGGACGCGCGAGGATGTGCTGACCAATTTCGGCCGCCCCGTGCAGACGCAGTTTTTCCGGCTCTCGCAACGCGAAGTCTGGTCGTACCGTTACATCGAAAACAACATCAACCACATGCTGTTCAATTTTGCGTTCGACACCAACGGCGTGTTGCGCGCGACGCAGCGCTCGCCCGATCCATTGCGGGATCGCGATTTGCGACGGTTCTGAACCGCAAGCTATAGCAACGACTCAATTGGCATAATCGACAGCATCCATACACCGAGCCGCGCGTACCACGTCGCATTCGGTTCGGTATCGAGGCGGGTTTCGACGCCGTCGTTGGTTTCGATCCAGTACAGCTTGCCGTTTGCGTCGAGATGCACCGCGTACGCGACTGTCGGCAGCAAAGCGAGAAATTTTCGATCGACCCGCGTCGCGAGATCGGGGCTGTCGATCACGAGGCCAAGCTCGGTATTCAGATGCGCGGAGCGCGGATCGAAGTTGAACGAACCGACGAAAACCCGCTGGGAATCGGCGATGAAAGTTTTCGCATGCAAGCTCGAACCTGAGCTGCCGAACGGCCCCGGCGACTGTTCTTTCTTCTGGGTGACGCCCGCCACGCGCCGCAATTCATACAGGTGCACGCCGTTTTGCAGCAACTCGACGCGCCGCCTGATATAGCCCGAGTGCACGGCGGCGACATCGGTCGCTTCGAGCGCGTTCGTCAACACGCGCACATCGACGCCCTGGGCGGCGAGGCCGCTCAGAAACTGCGTGCCCGTATTCGCCGGCACGAAATAGGGCGAGACGAGGTCGAGCGACTTCGTCGGCTGGCCCATCACTTCACGTAGCTGGTGCGGAATCAGCGCTTCCGGCGGCGCGTCGTTCAAGCCTTTCGCGGGGTCGTCGCTGATCATCTTCGTTTTGGCCCAATCGAGCGGCAGCTTGTGGTCGAGCAGGTTCTGCACGACGCGCGGACCGCGCAGCGCTTCCTTGTACTCCGCGGCGGCGGGGGCCTGTTCGATCGCCTGCGCATCACGCTCGAGCGTGGCCAGTTCATCGACGCTCTCGTGCGGCAGAATCTTGTCGACCGGATACGCCGACGCGCTGGCCCAGTAGCGGTCGAAATCGCGCGACACATCGGCCGCGGCCGGTCCGATCGCGAGGACATCGAGGTCGGCGAAGACGACGCCGTCGGTGGCATCGAAATACTCGTCGCCGATGTTGCGGCCGCCGAGGATCGTCGCGGTGGCGTCGGCGGTCAGTGACTTGTTGTGCATGCGCCGATTGGCGCGCGAGAAGTCGGTTACAAAGCCGAGAAATTTCGGGCTGCGCACGACGAACGGGTTGAACAGGCGTACCTCGATGTTCGGATGCGAGTTGAGCGCCGAGAGTGTCGGGTCGAGCGCGGACGCGATGCCGAGATCGTCGAGCAGCAGGCGCACCCGCACGCCCCGGTCCGCCGCTTCGTGGATCTGTTCGAGCAGCAGCGTGCCGGTCAGATCGTCGCGCCAGATGTAGTACTGGATGTCGAGCGTGCGTTGCGCGGAACGGATCAGGTCCATGCGCGCGGCAAACGCGACATGCGCATCCGCCAGCGGATAAATGCCCGCCAGCCCCGTGTGCGCGGCCAACTCGGGCGCGACCGCGCGACCGAGATCCGTGGTGGCCGCCACCGCGGGCGACAACGCATGCGACTCCTTGCGGTCCTCGAGCGACGGTAACCGCGCGCAGCCGGCGAGCAGGCTTGCGCACAGCAGCGCGCACAGCGCGCCCTTCCATCGACGATGCGGAAACGACGGGTGGGGTATCTGCGCTTGCATGGAGTCCAGGTCTTCCTTTGGGTCGCGCGTTCTTGCACGCAGCTTGCATTGGTTGAGAAGAATACTATGAGCGCATATCCATCGGTGCGCCGCCCGACGCTCTTGTTGCGCCAGGCGCTTTGTCCGATGATACGAGCAGGCTGCGCGAATTCGAACGGGGGCCAACCCGGCTGCGCATCGGCCGCACGGTTTCCGTGCGAGCGAGCGTGATCCGCTTCGCGTCAGCGTAAAGGGTCGCCAGGAGGCGTAAAAGGTCCGGTTCACGGCGCCTTCGAGTATTTCGCCCCACTGTGGAGTCGAGCAACGTGAAGATCTCCCGCTTGCTGCTGGCTAGCGTGCTGCTTTTCGTGGCGGGCACCGTGCTGCAGATGATATGGCCGCTCGCGCAGCCGGCCTCGTATCACCACTTCGCCGATCAGCGCTCGCTGGGGCCGCTGCACAATGCGGCGGACGTGCTCTCGAACGTCGTCATTCTGATCGCCGGCGTGCTCTGTCTGCGCTGGGTCACGCGGCATGCGTCGAACCAGCCGGCGCAATTCCCCGGCATGGTCGTCGCCGCGATCGGGCTGCTGTTCACCGCATTCGGTTCGGCTTACTACCACATGGCGCCGAACGACGCGACGCTCGTCTGGGATCGCCTGCCGATGACGATCGTGTTCGCCGGCATCCTCGCGATGCTATGGACGTCGTGGAGCGGACAGCGCGTCGGCTGGGCGCAGATGCTGATCATGGTGGTCGTGTCGCCCGCTACCGTCGGCTACTGGCTGGTATTCAACAGCCTGTGGCCTTACGCGATTCTTCAGTTCGGCGGCCTCATGCTGATCGTCGGCATGACGCTCACGCGCAAGGTGGACGGCGTGATCGCATGGACGCTCGTGATCGTCTTCTACGGGGTCGCGAAGATTTTCGAAAGCCTCGATTGGCAGATATGGGAGCTCACGCATCACGTGATCGCCGGCCATGCGTTGAAGCATGTGTCGAGCGGTCTTGCCGGCGCGTCGATGATTCTGGTCGCGAACACGGCGCCGCGCTCCGTCGCGGGCATCATGCCGCGCCGGCCGGGCGGCATCGGGCATTCGGGTACGCCGCGTTGAAGCCGCGTCACGGCGAAGTGATGCGGCCTGCGGCCGATGTTACTGCGGCTCGTACCACGAATACGTCGCCAACGTGCTCACCGGCGGCGTGCCGATCTGCAGCGTGATGTCGCGCAACGATGTCAGTTCGATATTGCGCAAGTCGCCCATATAGCGGCGCGAATCGCCGTTGTCGTTGATATACGCGACCACGTCGCCCATGATGCCCGCGACGTTCGTGCTCGTCAGCGGCTCGCCCCAGATATCGAAGAAGTCGCCGAGCGTATAGGTCTTTGCGTTCGGCGCTTCCATATGGATGATGCCGGTGTTGTCGTGCGTGTGCATTTCATACGTGCATTGCGACAGGATGCCGACGTTCGCCGGCAACGCGAGCCATTGCCCGTCCTTGATGATCGCGAGGTGCGCGTGCACGTGGTACAGCACATTCATGTTCGGCGCGCAGGTCAGGCCGTCGACCGGCGAGCCGTTGCCGCCCGTCGACGTCGTGCCGTTCGGCCAGAACGACGAGCCGACCACGCCTCCGAAGACGAGCGTGATCGGGTTCGGGTCGAACGGCGGCGGATCGGTCCACGTATAGGTGGGCACTTGTGTGACAGGCGTGCCGGCCATGATCGTGATTTCGTCGTGCGGCTTCAGCACGAGGCTCGCGGGGTCGCCCGTGTATTGCGTGAGCGTGCCGCCGTCGTTCACGTAGATCGAGACCGGCGAGGCGGTCAGACCGGCCACGTTCGACGCACTCAGCGGCTCTCCCCAGATCGAGAAGAACTGGCCGAGCGTATAGGTCGCGCCGGTCGTCGCGTCCATATGGATCTTGCCGCTCGAATCGACCGTGTGCACCGGATACGCGCAGCCAGTCGGCGCGGTGATGGTCGGCTCGACCATGCCGATGTTGGGCGGCAGCGTCAGGAGTTGCCCGTTCTGGTAGATCGAGACGTGCGCATACGTGTACGCGGTGCTGCGCAACGCGCAGTTCAGTCCGCCGACGGGCTGACCGGTTCCGCCCGCTGAGGTGGCGCCCGCGGGCCAGATGGCGGCGCCGAGTGTCGCGCCGTCGATGATCGGCGTCGCGGCGGCGAGCTTGGGCGTCGTCGCGCTCGCGTCCGATGCGCCCGACGGGCTCGACGCCGGAGTTGGACTTGATGTCGGTGTCGGACTCGATGCGGGCGCGGGACTCGATGCGGGGGTGGTCGCTCCCGCCGCGCCGTTCGAGCCGGTGCCGCCCGGCTCCGCGCCGCTGCCGCCACCTCCGCCGCCACAAGCGGACAATGTCCAGATCAGACCGAATGCGACGAATCGCGACCCCAGCCGTTGCAGCATCTCGTTCTCCATGCCGTGAATTGAGAGGGATGCGTGCAGCGGACATCGCGCACAGACCTAGTGCGGACATCGCACCGCCACGCGCGGCGCGGGCTTCACTGCGTGGATTTGACCAAGCGCTACCACCGCGTGGCGCAGGCGCTCGCGTCGGATCACGTCAGGTGATTGAAACCGATTAAAACAGCGTAACAGATGGTTTCACGAGCGAATGCGGCTCATCACAACGTTCCGCGACATTCTGCTGGCGCATTTCGAGGTATCGGCCTGGAGTTTGCGGACGGAACGATCTGGCGCGCTTTATATGTGAGCTGTCATCGTTCTGTGCGAAGATCGGTTCTGTCCATCGCGCGGCCTGCTGTGTAAGGGGCTCGTACGGCGGGCGCGTGCGCGGCGATCGCCGTCGTCCTCGGGTCGAGCGCGGGCGCACCTGTTTGCGGATTCATGGAGCACTGACCAATGACCGACAGATTGCAAGCGTCCGTATACGTAGTGCTGCTGCTGCTGATTGTGGGCTGGTTGCTGTATATCGGGCGTGCGGTTTTCGTGCCGATCGTGTTCGGCGCGATCGCGGTGTACCTGGTGGTCGACCTCACGCGGCTGCTGCAACGCATTCCGCTGATCGGCCCGCGGCTGCCGGTGCAGTTGCGCTATGGGCTGTCGATGTTCCTGATCTGCGCCGCGATTTTCTTCGCGGTCGACATGCTGGTCGCCAACTATGACGCGCTCGTCGCGCTCGCGCCGCGCTACCAGGACTCGGTCTTGCTGATGATCCACAAGATCTCGACGCTGCTGCACCTCGAAAGCGAGCCGACCTGGGAGTCACTGCGGCGGAACATACTCACGCAACTCAACATTCAGGCGATGGTGACGGGCCTGCTGGCGTCGCTCTCGTCGATGATCATCGACCTGTTCGTGATCGTGCTGTATGCGAGTTTTCTGCTGTTCGAGCGCCGCACGTTCGGCGACAAGCTGGCGAACATGACCGCCAATTCGACCAACGCGGCGCGCATCCGGGGCGTGGTCATCGACATCAACCGGCGCATTGGCGCGTATCTCGCGCTGAAGACGTTTCTCGGCGTGCTGCTCGGCGGGCTCTGCTGGCTCGCGATGCGCAGCGTCGGCCTCGAGTTCGCCGGGCTGTGGGCGATACTGACCGCGCTGCTGAACTATGTGCCATATATCGGCTCGGTGCTCGCGGTTGCGTTCCCGGTGCTGATGTCGGTACTGCAGTTCGGCGACGTGAATTCGGTCCTGATCGTGCTGGTTTCGCTGTCCGCGATTCACTTCGTGATCGGCAATATTCTCGATCCGTATCTGACGGGCAATTCGCTGAACCTGAGCCCGTTCGCGATTGTCGCGAGCATGGCGGTGTGGTCGGCGTTGTGGGGCGTGCCGGGCGCCTTTCTCGCGGTGCCGATCACCGCCAGCATGACGATCATTTTCTCCGAGTTCGAAATGACGCGGCCGGTCGCGGTGCTGCTGTCGAAAAACGGCCGGCTCACTTACGGCAAGACCGAGCAGACCGCTTGAAGCGGTTGCCGCGGCGGCCCTTTCACCAGCGTGTTCTTCGACGAGCCGTTCCAATGCGAACTCATGTCCCGCTCACACGACCCTGAACTCCAGCCCCTCTTCCGATCCCGGGCAGCGCCGAAGCGCTCGAAGATCCGGCGTTGTTGCGCCGCCTGCTGCGCGCGAAAGACCGCATCGATGCCGCGTCGCACGAAGCCTGGCCGGTGCGGCGCCTGGCTGAAGTAAGCGGCGTGTCGGAAGCGCACTTCGCGCGTTCGTTCAAGCGGGCCTTCGGCGTGCCGCCGCACCGCTATCTGTTGACGCGGCGTATCGAGCAAGCCACCACGCTGCTGCGTGACACCGACCTCGGCATCACGGACATCGCGTTCGCGACCGGCTGGGAAAGCCTCGGCACGTTCGGCCGCGTGTTTCGCGACATCACCGGCCTGAGCCCGAGCGAGATGCGCGTGCAGGCACGCGCCAATCAGACCGAACTCGATCGCGTGCCCGCCTGTGTGCTGAAGGCCGCGCAACGTCCGGACCTGACGACCGCGGTTCTGGAAAAGCGCCGCCGCGCGAACGGCGACGCTGCCGAGCCTCCTGCCAGCGAGAAAACATGAATCAGGCAGTGCTCGCGCCCGCCGCGCCTTGATGCCGGAATCCGCATATTCGATGCGGCTTCCAACCAAGACCCGCCCATTTCGACTTCCTATACTCGTTCGATCAAGCCCGGTGCCACGGCGCCGCCATTTCTGGAAGGAAGTTATGTCGACGATTCCCGCGCGTAGAGCGAGGCCTTGCATATCGAGGGCGTGCGCTATGGCCTGTCGGCCGAGAGCGCGGCCAAGATCGACATCGTGCGTGAAGCCGGCTTGAAGCCGCTGGAGATTTTCAAGCGCGCCGGGGTCAAGATGGGCTTCGGTTCCGATCTGCTCGGCCCGGGCCATCGGATGCAAAGCGACAAGTTTTCGATCCGCGCACAAGTGCTGCCCCCCGCCGAGATCATCGGCAGGCGCGATCTGAGTTGTCTGACGGGCCAGGGCGAGCGTATCCCGCTGGTGATGAAGGGCCGGCGCGTCGAGTTCAACGAATTGCATTGAACCGGCGCGCGAGCCGAGCGCAGTTCTGGAGAAGCGCCGCCCGGTGCTCGGCGATACAGTCGAGCCCTCAACCACCGAGGGAGGAGTCATGAATCAGGGTATCGATGTGGTCGGTTTGTACGTCGACGATCAGGACGCGGCGCTTTCGTTCTACGTCGACAAGCTCGGCTTTCGCGTCCACACGGACGTGCGCAACGGCGCTTACCGCTGGCTCACGGTCCAGCACCCGGAGCAGCCGACTTTCCAGTTGGGCCTGTTCGTGCCGGGGCCGCCGATCCACGATGAGGCGACCGCGCAAACGCTGCGCGCGATGGTCGCGAAGGGAGCGATGCCGCCGCTGGTGCTCTGCGTTGCCGACTGTCGGGCGAGCTACGCGCAGTTGAAGGCGCGCGGCGTGGAATTCACGCAGGAGCCGGTGGATCGTTTCGGCAGCGTCGATGCGGGCTTTCGCGATCCGGCGGGCAATGGATGGAAGATGATCCAGGCGGCGGCGGAGAAGTGAGCGTAAGCGATCCGCGCGGCGCGTAGTCACAAACGGCCGGCGCCAAGTCGCACGATCGCGACGCGTTCGCCGGCCGTCCCACCTACGGGACCGATGGCCTAATCGGGTATCACTGCTGATGCTGCTGCAGATACTGCCGCACGTCGTTCAACGTCACACGACCCGAATGCGCGCTATCGATCTCGTCAAAATGCCTCGCGATATAGCCGAGCCCATTGCTTTGCGCCTGAGCCTTGGTGATCGACGAGCCGTTGCTGAGCACCGAATTCGCGCCCAGCCTGCTCTCCATGCGCTGCTGAGCCTGCTGCTGCAATGTCGAGCCGGTGGTCGGCGCGACCGCGCTAGCACGGTTATGAGGAAAGAACGGACCGTCGACGCCGTGTCCGCCGTGGGGTAGCGTCACGGGCGCGACCGGCTGAGGCGGCAGCGCGTGCGCACTACCGACGACCACACCGAGGACGATCAACGCCAGCGTACGTCGCAAGATATCGATTGAAGACATGATCACTCGCCATAAAAAGTAGTCGGAGGGTCTCGCGCGAAGCGAAACCACCATCGATCAGGGCGCGGCCGCGGCGACCGCCTCGCTCGTCGGCGTGGCGGCGGGCGCTTCGTCGGCCCACGGCTGCGGCAGCGTCGCGAGCGTGAGTGCGCCCGCTATCGGCGTGCCACCATAGAAGGCCGCCAGGTCCGCCTTCATCTGCGGGCGCGCCACGTCATCCAGATAAATCATATGCCCGCCCTGGAAGAAGTTGACCTGCAGATTCGGATTGAGGCCCTGCACCGTCTTCAGTCGCGCCAGCTGCTTCTCGGTATTGAAGAACGGCGTGGCCAGATCGTGGTAGCCGTTTTCCGCCAGCACCTTCAGTTGCGGATTCAGCTTCAGTGCGCCGAGCAGATCGGGGATCGTGTCGGGCAGCGGCTGACCGCCGTGCGAGAAATTCCACGCCTCGATGACCGCGTCGTTCAGCGGCATATACGCGGCGTTCGGTGCGGTGTAGCCGAGGTAATCCGGCATCTGCGTGGCCAACGCATTGGTGAACGGCAGCGAGATCAGGATGTCCGACGGGTCGCCGTCGCTTTGCAGGCGCGGGTCCGAGTTGGGCAACGACACGCGACCATCGTAGCGGCCGATGGTCGAGCCCGGCACCAGCGTGAGGTTGAACGGATCGATGTTGAAGTAACCCTGCATCGCCTGCAACGTGAGGCCGGATTCGGCGTCCCAGAACTTCTCGAGCCACGTCGGCGGGAAGTTCGGCGGTCCCGCGTAAGTGGGCGCGCCGAGCTGGCTCAACGTCCAGTACAGCGAATAGTTCTTGAACAGGTTGTAGTTGGCGGTCACGAACGCCTCGCTGCGAAGCGCGTAAGCCGCCTGATTCACTGGCGCGGGCGACACCTGGTTGTAGTACGCCGCGACCTGGGCATAGCCCGGCATGTAGCCGCTCAACGTATCGGTTTCGAGCGCGAGCTGATTGGGCGAACCCGTGATCGCCACCGCCTCGATCGCATCCGCGAAGTAGTTGAGGATCGAGGACTGCAGCGTGATCCCTGTGAGGTGCACGCCGGCCGATTCGAGCGCGAGCGCGAGGATGTCGGTGCGAGGCGTGCCGTACGATTCACCGTACAGATAGATCGGCGAGCTGCTGCGCGAATTGACCGTCAGGTAGCGGACGATGAAGTCACGCATGATGTTCGCGTCCGCATCGGTGCTCCAGTAGGTCTGGTTGGTGTTCGGCAAGATCGCTTCGGAGAGGCCCGTGCCCGGCGGATCGATGAACACGAGATCGGTCGTGTCGATCAGGCTTTCGGTGTTGTTCACGAGCGGGTAGTTCGGCCAACTGGTGCCGTTCAGCAGCGGATCGGCGGTCGCGACGCGCGTCGGCGCGAACGATCCGAGCCGCAGCCAGATCGACGAAGAGCCCGGCCCGCCGTTATAGACGAACGTGACGGGACGCGGTTTGCCATCCGTGCTCGGCGCCGTGTAGGCGACATAAGACATCGTCGCTTCGGGTGCGCCGCTCGTCAGATCCATTGCGGTCAGATGGCCGGTGGTCGTCGTGTAGTTGATGGTGGTGCTGCCGGACGTCCATTGGTAGTGCATGATCGCCGCTTTCTCCGCGACCAGTGACGAGGCAATGCCGGACGTCGCGCTCGTCGAATAGGTGGTGAGATCGGTGTAGGGCTGATTGGCGGACGGCGTCTGCGGCGCGGATGCGGCTTGCGCCTGCTTGGCGACCTGCGCCATGCTGCCTGGGACCGCCGACGCCGACGAACCTCCATCGCTGCCGCCGCATCCGGCGACGATCACGATTCCGAGTGTCAGCACGCTTAGCGCGGCTAGCCGTCCATGACGACGGACGCGGCCATCGTCGGTACTCTTTCTGTCTGGTTTCATCTCGTTCCCTGGTGAGTGATACCGCTACACAAAGGCCGCTTTTCCCCGGTCGCGAGCGTTGGAGATCGAATAACCCGCACCGCACTCGAAGGCACGCAGCGCTTGCATGGACAGCTTTTCCGAATTCATTGATTCAAATTGCTTGCGTTGATATTTCTATTTGCTTTCCAGAGTTATCGATTGAATGGGCAAAGGAATTCCCTGTCGATTTATCTCGACATTTCAAGAGAAATCTAAAATTGAATCTTTCCGGTGCTTACAGCAAGAGTGAAAATAGAATGCGAAATGAGGTCTTGTCAAGGATGGAGCGGTGATTATGCTATTCGGGATAAAGAGCGTCTGTCAGCGAGCACCGGTGCGGTCTCGGCGGCTTGGCGCGGAGAAATGCTGTCCGGATTTATCCGCATTGCATTGAATTTTCGTGGGAAAGTCGTCGGAATTAATCGCGTTTCAAAAAATAGAATTAAATGGTAAATTTAACCGGTGCAAACGTATCCTCCATCGAATTGAAAAGGCGATATTCGAGTCACGCCCGTGGCCGAATTCGATACCAGGTAAGAATCACCGCCAGCAAGAACGCGACATAGGCGACCACGAACACCCACGGTGGAAAGTCGTAGTACAGCCAGGCGCTTACCCACCGCTGTATGAAGCCTTGCGGACCAGCCGTGCCCGTGCGCAGATAGTCCTCCAGCACGGTCAACGGGCACGGCACATCGAGCACCGCGAGCATTGCGACGATACCGATGGCGAGAACATGCAGCGTACGAAACGCGCGATTGCGCGCCCACGGGAGTCGCAAACCGTGGGCGATCCAGATCGCGAGTAGTCCGCCGACGATAAACACCACGATCAGCGCGTGCAGCACGAGAACAACATTGGCGAGCCAGATCATTCTGCTTCCACTCGGGATGTATCTGGAATCATAAGGCCAAGCTCAGTGCACTCGCCTGAACATGCCGCGGCGCCTCACTGCCCATTGCCATACAGATCGAGCAGCATCAACGTCACACCATTGGTCCACCCGAAGCCGTCCTGCAGCGGATACTCGCCACCCCCGCCGCCGCCTTCCCCCGCACCTTCGACGATGTACTTCTCGACGAGCTTCTGCTGCGTGTTGTAGACGTTCTGGACGTCCGCGAGAAAGCGCGTGCCGATCGACTGAGCAAGATCGGTGCGTCCGTAGCGCTTGAGGCCCTGAATCGCGATCCAGTGCAACGGCGCCCAGCCGTTCGGTGCGTCCCATTGCTGCGTGGTGTTATAGATCGAGGTCGCGAGGCCGCCTTGCTTCAACAGCACGTTCTGCACGGTCTGCGCAGTCTTCCACGCGCGATCGGGCCACGCCACGCCGGCCATCAGCGGATACAGCATCGCCGGTGTCTGGTTGTCGCGTGACTTGCGCAGTTGCCAGTCGTAGTCGCCGTAGTAGCCGTTGCTATTCCACAGATAACGGTTGATGCCTTCCGCGCGACGTGCCGCGTAGCCGATGAACTGCGCGACGCAATGGAAGTCGCGTGTCGCCGAGCAGCCGCGCGCGATCGTCGTCTCGAGATGGAATAGCAGGCTGTTCAGATCAACGGGGATGATCGATGTCGTGCGCACCGTGGCGAGCGTCTGGTTGTCGCCGAACCAGCGTGAGCTGAAATCCCAGCCGCTTTCGGCGGTCGCGCGCAGATCGCGGTAGACCTGGTTGGCCGGCCGGCCGCTCGCCTGCGCGGTCTGCACGTCCTCGAGATAGGACTCGTCGCGCGGCGTGTCCAGCTCGTCCCAGTAGCGGTTCAGCACGGTGCCATCGTTGAGGACGACGACATTGCGCGTCGCGCCGCCGCGCGGCGTGCTGGCCGAACCCTGCATCCAGTACGCGTACTCCTTGCGCAGCTCGGGCAGGTACTTCTGATAAACCTTATTGCCTTCCTTTTGCGCCGCGAGCTCGACCATATACGAGTAGAACGGCGGTTGCGAGCGGCTCAGATAGTACGTGCGATTGCCGTTCGGGATATGACCGAACGTGTCGATCATGTACGCGAAGTTGTCGAGCATATCGTCGACGAGATCTTCACGTCCGGACTCCTGCAGCCCCAGCATCGTGAAATAGGTATCCCAGTAGTAGCCCTCGCGAAAGCGGCCGCCCGGCACGACGTACGGTTTGGGCATCGGGATCAGCGAGCTGTAGTCGGGCGCGCTCGTCGTCGTGCGCGTGAGGCCGCTCCAGAGCCAGTCGATGTGCTCGCGCAGACTCTGATTGGGCGGCGGCGTGATGCTCTGATCGGGCGGCGGAGTGAAGTACTGGCTGACGAATTTCTGCAGCGAAAAGCCGGGTTGGTTCTTTTGCGCTTCGTATAACTGCACGATCGCGGCGGGACTGCCATTCGGCGTCGAGTCGACGAACGTCTTCTGGTCGTTGAAGATCTGCGCGGTTTGCACGGCGACGAACAGATCGCCGTACAGGATGTCGGGCGCGGGCGGCAGCGCGGCGCCCACCTGGGTATCGGCCAGACAGCTCGCGGATGCGAAGACGAGCGTGGCGATGCACGCGATGCCGAGCGTGATCGGCGAACGTCGCGGCACGAAGTGGTCATTTAAGCTGGGGAAGAGATGCGTGCTGGATGCGGTGCTGCTGCGAGACAGTGATTGAGTGCTCATGATGCCTCCAAGGTTGTGGGCATGTCACTGGTCTCTTCGCACGCCATTCGACGTCGTCTCCCGACGACATGCGAGTCCGGCACTAGGTGGCCGGATCAATGGCCCCGAAAGCATCGCACGCTTTCGAAGCATCAGGCAACTGCAGCGCAGCACATCCTGTATGCACTCAGCATGAAGATCGAAACGTGATGAACGAAGGGGAAGATGCGCGCAATCGCGTATTTGCGCGTGCTTCGTGATTGGAAGCAATGGAAGCGATGAGCGCGAGCGATTCCGCGAGAAAAACCGCTCGCGGAGCAAGCGACGTACCCGCGTCGACCATTCTGCAGGCCGGCGCGGGCACGGGAGAACAACGAGAAATTTACTGCGCGAGAGGCTGTGTCACGTCCGTACCGAACCAGTGCATCGAGATCTTCTTGAGCGTGCCGTCCTGCTTCATTTGGGTCAGCGCATCGTCGAGTGCTTTTGCGAACTTCGGATTGTCCTTGCGGAACGGGATGCCCATTTCCTGGTCGGCGCCTTTCAGCACCGCGCCCGTACGCAGCGGCAATTGCGAGTTCTTGATGATGTAAGGCAGCATCAGCCTGTCGTCGATGGTGGCGTCGATACGCTTGGCCGCGAGATCGCGCAGCTTCTCGGGTGCGCCCGGATAAGTCTGCACGTTGATGCCGGGTACTGCGCGCGCCATCTGGTCGTAGTTGGTGCCGAGCGTCACGCCGATCTTCTTGTCGCCCTTGAATTCGTCGAGCGATTTGAACTCACGCTTGTCGTCCGCGCGTTGAATCAGCTGCGCGGCCGAGTACGTGTATGGCTGGCTGAAATCAAGAACCTGTTTGCGTTGCGGGGTAATGGTGACCTGATTGATGATGACGTCGAATTTGCCACTCTGCAGCGCCGCGATAATGCCGCTCCACTCGGTCGGAATAAACTCCGGTTTTACCCCGAGCTTCGCCGCCACGGCTTTTGCGACATCGACGTCGAAGCCTTCCAGTTGACCGTCCTTGTTGCGCGAGTCGAACGGCGGATAGGTGCCTTCCAGACCGATCTTCAGGACTCCAGCCTGTTTGACCGAGTCGAGCAGATCTTCGGCATGAGCCGCGATTGCGGTAAAGCTGAAGGCGGAGATGGCCAGCGCGTTAATCAGCAGCTTCGAAAGTTTCATTGAGTGTCTCCTCTGTACTTGAGTATCAGGCTGCACGACGCAACGATTTCATCATCGTGTGCACACTCTCGACTGTCTCGTTTCGTGGATCATGTCGGGGTGCGGCGTCATCCTAGCACTCCAAAAGTCGTCTGTTTTATCTTTGTTCGGAGGCGGTGGAGCGACGCTTCGAGACCACGATGATGCCAATCAGTCAATTCGTGAAGACACCCTACGCCCTCACCACGGTCACCCCGGCCGCCTCGATCGGCTTCGTCAATTCCGCGCTGGTCTTCTTCTCGACCACGATGGTCTGCGCGAGCGTGATATCACCGATCACGAAGCGCGACGCGGCGTTCAGTTTCGACGACGACGCGAGCACGACCGTCTCCGCCGCGCGCGCGGCGAGCGCGCGCTTGATCGCGGCTTCCTCGAAGTCGCCGGTGGTGAGCCCTGCGCTCGGATGCACGCCGGTCACGCCCATGAAGTACAGGTCGGCATGGATGCGCGAAATGCCTTCCATTGCCGCGGCGCCGACGGCCACGATCGAATGCTTGTAGAGCCGCCCGCCAATCAGGATAACTTCGACGCAAGGATGCGCGGCCAGCGCCGTCGCGACGCTCGGGCTATGCGTGACGATGGTCGCGTGCAGATCGGCCGGCAGTTCCCGGACCAGTAGCGCCGACGTGGTGCCGCCGTCGACGATCACGGTTTGCCCCGGCGCGATCAGCTCGACCGCTCGCCGCGCGATGCGCCGCTTGGCGAGCGTCTCGATGTCCTGACGCTGCTCGAATGACGCGAGTGCGGCAGACGCCGGCAACGCGCCGCCGTGGACCCGCTGCAAGCGCCCCTCCGCGGCCAGTTCGCGCAGATCGCGGCGGATCGTATCTTCCGACACGCCAAACGCCACGCTCAGCTCGCCTGCGAGCACCTGCCCGTTGCGCGCGAGCTCGTCGAGGATCGCTTTCTTGCGTTGGGTGGTCAACATTGGATTGCACGAAATCGCTTGAAATTGCATGAAGTTGCACGATACCATGAATCATTGTCGATGATCGACAGGAGGGCAACATGACTGCAACGAAAGACCGGGTTCGCATCGTCGCCACGACCTTGCTGTCGGACGACTGGTACACGCTGAAAAAGGTGACGTTCGACTTCCTGCGCCGCGACGGCACATGGCAGCGCCAGAACCGCGAGACCTACGATCGCGGCAACGGCGCGACGATCCTGCTGCACAGCCCGCGCACCGGCAACGTGATGCTCACGCGACAATTCCGCATGCCCGCGTTCGTGAACGGTCACGACGGCATGATGATCGAAGCGCCGGGCGGATTGCTCGACGACGCTTCGCCGGAAGAGCGCATCCGGCTCGAAGTCGAGGAGGAAACGGGGTATCGCGTCGGCGCGGTCCACAAGATTTTCGAGGCCTACATGAGCCCGGGGTCCGTGACCGAAAAGCTCCACTTCTATGTCGGCGAGTACGAGGCGTCGATGCGCGTCCACGATGGCGGCGGCGTCGAAGATGAAGGGGAAGATGTCGAGGTGATCGAAATGCCGTTGCAAGCCGCGTTGCAAGCGGTCGAGGCAGGGGAAATCGTCGACGGCAAGACGATCATGCTATTGCAGTACGTCGCTTTACGTGGGTTTGCGTCAGCGCGGGCAGCCTAGTTGCGTCGCGAGTTCGTGCAGATCGCCGACGACGAAGTCCCATGCCTCGTTCGCCTTCAGATCGCTCGTCTGCTGAGGGCCATGCTCGGTGGGCCGCAGCACGAACGCGGTGCTCAGACCGACGCGCCGGGCGGCGGCGAGATCGTTGTTATGCGCGGCAACGAGGCATAGCTCGCGCGGTGCGATGCCGAGGATTTCCGCCGTTTCGCTATACACCCGCGGCGAGGGCTTATAAGCGCGGACGACTTCGGCGCCGAGAATGGCATCCCACGGCAGACCGGCACGCTTTGCGATGTCCACCATCAGGCGAATGTTGCCATTCGATAGCGGCGCGATGATGAAGCGCCCCTTCAGGCGCTGCAATGCATCGACGGAATCGGGCCACGGGTCCAGCCGATGCCAGGCGAGGTTCAACTCATCGATCTCGGGCTCGGTAACGTCGACGATGCCGAAACGCGTCAGCACTTTGACGAGGTTTTCCCGGTGCAGCACGTCGAGTCTTACATACGGTCTGCGTCCGCTATGCACTTCTTCCATCGCAGGCGAATACTCGCGTCGCCACGCGTCCGCGAAATCGGATGCGTCGAGATTCGGTGCGTACCGCTGCAGAAACGGTTGCGCTTCACGCGCGACGCCGCTTCGCCAGTCAACCACGGTTCCGAAGACATCGAACACGAATGCTTTGATGGTGGTTTGGCTGGTAGAGTCGATGCCCATGATCGTCCTTTGCGGGTATGGCGAGAACAATCCATCTTAGGCGAAGAGAAAGCACGCGTTGCTAGCATCGCGGCCGAGTGTACAAGGCTCGTAATGAACGAGGCGCCGCAGGTGCTGAGAGCCGTCCAGGGTTTTGCCTGGTCTCGCGCGTGTCGATTCCCGCAGCGGCGGCCCGTCGTGACAGTATGTTCAACCCCTCCAGTGAAAGGCACACTCATGGCTACCGGAACCGTCAAATTTCACCGTGTTTTGCGCACGACGCCCGAGCGTATCTATCGAGCGTTCCTCGAACCCGCCGCGATGGCGAAATGGCTGCCGCCGTATGGTTTCACCTGCGACGTGCATCAGATGGATGCGCGCGTCGGCGGCACCTACAGGATGTCGTTTCATAACTTCGGCTCGGGCAAGGGTCACTCGTTCGGCGGCGAATACCTCGAATTGGTGCCGTTCGAAAAGATCCGCTACTCGGACTATTTCGACGATCCGAATCTGCCCGGTCAGATGCATACGACCGTTTCGTTGCGGCAGGTGTCGTGCGGAACTGAACTGAACATCGTGCAGGAGGGCATCCCCGAGATGATTCCGGTCGAGATGTGTTACCTCGGCTGGCAGGAGTCGCTCGCGCAGCTTGCGAAGCTGGTCGAGCCGGAGATTCCGGACTGACATTCAATACCAGTCGCGTGCTGCGTCATCCAGCAAATGTGCGAGCCCGGCGCGGTCCGAAACCGCGCCGCTCGCACTCAATCAGGGAAGGTTCGGCATTTTGACGGGCGCGCCGGCTACATCGTCGGAATCACACTCGGCGACTCCAGATGGCTCTCCACCCGCTTGATGCCGGGCACGTTTTCCGCGGCGATGCGGATCGCGCGCTTCTCCTCTTCGGATTCGATGATGCCCCACAGATGCGCGACGCCGTCCTTGACGAATACACCTTGTTTCGCGAGCCCCCAGCGCTGTCCGTGCATCTCGCGCACGATTGCGTCGCGCAGGCTCGCATCGTCGTGCGAGCCCGTGTCGATTATCGGCTCGGCGGAAGCGAGCGCGCGGATCAGGTTAGAGCGGCTGACGATGCCGACGAGCTGCGCATCCTTCAGCACTGGCACGCGTTTCAGATGCCGGCGTTCCATCAGGTCGGCGATCTGGTGCAGCGGCATGTCTTCGGGAATCGAAATGACGTTCTCGCACATCACGTCGCCGACCACATGCCCATGCTCCTTGATATACCTCGCGGCCTGCTCGCGCGCCGACGACGACAGCAGTTCGAGCCACCATCGACGTTTGCCGTGCCCGGTGCCGTTTTCCACACGATGCAGCAGATCGCCCTGGCTGACGATGCCTATCACCTGCCCATTGGCGCCGAGCACCGGCATGCCGCTGATGTGGTGATCGACGAATAGCTTCGCTGCGTCGTGGATAGTCATATCCGGTGTGGCGGTAATGACCGAAGAAGTCATGATGTCGAGCGCGCGCATGTTCTTCTCCTGTGCGGGCCGCGACGGGTCCTCATCGGTTGCACGCGTCGCGCGAGGTCGGCAGACGCACCGGGGGACAAGGCCGCGGTGCTGAGGCGCCTTGAGTGTAGGTTAACTTTACCGGCTGGTATGCAACACAAGGCAGATCTTCCCGCTGCTGATGGACTACGACCAAGTCGGCGCCGAACCATATTCAATACCTGATTAACGATAGGGTCGGTTTCAACCGGGATGTCGTTTAGTGCAATGCAGCAATTCGAGGTCGACACGGAGTGTGGGCGGCGAGCTGTGCGCGGAATCACCCACGCGATTTCGGCATTCGTCGTCGCAGCGAGCGGTTCTGAATCGCTGTCGCGGCAGAGGCGTTCCTACCGCTGGCATTGTTTAAGCTTGAATTAAGCAACGCGACCTACGCTTCGAACCGTAGCAGGAGAGGAAAAAACGGCGCGACGGAGTGCCCCTTTCCGCCGAGCTACGCACGTAACAACTCGGGGCATCCCCGGCAGAAAGAGGTTGAGATGATGTACTTGATTACCGACCTGAAAATGGTCGAAAGCTACGGTCGCATCAAGGCTGACAGCGGCAATGACGCGCTGCATGAGTTTGCGCTCAGCGAGGGCTTCGTCGACCTGATGGAGCTTGCCTCCGCCCGGCCCGCGTTCGCCAACGACTTGCTCGCTGTTCAACTGCAATAAGGAGACTGACGTGGCCATAACTTTGGGGCAGGCGCTGGTGCACGCCGAGCAGTTGGAAGTCCACGGCGTGATTTCCAAGACGTCGCAGGCGCTCATCCGGCTGATGCAGGAGTACCGAGCCGTAGTCGGCGTGGAACAATACGAGCAGGTTATCGAGGAAGCGGGCCTGGCTCATCCGGAGCCGCAGTGACCCGCTTTGCGCATCCTGAACCAAGAAAAAAGCACTACTGATGCGTGCGGTGCCGGCGGGAATTTGTGCGCATTCTCGCCGACACTGAAACCGCCAAACCTCCAAAAGCCGCACTTAGCCGCTAAAAAATAAAACCGGTGTTCACGAACTTCGAGTGATGATTCGAGACCATCGTGTCGAGCAGCGTCTTGTTCAAGTCGGTCTCCTTGGCTGCGACCATGGACCGGATCGAGAACGCGCGCAATGCATCTGTGACCGATAGCGTGCCTTCCGCCGAATCCTTGCGGCCCGCAAACGGAAAGACGTCTGGGCCTCGCTGGCACTGGCTGTTGAGATTGACACGGCACACCTGGTTGACGAGCGGGTCGACCAGCGCGCCAATCTGGGCGGCGTCGGTGCCGAAAATGCTGACCTGCTGACCGTGGTCCGAAGTGATGACATATTCGAGCGGTGTATCGATGTCATCGAACGGCACGACCGGGATGATTGGTCCGAACTGCTCTTCACGATAGAGCATCATCCCTTCCTTGACGGGGTACACCACGGCCGGATAGAAAAGCGTTTTGCAGAACACGCCACCACCTTCATTCACGACCGCCGCGCCTTTTGCTTTCGCATCGTCAATCGCCTGAGTCATGTAGGCTGTACGATGCATGCCAGGCAGCGGTGTAATGGACACACCCTTTTCCCACGGCATACCAACCTTGAGATTCTTGAGCGCTGCGTTGAAGCGTTCCAGAAACGTATCGACGATCGAGCGGTGCACCATCAGGATCTTGAGCGCTGTGCACCGTTGACCATTGAACGACAACGTACCGAGCAGACATTCTTTCACGGCGAGGTCTATGTCGGCATCAGCCAGCACGATCGCGGCGTTTTTGGCGTCAAGGCCGAGAACGGCGCGGAGCCGATGCGACTTCGGGTGCTGCTTTTTCAGATGGTCTGCAACCTTGCTCGAGCCGATCAGGGCAAGCACGTCGATCTTTCCCGAGGCGAGCATGTGTGGCACGACCACCGCGCCCGGTGCATAAATCGTGTTGATGACGCCCTTCGGAAAAGCGGAGCGGAATGCCTCGAGCAGCGGGAAGAACAGCAGCGTGCCATATTGGGGCGGCTTGAATACGACGGTGTTGCCCATCAGCAATGCGGGAATGAGCGTCGCGAACGTTTCGTTCAGCGGATAGTTGTAAGGCCCCATGCACAGTACGACGCCAAGCGGTGTGCGGCGAATCTGGCCGATGGTGCCCTCGGCGATGACAAAGCGCGAGTTGCTATTGTCCAGCTCCTTTAGCGCCGAGATCGTGTCTTGCATATAGCTGATGGTGCGGTCGAACTCCTTCTGTGAATCGGCAAGGCTCTTGCCGATTTCCCACATGATCAGATTCACAATCTCATCGCGCCTGGCCGCCATCAGACGAATGAAGTCCTGCATGCAACCGATGCGCTGCGCGACCGTCATCGTCGGCCACTCACCGCGGCCGTGGTCGTAGGCTCGCACGGCGGCGTCGAGCGCGGCATCGCTCTCGACTTCGCCCATGACGGGATAACTGCCGATTACGACCTGTTCAGCGTCGCCGGAGGCTTGTCGCACGCAGACCGGAGATAGCACGGTCTTGCAGTTTCCATCCCATGCCTTCAGTTCTCCATCGACGAGCGAGACGCGCTGATGAATGGGCTCCGCCAGGCGGGCGGTCTCTGGAATATCGTCGGTGACTGGAAACAACTGCTGGAGGTTTTCGAAGTCGATACTTGCCACGTTTCGCTCCCATGTTCGTGCAGTACGCGGTAGGCGCAAGACACAGACAGAAGCATAGCCAATGGCGGCAGAGTTGGAGCCGAACCGTGTCCAACATCAATCAGGAGCGGCGGAAGCGTCCTCGAAACCGGATTCGATGAGATTCATCATCGTAGCCTGCAATTCGACCAGCGGCGTAGCAGTCACTGCAGTCGCTACTCCGTCGGATTTCGGGAGCAGTCCAACGAATGCCGCAATGCCGGTTCCGCATGCCGCTATGAGTAGGGCGGCAGCCAGTACGGCTACGCTGCCGCGCACCGCTTGCCTGGGAACGAATTCCGCAAAACATCGCATGATGGCTATCTCCGATTGACGCAGCTTCTGCAAGCAAAGGCCGTGCCGACGTAGCGAGCTGCCAGGCAAGCGTGCCACTGGAAGGCTGCATACGCGTCGGCTGCTCACGCGACAGCGGCAACGTGGATTCGATGGTGGGATTCACCAGACAGTTTGAGCGGGCCGAGAGGTCCGAAACCAACACGTTTCCGCGGAGAATCGGGCGCTTCGACCTTGACGGCGACGCATGCAACATCCTGTGACAGGGAAAGACGGCAGCGTGTAAGCCTCGCGATAGTTCATTCATTGCGAAGTCCGACGCGACGCCTCTGCGGCATGCGCGCACGATTTACTGTTTCCTCCTACCGAACAGCTGTACTAACATCGAGTAACGGTTCGAGCACTGACGACCGGGCGGGGCCGGGAGGCAAATTGCCTCCTCCTGGAGGACCAAGATGAAACAAAACTCGTCTCGGGAAATCGTCGAACTGCTGACCAAAGTAGCCGGGCGGGCCGCCATGCATGTGCCCAGGGGGCAGACCCGCAGGAGTGCGTCGATAGCGATCGACCAGCTCGAAGAGATCAAGCGCAGCGCGGCGTTTGCTCGCCAATATGAATCAGCACCGGAACCGCTACGCGAACTGGTGATGAGGCGGGCCGTAGAAGTCCATGACCTGGCGACTGCTCAAGACTACGCGAGCGCCCTCAATGCCCTCAAAGCGGTAGTCGATTTCCTTTATCAACATCTGGTAGACGACTCCGGCTCAGCAACGCCACCGAGCAAACTGGCAAGCATCGACTTGAATGCCGTTCACAGGGCTCTTCAATTCGGAGGTCTTCCGGGACAGTCGCAGCAAGACCCCGATGACGACAACCCGCCGCCAGTGCGTCGCTGAACTTGCCAAGGATAACCGCCGATGCTCTCGGGCCTATCGAAACTACTGGACAAAGCATTTATCCTCGGCTTCTTTTTGCCAGCCCTGCTTGGCTTTACAGGTTTTCTCGCAGCTAATGCGGACATCCCGCTGTTCGGCGATTTGCTGAACAAAGCGACCTCGGACAGCGAAAAGGTCGGCGGCTTGTTTACTTTCCTCATAATCGTATGGGTTCTATCGCTGCTCTTGATGGTGCTGAACAACTGGTTTTATCAGGTCCTCGAAGGATACAAATGGCCATTCAATCGAGAGGCCTGGAAGCGCGATGAGCGCGACCGCCGCAATCGTCAGCTGGGCCTTATAGAACGCCTCCGTACCGAACTCGATACTGAGAACAGTACGATCGAGCGGCTCAAAGCCTCAAAGCAATCGTCGGAATACAGAAAAGCCGAATTGAACAGAGCCACCGTAAGGGCGAGGCTGTATCGCACTCAGGAGCGCAACGCGCGTGATTTCCCTCGCTACGAAAACCTCGTTCTTTCTACGGCCTTTGGGAACACGTTGCGTGCATTCGAGGGTTACTCGAGCGAAGTCTACAAGGTCGACAGCATATTCGTCTGGCCGCGTCTTCTAGCCGTGATCCCAAAGGACTATCAGGCAATCATTGCGGACGCGAGAGCTCCAGTTGACTTTCTGGTCGGACTCGTCGTTATGGGTTCATTGACGTCCATCTTTACGTTCGTGCGAGCGCTTGACATCTGGCTTGCGGACGGGCTGGGCGGAAATTACGTGTTAGCCGATCTTTTGCAGAATGCCGCGATTGCGGCCGCTATTGCGGTAATCGCGTATCGGCTGGCGATTCTTGAGGCAAGAAGCTGGGGCGACGTTGTCAAATCGGCGTTTGACCTTTATCTGCCGGCACTCGCCGAGCAGTTAGGTTTTGTTCTTCCGACGTCCCAGGCCGCGCAGCAGGAGTTTTGGGCCGCATGGAGCACGCAGTTCCGCTTTCATGCACCGGCAAATACCGCGTGGTGGACACGTGTCCAGCCGGCGACGCCACCAGCAACGACCCAGGCGGATTGGGAGGCGACAGACTCCGCAGGCGAAAGCGACGAGATGCGCGGAGGTTGAGAGGCAACTGCGCTGCCTTTTATTTCAGCCTGGAGTTGCGTGCACCATGACACCACAGTTCGATACCGATTTGCGGACCAGACTGGTGAGAGTCTACGGTCGTGTGCAGGGGGTAGGTTACCGGCAGGCTTGCATCGAGGAGGCCACGGCTCGAGGGATCACGGGTTGGGTGCGCAACCGGATGGATGGTTCGGTCGAAGCTGTGTTGCAAGGGCGCGCTCAAGACCTCGAGCGAATCTGCGACTGGCTGGTCGACGGTGCGCATGGAGCGCTGGTGGACCGCCTGGAAATCAAGGAACTGTCGCCACCGGTAGCCAGGTTCGATGAATTCAAGCTGGCCGCGACGGTCTAGTTCGGGTCACGCTACGAGTCCACGCCGTCGGACATGAACGCTGATTCTTCGAGCGCCCTAAGGCTTGACCGCGGAGGCCAGAACGCAGCTCATCGGAAGCCGCAGGTCCCCGTTATCGCTGCGATACGCCTCTGCGTCGCGTGCGACGGCCCGTTCGATAGACGCCAGCGCGGCCGGCGTTTGCGCGTGTAGCAACGCGGAAAACCGCACGCCGCCGCGCAGGAGTGCATGAAAAGGTGTATTGGGAGCATGAAGCACGAGCGTGAGGTCCAACTGCCGCATCTCGGGTTGGACGAACCCGGCATCGAGCAACATGTGCTTCGATTCCTGCCAATCGCTGAACCGGAAGAGGGCTGGTCCCGGCGGCAGGGGCACATCGGTCGTCCCGTGCTGCTCGATTGCCTTCAACACCATGTCGAAGGCCACCGCCTTGTTCGGTGTCGCCCATTCCGTGAAGGCAATTCTGCCATCGGGTCGCAGTACACGAAGCGCCTCCGCGAGTGCGCGCTCGGGGTGCGCGAAGTGCAACATTCCGAAGCTGATCCCCACAGCGGAGAAGCTTTCGTCGGGAAATGGCAAATCCTCCGCGTCGCCGACGCGGAACTCGAGTGCCGGAAAGACGCGTCTCGCCTTGTCGACCATCGCAACCGAGAAATCCACGCCAGCGACATCCGCGCCGCACAGTGCGGCGGCCGCCGCGAGGTAGCCGGGGCCGCATGCGACGTCGAGAAAACGCGCACTCCGACCAATGCAGAGGGTCTCGAGAATTGCCTGGTTAGACTGCGCGGTCAAATCACCGAAATACTCATGATAGGCCTGCGCGACCCGCTCCCAACCTTCATGTTCGAAGGTGCTGAAGTCGAGTTGTCCCATGCTTACCCCCACCGGTTTTACACGTGTGCAACTTGTAGCGCACGACTATGTTCCTCGGAATCCGTAGGTCTGGCTATCGGGGAAACAATTCAGGCGGTCGACACGGCAAACAAACGGATGTGTGGTGCGGCGCACAACTAGCGTCGTCTAAAGCCGCCAGACTCGCGCGCGCGTCGGCGCTTCTGGCATTTCAGCGCCCGGGTCGCGAACCGCCTCACTTGCGCTAGACTGGCTCGAGCAACCGCAAGGAGACCCAGGATGATACGCAAGACGCTTAATGCCTCGCAGCTTCAGCAGGAGGTCAATCGGAGAATTCATCGACTGCCGGAAATCGTCGATGATGGCGTGAAGATTCGCGTGCCGCGGCCGCAGCTGCAAGAGGCTGACAAGACTGGCTGCAACTGGAACATGACCCACTTCGGCAATGCGATTGGCTTCGAGCGCGACATCGAGGGTGTACTGAAGGCCATGCGTGCGGAATACAACCTCAGTACCGAAGTCAAGGACACCGGCAATCCGTTCGGTGACTAGCCGCGACACACACCGATTCCTTGTTCGTTATTGAACGCGTGCGCATGTTGGGAATGGCAACGCACACCCGCAACGCGTCGTTACAACCAGCGCGGGTCGCGCGTAAACGCGACGGTCAACCAGCGGTCCGGGCCCGACTCACCGATCGCGCGCGAGATTCTGTCGCGGATATGATCGAGCTGGCGCACGCCGGCGTGCTCCATCGCCTCGGGCAACACGATATGCACCTCGACGAACAGGCCTCGGCCGACGCGTGTCGCGTAGTGCGAGTGCTTGACGAAGCCATAGTCGGCGGTCAGTTGTTGCATCAGGTCGCGCAACTCGTGCTCCAGATCCGGCGGCGTGATCAGCAACACTTCCTTGACCGCGCCGATCACGGTTCCGATCGGCATCGGGATCAGCACGAGAGTTAGCAGGGCCAGCACGCCGGGGTCGATGTACGGCGTCAGGTGGCCTTGCCCAATGCGTTCGAGCAGCCATGCAATCGAAAACGCCAGCAGCAGCGCCGAGCTGATGCACGCCGACATCAACCAGCTCTTGATGTCGAGGCCGAGCAGTTCGGAGTCGATCACGCGATTCACGCGCCGTTCGCGCCAGAACATGAAGAAGCAAAACGCCGCGACCACCACGGCGTAGAAGACCCCCCAGCCGAATTCGAGTTCGCGGCCGCCGTCGAGCAGGCCTTTGACCGCGTTGATGAAAGCGTAAAAGCACAGCACCGCCAGCAGACTGCCGTTGAACACGAGCACGAGCGGCTCGATGTGCCAGAAGCCGTGCTGGAAGCGTCGACTGCTCTCCTGTTGAAGCAGGCGGGTGACGAGCAACGACAGGCTGCACATCGCGGCGTCGAGCGCGGAGAACATGCCGTCGAAGATGATCGCCAGCGAGCCGCTCAGAATCCCGACCACGATGCCGAGTCCGGCGATCATCACGGTGCAAAGCAGCGACTGCTTGAGGATGCGTTGTTCGAGGTCCGTTGCTTTCATGATCCGAGTGACCGCCCGTGGCTGAAAGACGTTCAGAGGTGAGGGGAGTATATCGGGCGCGTATGCCCGGAATGTCGCGGCCACGCGCGAGCGCGCCGCAACGGCTTGCCCGCGCGCCCCCCCGCCCGCGGCACATCCGCGCGTCTACCCGGGCTTGTCCTGGGGTGCCTCCGCGCGCATCCAATTCACCTCATCCGCATGCCGCCAAGCCTTGCCCACGCTCGCCGCCGCGCTATCCCTCGCGATTATTTGCGATTCACGAATACCGCATTCGCCGCTTGTCCCGTACCTGAGCCGCCGCACTTGGGCCAATCTTGGCCGCGTCGCTGCCGCATCGACGAAGCGCGGCACGACACCCGTTGCTGAATTCGACGAACCCGGCGGCGCGCCGCGGCGCCAGCGAATGCCGTGCGCGCGCCAGGCGGCCGGACTACGGAGACATGGAGACACAGATGAAATCGAACGACTGGGACGTGGCCTACGAATGGAAGGCCGTCGTGCTGCTGGCCCTCGGCTTCGGCCTCGTGGGACTCGACCGCTGGCTGATCGCGCCGCTCTTTCCGGCCATCATGAAGGACCTGCATCTGACCGCGCAGGACGTCGGCAACTGCATCGGCATCCTCGGCTTGTCTTGGGGCATTTTCGCGGCGCTGATGGGCGGCATCTCCGACAAAATCGGGCGCCGCAAGGTGCTGATCCCGGCGATTCTGGCGTTTTCGCTGCTGTCCGGTTTCTCCGGACTTGCCGGCGGCCTGATGAGCCTCCTCGCGGTGCGCGCATTGATGGGCGTCGCCGAAGGCTCGTTCTGCCCGACCAGCTTCGCCGCGACCGCCGATGCGTCGCATCCGAAGCGCCGCGGTTTCAATCTCGGCCTGCAGCAAAGCGGCTTCGCGCTGTTCGGCCTCGCGCTGTCGCCGATCATCGCGACGCAGCTGCTCAGCGTGGTCACGTGGCGCTGGGTGTTCGCGCTGGTGTCGGTGCCCGGGCTGATTCTCGGCGTGCTGATGTTCTTCGTGATTCGCGAACCGAAAGCCGCGCCGCAAGCTACGCCAAAGCGGCCCGCTTGCCCGGCCGAACGCGGCAATTGGCGCGACGTGCTGAAGAGCCGCAACATCCCGATCGCGATGGCCGCGCTGTTCTGCGCGATGACCGGCGTGTTCGTGCTCGGCGCGATGCTGCCGCTGTACCTGACCGAGTATCTGTCGCTCGACACGCAGCGCATGGGCGTCGTCGTCTCGGCGATCGGCTTTGGCGGCTTTATCGGACAGTTCGGTTTGCCGGGGCTGTCGGATCTGACCGGGCGGCGCGTGGCAAGCATCGTCGGCTTCGCCGGCACCGCCGTGATGCTGTACCTGTTCCGCGGACTCGGTGCGCAGCCGGTGCAGCTGTTCGCGGTGCTGTTCGTCGCGTCGTTCTTCACGCTCGGACTCGTGTCGCTGCTGTCCGGTCCGGTTGCGACCGAAGCTGCGCCGATCGGCATGATCTCGACGTCGATCGGCATCGTCGTCGGCGCGGGCGAGATATTTGGCGGCGGCATCGCGCCGGCATTGGCGGGCTTCGTCGCGACGCACTTCGGCATTCAGAACATCCTGTGGCTGCCGATCTGCGCGGTGCTGCTAGGTATCGGCGTGAGCCTGCTGCTCGAGGAAACCGCGCCGGCCCGAGTGCGTCGTCAGCGGCTTGCGCCGTCGCTCGACCTGCCGGCCAGCGAGCAACCGGAATGATGCGCTGCAACCGGTCGGCGCAGCGCTCGACAACTAGGCCGTTGTCGCCGACGGGGCGGCGCGTTCACGCGCCCCAGCCCGGATACACTGACAGGCTGGACGAGTGGACAAGGACCCAGCATGGATCGTTTTCTGAGCATCGAGGCCTTCGTACGCGTGGCCGAGACGAGCAGCTTCGCCGAAGCGGCGCGGCAGTTGGGCGTGACGAGTTCGGTGATCACGACGCGCATCCAGCAGCTGGAGAAGTTCGTCAACGCGCCGCTCTTTCATCGCAGCACCCGGGTCGTACGCCTGTCCGAAGTGGGCGAGGCGTTCTATCGCGAATGCGCAGAGGTGGTCGGGCGTGTCAACGAACTGACCGACCAAATGCGCGAGTTGCGCGCGACACCGACCGGCCGCTTGCGCATCCAGATGCTGCCGGGTTTCGCGCTCGGCCACTTCGGCGCGCCGCTTGCGGAATTCAACCGACGCTATCCCGGCATCCAGCTCGATGTGATCGTCAACGACCGGGTGGTCGATCCGATCGAAGAGGGCTTCGACGTCGCTTTCCAGATCTTTCCGCCGATCGCCGAATCGCTGATCGAGCGACGGCTGTTCAAAGTGCGGCGTCTGTTCTGCGCTACGCCCGCGTATGTGAAGGAGCATGGCGCGCCGCAGCATCCGCGCGAGTTGCTGCAACACACCACCGCGCTTTATTCGGGCTACCCGTCGCGCAATCGCTGGACCATGACGCACGGTGACGAGGTAGTCGAGATGGAGCTGCCGGGCATGATCCGTTCGAACTCGGTGCATCTGCTGCGCGACTATGCGCTGACTGGCGGCGGCGTCGTCTGTCTGCCGACGCTGGTCGCGAGCGCCGCGCTGCTCGATGGTTCGCTGGTGCCGATTCTGACCGGCTACACGCTGTCGCCGCTGAACTTCGCGGCCGTGTATCCGGCGACCCAACGACAGGCGCTCAAGGTGAAAGCGCTGGTCGAGTTTCTGGCCGAGTACCTGGGTCCCGAGCCCGCGTGGGACCGGCCGCTGATCGAGCGTGGCTGGGTGACGTAAGGCTATTCACGCGGCGATTATTTGCAAAGTCCGAATGCTGTAATCGCCCGATCGCCGGTTGTTGCCATCCTGTTGCGCTTCTAAAGTTGAATCAAACGAACTTTTTCAACAACCGCAACTTCGTTGCATGGGATCGGAGTAGGCGCTAAAGCGCCAACTCCGATCGACAGGAGACAGCAATGACCGAGTCGTCATTCCACACCGTCTTTGGCTCGCTCGACGGCTACCGCAAAGGCGAAATCGAAATCACGAGCGGCGAAGCGCGCCACTACGTGTTTTCCAATATCTTCGAGGTCGCTGCCGGGTCGGCGCCCTACGAGAAGGTGGTGGTCGGCAAGAACCTCGACTACGTGATCGAGGCGCTGCGCACCGAAGGCCAATCGCAATGGTTCGCCTGCGCGCACGACGAGTTCGCGATCCTGATGGACGGCGAAGTACGCATCGATTTCATCAAGCTCGACAACCCGCCGAAGAGCGGCACGGGCACCGTCGCAGCGGGCGCGCAACCCGCCGGCCGCGCGATGGGTTACGTGGTGCTGCGTCGCGGTCATCAGGCATTGCTGCCGGCCGGCTGCGCATATCGCTTCACCGCGCAGAAACACGGCGTCGCGCTCGTGCAAACGATGCTCGGCGAACTGTCGGTGGAGAAGTGGGCCGACATCTGCCTGCACTGATACGCAGAACATGCACCCACCCCGCAACTACGTTGCATGGGACCAGAGTAAGCGCTAAAGCGCCAACTCTGGTCGACATAGGAGACAAAACATGGCATCCCTCGAAACCCTCGATCACCCGGCCGGCTTCGCCGCCGACACCGTGCGCGCCAGCGAACCCGACGCGGTCACCGGCTATCGCCGCTTTACGCTCGGCGCGTTCGAATTCCTGCGCGACGAGTACTTCGTCAAGATCAACTGGCCCGCGAAAGGCCAGACCCGCACCCACGCGGTGCCCGCCGATGCGTTCCTGCGCGCGATGATGCGCGACGTCGCATGGGGCTTCTTCTACGGCTGGGTTAATTTCGACCAGGTGTTCGGCACGCGCAATCACTACGGCAAGGTCGACGTGTATGCGGGTTCGTTCAACGGCATCATGAAGGACGCGGGCGTCGATTACATGGAGACCTTCGAGACGCCGACGATCATGGCGACCTTCAAGGCGATCCTGCACGACTGGACCAACGAAGGCTTCGACCCGTTCGCGGCACCCGAGGAAACCGGCACCGCGTTCGGCCGCAAGCATGGCGACAACGATGCCGCGATCGAGCGCACGCGCATCGCGACGCGTCGCATGCCGGGCCTCGAAGGCGACTCGCCGCTGCGCGACGATCTGCCGGTGAACCGCGCGTTCGCCGACGTCACGCAGGACGATCCGGAGGTGCATGTCGAGCCCGGCTTCGAGGGCCAGCTGCACGCGTTCAACCTGTTCAAGTATCTATCGCGCTCGGACGTTACCTGGAATCCGTCGGTCACGTCGGTGTTCGGCCAGAGCCTGTTCTGCCCGACCACCGAGGAATACATCCTGCCGGTGTTTCACGGTAACGATCGCGTCGAGTGGTTCCTGCAACTGTCCGATGAAATCGTCTGGGACATCGGCGACAAGAACACCGGCGCGCCGCGCGCGCGGATCACGATGCGTGCGGGCGACATCTGCGCGATGCCGGCCGACATCCGCCATCAGGGTTATTCGACCAAGCGCTCGATGCTGCTCGTGTGGGAGAACGCGACGCCGAATTTGCCGAAGCGTTACGAAAGCGGCGAACTGAAGCCGTACCCCGTCGATTTCTGAACGCTCGATTCAAGAGCCCCGCGCCCGCATTCACCGAGGACCATTCATGCAAACCCAACTGTTCATCGACGGCCGCTTCACGGACGCCGTCGAAGGCGGCACGATCGACGTGCTCAATCCGCACGACGGCTCGCTGATCACACAGATCGCCGCGGCCACCGCCGCCGATGTCGATCTGGCCGTCGACGCCGCCGCGCGCGCGTTCCCGAAATGGGCCGCGCTGGCCGCCGCCGAACGCGGTCGGCTGCTGCTTAAGCTCGCCGACGCGATCGAGGCCAAGGCGGAAGAACTCGCGCAACTCGAATCGCTCGACACCGGCCACCCGATCCGCGATTCGCGCTCCCTCGACGTGCCGCGCACGGCGGCATGCTTTCGCTACTTCGGCGGCATGGCCGACAAGCTGCAAGGCTCGGTGATTCCGGTCGAAGCTGGCTTTCTGAACTACGTGCAGCGCGCGCCGATCGGCGTGGTCGGACAGATCGTGCCGTGGAATTTCCCGCTGATGTTCACGAGCTGGAAGATGGGTCCGGCGCTCGCGGCCGGCAACACGGTCGTGCTGAAGCCGTCGGAGATCACGCCGCTGTCCACGCTGCGCATCGTCGAGCTGATGGCCGAGGTCGGTTTTCCCGAGGGCGTCGTCAACATCGTCGCGGGTTATGGTCACACTGCGGGGCAGCGGCTCGCCGAGCATCCGGGTGTCGGCAAGATCGCGTTCACCGGATCGACCGCGACCGGGCGGCGCATCGTCGAGGCCTCGCAGGGCAACCTGAAGCGTGTGCAGCTCGAACTCGGCGGCAAGGGCGCGAACATCGTGTTCGACGACGCGAACCTCGACGCCGCGATCAACGGCGCCGCGTGGGCGATCTTCCACAACCAGGGCCAGGCGTGCATCGCGGGCTCGCGGCTGATCCTGCACGAGCGCATCGCGGATCAGTTCCTCGAACGCTTCGTGTCGCTGGCGTCGTCGATCCGGCTCGGCGATCCGCTCGATGCCGACACCGAGATGGGGCCGCTCACGTCGAAGCAGCATCAGGAACGGGTGCTGGCGTTCGTCGACATCGCGCGTCAGCAGGGCGGTCGCGTACTGACCGGTGGCAGCGCGCCGAGCGATGCGTCACTTGCGAACGGCTACTACGTGCGCCCGACCGTCGTCGAGGCTGCGAGTCCGAACGACCGCGTCGCGCAGGACGAAGTGTTCGGCCCGTTCGTCACGGTGCTGCGTTTTCGTACCGACGACGAAGCGCTCGCGATCGCCAACGGCACCGACTACGGACTCGGCAGCGGGCTGTGGACGCGCGATCTGTCGCGCGCGCATTCGATGGCCGCGAGAATCCATGCGGGCATGTGCTGGGTCAACTGCTACAAGCGCGTCAATCCGGGCAGCCCGTTCGGCGGCGTCGGACAGTCGGGCTATGGCCGCGAGATGGGCTTCGAGGCGATGCACGACTACACGGAAGCGCGCTCGGTGTGGGTCAACGTCGACGGCAATGTGCCGCCGCACTTCAAGCGCTGAGGGTCGCATGGAGCGCTTCGTCTATCAGGGCACGCCGTCGCGTGTGGTGTTCGAATGGGGCGGGCTCACGACGCTGCCCGCGGAGGTCGAGCGGCTAGGAGCCAGGCGCGCGCTGATCCTGGCGACACCCGAGCAGCACGCGCTGGCCGAGCGGGTCGCGGAGGTGCTCGGCAAGCGCGCGGCGGGTGTGCATGCGCAAGCCGTGATGCACGTGCCGATCGAAGTCGCTCGCGCGGCGCGCGATGCGGCCGCCGCGCTCGATGCCGACTGCTGCGTCGCGGTGGGCGGTGGTTCGACGGTCGGCCTCGGCAAGGCGATCGCGCTCGAATCGTCGCTGCCGATCATCGCCGTGCCCACCACCTATGCGGGCTCCGAGATGACGCCGATCTACGGGCTCACCGAAGGGCGTCTGAAGCGCACGGGCCGCGATATGCGCGTGCTGCCGCGCACGGTGATCTACGATCCGTCGCTGACGTTGTCGTTGCCGGCGGGCATTTCGGCCGCGTCGGGCATCAACGCGATGGCGCACGCGGTCGAAGCGCTGTATGCCGAGGACGCGAATCCGGTGATCAGCCTGATGGCAGAGGAAGCGATCCGCGCGCTCGGCGAAGCGCTGCCCGCGATCGTGCGCGCACCGGACGATGCCCCCGCGCGCAGCAGCGCGCTGTACGGCGCGTGGCTCGCGGGCACCTGTCTGGGCGCGGTCGGCATGGCCCTGCATCACAAGCTTTGTCATACGCTGGGTGGCACGTTCAACCTGCCACATGCGCAAACCCATGCGGCGATGCTGCCGCATACGGCACACTACAACCACGGCGCCGCGCGCGATGCGCTCGCGCGCGTCGCGCGCGCGCTCGGCGGCAAGCGCGAGGCCGACGCGGGTCCGCTGCTGTTCGAACTGAATCGCGCGCTCGGCGTTCCGCTGGCGCTCGCGCAGATCGGCATGCCCGAGCAGGGACTCGACGAAGCGGCCGATCTCGCGTGCAAGAATCCGTATGCGAACCCGCGTCCCGTGGAACGCGATGCGATCCGCGCGCTGCTGCAACGGGCGTGGCAGGGTGCCGAACCCGTCTGAGCGCCGGGCAACGCGGCGCCGCCAGATCAATCGATGGAGGAAGACATGTCGACAGACAGCAAAGAGGCCGAGCAGGCCCTGACCGAGCAGGTGGTAGCAAGCTTCGCCGGCACACCCGACGATCGGCTGCGCACGCTGATGCAAAGCCTCGTGCGGCACATGCATGCGTTCGTGCGCGAAGTCGAGCCGACCGAGGCCGAATGGATGTCGGCTATTCGCTTTCTGACCGACACCGGCAAGATGTGCGACGACCTCGTGCGCCAGGAATTCATCCTGCTGTCGGATACGCTCGGCGTATCGATGCTGGTCGACGCGATCAACCATCGTCTGGCGACGGGCGCCACCGACACTACTGTATTTGGCCCGTTCTACATTCGCGGCATGCCCGAGCGCGCGTATGGCGAGAACATCGCGTTCACGCCCGGCACACCCGCGCTCGTGCATGGGCGCGTGCTGTCGACGGACGGCGAGCCGCTTGCGAACGCGGTGCTCGACGTCTGGCAGACCGCCGGGAACGGCATGTACTCGGGGCAGGACACCGAGCAGCCGCACGGCAATCTGCGTGGACGTTTTCGTACCGACGCCGAAGGCCGCTACGCGATTTCGACGATCGTCCCGGTCAGCTATCCGATTCCGACCGACGGCCCGGTCGGCCGCATGCTCGAAGCGACCGGACGGCATCCGTGGCGACCCGCGCATCTGCACTTCATGATCGACGCGCCGGGGCATCGGACGCTCGTCACGCATTTGTTCGATCGCGAAGACCCGTATCTGGGTTCGGACGCGGTGTTCGGCGTGAAGCCGTCGCTGATGGTCGATTATCGCGAGTGCCCCGCGGATCACGAACTCGCGCGCCGCTTCGGTTTCGATGGACCGTTCCGCGAAGCGCGCTACGACTTCATCCTCGATCGGAGCTGATGGCGATGGCACGTTTTTTCGCGGTATTCGCGACCGACAAGCCCGGCATGCGCGAAGTGCGCGAACGGGTGCGTCCGGTGCATCGCACGTGGCTGCGCGGCGGTACGCATCGCGGCGTGCTCGTGCGCCTTGGTGGTCCGACGCTCGCGCCGCAATGCGATGCGATGAATGGCACGTTGCTGGTCGTCGAAGCGGAGCGTATCGACGACGTGATGGAGTTCGTCAGCAACGATCCGTACATGCAGGCGGGACTGTTCGATTGCGTCGAGATTCGCCCGTGGGACTGGAGCCTCGGCAATCCTGAACGGAGAGTCTGAGCGATGAACGAAACGCCGCTATGTCCGCTCGCCGACGTGCCCGATGGCGGCGCGCGGGTCGTCGATGCAACGGCTTCCGGCGTGCCTGTCGTGGTGGTGCGGCGGGGCGAGCAGGTGTGGGCTTACGCGAACCGCTGTCCGCATTTTTCTGTGCCGCTCGATTTCGAACCCGGCGACGTGCTGTGCTATCGCTCGCAGGTGTTGATGTGCGCGCATCACAGCGCGTTGTTTCGCTTCGAAGATGGACGCTGCATCGAGGGGCCGTGCGCGGGGGCGAGCCTCGATGCGGTGAAGATTGTGGTCGATGGGGACGCGTGGGTGGTGTTGAATCCGTAGTCGGCGCGACTTTTCTCGATAACATCGCGCCGTCACGACAACGACCAGGGATCGACCTTGCCACCCTCGATCACGAAGGGCTTCTCATCGACGCTAGGCGCGAAAAGGCGCCAGTCCTCGTCATCTTCGATTCCGTCTGGAATCACCACAAGGCGATACCCTCGCGAGAACAAAACGACGATGCCGCCCGCGTCGTCTGCCGATGCGTCCGCGCACTTGAAAGGCTCTTGCGTTACGAGTATTTCGTGCAAGCGCCTGGCCGTGTCGTGCGCTTTTTCATCAGAGCCGCGCAGATCGTCCCGTGTTGCTACGGTTAATCCATCTCGCTTGATCTGCCAGGCACATTGCACGTGGAGCGCCCACGCTCCATCCTCGTGCTCTTCGCCCCCGAGCGTATACCGCCTTTGGGGACCAAACTGCATGGTGAGCATGTCTCCCGCATGACTGACCCAACTCACCTCGAGCCCAACAAGCACGGCAAGCCGCTTCGTAATTTCTGCCTTAATATCAGTCATCACCATCTCCGAACATTTCCCGCCCGCGCTCTAGCATCTCGTGATAGCCGAAGCCCTGTCTACTGGTTTCTCGATGAAGTCGCTGGGCCTGATCTTTATTCAGACCCAACGCTCTTACAACGGCCTTGAACTGCCTGTTTTGCGCCTGATTGTTGCGCGGCGTACCTTCGCTACCCGCGACCTGCACACCGTCACCATCCGGCATATCGGGCTGATAGTCGAACGGCTGTGCATTGCCGAGGTTCTGCGGCACGCGCGGTCCGTTGCCATAGAGCGACCTTGGCATGTCCGCGCGGTCCGGTTGCTGCGCGCGCGCGGAGTCCGATTGTGAGGCCTTTTCCCGCTGCTCTCGTATCGCCTGCACGCACTTTCGCATCTCGTCCCGCTCAGGGACAAAGATCAGACTACCGCCCTTCACCTCGTTATACAGGGCTTTGGCAACCTCATCGTCTTTCATCCTGTACATATGAAAGCGGTTGTGACTCCGGCCGAGCATATCGCGCAACTCGTACGACTGGTGCGACAGCAGCATGGATGGGCTATATCGCAGCCACGCTGCGCGCGCTTCCTCCATGCCCTGCACGATGTCATCGTGCGACTCGCGGGGCACGCTCGCCGGCAATGCAAAATGGAACCACCGGTCAACGTCAAACAACCAGTTAGATTCGATGTGAAGGTTGAACGATCTGTAAAGACTGATCGAGAAGAAATGTCCGTGCCGCCTTTCACGGAGCTCATGGAAAGAACCGAGGGAAAGTGAAGTCATCGTGCCTGACAGCCAATGAAGGAGGCCCGATTGTGCAACAAGAAGCCATCCTAAAAAACCCCGGATAAAGTCTCGCGGGAGGGGCGCTGCGCCTGGACAGGCTTTTCACCAAGCCTCGGTCACCCGCCCTTTGCGGACAACAAGTTACGTCGGTGCGCCCCTGACCATCAGTCATACCAACGTGTTGTCGCGCGCTGGCTGTGACGCGGTAACAGGCGCTTCCGATATCGGTAACTCCTTTTCGAGTATGCGGGTGTTCGTTAGCGCGCACCAGTCTCCGCATGCGAATTGGCAACTTGTGGAGGAAAGGGGCGAGTGTTTCGGGCGTCACCGCAAAGCTGGCGACCCGTTGAAGCCCCGGCGTGTTACACAGCTTCCCGCATCCAGAAGACGGACACTTGCGAACGAATCTGGCACCAATCCGCCATTTATCGTCAGGACCGACCATTCCCCCACGCAGCCCGAGTCTCGACAGCAGCCCTCCAGTGATATTCGGGAATTAGCCGGAGCGGCACGGCTTTCTGAGCCTGCCTTTGTACGTGCGGCCGAATACGCTGCTCGCGATCGGGACCGAGAACCAGCGGCCCGATTACGACTATGCGTTGCGCAGCGAACTGCACCTGTTCGAGCTGGATTCCGGCAAATCGGCGAGCGTGACGTTCGCGAAATGAATGCGGGCGAAATCGCCATTTCGATGATCAGCGTCCTCGAGGTAGCGGAATACGTCGAGGATGGCCGGCTCAAACTGTGTGTCGATACACGGCGCTGGTTGTCGACCTTGGCGTCGGTCGAGGGCCTGCGCGTTGTGCCGGTCGATATGGCGATCGCCGTCCAGGCCGCGGCGCTGCCCACCACGCTCACGTCGCACCAGCGGTTGATCGCATCCACGGCGATGGCGCTTGGCGGCACCCTGATCACGCCCGACGCGCGATTGCGCGAGTTCTCCTACGCGGGGGCAATCTGGTGAGTGGCACAGTCGTTCCGCGGATGATTCGGGCTAAGGCACGAGACTGAACCACGCGCCATACCCTGCCGCCGCTACTTCAACCGCCCCGCCAGAAACTGCTGCAACCGCTCGCTACGCGGATTCGTCAGCACCTGATGCGGATGCCCTTGCTCCTCGATCTTGCCCTTGTGCAGGAACACGACATGATTCGACACGTTGCGCGCAAAGCCCATTTCGTGCGTGACGACGATCATCGTGCGGCCTTCTTCGGCGAGCGCCTGCATCACCCGCAGCACTTCGCCGACGAGCTCGGGATCGAGCGCCGAAGTCGGTTCGTCGAACAGCATCACTTCCGGCTCCATCGCGAGCGCGCGAGCAATCGCGACGCGCTGCTGCTGACCGCCCGACAGATGCGACGGATATTTTTTCTCCGTGCTGGCCGGCAAACCGACCTTGGTCAGATACTTGCGAGCGCGTTCCTCGGCTTCGGCGCGGCTCAATCCCAGCACGCTGATCGGCGCCTCGATGATGTTCTCGAGCACCGTCATATGCGCCCACAAGTTGAAATGCTGGAACACCATCGACAAACGCGTGCGCATCGTTTGCAACTGCTTCGGATGGGTCACGCGTAGCGAGCCGTTGCGATCCCTGCTCGTGTTGATCTCCTCGCCGTTCAGCGTGATGCGCCCGGAGCACGGCGATTCGAGAAAGTTGATGCACCGCAGGAAGGTGCTTTTCCCGGAGCCGCTCGACCCGATGAGGCTAATCACGTCGCCCGCCTTCGCCTTCAGCGAGACGCCCTTCAATACCTCGTTGTCGCCGAACTTCTTGTGCAGGTCGTCGACTGTCAGCTTGTACATGCTCGTATGCTCCATCATGGCGCGAATGCGCTTTAGTGCCCTTGCGGTTTGAGATAAGCCAGCAAACGGACTTCCATCTTGCGGAAGCCCCAGATCAGCGCGAACACGATCGCCGCATACAGGATCGCCGCGATGCTGTACGCCTGGAACGTCGCGTAGGTCGCGGAGTTGACGTCGCGCGCCACTTTCAGAATGTCGGGGACGGTCGCCGTGAACGCGAGCGTGGTCGCGTGCAGCATCAGAATCACCTCGTTGCTGTACGAGGGCAGGGCCCGGCGCAGCGCCGACGGCAGGATGATGCGCGTATACAGCTTGAACTTCGACATGCCGTAAGCCTGGGCCGCCTCGATCTCACCGTGCGAGGTCTCGCGGATCGCGCCCGCGAAGATCTCGGTGGCGTACGCGCATTCATTCAGCGCGAACGCGAGCAGCGTGCAGTTCATCGCATTGCGAAAGAAGCTGTCGAGCATCGCGTGCGAATGGACGAAATGCAGACTGTAGAGCCCCGTGTAGATCAGCAGCAGTTGAACGTACAACGGCGTGCCGCGAAACACGTAGGTGAAAAGCCAGACGGGCCCGGAGATGTAACGGTTGCGCGACGCGCGGGCGATCGCGAGCGGCACGGCCAGCACGAAACCGAGCACGATCGACGCAACCAGCAACCACAGCGTGATGACGAGGCCGGTGTAGTTGAAGCCATCCGTGAAAATGTAGTTCTGCCAGTATTGACGGATCAGTTCGATCACAGCGCGGCCCTCCGTACGCCGATCGAGTAGCGCTTCTCGAGGCGGATCAATACCAGATTCGAAATGGTGGTGATGGCGAGGTAGATGGCTCCGGTCGCCAGCGTGAAGAAGAAGAACGACTGGGTGCTCTTGCCGGCGTCCTGCGATGCCTTCACGACGTCCGCGAGACCGATGATCGACACGAGCGCGGTGGCCTTCACGAGCACCTGCCAGTTGTTGCCGATGCCGGGCAGCGCGAAGCGCATCATCTGCGGGAACAGAATGCGGGTGAACACGCGCCGCGCGCTCATGCCGTACGCGAAGCCCGCTTCGATCTGCCCGCGCGGCACCGACAGAAACGCGCCGCGGAAGGTTTCGGTGAAGTACGCGCCGTAAATGAAGCCCAGCGTGATCACGCCGGCGAGAAACGGATCGATGTCGATCTGCTCCATGCTGAACATGTCGGTCAGCTCATTGAGCCAGATCTGGATGCTGTAGAACAGCAAAAGCATCAGCACGAGGTCGGGCACGGCGCGGATCAGCGTCGTGTACATCGTGCCGATGCGCGAAAGCACGCGGTTGGTCGACAGCTTCGCGGCGGCGCCGAGAAGTCCCAGCGCGAACGACGCCGCGAGCGACAGCACCGCGAGCTTGATGGTTACCCACGTGCCCGCGAGGAGCAGCGGACCGAAGCCTTGAAACAGCATGGGAGTGTCCTTGTTGAGGGTGCGACCCGCGCGCATGCGCGCGGGGCCTGGCGATCGGGTGGAGCGGGCCCGTGGTGTTGCGCGCGGGCTTAGCCGCCGTACACGTCGAAGTCGAAGTACTTCTGCTCGATCTTCTTGTACGTGCCGTCCTTGATCATGTCGGCGATCGCCTTGTCGACCTTGATCTTCAGGTCTTCGTCTTCCTTGCGCATGCCGATGCCCGCGCCGTTGCCGAGGATCTTCGGATCGTCGATGTTCTGGCCGACGAAGGCGAAGCCCGCGCCGCGCGGCGTCTTCAGGAAGCCCTGGTCAGCCTGCACCGCGTCTTGCAACGCTGCGTCCAGACGGCCCGACTGCAGGTCGGTGTAGACCGCGTCCTGGTTCTGGTACGGCACGACCTTTACGCCCTTCGCCTCCCAATAGGTCTTCGCGTAGGTTTCCTGGATCGTGCCCTGTTCGACGCCCACCGTCTTGCCCTTCAGCGAGTCGGCGGTCGGCCCGATACCCGAGCCATTCTTCGCGACGAGTCGTGTCGGCGTATTGAACAGCTTCGACGAGAAAGCGATCTGTTCAGCACGTTTCGGCGTCATCGACATCGACGACAGCACGCCGTCGAACTTCTTCGCCTTCAGTGCCGGAATCATGCTGTCGAAGTCCTGCTCGACCCACACGCACTTCGCATTCAGACGACGGCAGATTTCGGTGCCGAGATCGACGTCGAAGCCGACCAGCTTGCCATCGGTCGCTTTCGATTCGAACGGCGCATAGCTCGCATCCACGCCGAAGCGGACTGTGGACCAATCTTTGGCGAAAGCGCCGGTGGCAGCGAGCGCGAGGGCGAGGGACAAGGCAAGTTTCTTCATCAAAGTCTCCGGGAGGGATGCAACGAGTGCGATGTTGTATAGACAAATTATCCCGTACGGCCGATGAGCGGCAATCAGGGTTAGTGCTTACGCGCACCCAGGAGGGGAGACGGAGAATAGGAGTAAAAAGCTTTGCAGACAAGCTTTTCAGGCTGATTGACAGGCCGCGGGCTCAGCCGGAATTTTCGCGTATACCCGCGGTCTATACCGTGGCGACGAGCTTGTCCATACAACTTCGTTACGGCGACACCCGCAGGGACGTCTAGCCGCGAACCGCGCGATCCGCGCTACTGGTGCGAAGGCGGTAGATAGGTCATGTGCTGTTCGTTGTACAGCGCGTAGATCAGTTCCTGCATGCGCTGGATGTCGGCCGATTCGTCGAGCATGCGCATGCTCATGATGATCGGCGACACGAGGTTCTCATCGTCGAGGTCCTTATAGGCGATGTCGCCGCGCTGCAAGCCGTACACGCTCGCCGGCACGATCGAGATGCCTTCGCCCGCGGCGACGAGGCCGAGCGCAATCTGCAACTCGCGCGTCTCGTAGAGCCGCTGCGGCTTCAGCCCGCGATCGTGAAACGCGGCCAGCACCTGGTCCGCGTAACTGGGCCGAGGCGCCTTCGGAAAGATGATCAGCGTTTCGCTGGTCAGGTCGTGCATTGACAGCACCGGCTTCGCGTCGATCAGCGGATGGCCGAGCGGCAGCGCGACGATCATCCGTTCTTCGCGCAGCACGACGCGCCGGATGCTCGGGTCTTCGTGACGAATGCGGCCGAAGCCGACGTCGATGCGGCCTTCCTTGAGCGCCTTGATCTGATCCATCGTCGACATCTCGTGCAGGCTCAGCTCGACCGTGCTGTTCTCGGTGCGAAAGCGCCGGATGATTTTCGGCAGCATGCCGTACAGCGTCGAGCCGACGAAGCCCACCGACAAACTCCGCTCGATCTTGCCGACGCGCCGCGTCATCGCCTCGATTTCCGTCGTTTGCGCGAGCAGCTGCACCGCGTGCGAATAGAAAAAGCGGCCCGCCTCGGTCAGCTTCAGCGGCCGCGAGTTGCGCTCGAACAGCTGCACGCCGAGCGTGTCTTCGAGCTGCTGGATCTGCCGGCTCAGCGGCGGCTGCGCAATATGCAGACGTTTGGCGGCCTTGGTGAAGTTGCATTCCTCGGCAACGGCGACGAAGTAGCGGAGGTGGCGCAATTCCATAAATACCTTCTAAGTATCGTCGCGATACTAAATCAGTGTTGGACGATGCAAATGGCGGGCAACTATCCTTCAGTTACCGTAGACGCCCCGCAAAATTATACCTCCCGAGCATTGACAACTCGGCCCGGTCTGAAGCGTCGGTCGGCCCCACGGAGACGGCGCAGGCAAATCCTCGCGCATGGGATCCAAGACTTAGAAAGAGTTCAGGAGCAGCAATGAAACACGCTGAAATCGAAACCCTGCCGAAAGGGTTGTCCACCGATATCCCGCCTCTCGTGCCGAAGGTCGAGCCCTTGCGCGCCGCGACCTGACGCAGCCCCCGGAGGCGCACCGCCTCCACTCCCCGACGTGAAAGACGAATGGGCCAGCCGGCCTCGCGGCAGGCAGGCCGCTCCCTACACACGTGCTTCGCACTCATACCGACAGTCCGTACCAGGAGACACGCATGATTCCGATCTACCCGGATCACACTCCACAATTGAAGAACATCGACGACTTTCTCGTCGAAGACCGCGAGCGCGGCGATTACCGCCTGCATCGCAGCGCGTTTACCGACGAGCGTCTGTTCGAACTCGAAATGCAGCACATTTTCGAGGGCAACTGGATTTATCTCGCGCACGAAAGCCAGATTCCGAACAACAACGACTATTTCACGACCTACATGGGCCGGCAGCCGGTCGTGATCGCGCGCAACCGTCAGGGCGAGCTGAACGCGTTCATCAATTCGTGCACGCACCGCGGCGCGATGCTGTGCCGTCACAAGCGCGGCAACAAGGCGACCTATACGTGCCCGTTTCACGGCTGGACCTTCAACAACAGCGGCAAGCTGCTGAAGGTCAAAGACCCGTCGGAAGCGGGCTATCCCGACTGCTTCAACAAGGAAGGCTCGCACGATCTGAAGAAGCTCGCGCGCTTCGGCAACTATCGCGGCTTCCTGTTCGGCAGCCTGAGCGATGACGTGCCGCCGCTCGAGACGTTCCTCGGCGAGGCGGCGCTCATCATCGACATGATCGTCGACCAGTCGGAAGACGGACTCGAAGTGCTACGCGGCTCGTCGACCTACACGTATGAAGGCAACTGGAAGCTGACCGCGGAAAACGGCGCGGACGGTTATCACGTGTCGGCCGTGCACTGGAACTACGCGGCGACGACCAATCATCGCAAGGAAGAAAACGCGCGCGAAGACAAGATCCGCGCGATGGATGCGGGCAGCTGGGGCCGCCAGGGCGGCGGCTTCTACGCGTTCGAGCACGGCCACATGCTGCTGTGGACGCGCTGGGCGAATCCCGAAGACCGTCCGAACTTCAGCCGCCGCGAGGAATTCGCCGCGCGCTGCGGCGCCGAGCGCGCTGACTGGATGATCCAGAACTCGCGCAACCTGTGCCTCTACCCGAACGTGTATCTGATGGACCAGTTCGGCTCCCAGATTCGCGTGCTGCGGCCGCTGTCGGTCAACAAGACCGAGGTGACGATCTACTGCATCGCGCCGAAGGGCGAGTCCGACGAAGCGCGCTCGCGCCGCATCCGTCAATACGAGGACTTCTTCAACGTGAGCGGCATGGCCACGCCCGATGACCTCGAGGAATTCCGCGCCTGCCAGTTGGGCTATGCGGCCCGCGCGGTCGAATGGAACGACATGTGCCGCGGTTCGAAGCACTGGATCGAAGGCGCCGACGAAGCCGCGCAAAAGATCGGCCTGAACCCCGTGATGAGCGGCGTGAAAACCGAAGACGAAGGCCTCTACACGGTGCAGCACCGCTACTGGATCGACACGATGAAAAAGGCGCTGAACGCGCCGGGGAGCCGCGCATGAGCAACATCGCCATCACCGATATTCAGGCTTTCCTGTTCCGCGAAAGCCGCCTGCTCGACGACGAGCAATGGGACGAATGGCTCGCCTGCTATCACCCGGACGCGTCGTTCTGGATGCCGTCGTGGGACGACGAGGACAAGCTCGTCACCGATCCGCAGCGCGAGATTTCGCTGATCTATTACCCGAACCGCCAGGGCCTCGAAGACCGCGTGTTTCGCATCAAGACCGAGCGCTCCAGCGCGACGATGCCCGATACGCGCACGAGCCACAACGTCGCGAACGTCGAAGTGGAGAGCGCGGAGAGCGGCGTGTACACGGTGCGCTTCAACTGGCACACGCTGAGCCATCGCTACAAGACGAACTACAGCTACTTCGGCATGTCGCGCTACGTGATCGACTTCAACGGCGCCGAGCCGCAAATCCTGAGCAAGTACGTCGTGCTGAAGAACGACTACATCAATCAGGTCATCGACATCTACCACATCTAGCCGGTGCGGTTGCAGGAGACAGGTCATGGAACACACTATTGCACTTCAATTCGAAGACGGCGTCACGCGCTTCATTAGCTGCCGTGAGAACGAAACGCTGTCGGATGCCGCGTACCGGCAGAAGATCAACATTCCGCTCGACTGCCGCGAAGGCGCGTGCGGCACCTGCCGCGGACTGTGCGAATCGGGCGCGTACGACATGCCCGAGGAGAGCTACGTCGAAGATGCGTTGACCCCCGAGGAAGCGGGCAAGGGCTATATCCTCGCGTGCCAGACGCGGCCGCGCTCGGATCTGGTGATTCGCGTGCAGGCGTCGTCGGCGGCGTGCAAGACCGGGGTGTCGCGTTTCGAAGGCACGCTCGCGGCGGTCGAACGGCTGTCGGATTCGACCATCCATTTCTCGATCGATATCGACGGCGCGAGCGCGCCGAGCTTTCTCGCGGGTCAATACGTGAACGTCGAGATTCCGGGCGCGAGCGGCGAGAGCCGGTCGTACTCGTTCAGCTCGGCGCCGGGCGCGGCGCGCGCGGCGTTCGTCGTGCGCAACGTGCCGGACGGCAAGATGAGCGGCTTCCTGAGCCGCGATGCGCAGCCGGGTCAGCGGATCGGCTTCACGGGTCCGTATGGCAGCTTCTATCTGCGCGATCCGCAGCGTCCGGTGCTGTTCCTCGCGGGCGGCACCGGCATTGCGCCGTTCCTGTCGATGCTCGACGTGCTGAAGGCGGGCGGCAACACGCAGCCGGTGCGCCTCGTGTACGGCGTGACCCACGACATCGATCTGGTCGCGCTCGAACAGCTCGAACAAGCGCAGCGCACGCTGCCGAATTTCAGCTACCGCACGTGTGTCGTCGATGCCGCGAGCAGCCACGAGCGCAAAGGCTATGTGACCGCGCACGTCGACAGCGAATGGCTCAATAGCGGCGACGTCGACGTCTACCTGTGCGGCCCGGTTGCGATGGTCGAAGCGGTGCAGGGCTGGCTGCACGACAGCAGCGTCGAGCCCGCGAACTTCTACTACGAAAAATTCTCGGCGAGCAACGTAGCATGACTTCGACCTTTACCGATCGCTTCAAGAGCAAGGTGCTCGTCGTGACCGGCGCGGGCCAGGGCATCGGCCGCGGCGTCGCGTTGCGCGCGGCGCGCGAGGGCGCGGCCGTGGTGCTGGTGGACCGTTCGCAGATCGTGCACGAGGTGACCGAAGAGATTACGCGCGCCGGCGGCGACGCGCGCGCGTTCATCGCCGACCTCGAAACCTATGCGGGCGCGACTGCGATGACGGCCTTCGCGATCGATGCGTTCGGCCGCATCGACGCGCTCGTCAACAATGTCGGCGGCACGATCTGGGCGAAGCCGTACGAGGAGTACGAAGCGGAGCAGATCGAGGCCGAGGTGCGGCGTTCACTGTTCCCGACGCTGTGGTGCTGCCACGCGGTGTTGCCCGCTATGCTCGAGCGCGCGAGCGGCGCGATCGTCAACGTGTCGTCGATTGCGACGCGCAGTATTTATCGGGTGCCGTACGCGGCGTCGAAGGGCGGCGTCAATGCGCTGACCGCGAGCCTCGCATTCGAGCATGCCGAACACGGCATCCGCATCAACGCGGTCGCGACCGGCGGCACCGAAGCGCCGCCGCGCCGCGTGCCGCGCAATACCGCGCCGCAAAGCGAGCAGGAAGCGACGTGGTATCAGGGCATCGTCGATCAGACGATCGCGTCGAGCCTGATGCATCGCTACGGCACGATCGACGAACAGGTCGGCGCGATCCTGTTCCTCGCTTCCGACGAAGCGTCGTATATCACCGGCACCGTGCTGCCGGTCGGCGGCGGCGATCAGGGCTAGCGAGCGTCGGGCCGAACGACGCCGATAGGCCGCGCGGCGATTGTCCTTCATACTATCGGCCCGGAATGACTCCGCTGCCGGATGGTGACATGCGGTGATTCGCGGTCACTCGCGGTGACATGCGCCGCCCGGCGCGTGTCACCAACAGCGGGCTGCCACGATCCACATCGACGATGAATCCCACCCCTAGCCAGGCGCCCACCACGCGCGCCATTGCGGCCGACTGGTCCGTGTCCGCCATCGTGGCCGGCTTTCTGGCCGTGCTGATCTCGTACGCGGGCCCGCTCGTGATCTTCTTCCAGGCCGCGCAAGCGGCCCACATGCCCAACGAGATGGTCGCGTCGTGGGTATGGGGCATCTCGATCGGCGCGGCCGTCTCCGGCATCTTCGCGAGCTGGAAGCTGAAGGTGCCGGTCGTGACCGCGTGGTCCGCGCCCGGCACCGCGCTGCTGGTCGGACTGTTCCCCGCGTTGACGCTGCATCAGGCGGTGGGCGCGTATCTGAGCGCGGCCGTGATCATTCTGCTGATCGGCATATCGGGCTATTTCGATCGCATGGTGCGCCGCATTCCGAAGGGCATCGCCTGCGGGATGATGGCCGGCATTCTGCTGCAGTTCGGCACGCATGCGTTCAAGGCGGCCGCGTCGATGCCGGCGCTGGCGTTCGGCATGATCGGTGCGTACATCGTGTTCAGGCGCGTGCTGCCGCGCTATTGCATCGTGCTGGTGTTGCTGACGGGCACGGTGCTCGCCATTGCGCTCGGCGCCGCGCACCTCGGCGCGCTGCCGCTGCAAGTCACGCGGCCGATCTTCATCCAACCCGAATGGACGCTGAGCTCGACGCTGAGTCTTGCGCTGCCGCTCGTCGTCGTCAGTCTGACCGGCCAGTTCCTGCCGGGCATGGCGATTCTGCGCGTGTCCGGCTATCACACGCCGGCCCGGCCGATCATCACAGCGACTAGCATCGCGTCGATCGGCGTGGCGTTTTTCGGCGGCATCACGATCGTGATCGCCGCGATCACGGCGGCGCTGTGCACCGGCAAGGACGCGCACGACGAGCCGGACAAGCGCTATATCGCGGGCATCGCCAACGGCGTGTTCTATCTGATCGGCGGGACCTTCGCCGGTGCGATCGTCGCGCTGTTCACGATGCTGCCGAAGGAATTCGTCGCGATTCTGGCGGGCCTCGCGTTGATCGGTGCGATCACGTCGAATGTGATGGGCGCTATCCAGGACGAAGACCATCGCGAGGCCTCGGTCATCACGTTTCTCGCGACCGCATCCGGTATGACCTTCCTCGGGCTCGGCTCCGCGTTCTGGGGCATCGTGGTCGGCTCGTTCGCGTACCTCGTGCTGAACAAGGTGCGGCGCGAGACGTCGGCAAACCAATGACGAAGCGGTAACTCAAGGCCGCGCGCCGAGCGCCTGAAACAGCGCGGCGGTATCGGCATAACGCTGCGCGGCGGCTTTGGTGCGATCGAGTCCGGTCTGCAATTGCTGGCGCTGCGTATCGAGCAGCGTCAATTGGCTGATGCCGCCCGCCGCATAACGCTGACTCGCAATACCGGCGCTGTGCTGGGCGCTGCGCTGCTCGGCATCGAGCGCCTGCAACGCAATCGCATCCTGATCGAGCGCGCGCAGCGCGTCGGCGACCTGTTGCAGTCCCTGCAGCACGGTTTGCTTGTACACGGCGAGCGCCGCCTGGTAGGCCGCCTCGGACGAATGCTTGCGCGCCAGCAGTTCACCGCCATGAAACAGCGGCTGCGTGAGACCCGCGCCGAAATTCCACACGTTGAAACCCGTCAGCAGATCGGACACGTTGACCCGTTCGGTCGCGGCGCTGCCTGACAGCGTGATACGCGGATACAGGTTCGCGGTCGCGACGCCGAGGTTCGCGCTCGCCTGATGCAACAACGCCTCGGACGCGCGAATGTCGGGCCGCTGCTGCGCGAGCGTCGACGGCAAGGTCAGCGGCAGGTCGGCGGGCAGCACGAGCGTATCGAGGTCGAGCGCGGCAAGGTCGTGCGTGGTGGCCAATTCCGCTGGCGCGCGTCCCAGATAGATCGCCAGTTGATGATCGGTCTGTGCAAGCTGCGTGCGCAACGGCGGTAACGTCGCGCGGGTTTGCTGCACGAGTGTGCGCTGACTCAGCAGATCGACCTCGGAGATGCCGCCCGCGTGATAGCGGTGTTCGGCGATATCGAGTTGCTGCATCTGATTCGCGAGCAGCGCTTCTGTGAGCGCGACCTGTCGCGCGAGCGACGCGCGCCGGATCGCCGCCGTCACCACATTGCCCGCGACCGTCAAACGCGCGGCTTCGAGTTCGTATTGCTGATAGTCGACCTGCGCGGCCACCGCTTCGAGCGCGCGGCGATTCGCGCCGAACAGATCGAGCGTGTACGACACGGTGACTTGCGCGCTGTACAGCGTGAACGGCGCAAACGCGCGGCCTTGCGTCAGCTGGCCGAAGCCCAGCGCTTCGGGATCGATCCTCTCGCGCGTAGTCGACAGGTTCGCATCGACCTGCGGCCACAGCGTGCCGCCCGCCTGCGCGCGGTAGTCCTGCTGCGCTTCGTCGAGTTTCGCGCGGGCTTGCGCGAGGGTCAGGCTGTCGTCGAGCGCCTGCTGCACCAGCGCGTTCAGCGCCGGCGAGCCGAACGCGCGCCACCAGCCGTCGCCGGGCACATCAGTCGGCACGAAGTGTTGCGCGGCGCCGCCGGGACCATCGGCGGCGACCGTGCTTGCCGCAAGCGGCGCGGCGGTATAGTTCGACACGCTGGTCACGTCGGGCCGATGGAAATCGGGGCCGACGGTGCACGCGCACAATGCCGCGCTTGCGCCGCAGGCGGCGAGCCGACGCGTGACGGATAAACAAGCCGCGCGATGAAAAACCACGTCACGAAAGCGAGGAGCGGAACACATTGCAGGCCTTCCTCAATCGAGCGTGCGTCGATAGAACTTCACGGCGACGCCCATCACGACAAACAGAAAGATCAGCAGCGGCCACACATGCGGCCACATGTCGGCCCAACCGACGCCTTTTAGCAGAATGCCGCGCACGAGCCGGTTGAAGTAGGTGAGCGGCAACAGATTGCCGATGTACTGCGCCCACTTCGGCATGCCCGCGAACGGGAACATGAACCCCGACAGCAGGATGTTGGGCAGAAAATAGAACATCGTCAGCTGCATGGCCTGCAACTGATTCTGCGCGAGCGACGACAACGTAATGCCGATCGTCAGATTGGCCGCGACGAACAATAGCGCGGACAGATACAGCGCGATCAGACCACCTTCGAACGGCACGTTGAACACGAAGCGAGCGGCCGCGAGAATGATGCTGACCTGCACCAGACCGATCGCCACATAAGGCACGATCTTGCCGGTCATCACTTCGAGCGGCAGCACGGGCGTAGCCAGCAGATTTTCCATCGTGCCGCGCTCGCGTTCGCGCGTGATCGCGAGGCCCGTCATCATCACCATCGTCATCGTCAGGATCACGCCCATCAGGCCCGGCACCACGTTGTACTGGGTGATGCTTTCGGGGTTGTAGAGCCGGTGCAATTGGACATCGAAAGCGGTGGGGCCGACCGCGAGCGGCGACAGCGGTCCCGTGAGGTCCTTCTGCAGTACCGACTGCGTGATCGACGGCAATGCGCCGAGCGCGGTGCCCACCGCCATCGGGTCCGTCGCGTCGGCTTCGACGAGCAGCGAGGGCCGCGCGCCTTTGGCCAGCTGGCGGGTGAACCCGACCGGAATATTCAGCACGAACAGCACCTTGCCTTGCGCGAGCGCGCGGCGGCCGGACTCTTCATCGGGCAGCGTCGAGACGATGTCGAAGTAATCGGAGTTGCGCATCGCCATCAGGAAGCTGCGCGTGAACTCGCTGTGATCGGCGGCGATGACGGCGGTCGGCAGATGCTTCGGGTCGGTATTGATCGCGAAGCCGAACAGCGCCATCTGCATGATCGGCAGCACGATCATCATCGCAAACGTGATGCGGTCGCGCTTCAGCTGCAAAAACTCCTTGCGCACGATGCTCCACCAACGCATCAGCGAAAAGCGCGGAAGTCGGCGCGCGGAATTCACGATGCTTTGCCCGCGGAAGGCGTTGCATAGTTGTCGGTCGAGCGGTTCATCATGAAGATGAACACGTCCTCGAGGCCGGTTTCCTGTCTTTCGATTCGTAGCGTGGAGTTCGAGCGTTCCAACTGGTCGATGCTCGCGTGGAGTTCGGGCGTGTCGGGCCCGCTCACGTGCAGCGACGAACCGAACGCGACCGTCTGCTCGACGCCGGGCGAGCTGCGCAGCCGGTCGCCGAGCTCGACGAGATTCTGGCCGTACACGGCCCACGTCACGAGCCCTTGCGAGTCGATCACCTGTTTCGACGTACCCTGCGCGAGCAGCTTGCCGTACGCGATATAGGCGAGCTTGTGGCAGCGTTCCGCTTCGTCCATATAGTGCGTGCTGACGAGTACCGAGATGCCACGCGCCGCGAGGCGGTGCAGCTCTTCCCAGAAGTCGCGGCGCGCGCTCGGATCGACACCGGCGGTCGGCTCGTCGAGCAGCAGCAGTTCCGGTTCATGGAGCATGCACGCGGCCAGCGCGAGACGCTGCTTCCATCCGCCCGACAGTGCGCCGGCCAACTGCTTCTCACGGCTTTGCAGGCCAAGCTGTTCGAGCGCGCGATCCACCGCCTCGCGGCGGTTCTTCATCTCGTAGATGCGCGCGACGAAGTCGAGGTTTTCGCGGATCGACAGATCTTCCCAATAGGAGAAACGCTGCGTCATGTAGCCGGTGCGGCGTTTGATCTGCGCGCTGTCCCGCACGATGTCGTAGCCGAGACAGGTGCCGCTGCCGGAGTCCGGCGTCAGCAGTCCGCACATCATGCGGATGCAGGTAGTCTTGCCGCTGCCGTTCGGGCCGAGAAAACCGAAGATCTCGCCGCGCTGCACCTGCATCGTCACGTCGTTGACCACGTGCTTGGTGCCGAAATGCTTGTTCAGCCCGTGCACATCGATCGCGTACACGCGCTCGCTGGCGTTGGCGGGGGGCGGCGCGGGCGCACTCATTGCAGCGTGACCGTGACGGGCTGGCCGGGCCGCAGCTTCGGCGCATCGGCGGTTCGCGGTCTGGCTTCGACCATGAACACGAGCTTCGCGCGGCTTTCGTTGCTGAAGATCACTGGCGGCGTGTACTCCGCCTCGTCCGAGATGAAGCTGAGCACGGCCGGCACATCGGCGGCGCACCCGTCGCAATGAATCGATACACGACGGCCCGGCGCGAGCGAACCGACCACTCCCTGCGGCACGAAGAAGCGCACCTTGACGTTTTCCGGCGGCAACATGCGCACGACGGGGCTGCCCGCCGGCACCCATTCGCCGCTGCGAAACATCGTGTCGAACACGAGGCCCGCGTGCGGCGCGTGCACGCTTTTCTGATCGAGCTTCCATTGGGCCTGGCCGAGTTGGGCCTGCGCGGCGTCGACTTGCGCCTGCTGTGCGCGGATCTGCTCGATCCGTCCCGGCAGACGCGCGACGGCGAGTTGACTTTGCAACTCGCGCACGTGCGCGGCGCTCGACAGCGCGCTCGCGCGCGAGTCGTCGAGCTGGCTTTGCGCGATGCCGCCGGCGTCGAATTGCTGTTGGTCGCGGCGGAACTGGGTCGCGGCGCGCGCCGCATCGGCTTCGGCCTGCACGAGTTGCGCGCGCGTCACGTTGACTTCCGGCGGACGCTTGCCGGTTCCGAGGTCGGCGAGCTGGGCGCGGGCCGAGCGCAGTTGCTCGTTGGCCTGCGCCACGGCGTCGGTTTCGTTCTGCGCTTCGAGCGCGAACAGCGGCGTGTTCTGCGCGACGGTCTGCCCGCGCGAGACCGCGAGCTCGGTCAACTGGCCCGCCTGCGAAGACGCGAGGTACAGGAACTCGCCTTCCACATAGCCTTGCCATGTGTTCGCCGGTTGTTGCGAACAGCTCGCGCACGCGATGCACAGCGCAAGCAACGCGACACGTGTGGATGAGCGGGCGGACGGAATCATGACGGCTTTCCTTTCGCTCGGCGTGCGGTGGACGTCGCCCGGCTCCTTGCCCTGGCGCTGGTCTTGACCGCCGTGGTTGCGCTCATGCCCTGCGTGAGCAGTGCGACGACGTGGCGTTCGAGCGTCGCGCGATCGAACGAGCTGCGCGGATTCAGGCGTTGCCAGATCCTGGCGGTTGCCTGCGGCAGCATCACGAGCGCGAGCACCGAGTTGAACAGCAGCAACGGTTCGAGCTGCGCATTCAACTGACCCGACGCGCAACCGCGTGCGATGTTCTGACCGAACGCGGCGACCTTTTGCACGGGGATATGCGCAAACGCGCGCTCGCGCAGCAGGCCGCCTTCGTTGATGATTTCGCGCAGCCATAGCGAAGGCAGCCACGGCATGGCCTCGGTGACGTCGAACATGCGTTTGACGATGCCTTGCGTCAGCGAGAGAGGATCGTCGCGTTCGGCATCGACCGGGTCCCAGATGGCGCCGAACGCGGCGACCAGCTTTTCCTCGAACAACGCGTCGAGTAGCTTTTCGCGGGTCTGGAACCAGTAGTGCACCATCGCGGACGTCACGCCGCTCGCCGCCGCGATCTGCGCCACTGTGGTGTTGGCGATCCCGCGCTCGGCGAACAGCGCCACCGCGACATCGAGCAGATGTTCGCGTGCGTCGAAGTCCTGCGGATGAGGACGACGACCCATTCTGGAACGGGCGACTTGCGGCATGGACACCGGACTAACTGATGAGTTAGTTAGTTTTAACTCCTTGATAGTAGGACAAGTTTTGATGTGCTGAAGGAGGGGAAACCCTGGCTGAGGGTGGCCGCCGTTAAGCTTTCGCGGCGCAATAGCACTTCCAAAATCCCCCCGGCTGTAAGACGCAGTAAAAGAACGGTTACTTGCTTGGCGCGCTCTCACACACAGTCGTCGAAAATGACTTCATAAAATTCCCGACGAATTAACCACCATCATGCATGTACTCGGTGTCGTGAGATGTGCACCAACAGCGGGCCTAAACATGAAGCGCTGCAGGGTATTGGTAATAAACGATTATGCGTCGATGGGCGGCGCGGAAGTTGTTTATCAGCAATCGGCAGATCTTCTGAGTCGATTGCCCGGGGTCGAAGTTGAACGCTTCGACGACACCCGCTTTCCGGTGGGAACCACCAAGTGGTCCAAGTCCTGGAATGTCGGGGGAAGCGCTGCATCGCAGTGGCATCACGAATACGAGAGTCGTTTTTAACCCCTCCTCAGTACCGGTCGCGTTTCAGCCTTCGCGTGTTGCTGGCAAGCAGAGATTCAGGCTTGCCTTTGTCGGCAGGATTTCACAGGAAAAGGGACTCGCGGAATTTATCGAACTCGCAGAGAGCGTGAACTTTCATCGTATTGACGTATTAGGAGTCTACGGGGACGGTCCGGATCGTCGTGCGATGGAGCAGCGCTTCGCGTCGCTGATCGAGCGCGGCAAACTGGTTTTTTTCGGCAGACTGCCGCAGGAGGAATTGTTTGCGCGGATGCGGCGATTTGCCGGCGCAGTCGTCGTGCCATCGTTGGGAGCCGAGAATGCGCCGCTCGTCATTATCGAGGCCGCCATGCTCGGCTTGCCTGCCCTCGTCCACGACGGCGGCAGCCTGCCGACGACCGCTGACGCGGTGGGCAACAAGATCAAATTTCGGTCTGAGCCTCAGAGCCTCGAACTGGCACTGGATCGACTCGCGATACATCTGGCGGACAAGGGCAGAAGCTATTCACTCGCGGAGTATTTGCCGGAGCACTACCAGCAGCGACTCGTGGAAATCATGGAACTCGGAGAGCATGCCGGCACGGCGCCTTCGAGGCGGACGGACGAGGCGGTCTGCTGACACTTGCGCCGTTCTACCTGACGTTGAGCTGACGGTGGACGGAGCGACGGCGTCGGCCAAATGCGTGACTGCTGCGCAAAGCGCATTTTCGCCGGAAATTTCTATACTTCTCTAGCGCACTGGCACGATCCAGCACGCACGACCGAGACGAATTCGCGTCAACGAAACGAAAGAATCGAAGCGAACCCGCGGCGCGGCCATCACGGCTCACGCGCGATTCGTATGAGGAGGGAGACATGGCACATTCCGCAACCGCCGCGTCGGGGAAGGAAGGCCACGGCGACGCCTCACCGGCGCTTCCAGCGCTCGCGCTGGCCGCACTCGGTGTGGTCTATGGCGACATCGGCACGAGCCCGCTCTATACGCTCGCCACCGTGTTCGATCCCGCCAACGGTCTCACGCTCAATGCTTTCAATATCGTCGGCATCGTTTCGCTGATTTTCTGGTCGCTGATGATCGTCGTTTCGCTGAAGTACGTCGTCCTGATCCTGCGGGCGAATAATCACGGCGAAGGCGGGATCATGGCGTTGCTCGCGCTCGCGGCGTCGTCGATCGCGTCGCGGCCGCGCTTGCGTCGCGGGCTCCTCGTGGTGGGGGTGATGGGCGCGGCGCTGTTCTTCGGCGATAGCGTCATCACGCCAGCCATATCCGTGCTGAGCGCCGTGGAAGGGCTCGAAGTCGTCGAGCCCGGGCTCAAAACCTATGTGGTTCCGGTGACACTCGCCGCGCTGATCGTGCTGTTCGTCACGCAAAAGCACGGCACGGGCGGCATCGGCGCCGTGTTCGGGCCAGTGATGGTGCTCTGGTTCGTCGTGATCGGCGCGGCGGGCGTCGCGAACATCATAGCCACGCCGGTCGTGCTGTACGCGCTTAATCCGCTGGAAGGTCTCCGCCTGATCATGCATCACCGCTGGCTGGCGTTCGTCGCGCTCGGCGCGGTGGTGCTGTCGCTGACGGGCGCCGAGGCGCTCTACGCCGACATGGGCCATTTCGGTAAGCGGCCCATCCGTGTTACGTGGTTCGGCGTCGTTTTTCCCGCGCTCGCGCTGAACTATCTGGGCCAGGGCGCGCTGCTGCTGGCGAACCCTGGCGCGGTGCAAAACCCGTTCTACCGATTGTTCCCGCAGTGGGCCATCGTGCCGATGATCGTGCTGGCGACGATCGCCACCGTGATCGCGTCGCAAGCCGTTATTTCGGGTACCTATTCGATGACGATGCAGGCCATGCAGCTTTCCTTCCTGCCGCGCATGAACATCGTACATACGTCGGAGCGCGAGATCGGGCAAATCTACGTGCCCGGCATCAACTGGATTCTGCTGATCGCCGTGGTCGCGGCGGTGTTGGGCTTCCGCTCGTCCACGGCGCTCGGGGCCGCGTATGGCATCGCCGTGACCGGCACGATGCTGATCACCACGTTCCTGACGTTCTTCGTCGTGCGTTACGCGTGGCGCTACAACTGGCTGCTGTGCGTGCTCTCCACCTCGTTCTTCTTCGTGATCGACGCGCTGTTCTTCTCGGCGAATCTGCTCAAGATCGTCGACGGCGGCTGGTTCCCGCTCGTGGTCGGCGCGATCATGTTCACGATCATGGCGACGTGGGGACGCGGCTGGGAGATGATGCTGGCCGAAGCGCGCGCGCGGGCGGGAAAGACGCCGCTCAAACAGTACCTCACCACGCTGCTCGAAAGTTCGCCGACGCGCGTGGGCGGCACGGCGATCTTCCTGACGCCGGACGCCGAAGCGGTGCCGCACGCGCTCGTCAACAACCTGCGGCACAACCGTGTGCTGCATGAGCGCACGGTTTTCCTGAGCGTAATCACGAAAAGCGTGCCGAAGGTGGCCGACAGCGAGCGCGTGCAGATCAGGCCGCTGTGCGCGGGTTGCTGGCACGCAACGGTGAATTACGGCTTCAAGGACGAAGTGGACTTGCCGCGCACGCTGGCCGCCTACAAGTCGCCGGAACTCACGTTCAACCTGGACGACACATCCTGGTTCCTGAGCCGCGCGGCTGTCGTGCCCAAGCGCGTCCACGGCATGGCGCTATGGCGCGAGCGGCTGTTCGCGGTGATGCTGCACAACGTGGGCAATATCGCGGCTTTCTTCAAACTGCCGGCCAATCGGGTGATCGAAGTCGGCGCGCGCGTGGAGATCTAGGCGGACCAGGCCTCATCTACCTTTGAAGTCATTCGTTGGACATCGCCACTTCGCAACGGCCCGCCAATCCCTCGGGTTCGAAACTTGCTGCCAACGGCCAACCGCCGCTCCAATCGGCGCGCGCGGGTTGCTTCGCGGCAGGCAGGCATGGACGAATGCCCGCGCCGCAGCCAATCAGGAGGCGTGTGATGGGCGACGAGACTCACAAGACTCATGCACACGACCGCCGCCGCTTTCTTGCTGGCGTAGCCGCGGTGGCCGGCAGCGTTGCGCTATCGGGTTGCGGTGGCGGATCGGGCGGAGACGACTTAACGGGCGGAGGAGGCGGCGACCCCGCGCCCTCGATTACCGACATTCCGGCGCCCAACGCCGCTGACCGCTATAGCCTGCCGCGCCCGGCGTTGCCCGCGCCGGCCAGCTCGGGCATCGACTTCATCGTGCTGGTCACGATGGAAAATCGTTCGTTCGACCATTTCCTCGGCTGGGTGCCGGGCGCCGAGGGCATGCCCGCGAACCAGAAGTTCAAGGACGCGTTCGGCGCGACGCAAACGCCGTTTTCGCTCGCGGCGAATGCCGCGTACGGCTATCAGGCGTGCGCGTTCCTGGACCCCAATCACAGCTTTTCGGGGGGCCGCACGCAACTGGCATCGGGTGCGATGAATGGCTGGCTGCTCACGCCGGGCACGAGCCTGAGCCGGGGCGACCTGCTGCCTATCGGCTTCTACACGCAGGCCGATCTGCAATTTTTCAACGCCGTGGCCAGCAGTTACACGATCGGCGACTTTTACTTCAGCGGCATCCTGACCAGCACGTTTCCCAATCGCCTCTATCTGCACAGCGGCGCAACGGACCGGCTCGACGACAGCGCCGACACGTCGTCGCTCGCGACGATCTGGGACAAGCTGAGCGACGCCGATGTCGACGCTCGCTACTACTACCACGACGTGCCGATCACGGCGCTTTATGGCACGCGGTATGTCGGCATTTCGCGCCCGTTTGCGGATTTCCTCGTGAATGCCGCGGCGGGGACGCTGCCGCCGTTCTGCATGATCGATCCGTCATTTACGGGCGAGCCGGAAGGCGTTTCCTCCGACGATCATCCACATGCCGACATCCGCGACGGCGAGGCGTTTCTCGCGCAGGTCTACGAGGCGCTGCGCACGAGCCCGACGTGGAGCCGCACGCTGATGATCGTCGTCTACGACGAATGGGGCGGGTTTCTCGAGCACGTGGTGCCGCCCACCAGGCCGATCAGCAACAACGAGCTCACGCTCGGCAACGACGGCAAGCTCGGCTTTCGCGTGCCGCTCGCGCTGCTGGGCCCGCGCGTGCGCGCGGGTTCGATCACGCGCTATCCGTTCGACCCCAGCTCGATTCACGCGCTGCTGCAATGGCGCTTCGGCTTGCAGCCGCTCGGCGTGCGCGGCGGCGATCGGGCGACCTTCAATCTCGCTTACGCGCTCGATTTCAACGGCGCGCCCCGCACCGACGCTCCCGCGTTCACGGTCGCCCAGGGGCCGTTCGGCGGAACCTGCCTGGGGGCGGTCGCGCCTTCGCCGTCGAGCTCGCTATCGGCGATCGATCAGTCGCAAAAGCGGGCGATCAACCCGACGGCGGACCGCTTCGCGAATCTTCGCGCGAAGGCGGCGTCATTAGGATTCGCGACCGGAGGCTAACGGCGGTTTCCGCCTAGAATGAGCGGGCCGCAAGCCGGCGCCGGACCGCGCGGCCCGATGAAGGCTCATGCTTCGAGCGCAGTTCGGTAAGAACCTGGTTAGCACCCGGTAAAGAGCGCTTGCGCGCGACATCGTTTTGCGGAGCGGGCCCCGCATTTGCTGGCGAGACCCTCTCGAAGCCCCGCGGTGGCGTGCAGCATAGGATCGGCACGCGCGGCGGGCCGCCTACGTCGACGTCACCGCGTCGTCCTCAACGGGTCCGCCGATGCCATTTCGTTCCGATCTTCCCGTTTGGTCTTCCCGCGAGCGGCCGTACCGCTGCGTTCTAGCCTCCGTGGCCACCGCGCTTGCGCTCGCCGCAAGCAGCAGCGTCACCGCGCAATCCGCGCCGACGGTCGCGCCGACCCAGCCGGCCGTGCCGGTCCTTACGCTGCCCGCATCGGCTGCCGCTGCGAATGCCGGGAGCAGCGCCGCGGCCGGGCGCGTTGGCAACACGGATCACGCGCAGCCGTCGCCGGTCGTGCCGACGCCGCCATCCGAGCTGTATGGCGAGCTGTATCGCGACGTCGAACTCGCGCATCTGTACCCGGACAGCAAGACGTTCGCCGACATGTCGCCAAACGAGCCGCCGCCGCAAGTCATCGCCGACTACGAAAGCCAGCGCGCTCAGCCGCGCTTCGACCTGAAGCAATTCGTCGAACAGCGCTTCACACTGCCCCCGCGCGAGCCGAAGCGCTATGTGTCCGATCCGAACGAAAGCGTCACCACGCACATCGATACGCTGTGGAACGTGCTGCGCCGCGAACCGGATGCGAGCGCCAGCCCGTACGCTTCGCTGTTGCCGTTGCCGTCGTCGTACATCGTGCCGGGCGACCGCTTCGACGAGATCTACTACTGGGATTCGTACTTCATTCTGCTGGGGCTCGACGCGAGCGGCCAGCGCGCGCTCGTCGACGACGAGCTGAACAATTTCTCGACGTTGATCGACCGCTATGGCCATATCCCCAATGGCAATCGCACGTATTACCTGAGCCGTTCGCAGCCGCCGTTCTTCGCGCAGATGGTGCAGCTCGTCGCGCGCAAAAAGGGCGATCAGGTCTACGCCCGTTATCTGCCCGAGCTGCGCCGT